>NZ_GG694006.1:1154760-1166337 GCF_000160695.1 Centipeda flueggei ATCC 43531 | reverse complement strand
TCACTCCTCGATAGCTCAGTCGGTAGAGCGTCTGACTGTTAATCAGAATGTCACTGGTTCGAGTCCAGTTCGAGGAGCCATTTTTGCATTATAGGAAGCACTGATAAATTCAGCCGCGTCATCTTGACGCATCTTTTTTGCCCGAACTGTGTCGGCAAATCCTCCACATAGCTTTGGCTATGCGTCCGGTTTGCCTCCTTGTTCGGACGAAAAAATCTACGCCAATCTGACGGACTTCATTTTATCAGCGATTCCTTTGGCGGCGTCGCCGCTTTGGATAGTTGGGGTATAGCCAAGTCGGTTAAGGCACGGGACTTTGACTCCCGCATCCGTTGGTTCGAATCCAACTACCCCAGCCAATTTGTATCAATTTGGCGGGTACAGTGGCGCTGATAAAGGTTCACTAGCTCAGTTGGTAGAGCATCTGACTTTTAATCAGAGGGTCCCGGGTTCGAGTCCCGGGTGAGCCACCACTATTTCTTTACTTATTATGACTCACTAGCTCAACTGGCAGAGCAACTGACTCTTAATCAGTAGGTTCACGGTTCGATTCCGTGGTGGGTCACCATTTTATGGGCGATTAGCTCAGCTGGGAGAGCGCTTGCCTTACAAGCAAGATGTCGGCAGTTCGATCCTGTCATCGCCCACCATAGGTGATTACTTTTTACGGCCCGGTAGTTTAGTTGGTTAGAATGCCGCCCTGTCACGGCGGAGGTCAGGGGTTCAAGTCCCCTTCGGGTCGCCATTTGCTTATTCCACACTATTGTGTCATATATCCGATGCCTCGGTAGCTCAGTTGGTAGAGCAGGGGACTGAAAATCCCCGTGTCAGTGGTTCGATTCCGCTCTGAGGCACCACCTATTTTCCCTTGGGGACAGCGTCTGCGGCAGTCGCCGCGTGTGCCTTTGCTGCTGGCGTAGCTCAATCGGTAGAGCAGCTGATTTGTAATCAGCAGGTTGGAGGTTCAAGTCCTCTCGCCAGCTCCATGCGGGTGTAGCTCAATGGTAGAGCCCCAGCCTTCCAAGCTGGTCACGTGGGTTCGATTCCCATCACCCGCTCCATTTTGCCTATCGCCGGGGTGGCGGAACAGGCAGACGCAGGGGACTTAAAATCCCCCGATCGAAAGATCGTACCGGTTCGATTCCGGTCCTCGGCACCAATTTGAGCAGTGAAGCGAGAATGCCTGAGCATCTGCAAATGGCAGTCTTGTTAGAATCGCTTCGTCAATGATGGCACACCCATCGTTGATATCATTGTTTATGTCATGCGGTTGTGGCGGAATTGGCAGACGCGCTACTTTGAGGGGGTAGTGTTCACAAGACGTATGGGTTCAAGTCCCATCAACCGCACCATTTAGGCACTAACGAGCAGATCGCTACAGATGCGGCTGTCGTGCTCGATGATATTACTTGATAACTGAATATGCGGTCGTGGCGGAATGGCAGACGCGCTAGCTTCAGGCGCTAGTGATGGCAACATCGTGGAGGTTCAAGTCCTCTCGACCGCACCATATTTATACGCGGTTGTGGCGGAATTGGCAGACGCGCTACTTTGAGGGGGTAGTGTTCACAAGACGTATGGGTTCAAGTCCCATCAACCGCACCATCTGAGAATTTACCGTCGTGGGGAACCGCGGCGGTTTTATTTTATCTTGCGGTGTTTCCCACGCTTCATTTTATCAGCGATTTCTATGAAATTTTCGAGGAAAACAGGTATAATAGTGACAGATATATTGTGTGGGAGGTGTGATGATGAAGGTATTGCGGTTTGTGATTCTGCTCTGCACGTTTGCGCTTCCTCTGCGCACCTTCGCCGCCGCTCCTGATCTCCCCGCGCTGCTCTTTGTCGAGGCGGCGGCATCCGAGGCGGCATACAGCGGGGCTCTCTCTGAGCTTCTGCGTGCACGCCTCACGGCGGCGGGATGGGAGATTGTCGGTACGGAGACCGTGGGACATCGCGGAACGGTCGGACGTTTCTTTCATATGGTACGCCGTGATGCCGATGGAGCAGAGCTCCATCTCATCGCCTTTCCCGGGACAGAGCGCGGCAGTGACGTCTGGACGGATCTGCGAATGAAACGCGCGGCGTTCGGCGGCCACTCGCCGGCGGAGTTTCTCACCGTGCGTGATACGCCTAAGGCGGAGCGCGGCGGGATGCCGCTGGTTCACCGTGGCTTTCTCGACTACTGTCAGGCGGCGCTCTTTACGGATGCAGTGGATGGGCAGACGGCAGGGGAGCACCTTGCTGCCGACCTGCGCGCGCATCCTTCGGAAAAGCTCTATCTCACGGGACACAGCCTCGGCGGCGCGGCGGCGGTTCTTGCGGCGGCGCGTCTCTCTGATCTTGGCGTGTCTCCCGATCAGCTTATCGTGACGACCTTCGGCTCGCCTGCGGTGGGGAACGATGATTTTGTCCGCACCTATAAAGATCGCTTTACCCTGCGCCGCGTTGTGATGCGCGGTGACCCCGTGAAGGATGCACTCTCCTTACCGCTTGGCTTTCAGCACTTCGGCGAGCGCATCGACTGGCAGCCTGCGCGGACGACAGCGGCATTTCCGCATACGATGACCGTCTATGTGGATGCAGCACTGCGCCGCCTCTACGATACGCATGACAGCAGCGGCGCACTGACTTTCCTTGTGGGGCAGGAGAATCGTACGGCAGGGCGTACAGTCTATCTTGCGCCGATTGCCGTGGATGTGGATGCGTCACTCACAGAGGATGTTCCCTATTTGCGTGCCGTGCTGCATGATGCCCAGTATGTGCGGAACGCCGCGACAGTGTTTTCACCTGAGAGCGCGGAGCATGCACACAGCATAGCAGCACAGGCCGCGGCGGCACGTGCGGCAGGCGCAGAGCAGATGATCGTCTATCGCATCACGGGGGAAAAGCTTCGCGATGCACATGAGACCTATCGCCTGACACTCGAGCGCAGTGTCTATGATCGTGATGGGAATCTGATTGCTGCAGGGGCGCGCTCGGCATCCACGGGTGCACTGACACCGATGGAGGTCATTCTGTATCTGTTCGCGCAGGACTGAGGAGCCTCCCCCGCTTTGACGGGGAAGGGGGAGCGCTTGCAGTGGTGAGGGCACATCAGCGCACGGATATCATCACATCCATGGAGGAAAGCAAACTATGTTCGTGGAGGAAATCGATCTCTGGCGTCTCTTTGACATCATCGGGACGCTCGCCTTCGCGGTGTCGGGCACGCTCGTCGGGCTGTCCCGCCGCATGGACATCTTCGGCATTTCCGTTCTCGCTCTCGCGACGGCGGTGGGCGGCGGCATGGTGCGCGATCTCCTCGTAGGGCTTACACCGCCGATGGCACTGCGCGATACGACGAACTTTCTGCTCTCCGTCGGCGTTGCTCTCTCCACTTCATTTCTCTATCAGTGGACAGAACTGCATCACATGCAGCGTCGGCGGCTGTTGACGATCTTCAACGTCTCCGACACTATCGGCCTTGCCGCCTTTACCATCACGGGGGCACTCACGGGGGTACGATTCGGCGGCGCGGACAGCTATGTCCTGCCCATCCTCCTCGCGGCGACGACGGCGGTGGGCGGCGGGATGATCCGTGATGTGCTCGCGAAGCGAATGCCCGTCGTCCTCTATGCTGAAGTTTATGCAGTGGCCTCCCTCGTTGGAGCATTTGTGTTCTGCGCTCTGGGCGGCACTCTCGGCATCGAGGCCGTCTCATGGCTCGCCTTCCTCCTTGTCCTCCTCATCCGTTTCGCTGCGATTCACTGGAACTGGAGTCTCTATCATCCGCGTCCGCCCAAGCGGCATCATGAGGACGAGGAGATGGAAGAATAAAAGGGCACCTTTGCGGTGCCCTTTTTGCTCTATTGGATTTTCTTGCTTTTGTCCTGATTATATCTTGTAGCCTAAGGGCTGCATTCATGGAAAGTGTTATGTTCTTGCTGCGGTAATAGCTTGGACAAACTTTTTGGCTTGTTCCGTGACAGCAGCGAAGTCGTTGTTGTCTGCTCCCTTGGTGAGGCTGCCGCCTGCACCAACAGCGATGCATCCGGCGTTTAGCCATGCACCGGCATTGTCCGGTGTAACACCGCCGGTCGGCATTAGTACGGCTTGCGGCAGAGGACCATGGATTGCTCGGATCATAGCAGGCCCCGCTAACTCTCCCGGGAAGATTTTGATGATGTCGGCACCCGCCTCCATTGCTTCGATGACACCACTGAGTGTAGTGGTTCCGGGCATGACTGCAATCTGATAACGATGGCATAACTTTATCGTTTCTGCATCAAATGCCGGAGAAACAATGAATTGTGCACCCTCCAGTATTGCAATGCGTGCGGTGATTGCATCCAGTACGGTTCCCGCCCCGATGATCACTGTTGGATTGTCGGCATACTTCTGACTGAGTGTGCGGATTGCCTCATGTGCATGCGGCGTGGTAAAGGTAAGCTCGATGCAGGTGACACCTCCCTCAATGCAGGCCTCGGCGACGTTGATGGCGTGCTCGGCATTCTTTCCGCGTACAACGGCAATGATACCCTGTGTTTTGATGGCGGAGAGGATTCGTTCTTTGTTCATATTATTTGCCCTCCTGTAGCAGAAAAGCTTCAAGCTGCTGTGCAGTTGGAAGTCCTTCGTTATCGCCGGCAGTCATAACCGAGCGTGCGCCGATTGCAGTCCCGCGCTGAACGGCATCTGCCAGTGAGCGTCCTTCGAGCAGTGCGCTGAGGACGCCAACGGCAAAGCCGTCACCTGCGCCGACCGTGTCGATTACTTCTTTTACGGGAAAGCCGGGGGTGTGGAAACTGCTGCCATCGGAACATTTGGTAAATGCTCCGATGGCACCCAGCTTGACAATTACTGTATCGATACCGCGTGCGAGGTACGTGTCGGCAATCGTTTCGGCATCATCGTGTCCTGTGAGGATGTTTCCTTCGCCAATCCCCGGAAGGACGATGTTGGCCTTCGCGGCGAATTCGTTGATGATATGAACCATTTCTTCCTTGGATTTCCACAGAGATGGGCGTAGATTTGGATCGAAGGAGATGGGAATCTGCCGTGCACGCGCTGTGTCCATCAATAGGTTCAGTGCACGGCGTGCTTTCTCTGAAACACCGGCGGGAATGCCAGTCACATGCAGATGATTGATACTCTGCCAGTCGATGGTGTGAATGACATCGAGGGAAATGTGAGAGAAGGCTGTCCCCTTTCGAAAGTTGACGACGATCGGATCCTGTCCGTCGATCGGTTTTTCCTTGAGTTGTATGCCCGTTCGATCCGCGGCATCGACTTCGATGTATCGGGTATTGATCTGTTGCTCTGTGAGAAAGTCAAGAATGTGTGCGCCAAAGGGATCCTGACCAACACGGCTGATGTAGCTGACGCTGTGGCCGAGCCGCGTCAAACCGATCGCTATATTCACCTCGGCACCGGAAACGCGGCGCCTGAAAAGAGGTACGTCTTTGAGTGGGCCATACTCCTCTGCCATGAGAAGAGCCATGGGCTCCCCAAAGGTCAGTATGTTTGCCATAGAGCCTCCTTTCACATAGTATCAGTGCTTCTCCAGGGGGAGACAATACGGCAGTATGCGGCGGCGGTTTCGCGGATCTCATCCCATGCGCCGTGTATGGCGCGTGATGCATTGACGAGGTTTCCGCCAATCCCGCAGACGACAGCGCCTCCATCCAGAAATGCTGCAATGTTGTCCGTAGAAATACCGCCTACAGCTGAGAGAGGAATATGGGGAAGCGGTCCTTGGAGCGCTTTGAAATACGGTGCTCCAAGCAGGTCGGCAGGAAAGACTTTCACGATGTCCGCCCCCGCTGTCCATGCATGTTCAATCTCTGTTGGAGTGAATGCGCCGGGCATGGTGAGGAGACCACATTCCTTTGCACGACGGATTACGGCAGGGGTTGTGTTTGGGGCAAGAATGAATTCAGCGCCTGCCCCCGCTGCGGCATCTACTGCCTCCGGCGTCAGTACTGTTCCGGCACCAATATGCAGCTGCATATCAAAGCGCCGGCGCAATTCTTCGATGCCGTGCAGTGTATCGTGTGTTGCAGCGGGATCGCCGGGATGCAGGGTGACTTCGACGAAGCGGATACCGCCGGAGAGCAGCGCTTCACATGTCGGTGGAAGCAGCGCTGAGGGGATATTGCGAATGATGGCGACGAGACGCTCTGTCAGCAGTTCTTGATGCAGTCCTGTCATGCGTATTCCTCCCGAAACAGGCTTGCTCTTCGGGCAAGGGCAATGGCACCTCTCCCGGAAAGCGCACACATAGTATCTTGATCAAGCGATCGTGTGGAATAATTTTCTGACGCGAGCAAGGTTTTGTATGCAGCTTGCATCAGCGGATTCCCTGCGATGATGAACACAGCCTCGGACAGGTTGGGGAAGAGGTGACTCTTCCTGAGTGCAATAAGATCGTCTGCCAGCAGGATTCCGAGCAGGTAGTTCTGAACAACATTTGGCGTAGCCTCGTGAAAAAGGTCAAGGATGCGCGCCATAAACGCAGCATGACCAAAACCGGACTGTCTGCGGCAGACGACACCGCGTTGAAATGCCTCTGCATCGTAGTGCTCGGCGTAACTTTGTGCGGTACTGCTCGCGAGAATGGTGTCAAATGTCATTGCGTGAAGGAGCTCTCCAGCAAGGGTTGTTAGACATCCGCAGATGGTATCTCCGTTCGACACGGCAATGTATTTATTGTGTGAGCCGGGGAGAATGAGTACCATATGCTCAACGGAAGGAAAACATTGCAGTATCGCTGCTGCCTCGGTTTCCTCACCGCGCATGATGTCCATATGCCCGATCGTTTCATCTGTGAATGACATATCATTCATGTTCTTGATGCCCGGAATAAGATGAATGACCTGCGGACAGATTTCCGGCAAGTGGCAGGGGACAATCGCGTGGGAGAGTGCATCAAGGGAGATCGGCGCAGCAAGATGCGGGATCTCCTTGAGACCAACATTGGAGGTGAGCATCCCTGCGCCCAATATGCAGGCGATTTCATCCACCGTGACCCCTGCCTTGCGTGCAGCTTCCCGCAAGGTATCCCGAACGGCTGCCGTCAGCTTTTTGTTATGCCTGTCAATCGCCGTGTGGCGCACGCCGATCGGCATCTGTGCTTCGGCGAGAATTGTTGTGTCCTGCCAGAGGTAGACTCGCGTATTGCTCGTTCCGGCATCTATCGTTGCGATCAGCATGGGACACCAGAAACATGTGGTTTCAGGGGTAGTTTTTCCCGTACCGTACGGTTCACGATGTTGGGCAGATCATGACCGCTCAGAATATCTGCAATGCCGCGTGCTGCCTTCGTTTTGAGCTCGCATTCCGCCTCTTCGGAGTACCATGCGGCATGCGGCGTGATGATGATGTTGGGCAGGGAGCGGAGCGGGGAATCCTGTGCCAGAGGCTCCTGCTCGGTCACGTCAAGCCCTGCAGCCGCAATTTTTCCTTGGGTCAGTGCGGCATAGAGAGCCTCCTCGTCAATCAGTGGTCCGCGTGACGTGTTGATGAGGATGGTGCTCGGTTTCATCATGTCAAATTCCCTGTGGCTGAGAAGGTGCTCCGTTTCCTTGGTCAGCGGAACGTGAACCGAGATCATGTCCGATGCTTGGAGCACTTCGCCCAGTGTAAGGAGTTTGCCTCCATAGGAGGCGACAATTGCGGGGGTGACAAACGGATCGTATACAGCGAATTTCAGACCAAAAGCACGTGCCTTTTCGGCGAGCAGTCGTGGAATGCGTCCGAAGCCGAGCAGCCCAAGAGTCTGTCCTGCAAGCCGGTGAATGGGCTTGCAGATGTTGTAGTCCCAACCGCCGCCGTTTACTTGTGTGTGAAGTGGTGCGAGCTTTCGATGACAGGCCATCAGGAGTGCGAAGGCGTGGTTGGAGACTTCGTCTGCGCAGTAGTCGGGGACGTTCAGCACGCAGACACCGTGCTCCGTTGCCGCCTCCAGATCTACGGTATTGACTCCGACACCGTAGCGCGCAATGACTTTCAGATGCGGCAGCGCTTCTATGACGCGCCGTGTGATGGGGGCGTATTGATTGAGCAAGCCGGAGGCATCCGCACATGTACGGATGACATCATCCTCTGTGTGACACTGCTGCGGGATGAGTGTGAGTCCCGCGCGTGCAAGCTCGTGTTCTTCCGGTGCCAACGAGTCGTATTCATAGTCTGTAACGTATATTTTTCGCATGGAATCTCCTCACTTACATAAACCATTTCATAGGGATCAGAACCAGCTCCGGAATCAAGATGAAGAGGAACAGAACACCGTATTCCAGCAGGATAAACGGCCACAGTTTGTGTACAAGCGCATTGAGACTGACATTGCCGACACCGCAGCCGACAAAGAGAACTGTTCCTACAGGCGGTGTGAGCAGTCCGATCATGAGATCGAGTACCATGACGATGCCAAAGTAGACAGGGTCAATTCCTGCTGCCTTGATGAGCGGCATGAAGATGGGGGCAAAAATGAGGATAGCGGGGGTGCTGTCCATGACCATGCCGAGCAGGATGAGAAAGACGGCGATGACGATCAGAAGTATTGTCGGTGTTGACGTGAGGTCCTGTAGGGCAAAGACAACCTGCTGTGGCACGCCTGCTGTTGTTACGACCCATGCTGTACTCATGGCCGCAGCGGCGACAAGCAGTACCTGTCCCGTCGTTTTTGATGTGCCAATGAATACCTTTTTGAGGTCGTGCAGCCCCATCTCGCGATAGACGACAATGGAGATGAAGAGTGCATAGACCACGGCAATACAGCCCGCCTCTGTCGGTGTAAAGATGCCGAAACGGATGCCGCCAACGATGATAAAGGGCATGAAGAGGGCAAAGATGGAATCTTTGAATGCCGTCAGAATCTCGGGGATCGTCGCACGCTTGCCGACGGGATAGTTGTTTCGCTTTGCCATGATGTACCAAAGGATCATCAGGGCGAGTGCAATGATGAGTCCCGGTACGATGCCTGCCATGAACAAGCGGCCGATGGATGCCTGCCCGCTGACCCCGTATAGGATGAGCGGGACACTGGGCGGAATGATCGGTGCGATCATTGCTGAGGCACAGACGAGTGCTACCGATGTCGCACGATCATATCCCATCTGAATCATCATGGGGATCAGAATGGCTCCCAGTGCGGCCGCATCCGCAACGGCGGATCCGGAGAGCCCTGCAAAGATCGTACTGGCGATGATGACGACATAGCCAAGTCCGCCGCGCACATGTCCGACAAGACTAGCGACAAAGGTAACGATTCTCTTTGAGATCGTTCCGGCACTCATGATTTCACCGGCAAGGATAAAGAAGGGGATGGCGAGCAGTGTGAAACTGTTTGCTCCAAATACCACTGCCTGGGCAAGAAGCTGCGGGGTGAAATTGCCGATGTAGAGCAGCAGGACCGCCGATACTAGTAAGAGTCCGAATGCAATCGGAACGCCGACCATCAGCAGGGAAAATAGGGCGACGAGAAAGACTGCAAGAATTTCTGTACCGTTCATGATCTGCCCTCCTCGTTTGGGTGGAGGATCTGCGTTATCCTATATAGTGTCAACAGAATCATGCTGACGGCAAAGACAACCATGGATACTGTGATGCAGGAAAAGGGAATTCCTGTTGCAGAACTGATGTTGTTGCTCGATACGGCGACCTGTTCGATGCCGCCTACGAGCAGAATGCCCATTGCCAGCAGAACCAGACAGTTGGCAATGAGATCGCAGCATTTTTGCCCGCCTGCAGATAGACGGCTGGTCAGAACATCCACCTTCAGATGCAAACCGTCCAGTGCGGCGAGGATTCCGCCCAGAAAGATGAACCATACGAATAGATTGACGGACGCTTCGTCGCTCCATGTCAGGCCTGTGTTGAAACAGTATCGCATGATGACGTTGGCGAAGACGAGGAGAACAATGCCGCCCATCGCGGCAGATGCAAGAAGCGCAATCAGCATTTCTGTCTTCTTCAGAATACCGGTCATGGAACATACCTCCATTATGGAACAGGCGCCGCCCAAGGGGTTCACCCCGGGGCGGCGCCCTCTTCCAATGCAGTTTATTGTACTTCCTTCAAGATGGCATCCAGACGCTCTTTTCCAATGTCGCCAGAAAATTTGTCATAGACGGGCTGCGCTGCCTCTTTCATCTTTGCGGTCTCCTCCGGGGACAGTGTATCGACCGTAAGACCGTGGTCTTTGATCTTTTGGAGATACTCAGCATCCAGACGACGATTGGTCTCACGCTGGAAGACCTTTGCCTCGTCCGCACATTTTTGGATGAGTTTCTGATCCTCGGGGGAGAGCTTATCCCACGTCTTCCTGCTGATCATCAGTACATAGGGCGTGTAAAAATGGCGTGAGATGGTCAGATATTTCTGCGCTTCATAGAAGCCGGCATCGAAGATCAGTGTGTTCGGGTTCTCCTGCCCGTCAAGCGTTTTCTGCTCGAGAGCCGTGAAGACTTCGTTGAACGCCATAGGCTGTGGGTTTGCGCCCCAAAGTTTGAACGTCTCAAGATGGATCGGGTTCTGCATCGTACGGATCTTCAGACCAGAGAGGTCGGTGACGGATTTTACAGCATGCTTGCTGTTCGTCACATTGCGGAAACCGTTTTCGAAATAGCAGAGCCCCTTGATGTTGACCGTATCAAGCGTCTTCAAGATGTCCTGACCGCTTGCGCCGTCGAGCACCTTATCTGCCTGTTCCGGTGTGGTGAAGAGGAACGGAAGATCAAATGCGAGGAATGCTTTCGTGAACTCGGAGACGGGAGAACTGGAGGGCATCGTCATATCAAGCGTGCCCATCTGAAGAGCCTCCATCATGGACTTATCGTTGCCGAGCTGTCCGTCACCGAACAATTCCACCGTGATGCGGCCGTTGCTCTCTTTCTCTACAAGCTCCTTGAACTTTTTTAGTCCTTGTCCGCCGGAACTGTTGTCGATGCTGGAACCGAAGCCGACCTTCAGTGTGGTCTTTCCATCGGCATTTTGCGCACCACCACCGCCGCACCCCGCAAATACTGCGGATAGAAGCAGCATGGTGCAGAGTATACTTAGAAATCGTTTCATTACAGAGCACCTCCATACACTTGATATACCTTTCGTAATTCATCTAAAATTCATCTGATGAATTTATTGTATTATACGTGAAAAGAAAGAATGTTGTCAAGATAAAATCGTAATAAAACTTGAAAAACAGGGGTTACTGGGAATTGAATAGAGTGCAACAGATATATTTGCAGGGAAATCATCAGATAAATTATTTTACAAGCTATGCTATAATAAATATATAAATATGATAGAAAGGGAAAACTTATGAAACTAAATTTGAATGGCGTTGCACTGACCGATGCTGTTGCTGCACAGATCATTGAATATATTCAAGAACATGGGCTTGCTCCCGGTGATAAACTTCCGACCGAGCAGGAACTCGTTGAAATGTTTCAGGTAAGCCGCAGTACGCTTCGAGAGGCATTTAAGACGCTCGTATCACGCAATATTCTCGAAACACGTCAGGGGTCCGGTACGTACGTTTCTCCGAAACGCGGGATTCCGACGGATCCGCTCGGCCTCACATTTATGCAGACGGGG
>NZ_GG694006.1:1093825-1154710 GCF_000160695.1 Centipeda flueggei ATCC 43531 | reverse complement strand
TCGCTGTTGGCGTTGGACTTGCTCGAGCTCCGGTTGATCTTGGAACCGGAACTTGCTGCACTCGCTGCGGTGCGGCGTTCACCATGTCAGCTCGCGCGTATTGAGGCGGCATGTGTCGCGACGGAACAGGATATTCGTGCGGATCGACCGCATGACTATAATGATCTCTTGCTGCATCGAGAAATTGCAGCAGCAAGCGGCAATAAAATTGCGCCAAACCTGATTGATATCATCTATTCATCAATTAGGCAGAATATCAATATTACCGATGGTTCTCTGCGTGAGCATACGAGGATTTACCATCGACGCATGGTAGAAAGCATCAAGGAGCAAGATCTACAGGGTGCGCGTTATGCGGTTATCGTACACTTGAGCGAGAACCGCCGCTATATCATGATGGAGGCGGGGGCCCACGAGACTCCCCAATGAAAAAATCCCCGCACGCCGGAATGTCCGATGTGCGGGGATTTTATACTGTCATAGCAGCTTTTGGGAAATCGCTGATAAAATGAGGTTATCGGCGCTTCCTTAGCTGTGGTGATGATCGACGCCGACCATGACGGACGTTGCCTTGATGACGGCGTATGCCTCCTTGCCGACCTCGAGGCCGAGCTCTTTGATGGCATCCATGCTGATCGTCGATGCAACCACGTCGCCGCCTTTGAGCTCGATGTGGACGATGCCGTTGACGGCACCCTTCTCGATGGAGACGACTTTGCCCTTAAGCTGATTTCTTGCACTAAGTTTCATATAGTTTCCTCCTTTTTTGATAGTCCCCGCATTATAACACAAAAACACCGTATTGTTTATGATCTTTATCATAACAATACGGTGTTTTGTGTATTTATTTTTGCTCAGCGGATAAAGACGACGTTCGTTGCGTCGAGGAAACCGCTTGCGCCGTTCTCGATGAGGACGCGGCGTGCATCCTCGGCAGAGAGGACGGGGTTCGCATTGCCGTCCACGCGAACGGCGCGGACGACGAGCGGGTTCCGTCCGGCACGCGTGGCATCCGCTTCACTGCGAACGTAGCCTGCCATACCGTTTGCGACGACTTTGTCGCTGTCAAGGTTCTTGTAGCCGTAAATGGGGCGGCCGTTCTCTGTCTTGATGACAGGGCTCATGACGGGGCGCAGGCCCATGCCGCGGCAGTCGACGATGAGTCCCGTGTAGCCGCCGATGGCGCGTCCATTGGGCGCACTCGCGGCAGAGCTGGTGGAGGGGGAACGGCGCGCAGGTGCGGCCGGCGTGGTCGTCGTGCCGTCGTAAGCGCCGCGGCGGCCGTATGTGCCGTAGCCCGTCGTGTCGTAGTCGCGCGGGGTGTAGGGCTCATAGACGCTGTCCGGCGATGCCCACTGTTCGCGCGCAGTGTTCGGAGTAAAGACGGAGCCCGCGAGGGAGCTGACACCGAAGACAGGCACATCGAGGGTGACGGTGTAGGCACCGTCACGCAGTGCCTTTTCCTCGACGATGCGTGCACCGCGCACAAGAGCACTGACGTGGGTACGGACGCTGTCATTCGTAACCATCATGTCCTCGACGGTGGTCGAGGCATCGACGGCGACGCCCTGAATCTGCTCGGCGAGCTGACGATAGGCGTCGGCGATGGCGGCACGGCGGGCAAGGGCACGCGCCTGTGCAGCACTCACCGTGCGTGCGGGGGCGATGCCCGTCCCCTCCGCGCGGATGCGTCCGCCGTCCCAGTCAGTTGCCGCTTCTGCTGTTTGCGGCAGGAGAGAGAGCGCCGCGACTGCCATGACGAGCACAGCGGCGGCAATGGATTTGACCATGTTCATATACGTTCCTCCTTGATGTCAGAGTCATTACTCCAAAAAGAATATCGCAGGATAGGATAGAGAATGATGAAATGGACATTAGTATTGTGTGAGATTCGTGTGCAGCTTCATTTACGCGGGATTTCTGCCGGCATCGCCGTTTGGAGCATGTGCTGTGCGAGCGCGTATTCGCGGTCGCCCTCGGTCAGCGGCGTACCGTTCGCAGCGGCGATGATGTTCAATGACTCCGCTGTTGACTTTGCATGGCTGAGATCGGGCAGCTGTGCACCGCTGATCCGCATGAGCGGGTGATCATCGGCGTCGTAGATGAAGAAATTGAAGTCATTCGCGAATGATTTCGTAGCGTCTTTCTTGTGAACGATCTCAAGCGCAAGTGACATGATGACCTGTTTTCCATTGGACAAATGGTATCGTTTGGCATTGCGGCTGTCTACGGTGCGAAACCAACGTGTGGGGTACCCCGTTCGGATGGTGTTCTCGGTACGCGCCTCTCTGCCCTCTGTGACAACGAGCTGGAGATTCGACAGATACAGCAGACTGCTGAAAAGTGCACTCAGTGCAGGCATGGGCTGATCGACGGGCGGGAGCGCGCTGCGGTCGATGTCTTTATAAAGAGCGTCATTCATTACAATCACTCTGCATTCATCGACCGAAAGGGGGACTCGTTTTGCGTTTTCGGCTTCTTCGTCGAGATGCTTTCGGATAGCAGCCTCTGCTTCTTCGTAGGTCTTGTATTCTTGGATGGTATCGCGCCGCTCCGATCCTCCGATGCCGTCTGCGGCGGATGCTGTGCCGGTGAGGGTGAGGACTGTGACGGTGACGGCGGCGATGGATTTGACAAGATGCATATACGTTCCTCCCTAATTATGAATACGTACTTCACAGAGCATATCGTAACATCGGATCGAAAATCATGAAAAGAATTTGTGTCGGCTCGGGTCGTAATAATGCTCAAAAACCATCGGGTATTCGATAGAGTTCGGCATAATGTGATAGAGATGCTGTGCATATCGATATTCACGGCTTCCCTTGGCGAATTGATGTGCGGGCGAGGAGGAGATAATGTCATAGATTTCGGGAGAGGTAAAATGATATTTTTTATTGAGCCTGAGAAGGTCGTAGTAACCGAATCGTGCGACCGGGTTTTTGGCGGCATCGTATGTGATGATGTAATCGTCCGGTGATTCCAGCAGGGTTCCGTTTTTTAGGAGAACGAGGTGCTCTATCACGGAAACGATCTCCTCACGCTCGTCCGGAAATAGAATTCTCGTCAGCCCGCTGTCAATGGGTGCCATGCGGAGCAGGAGCAGCGGTTCGCTGTCTGAGATGACCTGTGGGTCTTTTGCCATCTGACAGAAGAGTGGTGTGGCAAGTGAAGGGTAGAATGGGAGATTGGTCAGCACGTAACTCAGCGGCGGGTAGATTTGCTCCGGCGGGATCGCGCTGAGGTCAACCTCGGCATAGCGCGGATCATTTGCGGTGATGGCAGGGAGCCGGGGGAGCTCGACATAGTGGATGTTCGTTTTCTCTACGGTACGGAGGAGTTCAACTGCCGCAGACAGATCGCCTGTGTCGGCGGTTTTTTCCTGTGCTTCTGATGTGGATACGGGAATGAGCAGGCAGAGACAGAGAGCCATGCTGAGCAGATGTCGCATCATCGTTCCTCCTTGTGCGGGAGCCCCATAATATCTGTGATTTTTTGTAGTGTAACAAAAATGATCTGTGCAGGCAAGCATCTGCACGATCTCGTGAATTTGATTGCAAATAAATATTGTTTCCGGTATAATAGCAAGTAAGTTGATTTTATTCATTCATAGGAGGTTGTTCCATGAAGAAAAAGATTTTGGCGGCGGCACTCGGTGCGGCCATCGGGCTCTCAATGACGGCGGCATCGACGGATGCACACGGCGTGTTCTTCGCGAACCGCGTCGATACGAAGGCACTCGTCCTCGGCGAGGGGCCTCTGGACAATGCGTACGATCCCGCATGTGTCCAGCGCATTGATGCGTACGATGTGAACTTCCAGCCGACGACGGTGGAGCGCGTGGACGGCGAGAAGAACATCACCATTGTGCCGGGCGATGATCTCGGCGTGACGGCGACGTTCTTCGACTACGGCTATTTCGCCAAGACGACGGACGGCAAGGTCATTCCGACGCGCGACTACTCGAACATCGAGAACCTCGTGTCGGTGACGTACGCCTACAAGTACAACGTCCACTACTGGAGCGACAAGGTGCGTCCGGCGGGGATTTACAATGTGCCCATCCAGATCGTGCCGATGGTGAACCCGCTGACCCTGCGGCGCGGCGACACGCTGAACCTGCGCATCTATAAGGATGGTCAGCCGTACGCGAATGCACCTGTCATTGCGGATGTGCTCGGCAACCTGACGGCCGAGACGCAGGCGGATGCAGATGGGTTCGTCTCCGTGCGCGTGGCGAACAACGGCCTGAACGTGATCGGCGTCGAGGTCGGCTTCCCGACGGACAATCCGAACGTGACGAAGAAGATCTTCAGCTCGCTGTCGTTCATCCTGCCGGCAGAGTAAAGGGACACCGAGAAAAACGGAGCTGTTGTGCGAAAGCATGACGGCTCTTTTTCTTTTGTACCGAATATGGTACAATAAAGCGAAAAGGATGTGCTAAGATGGCAGTGCTGAATTTATCAGTGCTTCCCTCTGCCTTTGATGAAAAGAATATCTGCATTGCCGCCTGCAAGGGGTATTATGAAATAGGAGTGGAGCACTTGCCATACGGCAAAGGCGCCGCTCTTTCACACTATATGATATTTCTTCCACGGGATCTGGTTCAGACGTACGCTGCTCAAAAAGTCCACGATGTCCTTGCGTCCGTAGTACTGCGGTTTGCCCTGCGCCGTGAGGCTCATGAGGATGATAGGCATGCCGGGAAAGAAGCGCATGAGGGCGCGGCGGGTCTGCGTGGATTTGATGGTGTAGCGCGTGACCTCAGGCGCGACGTGGATGATGGCGAAGGTGACGCCCTTCTCGATGATGACAGCTCCCTCGATGGTCATGGATTCCTCCAATCATGGTCTGATGTATCCTCCCGCTGCGAGGCTTTCTCCATCAGAACAGGGGATAGGACGCGGTATATGTGTCGAACATTTTATCAAAGCCTATGATGTTATACAAGAATAAAATTCAATTAGACATTAAAATGCGGTTGCAGAAATGGCAGGAAGCCCGTATAATAGCCATAAGGACGATACATCGCTGCGGCGGATGTAGATAGTCTGCCTTTATCGTATTGACGGAACATTTGAAAGAGACCATTGCATATTGTATACACTGAGCAAGGATTTTTCGAATTTGTGTCGAATATGGTATAGGGTACTGATATTCAACGAAGACGGCGCGTGCGCCGACATTCACGATGAATGTCGGATTTTTGTTGCGTGCGCGGTCGGAGGAGGAATATGAGGCAGGTTTTATCGGCGTATTGGAGGCAGGTCGGTCTGGCGTTCGCGGCGGCGGTTCTCCTCGGTGCGGCGGCTCTCCTCATGATGGGAGAGCTTGCGCTCATCGGGGCACTCACGGCGGGCGCGGCGGCGGCGGCGCTCTACTTTGTCCAGCTTGCGCGGCGCCTTCTGCGTGCGGCGCGGCGCGGGACAGGCGGTGCGGCGCAGGTGCAGATCGGGCTGATGCTGATGCTCGTCCTCATCGGAGCGGTTCTCTGGGCGGCAACGATAACGGGCGTGCGGCATTTCTTCGCGGCAGTGGGAGGATTCCTTCTGATGCACGTGCTGATGATGGCGCAGCTGATCGGCAGGGCCTTGTACGCAGATGGAAAGGACCGTCCGACGGATGGTTCGAAGTAGGAGGGGGGAGACCCCCGAGGGAGGTAGAGGTTATGCACGAAATCGGTGTTCGCGAGGCAGTGCAGATCGCCGGATTTACCTTCAATTCACAGACCCTCGTCATGACGTGGATCTCGATGGCCGTGGTGCTCCTGATCGGCTGGCTGGCGGTACGCAATCTGAAGGTTGTGCCGACGTCCAACTGGCAGATGATGATGGAGACGGTGATTGAGGCGCTGCATGACCAGGTGGAGGAGAACATGGGCCCGCGCGGGCGTGGATTCCTGTCCACGTTCATCGTGTCACTGTTCCTGTTCCTTCTCGTGTCGAATTGGATTGGTCTTATTCCGACGATGGCATCGCCGACAAATGATCTGAACACCACCCTGGGACTGGCTCTGCTGGTCATCGTCATGATGCACGTCCTGGGACTGGCGGTGAAGGGAATGCACTATGTGGCACATTTCTTCCAGCCGGTCGCACCGTTCATCATCATCAACATTGTCGAGGAGCTCGCGAAACCGATTACGCTGTCGTTCCGTCTTTTCGGCAACATTCTGGCGGGTGAGATTCTGATTCACATCCTGCTGCAGCTCCTCGGGAACGGTTCGACGATCCCGTCGGTGATCTGGCTCGCGTTCAGCGTGTTCGTCGGCATTGTGCAGGCACTGGTCTTTACGATGCTGTCGACGGCGTACATCGGCGCTGCCATCAAGACGGACGACGGTCACTAACGGCAGTATCGGTCGTGACCACACAGGTTTTGCACGCCGTGCAGCAGGCACGGACACGAAGATTTTGTTCACATATTTAAGGAGGATCTTTTCATGGAAAACGCAATCATGGTCGCAGGCGCTCTTATCGGTGCGGGTCTCTGCTTTGGTCTTGCTGCAATCGGCGCAGGCATCGGCGACGGTCTGGTCACGGGCCGCTTCATCGAGGGCCTCGCACGTCAGCCGGAGGCAGGCGGCGTCCTCTTTACGCGTACGCTGATTTCGGTCGGTCTGATCGAGGCACTTGCCATCATCGGCGTCGTTTTCGGCATCATCATGCTCTATGCAAATCCGCTGATTCACTAAGACGCATGTGGCACGGATTTTGCAAAGGGGGCATAGGAATTGAGTGAAATTACGCAAGGCCTGATTGATCTCAACGGGACGCTGCCCATCCAAATCATCAACTTCCTGATTCTCGTTGCACTTCTGCGCGCGGTGGCATACAAGCCGATCGTGCGCATGATGGACGAGCGCAAGGCGAAGATCGCTGAGAGCATCGAGAAGGCGGATGCGGATGCCGCGGCAGCGGAGGCGACGCTGAGCGAGTACAAGGCGCAGCTCGCTGCGGCGCGTACAAAGGCGCAGGAGATCGTCGATATGGCGGAAAAGCGTGCCGGCGAGGAGCGCGAGGCGAGCATCCAGGCGACGAAGCGTGAGATCGAGCAGATGAAGAAGTCTGCCGAGGAGCAGATGGAGCGCGAACGCACCCATGCGGTGGAACAGCTGAAGGCCGAGGTTGTCGCACTGTCGCTTGCAGCGGCGGGCAAGATCATCCAGAAGAATCTGGACGCAAAGGACAACGATGCCATCATCGGCGAGTTCATCGCAAAGCTCGATGCGAAAAAAGTCGGTGACGCGTCATGCTGAACATGGAGCTGGCGCGCAAGTACGCGCGTGCGATCTTCGAGCTGGCGTGCGAGGAGAACGCGCTCAGCGCCTATGGGAATGACCTCGCCAAGGTGCAGCAGACATACGTCGACTGTCCGGAGCTGAAGGCGTACCTCTGCAACCCGAACGTCCAGCCCGAGGACAAAAAGTCCCTCCTGAAGGAAGTGTTCGGGGACGATGTGCGCGAGATGGTGCTGAACTTCCTTCTGCTGCTCATCGACAAGCGGCGCATGATGGTGTTCGAGGCGATCAGCGCGATCTTTGTGCAGCTCTCGAATGAGAAGCTCGGCATCGCCGTAGCGGATGTCACGAGCGTGGAGCCGCTCAGCGACACGCAGAAGGCAGAGCTGATGGAAAAGCTCGGACGCGTGACGGGCAAAGAGGTTTCCCTGCGCGAGCACCGCGACCCCTCGCTCATCGGCGGCGTGGTGGTGCGCATCGGCGACCGCCGCATCGACGGCAGCATCAAGGGACGTCTGGCAGCGATGACGGCAGAGTTAATGGCGAACTAGCGGGGTGACAGCGAAATATGAAAATGAATCCGGAAGAGATTACTTCCATCATCAAGGAACGCATCAAGAACTATGATGTCGATCTGAACGTCAACGACGTCGGCACGGTTCTTGAGGTCGGCGACGGCATTGCGCATATCTACGGCCTTGACAAGGCGATGGCAGGCGAGCTGCTCGACTTCGGCAACGATGTCTACGGGCTCGTGCTGAACCTCGAGCAGGAGAGCGTCGGCGCGGTGCTGCTCGGCGGCGAGACCCTCATCAAGGAGGGTGACACCGTAAAGCGTACGGGACGCATCATGCAGGTGCCCGTGGGCGAGGCGATGGTCGGACGCGTCGTGGACGCACTCGGCCGCCCCATCGACGGCAAGGGCCCCATCGACACGAAGGAGTTCCGTCCGGTCGAGTCGCCGGCACCCGGCATTGCCGACCGCAAGAGCGTCCATGAGCCGCTCCAGACGGGTCTGAAGGCGATCGATGCCCTCGTTCCGATCGGCCGCGGCCAGCGCGAGCTGATCATCGGCGACCGCGGCACGGGCAAGACGGCGATTGCCGTCGATACGATTCTGAACCAGAAGGGACAGAACTGTATCTGCGTCTACGTCGCCATCGGTCAGAAGGCATCCACCGTTGCGCGCGTCGTCAAGACGCTCGAGGACGGCGGCGCGATGGACTACACGATCATCGTCGCGGCGACGGCAGCAGACTCTGCGCCGCTGCAGTACCTCGCACCGTATGCGGGCGTGGCGATGGCAGAGTACTTCATGTACAAGGGCGGTCACGCGCTCTGCGTCTATGACGACCTCTCCAAGCACGCGGCGGCCTACCGCGCCATGTCGCTCCTGCTCCGCCGTCCGCCCGGACGCGAGGCATACCCGGGCGACGTGTTCTACTTACACTCCCGCCTCCTCGAGCGCGCGGCAAAGCTCTCCGACGCACTCGGTGCAGGCTCCATCACGGCACTGCCGATCATCGAGACACTCGCGGGCGACCTCTCGGCGTACATCCCGACGAACGTCATCTCGATCACCGATGGTCAGATCATGCTGGATACCGACTCGTTCTACTCGGGCATCCGCCCGGCGATCAGCGTCGGTCTCTCGGTCTCGCGTGTCGGCGGCTCCGCCCAGATCAAGGCGATGAAGCAGGTCGCGGGCACGATGCGTCTCGACCTCGCACAGTACCGCGAGCTCGCGGCATTCGCGCAGTTCGGCTCGGACCTCGACAAGGCGACGAAGGCACAGCTCGACCGCGGTGCCCGCATGGTTGAGACGCTGAAGCAGGCACAGTACAGCCCGCTCTCCGTCGCGGAGCAGGTGCTCGTCATCTTTACGGCGGTGCGCGGCCATCTCGCAGACATCCCCGTCGGCAAGGTCGTCACCTTCCACACGGACTTCCTGAAGTTCATGCGCACGGCACATCCGGAGATCGCCGCGGCGATCACGGAGATGAAGAAGCTGGACGACGGACTCGAGGCGGACATCACGAAGGCGATCGCGGAGTTCAAGGAAACCATCTCCTACAAAGAAGCGTAAGGGGAGAGGTGACCGTATATGGCAAATTTACAGGACATCCGCCGGCGCATCCGCAGCGTCAAGAGCATCCAGCAGATCACGAACGCCATGGACATGGTCGCGACCTCGCGTCTGCGCCGTGCCAAGGAGGCTGCCAACAGCAACCGCCCCTACGCCGAAAAGACGGCTGCGGTCATCCGCAGCGTGGCGGCAGCGGCGACGGGCATCGCGCATCCGCTCCTCGAGCAGCATGAGAGCGGCAAGCGCCTCATCCTCGTCATGGCGGCGGACAAGGGGCTTGCAGGCGCATACTCCAGCAACGCACTCAAAAAGGCGATGACGCTCGTCGAGGATAAGTCCAACACGCAGATCGTCACCGTCGGGCGCAAGGCACGCGACTTCTTCAAGAACCGCAGCTTTGACATCATCAGTCAGCGCGTCGGCATCAGCGAGCGCCCGCAGGCGCGTCATGCGCAGAAGATCGCGCGCACGCTTATCAGTGCGTTTGAGTCCGGCGAGATCAAAGAAGTCTACATGGTCTACACGCGTTTCGTGTCGGCCATTACCTGTGTGCCCGAGGCCGTGAAACTCCTGCCCTTTACCGCAGAGGCAGGCGAGGGACACGCACAGGCACCCTACATCTATGAGCCGAATGCCGAGGAGGTGCTCGGGGCACTGCTGCCGCAGTACCTTTTCACCACCATCTATGCGGCGCTCCTCCAGTCGGCGGCGAGCGAGCTGAGCTCACGCATGAACGCGATGAGCAACGCGACCGACAACGCCGGGGAGCTCATCGGGAAGCTCGACCTCTACTACAACAAGGTACGTCAGGCGGGCATCACGAACGAGATCAACGAGATCGTCGGCGGCGCCGAGGCACTCAAGTGACATCCATGTACGCCGCGTGCATGGAGGTAAGGAGGTTTTCCATTGGCAAAAGGTAAAGTCGTACAGGTCATCGGACCTGTCGTAGATATTGAGTTTCCGGCGGGCGAACTGCCGGAGATTCTGAACGCCATCAAGGTCAGGGGCAAGACGGCCGACCATGACATCGACCTCACGGTCGAGGTCATGCAGCACCTCGGCGACAGCGTCACGCGCTGCATCGCCATGAGCTCCACCGACGGCCTGATGCGCGGCATGGAGGCGGACGACACGGGTGCGCCGATCAGCGTGCCGGTCGGCGAGGCGACCCTCGGACGCGTCTTCAACGTCCTCGGTGAGACCGTTGACCACAATCCCGAACCCGTCGGCAATAAAGAGGTGTGGCCGATCCATCGCGCCGCCCCGAAGTTTGACGAGCAGGAGACATCGACCCAGATCCTTGAGACGGGCATCAAGGTCGTCGACCTCATCGCCCCGTACTCGCGCGGCGGAAAAGTCGGACTCTTCGGCGGCGCCGGCGTCGGAAAGACCGTTCTCATCATGGAGCTCATCCACAACATCGCGACCGAGCACGGCGGCTACTCCGTCTTTGCAGGCGTCGGCGAGCGTACGCGTGAGGGCAACGACCTCTGGTCGGAGATGACCGAGTCAGGCGTTATCGACAAGACCGCCCTCGTCTACGGCCAGATGAACGAGCCGCCCGGCGCACGTATGCGCGTTGCTCTGACAGGTCTGACGATGGCAGAGTACTTCCGCGATGTGCAGGGGCAGGACGTTCTGCTCTTCATCGACAACATCTTCCGTTTCATCCAGGCAGGTTCCGAGGTCTCGGCTCTTCTCGGACGCATGCCGTCCGCCGTTGGCTACCAGCCAACGCTGACGACCGACGTCGGTGCACTGCAGGAGCGCATCACCTCCACGAAAAAAGGCTCGATCACGTCCGTGCAGGCGGTCTACGTCCCTGCGGACGACCTCACCGACCCGGCACCGGCGGCAACATTCACCCATCTCGACGCGACGACGGTTCTTTCCCGTCAGATCGCCGAGCTCGGCATCTACCCCGCCGTTGACCCGCTGGACTCCACCTCGCGTATCCTCGACCCGCACGTCATCGGGCAGGAGCACTACGAGGTCGCGCGCGGCGTGCAGGCCGTCCTCCAGAAATACAAAGAGCTGCAGGACATCATCGCCATCCTGGGCATGGAGGAACTCTCCGACGAGGATAAGCTGACCGTCTCGCGTGCACGCAAGATCCAGCGTTTCCTCTCGCAGCCGTTTGCTGTCGCTGAGGTATTCACGGGCTCGCCCGGAAAATACGTCGCGCTGAAGGACACGATCCGCGGGTTCAAGGAAATCCTCGACGGCAAGCACGACGACCTCCCCGAGGCTGCCTTCTACATGGTCGGCGGCATCGACGAAGTCATCGAGAAGGCGAAGAAGCTCAAAGAGGAGGAATGACGGATGGCGACCATCAAGCTGGAGATCGTATCTCCCGACCGCGTGGTCTATGCCGCCGACATCGACATGCTCATCGCCCGCTCCACGGGCGGCGAGATCGGCATCCTGCCGAAGCACATTCCCCTCGTTACGGGACTTGAGCCCCATGCCATGAAGATTCATGTCGACGCCAAGGAACAGCTCATCGCTGTGGCGGGCGGCTTCATGGAGGTTACCCCCGACAAGATCACCGTACTCGCAACAGCAGCGGAGGAGCCGATCGACATCGACATCAACCGTGCCCAGCGTGCCTATGAGCGTGCGCAGGAGCGACTGCAGCGTCTGCGTGAGGACCCCGATGCACAGGCGAGCATCATCGACGAACAGCGCGCCTCCCTCGCACTGAAACGCGCCGCAGCACGCCTGCAGACCGCGAAGACAGTGAAGCCCGGCGCATGATTCACCGGGAAAAAAGCCGCTCCGACCGAAATGGTCGGGGCGGCTTTTGTGTCCTGAATAAATCACCCTACGTCGGCAATGACTTCACCGTCCTCACGTGCAATCTCCCAAATGAGAGAGCTGCTGTTTCTGACAAACGCGGTCAGCTTTGCGCGTTCCTTCTCGCTGAAGACGCTGTACCTTTTAGTGGACGATGCGCCGTGAATATGCTATCATAGCTCCACACATGACTGCGAAAGGAGGCACCTATGAACCTCGCGAATCACCGCACCTCCATCATCCTTGCCATCGTCTTTGCGGCGCTGCTCTCCTCCTTCTGGTTCTTTCAGGACTTCGCCTTTATCGTCTTTCTCTCGCTCCTCCTGCAGCTCCTCCTGCAGCCCGTCGTGGATGCGATGGAGCAGCGGCGCATCCCGCGCGGCATCGCGTCGGCGGGGGCGATCCTCCTCTTTCTCCTGCTCGTCCTCGTCCTCCTCTCCGTCCTTTCACGCTCTGTTGTCCCGTCCCTGCAGCGTTTCGTCACGGAGCTGCCGAGCATCGGGCAGGGACTCCAGCAGATGCCACTTCTCACAGAGATGGATCTGCAGCAGGAGATGGAGAGCTTCCTCGACAAGCTGCGCAGCGTCGGCGCGGAGCTCCTGCGCGCGTCGCTCTCCTTCCTGCTTGCCGCCGTCGGCAAAATCATGGACTTCGTCATCATCATCTTCGTTTCCTTCTACCTCCTGAAGGACGGAAAGACGATCAAACGCTGGCTTGCGGGGCTCTTTCCGTATGGATCACGCGGGCGTGTCCTGAACCTCTTTGACCGCCTGCTCCACGCTCTGCGCATCTACGTATGCAGTCAGCTTGTCATGTGTATCATCACGGGGCTTATCGTATTCCTTTACTTTGTCCTCATGGGTCTGCCGTATGGCTCCGTCTTTGCTCTGCTCTCCGGGATCAGTGAGTTCGTTCCCGTTCTTGGCCCCACCGCCGCATCCGCACTCGGCACAATCATGACCGCCTCGGCAGCCCATGACCTGACTGTGCAGACCGCACTCTTTTACCTTGCACTGACACAGATCAATCACAACATTGTCTATCCCGCCCTTGTCGGAAAGAGCCTCCACCTCCACCCCGTTGCCGTCATCCTCGGCGTCGTCTTCGGCGGCGAGATCCTCGGTGCCGCAGGAATGTTCCTCGCCGTTCCCTTCATGGTTATTGTCAAGATCGTTGTAACGGATATCTATCATGAGCAGAAAACCGAGACGACGGAGGGGGAGGAAGAAAAGCCGTGATTGAAAAATTTTTGATGAGGCATTATGATATGAACTGTGGGAATGCAGCTTTACCCGCACAAATACAAACCGAAAGAAGCGACCTATCATGAAAAAAAGTCTTTCCAACATCCCCAAAATCGTGTGGTTCCAGCTTTTCCTGCTGGCCCTAGGCTATGCTTTTTACTCGGCCAACCGTTTGTCGTTCGGCGTCGGACTCAAAGCCGTCGCGGCAAGCATCTCACTGACCGCCGTTCAGCTCGGCACGATCGGCACGATATTTACTCTTGGGCAGGCACTTGTTGACATTCCTGCAGGCTATCTGGCAGACCGTTTTGGACGCAAGCGGATGCTTGTCATGGGGATGGTTGGGCTCGGCTGTATGACGGCTCTCGTGACGACCTCGGCGAGTTTCGCTGCTGCGGCGTTCTGGCGCTTTATGTTCGGTGTCGCAGAGGGCTGCTGGAATATCGTCATGTACTCCGTGGCGGGCTCGATTTTTCCTGCGGCACGCGCAATGCTCAACGGTCTCATGATGACCTTTTATTCGATCGGCGCGTATGTCGGCCCCGCCTACTACGGATGGAGCCTCGAGCGTACGGGAGAGTGGAGCGTCGGCCTTCAGCACATGGGCGTTGTGACCGTCATCTTCGGCCTTCTCCTCATCGCAGGACTGCGGGCGCGGTACACAGACACGTCCAAGGATGTCAAGCGCCTTCACCTGTGTGAGGCAGTGCGCACCGTCGGTTTCAACAAGGTCGTATGGCTCGCCGTGCTGATTCAGATTCTGAACATCATCCCATATTGGGGGTTCGCCTCGATGGGACCGTATCTCTTTATGACCTATAAGGGATTCAGTGCGACGGAGGCAGGGCAGTTCTTCGGCGCAATTTATGGGATCGGCGGACTAAGCGGCGTCCTTTTGGGATTCTTTGCCGATCGCTTTGGCCGGCGGCCGACGGTGCTCTTCCTCTCGGCACTTAACGCGCTCTGCGCCCTCATCATTTTCCACATTATGCCGCAGAACTCACCGCTCCTCTACATCGTCGGTGCGATGATGGGCATCGGGCTTCATGCTGTCTATGTTCTCGGCTACACGATCGCACAGGATGGCGTCAGTCATCAGCAGATCGGGCTTGCGACCGGCATCGTCGGTGCATCGAGCTACTTTCTCTCGTTCTTTTCCGGTCCTTTGATGGGCTTTTTGACGAGTACGCTCGGCCATGCGGCGGCACTTGATATCATTGTCATTGCCTTCGAGGCGGTGCTCGTCGTCGTTGCATTCTTTATGAAGGAGACGCAGCACAGAGGGCAGGAGGAACAATCATAGCGGATCGGATCAACGGGCGGACATGCGGCTCAGAAATGCGCTGCACCTCGTTTCTCAACAAAAAAAGCCGCCGTGCAGCTGCACGGCGGCTTTTTCTGTCGGGAAGAATATTATGCAAGCATGGAGCGGAGGAACCAGATCTGCTTTGCGTAGTTTGCAATGTGATCCTCCATGAGGTTGGCGATGCCGAAGACATCGTCCTTGTCCGCGAGGGCGCGGATGGAGGCTGCCTGGTCACGGAGCAGCTCAAGGTCGGCGAGCGTGAGCTGGAGCGCCTTCTTCTGATCGACCTTTTCATCTGCAAGCTCCTTGATCGTCGCGATGGCAAGATAGCCCTTCAGGCTTGCCACAGGCTGCTCACCGCAGATCTTGAGGATCTCAGCACTCTCATCGAGCACGTCTGCAAATGCATCATAGAGCGACTCGAGGTACTCATGCACTGCCTTGAACTGCGAGCCGACCACGTTCCAGTGGAGGTTGTGCAGCTTGATGTAGCCGACGCCGATGTTGGCGATGTAACCGTTGAGTGCGCTTGTGATTTCCTTATTCATGGTAATTCCCCTTTCATCGTGTTGTTCTGCAGATGCTGTGTGGCATCTGTTTTGTATCTCATTACGTGTGTAATTATAGCACGGTAAGCTCTACTTGTCAATAGTTATTATTAAATAATTTTGCGAAAAAATCTCGATGGAATATTTTCCTTGACAAATCCTATCTTTTGTATATAATTCATAGCAACAAACTATGTGTTTCGAAATCTGGAAAAGGGGAATCGCCATGAGTGAGCAGAAATATCATTTTGAGACCTTGCAGGTGCGCGTCGGACAGGAGGAAGCCGATCCCGTGACGGATGCGCGCGCTGTACCGATTTATCAGACGACCTCGTACGTCTTCCACAATGCGCAGCACGCTGCTGACCGCTTCGCGCTCAAGGATCCGGGCAATATCTACGGGCGGCTCATGAATCCGACACAGGATGTCTTTGAAAAGCGCATCGCGGCGCTCGAGGGCGGCACGGCGGCCCTCGCCTTTGCCTCGGGGGCGGCGGCGATCACGGCGACGATCCAGGCACTTGCCCATCAGGGCGATCATGTCGTCGCGCAGCAGAGCATCTACGGCGGTACGTACAACTTCCTCGCGCACACGGCGAAGGACTGGGGCATCGACGTGAGCTTCGTCGAGCCGCGGGCGGGCGCACAGGGCTTTGCGGATGCCATCCGCCCGAACACGAAATGCGTCTTCATCGAGACCGTCGGCAATCCGAACGCCGATCTCGTGGATATCGAGGCCGTCGCACAGGCGGCACATGCGCAGGGCGTACCCGTCGTCATCGACAACACCTTTGCGACACCGTATCTTCTGCGCCCGATCGAGCACGGCGCAGACATCGTCGTGCACTCCGCGACGAAATTCATCGGCGGGCACGGCTCCAGCCTCGGCGGCGTCATCGTCGAGGGCGGCACATTCGACTGGAAGGCATCGGGACGCTTCCCGCACCTCACGCAGCCGAACGAGAGCTATCACGGCGTGAACTTCGTCGAGGCACTCGGCCCCGTCGCTTTCGTTACGTACATCCGTGCCCTCCTCCTGCGTGACACGGGCGCGGCGATCGCTCCGTTCAACGCATTCCTCTTCCTGCAGGGGCTTGAGACACTTTCCCTGCGCGTCGAGCGGCACGTGTCAAACGCACTGAAGATCGTGGACTTCCTCGTGAAGCATCCGAAGGCCGAGCGCGTCAATCACCCCTCGCTCCCGCACCATCCCGATCACGCCATCTACGAGCGTTACTTCCCGCAGGGCGGCATATCGATCTTCACCTTTGACATCGCGGGCGGTCAGGAGGCGGCATTCCGCTTCATCGATCATCTGAAACTCTTCTCGCTCCTCGCGAACGTCGCCGACGTGAAGTCGCTCGTCATCCATCCCGCGACCACCACGCACTCCCAGATGAACGATGCGGAGCTTGCGGCATCCGGCATCGGCAGAGGCACGATCCGTCTCTCCGTCGGCATCGAGCACATCGACGATCTCCTTGCCGACCTCACGACGGCATTCGATGCGGTCTGAGCTTCCTGCCTTGTACGGAAAAAATCCCTTGCCAATGCGCCCCTCACTGTGCTATAATGCGTCATGTCGCACAGCGGCATGGAGAGGTGTCCGAGTGGTCGAAGGTGCTTGACTCGAAATCAAGTGTGGTGATGAGCCACCGTGGGTTCGAATCCCACCCTCTCTGCCATTGAAAAATAAGGCTTCGTGGAGATTTCCACGAAGCCTTTTCTGTCTCTATTTTTGGGTGAAAAACACGATTTTGGGCACATTTTGGGCACACGAGATTTTGAACATGGATTTTTGGGTAAGAGAAATAGGTGATTATGACATAAAAAACGAGGATGCCGTGCAGCATCCTCGCATTCATTTGAGCATCACTTTTGAGGTCTTAGTGGGAGATGTATAATCTCCTCCTCAGCGGACGAAATAGCTAGCTTTGTCCCTTGTCCTGTGTCATTTTTGCAGAATATCCATGTCTATGGGGCTATCCATACCATGTTATTTGCATGGACAGGGCGGACAAGGGGACAATGACTAAGCGGACGGTGCATCACTTTTTGAAGAAGTATACGAGAAAAGTGATGCAGACTTCTCCTTAGAGGAGCGCCAGATACTTCGGTTGATCGGCCTTGGCAATCTTCAGCGCATCCATTGCAGCTTCGGCGGTGATGCCTAGGCTTGAAATGAGGTTCTTGATGCTTTTTATACGTTCTGTTTCTGCACCGCGAATTTCACCACGAACCTCGCCGCGAACTTCGCCAATAGCAATACCGTCGTTGTAGATTTCTTCCATTACCTTGCACATAGCTGCAACCCCCTTTTCGTCTTCTTTGAAAAAGCGTACGCGTTCGGCGAGCACGTCGCTGTACATATCATTCGGATCACTGCAAAAGAAGTCGTGCATAAGACGTCCGAGCGGGCTTTCGCTCTGACATTCCCCGTTGACGTAGAGAATGTGTGCACCGTCGTCGAATACCTCCTCGGTGTCCTCGAATGTTCTTCGCACCTTGTAGAGCGGTTTTCCTCGCTTCCATATGTCATGCTCGGTGATAAAGATGACGTAGGTCTCCGGCAGGTCGGGGAAGAGTGTTCCCTTGCTGACCTCGCGAGAATCAATCATGCTGCTGTTGAATCTCGCACGACGGGGAATTGCACCCTCGTCGCTGCGCTGAATCTCCACATCGTAGATGTTCTCGCCATCCGTCGCTAGTGCGTCGAATCGTACGGAACGACCGTAGAGATTTGGCACACTCTGCTGCGTAATGACCTCTGTCACACGCAGACGGTCATTGCCCAGCACAGCACGAAGCACGACCTCCATACAGGGAATATTCCCGTCAAAGCAGCTGTTAAAGAACGTGTCATCCATCAATCGAAGCTGCTTGATCTTCTCAAGGTAGCGATTTTTCTTTTGGTCGAGTTCGATGATACTCACCTCAAATCAAATGATCTACTTATATTTTATAGGGATTTTATCCTTTTTGCAAGATTGTCATTTCTCTTGCGTGCCAAAAACGTAATCGCCGATTTTCCCGGCAGCTTCTTCCTTTGTCTTTTGCATGACGTGTGTATAAAGATCGGCTGTAATGGCAATCGAGCTGTGTCCAAGGATTTCGGAAGCTGTTTTCATGGCAACGCCGGATTGCAGCATCAGCGAAGCGCATGAATGGCGTAAATCGTGAAAACGGATGGTACGCATATTGTGGCGTGCCAAGAAATCCTTGAATGCTTTTGTGAAATTGCCGGGGCGGATCGGCGATCCATTCCCACGGCATAGAACAAGATCGTGCTCGTCGTATGCATTGCCGAGCCATTCCTTATGTTGGTCTAGTTCCTCCTTTCGCCGCTTCAATATGGCGAAAACCTCAGCGGGGGCGTGTATGGTGCGAATGCTTTCAGTACTCTTAGGCGTGGAGAAATGTATTTTGTGATGAATTTCTATCACCTGCTCATCAATGGTGATGGATTGGCTGTCAAAGTCAATTTTCGACCATTTGAGACCAAGGCATTCACCGCGCCGTAGACCGCATATTGCCGCGAGTGCGATTGCTGCTTGCCAAAAACTGTTTTCAGCAGCTGCTGCCTCCAATAAAGAACGAATTTCCTCTGCACTGTATGCAGATGCCTTAAACTTCTTTGCCTTTGGGATATTTGTTACACTGAGCAAAGGATTCTTGACCAGCAAGCCTTTCTGTACGGCATGTCCAAGAGCTTCGTTCAAAACACGGTGGATGTAGAGTACGGATTTTGCTGAGAGACCGCCTTTGCCATCTGCACGTCCCTGCTGCAACAATGTTGCATAAAATTCGTCAATCTGCATTGGTGTGATCGCCTTGATGTCGCAGCCACCAGCCCAAGGAATGAGGCGTTTCTTCACGATTGCTTCATATTGGGCATATGTACTGGCTTTGACATTTACCTTGGCATAGCTGCTGAGCCATGTGTTCAAATAAGTGGATAGGGTGAGTTTTTCTGGAGTGAGGAAAACACCTTCCTGCTGTGCTTTGTTGATTTGAAGCAGAAACTCCTCGGCATCTATACGACGGAGGAAGCCTCTCTTTTTCTTGCGGACGATCTGTCCTGTTGCAGGGTCGCGATAGTTGTAGCGGACATCGTAGACCTTCATCTCCGTTCGGAGCTTTCCATTTGCATCACGTGCATTTTTTCGTGTGCGAGTTTCTATTGTTCCTTGCATTTTCGTGAATCCTTTCAATAGACAGGGAGCAACATGGACGTTGCTCCCTGTGAGTAGAAGAAGGGTGTTAGGTATGAAGTCCCTCGTTTAAGAACCGCTCGACGCAGATTTTCGGAATGCGATACTCGCGTCCCATCTTGATTGCGCCAATCTTTTTGTTGTGGACAAGCCCGTACGCCTTATTTCGTCCAATGCGAAGAATTTCTGCAACTTCACGGACGGTATAGGTGGCGGGGATGATGTTATTCGACATGAGCGACTCCTCCTTCGGATGCGGTCAGTTGCCACTGTGGACGTGGATGAGGTAATTGTTGAGGAACGATTGACAGGCACCCTTTGAATTTTTCAGCGAAATCAACCGGGATGATTGTATCAAGAGGAAGGTTTTGGAGGCATGGAAGACCTCCAGTGATGTAGGGGGCGAATGCCAGGAGGTGCTGCAATAATACCCAGTTTAGAGCATTTTGCGCAGCTTGTACGCTTGGCTCTTCCGTTACAATCGAATCAGGGTGTTGTGCAAGAAAATCGATGACATTTACAGTGCTTGTCAGGATGGCAATGACATCGTATGATCTCGCTGAAAAGACACGCCAACATGGAGGCTGCATCAGCGGAACACCTGAAGTAAAATGGAATCCTGCCGCTTGCCAATCCTCAAATCGTGGGAGGGCGGGGAGTACCCATGGATTGCGTTCCCATGACTTCCATGCATAGTTTTTGCAGGCTGTGACATAGGCGTGCTCAATGGTCTCGCACGTCGATATTTGAATGCCGACCTCCTGACTGATGACATCCACAATCTCCTCATGAGAATTGAAAGCGGAAAAACCGCGATGAAATTCGACGAGATACATCATAATTCTTGCTCCTCTATATACTTCTGGACGGCGTTCATTCGCAGAACAAGCATCCGTTGACGCTTTCCTTTTTTTGCACGAATGAGATATTCATTTCCGGTTGAACCTTCTCCTTTGAGCTTTCCTTTGGAAAGGCCAAGGTGTAATAGTTGCTCTTTAATTGTGGCTTCTTTGCTCATCCACGGTTCGCCAATGCGTTGATAGTAGGCATGGACTAGGTTAAAGGCGCAATCCCATCGAACCCATAACAAGTCGTTTCCTGCTTCTCTGAAACCGATGAAATTGTCTTCGTTTCCCACATAGCAATCTTCACTGTCTGCTACTTTGCTGTTTTGTGACATATCCACGACCTCTGAGAGTGCAATCAAGAAACGCAGTTCCGGCTTTTGACAGCGGGCTTCTTGGCTGTTATGCGTAACCCCTATCCGAATGCTGTCGTCGAATTGTTGCCATAGATTTTCGGGGAGCGTAACCCCGCAGAAAGCACTGAATCTCGAAAGGACATCTTTTGCGATACGGAGCAGGACAGCTGCGTCAATGTAACGTTTATCGCGATACGAACGAGCATAACTCTCGCGATAATCGTTTTGTAGCTGACCATATGCTGCTGTGATTTCATGCCCATGTTCCGTGAGATACTGAACGAACAAGGCAAAATAGCAGCGCAGTATTTCCGAGTCTTCTTGAAAAATACGTAGGGCTTCGCCTGAAAAGGTGTGCTCGTCTATCGGAATTTCTATCACGCGCAGCATACTGGATGCGCCCAATGAGAGCTTTTCCTCTCCTGTCATAATGACCGCGGAGCGAACTGATTTTCGCACAGCTTTTGAGAAATCGCGTACATTCATTTTTTCAGGGAGAATGCCATCTCCTACAGAGCGAATGACAAACTCAGCATTGTCTTCGGAACTCCGACTGTCCCGTACGCTTGAATTGGAATAATCATCCACGCAAATACACGTATCTCGAAGATTCGAGAGTACCGCGGCAATACTGGCACGTGTCGATGTCATTCGCGTTGTTGCGTGAGCGCGATCATGATCGAACACATTGGACAGTTCACGTACCACGGAGGTTTTCAAAGAGCCTGTTCTTCCTTTTACGTAGAGAACGAACATCGAAACAGCAGAGCTTCGCTTCATCCAATACAGCATGTACCCGAGATGAGCATAAAGCCATATCAGGCAAATCTGCCATTGATTTTTTCCAGCGGATAGGAAACACAAACCCCTCTGGAAAATCTCGTCATAACGCATGGTTGCTACAGCGGGGATGTCCATAGATGCACAATGCTCGCTACATCCCTTCCAGTAGGAGATCACTCCGTTTATCTCCATCCACCCCGAGGGCTCAACATCAATACGTCGCTCCATATGTGCGCGGCTTTTGTTGAAAGTGTCGGTTAAGTACGCTTCCATGGCGGTTGCATTGGCATCTGCGAAGAAAATGCCAGGAAAGTTTTTTCGGAGGATAGGGTATGCCTGTTTGTATTTTTCTACGGGAATCTCCATTGTTTTAACTTCCCCATGCCAATCGCGGCAACTGATCTCCAAAATGTAGGAATCTTTGTGTGTACCATCATCGACCCAGCGTTCTTTGAGGGCAATGACATGGATTGTCGCAGATGAAATTAACTGGTTTTCGCCGTTCTTATCCGCAGCGGTATAGAGTCCCTTATCGGAAGCAACATAGGTTGTCCCTTGAAACAGGTGAGGAGTCGTTGCCGTGGGAGCGTTCATCACCGTGAACCAAAGCCCTGCAGCAGGGTTATATTCTGCATGACAGGCAGGGAGCGTGCGCCAAGGGGAATACCCTGAGTTTACGGATAATGGTGCCAATGGCTGCGAACATGGAGCTGTTATGGATGGAGGTACGCCGTCTTTTAGTGTTCCCCATACAGCGGGTACTATATTTTGTTTAAGCATAAACGCGATCTCCTTTACTTTGAGTATTGTCGTTACCGACAAGCTGCGTGAAGGTTTTTACCTGTGTCTCCAAGATGTCCCATTGTGCTTGTGTCACATGTTCACCTGACCGAATCTGGCACAGGAGTGTGTGAAGTGCTGCAAGTTCCTCCTGCATAGCACGTGGAACAATCCATATAGGCTTCGCGAGCTTTAATCGCAGGTATAGTAATCGACTCAGCGAAATACCGGCCTCATCGCTCTTGAAGCGATAATTTTGCAACATATCCGTGGGCATCGAGATCGATACCCGTCGCCATTTTTCTTTTGTCATTGATGACAGCTCCTTTTTACTTTGATTTTGTTCCCCAGCTGGTGATCATAGAGTAACTCTTTTCACGAATTTTTTTTAGGGACGAATTTTTTCCAGTTTTGTCCTTGCCAAATTTCCGCATAGAAAAGCCCAGCCACGAGAAAGTGACTGGGCTTTTGATGTAGCTATACTAGGCTGAATATCGGGCTATGATTCGTTGGAGATCATTTTCAGGTAAGATTTGAGCGACAAATTCATTTAGTGAAGGAGATTTATTGTCTTGATAAGTTAGTCGAGGAAAGTAGTTTTCCCAAACTTCCAATATCATGTGTTGCATCTTGCACATTTCTAATTGAGTAACGGCAGTTCTCATATCCCAGAAGGAAATTATTCGATCTTGAAGCCATAAACTTGCAATGAGATAGGATTCATCAGATAATACGGTATCATTTCCTTCGAGGTGCTTTTTATGCATTTTTTTCAACAGCATATTAATTTTTAGTGGTTTTTGATGATTCTTGGTATAACCACTCGAAAGTGGAATATCAATCTTGTCTCGGTAAACAGTTTCATAAAACTTAATGATGTATAAAATATCTTTTGAGGAGAAACTGCTCGATTTATTGATGTTAAGCTTTTTGATAAAAGTATAGAGAAACTGATAGTTTTCCATGTGCCATGATATAGTTTCCTCATCTAGTAATTTGGTGATTTCTGATTTCTTTTCATGCATATATGAGAAAAATACAGCGTCATCTTCAATAATCTCACAAGGCAACAGTGTTGCCTTATCATAGAAATCACTACTTACTGTTGGATAGTATGCATTTGAGGATTCCATTAGTAATAAATGGTCGTTTATTCCGGATAAAATAAAATGCATGTATGCATAATATGGTATGGCATTTGGATCTTCTAAGTGATTATAAGCGATGTGATGCTTCAGTGGAATGGTACTTATATTATGGGTAATTGTCCGATAGAGTTCGTGGCAAATACTTCGTTTCATTGCACAAGAGACTTTGCCCTTTATATGTTGGATAATATAGTCGATAGATTTATACGAGATCGACTGTAAAAAACTTTGTAGAGCATCTACATATTGTTCCATATGGACGATCTGGTGTAATGGAGTCATGGTGGATGCATAGCACTCTCGTAAGATTACCCTACTTTTGATGAATTTAACAGCATCAGTATAATTTGTACGCAGTAGGGGATTGAATTTCACTAGAGAGGGGTGCTGTATACAAAGAAGAGATATGACCTTCTTTTCTTTCGTGCAATCATAAAGGATTTTTATAAGGCGAATGACCTCATACTTCCATCTGTCTGTTTGTTTATCATTGTATTTAATGCCGAAAAAATTCGGTAGATAGGAACCGTATATTCGCTTAATGCATTGCTTTTCCGAGTCTTCGATCTCCTCTTGTGTGCTCTTTCCTGTTGTGAGGAAAATATAATCGTAAATAGAAATACGGGCGCTTCTAGGAAAGGAAATATTCGCAAAATCCTCATAGTATGTATCATAGTCATATTTCGTAACTTCTTTGATGCGATGAGATGGTAACATTTGGTTAAACTTGAGCCAATAGAGTGTTACAAACTCGTCAATATCGTTTGTTGACAGATTTTTTGCGGGTTTTCCATATTCATATCGTACGATGCTAAATAATCTGTGAAGTGTCACAATAAAATGGTCAAACAAGGTGTTTTCATTGAAAGAATCGAATTCTAGCTCTGCTTCTACATCACTAAGCAGAGCTTCAATGGCATCATCAACGGGGTCTACTTCTATTTCATAAACATCTTCAGTGGATTCATCAACAAACGCTCGTAGAGGTTTTTGAGGACTATGAGTATAGTTATCCATACGATTATCTCCGTGTATTCACTTTAACAAGGATTCCCATGAAAGGAAAATGCATAATTCCTTTCATGGGAAAATTTTATCTATTAGGCGGTTGCCGCAGCTTGCTTCTGACAATCCATGCACAACGGGCGTCCATATCGCTGCATCGAGAAGGTTGCCACACGATCTGTCAGCTTTTCGCCACACTCGTGGCAGGCGTGAACCTGTCCTTTCGCTTTTGACTTCTGTTGGAATGCCCTGCTTGTTGATGTAGCGGACAGGACGGACGAAGCGGACGAACTCTCGTCTATCCGCTGGTCGGCTTCTGGGTCGTCGCCTGTAGAAATGGCGAAACTGAGAAGATATGCATATTTGATCGCGGCAGTCTGCGCCTTCATCACTGCCTTGTCCCCACTGTCCTGTCCGCTACCCATGCCCGAAATCTCAAGAGATTCTCCAGAATCCGCATCAACGAGCTTGATTGTGATCTTGACAGTCGCGATGTGCTCTGTGCTGCCCTTTGCGGTCGTAACTTCATGTAGATCAACCACCTCGGGAACGGTAATGCTGGCAATGCCGTGTTTGACGAAGGCTGCATTGACCATCTCCAGGACATCAGCGCAGGTCGCGTATTTGTACTTATGGAACGTATTCACTCCATTCTTCGTGATATACCGACATTCCTGCATAACTGCGATAAGTTTTTTCGCTAATTTTTGCATGGCAAAATCTCCATTCACTTGATTTGAATATTTTCTTTTTCGCGCAGATAAATACCAGGAAAAATACATCCTTGTTTCAGGGCGTCCTTCAGTCCTTGCTTGTCCACCTTGTCCGGCATGGGGATAAGATATGCCTCTGGTATGGCTGCCCCCTCGTCGATCTGCACCTGATGTGACTTACGCCAACCAACCGAAAACTCCCTATCCTGAATCTTCTCCCCGTGGAGGCAGTCGGACAAATACTGTTTAAGGCTGTCCGCCTTGTTCTTTGCCGCCGTCTTGCGCGCAGCAAAGGTCTTTTCCTCCTCTTCGTAGGCACGCGCATCGGCGAGCAGGTTCTTAATCCAACAGGCAATGTTGCGGATTTTCTTCCGCCGTTCCATCTGAAGCCCATGCAGCCGCTCTACATCAATGATTTCACCCGTCTTCAGGTCAATGCAGGAAAGAATATCCTCCTGAATTTCATACAATGCACTCATATTTCCACTCCCGCCTATGCAACAGGACGAATCTCATCAAGATAAACGACCTGCTCACACTTTGCGCCTTCACGCGCACTAGTCTGAATTTCCTTCGGAAAATCAAGCGCTAAACCGCCCGCGATATTGCCGTAGGCAACGTCCTCCATGCGGAGTTCCTTCACAATATTACGCAACCCCTTCGACAAGACAAGCGTCTGCATAGGGCTAAGGGTCAATACCGTACGGTCACAGCCCGTTCCATTTGTCAGGCTCAGTACAATCGAACCTGACGATGTATAGACCTCCCCGCTCAGATCTGAGAACGCCAAGCAGAAATGATGATAATGTGACATAAAATCCTCCATTCATAAAAATGGCACCGCCCCACAAAGAGGACGGTGCTTATCTATCCTATGCCCGCGCCAATCGCTTTCGCAGAGGCGTGACGTTATGTTCCTGCATGGCAATGCGCTGCGGTACTGGCAGGGCTAAGAGTTCTCCTCCGATACGCTCCAGTTCCGTAGCGCGTTCATAGCTGTCCGCCAGCTTGCTCGCTGCCGTTACCGCATTGATGAGACCATAGCGGCTGTTGTCTCCTCCCATAAAGAACTGCCGCAGGACATCGCCGCGTTCATTTTGCGTGAGGAGAAAGCGATCTGCCAGCTCCTCGACCGCCTGTACAGGATTATCCGCAAGTGGAATCTCCATCGCTTCACGCATCTTGTCTACGGTTACATGGAATTTTGCGGCATCCACGGCACAACGTACGGTGTCTTGTACCTTCATAAAGAATGTCTTGTCATCCTGCGCTAGTGTTTCATCGGAGTACAGTTCATAGGCGGTATCGTCCTCTGCTGCGACCTGCCGCCCGACATGATACTTCTTCTGTGCGAAGTCCTTGACGATCAGCCCATTCTTGCAGACAAGGCGATAGATCAGCGGCTCGACCTTCAGACTGCCAAGCCCGACCTCGCTGTTGGACACGACAAAGCCCGCCTGCACAACATCACCAACGCCGACCTCGGCTTTCAGCTTCTTGTTGACCACCTTCAGATAGAGGTGTGATTCCGTGACCTCACAGCTCATAATCGCTGCGTCCTTCATCTCCTGAATCACGGGCAACACCGCCGTGCAGAGTTCCAGATTATCCAGACGGCGATAGCGGTCGGAGAGGAATGCACGCACATTGCCATCCAGCACACGAATCATCCGACGCTCGGGTGACTGTCGAAACCATCCGTTGACATTCTCATCGAGGAGCGTCGGATATTCCCTCTGCATTTTCTGATAGTAGCGGTAGGGGATTTGCAGACGCGCAGCGATCTGCTGATGAGCGGTCTCACCAATCGTATACTCCTGCGTGTCATCGCCAAGAGCGATGAGGAAACGTCCACCAGCAACGGACGAATCCATCGCGAGCGACCTCGTATCTGAGATAAAATCCTTCCGGGCCTCGCGCTGACGTGTCAGCTCCTGCCCGAGTTCCTGTAATGTATGACCTTGCTTCATGTTGTATACCTCCTATAAAGACAGAAAATCCCCCATAGCCGCGTGGCTATGGGGGAGCACAACAACTTTTATTTTACTCTTTTGTCATTTTTTTGATATTCTTCGTCATCATCATATTCCTCATCGTCGTATTCATCATCTGCCCCTTCATCGTCATATTCCTCATCATCCTCGTCTTCATCGTAGTTATCGCTATCTTCAGAATCAGTAGGGGCTACTGCTTGTGATTCTTTATCACTCTGCTTTTTCCCCATTATCATGAGCCCGACCAAGACAGCAGCAATTCCTCCAAATATAATCCAATGGTCTATGATAAACTCAAATACGCTCGCCAACACCCCTATCAAAATAACTGCTAAGAATATCCCTGCAATGAAAAAGGTCGCAAATACAGACAGGCAGCCCTTCGCCTCTGCCTCCGGTCCTGTGGATATGACCGTATGCGTTTTATACCAGTATGCCGTTCCAAGAACAGCTACTACTAGCGCAAAAATGGCTATTATCATTTCTCTCTACCTCTTCTCTTAAAACAACCTTTATATTTGCTCGTATGGGGGGGCACCAGCCTTAGCTATACGCAGTTGTGGGATATCTCAGCCCCTCCGAGCTATTTACTTGCTACCAAGTGACATTTTTATATTCGTCCGTCACTTCTTCGGTCATAATGTATTTGAGTATCGCATTCACGATGGGCTTTGCATCGTAGTAAGATGGGCGATCTCCAAACGTTTCATATTCCCACCCGTTCGCCGTGCGTGTGAATCGATACGTCAGCGGTCCATTATGCGAACTTGGAAATGTGCATACAACACCACCTGCGTTACCATCGTACCAACGCGAAGTTGTATCAGCCATAACGCCAACACCCTTGCCTTGATAGATGCAGATCGTAGCAGCATCTGCACTGGTCGGAGCACCTGCAATCACAACTGCAACCAACAGCGCAAACATGATTGAGAGTACATTTTTCCCTTTGAACATTGAAACCGCCATATCCTTTTTCATCGATCAAGAAAACCCATATCCGTAGACACGTTTCCATACATTACGGAAAATCACGCCATAAGGAGCTTCTTCACCCCATACGGGATATTTACGCCAGTGATATTCACCGTTGGAGAGAATACCAACCCGAACAAAAGGCTGGTTGTTCACATACTCTCCTCGCCATTGATACCACGCTGTATCAGCCCCGCTGCCCGTGAACTGGACAACACGGAACTCAAGCCGATCTCGGTCAATCACATAAAGGCTATGCTCATCATACGAAATTGTAGGCCCTCGATACGAAAGGTCCACTGCCTCTGCCGTGTGGTAGATGTTGAATGCCAATGCGAACATCAGCATTGACATTGCCATGATCTTTTTCATCTTTCTCCCTCCATATAAGCAATGTGTTGTCCCTACAAGTAGTTTTGACAGATATCAAATACCGCCTTCGTGGGCACAACTTGATAAATGAATCCATTCCCACAGACAGAACTTGTAAATTTCCAGTCCCACTTATCCTTGTAGACCTGCATCAACGTGTACGTTTTGCTATTTGTTTCGTTGACATAAACGGCAAAACCGCCCTTTGTGTGGGTAATGGATGATGTATCAACATAGACACATATCCCTTTCCCACTATACGCATAGACAGCGGCTGCGTCTGCGACGGATGCGGTACTGGGTGCAGTTCCTCCCAACAGGAAGACTACGGTAGCAAGCATGATTATGGACAATACTTTCTTCATTCATAGCCTCCCTTATTTACAATGACTACCTGTATATCCATCCTCTTTTATGGATTGATCAGTAGGATTTCATCTGGTTTTGTGCTAACAACATAAACATAATTTTTTGTAGTTTTTACTGATAACTTTGCCACACTAAAACGTGCTCTTCCAATCTTGCCTTGAAGCTCTTTGCTTTCATAAAATACGAGTTTTTCACATACAAAGAACTCATCTATCACACGATTTATCTCTTTTAGCATTTCCTCATCGGCTTGTTCAATTTCTCTTTTGTCGTTAGGTAAGAAATCGTCCAGTTCAGAAAACTCTCCTCCTTTCGAGGCAATTTCTATATGCTCAACACGATCTCCCAACTGAGGATCAAAAGTGACTCCTACAGTGACATCATCACTATAAATCAAGCTGCGTGCTAGATATCGCTGATCTTGCCGAAGTTCCTTTTTATATGTCTTTTCAAATGTTGCCCGATCATCTCCTAACTTTGCTTCATCGCTAAAATCCCCACAGCCTATAGAAAACAGGGGGATTACGACCAAAACTACAATGGAAATGATGTGCCGTACATAACCCATAATACGCCTCCCTTCAGAAGAATAGCCATTTTATGATTAGAACTACTACAACTATCCAAAACAAACAGCCAAGATAGTCTGCCGTTCCAAATTCCCCTTTTGACTCTTTCCTGTTATGTACGGCTACATTTACTTTTTCCTCCTGCAACTCTTTAGCCTGTTCAAACTCATATTTGATGGCGCGCTCATCTTCATCTATATTCAGATCATTGTCTTTACAATATTGATATGCATAGGTTCCTGGCTTGCATACAAAGCGGATTTTCCCTCCTTTAAATCCACATTCGTGTTTAGAATCGCCATATACATATCTTTCTCTCGTATCAAAGTCCACAGAATATATTTCCTGTAAACTTTCTGGCAGCACGACCATTTCCACAGACGTGAAGTCAACAAAGTCCGAGGCCAGTGAAACAGTACCTTCGGGAACATATACTTTTTTTAGCCCGTGGCAAAAGGCAAATACACCTTCGCCAATATCCTTTATAGTATTTGGCAATACAATATCTTTGAGTGCTGGACAGCTTGCAAAGGCATAACCTTCAATTTTTTCGACTCCAGGAATAAAGAGTACTTTTTTCAAATTTTCGCAACCACTAAACGCCTCTCTACCGATCTCCTTTATATTGCTCGGTATTGTAACCTCATGCAAAATGAGATTGTCGGCGAATGCTTTATTGTCAATTCGAGTGAAGCCATCACCGATAACAACACAACTTCGATTGCTTATAGCTTGTTTATTTGTAAGAAGTCCTGGAACGGTATATAGATACTCTCCTTTACAGTATTCAGACATTGCGCTTCCTGGACTGCATAATACCTTAATGCTAGTCTTGCCAAATATTTTCTCTCCGATTTCCGTTACACTATTCGGTACTGAGATTTCTTTAAGATTTGGACAGTTTTCAAAAGCACCTTTTTCAATAGATACGAGGCCATCCGGCAACTCTACATGCTCCAAGTCTTTGCAATCTGCAAATGCCTGCATGCCGATCGTCTTCAATGTAGAGGGAAACTTTACACTTTTAACAGCCGAACCAGCAAATGCAGCATCGAGGACGCTTTCTGTCCCATCTTCAAAAACTACATTTTTCAACGAGGAACATTCTGCAAAAGCTCCACGTCTTATTACTTGAATATTACTCGGGATAGTAAGTTCTTTTATCTCAGGATTTCTAAAATATTCATAAGAGTCCACCTCATCTTCTTGAAATATAAGCGTTTGTTTTTCTATACTTTTATTTGCTGCTTTTTCTACAGCTTTAATGTAAGACAGCATGCCTTCGAGACCAAATAAAATATATTGATCGCGTAATAGACCCATTGCCTTTATCATACGCTCTGTAAAGGCAACTTGTAGCTTGATTTGCTGGATTTCCATATCTTTAAACGCGAGCACTGGAGCAGATGTTCCAAGCAATACATCACGGATATCGACAACAATAGCACCAAAGCTACGAAACGCTCTTGATTGGAGAACATCTCCGTTATCTTCATCCAGCTTGAATTCTTTCGCAATCGCTCCTAGTAAAAGTCTTTTCTTTTCACTATGGACGAAATCATATAAGTTGAAGAATTTAGCCATTTCTTCTAACTGGTAGTTTATATCCCCCAATCGCACAAAATACGCAGTATATATATTAGAATCAAACGGGTTCAACAACAATGCACTAACAAGAGCATCTTCTACATTGGGCTTCTCGATATTTCCTTTTTTTATATTCTCTAGTATGAGCGCGGCTTTCTCTATATTGTTATCCTCAAAAGGCTTTATTCCAACAACAAGCAAAAGTTCTTGCTTAATGATGTTTGCAGCAACCGCAAAGCCAAACTGCAAGGTATATAGTGTTTCTTTGGCTTGATATAATACATCCTTATTTTTGCTAGCTTCTGCATCTGATTGATTGTTTCCAAACATATTAACAAAATCATATGCTGCACTAGTAAGCATATTTATAGCACCCGCCTGAAGCATTCCCTTTGCAGCACCTGTCAAACCAAAGCCGCCTCCGACAAGGCGCATACGCATTTCTTTTCGGAGTTCTCTCTCTCCTTTTTCTGCAGCTGCTTTGCTCTCTATCTGGATATACACATTATCTACTGTGGAAAAACATTGCGACCATGTATCCATGGCAGAAGATTGAAAGTCATTTGCATTTAATATCCTTTCAGCGTTAATACCATAAATGCCATATCTACTACAGATTTTTATTGCTTGTTCAGCAACCTTTTCTAATGCATCTTCACCAATATTTAAAAATTGGTTATGTACGGATTCAATATTTTCCAGCTTCTTATAGCTGTTTTTCAATTCAGTTATTAGAGGTCTTGAGAACTCATCCATCTCCTTACTGATTTCCATATATTCCTTTATGGAATCATCAAATGTGAGCCTGTAATTTCCAAGCGCGAAACTAATTCCTTCCATGACCTTCATCTCCTATATTGATAGACGTTTATATTGAATATCTTCCAGATGGAGGACTGCTCCATCATCATTAAACAACGTATTTAGGAAAGCCCTTATAATTCTCTAGTAGCGTTTTCACTTGCCATGATTCAGATATATTCGTTTTACACCATATTGCAAAGTGCTCACAGTTATTGTTTACGAGATCATATTCCCGTTCCCCCAATCTGCTATATGCTCTTTCTACTGTTTCCTCGGGTGTAAATAAGTGATATTCAAGAGTCTTAAATATATCCAGCAAATCGTTTCCGATTGGAATACAAGAAAATGGTTGATTATATCGTTTTTTAGGAGCTTTATGCCGCTTGGAAAATTGACAAATAAAATACTCAGTTGCACCATCTAGAAAATCTTGAAACGATGCTTCTCGAACGCATATATCATCATCAAAATATCCATTAGCACCTGCGTAATGAATTACCGCATTCTCACCGACATAAACGGCATAATGTTGATAGAGAATCCTATCCACGCCTACAATATCGCCTCTTTGAAGCTCTGTTTGCGAGACTTCACCCTTATCTGATAAAATATCCTCAATTGTATCAATCAACCAATTCATTGTTTATTTTCTCCTTGGAACTTATTTTGCCTATGAGCGCGACTGTATTCCTGTTGATATGGATCTCCCCACATAGCTTTTTCGTGTTCATCAAATGTGACGAACATCGAGACATCAACACCAAGACCTTCAGCAATATCCAAGAGCATGGATATCGATATATTTTTATTATATTTTCCGCGTTCAATACGGCTTAACACACTTGAACTTATGCCGATCTTCTCTGCTAAAACAACTTGATGCAGCCCTCTCAGGGTTCTATAATAGGCAATTTTTGCGCCAATTTGTTTGAATACGATTGCTTTTCGATCATCCATCCTCTCACCACCTTGATTCCTTTGTTTATTTTAATTATCTCATTTTTTATATCTTGTATTTTTCTAAATAAGGTGTTTATCTACCTAAATAAGAAAATGCCTGTAACCAAACGTCCCGAGAACTTTTTGCCTACGCGTGGGATTTATATTCATATATATGATATATGGTTGTGGAAACGAATTATTACATATTCTTATTGGTGCTTCATGGATATATGCCATGTGAATGTCCTCAAACATAAATAGCCCCGCAGGATAATCCTGCGAGGCATTATAGACTTGTATATGGCTTAAGAGATATTAAAAGTGGCTGCTTTTGTCCTGCTGTCCGTTCTGTCCAGTAGGAAGAATATGGGCGGTTGAAAGAGTATGTGTATAAAGTAGACAAATCTCCCAAGAATAGGTTCACCTGATCAAAACGAGAAAAGTGTACTCATGGAAAATTTGGGCACATTTTGGGCACACGCTCCATAAAAACAGCTGAATTTAGCTGGGATTTACAGGGAATATCCATTGAAGAAAATGCCTATAAATCCAGTAATATCAAGGCTTCTTGGAGGCTCTTGACAATAGCAAAAACGAGGGCTAGAAAACTCGAAATCAAGTGTGGTGATGAGCCACCGTGGGTTCGAATCCCACCCTCTCTGCCATTGAAAAATAAGGCTTCGTGGAGATTTCCACGAAGCCTTTTCTGTGTCCATTTTTGAGTGAAAAACACGATTTTGGTCACACGAGATTTTGAACGTGGATTTTGGCTTGCGTGAAACGATGGCTGCAACATAAAAAACGGGGATGCCGTACAGCAGCATCCTCACTTTCCCTTGTGCATCACTTTTTGAAGAAGCATATGTTGGAAGTGGTGCCGCACAATGTGAAAAAGCACTTGCTGAAAAGCAAGTGCTTTTATCGTGGAGTTATTTATTTTCTGCGTGCAGGATACTTTTCAAAATAGGCCTTCTGATACTTGCTGAACCGCCATCCCGCATATACGATGAAGACTGATCCGATGAGGGCGAACGCAAGAAGCGGCGGCGTTGATATGACGGTCCTCAGCACCTCAAGCACACCGCCGACAGCTGCGAAAATGAGGCAGAAGATCAGCAGCAGGATACAGAGGATAAAACGAAATACGGAGTCCAATACATCAAGCACGTCGACCATCTCCATAACACGATTGATATAAACAGCATATCACATGAAAGGGCGGCATGCCTAATTTTTATCTGCGGCAACAGCACGATTATTGCGGTCGTGCTGTTGTCATGTAGATCATCAGTGCTTCTTGCGGAATTCGTTCATAAACGCCGCGAGTGCCTCGACGCCCGCGAGGGGCATGGCGTTGTAGATGGAGGCGCGCATGCCGCCGACGCTGCGGTGTCCCTTGACACCGCCGAGGCTGTGTTCCTTCGCTTCAGCGACGAATGCCTTTTCGAGTTCCTCGGTCGGCAGGCGGAAGGTGACGTTCATGCGCGAGCGGCTGCCCTTGTCGGCATGCCCGCGGTAGAATCCGTCGGAGCTGTCGATGGCGTCGTAGAGGAGCGCCGCCTTCTTTGCGTTTGCCTCGCCCATGGCGGCGAGGCCGCCGCGCTCTTTGATCCAGCGGGCGACTTTGCCGACGATGTAGATGGCAAAGACGGGCGGGGTGTTGTAGAGGGAGTCGTTCTTCTGGAAGGTGCTGTAGCGCAGCATGGTCGGCAGCTCGGCAGGGGTGTTCGCGAGGAGCTCCTTTTTCGCGATGTTCAGCACGACGCCGGCGGGGCCGAGGTTCTTCTGCACGCCTGCATAGATGAAGTCGTAGGAGGAGAAGTCCCACGGGCGCGAGAGCATGTCGGACGACATGTCGGCAAAGAGGGGAACGCCGTTTGTCTGCGGCGTGTAGTGGTACTCTGTGCCGTAGATGGTGTTGTTGAGGCAAATGTGGAGGTATGCCGCGCCCGGCGCGATGTTCAGCTCGTCCTGACGCGGGACGCGGACGTAGTTTTCCTCCTTGGTGGAGGCGGCGACGGTGCCGACGCCGAGTTTGACTGCCTCCTCGTATGCCTTCTGGGAGAAGGAGCCGGAGAGGGCGTAGCTGCCGGGGCGCGATTCGGCGGCGAAGTTCAGCGGGATGAGGGCAAAGGTCTGGCTGGCACCACCGGCGGTAAAGATGATGTCATAGTCGTCGCCGAGGCCCATCAGTTCTTTGATGTCTGCCTTTGCCTGCTGGTGTACTTCGTCGTAGGCAGGGGCGCGGTGGCTGATCTCGAGGATGGACATGCCTGTGCCGTGGAAGTTGAGCAGCTCGCTCTGGACTTCTTTCAGGACGTCCTCGGGCAGGACGGCGGGGCCGGGGTTAAAGTTATAGATGCGTTCGTTCATTTTGTGTCTCCCTCTATATCCTATCATTTCCATTGGGCGCCCCCCTTCGTCACGCTGGTGCGTGCCACCTCCCCCGCTTCGACGGGGGAGGCGAAGGAAGCAGCATTCGATCAGTCGCCGTTTTCCACAGCATTTGTCCGCGTCATGCGGATCTGGGCGACGCGCGCGCGATCCATCTGCAGGACCTCGAAGGTGTAATTCTCCCATGTGCAGGCTTCGCCGACGGCGGGGATGCGGCCGATCTGGGCGGTGACGAAGCCGCCGAGGGTGTGAAAGTGATCGTGATCCTCGTCAGGCAGTTCGTCGATGCCGAATTCCTCCTTGAACTCGTCGATGGGGAACAGCCCGTCAAAGACCCAGTTCTGCGCCTCCTCTGCGCCTGTGCGCGTGCCCGTGGGCGCGTCCTCATCCGCGCTGCCGATGATCTCGCCCATGATGTCGTCCATGGTGATGAAGCCGACGACACCGCCGTACTCGTCGAGGACGACGGCCTCGTGGATGGCGCCGCTGCGGAATTTTTCGAGGACGCGCAGCCCCTCCATGGTGCGCGGGACGAAGAGCGGCTTGCGGATGTAGTCTGCGATGTCGATCTCTGTACCGGCGAGTGCCGCGTCCAGCAGTTCCTTGGCGTAGACCACCCCGCGGAAGTCATCGAGGTTCTCATAGGCGACGGGGAATACGTCATGTGCGCCTGTGCGTACGATGCGCAGCTGTTCTGTACGGGGTTCCGCGAGGTCGACCCAGGCGATCTGCGTGCGCGGGGTCATGAGTGCCGAGGCGGTCTGATCGCTCATGTGGAAGATGCGGTCGACCATGTCCTGCTCGGTTTTTTCAAAGGTACCCTCTTCCGTGCCCTGCTCCATGAGATCCTTGACCGCATCCTCCGTGGCGGAGATGCGGTTCTCGGGGTTGATGCCAAAGATCAGCAGAATGCCGCGCGACATGGAGATGAGGGCGGCACTCGGCAGCGCGGTGAGCCGCGTGAGAAGCCCGATGGTGCGGTGCTTGTGCAGGAGAACGCTCTCAGGGTTCTGGAGGGCGATCTGTTTCGGCAGGAAATCGCCGAAGAGAAGCGTGAGTGTTGTCATGACGACGGTGCTGAGGATGAGGGCGGCGGCGTAGACCTCCATGCCCGGGAGGAGCTTTGTGAGTGCGCGCTCAAAGAGCGGCAGGGCAAAGAGTCCAATGCCGAGTCCCGTGAATAGACTCATGCAGGTGACGCCCGCTTGTGCCATGGCGATGGGACGGTCGGCGTGCTCTAGAAGGGCAAGCGACTCTGCTGCACCGGCTTCACCGTTTTCGGCGAGACGCTCGAGGCGGCCGCGATGGGAGGAGGTGAGTGCGGTCTCAATCTGGGCAAAGCAGGCATTCGCCCGCAGGGCGAAGATGAGCAGGATGAGACAGACAAGGTCGGATAAAGGACTGTCCAAGACTTGATGCAGCTCCTTTCATGAGCAGATAATCGAGGTGTGCATTCATTTACAGCACATGGGTTACGGGCAATGTTGTGCACATTATTGTACCACAGCGGGGATGAAAAGTCATGGTGCTTCGTTCATCGGTGCATTGTGCCGGCAGCATTGAACCAGACGGCGCGAGGGCTTTCTACGCGTATGCCGGACAGGTCAAAGTACTCCGCTGCACCGTCCCGTGTCACATCATTGTCCCAATCCTCGTAGTAGACATGACGAAGAACACGGTTTGTGGCTTCGATGGGAGGGAAGCGTACCTGTACGATGCCGCGCTGCGCCGCGTGTTTCATCTCAGTGATGCGCTGTGCATCTGCCGTATGTATTGCGTGTGTAATGAAAAGTGCTGCCGTGCCCGTATAGAGGAAGAGGAGAAGTGCTGCCGTGCAGATCGTGCGCCGCGCCGCTGCCGGCACCATCAGGCGCAGCGCAGGGGAGTTGAGGAGGGCGCAGAGTGCTGTGACGAACATCGCCGCAGAACTGAATGCCGCCCGTCCCGGGAAGGTCGGCGCGGCGAGCATGACGGCGTTGTTGCAGAGCGCCAGCCCCATGAGGACTGCTGCATAGCGGAGGGGCGGATGCGTATGCAGCAGGGCGCGGAGGGGAACGCGTGCCGCCGCCGTGCGGATGGCTGCGGCAGTCAGCCCAAGCTGCCGGCGCATACGTGCATAGAAGAGGAGAATGATCAGTCCGCAGATCGCCATTTCCTCAAATCCGTTCATGACGTTCGTGAAGAGGAAAATGGTCTTGGGGCGGTCGAGACCGAGCGGCAGAAGCACGCCGCCGATGATGGCATCGCGCAGAGCCGCCGCCGCCCATCCGCCCGTGACATACGATGCGGTGAAAAGGATGAGCACCGCCGCAAGCAGCACGGCTCCCCGGCCGGGATCCACGGGCTCGGCAGAGGGCAGCTGCGCCTGTGCGCGGCGTGCGAGGCGGAATGCCGTGAGGATGAGCAGGAGTACGGGCAGCAGGTAGAGCATCATCTCGCCCTGTCCGGCGATTTGGTTGCCGAGATGGATGAGGATCCCCTTCCCTTCGCCTTGTATCTCATATCGGACGTAGTTGCCGGGGGCGGCGACGAGCCCGATGAGCCCAATGAGCGCGCCGACGGCACCCGCGAGCATCCACGGCGCGAACGCACCGTGCCGCCGTGCATGGAACGTACAGCCGAACGCGAGGAGCGTCACGGTCACGGCGAGGTTCTCGATCGACCAGCCCGCGAGTACGCCGAGCAGGAACATCGGCAGGATCGCCCGCCTCCGACGCTCCCTCTGCCCCTCCTCTATCGCTTTCAGCGCAAGATTGTACGGCAGGAGAAAGAGAAAAGCGGGCACCGCCGACCAGAGATAGACCGTCGAGCCGCTTTTCCACACGGCGACTTCGCCGAAATGCGGCAGGGAGAGCCAGAGGAGGAGCGCCGCCGCCGCGAGCAGTGCCGGCGTGTGGGTCAGTGCGGCGGAGCGGCGCGCATGCATCATGACGAGAAAAGAGAGCGCGAGGAACATGAGCGCGTTCGCGATGTCAAACACCGGCTTTCCCAGCCAAAGGAAGAAGTCGAGGCAGAACACCGTGACCATGCGTCCGCCGTGCAGAAAATAGTGCCGAACTGCGGAGGATACAACATCTGCGGGCGATGCTATGGGGACGCCCGTCTTCCAGACCATCAGATAGTCATAGTCGTCGCGGTGGAGGGGCATCCAGTGATTGAGCGTGAGCATAAAGGCGAAAACAGCGACGGCAGCCACAGCAGTCATGCCGTATCGGGGAGTCTCTCTATTTTCCTGCGTCACAGTGATTCCTCCCTGTTGAGACGCGTGTTGTCAAATTTCTCTCCGTCCATCTCGTCGATGAGATAGCACGGCCGCCGCTTGCTCTCCGTAAAAACGCGTCCCAGATACTCGCCGATGATGCCGAGCGAGAGGAGCTGCACGCCGCCGAGAAAGAGAAGGACGGTCATGAGTGTCGGGTAGCCCGCCACGGGGTCGCCGTAGACGAGCGCATCGACGAGGACGACAACCATGTAGCAGAGCGCAAGTGCCGAGACGATAAGCCCGAGCACCGTCGTCAGACGCAGCGGTGCTGTCGTAAAGGATGTGATCCCCTCGACGGCGAGCGAGAGCAGTGCGAGATAGCTCCAGGTCGTTTTTCCTGCCGCGCGCGGCTGCACCTGAAAGGGGATTTCTTTTTTCTTAAAGCCTACCCACGTGAACAGTCCCTTCGTGAACCGCTGATTCTCGCGCAGAAGCCGCAGCGCCGCGACGCAGCGATGGTCGAGCAGACGAAAGTCACCCACGTCGCGCTGCAGGGTAAAGCGGCTGACCGCCTGCATGGAGCGGTAGAAGAGATTCGTCATCGTGCGCTTGAGGAAGGTCTCATCCCTTCGATCCGTGCGCTTGCCGCAGACATCGTCATAGCCCGCACGCCACGCCGCAACCATCGCCGGAATGAGCGCGGGCGGGTGCTGCAGATCTGCATCCATGATGAGCACGGCGTCGCCGTCCGCAAAGTCGAGCCCTGCCATCATCGCAGGTTCCTTGCCAAAATTGCGCGTAAAGCTGATGTAACGGACGTTCTCATGCGCATCAGCGAGCGCGTGAATCGCGTCGAGCGTCCCGTCACAGCTTCCGTCGTCGATAAAGAGATAGGAAAAGGCACAGTCCTTGACGGCAGCGGCCGCCGCCTCCACCGCATCGTAGAAACGCTGTATGACCTCCGCCTCGTTGTAGCAGGGCACGATGATGGTGATCTTGTCCATGTGCCCTCCTTATTGTGTCAGTGCCTGAAAATTGACGACCGCCGCGCCTCCCGCTGCAAGAGCCGTGCGCACCTCGGGCGCACAGGCGGCGGCAAGCTCCGCTTCGAAATCGTGCTGCCAGCGGCAGGCGCGGACGAGGATATCGCTGTCCGTGCCGGGATGGAGCATGACCTCCGTCACGCCGCCCGCGAGGTGTGCGGCGATATGCGTGAGGGCGGCGGTGTCGACCGCCTCGCCCGCGACGATGCCCGCAAAGTGGTCGGGGACGGCGATGCCGTGCCGCCGTGCCTTTGCCGCCGCGCGATGGGCGAGGACGGCAAGCCCCGCGCGCCCGACGAACTGGGCCACGCCGCCGAACTGCCCCGCAAAGAGGGGCGCATAGGGCGCGCGCATAGCAGGGATATGTGCCGCCGTGCAGAGGTCGAGCACGACATCGATGACCCCGGGCAGAACGTGCATGTGCTGGTGGCTGTCGGCGTGCGTCGGGCGGATGCCTGCCGCCGTGACGCGCTGCAGCTGTGCGGAGAGCTCTGCCCGCACCTCGTCCATGCGGACCATGCCGCGCAGAACGCGCACGGTCAGCGCTGTGTGATCGGGGGCAAATCTGCCCTCTGCCGTGACGAGCGTCGGAATCTCGGCGGGCGGCAGAACGGGCGTGCCGTCCACGAGTGTGAAGTGGATGCCGACGCCGAGCGCGGGCGTCCGCACGGCGAGCTCCGCCGCATCCGCGAACGCCGCGCCGCCTGCCATGATCGTCGCAGAGCGCAGCATGCCCTCGTGCACAGCTTTCTCGACGGCGCGGTTGATGAGCACGTGCCGCCCAAAGTCGTCCGCATTGATGATGATTTGTTTCAAGACTGTTATCCTTGTGCTTTACCTGTTTTGCTGATCGTTCTATAAAACCCCAGTGCGACGATGCTTCACGGCAATCCCTAGCGGAGCAGGCGGGAATAGTGTGCGACCCGCCTCCTGCGGATTTCTGCCGTCCAAGCGAAGCGCGTTTGGAATCCGCAGGTATTTAGGCGGACGAGCACACGACCGTCTGCAAGCGAGGGGCTGCTGTGAAGCACGTAAACATCACCAGCGATCCCAGCCGCCGGTGCCGATCACGATATCGCCGTGGATGCGCGGCGCTGTGCTGCCCGCACGCCGCGGGTCGGGCACCTCGGCACAGACGAGGATGTTTGTGTCCTTCAGTCCCGCTGCGGCGAGGACGGCGCGGTCCTGCAGCTCCTTATACGTCTTGCGGTCGATCTCGGCGGTCAGCTCCTCGGATGCACCCGGCGCGAGCGTATACGTCTGCAGAGCCTGTGTGAACGTCATGCCGTCCGACCAGCGCCAGATTTCGCGTCCCTTTGCGTCGAGCAGAGCGAAGTCATAGTTCTGTCCCGTCGAATGTTCGACGGCATAAGGCTCCGTACCCTCGTTGCGCACGGTCAGCTTCAGCAGGAGCCGGCCGCTCTTTTCAGCGACGGTCAATTCCTCGGAAAGACCGCCGACACGCACGCCTGCGTAGGTGTTGGAGGCTGCACGTACGGCGGGCGCATGCGAGGTCGGTATGGTGATGCCGATGCTGCCGCCGATGCCCGCCTCAGCCGCCGGGGCGAGGACAGGCGTGAGAAGTGCGGCAGCAAGGAGTGCCGCAAACAGCTTTGTGAATTTCATGGACATTCCTTCCATCATTTTGGGATAAAACTGGATTTGTGCAGAAACACGCACATTGTATTATTTTCGACAAAAAAGGCGGAATTACCTTTTCTAGGCAGGATTTTTGTAGTAGAATGAATAAAATAACTAATTTTCATTGAAAAATTTCCATCAGAGGAGAATCGCATGGTTGTAGAAATTATCAGCGTGGGCACAGAGCTGCTCATGGGAAATATCGTGAATACAAATGCGCAGCACATCGCGCAGAAGCTTGCGCACATGGGACTGGATGCCTACTATCAGACGGTGGTCGGAGACAACCCCGAGCGCCTGCGCGCCGCACTCGATGTGGCGTATACGCGCGGGGACTGCGTCATCACCACGGGCGGTCTTGGCCCGACGAAGGACGATCTGACAAAGGAGATGCTGATCTCCTACTTTGGCTGCACGCCCGTTGAGGACGAGGAGGCGCTGCGCCGTCTGGAGGAGCGCGCAAAAAAGCGCGGCGTTCCCCTTTCAGAGAGCATGCGCAAGCAGGCAACGGTCCCCTCAGGTGCAGTGGTACTGCAGAACGATCATGGCACGGCACCCGGCGTTATCATCGAGAAGGACGGCCGCGTGTGCATCATGCTCCCCGGTCCGCCGAAGGAGATGAAGCCGATGTTTGAGACGGCGTGTGACGTCTTCCTGCGCAAGCAGAGTAACAAGGCGTTCGTCTCCATGAACATCAAGCTCTACTCCATGGCGGAGCAGGGGTTTCCCGTCGGTGAGGCGCAGGTCGCCGACCGCCTCGGCGCACTCGTCGATGGGGAGAACCCGACCGTGGCGACCTATGCAAAGGAAGATGGCTGCCTCGTCCGTGTGACGGCGGCGGCAAAGACGGCAGACGAGGCACGGACGCTCCTTGCCCCGACGCTTGCAGCGGCGAAGGCAGCGATCGGAGAAGAACATATCAGATATGTGGAAGAGGACTAAATGCAGTTTGGGATCTTACGGCGCGGCGTGGAGGCACTGCTCGCCGCATTCGTTTTGGTGAGCGCAGTGCAGACCTCTGCTGAGGTGCGGCAGGTGGAGCGCGGTACGGCACAGATGGTGCGCAGCGCGTCCGCCGCATTCAACGCGTCCGCTGCGGCGCCGCTGCCGTCCTCCGTTCTCCTGCGCTGGCAGCCTTACCCGGGGGCAGTGCGTTATGAGGTGCGTATTCTCGTGCGTACGGCGGAGGGGCGTATGGTGGAACAGCAAAAGCTCAGCCGCATCTATACGACGGGGGTTCATGTGCCGTTTACGGGCATCCTGCCGCAGGATGATCTCTGCTGGACGGTGCGCCCGCTGGGCTACGACGGAACGCCGCTGGCAGAGGCATCTGCTCCGCGTCCCGTCCGCGGAGAGCGCGCAGACCCGCCTGCGCCTGTGCTCACAGCAGAATATGACAAAATGGCATATGCGCCGCTCTATCCCGTTTATTCGTGGATCCCGCTCAGCGGGCAGGAGCATCACGTGGTCGAAGTTTACCGCCGCGCGAATGGGCATGATGTTTTCCTTCGCAGCATTCAGGCGGGGGAATACGATGCCTATGACGATGCCCCGCTGACGGAGCCGGGGCACTATGTCTATCGTGTCCGCGGCGTCACGATCAATGGGACACCCATTTCCGACTGGTCAACGGGCGGCGTGCTCGATGTCGTTCCGCACACGCCGATTGCGGCGCTGGGGGACAGCATCACCCACGGGGGCGGTGCGATCAGCCTGCCCCCCTCTTACACGCTCTATGACTGGGAGACATACTGTACGGTTCCCGTCAAGAACCTCGGGCACAGCGGTGATACAACAGGGGATATGCTCGCACGTTTTGACCGGGATGTCCTGCCGTTTGCCCCGCGCGTCCTCGTCATCATGGGTGGGGTGAACGACTATCGCACGGGCATCTATGGTGCGCAGACGGTACGCAACCTTGCTGCACTGGGGGAGAAATGCCGTGCGCACGGCATCACGCCGATCTTCTTGACGGTGACGCCCATTCGTCCCGCGTGGATGACGACGCGTATGAAGATCATGACGCCGCCCTCAGACTGGATGGATCACCGCGACTATATCAACAACTGGATACGTCAGCAGGAGTTCAGCGTCGATGTCTCCTCCGTGCTCGCGGATGTGGGCGGAGAACTCGAGGCGTCGTACACGACGGACGGGCTGCACCCCGACGACGCGGGGAAGAAGTACATTGGGCAGACGGTGGATGCCTACCTGCGCAGAAATTTCGCCGATGCGGTGGGCGCGGCGGAGCGGCGTCTGCGGATCTATCAGGAGACGGGAGAGTAGGGATTAGGGCGCACGCGCTGCGCCGTTTGCTTCCCTATGGCGTATGAGATATACAGTATAAAAGATGATGAAAGGAGCCTGTGTCATGCGACACCTGCGCCGCAGCAGTGCCGCTGTACTGGCTGTGCTGCTCATATTCTGTGCATATATGGGCTTCAGATACTGGAAGGAACATACGCCCGAGGCGGCGCTCGCACATATCGGTCATGCCGCTGCGGCGGAGGATCGCGATGGCTTCGATCAATACGTCGATACGGATGCCGTCCTTGCGGGGCTCTCTGAGGATGCGGCGGCACTGCTCGCGGAGAACATCGACGCCCTGCACGCACGGTACCCGAGCGACTGGTTCTTTCGCCACGATGCCGCCTTTATGGAGCAGTATATGGCGGAGCGGCGCGCGGCGGACATCGCCTTTGTGCGCGCCGCGCTGGACTACTACTTTGACTCCTCGCGTGTACCGATCTCGCGCACGGACGGTGCGGCGCGATGGGCATCCGACGAGATGCGTGCCTTTGCCGCCGCATATACCGTGACCGTGGGAGCGGTGCGCACGGACGGTGATCGTGCAGAGGCAGATGCCGTTCTGCGCGGCAATGACAGCACCTATGGGAGGCTCCTGCCGTCGGCAGCCGTTACGTTTGAACTGGTGCGTGCGGAGGACAGGCGGTGGAAACTCGTGCGCGTACGGACGGCGGCGGATGAGCATGGCTTTTTTGCCTTCGTCGATGCGGCGGAGCGCTACTGGGCCCTCCAGGGCTGGGACTAGAGAAGCGGACCAAATCTGCGTCAGCCCTGAGGAGGGAGGGGGCGGCGCCCAAGAGAGACACAGACAGCAGAATTATGGAGAGAGGGAAACGAACGATGAAGTATGAACTGACACCGGAATATTTGACCGAAATTGACATGATCGACACGGAGCACAGAAAACTCTTTGATCTTGCGAATCAGTGCTATGAACTCGTGATGGACAATGAGGCAGTCGACCGTTATGACCGCATCGTTGCGCTTCTCGACGAACTGCGCGACTATGCAGCGACGCATTTTGCCCACGAGGAGGAGTATATGGAGCGTGTGCAGTACGAGCGGCGCTTCAGCGAGCGCTATCAGCATCTGCGTTTCATCCAGAAAATGAACGAGGTAGACCTGGACAGCGTGGACGAGAACCAGCAGGAGTATTTGCTCGGCATCCTCGACTTTCTCACGCGCTGGCTCTATGGACATATCAAGGGCATGGACTGCCGTATTCCGAAGGAAGAGGCCGCCGCCGCGAAGTAGGCATGTTTCTCGCACAGAAAACGGAAGCCGTTCGGATGTCGGACGGGAGAGGGAACGATGCATCATGAAGTATGAGTTTACGGATGATTATCTGACGGGCATCGCTTCGGTGGACGAGCAGCATGCGAAGCTGTTCGACCTGACGAACGAGTGCTACGATCTCGTGATGGAGAGCGCAGCAGAGGACAAATACGATAAGATCGTCGATATCCTGGAAGAGCTGGGGACGTATGCCGGCACGCATTTTGCGAGCGAGGAGGCATACGCAGAGCGTGTCGGCGACCCGCATCGTTTCAGCCATCGTGCCCTGCATCTGCGCTTTATGAAAAAAGTCGGCGAGATCGACCTTGAAAAGGTGGATGAGAACCAGCAGGAGTACCTGCTGAACATCCTTGATTTTCTTGCACGCTGGCTCTTTGACCACATCAAAGGACGAGACTGCAGGCTGCCCCATGCGGACGAGGCGCAGCAGGCATGAGCATACAAAAACACCGCGCAGTGAGCAACTGTGCGGTGTTTTTGCTGTGTATTTGTGGGATATGCGGAGGAAGCGTGCATATCCTTAGGAGAGTGTGGAAAGTTCCTCTCATGGAGAAATCCCACTGAAAAACTGTCTGGAGTATATCAAATAAGATAATGAATTTCAATAGCAAAATGAATTTTTTATGAAATTCTCATTTTAAATAAGCAAAAACTGCAGGAAATTAGGAAAATAGTCTGTATGCAACAATAGGGAAAGATCTTATAATAGAGACAGGACAAAGGAAATGTCCAAGGAATTGCTGATGAAATACAGTCCGTCCATTCGGCGGCACTGAGTTTATCGGTGTTTCGGCAGAATACTCATAAGGAAATGAGGTGACTGTGATGGCTGTACTATCACTTGCATCCATACTCGACGATCCCGCGCGGCAGATTCCCGTTCCGCTGATTATGCGGACGGCGACACCGACGCTTGCGCAGGATGGGATTAACGTCGGCGATATTCGCTCGCAGCATTTTGCACAGCGTGAGCAGATCCGCCGTCTGGCTCATATGGATGAAGATGCGTATGCGGTCGACATTGAGTCTCTGGCGCGCTCGCTTCACTCGCTGGAAGAGGATATCCGCAAGGAGGCGTCGCGTGAGATGTTCGGGGACGCGTACGTGGTTGAACTGAGTACAAAGGCACAGCAGGCGAACACGGCGGCGGGACAGACGTACCGCGCTGCGTTTGCACAGCAGAACTGAAAGAAACAGCGGCAGGAACATGGTTGTTCCTGCCGCTGTTTTTGTGCTGTGCTTCTTCCTTACCTCCTCACGCGGATTTGGTCGAGGATGAACGGATCCTTGATCTTGCCGTCCTCGGCAAAGAGGATGATCTTCGACAGGATCTCCGCCGTCTTCGGATCCTCGTCGAGGAACGGGAGGAAGAGACGCCCGCGATGCTGGCTGTGGACGGGCAGAACGTTGATCATCGCACCCGCCTTCTGCTGAATGACGCCGCTGCCGAGGTGGACGGTGTAGTCGCCGAGCTTGCCGTGGATGTGCGCGTGCACCCCCTCAAGCCGCACGTTGTCCAGTTTGAACAGCGGCAGGTTAAACTGCACGATGGCGCGGCGCATCTCGACGGTCGAGTGGCTCGCCTCGGGATCGACGCCGCCGACGTGTGCGACGGAGACGACGAGATCGACGTCGCGCATGACCTCGCTGAAGATGAGATCAGGAACATCGTCGATCGGCAGCCGCTGGAAGGTTTTACGGTCGAAGAACTCGACCCACTCCAGTGTCGGCGCCTCGATGTCGGCAGGTGAGAACCAGTCGGCAAGCGCGTAGATGCGTGCGATGATGTTCGCCTTGTAGTAGACGCGCTGCAGTCCCTCCGTGCCGTCGATGACCCAGCGGCGCGTTTTGAGCAGCGCGACGGTCTTCGCGGGCTGGATCTGGTGCCCCGCATAGCGCAGGCTCGTCTCCTTTCCGCGTTCGTCCGCCGTCTTGACATAGAGCTCACGGAATACCTGCTTAAAGGGCTGACGGATCTCCTTTTCAAAAAGATATTTCTGGTAGTCCGCCCATGTGCCGCTCTCATAGAGATCGAGCGCGTGGGCGATCTTTACCTCTGCGTCCTCCGCGAGCTCCGTGCGCGTGCCGTCCGCAGCGACGAGCGCACCGTCCGCATAGAAGCCGAGAGCTGCGCCCGACTGAAACACGAGCGGTTTCAGCAGCGGCGCAATGACGGGGTTGTGTTCCATGACGTTTGCGATCTCGCGGGCGAGGAGCGGCGTGCCGTCCTCCATCATCTCCTCGAGCATCTTCTTTGCGCGGCGGTACTGCTCCTTTAGATTCTTCTCTGCGTCCTTCAGCTCGAGCACGTAGGCGTTCTTCTTCAGCTTCGCGGGGACGGCCTTCAGCGGCTTCCCGCCCTTCGTGCAGACGAGCGACACCGCGCCGTCCTCTGCGACGGAGAGGGAGAGCGCGACATCCTCGACCTCCTTCGGACTGAAATGATCGGCGTGCGCCTTGATGAGCTCCGTCTCCGCCGTCCACACGAGGCGCGTCACATCGTCAAATCCGCAGGCGCGCGCGAGGTTCGAGAGGGCGATCTCCACCGCCTTCTCCTCACTCGCACGGCGCTGCGCCCCGAACTGCTTGCTTTCCTTGAGGAAATTTTGGAGGAACACATAGCGTGCGAGCATATCCTTATCCCGTGCGCGTTTCAGCGGGATCAGGCCGCAGCACATGACGAGATCTTTGTTGCGCTTCGCCGTGATTTCCTTCTCCACATCGGCGAGGTTCAGCGCACCGCGTACGGCATCGGCAAATTTGCGTGCGCGCGCGTGCTTTGCGCCGTTCGAGATGTACTTTGCCGCGTCGTAGAGACTCTCAAAATGCGCCTTGCCGAGCTCCTTGTACGCCGCCTTGAACCAGTCGATGTCGAATGCACCCTCCTTCAGATCCTCGATCGGGATGGGCGTGTACTTTGCGATCATGCTCGCGCGTTCCTTTGGGATGTCGCTCATGTGCGCTTGGAAGTAGTAGCAGCCGCTCGCCATACTGCGCCAGCCGAGGTATGCCTCGATGAGCGGGATCCACTGCGGCGCGTACATCGCCGCCTCGACGAGACGCTGCTGGGCGATGCCCGCGTCCTTCAGCGCCGCCTTCAGGTCGGCGGCTGTCTCGCCCGCGTGCGGGTGGCTGACCTTCAGCAGGTGGCTCAGCGTCGATGCCTTTGCCTCGTCCGAGCCCGCGTACCAGCTGCGGCGGTCGAGCTTCAGCGCACCGAGCGCCTGCAGGATGCGCACGAAGAGCTGGATGCCCTCGACGCGTAGGATACTGTCCACGGCGGCGGAGTGGAGCGCGGGCGTATCGCCGCGCCGCAGCTCTGCCGTGACGATGCTGTCGACGACGCGCTGTCCCTCCTCCTTGACAAAGGAAAGCACATCCTCCGTCTGTGCGCCGCGGCACTCGGGGTCATTGCGGTCGGGGAGCGCACCGCTCCGATAGCGCTCGAGCACGCGTACGCGGTTCTGCTCGACCTTTTTCTGATTGCGGCGTGCGTCCTTATCCATATCCTCCGCCTGCACGCCGAGGAGCATCTTGTAGAACGCGTCCTTCTTCTCCATGCCGAGGAGGTGTGCCTTCGCATGCTCGATGATGCCCGTCAGGCCGCCCTCGGGTTCCCCTCCCGCGCGCAGGAGGACATCCTCGATCCGCTCCGCGAGCCGCAGGCGCAGGGCATAGGACTGTGCGAACTCTACATCGTCCGCGTAGAGCCTCGCCCCGTGCAGGGCGGTCTGCATCAGCGCATTGTCGTGCGTGATCCGATACGTACTCGAACGCCAACGCCCCTTTCGCTCCACGAGGTAGAGCTTTTCATCATAGCATTCATAGGCGCGGCGCATCAGCAGCAGCCCTGCGGCAAAGACGAACGGGCGGTTCTCCTCGGCGTGCGTTTCATAGAGCACGCGGATGACGTTTTTCCCCGTCTGCCGTCCGACGTACCCCTCGCCGAAGTAACTCAGCTTCTGCGCGGCAAGGGCGGCGGGGAACGCCGTCCAGTCCCGCCCCGTGATGCGCGTCAGCCCCTCCGTAAAGAGGGCATCCTCCGCCTTTGCCATGAGAACGGCGATGGCGAGCTGATAGAGCACGCGAAAGTCTTTGATCTCCTTTCGATAGAACTCCTCCCAGACCTCCGGGAGCGGGTAGTCTTTGATATTGTTGGGTGCCCTCTTCGTGTGTTCGGTATCCGCGCGCTCGTAAAAGCCCGAGGCCAGCGTCGTCTCCTCCCTGCCGTTCCAGCGGCTCTTGTACTCATAGTCCTCGTGTTCCGTGTAGAGTGCGTCAAGTTTTTCGACGATCGTGAGCAGTTCCTCGTCCGTGCACGGGAATATGTCTTTGAGTGTGAGCGTGTTGACGACGTGGACGGTGTTTGCCGCTGCATCGTAGCCCGCCGCGACCGCCGCATCCGCTGTGTCATGGAGGTCAATGGTGAAGTCGGGCACGTATGCCGCATCGAACAGCGCGTCCTCCGCCTCTGCCGCCGCGCCCGTGCGTGCGAGCTCGTCGATCAGCACCTGCTCGTCCGACGTCGGCTTCTTGATCGTCTGTGCGAGGGCGAGCAGCTCCTCCTGCGGGATGCGCTCGTCCGCCTTGCAGCGCAGGAGCAGGTCGAGCGCGCCGAGCCGCTTGTTCACGTCGCGCTGCGTGAGGAGGCCTGCCATCGTCGTGCGGAGCTGTGCGTCGGTCTGCCCGTAGAGGAGATCGAGCACCGTGCGGCGTACATTCGCCGTCTTGAGGCGCAGCAGGGCGGCGATGTCGCCCTCGTGGCGCGTGACGAAGTCCCCGCCCATGAGACCCTTTGCTGTCTCAGGTGCCGTGCGGAGCGTGTCGGTAACCTCCGTATCGGGCACCGACGCCGTTGGGTTCTCACGGATGATCCGCGCCGCTGTCTCGGGAGCGAGGCGCAGGAGATCGATGAGTGCCTGCTCCTGCACGGGGCTCAGCGGCGCTTTGAGCAGGAGCGGTGCAGCCCGCTGTCCCGTGTAGCAGGCGGAGAGGATGGGCGCGACGCGATCCGCCAGCGCAGTGCCGGCACAGAGGGCAGCGAGCACCATCGCATTGGACAGTGCTTCCTTCGTCAGCGTCACCCCGTACCACGGGAAAATGCACGGACGGTATTCCTCCTCCTTGCGCTTCATGCGCGCATGGGCGCGTTCGCAGAGGTCGAAGAAACGCGTGGCCTCCTCTGCGTTCGCGAAATACGCCTGTGCGTCGAACTTCTTGACGAAGTCGTCGAGCTCCCGCAGGATGTAGAAATCGCCCGTCACATAGGACAGATAGCAGGCGATTTTCTGCATGTCCTCTGCACTGAGTTCCGCGTCCGTGATGCCGAGGAGGACGCGCTTGGCGACATTTCGCTCGGCCGCGCCGTCCTGCAGGGCGTGCAGGAAGTACGAGACGAGGAGGACGGAGTGCGGACGCCCCTCCCCAATGATCTCCTCCATGGCGGCGATGAGATCCTTTACATCGTGCAGCCCCTTGCTCCACAGCCCGACCATCGCCTCGACATTGTCCTCGCTGTAGACGAAGGCATCTCCCTCCGCGGGATCGCGCAGCACGCGCATGATGAGCGCGAGGAGCTTCTTGTCCACACGCTCGCTGTCCGTACCGATGCCGATGGTCGTCGCGATGGCGCGGCGCACGGACGAGAAACGGATGAGATTATGCTCCTCGATCAGCCCCATGATGTAGACGAAGTGCTCCTGCCGCCCGCAGTCCATCGTCTCGCAGATCGCCTGCCGCAGACCCTCCTGCAGTTTCCCCGCGAGAAGGAGCTTGCCGACGAGTTCTGCGAGCTCCGTATTGCGCGCCTTGAAGATGGCGCGGAACACATCGTAGGTGAGGATTTTCGTGTTGTTCTCGCTGAGCAGCATCTCGCGGATGATGGAGAGGACTTCCTCATTGCCGCGGTCAATCCACACGGCGATCTGCTCGGGCACGAGGAAGCTGCTGCCGTACTTTTCCACATCGTAGGCGCCTCGCAGGATCTGCGGCACGGTCAGTCCGGAGAAACGCTGGCGAATCAGCCGCTCTACCAGCGCCCAGATGCGCCCGACGTGCTGATGATAGTCACGCGAGCGGATGAGCCGACGGGTGTAGCGGGTTGTGTAGGGATAGTCGGCGAGATTGTGTGCGATAGCGACGAGATCTTTCCGCAGCGCCTCGCCCATCATGAGGTCAAAGGCGGGGTAGAGCGCGGGCGGCAAGACATCATCGTCCACCGTACAGACCACGTCCTTCTTGTTGCGGCGGAAATTCGCCACAACGACATCCCAGTCATAGTCGGGTTCGCCCTTTTTGTCCGTGCGGAAAAAGAGAAAATTCAGCAGTTTTTGGCTCTGCTCATTCAGCGCGGGCATCGCCGCCTTTAGCTCCGCCAGAAGGGCGGACATGTCCTCATCGCCCAGATACCAGTTGATCATCGTATTCCTCCAGTTACTATACGCATAACATCCTCCCTCACCACATACGTCCCGCGAGCATCGTCAGACGCACAAAGGTGATCTCATCGTTCTCCTTCAGCGTGACGGGCGTATCGCACGTCTCGCCGAGCTCCTCCCCGTTCACGAAAATCCGGTAGATGCCGTCCTCGAACGACTGCCGCGCATTCTCGATCGCCGCCGCCGCACTCTGCACCTGCCCGCGATAGTCCACGCCAAAGCCGACCTTGCCGACCGTGCTCGCATCCGCGATCTCCGCGCGCGTCAGATAGCGGAGCGCCGTCTCGCCCGTCTCCGCACGCGCGTTGAACCGCGTGACCTCCGCCGTCACAAACGCATCGATCAGTTCGCCGATATCGTGCACCGCGCCAATCTCATACGGGCGTGTCTCGATGGCATTCCTGCGCTTGCCAATGCGCTTTACATTCACCTGTACCTGCATAACCCTGCCTTTCGTATCGAAAAGATACAATAACTTATCTTACATTATAGTATAGTTGAAGGATTCATACAATAAGAAGGACATTTGTTGTCAATGCGTCATGGCGGATGATGGATATCATCAATAAAAATTGATTTTGGATTAAGGGGGGGCGATTTTTACGATAATATTGTTAGAAGAAGAGAAAGGAAGGCTTGATATGGCATATTTGAACGTACATGGAACAGATGATGCGGCGCGCGTCCACTCATCCGCCGCCAAACCGTCGAAAAAGCCAGCTGATGGAGAAGTTTTTGCCGCGATGCTCGGCGAGGCGTTGTCGACATCCGATTCCGACGCGAAGCGGAACTCAGTGGAGAATATTTGCAAGTGGTCTGTTGATCCGGAGCATTATCCGGAACCGGATGATGAGGCACTCATTGCGGCTCTCTATAACGATGATCTGCGTGATTATTCCACAATGGCGAAGCCGCGTATCGGCGGACGCCTTGTTGTCTGCCAGAAGAATCCTGACGGCTCGCTCTTTTACTACCCGCCGCGGGATGCTTCGTTTGAGGAAAAACGCGCGTTTGTCAACGCGATGAAAGGGCTTTCACGCGAGGAACGCTATCAGGTGAATAACCTCATCTCCGATATGTTCGGCTTCTCCCCCTTCCATCCGTTCCTGCGCCGTCAGTCACAGCGAACAGCGGGAGATGTGCAGTCGAGTACACTGTTTGATCTTCTGCGCGATGAAGTGATTAAGGATCTTAAGCAAATGCATGTGGATGATCCAAATCGCCCATGGCGTGAACAGGAAGCGGCGGTACTGGACAAGATTTTTGAACGCAGGGAAGCCGCAAAGCACGCGTCAAAATTTTAGTGAAACGATCCACGGGAGTACCGTATGAGGCGAATGGCTTCGTGCGGTGCTCCTTTTTTATGAGCGGAAGATTTTTAGTATGATCATGCAGCAATAATGAGAATCTCACGCAGGATGCGTCATATATGAATTGAGAATATCATTCGATTGTGGAATTTGCCTAAAACTGTGATATAACTCACATTCTGGAGACAAGGATTATAGTAACATAAGAGAACCTATGTAATGTGTTTTTTCTGTGTAAAGGAAGCACTGATAAATTCAGCACCGCTGTCTTAGGGTCTATTTTATCAGCGATTCCTAAACAGAACAGCGGAGGGGTGAAGGCGTGAGCAGTATCTTTCAAAAATTCAAGTATCTGATTCCTACGTCGACTTCTGCGGATGGTCATCAGGAGACGCGCGAAGGCGGGCGTACATGGGAAAACATGTACCGTGATCGCTGGTCATTTGACAAGACCGTACGCACGACGCATGGCGTCAACTGCACGGGCTCGTGCAGCTGGAACGTCCACGTCAAGAACGGGATCGTAGCGTGGGAGAATCAGGCGACGGACTACCCGGAGACGGCGCCGGACATGCCGGACTTCGAGCCGCGCGGCTGTCCGCGTGGGTCGACGTTCTCCTGGTATCTCTACAGTCCGCACCGCGTGAAGTTCCCGTACCTGCGCGGGGAGCTCGCGGCTCTCTGGCGTGAGGCGCGTGCGTCGCACGCGAACGCATACGAGGCGTGGAAGAGCATCGCCTCGGATCCCGTGAAGCAGAAAAAGTACAAAGAGGCACGCGGCATGGGCGGCTTTGTGCGCTCCAACTGGGAAGAGGTCAGCGAGCTGATCGCCGCCTCCGTGCTCTATACGGCGTATACCTACGGCTCCGACCGTATTTTCGGCTTCTCCGTTATCCCGGCGATGTCGATGCTGAGCTATGCGGCGGGCATCCGTTTCATGCAGCTGATGGGCGGCGTAGGACTCTCGTTCTACGACTGGTACGCCGACCTCCCGCCTGCGAGCCCGCAGATCTGGGGCGAGCAGACGGACGTACCCGAGTCAAGCGACTGGTACAACGCGGGCTACCTCATCACATGGGGCTCGAATGTGCCGCTGACGCGTACGCCGGACGCACATTTTATGGCGGAGGTGCGCTACAAGGGGACGAAGGTCGTCTCCATCGCGCCCGACTACGCCGAGTCGTCGATGTTCGCGGACACGTGGATTTCGCTGAAAGTCGGCAGTGACTCTGCCCTCGCGATGGCGATGGGACACGTCATCCTGAAGGAATACTACGTCGACAAGACCGTCCCGTTCTTCGTCGAGTACACGCGGAAATACACGGACTTCCCGTTCCTCGTGCGCATCGAAAAGCGCGCGGACGGCACGTATATCCCGGGGCGCATGCTCTCCTCGCGCGACATGGGACGCGACGAGAAGCACGCGGAGTTCCGCTACTATGTGGTGGATGATAAAACGGGCGAGATCATCATCCCGAACGGCACACTCGCCGAGCGCTGGAGCGATCAGGAGAAATGGAACATCCGCGAGGAGAACCGCGACACAGGCGCGGAGATCTGCCCGCGTCTCTCCGTCTGGGATGATAAGACGGGGACGGTGGAGGTCGAGCTGCCGTACTTCGGCAACGACCGCGAAAAGCGCACGCTGACGCGCGCGCTCCCCGTACGCAGCGTCAAGACCGCAGACGGCGAGGTGCTCGTCACGACGGTCTACGATCTGACGCTCGCGAACTACGCGATAGACCGCGGCATCGGCGGCGAGAGTGCGGGCTCCTACGAGGACGATACGCCCTATACGCCCGCATGGCAGGAGAAGTACACAGGCATCGCACCCGACCTCGTCATCAAGACGGCGCGCGAGATCGCGGACAATGCGATCAAGACGAACGGGCGCACGATGATCATCATGGGCGGCGGCATCAACCACTGGTTCCACGCCGACATCGTCTACCGCACGATCATCAACCTCCTGCTCTTCACGGGCTGCGAGGGACGCAACGGCGGCGGCTGGGCGCACTACGTCGGGCAGGAGAAGCTCCGCCCGAACGAGGGCTGGGCGCGCATCATGTCGGGCTCCGACTGGCAGGCTCCGCCGAAGATGCTGAACTCCACGTCGTTCTACTATTTTGCGACCGACCAGTGGCGCAGCGACGAGATCCAGACGGACGCGCTCGCGGCGGCAAACGAGACGGCGCGCTATACGCATCCGGCGGACTACGCCCTGCTCGCGGCACGTCTCGGCTGGGCCCCCGCCTATCCGACGTTCAACCGCGGCTCGAACCAGATCGCCGCAGACGCGAAGTCGGCGGGCTACGAGGGCGCGGATGGCATCAAGCAGTATGTCGTGAAGAGTCTGAAGGACGGCAGCCTCGACTTTGCGTGGGCGGACCCCGATGCACCCCAGAACTTCCCGCGCAACCTCTTTGTCTGGCGCTGCAACCTCCTCGGCTCGTCCGCGAAGGGCAACGACTACTTCCTTAAGTATCTTCTCGGCACGGAGAACAGCATCTTCCAGGAGGAGGATGCCGCCGTCCGTCCGCAGGAGGTCAAGTGGCGTGAGAAGGAGGAGCTCGAAAAGCCGGGCGGCGCGCTCGACGGCAAGCTCGACCTCCTCGTCGCGCTCGATTTCCGCATGGCGGGCAACGCGCTCTACTCCGACGTCGTCCTTCCGACGGCGACGTGGTACGAGAAGACCGACATCTCCTCGACGGATATGCATCCCTTCGTCCATCCGTTCCAGCCGGCGGTCGATCCGCTCTGGGAGTCGCGGACGGACTGGGATATCTACCGCACGCTCGCACAGGCGGTCTCCGCCGTTGCAAAGGATGCGGGACTCACCCCGTACACGAACATCGCCGCGACCCCGCTCGGGCACGACAGCGAGGCAGAGCTGGCACAGCCCGACGGCGTCGTGCGCGACTGGAAAAAGGGAGAGTGTGAGCCGATCCCCGGCAGGACGATGCCGAACATCGCCGCGAATACGATCGACTACACGAAACTCTATGAGAAGTGGATTGCACTCGGGCCGAATGCGGGCGGCAAGACGGCGAGCCACGGCAATACGTGGGACTCGGCAGAGGACTACGAGGAGATCCGCCGGCGCAACGGCATCATCGACAACAAGGACTATGTGTCCTACGGCTGCCCCTCGATCTACGAGGCACGGCAGGCGATCGACGCGGTGCTCGGCATGTCGCCGACGACCTGCGGCAGGACGGCCGTCCGTGCATGGGCGGCGGTCGAAAAGCGCACAGGACTTTCGAACCTCACGAAGCTCGCGAAGGATCGCGAGGAGGAGCGCTTTACCTACGATCAGGTCATTGCGCAGCCGCGTGAGACGATCACGGCGCCGACCTTTACGGGCAGCAATCAGAACCGCCGCTACACGCCCTTTACGAACAATGTGGAGGAGCTGATTCCGTTCCGCACGCTGACGGGACGCCAGCATTTCTACATGGATCATGAGGTCATGCGCGAGTTCGGCGAGGCACAGGCGGTCTACCGCCCGATCCTCGATTTCCGCCCGATGAACAAGTCGCTGAACGGTCCGCAGAAGGAGATCACGCTGAAGTATCTCACGCCGCACAACAAGTGGAGTACGCACAGCATGTACTTCGATGCGCAGCAGATGCTCACGATGTTCCGCGGCGGCCAGAGCGTCTGGATGAGCGAGAAGGACGCGGCGGAGATCGGCGTGAAGGACAACGACTGGATCGAGCTCTACAACCGCAACGGCGTTGTCGCCTCGCGCGTCGTCGTTTCGCCGCGCATTCCGCAGGGCGCAGTCTTTATGCACCACGCGCAGGACCGCCACATCAACGTGCCGGGCTCGAAGCTCTCCGGGACGCGCGCGGGAACGCACAACACCCCGACGCACATTCACATGAAGCCCACCCACCTCATCGGCGGCTACGGGCAGCTCAGCTATGGATTTAACTACTACGGCCCGACGGGCAACCAGCGCGACTCGTATGTCGTCGTGCGGCGCATGGAGGAGGTAGATTGGCTTGAAGATTAAAGCACAGATCGCGATGGTCATGAATCTCGACAAGTGCATTGGCTGTCATACGTGCTCCATCCTGTGCAAGAACGTCTGGACGAACCGGCGCGGCGCGGAGTATATGTATTTCAACAACGTCGAGACAAAACCCGGCATCGGCTATCCGAAGCAGTGGGAGAATCAGGAAAAATGGAAGGGCGGCTGGGAGCTGAAGGACGGCGAGCTGAGCCTCAAGACCGGCGGCAAGATCTCGCGCCTCGCGAAGCTCTTTTACCATCCGCAGCAGCCCGAGATGGACGACTACTATGAGCCGTGGACATACGACTATGAGACGCTGATCCACACGAAGCGGCGCAACCACCAGCCCGTGGCGCGTCCGCGCTCGCTCATCACGCAGAAGCGCATGGAGATCAAATGGGGCCCGAACTGGGAGGACGACCTCGCCGACGGACAGTCCGCACGCAAGGACTACAACCTCGGCAAGATTGGACAGGAGATCACGCTTGAGTTCCACGACATCTTCATGAAGCATCTGCCGCGTCTCTGCAACCACTGCCTCAACCCTGCCTGCGTCGCGGCGTGCCCCTCGGGCGCGATCTACAAGCGCGACGAGGACGGCGTGGTGCTGATCTCGCAGGACGGCTGCCGCGGCTGGCGTCACTGCGTCCCCGCGTGCCCGTACAAGAAGATCTACTACAACTGGGAGACGAACAAGGCGGAGAAGTGCGTATTCTGCTTCCCGCGCCTTGAGAACGGGCTGCCGACCGTCTGCAGCGACGGCTGCGTCGGACGCATGCGCTATCTCGGCGTACTGCTCTACGATGCGGACAAGGTGAAGGCGGCGGCATCGACCCCCGATCCGAAGGACATCTACAAGGCGTACCTCGATGCGCTCTGCGATCCGAACGATCCCGCAACGGTGAAGGCGGCGCACGAGGCAGGCATCCCTGACCGCTGGATCCGCGCGGCACAGAACTCGCCCTCGTATAAGCTGATCGCCGAGTGGCAGCTCGCGTTCCCGCTCCATCCGGAGTACCGCACGCTGCCGAACATCTGGTACGTCCCGCCCCTCAGTCCGATCGCACGGCGCGCCGAGGAGAAGGTGTTCTTCCCCGGCGCAGCAGAGATGCGCATCCCCGTCGCCTACCTCGCCCAGCTCCTGACGGCGGGCGACACGGCGGCGATCGAGCGCGTCCTCGGCGTGCTGCTCGAGCTGCGCACCTACATGCGCACGAAACAGACGGGCGAGCCGCTGCCCGCAGGACTCACGCACGATGCGGAGACCTACGAGGCGATGTACCGTCTGCTCGGCATCGCAAAGCGCCGCGATCGGTTCAACATCCCCGCAGGCGTGCAGGACGTATCGCAGGATAAACTGCGCGAACTGCAGGGGACGGCAGGCTATGCCTGTCCCGGGGGGTGCTGATGATGGAGACAAACAGCATTCAAAAGGAGCTGCTCCTCACCTCCTATCTCTTTGAGTACCCCTCAAAGGAATGGTGGGGGGATGTGAAGGAGTGCGCCGCCGAGGCGCATACCGTCGAGCGCCCGCAGTCGCGCGAGGTGCTTGAGGAGTTCTTTGACTACGTGGAGGAAAGCGACCCGAAGGAGTATGAGGACGCATACGTGCGTGCCTTCGACTTCTCCCAGAACACGAACCTCTACCTCACGACGCACAACCGCACCGATTTCGGCAAGCAGTCCGAGGAGATGCTCGCGTACAAGCAGCTCTTCCTCGATGCGGGCTATGACCTCGACCATGAGCTGCCCGACTACCTGCCCGCGATCCTTGAGCTTGCGGCAGCCGTGCCCGAGGAGCGTGCCGCACACATCCTCGGCGCGGTGCGCCCGAAGCTGGAGCTCCTGCGTGACCGTCTGATCGAGGCGAAGCTGCCCTACGCGTTTCTGCTCGATGTCGTCCTCACGGGGGCGGCGCATCTGGAAGGGAGGACGGCATCATGAAACAGTTTGTCTGGGGCGCGCTCCCCTACATTGCGTTCACGTTCCTCATCGTGGGGACGATCGTGCGCTACACCGTCTTTGAGCGGAACTGGACGACGAAGTCCAGCCAGTTCCTCACGAAGGGGAACCTCCCGCTCGCAGGCCCCATGTTCCACCTCGGCCTTGTCATGGCACTCGGCGGACACATCATCGGCGTGCTCATCCCGAAGGCAGCGACGGAGGCGGTGGGCATCAACGAGCACCTCTATCACATGATCGCCCTCGGCGGCGGTACGCCCGCGGGGATTCTCTTCTTCCTCGGCTTCATCCTCCTGCTCGGCCGCCGTTTCGGCACCGACCGCATGGCGGTGAACACGTCGTCGATGGATCGTTTCCTCTATTTCTTCCTCTTCCTTGCCATCTTCACGGGCTGTGCAGCGACGGGGCTCAACGCCTTGGAGGGCGGGTTTGACTACCGCGAGACCATCGCGCCATGGTTCCGTTCCGTTCTTATGCTCAGCCCCGACATCTCCTATATGGAGAACGTGCCGCTCATGTTCCGCCTGCACATGCTCGCGTGGATGTCGGTCGCGATACTCTTCCCGTTCTCGCGTCTCGTCCACTGCCTCAGTGCACCGTTCGAGTATCTCTGGCGCAGTCCGATCATCTATCGGAAAAAATAACGGGATATACGATATACCGAATGCCTCCGCATCCTGCGATGCGGGGGCGTTTTCTGTTTGACCAATCTCATAGAAGCCGATATAATAAGAGAAAAAATGAAAGGAAAGGCTGACGTGTAATGGGAGAGACAAAAATGGAAGAACTGATCCGCATGACGGCAGAGCGGCGGACGCAGGCACTGTGCACGGCCATGGAGGCGGATCTGGAGACCGTGTGGAAGCATGGTGCGGAGGCGGGCAAGGCGGAGGGATTCGCCGAGGGTGAACTGCGCGGCAGCAAAAAAGCGGTCATCCGCGTCTCGATGAATCTCCTGCGCGCGGGCATCGCCCCTGCGGTCATCGCCGAGGCGGCAGAACTCCCGGAGCTGATTATCCGCAAGCTGGCACAGGACAACGGCATCGTGATCGCGTAAGAGATGCGCGGCGGATGCTTGAGGAAATACCGATGATTTGATGCGGCAGCACGCCGCATCTTTTTGCGTATGACAAGAGCATAGCGCGCAGCAATGGAGCTGCTGCAGGGAACAAAACAGGCCGTGCAGCAACCATTTTACTTGCAGCTGACAGAAAGCGAGGGAGATAAATTTTGATTTGGAATAAGCTAAAATTTTTCTTTGACTTACGTGGTGATATTGCTTCGACACAGGAAATTACGAAGCGGGTCAACGCTGGTATCCGATTACGGGGGACGAATCTCAGCGTTTTGATACTGGCGATCTTTATTGCCTCCATCGGTCTCAATATGAATAGTACGGCGGTCGTTATCGGAGCGATGCTGATCTCGCCGCTGATGGGGGCGATCCTTGGGATTGGCTATGGGCTTGCCCGTTATGACAGCGCGTATATACGTTCCGGTGCAGGTAATCTGTTCGCCCAAGTGCTTATTTCAGTTGCTGCATCGACGCTTTATTTTTCCCTCACGCCGATCGATGCCCCCTCTTCGGAGCTGCTTGCACGGACATCGCCGACCATCTGGGATGTTTTGATTGCTGTCTTTGGCGGGCTGGCAGGCATCATCGGGATAACACGCAAGGAGGGCGGAAATGTTATTCCGGGGGTTGCGATTGCAACGGCTCTGATGCCTCCGCTCTGCACCGCAGGATATGGGATTGCTGCGGGAGTAGCGGCGTACGCTGTTGGGGCACTCTATCTGTTCTTCATCAATAGCTTCTTTATCTGTCTGACTGCATTTGTTGTCCTGAAACTCATTGACATCCCATCGAAGATTGAGCGGGACTCCGTAGAATTTTCAAGACAAAAAAGATATCTGATGGCCTTAGCCATCCTTGTCACGCTGCCCAGCTGTTTCGCGGCGTATCAGAGCGTGCAGGAAAATCTGGAGAACGAGCAGGCGAAAATATTTTTTGAGGAGAATTTCAAAACACCTCCGCACATTGCCATCTCCTATACCTTGGATAACGAGAAGAAAACGCTGACGGTTTTTACAATCGCTAGAATATCGAAGGATGATCTTGAGGAATTGACGGAGAAATTGCATCAAAAGACACAGCTCAAACCGTTTCACCTAGAAATCTTTTCTTCGGAAGACCGTGAAGAAATGGAGGCGATGATCGATCAGAGACTCAGTGAGACAGGAAAAAAAGCTATTCCCTCTGTTCAGGAGCAGCAGACCGTGACTGCACTCAAATCTGCCCGCGAGGAAGGGGAGAAGCAAGGAATGTACATATTGGACTGGAATCGTGAGGCGCGCATCGTTTTCCCGGAGATCTCCCGCATCGCCGTCGGGAGTGTACGCGAACCTGCCGGAACAGGAGGGGATACATCGACAGCTCTGAAGGAAAACCAGATTGCGTTTATCTATCTTAACGCCGATATGGACGAAGCGTCGCGCCATCGCCTGACCGAATGGATTTCGGACAAAGCAAAACACCGTGTAGAGGTACACTTCCTTCCTGAGACCATGTCTGCAGCGGGGGAAAAGGGGCTATAGCTTT
>NZ_GG694006.1:976335-1093660 GCF_000160695.1 Centipeda flueggei ATCC 43531 | reverse complement strand
AAGGAAGCACTGATAAATTCAGCACCGCCGTCTTAGTACATCTTTTTCGCCCTGTCTGTGCCCTAGAATCCTCCACATAGCTTCTGCTATGCGTCCGGTTTGTCTCCTTGACAGGACAAAAAATCTGCACCAATCCGACGGACTTCATTTTATCAGCGATTCCTTAATCAAAGCAATTGCCAAGAGCGAGTCCGGTGTCATGTATGCGTTTATGCCGCATCTTTTTGTATGCGTCGATTCGGTCGACGTATGGATAAAGCAGCACGGTGAGGGAAGTATTTTCCTGCGATACGGCATCGAGCCGCTCGTCACGATCTCGCACTACGAGACGCCGTTCCACCTTGCCAAAACATACAACGGCTGGATGAGTCATGACCTCATCGGCTTCTACGAGCGGTACGTGTGCACGATCTTTACGCGCTATCGGGAGAAGGTAAAATACTGGCTGACGTTCAACGAGATCAACTCCGTGCTGAACCGCTTCTATGACCGCTGGCAGAAGCCGCTCTTCATCGTGGAGAACGGGCTGGGCGCAAAGGACGTGCTCGTCGCGGACGGCGCGGGCGGCATGACGGTGGAGGACGACTACCGCATCGACTATCTAAGCGACCATCTCGTGCAGGTGGAGGAGGCCATCGCCGACGGCGTGCCCGTCATGGGCTATACGACGTGGGGCTGCATCGACCTCGTGAGCGCGTCGACCGCGCAGATGAGCAAGCGTTACGGCTTCATCTACGTCGACCGAAATGACGACGGGACGGGAACGCTCGCGCGGTACCGCAAGAAATCGTTCCGCTGGTATAGGAACGTGATCGCGACCCATGGCGGTTGTTTGCAGCGTACAGTAAAATGAGGCGCAGAGCTCCCCTGCCCGTGCGGCACACGCACAGTTTACCCCCGCTTCGTAAAAAACACCACACAACACGCGTAAACACGACAAAAAATTGTACACGGAAAAAAACTTGTCACTAATCACAGGCTTGTGATAAGATGAACACAGTCGTGCGTGCGGCGGCTGTGCCGCGCGTCAGTAGAACACCCCCAGGGAATCGCTGATCCGATGAGGTACCGAACGGATCAGCGATTCTCAAGACAAAGGAGGCGCATCTATGGAAACCTTGGCCGCAATCATTTTTGTCGTGATGTATATGGTGATCGTGTCGGAGAAGATCCACCGCACGGTCGCCGCGATGATCGGCGCAGTGCTCATGATGCTGCTCGGCATCCTCTCACAGGAGGTCGCGCTGCACCATGTGGACTTTGAGACGCTCGGGCTGCTCGTCGGAATGATGGTGCTCGTCGGCGTGACGAAGGAGACGGGGCTCTTTGACTACGTCGCCATCAAGGCGGCGAAATCTGCACAGGCGGAGCCGCGCCGCATCCTCGTCTACCTCTGTGTGATCACGGCGGTATTCTCCGCCTTCCTCGACAACGTGACGACGGTGCTGCTCATGGTGCCGGTGACGTTCAGCATCACAAAGATTCTGAAGCTCGATCCGATGCCGTATCTTCTGACGCAGATCATCGCCTCGAACATCGGCGGAACCGCAACCCTCATCGGCGATCCGCCGAACATCATGATCGGCAGTGCGGTCAAGGAACTGACCTTCGTCATGTTCATCGAACATCTCGCACCGATCGCCATTGTCTGTATGGTGGTTGTGCTCTTTATCATGTCGACGATCTACCGCAAGCAGCTCGTGACGACGCCGGAGCTGCAGGCAGAGCTGATGCAGATGGACGAGAAGGCGGCGATCACGGATCACGCCCTGCTGAAGCGTGCACTGTTCGTGCTGGGACTGACGATCCTCGGATTCTTCACGCACTCCTTTACGCATATTGAGTCCTCGCTCATTGCCCTCACGGGCGGCTTCCTGTTGCTCCTCCTCGCGGGCGGCAGCGAGCATCTCGTGGAAAAGGCGATGCATGCGGTCGAGTGGCCGACGATCTTCTTTTTCATCGGCCTCTTTATCGCGGTCGGCGGTCTGATCGAGGTCGGCATCATCGCCCAGCTCGCGGAGACGGCGGTCAATGCGACGGGCGGCGACCTGACGGCGACATCGCTCCTCATCCTCTGGATGAGTGCGATCATCTCATCCGTGCTGGACAACATCCCGTTCGTCGCGACGATGATTCCGCTCATTCAGAACATGGGCGCGATGGGCATCGCGAACCTTGAGCCGCTCTGGTGGTCACTCGCGCTCGGCGCGTGCCTCGGCGGCAACGGAACGCTCGTCGGTGCCTCGGCGAACCTCATCGTGGCGGGGATGGCGGCGGAGCGCGGTGTGCACATCAGCTTCGTCCGCTACTTCAAGATCGGCTTCCCGCTCATGCTGCTCACGATCGTCCTCTCGACGGTCTACGTCTACGTGCGCTATCTGCTCTAGGGCAATGCCGACAAGACGGTTTCTCGGATGATTTTTCGTTTGATTGAGGCGGCACATCGGATACAGCGTGCTGCTCTGTGGAGAATTCGCCGACAAAAATCGGGAAAAAGGCGCGTCAAGGGGCGGGGCCGAATGGATCCGCGTTTTCTTATAGGAATAAAAGAAAATCATTCTTTGCAGGAAAATAGAGCGCTTGCGCGAATCATATAAATACTGGAAATTTGTGGGAGACACCGGCACAGTTTCGGTGTCTCTCTTTTTGACCGAGTGAATCGCTGATCAAACCGTCTCTCAGATTGGCGCAGATGTTTTGTCCGATTGAGGCAGCAACCCGGAGGCACAGCAAGGGCTGTGCGGAGGATTTGCGAACAAAAGCGGATGAAAAAGATGCGTCAAGATGGTCGGGCCGAAGGGATCCGTGCTTCCCTGGAGATTGCTTTGCTGTGACCGCGTGGAGCGGCAGCAGAGCGGAGCGTATCAGCAGGAAGGAGGGAGCTATGTTTATTCTTGCATCGGCGTCGCCGCGCCGCCGCGCGCTCCTGCGCCAGATCGGGGCGCAGTTCGTCTCGATTACGCCCGCTGTCGAGGAGCGCAAGGATGGGGCTCGTCCGCGTGACGATGTGATTTATAATGCGCTGGCGAAGGCCCAAAAAGTGGCAGAGGAGTACCCCGACCACGCCGTCCTCGGGGCGGATACGGCGATTGTCCTCGGCGGCAAATCGTTCGGCAAGCCGCGCGATGCCGAGGAGGCGCGGCACATTCTCTCTCTCCTTGAGGGGCGCCAGCATACGGTGCTGACAGGGATCGCGTGGGTCAAAAACGGACACGCCGTCACGGATGCGGCAGAGACGGCGGTACGATTTGCGCCGATGTCGCAGGCGGAGATCGATGCCTATGTCGCGACGGGCGAGCCGATGGGAAAGGCGGGGGCGTACGCGGTTCAGGGGCGTGCTGCCATCTACATCGAGGAGATTCACGGCTCGTTCTCCAACATCGTCGGTCTGCCTCTGCATGCCGTTACGGCACTCGCCCGCACGGCGGGCATCGTCATGGAGGCGGACGATGCATCTCTCTGAGCTTTCGCCGGGGGAGCTGCCGCGTGAGCGGCTTCTCGCACACGGCGCAGCCGTGCTCAGCGACGCAGAGCTGCTCGCCGTCCTCCTGCGGACGGGACGTGCGGGGGAGAATGTCCTTGATCTCGCGCGCGGCATCGCGGCGCGGTTTCGGGAGGAGGGACTGGCGGCGATCCTGCGCATGCCTGCGGCCGAGTTCGCCCGCATCCCGGGCATCGGCAGCGCCAAGGCGGCGACGGTGCTCGCCGCACTTGAGCTCGGCCGCCGCGCCTATGCGGGGACGCGCGGGATGCCGCGCATGAACGAGGCGGCGGATGTGGCGGCGCTTCTCTCGGCACGCTGTCAAGCCGAGCGGCGTGAGCACTTCTTTGTCCTGCCGCTTTCGGCGAAGAATGAGGTGCTGATGATCGCTGATGTGTCAACGGGGACGCTCACGAATACACTTGTGCACCCGCGTGAAGTGTTCGAGCCCGCGATCCGCTGCAGCGCAGCGCATATCATCATTGCGCACAATCATCCGAGCGGTGATCCAGCGCCGAGTGCGGAGGATCACCGTCTGACACGCTCCCTGCATGAGGCGGGGGCGCTGCTCGGCATCCCCGTGGCCGACCATGTTATTGTCGCACGGGATGGATTCTTCAGCTTTGCTGAGGCGGGGCTGCTGTGATGTACCATTTTCGATGAATGGATACTTTTTTTTTTCAGAAAAAGGATTTGTCAATTTATCATCGAAATATACTGATAAAGCATACCCAACAATTTGATATCTGCAACGATTTAGGAGGGATTATCATGGGTGAGATCAAAAAGATTCTTGTCCCGGTGGATGGCTCAGTGAACGGCTGCAAGGCCGTGGACGAGGCACTCTCGATTGCGGAGAAATGCGGCGCGGAGCTGGATTTTGTCTATGTTGCGAGCAACATCAACAAGGATATCCCAAGCCATCTCGTCTTTGACCGCATCTGGGAGAAGCTTCCGCAGGGGCTGACGGCGCGCAAGCACGTCAAGAGCGGACATATCGCCAAGTGCATCCTGGAGCTGGCGTATGAGGTGCAGAGCGACATTATCATCATGGGCAGCCGCGGACTCGGCCTCCTCAAGGGTGTACTCATCGGCAGTGTCAGCCAGAAGGTGGTCGAGGAATCCAAGATCCCCGTCATGGTGGTGAAGTAAAGGAAGCACGGATCGACGCTGTGCTTCTCTCAGCAGGAGGTGTGTCAGCCGTGACGGTACGCGAACGCCTGGAGGCGCAGGAGGATGCCCTGCTGTCGCCCTTGGCTGCGCGCAGTGTGGATGCATCGCGCAGCCATCCGATGGAGGAGTGCCCTTTTCGCACAAAATTTCAGCGTGACCGTGACCGTATTCTTCATTCCAAATCGTTTCGGCGCCTGAAGCACAAGACGCAGGTCTATATCGTTGCGGGGGACCACTACCGCACGCGCATGACGCACAGTCTTGAGGTGGCGCAGATCTCGCGTACGATTGCACGCGGACTGCGGCTCAACGAGGATCTGACGGAGGCCATTGCCCTCGGGCATGATGTTGGACATACGCCGTTCGGCCATGCGGGCGAGGCGGTCATGGAGGAGATCATCGGCCATTTTGCCCACAATGAGCAGAGCCTGCGCATGGTAGAGGTGCTCGAACGCGGCGGTCAGGGGCTGAACCTCACAGGCGCGGTGCGTGACGGGATCCTGAACCATACGGGAAAGGGAATGCCGTCGACGTTTGAGGGGCGTATTGTCCGCATCGCCGACCGCATTGCCTATCTCTGTCATGACTACGACGACAGCCTGCGTGCGGGACTCCTCACGGCGGCAGATCTGCCGCCTGAGGTGCGGGACACACTCGGCACGGACACATCGGCGATGATTACGAGCATGGTGTCGGATATGATTGTCACCTCGGAGGTGCGCGGCGACGCGGCACTTTCGGATGCGGTGCAGCGTGCCATGGACGCATTCCGCAGCTTTATGTTCGAGCATATCTATCACTCCAAGACGCTTGCACACGAGCGTGCACAGGCGGGCTATGTCCTGCGTGCGCTGATGGATCACTTCACCGTGTACTTTGACTCGCTGCCGCGTGAATTCACGGCACGAGCAGAGAAGTGGGGACGTGATCAGTGCGTCGTGGACTATGTGGCGGGGCTGACGGACAGCTATGCCGTCGCGCTCTTCCGCGAGATCTACATCCCGCCCGTCGATCAGATGACGATCAAACCAATATAAGGAGAAACCTATGCATGACCCGAGGATGGAGGCGTTCGTGCAGCAGGTGCGTGCACGAACGGACATCCTCGCCGTCGTGCAGGGCTATGTTTCCCTGAAACGCAAGGGCAGCCGCTATTGGGGATGCTGTCCGTTTCACAGCGAAAAGACAGCGTCATTTTCTGTCGTGCCTGCTGAGGGCTTCTTTTATTGCTTCGGCTGCCATGCGGGCGGCGATGCGTTCAAATTTCTCTCGCTCATCGAGCATATCACCCCGTTTGAGGCAATCCTGCGCCAGGCGGAGCAGCTCGGCATCGAGCGCCCCGCGCGTCAGCGCGATGCGCGGGAGGAGGCGCGGCTGCGTGCCCTTGACGATCTGCGGCGCGTCAATGCGCTCGCGCGGGATTTCTTCCACAACTGTCTCACCATGACACGCTACGGCGCAGCGGGCAAGGCATATCTCGCAGGGCGCGGCATCACGGATGAGGCGATCGAGCGCTACGGCATCGGCTTCGCTCCGGATGCGTGGTCAAAGCTCTCCGATGCGTTCCAAAAGCGCGGCGTTGCTCAGCACGTCCTCGTCGATGCGGGGCTTGCCGTGCGGCGTGAGCGCGGAGGTGGGATTTACGACCGCTTCCGGGGGCGCGTCATCATCCCCATCGCGGATGAGCGCGGGCGTATCGTCGGCTTTGGCGGGCGTGCGCTCGGCGATGCCCAGCCGAAGTACCTCAATACGGCGGAGACTCCTGTCTTTAATAAGCGAAAGCTCCTCTTCGGCATGGACCGCGCACACAGTGCCATCGCCCGCGCGGGCTATACCATCGTTGTCGAGGGCTACATGGACGCGATTGCCGCGTGGGAGGCGGGGGTCGAGAACGTCGTCGCAACACTCGGCACATCGTTCACGAGTGACCACGCGGCTCTGCTCCTGCGCCGCGCTCCGCGCATTGTTTTCTGCTATGACAGCGATCGGGCGGGACAGGAGGCGACACTGCGTGCCCTCGCAGCGGTGCGTGGACGGGCAGCAGAGGTGCGTGTGCTCCTCCTGCCCGACGGCAAGGATCCTGATGAGTACGTCCGCACACACGGCGCAGAGGCGTTCCGTGCCCTCGTCGAGACGGCCGTGCCCGCGCCCGCCTTCCGCCTGCGCCATATCCGTGCACAGATGGCGGATGGGATCGAGGGCCAGCGGGCGGCACTGCGCGCCATGCTGCCTGTCCTGGCGGAGCTGGATGATGTGGAGCGCGCCGCATACGTGCGGCGTACCGCCGCGGAATTCTTCCTCGATGAGGGCGTTGTCGCCGATGCCCTGCGCCGCTTTCTGCGGCGCGGCGGCACGGCAGAAAGCGGCACAGCAGAACCGACGCGTATCGCTGCTGTGCGTCAGCCGGACCGCGCCCTGCAGCGTGCGGGACGGCAGCTCATCGCTGCCGTGTGGCACGATCCTGATTTTCTCGCGTCGATTACCGATGCCGTGCCGCTCGAAGCGTTCCCCGATGACTTTTTCGGTACGATATTGCGTGCGATTGACGCGCATATCCATGACGGCGGTGCGCTCAATGCGGATTTCATCGCCGCACAGCCGCCGGAGATGGGCGCGGAGGTCACGCGCGCACTGGTGGAGGACGCTCCGTCAAAGGATACCTGCATGGATGCACTCGCGGCATTCCGACGTGTCTACCTGACGGCCGCGCTTGCACAGCATACGCGACGTGCGGAAATGATGATGCAGGAAGGAAAAGCAGGCTATGTTGACGAATTAAACGCAGTGAAGCGCATTCAGGACGAACTTGCCCGTGGGGATGCACAGGAATAAATTCGGCGCATGTCTTTATCAGATGCACACAAAAAACGATATATTAAATAATAGCGTTTATTAAATAAAAACACGAACTGAAAGGAGGGGGGAAGAGTGCAGGCCGCAGCGATACGAAAAAATACGGAGGATATGGGAACTCCTGCGTACATCACACAACTGATGAAAAGAGGAAAGGGGAATGGCGGGACACTTACCTGCAGCGAGCTGATGGAAGCGCTCGTGCAGGAGGGCGTAACCCCCGACGCAATGGATGAGCTGTATCAGCACTGCATGGAGGAGAACATCGAGATTGTCGATGATGCAGATGTCGGCGCGGATGAGGAACTGTCGGACTTTACCGATATAGAGGACAAGGATGAGACGGATGCAGACGTGGATGTCGATACGGTCCTCTCTGTTCCCGAGGGCGTTGCTCTTGATGACCCCGTCCGTATGTATCTCAAGGAAATCGGACGTGTTCCCCTGCTGACGGCAGAGGAGGAGGTCGAGCTCGCACGCCGTATGGAGGCGGGCGATGAGGCGGCACGGCATCGTCTCGAGGAGGCAAATCTGCGCCTCGTCGTCAGCATCGCCAAGCGCTATGCCGGCCGTGGGATGATGTTCCTTGATCTCATTCAGGAGGGCAATCTCGGCCTCCTGAAGGCGGTCGAAAAATTCGACTACAGCAAGGGCTATAAATTCAGCACGTATGCGACATGGTGGATTCGTCAGGCCATTACGCGTGCGATTGCCGACCAGGCACGCACGATCCGCATCCCGGTGCACATGGTGGAGACCATCAATAAGTATATCCGCATCTCACGGCAGCTTCTGCAGGAACTCGGGCGCGACCCGACACCGGAGGAGATCGCGCATCGTATGGGGCTGAGCGTGGCGCGTGTGCGTGAGATCATGAAGATCTCGCAGGAGCCTGTCTCCCTTGAGACCCCCATCGGCGAGGAGGAGGACACCCGCCTTTCTGATTTTATTGAGGATGAGGCGGCTCCCGATCCTGCGGATGCAGCATCCATGCTGCTGCTGAAGGAGCAGATCTCCGAGGTGTTGACGACGCTTGCCCCGCGTGAGGCAGAGGTGTTGCGTCTGCGGTTCGGCCTGGTGGACGGACGCTCGCGCACCCTCGAAGAAGTCGGGCAGAATTTTGGCGTGACACGGGAACGCATCCGCCAGATCGAGGCGAAGGCACTGCGAAAACTCAGACATCCCGTACGGCTGCGCAAACTGCAGGGGAATTTTGACTCATGAGGCGAGAGCCTATCCAATATCGACAGGAGGACAGCGTTATGCCAGAGGGGACGGAGCAAAAGAAAGCGCCGAGCACCGACATCATCGAGCGCCTGCTTGCCAAAGGCAAAAAGAACGGTGGGTCGCTGACGTTTGGCGAGATCATTGACGCGCTGCAAAAACAGGATATGTCCCCCGACGAGATGGACGATATGTACCAACGCTTCAGCGACGAAGGCGTGGAGATTGTCGATGATGTGGCGACAGACGAGCGGGCTGAGGATGAAAAGCCTGAGAAGGAAGAGGAAGTCGAGATTGACCTCACCGTCCCCGAGGGCATCTCGCTTGACGACCCCGTCCGCATGTATCTGAAGGAAATCGGACACGTCCCCCTTCTCACGGCAGAGGAGGAAGTCGCCCTCGCCCAGCGCATGGAGGCAGGCGACGAGGAGGCGCGGCACCGCCTCGAGGAGGCCAATCTGCGCCTCGTCGTCAGCATCGCCAAGCGGTACGTCGGACGCGGGATGCTCTTTCTCGACCTCATTCAGGAGGGCAATCTCGGATTATTGAAGGCGGTCGAAAAATTCGATTACAGCAAGGGCTATAAATTCAGCACCTATGCAACGTGGTGGATTCGCCAGGCGATCACACGCGCCATCGCAGATCAGGCGCGTACGATCCGTATCCCGGTACACATGGTCGAGACGATCAACAAGCTTGTACGCATCTCGCGCCAGCTTCTGCAGGAGCTCGGCCGCGATCCGCACCCCGAAGAAATCGCAAAGGAAATGGGCATCACCGTTGCGCGTGTTCACGAGATCATGAAGATCGCACAGGAGCCTGTATCTCTTGAGACCCCGATTGGCGAGGAGGAGGACTCCCACCTCGGCGACTTCATCGAGGATGAGGCGGCACCCGCACCAGCCGAGGCGGCCTCCTTCATGCTCCTGCGCGAGCAGCTTGAGGAGGTGCTTGAGACACTGACCGACCGCGAGAAGAACGTCCTGCGCCTGCGCTTCGGGCTCGAGGACGGGCGGTCACGCACCCTCGAAGAGGTTGGGCAGAGCTTCGGCGTGACGCGCGAACGCATCCGCCAGATCGAAGCAAAGGCGCTGCGGAAGCTGCGCCATCCGAGCCGCAGCAAGGTACTGCGGGACTTCCTTGAGTAGGAAATGAGGTGAACGGTATGACGCAGGTAATGATTCAGCTGGAGGATGAGCTGTCCAAAGAACTGCATCAAGTCTGTGAGGACATTGGGCTTCCTGTATCTGCGGCTTTTTTGATCTTTGCCAAGCGCGTTGCACGTGACCGCAAGATACCGTTTGAACTCTCCGCCGCCCCTGACCCGTTCGACTCTCCGCGCAATATGGAACATCTTCGCCGCAGCATCGCCCAGCTCAATGCAGGGCAGGGCACAGAGCACGAACTGATCGAGGACACGGAGGATGCGTAAAATTTGGTCGGACGAGACATGGGAGGACTACCTCGACTGGCAGATGCAGGATAAAAAGACATTGCGCCGAATCAATCTTCTCATCAAGGATGCAGAGCGCAATCCATACACGGGGCTGGGAAAACCGGAGCCACTCAGAGGAGATCTGAGCGGATTTTGGAGCAGACGGATTGATGAGAAAAACAGACTCGTCTACCGTGTTTCTTCCGATTTTCTTGAGATTGCTTCGTGCAAAGGACATTATGACGGAGAAGCCTCTGCGGCACAACATTTTTCTTGACAGCGGGGCATACAGCCTTTATAATACGCTTGTCTGACACATTCCTCGATAGCTCAGTCGGTAGAGCGTCTGACTGTTAATCAGAATGTCACTGGTTCGAGTCCAGTTCGAGGAGCCATTTGAATCTTTGGAGTGTAACGGAGAGGTTACACTCCTTTCTTATATTTACATTTATTACGCGGGGATGTGCCCCGCGCGTGAAACGACAAGGAGGGCGGTTATGCAGCTCGATGCGCGGCTGGCGGCAATCGCAGCGCTTGTTCCGCACGGAACGGCACTGGCGGACATCGGCGCTGACCATGCCTACCTCGCAGCAACGCTCGTCCTGCACGGACATGCGCCGCGCGCCGTTGTCGGTGATCTCAGCGCGGGCGCGTGCGCGGCGGCGCGGCGGACGGTCGGCGCACAGCGGCTCACACGCCAGATCGATGTGCGGCAGGGCGATGGGCTCTCCGTCCTCCTGCCGGGCGAGGCGGAGAGCATTGTCATCGCGGGTATGGGCGGCGGACTTATCGCCGACATCCTCGCGGGGGCGCAGGACATCCTCGGGGACGTCGGGACGCTCGTTCTCCAGCCGATGAACGGCGCAGAGAAGCTGCGCCGCTGGCTCTATGCACATGACTGGACGATCGAGAAGGAGACGCTTGCCCGTGCGGGCGGACATCTCTATGAGATCATCCGCGCCGTGCACGGACACACGGCGATGCCCGAGCCGGCACTGCTCCACATCGGCACACAGCTCGTTCAGCAGCGTGACCCGCTCCTCGGTGAGCACATTGCGCGCAAGGCAGCGCGGCTCGCTCGTGCCGCGGAGGGCATGGAGGGGAGCGCGGAGGCACGTCAAAGTGCGGAGTACCGCGCGGCTGTGTCGCTGCTGGCGGCACTGCGTACACTGCAGGCACGCGCCGATGCAGACAGACGCACACACTAAGCCCCCGTCGGAACAGGGAACGCCTGCGGTAGTGGGGGGGCCTTGAAGAGCTGCTGTCAACGGACATCGGAAGCGACACCCAGTGCGCCAAAAGGGCGCGCATCATTTCACGCAGCCTTACCCATCGAAAACCCAACGCATCTAAGGAGGTCACACATGCTCAGCTGTCAGGTCGTCATGAACGCCCTCGAACGCATCGCTCCGCGCCATCTGGCGGAGGACTGGGACAACACAGGACTGCTTGTCGGCAGCTTTTCACAGAAGGTGGAGCGCATCCTCGTCGCGCTCGACGTGGACGACACTGTCGTTGCCGAGGCCATCGAACGCAGAGCGGACATGATCGTCGCGCATCACCCCGCGATCTTTCGCGGCATGAAGCAGCTGCGCACCGACCTCCCGCTCGGACGGCGGCTCGCCGCGCTCCTTACGCACGGCATCGCCGTCGCGGCAGCGCATACGAACCTCGACATCACACGCGGCGGCGTGAACGACGTCCTCGCAGAGCGTCTGGGACTGGAAAAGCTCAGCAGCTTCGTCATGGTCGCGCAGGCGGACGGCAGCGCGGAGAGCCTCGGACGCATCGGCACGCTCCCCGCCCCCGTCGCCATCGACGACTTTGCCCATAGCGTGTGCGAGCGGCTCGGCGTCTCCCACGTGCGCCTTGTGCGTGCCGCCGCGCGTCCCGTGCGGCGCGTGGCCGTTGTCGGCGGTGCGGGCGCAGAGTTCATCGACGCGGCAGTGCGGCGCGGCGCAGATGTCTACATCACGGGGGATGTCAAATACCACGAGGCACAGCGCGCCGTCGAGCAGGGCATGCACCTCATCGACGCGGGGCATTTCGGCACGGAGCGTCCCGTCCTTCCCGTCCTCGCCGGCCTCCTGCGCACGGAGCTCGCGGCAGAGCACGGCACAGCGGCGATTTTTGTGACCGAGACACAGCGCGACGTATTCGACGTCATCATATAGGAGAGGGAACCTATGGAGCAGAAGCATATCCGCAATTTTTCCATCATTGCCCACATCGATCATGGAAAATCCACCATTGCCGACCGCCTCATCGAGTACACGGGGACACTCAGTGAGCGTGAAATGGAAGCGCAGGTACTCGACAGCATGGATCTTGAGCGCGAGCGCGGCATCACGATCAAGGCGCAGACCGTGCGCCTCGACTATCGCGGCGAGGACGGGGAACTGTACGAGCTGAACCTCATCGACACACCGGGACACGTCGACTTCAACTACGAGGTCTCGCGCAGCCTTGCCGCGTGCGAGGGCGCACTTCTCGTCGTGGACGCGGCGCAGGGCGTGGAGGCGCAGACCTTGGCGAACGTCTACCTCGCGCTTGAGCACGACCTCGAGATCGTGCCCGTCATCAACAAGATAGACCTGCCGAGCGCCGAGCCCGAGCGCGTCAAGGAGGAAATCGAGGACAGCATCGGGCTCGACACGAGTGCCGCCGTCCTCGCCTCGGCAAAGACCGGCATCGGCATCAAGGAAATCCTTGACGCCGTCGTCGCCTACATCCCGCCCCCCGAGGGCGACGCAGACGCACCGCTGCGCGCGCTCATCTTTGACTCCTACTTTGACGCATACAAGGGCGTGATTGCCCATGTGCGCATCAAGGAAGGGATGATCAAAAAGGGCATGAAGCTGAAGCTCATGGCGACGGGCAAGACCTTCGAGGTCACGGACGTCGGCTGCTTCCGTCCGCGCCCCGTCGATACAGGCGAGCTCCGTACGGGCGAGGTCGGCTTTATTGCAGGCGCACTCAAGGATGTGCGTGACGTGCGCGTCGGCGACACCGTCACGAGTGCCGAGCGCCCCGCCGCCGAGGCACTGCCGGGCTATCGCGGCGTCACCCCCATGGTCTTCTGCGGACTCTACCCCGAGGACAGCAAGGACTACGACAACCTCCGCGAGGCACTCGAAAAACTTCAGCTCAACGATGCCGCGCTCGTCTTTGAACCCGAGACATCCATCGCCCTTGGCTTCGGCTTCCGCTGCGGCTTCCTCGGCCTCCTCCACATGGACGTCATCCAGGAGCGTCTTGAGCGCGAGTACAACCTCGGACTCATCATGACCGCGCCGTCCGTCGTCTATCACGTCTACCGTACGGACGGCACCATGCGGGAGGTCAGCAACCCCGCCGACCTCCCGCCCCAGACCGAGATCGACCACATCGAGGAACCGTGCGTCAAGGCGACCGTCATTGTGCCGAAGGACTACGTCGGTGCCGTCATGGAGATCTCGCAGGAAAAACGCGGTGTCTTTCAGACCATGGACTACCTCGACGCGACGCGCGTCACCGTCATCTACCACATCCCGCTGAACGAGATCCTCTACGACTACTTCGACCGCCTGAAATCCGCCACGCGCGGCTATGCCTCCCTCGACTATGAGCTGATCGACTATCAGACATCGAACCTCGTCAAACTCGACATCCTCCTCAACGGCGACCCCGTGGACGCCCTCTCGACCATTGTCCACCGTGACCGCGCCGCCCAGCGCGGCCGCCAGCTCGCGGCCAAGCTGAAGGAAATCATCCCGCAGCAGATGTTCGAGATCCCGATCCAGGCGGCCATCGGGAGCAAAATCATCGCGCGCGAGAACGTGCGTGCCCGCCGCAAGGATGTCCTCGCGAAATGCTACGGCGGCGACATCACGCGCAAGCGCAAACTCCTCGAAAAGCAGAAGGAAGGCAAAAAGCGCATGAAGGCGGTCGGCAGTGTCGAGCTCCCGCAGGAGGCATTCATGGCGGTGCTGAAAATTGACGACTGATATGCGCAGGGCAGAGGGGCGGCAGACGTGGGGCATCTACGTCCACATCCCCTACTGCGTGAAAAAATGTGCATACTGTGACTTCGTCTCCGTCCCGTCCGCACAGCGTGGGGCGGAGATGGAGGACTATGCGGCGGCGCTGACGGCAGAGATTCTGCGCGAAGTGCCGCCGCTTCGTGCACGGTGGGGCGATGCAGCGACTATCTACGTGGGCGGCGGCACGCCGACGGCACTGCCCGCGCCGCTTCTCACAGGGGTGCTGCACACGCTGACGGCTGCGGCAGGAGAGCCCCTTGAATGCAGTGTCGAGGCGAACCCCGGCACCGTGGATGAGGTGTACCTCGGTGCACTCCGTGCGGCGGGCGCGAATCGCCTCAGCCTCGGCGTACAGAGCTTTGACGATGAGCTCCTGCGCGCCGTCGGGCGCATCCACACGGCGGAGGAGGCGGAGCGGGCATTTCATGCGGCGCGCGCGGCAGGATTCGGAAATATCAGCATTGACCTCATGTACGGACTGCCGGGGCAGACTCTTGACCGCCTGCGCCGCAGCGCTGCGGCGGCCGCCGCCCTCGCGCCGGAGCACCTCTCCGTCTACGGGCTGACCATCGAGGAGGGGACGCCGTTCGCGGCGATGCAGGCGGCAGGGCGGCTCAACCTCCCCACGGAGGATGCGGCAGAGGAGATGTACGACTTCCTCATGGCGGAACTGCCCGCGCGCGGCTACGCCCGCTATGAGATCGCGAACTTCGCGCGGCGGGGCTTTGAGAGCCGTCACAACCGCGGCTATTGGCACATGACTCCATACCTCGGACTCGGCGCGGCGGCGCACGGCTATGTGGACGGCGTGCGCTGGGCGAACGAGGCGGACACGCCTTCCTACATCCGCGCCGTGCGGGCGGGGACGTGCGTGCGTACGCCCGAGGACGGCGCACGCACACGAGAGCGTGCGATGGAGGAGTATGCTTTCCTCGCGCTGCGCACGGCGGAGGGCATCGACGCGGCGGACTTTCATCGCTGCTGGGGGCGAGACTTGGAGGACGTCTACGGCGCGGTGATCGCGCACTACGTTGGGCTCGGACTCCTTCGCCGCACGGCGGCGGGTATTGCACTGACCCCCGCGGGCATGAAGCTTGGCAACGAAGTCTTTGCCGCATTTTTGCTTGAGGAGTAGATCTGTGGTATGATGATACGAAGTGCGGCATTGCTGTCCGCGCGGACACCTCGTTTGCAAGCGGAGGAAGTGCGCCGTTAGGGGTCGCTTTTGACAGCAATATCCACGGACATAGCGGTATGTCTCATCATACCGTGTAGGAGATATGGAATGAATGAACAGGAGAAATTTCCATGAAAACACTGACCATGATCGAAATGCAGGGCTGCCCTTACTGCGCGAATGCCCATCGCGCCATCGACGCACTGCGCGCAGAGGGCGGCGTGTACGCGGACGTTCCGCTCACCTTCATCGACGAGAACAATGAGCCGGAGCGCACTCAGCCCTACGCTGGGCAGTATTACTACGTCCCGAGCATCTTTATGGACGGCACGAAGCTCTACGAGGCACAGCCCGGGCAGGGCTACGAGGCCATTTACGCCGAGGTAAAGCACGCATTTGATGCGGCCGGCAGGGGGTGAAGGGCGGATCCAATGAAACGTGCCGGATTGGCGAGTTTTATTGTGTCTGTGGGCTTTTGCATGTGAATTGCGGCACGAATACGTGAGAATTTGCTCTCAAAACGAAATAAAACTTGTAAAATTGTTTGAAATGACGCATAATAAACAGCGAATTAGATTTAGCGCATTCCTATGGAGAAATGCGCAGCTGAAAAGGATGAGGTGATTGTATGCATCAACCGGTCACGGACAACCCCTTCGTCATTATGGTCATCAACATGGTCATTGTCTTTGCTGTGCTGACGGCGGTGTGGGGGCTCATTGAGCTTGTCCATCTGATTGATCCAACCAAGAAAAAGGAAGTGCCGGCAGCGCCGCCGCAGGCAGCTGCCGCACCTGCTGCACCCGTTATGGCTGCCGCACCTGCCGCCGCGGATGAGGGCGTCAGCGCGGAGACCATCGCAGTCATCGCCGCCGCCGTCGCCGCCTGCGGCTGCAGCCCTGCACAGATCAAGGCCGTGCGTCCGGCGGAACAGCCCTCGTGGAGCCGTTATGCCCGCGAGCGCGGGATGCGCTAAGGAGGGATCATCATGGACTTTATCAATGCATTTTCCGTCTCTCTGCAGGCGATTGTACAGGGCAGTGGATTCTCCGGATTCACATCCGGCAACCTCATCATGATCTTCGTTGGACTGGTGCTCCTCTACCTTGCGTTTGCCCGTGACTTCGAGCCGCTGCTCCTCAGCCCGATCGCCTTTGGCTGTATCCTTGCGAACATTCCGTTCAACGGATTTGAGGAGCCTGGCGTCATGTCCGCGATCGGTATGGGCATCAAGTATGAGATCTTCCCTCCGCTCATCTTCCTCGGTGTCGGCGCAATGACGGACTTCGGCCCCTTGATCGCCCGCCCGTCGAGCCTTCTTATGGGCGCGGCGGCGCAGTTCGGCGTCTTTGTCGCTCTGCTCGGCGCGATGATGCTCGACTTCAATGCACAGGAGGCAGGTTCCATCGGCATCATCGGCGGTGCGGACGGCCCGACCTCCATCTACCTCGCCTCGAAGATGGCCCCGCACCTCCTCGGCGCGATTGCCGTTGCGGCGTACACCTACATGGCCCTCGTGCCGCTCATCCAGCCGCCCGTCATGAAGCTCCTCACCTCAAAGCGGGAGCGCGAGGTCGTCATGGAGCAGGCACGTGAGGTCACGAAGTTCGAGCGCATTGCCTTCCCGATCGTCTCGACCATCTTCATCAGCCTTCTCCTGCCGTCCATCACCGCCCTCCTCGGGATGCTGATGCTCGGCAACCTCTTCCGCGAGAGCGGCGTGACGGATCGTCTCTCCGATACAGCGCAGAATGCGCTCATCAACACCGTCACCATCTTCCTCGCGCTCGGCACGGGACTCACGATGAGCGCTGAGAGCTTCCTCGTCAAGCAAACGCTCATGATCATCGGACTGGGCCTGGTCGCCTTTATCTTCGGTACGGCGGCGGGTGTTGTCCTCGGCAAGATCATGTGCCGCGCGACGGGCTGGAAGATCAACCCGCTCATTGGCTCGGCGGGCGTCTCTGCCGTTCCGATGGCAGCGCGCGTCAGCCAGATCGTCGGCATCAAGGCAAAGCCCGGCAACTACCTCCTCATGCACGCCATGGGGCCGAATGTTGCCGGCGTTATCGGCACCGCCGTCGCCGCAGGTGCGATGCTCGCGATGCTGATGTAATGAGTCATTCTGCCGTCTCGCTGTAAGCCCAAGCATCCTCCGCCGGAGCGGGGGAGGCGGCGAATGCTCTATATTGACAAAATCATCCTTCCTCTGTACTATGGGGGAAGGATTTTTGTATTCTTCGCACACTTCCACCGAAGAACCGATAAGAACAAGTGGGAAAAGAAAGAAAAGTACCGCCCAAGACAAAAGAAAGGCGCGGGCTTTTATCATGGGAGGAAATTTATGCGCGGCACATTCTACGGCATCGGCGTCGGTCCGGGCGACCCCGAACTGCTCACCGTCAAGGCAATCAAGGCAATTGAGGCAGCAGATGTCCTCATTGCCCCCAAGACCGAGAAGAAGGACGGCAGCGTCGCCCTCAAGATCGCCCGTCCCTACCTCAAAGACGGCGTCGAGATCGTCTATCAGGTCTTCCCCATGGTCAAGGACTTCGCGAAAAATCCCGAAGCATGGGAGGAAAACAAAGCAGAGATCCTCGCCCTCCTCAACGCGGGGAAGAACGTCGCCTTCCTCACCCTCGGCGACCCCATGTTTTACAGCACCTACATCTACGTTTTCCGCCTCATGGAGCAGGAGAACGTCGAGATCATCACCATCCCGGGCGTACCCGCCTTTGCCGCGATCGGCAGCCGTCTCAATCGCCCCATCGTGGAGGGCGATGACATCCTCGCCATCATTCCCGGCACGGCGGACCGCGCAGACATCGAGAAGATTCTCTCCGCCGTGCAGAGCGCTGTCGTCATGAAGGTCTACCGCAACGCCCCCGAGATCGTTGACCTTCTCGCAGAAAACCACATGGCGGAGGATGCCGTCCTCGTCAGCCGTGCAGGGCTCGACGATGAGAAGATCATCCGCGACATCGGTGCGCAGCGCGGCGAACCGCTGAACTACCTTTCCACCATTCTTGCACGGAGGAACTGACATGAGAGCATTGGGAACAATTTTCCTCATCGCCGCCGCCCTCGTCCTCAGCGCGTGCGGTGCGCCCGCCCCCTCCACGGGCAGCGGAGCGGGCGGCACGTATGCTGCCGTGACGGATGACAACGGACGCACGGTCAGCTTTGACCAAAAGCCTGCGCGCATTGCCGTCACCTCTGCCTCCTTTATCGCGCCGCTCTACGCCGTCGGCGGCGAGGTCGTCGGACGCCCCGACTCCAAGATGAAGATCCCGGACGCAGCAAAGGCGGCGCCCTCCATCGGAAAAACCTACCAGATCGACACAGAGAAGCTGATCTCTCTCTCGCCGGACCTCGTCCTCCTCAATCGCGGCATGAACGAAAAGCTCATCGACACGCTCGATGCGAACGGCATCAAGACCCTCGTCCTCGACGGCAAGAGCTACGATGACGTAAAGCGCGAGATCGGCATCCTCGCCGTGCTCACGGGGGAGAAGGAAAAGGGGGAGGAGCTCGTCCGGAAGATGGACAGCGACCTCGACGCCGTCCGCCGCTCCATCCCGCAGGAGAAAAAGCGCGTCGCCATCATCCACAGCACAGGGCAGGGACTCTCCGTCCAGCTCGACGGCAGCATCGCGGGCTGCATTGCGAACATGCTCGGCTGGGAGAACACGGCGGCGGGCATGCCTGCCCTTGACAAGAACCCCGACGCCGCCCCCTACAGCATGGAGACCCTTGTCGCACAGAACCCCGACATCCTCTTTGTTACAAGCATGGGCGACGAGGCGGAGATCCGCGCGTCCATGGAGGCAATGTTCGCGGATAACCCCGCATGGCAGACCGTCACGGCCATCCGTGAGGGCAGAGTCTACTACCTCCCGCAGGAGATGTTCCTCTTCAGCCCCGGGCTTGACTACCCCGCGGCGGCGAAGTACATGGCGGGGCTCGTCTATCCATGAGAAAACGCATCCTCGTCCTCGTGCTCTTTGCCATGCTCGCCGTCATCGGCTGTATCGTATCGACGGCAAAGGGGTCGGTGGATATTCCCTGCGCGGAGATCGCCGCCGCCCTCGGCGGCGTGCGTGACACGGCGCACGCCCAGATCTTCTGGAACATCCGTCTGCCGCGCACCATCGTTGCTGCCCTCGTCGGCGTAAACCTCGCTCTCTCGGGGGCGATCCTGCAGGCGATCCTGCGCAACCCGCTCGCCGACCCGCACATCATCGGCATCTCCTCCGGCGCAGGACTGGCGGGCATCTTTATCATGCTCGTCCTGCCTGGAGCGGCATGGCTCATCACGCCGGCGGCGTTCGGCGGGGCGATGTTTGCCGCCCTCCTTATCTATCTCCTCGCGTGGCGTGACGGCATCCGACCGACGCGCGTCATCCTCGCGGGCGTCGCCGTCTCGGCATTCCTCGGCGCGGGCATCTCAGCCATGATGATTCTCTACAGCGACCGCGTCCACAGCGCGCTCATGTGGATGGTCGGCGGACTCTCTGCGCGGAGCTGGCCGCACGTCGAGATGCTCCTGCCGTACACCGTCGGTGCGGGGCTCTGCGCCCTGCTTGCGGCGGGGCGGCTCAACATCCTCCTGCTCGGCGACGACATGGCTCGCGGCGTGGGGCTCGCCGTCGAGCGCACGCGCGTCATGCTCACGGCGCTCGCCGCCCTGCTTGCCGCGAGCGCCGTCTCCGTTGTGGGGCTCCTCGGCTTCGTCGGGCTCATCGTCCCGCACGCCGCACGCCTCATGGTCGGCGCGGATCATCGCGTGCTCCTGCCCGCGGCAGCACTCCTCGGCGTTGCCGTCCTCACCCTCAGCGATACAGCGGCGCGGCTGCTCTTTGCCCCGCTTGAACTGCCTGTCGGCATCCTCATGGCGGTCATCGGCGCACCGTTCTTCCTCTATCTCCTGCGGAGGCAGCTATGAGCGCCGTACTGCGGGCGGCGGGGCTCACCGTCTTCGCCGCCGGACAGGAGATTCTGCACGGCGTGGACATCGAGATCCCGGCGGGGCGGCGCACGGCGATCATCGGCCCGAACGGCGCGGGCAAGACCACCCTCCTGCGCGCCCTCGCGGGACTGAACCCACACTATACGGGGACGATCGAGCTGGCAGGACGCGAGCTGCGCAGCTATACGGCGCGGGAGCTGGCACGCGTGCGCGCCATCCTGCCGCAGGAGCGCGCGGCGGCCGCGGGGCTCACCGTGCGCGAGCTCGTCGCCTACGGCCGATTTGCCCACGCGGGGCGGTTCTCCCTGCGCACGGGGGCGGCAGACCGTGACGCGGTCGCGTGGGCGATGGAGATGGCGAACGTCGGCGCATTCGCCGCGCGCGACGTACACACCCTCTCGGGCGGCGAGCGGCAGCGCGTCTTCCTCGCGATGGCGCTCAGTCAGAAGCCGCGCCTCCTCCTCCTCGACGAGCCGACCACCTACCTCGACATCGCGCATCAGCTGCGCGTCATGGAGATCACGCGCCGCCTCAGCACGGAGCATGGCATGACCATCCTCATGGTCCTGCACGACATGGCACACGCCATGCAGTATGCCGACGACATCATCCTCGTGCGTGACGGTGCTGTCGCTGCCACGGGCACGCCCGCCGAGGTGCTGACCGAGAAACGCATCGCCGAGGTGTTCGGCGTCCGCGTCGAGCTCCTGCAGGCCTCGGGCGGCACCCGCATCCCCGTCCCGCTCGCCCTCGTGGGGGAGTGAGAGTGGACGAGATGCATCAAAAATCATTGACAATGCACGATAAAATCCATACAATGAAATTAACTTAAGGAGCCGCTGATGAGAGGAGGCAAAATCATGGCACAGACCAGCGTGAGCATCCGCATGGATGCAGACCTCAAGCGGGCATTCGACGAATTCTGCACGGAGATCGGCATGACGATGACAACGGCGTTCTGCGTCTTTGCAAAGACGGCGGTGCGCGAGCGCAAAATACCGTTTGAGATCTCAGCCGAGCGGAGCAGTGACCCGTTCTATTCGCCGAGCAACATTCAGTATCTGGAAGGACTAAAGCGCGACATTGAGGCAGGAAATGGACATTTTGCTGAGCATGACTTGATCGAGGCGGATTGATGGGGCTCCTATGGGAAGACCGTGCATGGGAAGAATATCTGTATTGGCAGACGCAGGACAAGAAGACGTTGAAACGCCTCAACGCGGTGATCCGCGACATTCAGAGAGATCCCGCGGGAGGGATGGGGAAGACCGAACGCCTCAGAGGGAATCTCAGCGGATGGTGGAGCAGACGCATTGACGAAGTGAATCGTGTTGTTTACTACGAACAGGATGGTATCATCCATATCGCTTCTTGTCGTGGGCATTATGAAAAATAGCAGAGATCGCACCTCCCCCACAGAGACGGGGGAGGTTTTTGATTCCGGCGGATCAGCATCCTTCCCAACAGACAGGATGGCTCCCGCTGTGTTCGCCAAGCGCACAGAACCTGAAACCAATCTGAATTTCATAACCTAGTATAAAATTAATTCACAATAGGTCTTGCATTTTGTTTTTGTCCATGGTAATATAAAGGCGTTCCAAACGAGAGGATACAAAGGGCAAAGGAAACATGGATACTTTCACCCGTGTATTCCTCCGAATGGAAATCGATTACATCCATTTATTGAAGGAGGAGTTTCTCATGAAGAAGACACTCGTATCCGCACTTGCGACGGCCATTGTTGTCGGCGCAGCATCCACGACGTTCGCGGCAGCGAACCCGTTCTCCGATGTGCCCCGTGACCACTGGGCATACGACGCTGTCTCGCAGCTCGCTGCCGACGGTGTTGTTGAGGGCTACGGCGACGGCACGTATCGCGGCGACCGCAACATCACGCGTTATGAGATGGCGCAGATGGTGGCAAAGGCGATGGCAAAGGGCGATATGTCCGCGTCGGACCGTGCGCTCGTTGACCGCCTCGCAGCAGAGTTCGCTGACGAGCTCAACAACCTCGGCGTCCGCGTCTCGAACCTCGAGCGCAACGCTGACATGGTGAAGTGGAACGGCAAACTCCGTTACACCTATGAGAACATTCGCCGCGAGAACCTGCATCGTGACCGCGATAATGGCGTTGTTCTCTTCCGTCTCGATCCGACGGCTGAGGTCAATGATCATTGGCATGTCAAGGCACGTCTCGATGCAACGACCAGCCTGAGAGATGACCGCGGCACAGGCACAAACCATGACAAGGACAAGGTCACGCTGAAGCGTGCCTATGCACAGGGCGACTACACGAACTTCCAGGTGAAGCTCGGCAAAATGGATCTCCTCACGCCGGAGGGCAACTATCAGGCACCGGGCGCGATCGTCTATGATGGCAACTTCTCGGGCGCACAGGTCAGCTTTGGTAAGGATCTCAAGGGGATTCTCCAGGCAGGACGTGTCCGCGATCATGCTGCAACGAACCGTCTTGATACGCCATCTGGTACGACACTGAATACGGACTTCGATGATACGGCGAACTTCTACGGCATTGCAGCGCAGTATGACAAGAACAGCCTCGCAGCAGGCCTTGGCTACTACCGCTTCAATTCCGATGATGCGACGAATGATTTCAACCTCCGCCCGAACCAGAAGACCATGAGCATCTGGAGCGGCAACCTCGGCTATCGCTTCGACAAGAACAGCGTTCTCTCCGGTGCGTATGCGCATGCTTCGAACATCCTTGCTACGCATAAGCGCCTGAACAAGTCCTATCAGGTTACGTATGGCTACAAGGGAGCAAATCCTGCGGACAAGGGTTCGTGGGGCGCATATCTCTCCTACCGCTACCTCGGCAATGCATCGGTTGCTCCGACAGAGGATGGTGCACTCCTCCGCACGAAGGGCATTGAGGTCGGCGCAAACTATGCTGTGGCAAAGAACATCGTCCTTTCCGCGAAGTACTTCAAGGGTCGGTCGATTATCCCCGCGAACGCAACGTATGATCACAAGCGTGTCAGCCATGTGTTCGGACGTGTTGAGTTCCTGTTCTAAGATGAACGCATTGTGCGGCTGTGCTGCATGAATGAAAGAATCCCTCTCCCCCCGCGGGAGAGGGATTCTTTTGTACAGCGCACATGGGATTGAAAATATAATTCATTTGTCCTATTGTAATTTTCTCTCAGTAATGTTAAAATGGGCCTGTTCCGTATAGGAGAATGCAGAGCAATGAGGAAACATGGACACTTTCGCATGCATTCCTCTGACGGAAGAGCGTAAAACTATTTACCGAAGGAGGAGTTTCTTATGAAGAAGACTCTCGTGTCTGCACTGGCGACGGCGCTTGTTGTCGGCGCAGCATCCACGACGTTCGCAGCGGCGAACCCGTTCTCCGATGTGCCCCGTGACCACTGGGCGTATGACGCTGTCTCGCAGCTCGCTGCCGACGGTGTTGTGGAGGGCTACGGCGACGGCACGTACCGCGGCGACCGCAACATCACGCGTTATGAGATGGCGCAGATGGTGGCAAAGGCGATGGCAAAGGGCGATATGTCCGCCTCGGACCGTGCGCTCGTTGACCGCCTTGCCGCAGAGTTCGCTGACGAGCTCAACAACCTCGGCGTCCGTGTCTCGAACCTCGAGCGCAACGCTGACATGGTGAAGTGGAACGGCAAGGTTCAGTACGAGTATACGAGTGAGCGTTGGGAGAGCGTGCCGAAGGACAATGACAACAACCTCAAGCTCCGTCTCGAGCCGACGGCAGAGATCAACAATCATTGGCATGCCGTTGCCCGTCTCGACGCCTCAATCAATATGCAGGATGACCGCGGTGCAGGCGACGACCATGATGAGGATCGCCTCACGCTGAAACGTGCCTATGTACAGGGCGACTATGATAAGTTCCAGGTTCGTCTCGGCAAGATTGAGCTTCTTTCCCCGGAGGGCGACTACCAGGCGCCGGGCGCAGTCATCTATGATGGTGACTTCTCGGGCGCACAGGTCAGCTATGGCAAGGATCTCAAGGCGATTATCCAGGCCGGCCGCGTAAAGGATCATGCAAACCTGGCTTGGCCGCACTCGCTGCCTGCCGAGGATGAATTTACGGATAGGGCGAACTTCCAGAGCTACGCTGTCCAGTATGATAATGACAAGCTCGTGGCGGGTCTTGGCTACTACAACTTCGGTTCACAGGATCTCGTCAGCGGTGCTCCCGGTTCCGGCCCCTTCAATCTGAAAGCGAACAAAAACCGCATGGGGATCTGGGGGACCAACCTCGGCTACCGCTTCGACAAGAACAACGTCTTGTCTGCTGCATACGCGCGCAACAATGCGGTTGACGCAACCCACAGCAAACTGAAGAAATCCTATCAGGCTACCTATGCATATAAGGGAGCTGATCCGGAGGACAAGGGTTCCTGGGGCGCATATCTTTCGTATCGCTACCTCGGCAATGCATCCATTGCACCGACGGAGGACGGCGCACTCTTCCATACGAAGGGCGTTGAGGTCGGTGCGACCTATGCTCCCTTCAAGAATGTCGTTCTCACGGCCAAGTACTACAAGGGACGCTTGATTGAGCGTGCAGTGGGCGACAAGGTTCAGAAGGTCTACGGCTCGGTCGAGTTCTTCTTCTGATCGACAGAACGCACAGCGGCAGACCGCCGCATGAAAAATCCCCCTCCCGCAGGAGGGGGATTTTTGTGTGTTTATGTTGGTACAGGAAAACGGGGGTGTGCAGCGCACACCCCCGTTTTCCTGTTATGCTGATACGTCGATGCTGCCGCCGAGGCTCGGGTCGAGGCTCGCGGTGCTCTGCTCGATCATCTCGAGCGCCTCGCCGCTCGCGTCCATCGCCATCTTGGCGGCGGCGATGCCGAGACTCTGCGCGGTCTGCTGTGCCGCCATGCTGACGGAAAGCTGTGCAATATCCATTCTGCATTCCCCCATTATACATAGATGCTGAAGAGGTTCAGCATATTCGAGTAGCGTGACATGGTGGGCAGGGCACGTCCATTGAGGATGTTTGACGCGTAGCTGAGCTGTCCGCCGATCGCCTGCTCCATCGTCGGGATGACGCTGCGGCGCGAGAATTGTGCCGCCTCCGCATGGCGGTCGGCGCGTCCCGCGAGTCCATCCCTGCCGAGGATCGCCTCGGAGCGTGCGGGGGAGTCGATGAGTGCGTCGGCGAGCAGGTTCTCGTTGACGCGCAGCTTGCCCGTTGCGCCGTCGACGGAGATGCCCATCTTCGCGTACGACCCCGCCATATATGTAGTGTCGGAGAACTCGCCCGCGAGGGCCTGTACGCCCTTGCCGAGCTCTTTGTTTCCGCGCAGGAAGTCGCTCGTCTCGTTGTATTTGCTGACGAGATTCTTCACGTCCGAGATCGCGCCTTTCAGACGGTCACTGTAGCTGCGCGAGCCGTCGGCGTTTGTCGTGATGTCGCTGCTGCTGAACTTGAAGTCCGTGTTCTCGACGGCACGTGCCGCCTTGCGCAAATCCTTCATATTGCCGTCGTACTCTTTGTAGAACTTGGCGCTGGTCTCAGCGTAGGTCTTGCGGAGCTTCGCTGCCTGATTCGCAATCGAGAGGATGGAGCTGAGTTCCTGTGCGCTTGAGTCCTTCGCGTTGTAGTAGGCGGAGTAGAGACTGCTGTTTCCCTGACGCTGCGCCGGTGTGCCAAAGAGTGCGCGCGCTGCATCCGTGCGGGAGCTGCCTGCGTAGAGAGAGCGGTAGATGCTGCTTGCTGCGCCGGTCATCTGTGTAATGGTTGCCATATCTGTGTCCTCCTTCCCTGGTGAATGGTATAGGAAAAAAATCCTACACCTATTATATCGTTTTTTTCGTCAATGTCATTAGTTTGAAGAGAAAAATTTATGACTGCGGGTATGCCGTGTGTGCCTTGCCAAGATGGGCGAAATCTGTTAGGATAGAGATACAAAGAAGAGACCTCGACAAGGCGTCTGTCTCTTCACAAGGAAACGGAATTAACCGCCGCGCGTTGGGAGCAAGGGGCGGTTATTTCTTTTTTATTGTCGGAACGCTGTATGAAAACAGGAGGTGTGCGGTGCGCGCAGCATTTATGACGCTCGGCTGCAAGGTGAATCAGTTCGAGACGGAGACGATGGAGGGACTGTTCCGTGCGCGCGGCTATGAGATCGTGCCGTTCGAGGAGCGGGCGGATGTCTACGTCATCAATACGTGCTCGGTGACGCATCTGAGTGACCGCAAGTCCCGCCAGATTATCCGCCGTGCCGCGCGCATGAATCCGACGGCGTGCATCGCTGTGGCGGGCTGCTACGCACAGGTATCGCCCGAGGAGGTGCGCGGCCTCGAAGGGGTGCGTGTCGTGATCGGGACGGAGGAGCGCGCGCGCATTGTGGACTATGTGGAGGAGGCCCTGCACGCGGACGGTGTGGTGGAGGAGATCACGGATGTGATGCAGGCGCGTGCCTTTGAGGATATCCCCCTGCACGGCGTACCGCACCGCACACGTGCCTTTCTCAAGATCGAGGATGGCTGTCAGAATTTCTGCTCGTTCTGCATCATCCCCTATGCGCGCGGTCCGGTGAAGTCGCGTCCGCTCGCGGCGGTGGCGCGCGAGATGGAGAAACTCGCGGCGGCGGGCTTTCGCGAGGTGGTGCTGACGGGGATCCATCTCGGTGCGTACGGCATCGACCTCCCGCAGCGCCCAACGCTCGCCGATGCGTGCCGCACAGCGCTGCGCACGAAGGAGGTGCGGCGGCTGCGGCTGGGCTCACTGGAATCGGTGGAGCTGTCGGAGGATCTCCTCTCGCTCGTACGGACGGAGCCGCGCTTTGCGCCGCATCTGCACCTTCCGCTGCAGGCGGGGAGCGACAACGTCCTGCGTGCGATGAACCGCCGCTACGATACGGCGGCGTTTGCGCAGCTCCTCGCCGATGTGCGCCGCGCCGTGCCGGGCGCGGCGATCTCGACGGACATCATTGTCGGATTTCCGGGGGAGACGGAGGAGGACTTCACGGCAGGTCTTGACTTTGTGCGCGCGATGGGATTTGCGCGGATGCACGTCTTCCCGTACTCGGCGCGGCGCGGTACGCCGGCGGCACGGCGCACGGATCAGATCGCCCCGCCGGTGCGCAGGGAGCGTGCAGCGCGGATGCAGGCACTCGCTGAGGAGATGGCGGAGGCGTATCATCGTGCGGCGCTCGGCACGGTGGATGAGGTCCTCTTTGAGACGGAGCACGACGGTGTGGCGGACGGATTGACAGGGACATACATCCGCGTCTATACAGATGCCGCCGTCCCGCGCGGCGAGCTCGTCCCCATGCGTCTCGTGCGTCTCTGCCGCGACGGCGTGTGGGGCGAGCGCGTCTAGGAGACTGCACAGAGCACAATGCGGTGCTCCCTTTTATTTGCTTGTGCAGCATGTCTATGGCAATCCTGCAACTTCCGGAAAATCCCCCTTGACAGTCTGCCTCAAAGATGTTATTATAATCACCGTCGCAAGACACGTGACTCAGTAGCTCAGCTGGATTAGAGTATTTGACTACGAATCAAAGGGTCGGGGGTTCGAATCCCTCCTGGGTCACCATTTTGAACGCAGACGCCGATGAAGATCGGCGTTTTTTTGTACATGGATGATATTTTTGTCATTGAGAATGAAAATATGAACGAGGTTCATATTTTGCTTTTCAAATGGCTTTTTTTTCGTTATAATAGTATTACTAACGAGAGAGGGTGCGATTCGTTTGGAAGAAAAGATGGGGCGTCGTGAGCGCAAGAAGCTGCAGTCGCGCAAGATGATTCTCGAAGCCGCGGTCAGCGAGTTCTCGAAGAAGGGCTACAAGGAGACGTCGGTTGCGGACATCATGACGGCGGCGGATCTCGGCATCGGCACGTTCTACAACTATTTCGCCTCGAAGGAGGAGCTGCTGTTCTCCCTGCTTGGACGGCTGGGCGAGACGATATGCATGGCGCTTGCCGAAGCGCGGTCGGCGGAGCGCAGTTCGCTGGAGCTGCTTGAGGTCGGTGCGCGCGTGACGGCAAAGTTCCTCGATGAGAACCGCTTTGTGATGCCGCTCTTTCTCTCGGTGTCACATCATAAGCCGCAGGGGGCCCCTCCGCAGGAGGGGGCGGAGGATAAGCCGCATCCGAGCCGCATGGCGCCGCAGGTAAAGCGGGTCTTTACCGAGATTATCCGCGAGGGACAGAAGGCGGGGGAGATTCGCGGTGACGTTCCCGTCGATCTGATCGCGGAGATGTTCCACTCACTGTATCAGGCGGCGGCGTTCAGTCAGCTGGATCTGAGCTTTCAGGAAAATATTGCGCTCAAGACGCGCCTGCTCCTCGACGGCATCCGCAGGCAGAATGAGGAGCAGGCAGTCTGAGGAGACAGTTTCCTGAACCAACTGTGTATTTTAGGAGTACCAATGATCAGTGTAACAAAACTTCTTTTTATGGATGAGTACTATGGCGATGCGCTGCGTTACTCACACAACGCGCATCGGATGAAGAGCGGTGCGGCGGAGGGCATCGGCCCCGTCGTGGTCTGGAACTCGACGCGTACGTGCAATCTGCGCTGCCGCCACTGCTATATGGAGTCGGACGGGCAGACGTACGACGGGGAGCTGACGACGGAGGAGGCAAAGCGCTTCATTGACGATCTCGCGGAGTTCCGTGTGCCCGTGCTGCTCTTCTCGGGCGGCGAGCCGCTGATCCGCCCCGACTTTTTCGAGCTTGCGGAGCACGCGGCAAAGCGCGGCGTGCGTCCGACGCTTTCGACGAACGGGACGCTCATCACGCGCGACGCGGCACAGCGCATCAAGGATCTCGGTGTGGGCTATGTCGGCATCTCGCTCGACGGTCTGGCGGATGTGAACGATATGTTCCGCGGCGTGGACGGCGCGTACCAGCGGGCGATGGAGGGCATCGAGAACTGCGTCGCCGTCGGTCAGCGCGTGGGCCTGCGCTTTACGATCAACCACCACAACATCATGGAGCTGGACAAGATCTTCGACTTTATCGAGGAAAAGGGGATCAACCGCGTCTGCTTCTATCATCTCGTCTACTCGGGACGCGGCGGGCAGATGATGGATGAGGATGTGACGCCCGCGCAGGCACGTCACGCGATGGATACGATCATCGCGCGGACGAAGGACTTTGAGGCGCGCGGTCTCAAGAAGGAGATCCTGACGGTGGACAACCACTGCGACGGGGTCTATATGTATCTGAAGGCGCTCGCCGAGGGCAACGACGCGGGGGCAGAGCAGATCAAAAAGCTGATCGGCGCGAACGGCGGCAACCGCTCCGGGATTGCGTTCGGCGAGGTGGATCCGATGGGCTATGTGCACCCCGATCAGTTTACGCAGCATCACACGTTCGGCAATGTGCGCGAGCGCAAGTTCGGCGATATCTGGCAGGATGTGACGAATCCGATCATGGCGGGGCTGAAGGATCGCAAGCCGCTCCTCAAGGGACGCTGTGCGCGCTGTCAGTATCTCGACTGGTGCAATGGGAATTTCCGCACGCGTGCCGAGGCACGGACGGGGGACTTCTGGGCATCCGATCCGTCCTGCTATCTGACGGATGAGGAGATCGGCGTTGCGGGAGCGGCACTGTGAGCGCGCCGATGGAAGCGGCGCACGCCGCGCAGGGCGCCCCGGCAGGGCATCCGCATGGCATTGGGCACCCGCACGGGATGGGACATCCCGGCGGACATCCGCATGGCATGGGGCAGGGCGGTCACCCCGGCGGACATCCGAAGGGCGTCGCGGGCGGCGGGGTGAAGATCATCTCGTGGAACGTGACGAACGCCTGCAATATGTACTGTGCACACTGTTATCGCGATGCGGGCTGCCGTGCGGACGAGGAACTCTCGACCGAGGAGGGCAAGAAGCTCCTGCGCGAGATCGCAAAGGCGGGCTTCCGCATCATGATCTTCTCGGGCGGCGAGCCGCTGTCGCGCCCTGATATCATCGAGCTGGTTGCCTATGCGCGCGGACTGGGCCTGATCCCCGTGTTCGGCACGAACGGCACGCTGATCGACCTGCCGACGGCAAAGGCGCTGAAGGAGGCGGGCGCGTGCGGGATGGGCATCTCGCTCGACTCGCTCGACAAAAAGAAGCACGATACGTTCCGCTCGTTCCCCGGCGGCTGGGACGGTGCAGTGCGCGGCATGGAGAACTGCCGTGCCGTCGGGCTGCCGTTCCAGATCCACACGACGGTGATGGACTGGAACGCGCACGAGCTTGAGGCGATGACGGATTTCGCCGTGGAGATCGGAGCGAAGGCGCATCACTTCTTCTTCCTCGTGCCGACGGGACGTGCGGAGACGATCGAGGAGGAGTCGCTGCGCGCGGAGGCGTACGAGGATGTGCTCACACGCATCATGAAGAAGCAGGAGACGGTGGACATCGAGCTGAAGCCGACCTGTGCGCCGCAGTTCCTGCGCATCGCCGACCAGCTCGGCGTGAATACGCGCTTTTCGCGCGGCTGTCTTGCGGGGCTGACGTACTGCATCATCAGTCCGCGCGGCAAGGTGCAGCCATGCGCGTATCTCAACCGCGAGCTCGGCGATGTGCGCGAGACGCCGTTCGATGAGATCTGGGCGAAGAACGAGGTGTTCAAGGAGCTGCGCACGCTCGACTACGGCGGCGGCTGCGGCTCATGCAGCTATAAGAAGGCGTGCGGCGGCTGCCGTGCGCGTGCCGCGTACTACCACGGCGGTGACTTCATGGCGGAGGAGCCGTGGTGTCTCTACCACGGACGCCGCGGTGAGGCATAAAGAGATGTGAAAAGCCCCCGACGATCGTCGGGGGCTTTTGTGTGTTTCAAAGAAATAACCGCCCTGCCTGAGAAACGGTGCGGTTAAATCCATATCCGTGATGAAGGCAGCCGCTCTATCGAGCGGTTCTCTTTTGTCTCTATTATATCAGAGAGCCGTGTAACGTGCAAGATTTATTCGCTGCGGGCTGCATCCTTGTGCCCTGCATCGTCCTTGTCTTTGCTCTCCGCATCATCGAGTGCCTTCTTCGTCAGTGCGGCAGTGAGGGAGGTGACGGCGTTCGCCGTCGCATTGTCCTCTTTGGGGGCGGCGTTTTCCTTTTCCTTTGCCGTCGCAGCATCGAGATCGGCACGCTCCTGCACGGACTGACGCCGCAGGGCATCGGTATGCTCTGCTTTTTCCTTGATGATATTTTGGAGGTTGGCGATGGATTCATCTTTCGCACGCATGGTGTTCACGATCTCACCTGCGGTCAGCGTTCCGTCTGTGATCTGCTTCTCCATTTGGTATTTTTCTTTGTAGAGCGTACTGAGTTTATCCTCGTCGGTCATTCCCGCCCGCTTCAGCTTGTCCGCTTCCTTTTGCAGGAGCGCCTTATCGTCGTCTGTGAGCTTTTCGTCGGTCGCGATGCGCTGCTCGATGGCGGCGGCTTCGTCCTTTTTCGCGCGTTTCTCGTTCGCCTCGTTCTGTTCGGCGGCGAGTGCCGTCTCGGCGGGGGTCAGGCGGTCGTCGGGAGCATCCATTGCGCTCAGTTCGCGGCCTTTCGCACTGATATAGACCTCGGCGGCACGGGAGAGGATGGTCGGTGCAGCTTTTGTGTTTTGCCCTGCTGCCTGTCCCGTGGCCTGACGTGCGGGATGATTGTCCGTGTGCAGAAAGGAAAGTTTTTCATCGATACGCTGTGTTTGCATGATCAGCACCTCCGCAGAGCGTTATCTCTTTATCTATCATATCGTATGGAGGGGAGATTGCTTAAGGAAGCACTGATAAAATGAGGTCAGCCAGATTGGCGTAGATTTTTTGTCCGATTGAGGCAGCAAACCGGACGCATAGCGAGGGCTATGTGGAGGATTTGCTAACGAAAAGCGGGCGAAAAAGATGCGTCAAGATGGTGTGCCGAATTTATCAGTGTTTCCTTAAATATGGATGAAGTCCTTCTGCGCCCGCATGGCACGCATGGCATTGAGGACGGCGAGGAGGGTGACGCCCACGTCGGCGAAGATCGCCGCCCAGAGGCTTGCCCAGCCGAGTGCGCCGAGGAGGAGGACGGCCGCCTTGATGCCGATGGCGAGGGCGATGTTCTCCCGTGCGATACGGACGGTGCGGCGTGCGAGGGCGAGGAGGGAGACGAGCCTGCGCGGTTCGTCGGTCATGAGTACGACATCCGCCGCCTCGATGGCGGCGTCCGCCCCGATGCCGCCCATGGCGATGCCGATGTCGGCACGTGCAAGGACAGGTGCGTCGTTGATGCCGTCGCCGATGTAGGCGAGCGTCCTGCCCGTGCGCTCGGCGGCGAGCAGACGCTCAAGATGCGCCGCCTTGTCCTGCGGCAGGAGTTCGGCGTATACCGTGTCGATGCCGACCGCCGCAGCGACGCTCTGGGCGGCGGGGCGGGCATCGCCTGTGAGCATGACGGTCTCGCGGACACCGTGCTCCCTCAACGCGCGGACGGCATCCGCAGCACCTGCTCGGACGGTGTCGGCGACACAGATCATGCCCGCATACGCTCCATTCACGGCGAGCCAGATCGCACCTGCAGGTGCGGTAGGCGGGAGGTCGGTGACGCCGCTCTCGCTGAGGTATGCGTGTGTGCCGATGCAGATGATGCGTTCCTCGCTGCGCGCAGTGATGCCGCGCCCCGCGTGCTCCTCGATGTCATGGACAGCCGCAGGAGTGCCGCCGTATTCCGCGAAGGCACGCATGACGGCGCGCGCCATCGGATGGGACGAGTGCTGCTCTGCGGCGGCGGCGCGGGCGAGCACCTCCTGCTCCGTAGTGCCTGCGGCGGGGAGGATGCGCGTCACACGGAGGTTGCCCTCGGTGAGCGTGCCTGTCTTGTCAAAGACGACAGTGTCCGTGCGGGCGAGCGCGTCGAGATAGGAGCTGCCCTTGACGAGGAGCCCCGCACGGGATGCCGCGCCAAGCCCCGCGAAGAAGGTGAGCGGAACGGAGATGACGAGGGCGCAGGGGCAGGAGATGACGAGGAAGGTCAGCGCACGGTAGACCCACGGCGCGAAGGCGTCTCCCATGATGAGCGGCGGCAGGACGGCGATGGCGAGAGCGGCGCATACGACGACGGGGGTATAGATGCGCGCAAAGCGCGTGATGAACGCCTCCGTGCGCGACTTCTTATCCGCCGCCTCCTCCACGAGATCCAGAATGCGCGCCGCAGCGGACTGCGCATAGGCGGCTGTGACGCGGACGGTCAGCGCGCCCGTGATGTTGACGCAGCCGCTGAGGAGCGTATCTCCCGTACGTACGGTGCGCGGCAGAGACTCTCCCGTGAGCGCAGCGGTGTCGAGCGTGCTCTCGCCTGCGGTCACCGTCCCGTCGAGCGGCACGCGCTCGCCCGGATAGATGCGGATCGTGCTGCCAAGGGCAACCGCCGCGGGATGTACGATCTCCTCGCGCCCGTCCATGAGGACGCGCGCCGTGTCGGGGCGGATGTCCATGAGCGCTGTGATGGAGCGGCGTGCGCGCTGGACGGCACGATCCTGCAGGAACTCACCGAGCTGATAGAGCAGCATGACGGCGGCGGCCTCGGCGTAGTCGCCGAGCGCGAGGGCGCCGAGCGTGGCGGTGCTTATGAGAAAGTGCTCGCCAAAGAGATGTCCATGCCGCAGATTTACGGCGGCGCGCCAGAGCACATCGGCACCGACGAGGACATACGCCGCGAGAAAGAGAATGGTGCCCGCCGTCCCCTCGCCGCAGAGCATACCGAGGAGAAAGAGCAGAGCTGCCGCCGCGATGCGCGTACGCGCGGACAGGTACGTGCGTCGCTCTGCCTGCGCGTTCGTGCATCCGCACCCGCAATCATGAGACTGTGCTGCTGAATCCATGATGGATCACCGCTTTCTGCTTTTATATGGACAGTTATTCATGCGTTGATTATGGCGCAGAAGCGCGATGAAGTCAAGCGGAGATGTGGAAATCACGGATAAATTCAGCGCGATTTTTAAGGAACCTTTTTGCCTGCCCTTTGAAGAAATAATCGTCTGTCTTTTCGTAATGCTGTGTTCTATTAAATTTTCCTGGAGGGCGCAGAACTATTGCAATAGCACGGGGGATATGGTAAATTATCACTCGTATTTCTTGTACGTGTGCCAACATTCGAAAGGGAATGGGGGGGAACGGCATACGGCACATTTGGAAGAATTAGCTGGCCTTGGCGAGGGATACCTTGAGACTTGGCGGGATGATTAGTGTCTGCACGGGAGAGACGCGCACGAGCGCGTCGTGCATCGACGACCAAATGGCAGGAAATACAGGCTGGTGAGGATCACCAGCTTTTCTTTTTGTCCGAAATGCGATAAAATAAATTGTGCGCATCTGTTTGAAAGGAGCTGCTATGTTTACATTCAAAGGAGACGGATTCCATGCCTTTCACGGCATTACGCCGCAGATTCACGAGGAGGCGTTCGTCGCGCCGCAGGTGTTCCTCTCGGGTGATGTGCGGCTCGGGCAGTACGCGAGCCTCTGGCCGGGGGTTGTCGCGCGCGGCGATGTCAACTATATCTCGGTCGGCGTCTGCTCCAATGTTCAGGATCTCACGTGTCTGCACGTCGCGGACGATAATCCGTGCATCATCGGCGACTATGTGACGGTCGGGCACAGCGCGTGCATCCACGGCTGCGAAATCGAGGATCATGTGCTGATCGGCATGGGCGCGATTGTCCTCACGGGGGCAAAGATCGGACGCGGCTCGATTATCGCGGCAGGCGCCGTGGTCAAGGAGAACGCAGTAATCCCGCCGAACTCGCTCGTCGCGGGCGTCCCGGGCAAGATCATGCGAGAGAATATCGACCGTATCAAGACGATCCATGCACAGGCAATCAAGTATAAATGCGAGTGGGCGGTGGAATACGGCGTCTATCCTGAGATCGGCGGCGAACGCTACCACGGCGAGAAGGTCATCTGATGGCGGCAGAGGAGCTGATCCGCCAGCCGCACGGAAAAGAGCAGCAGATAAAGATGGAGATCGTCTCCATGATTCACGGCGGTGAGTCGCCCTACGATGTGATTCATCATGTCGCTCAGTGGCTGGAGAAGACGTCGGGCGAGCCCGGCTATGCCCAGTACGTCGAGGATGCGATGCGTTCGGTCTACGGCTGTGCGCTGCAGCATGTACGGCCGATGGAGGATGAGCTGCGCGACGTGGAGGCACGCCTCGTCCGCATCCGCGCTGCCTACGAGGACCCTGTATTCACCGAGGAGGAGAAGAAGCGCATCCGCTTTGCGATCGACCTCCACGTGAAGAATATCGCGCGCCTGAAGGAGTGCATTGCGCGCGCCAAGGCGAACGGCGAGCCGGCAGAGATTGTGAAAAACTGAGAAATCGCTGATAAAAGCATTCTGCCATACGCGTGCCTTTCCTATGTATACCGCGATACAAACGCCGCCCTGCTTGCGTGCAGGGCGGTTTTTATGTTACTATGTTTCTGTTATTCCGTTTTTTGTGGAAAATCGCTCATTTTAGGAGGGAAAGAACATGAACATCTCTACCGTAAAGAAAATTTTTGCGGCAGGTGCAGTCCTTGTATTCTCTGCTGCACTCCTTACCGGCTGCGGCGGCGACTCTGCATCGGGCAAGAAGTTCCTGAACATCGGCACAGGCGGCACGGCGGGTACCTACTACCCGATCGGCGGCGCGATTGCCGAGATTCTGAACAAGGAGATCCCGGGGATGAACGCGAGTGCGCAGAGTACGGGCGCGTCGGTGGCGAATATCAATATGCTGCGCGACAAGGCGATCGACCTTGCGACGGTGCAGAACGATATTACATACTATGCCGTGACAGGCACGGAGATGTTCGACGGCAAGAAGGTGGACGGACTGCAGGGGATCGCCTCGCTCTACCCCGAAACCTGCCAGTTTGTGACGCTCCAGTCCTCGGGCATCAAGGATCTCTCGGAGCTGAAGGGCAAGCGTGTCGCGGTCGGTGCGGCCGGCTCGGGCGTTGAGGCGAATGTGCGCCAGATTCTCGCAGCATACGGCATCTCCTACGATGATATTGATGCGAAGTTCCTCTCGTTCGCCGAGGGGGCGAGCGCGCTGAAGGACGGCAACGTGGATGTTGCCGTGCTGACGGCGGGCTATCCGACGGCGTCTGTGCAGGATATCGCCTCACAGAACCCCGTACGTCTCCTCCCCGTGGAGGACAAGGCTGCGGATGCGCTGATCGCAAAGTATCCGTTCTATACGAAGACCACGATCCCTGCGGGGACGTACGGCGGATTCAATGAGGACATCCCCTCGGTCTCTGTCATGGCGATGCTCGTTGCGGGGCCCTCGGTGGATGCCGACATGGGCTACAGCATCACGAAGGCGATCTTCTCGAACCTCGATCGCCTGCAGGCCGCGCACGCTGTCGGCAAGCAGATCACAAAGGCAACGGCGGAGGATGGAATGTCTCTGCCGATGAATGCGGGGGCGGAGAAGTACTTTAACGAGAAATGAGAGCCTATCTGATCGCTCTCGCCGCGGCGGTGCTCCTCATCGCATTTGATATTCTCTCTGCGCCGGCGCTTCTCATGCACGCGGGCGGAGAGACGACTGTCCTCGTACGGGAGATCGGCAGAGAGGGCACGCCGCTTACCGTGCGGTTCATTCACTCTGTGCAGAAGACGCCCGTCGAGGAGTTCCTCACCGTCTATCCGGACGGACATTTCCACCTCACGGGCACGCGCTACCAGTCACACGGCGTGGGACTGCCCTTTCTCCCCGAGGAGGGGACGTTTCACGAGGAGGATGGGCATTTCATCCTCGATATGGATCGCGACTATGACACGCTGAGCCTGCGCACAGGTGTGGGGACGGAGCTGACCATTACGGCGGGCGGCACGGACTATCCCCTCTATGAGCGCTGTCCTGACGGCACGCGCATCGACCTCGTCGCTGCACCGCTCTATACAAGCCTATTATAAGATTTCCGGGGCTGCGGATCGTGGCCTCGTATTTCTTTTTCCGCAAATATTTTATGTATCGTGAAAATCTTCGGGGCTTGCCCCTGCCGAAAGAATTATTTAAGGATGTGAACACGCTATGACTGACCATGCTGCAAATGCGGAAGAAGTACTCAAAACGTATGACCGCGAATCCAACACCGCCCATTATACGGGCTGGCCGAAGAAGATCATTGCGGCGATTGCCATTACATTTTCCATCTTTCAGCTCTACACGGCGATCTTCGGCGTGCTCGATGCACAGCTGCAGCGTGCCGTTCATCTCGGGTTTGGGCTCGCGCTTGCCTATCTCCTCTATCCCTTTCGGCGTGCGTGGACGCGGGATCACTACTTCCACCCGATCGACATCGCATTCGCCGTCCTCGGCGCGGCGACGCCCGCCTATCTTGTCATCCAGTACTGTGAGCTGATTACACGTGCAGGGATCGTATCGACCACGGATGCCGTCGTCGGCGGACTCGGCATTCTGCTCGTTATCGAGGCGACGCGGCGTGTCGTGGGTCTGCCGATGGTGACGGTCGTGCTCGCCTTCATTGCGTATGCCTTCCTCGGCCCCTACATGCCGGGCGTGCTCGCACACCGCGGACTCAGTCCGGAGCAGCTCATCGGACATCTCTACTTTACGACGGAGGGCATCTTCGGTATCCCGCTCGGCGTCTCCTCGACGTTTATCTTCCTCTTCATTCTTTTCGGTGCCTATCTTGAGAGCACGGGGCTCGGCAAGTTCTTCATCGACCTCGCCAATGCACTCGCGGGCTGGGCGAGCGGCGGCCCGGCGAAGGTCGCCGTTCTCTCGAGCGGGCTGATGGGCACGGTCTCGGGCAGCTCAGTCGCGAACGTCGTCGGCACGGGCTCGCTCACCATCCCAATGATGAAAAAACTCGGCTACAACGCGAACTTTGCGGGGGCGGTCGAGGCGGCGGCCTCCACGGGCGGACAGCTGATGCCGCCGGTCATGGGCGCGGCGGCGTTCCTCATGGCGGAGTTCGTCGGCGTCCCCTACATCGATGTCGTCAAGGCGGCGGCGATCCCCGCGCTTCTCTATTTCACAGGGGTTTGGCTCGGCGTTCACTTTGAGGCAAAGCGCAAGAAGCTGAAGGGCATCCCGCGCGCCGAGCTGCCGAATCCGCTGACGCTCCTGAAGGAACGCGGGCATCTCGCGATTCCTCTCGCCGTGATCGTCTATCTGCTCGTTTCGGGCTATACGCCCATGCGTGCGGCACTCGTCGCCATCTTCCTCTCCATCCTCTGCGCCATGCTGCGCAAATCGACGCGCATGAAGCCGATCGAGATCGTCTACGGCCTTGAGCGCGGCGCGAAAGGCGTGCTCGGCGTGCTCGTCGCCTGCGCGTCGGCGGGCATCATCATCGGCGTCGTCACGAAGACGGGCGTCGGCCTGCGCCTCGCATCGGGACTGATTGATCTCGCAGGCGGGATGCTCCTGCCTGCGATGTTCTTCACCATGATTACGGCGATTGTGCTCGGCATGGGCGTGCCGACCACGGCGAACTACGTCATCACTTCGACCATTGCCGCGCCTGCGCTCGAGCAGATGGGCGTCCCTGTGCTCGCTGCGCACATGTTCGTGTTCTACTTTGGCATCATCGCGGATGTCACGCCGCCTGTTGCCCTCGCTGCGTACGCGGGGGCGGGCATCAGCGGAGGAAATGCGCTGAAAACAGGCGTGCACGCGTCAAAACTGGCGATAGCGGCATTCATCATCCCGTATGTATTCGTCCTCTCGCCCGTCCTCCTCATGGTTGATGCGACACCGCTCGCACTCGTCTCAGTCACGATCTCTGCCCTCCTCGGCATGATCGCCGTCAGCTCCGCGCTCTGCGGTTTCCTTGCCGATCACTGCCGCCCTTATGAGCGGCTGCTTCTTATCGCTGCAGGGCTCCTCATGATCGCGCCGGGCAGCACCACCGACCTCGTTGGACTTGCTCTCTTCGTCGTCATTCTCGTCATGCAGTATCGGCGGGCAAAGGAGGCAGCATGAAGACGGCACAGGAATACATCGAGGAACGCAGCTTCTTCGATGCGGTCAAGGCACTGTACGAAGTTCCGGAAGCCGAGCGCGATGCGCTCTGGAACTATCGCATGGGCTACTCCCTGTACTTTTTTGCAGTCAATCGGTATCCGAAGCTCTGTGTTCTGCGTCTGGCTCTCGGCTATTTGGAGCGTGCAGACGAGGATGCGGAGAGCAAGGCAGAGATCGAGCGCGTCTTCTATGGCAAGCCCGGCGGCATGACGGCGCGGTGCCAAGAGGCGGTTGAAAACAAGCACGGCTGGTATGCGGAGGAGCCCGTTTCTATGAGTGTGGAGCAGCTCGTGCGTGAGGCTGAGGCAGAGCGTGAGCGTGTGCGCCGTGAGGTGACGGCGTTCTTTGAACGCACGCAGCGGCGTGAGATTGCGATCTCGCATCATCCTGCACAGGAAAAACTCCCCGTCGGTGCGAGCAAGTTCTACGGAACGCCCGATCTGCCCGCAGATTTTGACTGGCCGCACTATAAGGGAACGGACTTCGAGGGCGTGACGAAGAACCGCCCGCTTGCCTTTCTCGCGCAGATCAACCTTGGCGAAGCCGCGCCGTATGACCGTACAGGTCTCCTGCCGAAGACGGGCGTGCTCAGCTTCTTCTATGAGACCGTGTCGATGGAGTGGGGATTTGAACTAAAGTCTGAGGGATATGCACGCGTCTATTATTTCCCCGAGACGGAGGGGCTTGTCCCGACACAGATTCCGGAGGAAACGAAGGAGTGGAGCGTGGGCGAGCAGGCGCTGACCTTTGCGGATGCCGTCAGTCTTCTGTCGCCTTTTGCATACAGCCGCAGCTGCGGCAAAGAGGTGGATTGGGATACCTACAACGAACTGCGGGCGGAGTTCGGATACGATGCTGCCGCTCACGAGGACAATCCCATGAAGATGCTCGGCTATGCCGACGAGATTCAGAATGAAATGGAGCCGGAGTGCGAACTATACAGCAGGGGCATTGACGGAGACATGCAGGAAGAGCTTTCCGAAGAGGAGGAAGCGGAACTTGTGAGAAATGCTGCAGATCGCTGGGTGCTGCTGTTTCAGATGGGCACCGTCGAGGACGGTGAAACGGAGCTTATGTACGGCGACTGCGGTCTGATCTACTTCTGGATTCGGAAGGAAGACCTTGCTGCGCGGAACTTTCATCACGTCCGATTGATTTTGCAGTGTGGATGAAAGATAAAGAAAAACGCTTGCAAAAATCATTACAGTTGCGTATTCTATCCTTGTAAAGGAGTGAGTGCGATGGAACAGGCAGTTAATGTAAACTTTCGACTGGACGCAGCGGTAAAGAAGAACATGGAGCAGGTTTGTGCAGAACTTGGGCTCTCCATGAGTGCGGCGTTTACGATCTTTGCCAAGAAAGTGGGACGGGAACGCCGAATCCCATTTGATGTCTCTGTGGATCCGTTTTATGATGAGCGGAATCTGCACTATCTTGAACAAAAGCTGGAAGCATACCGAGCGGGAAAGCTGTGCTTTGCCGAACATGATCTCATTGAGGACTGACCAATAGACTTGTTTATCTTGTTGAGGACGAGAGTATCTTGATTTTTGCATGTCGCGGACATTACGGCTGACACAAAAAACATCCCTGCCGCATGGCAGGGATGTTTTCGTATTCAATTCGCGATCAGTGCTTTTCTTCTGCCTTCACGTCGATGATCGGGCCGTCGATCAGCTTCTGCTCCTCGGGCTCGGATCCCTTGCGGCGGCGCCAGATCAGGAAGGCGATCACGGCGATCAGAACGAGTACGGCGATGACCGTACCGATGATGGCCGTTTTGTTCCAGATGCGGAACGAGACCTGAATCGGCGAAGATTCGCCCGTGACGAGTGTCTTGCCAAGGTTCCACGTGAGCGTCCTGCCGCCGTCTTCCTCGCGGTCGGCGTTGGAGCTCGATGGTGCAGATGGGAGCGTCATCTGATAGGTGAACGTGATGTTGCTCGCGAATGCACCTGCACCGCCGCCGTTCTGACTCCCTTCAAACAGGAGGTCAAAGTTATAGTCCGTGTAGAAGAGCCCCTGATTGACGGTAATGCCCGTGTTCTTGCCGTCGTGTGCGGCGAAGAAATCCTGGTCGGACAGTTTGTCAACCGATGCATAGTGCTCCGTGATCTCGTAGCCTGACATGTTCTCCTTCGTGACGGGCGCGACCTGTGCGTCGGGATTCTTCGCCACCATCGACGCCTTGCTCTGCTCGACGAGCTGGGCGAGCATCGGTACACTGACGAGCGTCGTCTTGAGATCGGCAGAGCCGTCGTCGTTGACGGTGACGCTCACATCACCGCTGAAACAGCCGCTCGTGAGTACGAGGATGCCAAGCATCATGGCAGCAAGCATTGTACGTATGTACTGCGTAGTGAACATAATATACCTCCCGCATTTCGATTTCCTTCGTATTGTACATGAGTAAGGAGAATTTTGCAAGGAGAAGCGCTTTTGCGGGGGCTGTTTCACTGGATAAAATTTTTCTTGACACAGTATTCAAGGTGTAGTATTATACAATGACCTATTGACATAAGTATGGGGTTTGTGCGCCCTTTTTCGGGGGAGGACGCCGCGCGGCTCGGTGTGCGGTTAGAAAGGACAAGAGAGCAAGGTATTCGAATGGCTGCCTTGTTCTTTTTGTGTCTGTTCAAGGGAACTGCTGTCAGTGGCTTCTGACGGCGGTGCTCCTTCCTCTTGAAACGGTGTGCGGATGCCAGGATATTCCAGCGAAAGGGTGACAGCGTTCATGTTCAATCCTGTATCGGTCGGCCGTCGCACCCGGTATAGCTATGCGCATATTAAGGAAGTCATGGAGATGCCGCATCTTCTTGACATTCAGCGTGCAAGTTATCAGTGGTTTCTTGAGGTGGGACTTGCGGAGATTTTCCGCGATATCTCACCCATTCAGGACTTCTCCGGGAATCTCATCCTTTCCTTTGAGTCGTTTGCGCTCGGTGAGCCGAAGTACGATCTCGACGAGTGCAAGGAACGCGATGTGACCTATGCTGCGCCCCTGCGCGTGAATGTGCGCCTCGTGAACCGTGAAACGGGCGAGATCAAGGAGCAGGAAGTGTTTATGGGCGATTTCCCGCTCATGACGGATACAGGAACCTTCATCATCAATGGTGCGGAGCGCGTTATCGTCAGCCAGCTCGTGCGTTCGCCCGGCACGTATTACGGTGTGGAAATCGATACGACGGGCAAGGAGCTCTATAACGCGACGATGATCCCGAACCGCGGGGCGTGGATTGAACTGGAGACGGATGCAAATGACGTCATCTCCGTGCGTATCGACCGCACGCGCAAGATGCCCGTGACTTACCTCATCCGCGCCCTCGGCTACGAGACGGACGCGGAGATTCGTGCACTCTTCGGCGATGATCCGCGCATCCTTGCAACGATCGAGCGTGACACGGATGAGGTCAAGACGCGCGGCCGTGCGGTGATTGAGATCTATCGCCGCCTGCGTCCGGGTGAGCCTGCGAATGAGGACAATGCGCGTCAGCTTCTCGAGGTGCTGTTCTTTGACCCGCGCCGTTATGATCTCGCGACGGTCGGCCGCTACAAGCTGACGAAAAAGCTTGGCTGGCGCCGTCGCCTCCTCGGCAAGGTGCTTGCTGAGCCGATTGTTGACAAGGAAACGGGCGAGATCGTGTTCCCGAAGGGCGAGCCAATTACGCCGGAGATGGTGGATGCGGTCAGCGCAGAGCGCGAGACGGCAATTTTCGGCGACGGCGAACTCATCTCCTTTGATGTACAGAAACCCGATGGCGAGATCCATCATATGCTCTGTGCACCGACGCGCGACTATCAGTTCCGCACGGTGACGCGTGAGGATATCATGGCGGCGATCAGCTACCTCCTCGGCCTCATGAACGGCTTTGGCAATACGGACGACATCGACCATCTCGGCAACCGCCGCGTGCGTGCCGTGGGCGAGCTGCTGCAGAATCAGTTCCGCATCGGTCTCTCGCGCATGGAGCGTGTCGTGCGCGAGCGCATGTCAATCCAGGAGACGGAGAGCATCACGCCGCAGGGACTCATCAATATTCGCCCCGTCGTGGCGGCGGTGAAGGAGTTCTTTGGCTCCTCGCAGCTCTCGCAGTTCATGGATCAGCACAACCCGCTCTCCGAGCTGACGCATAAGCGCCGCCTTTCGGCGCTCGGTCCCGGCGGGCTCTCGCGCGAGCGCGCGGGATTTGAGGTGCGCGACGTGCACAACTCGCACTATGGGCGCATGTGTCCGGTTGAGTCGCCGGAAGGACCGAACATCGGACTCATTGGCTCGCTCGCAAACTACGCGCGCGTGAATCAGTTCGGGTTTATGGAGACGCCCTATCGCCGCGTAGACAAGGAACATCACCGTGTGACGGATGATGTTCGCTACCTGACGGCGGACGAGGAGGATGAGCTCATCATCGCACAGGCGAATGAGCCGCTGGATGAGAATGAATACTTCGTCAACGAGCGTGTCACAGCACGTTTTCATGAGGAGACGGGGCTGCATCCGCGTGAGCGCGTGGACTATATGGACGTGTCGCCGCGTCAGGTGTTCTCCATTGCGACGGCAATGATCCCATTCCTGGAGAATGACGATGCGAACCGTGCCCTCATGGGTGCGAACATGCAGCGTCAGGCGGTGCCTCTCCTCAAGACGCAGGCGCCGCTCGTCGGTACGGGGATGGAGTACAAGGCCGCGTGCGACTCGGGCGTTATGGTGCTCGCAAAGCACAGCGGCGAGGTGACGGAGGTTTCGGCAGATGCGATCACGGTCCGCTCGGACGAGGGCGCATTTGATACCTATAAACTGCAGAAATTCATCCGTTCGAACCAGGCAACGTGCATCAATCAGAAGCCGCTCGTCTATGTGGGCGACCGCGTGACGGAAGGGCAGCCCATCGCCGATGGCCCCTCGACGGACAACGGTGAGCTGGCACTCGGCTACAACATCATCGTTGCTTATATGCCGTGGGAAGGCTATAACTATGAGGACGCAGTTCTCCTCAGTGAGAACCTTGTCAAGCGTGACCTCTATACCTCGATTCACATCGAGGAGTATGAGTGTGATGCGCGTGATACAAAGCTTGGTCCCGAGGAGATCACGCGCGACATTCCGAATGTTGCGGAGGATGCGCTCAAGGATCTCGATGAGGACGGCATCATTTCCATCGGCGCGGACGTGCGCCCTGGGGACATCCTCGTCGGCAAGGTCACGCCAAAGGGCGAGACGGAGCTGACGGCAGAGGAGCGTCTCCTGCGTGCGATCTTTGGTGAGAAGGCGCGTGAGGTGCGTGACACTTCGCTGCGCGTGCCGCACGGCGAGGCGGGCAAGATCATCGATGTGAAGATCTTTACCCGTGAGAACAACGATGAACTGCCGCCGGGGGTCAACCGTCTCGTGCGCGTCTACATCGCGCAGAAGCGCAAAATTTCGGTCGGCGACAAGATGTCCGGCCGCCACGGCAACAAGGGTGTCGTTTCGCGCATCATGCGCCAGGAGGATATGCCGTTCCTGCCGGACGGCACACCCGTTGATATTGTGCTGAACCCGCTCGGTGTTCCGTCGCGTATGAATATCGGGCAGGTCTTGGAGACGCATCTCGGCATGGCGTGCCGCGTTCTCGGTCAGCGCATCAAGGACGGCGACCCGACGGTGGAGGCCGACCTCCGCGCGGCGGGCTATGATTTTGATAAAAACGGGATGCCCGTGCCCGATGTGGCCGGCATTCACATCGCGACTCCGGTCTTTGACGGCGCGGGCGACGACGACGTATTCGGCACGATCCGCGCGGCGGGACTTCCCGCAGACGGCAAGACGGTGCTCTATGACGGGCGCACGGGCGAGCCGTTCGAGAACCGCGTCACGGTTGGCTGCGTCTACATGCTGAAGCTGCATCATCTGGTTGATGATAAGATTCACGCACGTTCCACGGGACCGTACTCCCTCGTCACCCAGCAGCCGCTCGGCGGCAAGGCGCAGTTCGGCGGACAGCGCTTCGGCGAGATGGAGGTCTGGGCACTTGAGGCATACGGCGCGGCATATACGCTGCAGGAAATCCTGACGGTCAAGTCCGACGACGTGGTTGGGCGCGTGAAGGCATACGAGTCCATTGTCAAGGGGGACAATATTCCGGAGCCGGGCGTTCCCGAGTCCTTTAAGGTTCTTATCAAGGAGCTTCAGGCCATCGGTCTCGACATCAAGGTGCTCAACGAGGATGCGAAGGAAATTGCCATCCGCGATGAGGAGGAGGAGGACATCAGCGAAAAGGCACGTTCCCTCGACCTCGATGTGGAGGGCGTGGATGAGAACGGAGCCGCGCCGCCGCCCTCCGCGGATGATTACGAGGACGACGGAAACGCAGAGAACTCTGCTGATGAGGACATCATTGCGGATATCGATGCGGACGAGGACATTGCGGATGACATGGATGCAATCCTGCACGGCAGTATCGACGGCATCGATGCGCCGGATGAGGATGATCTGTAAGGAAGGGAGTGGCATCTATTGCTGGATGTAAACAATTTTGACTCGATGCGGATTGGACTTGCTTCTCCCGATAAGATTCGTGCGTGGTCGCACGGTGAAGTAAAGAAGCCGGAGACCATCAACTACCGCACCTTGAAGCCTGAGCGTGACGGCCTTTTCTGCGAACGCATCTTTGGCCCGACGCGCGACTGGGAGTGCCACTGCGGCAAGTACAAGCGCATCCGCTACAAGGGGGTCGTCTGCGACCGCTGCGGCGTCGAGGTGACGCGTGCAAAGGTACGCCGTGAGCGCATGGGACACATCGAACTCGCCGCACCTGTTTCGCACATCTGGTACTTCAAGGGCATCCCGAGCCGCATGGGCCTCATCCTCGATGTCTCTCCTCGTTCACTTGAGAAGGTGCTCTACTTCGCTTACTACATCATTCTTGATGCGGGCGAAACCGATCTCAAGAAAAAGGAGCTGCTCTCCGAGCGCGAGTATCACGAGGCACTCGAAAAGTACGGCAATACGTTTCGTGTCGGCATGGGCGCGGAGGCGATCAAGGAACTGCTCGAGGAACTCGATCTCGAGCAGATGAGCGAACAGCTCAGACACGACGTGCGGACGACTTCCGGTCAGAAGAAGGTGCGCGCCATCCGTCGCCTTGAGGTGGTCGAGGCATTCCGCAAGTCCGGCAATCAGCCTTCGTGGATGATTATGGACGTCGTACCGGTCATCCCGCCCGATCTGCGCCCCATGGTGCAGCTCGACGGCGGCCGCTTTGCGACCTCCGATCTCAACGATCTCTACCGCCGCGTCATCAACCGCAACAATCGTCTGCGCCGTCTGCTCGATCTCGGTGCGCCCGACATCATTGTGCGCAATGAGAAGCGGATGCTGCAGGAGGCGGTCGATGCGCTCATTGACAACGGCCGCCGCGGCCGCCCGGTCACGGGCCCCGGCAACCGCGCACTGAAATCGCTTTCGGATATGCTCAAGGGCAAGCAGGGGCGTTTCCGCCAGAACCTTCTCGGCAAGCGCGTCGACTACTCGGGACGCTCCGTTATCGTTGTCGGTCCCGAGCTGAAGCTGCATCAGTGCGGCCTCCCGAAGGAGATGGCACTCGAACTCTTCAAGCCCTTTGTTATGAAAAAACTGCAGGCGGACGGCGCAGCGCACAACATCAAGTCGGCCAAGCGCATGGTCGAGCGTGCGCGCCCCGAGGTCTGGGACGTGCTCGAGGATGTCATCAAGGAGCATCCCGTCCTCCTCAACCGTGCACCGACGCTGCATCGCCTCGGCATTCAGGCATTCGAGCCGGTGCTCACCGAGGGACGTGCGCTGAAGCTGCACCCTCTTGCGTGTACGGCGTACAACGCCGATTTTGACGGCGACCAAATGGCGATTCATCTGCCGCTCTCCGCCGAGGCGCAGACCGAGGCACGCGTCCTTATGCTCGCCGCAAACCATATCCTTGCGCCGAAGGACGGCAAGCCCATCATCGTGCCCTCGCAGGACATGGTACTCGGCTCGTACTACCTCACCAAGCTGAAGCCGGGTGCGATCGGTGAGGGCAAAGCATTCACGGGGATCGCGGAGGCACTGCTTGCCTATCAGGAGAAGGTGCTCGACCTGCAGGCGGAGATCCGCGTGCAGATCGCGGGCTACGGGCTGGTGAAAAGCTCGCTCGGCCGGCTCATCTTTAGCGAGATTCTGCCCGAAGAACTGCGTCACTACAAGCAGGATCCGGAGACGGGTGAGTGGACGCTCGGCGTTCTCATGAACAAAAAGGAACTCGGCAAACTCGTTGCAAACTGCTACGATCATTTTGGTGCGACCAAGACCGCCGAGGTCATCGACAACGTGAAGAATCTCGGCTACCATTATGCCTGCATTGCGGGCATGACGGTCGCCGTCTCCGACGTCATTGTACCGCCGCAGAAAAAAGAGATCATCGCGGATACACAGACACTGGTCAATAAGGTGGAGCGCCAGTTCTCGCGCGGCCTTATCACCGAGGACGAGCGCTACAAGAAGGTCGTCCAGCTTTGGACGAAGGCGACGGATGACGTCGCGGATGCCATGATGGAAAACATGGATCCCTTCAATCCCATTTTCATGATGGCGGACTCGGGCGCCCGAGGAAACAAACAGCAGATGCGTCAGCTGGCCGGTATGCGCGGACTGATGGCTGACCCGTCGGGCAAGATCATCGACCTGCCGATCACGGCGAACTTCCGTGAGGGGCTCTCCGTTTCGGATTACTTCATCTCCTCGCACGGCGCGCGCAAAGGCCTTGCCGATACGGCACTGCGTACGGCGGACTCGGGCTATCTGACCCGCCGTCTCGTTGACGTGGCACAGGATGTCATCGTCCGTGAAGAGGACTGCGATGTCTCCGCGATCAACCTCCTGCAGGTGCGTGCGCGCCTCGCAGAGTCTGCATTTGATGCACTTGAACTCCTCGTTGACAGTCTGATGGGGCGCCTTCTCGCGGCGGCGATCTACGATCCCGAGACGAAGGACGTGCTCTATCCGCAGGACACCGTCCTCGATGATGAAGTGCTTGAGACCATCGGTGAGCGCGATATCCGCGAGATCATGGTGCGCGGCTCCTCCGTCAACGCGGACGGCGCGGTCAGCAACGCGATGGTCACGGAAAGCATTACGCTCGGTGAGCCGGATGCAAAGAAACGCAGAAAGGTGCACGCCGCCCTCCTCCGCGAGCTCAGCGGCAAGGAAATCGTACGCGACGCTGTCATGGAGGATGGGACTGTACTTGCTCCCGCCGGCGCTGTGCTGACGGACAAGATGGTGGAGGATATCCTTTCCTCCGAGCTTCATGAGCTCCATATCCGCAACAACAATGTGCGCGGCATCGAGGTCGAGGCGATCACCGAGGGGACGGGCGTCATCGAATCCCTCGCCGACCGCATCGTCGGGCGTGTGCTCGCTGAAGACATCGTGGACGAGGCGACGGGTGAGACGATCGCCCATGTCAATGACTCCGTAGACGAAGCACTCGCGAAGCGCATTGAGGGCGTCCGGAAGCGTGTCTCCATCCGCAGCGTACTCACCTGCAAGTCGCAGTTTGGTGTCTGCATGAAGTGCTACGGCCGTGACCTTGCCAACCAGGCAGAGGTCGAGATCGGCGAGGCAGTCGGCATCATTGCCGCACAGTCCATCGGCGAGCCGGGCACACAGCTTACCATGCGTACCTTCCACTCGGGCGGTGTTGCCGGTGACGACATTACGCAGGGTCTACCGCGTGTTGAGGAACTTTTCGAGGCGCGCAAGCCCAAGCACAATGCCATCATTGCAGAGAACGAAGGCGTTGTCGCCATTGATGATACGGCCAAGGGAATGCGCACGGTTACGATCACGCCCAAGGGCGGCGTGCCGCGTGAGTACTCTGTGCCGTTCGGTGCACGCATGGCGGTGCGCGACGGCGCGGTCATGAAGCCCGGCGACAAGATCACCGAGGGCTCCGTGAATCCGCACGACATCCTGCGTGTCTGCGGCCTGCAGGCGACTCAGCGCTATCTCGTCTACGAGGTGCAGAAGGTCTACAAGTCACAGGGTGTTGAGATCAACGACAAGCACATCGAGGTCATGGTGCGGCAGATGCTGCACAAGGTCAAGATCGAGGAGGCCGGAACGACCGACTTCCTCCCGGGCGAGTACATCGAGATCAACGCGTTCGAGGCGGCGAATACCAAGGCGATCGAGGAGGACGGCGAGCCCGCCGTGGCAAAGCCCATCCTGCTCGGCATCACAAAGGCATCGCTTGCCACGGACTCCTTCCTCTCGGCGGCCTCCTTCCAGGAAACCACGCGCGTCCTTACTGACGCTGCAATCAAGGGGAAGATTGACCCGCTTGTCGGACTCAAGGAAAACGTCATCATCGGCAAGCTCATCCCGGCCGGTACGGGCATGACCCGCTACCGCAACCTCGAGATCGTCGACCATGCACCGCAGCCGGTGCCGGAACCACCCGCACCCGAGGAACCTGAGGAGGAGACATACGAAGAAGTTGACCTCTCGCGGCTCGAGAAACTGAGCAGCTGAGGCAGCATAACAGTGAGGGATTGTGGTACAGAGTGAATGGGCTTTGTACGCAATCCCTCTTTGTTTACCTAAAAAGCAAAACGAGTTGACGCTTAGGCTTTTTCCGTGTAGAATACGAGCATATAAGAAAGAAGGCGTCGCTTTTATGACCTCTCATGATGATCCGTTTTTTTCCGTCCGAAACACCACACGGATGGCTCTTTGCATCGCGCTGATCTGTGTGAGTGCCTACATTGCCATCCCTGTACCGTTTATGGCACCGCTCACAATGCAGACCTTCGTCATGTGTCTTGCCGCGCTCGTGCTCACGCCGCGGCAGACGGCGGTAGTCCTTATCGGTTATACCGTCCTTGGTGCGATCGGACTGCCTGTCTTTGCCGGCGGCGTCGGCGGACTCGGCATCATCATGGGACCGCGCGGCGGTTTTTTCATTGGCTTTCTTGTCGCCTATACACTGATGAGCCTCCTCAAGGGGCATACGCCCTCCTTTCCGCGCTACGCCCTCGTCGGTGCGCTCATCAGCGTCCCCATCACGTATCTCTTTGCGACGTTGTGGCTGACCATTCTCTTCGGCGATAAATTCGTCGGCATCACCGCCGCCTTTATGGCCCTTGTCCAGTTCATCCCGGGGGACCTCATCAAAGCCGTTGCAGCAGCAGCGCTCGGCGTGACACTCAATCGGCGGCTTCGCTATTTCTAAAAAGAGACAGACAAAAAGAACCTGCCATAGGTCATAAGATCTATGGCAGGTTCTTTTTGTCTTACCGGGAGGATCAGGTCTCGTCTTTCGGAATCATGTCCCCATCCGCGAGTGTGCCCGCACGCGCACGGTCGGCAAACTCCGCCGTCGCGGTAAAGAGTACGTCGGTCGAGCTGTTGAGCGCGGTCTCGCAGGAATCCTGCAGAACGCCGATGATGAAGCCGACACCGACGACCTGCATGGCGATGTCGTTGCTGATGCCGAACGAGGAGCAGGCAACGGGGATGAGGAGGAGCGAACCGCCCGCAACACCCGATGCGCCGCACGCACCGATGGTGGCGATGAGACAGAGGAGGAGGGCGGTCGGCAGATCGACATTAATGTTTAATGTGTGTGCGGCAGCGAGCGAGAGAATTGCAATCGTGATCGCCGCACCGCTCATGTTGATGGTCGCACCGAGCGGGATGGAGATGGAGTAAACCTCGGGATTGAGCCCAAGCCGCTTGCAGAGCTGGAGGTTGACGGGAATGTTCGCTGCAGAGCTGCGCGTAAAGAATGCGTAGATTCCGCTCTCTCGCAGGGTGGTAAAGACGAGTGGGAACGGGTTGCGGCGGATGTGTGTCCAGACGATGATCGGATTCATAATGAGTGCGACGGAGAAGAATGCGCCGAGCAGAACGGCGAGGAGCTGGAGGTAGCTGATGAGGGCATCCACGCCGCTCGTACCAACTGCATCCGCGACGAGCCCCATGATGCCGAACGGAGCGAAACGGATGACCCAGAGTACGATCTGCGTCATGACGACGGCGAAGTCGCGCACCGTGTTCTTCGTGGTCGGGCTTGCTTTCTGGAGAGCGACCCCTGCGAGGACGCTCCATGCAAGGATGCCGATGTAGTTCGCGCTTGCGATTGCGTGAATTGGGTTGTCGACGACGTTCAGAATGAGGTTGTGCACGACCTCGACAATGCCGCTCGGCGGCGCAACATTTGCGTCCGCGACGACGAGATGGAGCGTCGATGGGAAGGCGAAGGAGAACCCGACAGCGACGACGGACGCGAGGAAGGTCGCGATGATGTAGAGACGCACGATGGGCTTCAGTGCCGCACCTGCGCCGACGGTGCGCTGCGCCATCGCGTTCATGACGAGAACGAAGACGAGGATCGGCGCGACACCCTTCAGGGCACGGACGAAGACATCGCCGAGCACGGCGACGACGGGAATGACGGCGGGCGCGTAGAGCGCGATGAGAATACCGATGATGAGTCCGACCGCGATGAGCTTGATGAGTGCCGTCTCGCGGTACTTGCGGCTGATGTTGCTGAGCAAATGGATTCCTCCTTTTTGGAATGAAAAAATATGCCCCATTATAGCAGAATGGGGCATATTTGTCACTCTTTTGTCAGGGTATACATATTTGCAGGGCTTGTATGGCGGTGTATTGTCCCGCGCGAACACCTCACTGCACAAGGGATCGTGCACTTTACGCACTTACTCCACTAGTGTTTGCTTTGAAACACACAGCCTCCTCACAGTGCAGCAGCGGCTATTCTGCCGACTCTTTCAGCTCCCCTAAGAAGCGGCCCACCGCATCCTGCCACGTCGGCAGACGGCGGAAGCCCGCCTCATCGAGGCTCTTTTTGCTGAGGCGGGAGTTCTTCGGGCGCACGGCCTTCGTCGGGTACATATGCGAGGGGACGGAGGTCACGTTGACATCCGCGCCCGCCTGACGGAAGATCTCGGCGGCGAACTTCGCCCACGAGCAGAATCCCTCATTCGTCGCGTGATAGATGCCGTATTTCTCGCTCTCAAGCATATCCACGAGCAGAGGCGCGAGGTCGCGCGTATACGTGGGCGAGCCGATCTGATCGGCGACGATGGAGAGGCTCTTGTGCGTCTTGGAAAGCTCAAGCATGGTCTTTACGAAATTCTTGCCATGCGCACCGAAGACCCACGAGGTGCGTACGATGAAATACTTTTCGAGATGCTGCTGCACCGCCTCTTCGCCCGCGAGCTTTGATGCACCGTAGACGTTGTGCGGGGCGGTAAGTTCGTTTGTCTCGTGGGGAGCGTCGCCCGTACCGGGGAAAACGTAGTCTGTGCTGACGTAGAGGAGCTTTGCATCTCTCTCTCGCGCGAGACGTGCGAGGATCTCCGTGCCCGCTGCGTTGACCTTGCGGCAGAGTGAGGGTTCGTCCTCTGCCTTGTCCACAGCGGTGTACGCAGCCGCGTGGAGGATGGCATCCGGCTCCGTCGCATCGAGGACGGCGCGCATGACGTTCTCGTCAGACAGCGGGAAGAGCTCGGAGGAGACGCCGTGTACTTCGTGCCCGCGTGCCCTGCATTCCTCCGCGCAGTCATGACCCAGCTGGCCTGTGGCTCCCGTGATGAGGATTTTCATCGCAATCTGTCCTTTCCTTTTGCATTTGTCTCTGCTTTCTCTTATTGTATCACAAAAGGCGCCGCCGATGGGCGACGCCTTTTCGGTATACATTATGAGCTGCTGCCGATGGTCGGGATGGTCAGCATAACGGACGTGCCTTCTCCCTCTTCACTTATCAGCCTGATGCGGATGTCGTGCTGGTCGGCGATCCAGCGGGCGATGGAGAGTCCGAGGCCCGAGCCGCCTGTCTCCTTCGTGCGCGAAGAGTCCACGCGATAGAAACGATCAAAGATATGTGCCTGATGCTCCTTGGCAATGCCGATGCCGTCGTCCGAAAGTGTCACGGTGATCGACTTTTCGTCCGGCGCAAGCGTGGAGGAAGCGTGGATATGACCGCCCGGCGGCGTATACTTCAGACTATTCTCGAGGAAGATGCGCAGCAGCTGGCGCAGGAGAACAGGATCGGCGTACACCGTTGCTTCGGCATTTTCCCCGAGCGTCACCTCATGTGAGGTCGTGACGGTCTGCATCTTTTCGATGGTGTCGGCGAGAAGCTCCGTGAAGATGACCGACTCCTTGTGTACGGCCTGCCGCTTCTGATCGGCACGTGCGAGGAAGAGCAGCTTTTCGATGAGCTGCTGCATATTCTCCGCCTCCGAACGGATCGCCGTGATGCCCTCCTCGAGAATGTCCTTGTCTTCGCGCCCCCAGCGTGAGAGCATATCGGAGTATCCAAGGATAACCGTCAGCGGTGTGCGCAGTTCATGCGAAGCATCCGAGACAAAGCGCTGCTGCAGCATGAACCCTTCCTGCAGACGTCCGAGCATGCGGTTGAACGTGAGTGCCAGCTCTGCCAGCTCATCGCGTGCACGCGGAACATCGAGGCGCTGACCAAGGCGTTCCACCTCGATGCTGCCTGCCGTCCGTGTGATTGCACGGATCGGGTTCAGGATGCGCGTGCTGATGAAATGACCCGCAACAAGGGCGAGCACAAAGCAGATCGCAACTGTGTAGAAGAGGAGCCGCTGCAGCGAGTAAAAAAAATCCTTCTCTGTCGTGATCGTGCGAAAGAAATGAATCTGATAGGAGATGCCGCCATACTCAATGGTACGGCGCGCGTGATAGACCGCACCGTTGCGGAACTCGGAGACCTCCATCTCAGGGTTCGCCCAGAAGGGCGTCGGCACACGGCCTCTCTCAATTGCCTCAATGGAAGGGAAGTGTGTATCTGTATCGAGAACGACACGACCGGAGGCATCCGTAATACGCACGATAACCCCAGGAATGACCGGACCCTCAAACCAAAATTTTGCTTCGGCGGCGTTTCCGCTCTCGATATTATTCATCACGTGACGGATACTGCGGTCGAGATCAACCTCTGCCTGCCGATAAAAAAAGATGTATGCACCCATCCCCAGAATCGCCGTTGAAAGAATGAGCACGAAAAAGAGGATGGCGGCATACATCAGTGTGATTTTGGTCGAGATGCGGATGTATAGATGGCGGTCAGCCCAGCGGGCAGCTCTCTTCCTAATCGCGGACCACATAGCCGACGCCGCGCACCGTATAGATGTACTTCTTGTGGAAGCGGTCATCAAGTTTGGCGCGCAGGTAGCGGATGTAGACATCGACAACGTTGGTCTCGCCCGTGTAGTCGAATCCCCATACCTCCTGCAGGATCTGGTCGCGCGTCAGCACCGTGCGTTTGTTGCGCAGGAGATACTCGAGAAGATCGTACTCCCGCTTCGTGAGAGCCACCGTCTCCCCGTCTACCTGCACCTCGTAGCGTGAGAGGAACATGATGAGGTTCTTTACCGTCAGGCGGTCGGACGCATCGTCCGTCGATATATCGCGGCGGCGCAGGGCATTGCGTACGCGTGCGATCAGCTCCGGCACAGCAAACGGCTTCGTGATGTAATCGTCCGCGCCGATGTCCAGCCCCTCGACTCTGTCCTCAACGGCATCGCGTGCCGTCAGCATGATGATGGGCACGTTCGACACGGTGCGTACACGGCGGCAGATTTCAATGCCGTCCATGCCGGGGAGCATTACATCGAGCAGTATAATATCAAAGTTCTCCTGAATGATGCGCTCATAGGCACGCGTCCCATTGCCTTCGATTTCTGCTGTAAATCCTTCGTGTTCCAGCTCCATCTGCAAAAAACGTGCAATGCGTGTCTCATCCTCCACGATGAGGACATGTGTTTTTTCATCCATAATACAACACCTCAAATCATCCCTTAACGATGCTACTACTATATATGAACAAAAGAAAAATGAAAAGGCAAAAGAGAAAAATATAATCGAACTTTTAAGGAAGCACGGATAAATTCAGTACCTCTGCCTTGACGGGATTCATTTTATCAGGGATTCCTTAAAGAAAGGAGGATGCTGCTCTTGTTTTTCTTGACAACCTGCCGTCTGTTCCGTATAAAGGAAGCATGTGAACGATCGTGAGGGGGGATCACCGTGAACGAAACGGGACGGCTCTATCTCTGTGCAACGCCCATCGGCAATCTCGGCGACATCACCTGCCGTGCCGTTGAGATGCTGCGCACGGCGGATCTCATCGCCGCCGAGGATACGCGCCATACGCGCGGGCTGCTCGCGCATTACGACATCCATACGCCCATGACCAGCTACCATGAGCACAACAAGGATGCCAAGGGCCCCGAACTCATCGCACGGATGCAGGCGGGGGAGACCATCGTCTGCGTCAGCGATGCGGGACTTCCCGGCATCGCCGACCCCGGCGGCGATCTTGCACGACGCGCCGTCGCCGCAGGCATTCCCGTCACCCCGCTGCCGGGGGCGAACGCCGCACTCTCCGCGCTCATCTGCGCGGGACTCCCGCTCGAAGGATTCACCTTCGTCGGCTTTCTCCCGCGCAAGGAAAAGAAACGGCGCGAGGTGCTGGCACGCGTCGCCGCCTATCCCGAGACGCTCATCTTCTACGAGGCGCCGCACCGTCTGCGTGAGACGCTTGATGCTCTCGCAGAGTGCCTTGGAAAAGAGCGGCAGGCATGCGCCGCGCGCGAACTGACGAAGAAATTCGAGGAGTTTCGCCGTGCGCCGCTCGGCGAACTCTCAGACTACTACCGAGAGAACGAGCCGCGCGGCGAGTTCGTGATCGTCGTCGCGGGCGCAGATGAGAATGTCGCTGTGGATGATGGGGCGGAGATGTCCCTCACGGAACGTTATGCAGCACATATCGCCGCAGGGCTCGACAAGAAGGAAGCCATGCGCCGCACCGCGCAGGAACTCGGCATCTCGCGCAGGGAGGTATATCAGGCAATACTGGGGGAGAAATTATGCGATACATGAATCTGTATTTAAGAGCATCAGTGCCGCAGTTGGAGACCTTTCTCGCCGTGAAAAAGGTCATAGACGAATGGGACCCCCTGCATTTGTTTCCATCTGCGCCGCCAGACGAATATGAGCATGAGGTTCACTTGATCTGCAAGCGGCTGGAGGCGTGTCCCCCGTGGCGGAATGCCCCTGCTCCTGATGAGTTGGCAGGGTTTATTGGCTATGTCTGCTGTGAGTGCAATCACTATGATCGCGGTTGGGCAGTGTATCGGGCGGTTGCAGACAAGGTCATTCACGCGATCAAAAATGTCGCCGATTGACCATGCCGATACATACAGACACCGCCGCTTATCCCCGATACAGAAATGTATCCGTGCTTTCCTAGCGGAGACGATTGTCCGCAGCGGCACGGATGCTGATGGAGATGTTCGTCCAGAGCACATCGTTCTTGTAAAAGTAGATATGATAAATACAGTTCTCTGTGTATATGAATGCCGCCGCAGTTGTCACCCCGCACACTCTGTGCTACTATATACAGGAAATTATATCGAAACGAGGCATGATTTATGAGCGGAAAGACTCCATTTTACATTACAACACCGATTTACTACCCGAGCGCGAAGCTCCACATCGGGCACGCGTACTGCACGACGGTCGCGGATACCATTGCGCGCTACAAGCGGCTCGCAGGCTTCGACGTGTTCTTCCTGACCGGCTCGGATGAACATGGGCAGAAGATCCAGCAGGCGGCGGAGAAGGAGGGTATCACGCCCATCCAGTACGTCGACCGCATCGTTGCGAGCTTTCAAGAGCTGTGGCGGCTGCTCGGCATCTCCTACGATGACTTCATCCGCACGACGCAGCCGCGCCACTATGAACTCGTGCAGGATATCTTCCAGCGCATCTACGATCAGGGCGACATCTACAAGGGTGAGTACAAGGGACTCTACTGCACGCCGTGCGAGAGCTACTGGACGAGGCTGCAGCTCGACGAGAACGGCTGCTGCCCCGACTGCCACCGCCCCGTGCAGGAGGTCTCCGAGGAGGCATACTTCTTCCGCATGAGCAAGTATGCGGATCGTCTGCTCGCCTACATCAACGAACATCCCGACTTCATCCAGCCCGTCTCGCGCCGCAACGAGATGATCGCCTTCATCGAGCAGGGGCTGGAGGATCTGTGCGTCTCGCGCACTTCGTTCGACTGGGGCATCCCCGTGCCGTTTGACCCAAAGCACGTCGTCTACGTTTGGTTCGACGCACTGACGAACTATCTCACGCCGATCGGCTACCTCCATGACAAGGAAATGTTCCATAAATACTGGCCGGCGGACGTGCATCTCGTCGGCAAGGAAATCGTGCGCTTTCACACGATCATCTGGGGCTGTATGCTTATGGCGCTCGGGCTTGACCTGCCGAAAAAAGTCTACGGCCACGGCTGGCTCATCGTCAACGGTGCCAAGATGTCGAAGTCGGTCGGCAACGTCGTCGACCCCGTCGCCCTCATCGAGGAGTTCGGCGCGGACGCCATCCGCTACTTTCTCCTGCGCGAGATCGCACTCGGACAGGACGGCAATATCTCGCGCGATGCGCTCATCGGACGCATCAACTCCGATCTGGCGAACGATCTCGGCAACCTGCTTCACCGCACGCTCTCCATGGCAAAAAAATATCGGAAGGGCGTTGTCACAAAGGGTGAAGGGCGCACGGACTTCGACGCGGCACTCGAAACGATGACGGCGGCGACGGTGCGCGACTATACGGAGCAGATGGACGCGATGGAGCTCTCCGCCGCAGTAAAGACCGTCTGGGCGCTGATCTCGCGTACGAACAAATACATCGACGAAACTGCGCCGTGGACGCTCGCCAAGGACGAAGCGAAGGCGGCGCAGCTTGACGCTGTGCTCTATCACCTTGTCGAGACGCTGCACATCGTCAGCGTCCTCATCGCGCCGTTCATGCCGACGACGGCACGCCGCATCCACAAGCAGCTCGGCTTCCATGCGGACTTTGACGGCGTGCAGCTGGCGGACATCGCCGCATGGGGCACAACGCCTGACGGGCATACGGTCGGCACGGCAGAGCAGCTCTTCCCGCGCATCGAGGTCGAGAAGGCATGACACTCATCGACACGCACGCCCACCTCTGCGACGAAAAATTCGACGATGACCGCATCGACGTGATCGCACGCGCGCATGAGGCGGGCGTAACGAAGATCATCAGCATGGGCGATACGATGGCGGCATCCGCGCAGGTGGTGCAGGATGCGGAGGAATATCCTGCACTCTATGCCGCTGTCGGGATCCACCCCGAGAGCGCGTGTGTGCTGACGGACGAGATGCGCCGTCAGCTCCTCACATGGGCACAGCATCCGAAGGTCGTCGCCATCGGCGAGATCGGACTCGACTACTACTGGGAAAAGGACGCGTCGCGCCGCGCCCTGCAGCGTGACCTCCTTGCAGCGCAGCTTGACCTCGCACGCGAGGCGGGTCTTCCCGTCTGCATCCATGACCGCGAGGCGCACGGCGACACGCTCGCCATGCTGCGTGCTGAGGGGGCGGGGCTCACGGGCGTTCTCCACTGCTACTCGGGCAGTCTTGAAATGGCACGTGAACTGTGGAAGATGGGTTGGTACATTGGCATTGACGGGCCGCTCACGTACAAGAATGCGGCGAAACTGCCGGACATCGTCCGCGAAGCCCCTGCGGATAAACTCCTCGTCGAGACGGACTGCCCCTACCTCGCTCCCGTCCCCCTGCGCGGCAAGCGCAACGAGCCCGCCTGCGTCACGCATATCGTCGCCAAGATCGCCGAGATTCGTGGTGAAGCATTCGAGGAAGTTGCGCGTTATACGACAGAGAATGCACAGAGGCTCTATCCAAAGCTGTGATAGACACCGCGCAGGAACAGCAGGTTCCTGCAGAAAACCAAATACTATTGTTTTCACGCAATTTATCGCCCTGTGTGCAGAAAAATCCTCTGCACGCAGGGCTTTTACATAGGACGAATTCCCTAAAAGTGGAGAGCTAAGTTAGAAAATGCCTATCAATTTTATACTGAATCCCATTTTTCATGAAAAATTCAGTTCTCAGTGGGAAAATACCGTCAACAAAGGGGGAATTCTATGCAGTGGAAAAGTGTAGGAAAATACATCCAATCCAAGAAGAACACGGTGCTCTGTGCGGCGCTGGCGGGCATGATGCTGATGTCCAGCGGCTTCACGATGAACGGCTTGCCGAAGAATATGCACCGCGTGAGTGTGCATGTCGATGGAGAGACGATCAACGACATGACGGTGCAGACGCAGCCTAACGATATTTTTGCAAAACTTGGCGTTACGCTCGGCGAGAAGGACACCTACGAGGTGCAGGAGAGCAAGGATCCGCCGCGTACGGACATCTCCGTACGGCGCGCCGTGCCCGTCACCATCTCCTTCTGGGACGATACGCAGCAGGTTATGACGAGCGGACATACCGTCGGCGACGTTGTGGCAGAGTATGGCTACAATATGAACGAGGTTGATGTGAACCCCGGTGTTGATACACCAGTCACCGCAAACCTTGCAATACAGCTCACAGAGAATGAGCAGGCGGCGGAGCAGCGGCGCGCGCGTGAGCGCGAGGCCGAACGCGTAAGTCGGGGGATTCCCCGCTATCGTGCAGCCTATACAATGCACGCATCCGCCTATCTCCCGAGTGACGGGGGCGGCAGCGGCATTACGGCGACCGGCATGGCGGCGCGCCGCGGTGTTGTCGCCGTCGATCCGAACGTCATTCCGCTCGGCTCGCGGCTCTATATCCCGGGCTACGGCGAGGCAATCGCTGCGGATACGGGCGGGGCGATCGTCGGCAACACGATTGACCTCTGCATGGAGAGCTATGACGAGGCAATCCAGTTCGGCCGGCGCTCGGTTGAGGTCTACGTCCTCGAGTAACAAAAGAGAGAATCACTGTGGAATTATTCACACAGTGATTCTTTTTTATTGACAAGAAGTGCTTTCAGTGGTACTATTCTATCGTACCATAAAAATTACATATAGAAATTGGATCAAGTGCAGAGGTTTTGCTGTGCAAAGCCTTAATGCTTCATAGGGAATCCGGTAGGGAGAGTATGATCTCATAAGCCGGAGCGGTCACGCCACTGTAACAGTGAGCAAATTCGCACGCCAGCGCGAGCCGGCAGTCACTGGGGAAGCCCCCGGGAAGATGCGAAGGAGCGATGAACTGGAGCCAGGAGACCTGCTTGATTAACAATCACCGATTGACCTGCGAGTGATGGGGATGGAGATTTTGCGGATTCGTTCGCTTGATATAAAGTTTGGCGCAGCTGCGACCAAACGACACGAGAACTGAGTGACGATACCGAAAAAGACCCATTCTGCTGCTGCGGGATGGGCTTTTTCTATGCAAGGCTCGATTCCCTGCGCGATCCTGCGGAGATCTGTGCGCACGTATGGGAACATGCGCAGAGATTTCCCCGGGATGAAGGAGCATTGCTCCTTGGGGAAACATTGCTCATCTTTTCAGTTCTCGTTTTTCCCTCGTGATGAGGGAACGCTCTGAGGGTGGAAGCTCAGGGCGATTTTTTTTCAAGGAATGCAATTCCGCGCGTTTATCTTTTTGCCGCTCTCTGCTTCGCTGCGCCTCCACGTAGTTCCTTCTACGCGTTCGGCACATCTCATTGACAGCGGCAAAAATTCAGGGAATCGCTGATAAAATGAAGTCCGTCAGATTGGTGCAGAATTTTTGTCCTGCCAAGGAAACAAACCGGACGCAGAGTGGTACTCTGTGGAGGTTTGTTGACACAGGCAGGGCGAAAAGAATGCGCTAAGATGGCGGTGCTGAATTTATCAGTGCTTCCCTAACCCGCACAGAATTGCTTTTTTCTACGTCAGTTCATCCATTGAACTGACAGAGCCTTCCCGGAATAAATTAAAGGAGGACGTACTATGCCGGAAGAAAAAGAGCGGTCGAGCGACGAGGAACTTCAGAAGCTTCTGAAGAAATCGGCGGATGTCGAGGATTTCCCCGATGTTCCGCTCGATGAATTCACGCCGCCCACGGATGAGGAGTGGAAAGCCGCCTGTGAGGCACTCCTGAAGGGCGCGCCGTTCGAAAAGAAGATGTTCACGAAGACCTATGAGGGGATCACCTTTGACCCCATGTACACGCGGAAGCATACGGAGGACATCCTGCCGAAGGGAGTTATGCCCGGCATGGGGGACTATCTGCGCGGCGTGGATGCGGCGGGCTACATCGGCAAGCCGTGGGGCATCGCGCAGGCGTGTGACGAGACGCTCCCGGCGGAGAACAACGAACTCCTGCGCCATGAGAACGACAAGGGCGCAACGATCTACCACATTGTGCTCGATACGGCGTCGCGCGCCGGTGTGGATGCGCGTCAGGCGGAGAAGGTCGGCGACACGGGGACGAGTGTGACGACGGTCGAGGACATGCACGTCCTCCTCACGGGACTTGACCTCGCGAAGTTCCCCCTCTACGTCTACACGGGCGCAAATGCCGTGCCCCTGCTCGCGCTCGTCGCGGCGGCACGCCGTGCAGCAGGCGAGGATATGAAGAATGTGCGTGGCATTGTCGGTGCAGATCCCATCGGCGCTCTTGTGACAGACGGAAAACTGCCTGCGTCCCTTGACTCATACTATGACAGTCTCGCGGCGGCGGCGCGCTGGGCGACGGTGAACGCACCGCATCTGCGTACGGTATTCGTGCGCAGCGACGTCTACAGCAGCGGCGGGGCGAACGATGTACAGGAGGTTGCGGCAGTTCTCGCCGCGGCGACGGCGTATCTGCGTGCCCTCTGTGAGCGGGGCCTCACGATCGATGCGGCGGCATCGCAGATTGCCTTTGCGTTATCAATGGGGGCAAACTTCTTCCTGCAGATCGCTAAGCTGCGCGCTGTGCGCCCGCTCTGGGCACAGATCGTGAAGGCCTTCGGCGGGAATGCCGAGGCGCAGAAGATGCGCATCCATGCGCGCCCCGCACTCTTCTTCAAGACCATCTACGATCCCTACGTCAATATGCTCCGCAACACAACGGAGATCTTCTCGGGCGTTGTCGGCGGCATCGACTCCTTCGAGAGTGCGCCGTTTGATGAACCCATCCGCAAGGGCGATGAGTTTTCGCGCCGCATTGCGCGCAACGTCCAGATCATGCTCCAGGAGGAATTCGGTCTCCTGCAGCCGATCGACCCCGCCGGCGGCTCGTGGGCGGTTGAGACGCTGACGCGCCAGATGAAGGAAAAAATCTGGGCGGCGTTCCAAGGCATCGAGAAAGAGGGCGGCATCGTTGCGGCACTGCGTGCAGGCACGGTTCAGGAGGGCATCGCGAAGGTGCTCGCCGACCGCTTTAAGAATGCCGATCTGCGCCGCGACCGCATTGTCGGCAACAACATGTATCCGAACATGACGGAGACGCTGCTCGAGACACGCGCCGAGGATACGGCGGCACTCAAGGCACAGCGCACGAAAGATATCGAAGCATATCTCTCCGACATCGACACAAAGCACCGCGACGAGACACTTGCGGCGTTCAAGGCAGATGGTTCCGTTCAGAATGCTGTTGAGGCGGCGCTTGCGGGGGCGACGATTGCCGAGCTGATGGCGGCGCTCACAGCGGGGAAAGGTGCGGAGATGGTCGCGGCGATTGCCCCGCATCGCTGGAGCGAACGCTTTGAGGCGCTGCGCCGGCGCACAGAGGACTATAAGGCGGCGAAGGACGACAATGTGAAGATCTTCCTCGCGAACATGGGCCCCATCCCGCAGCACAAGGCGCGCGCGGATTTTACCACAGGCTTCCTGCAGGTCGGTGCATTCGAGGTACTCGGCAACGACGGCTTTAAGACCGTCGATGAGGCAGCGGAGGCGGCACGTGCAAGCGGTGCGGATGCCGTCGTCATCTGCTCCACGGATGCGACCTATCCCGAGATCGTCCCTGCCCTCGCACCAAAGCTCCACAAGGTGCTGCCGCAGGCACGTGTTTTTCTCGCAGGCGCCGCTCCGAAGGATCTGCTTGAGACATACAAGGAAGCGGGCATTGACGAATATATCTCCGTCCGCGCGAACTGCTATGAGATCCTCGAGGGTCTCCAGAAACAGAAAGGGATGATTGCGTAATGGCAGGCTTTACGAACCCGGATTTCACGGGCATGAGCCTCGGCGAAAGCCCGTCCGCAGACTCCAAGGAATGGCGCGCCCTTTTCGAAGGCGGTACGGGACGGACGTTTGAGGCACTCACACACAAGACGATGGAGCGCATCCCCGTGAAACCGTTCTACGATCACGATGTCTATGCGCACATGAACCACCTCGACTTTGCGAGCGGGATTCCGCCCTGCCTGCGCGGACCCTACTCCACGATGTACGTGTTCCGTCCGTGGACGGTGCGCCAGTACGCGGGGTTCTCGACGGCCGAGGAGTCGAACGCCTTCTATCGGCGCAACCTCGCCGCCGGGCAGAAGGGCCTCTCGATCGCATTTGACCTCCCGACGCACCGCGGCTATGATGCGGACAATCCGCGCGTGGTCGGCGACGTGGGCAAGGCAGGCGTCTCGGTCTGCTCCATGCTGGACATGAACATCCTGTTCTCGGGCATTCCGCTCGACCAGATGTCCGTTTCCATGACGATGAACGGCGCAGTGCTGCCGATCCTCGCGTTCTTCATCGTTTCGGGCGAAGAACAGGGCGTCGATAAGAAGATCATGGCGGGCACGATTCAGAACGATATTCTGAAAGAGTTCATGGTGCGCAATACCTACATCTACCCGCCGGAGATGTCCATGCGCATCATCGGCGACATCTTCGAGTACACGACGAAGTATATGCCGAAGTTCAACAGCATCTCCATCTCCGGCTACCACATGCAGGAGGCCGGTGCGCCGGCGGACATCGAGCTGGGCTACACGCTCGCGGACGGTCTTGAGTACATCCGCACGGGCATCAAGGCGGGACTTGCCGTTGACGACTTCGCGAAGCGTCTCTCATTCTTCTGGGCGATCGGCAAGAACTACTTTATGGAGGTTGCCAAGATGCGTGCGGCGCGCGTTCTCTGGGCGAAGATTGTCAAGTCCTTCGGCGCGAAGAACGACAAATCGATGGCGCTCCGCACGCACAGCCAGACCTCGGGCTGGTCACTCACAGCGCAGGATCCGTTCAACAATATCGCGCGCACGGCGATGGAGGCGATGGGAGCGGCACTCGGGCACACACAGTCGCTCCATACGAATGCGCTCGATGAGGCGATCGCCCTGCCGACGGACTTCTCGGCACGCATCGCACGCAACACGCAGCTTTACATTCAGGACGAGACGAGCGTCTGCAAGATCATCGACCCGTGGGGCGGCTCCTACTACGTCGAGTCACTCACAAACGAGATCATTCGCCGTGCTTGGGCACACATCCAGGAGGTCGAGTCCCTCGGCGGCATGGCAAAGGCGATCTCGACGGGACTGCCGAAGATGCGCATCGAGGAGGCGGCGGCACGCCGTCAGGCGCAGATTGACTCTGGGCTGGAGAGCATTGTCGGCGTGAACAAGTATCGCCTCGAAAAGGAAGATCCCCTGCAGATCCTCGCGATCGACAATACAGCGGTGCGCCAGGCACAGGTGGAACGTCTCGAAAAACTGCGCGCAGAGCGCAACGCAGACGACGTGCGCCGCTGCCTTGAGGGCATCACGAAGGCGGCAGAGAGCCGCGACAACGGCAACCTCCTCGAGGCGGCCGTCGATGCGGCACGCGCACGCGCCTCGCTCGGCGAGATCTCCGATGCGGTGGAGAAGGTCTCGGGACGCTTCCAGGCGGTCATTCATACGATTTCTGGCGTTTACTCCTCCGAGTTTACGGACAAGACCGAGCTTGACCGCGCCCGTGAGATGGCGGACGAGTTCGAGGAACTCACGGGCCGCCGTCCGCGTATCTTCGTCGCGAAGATGGGACAGGACGGACACGACCGCGGGCAGAAAGTCATCGCATCCTCCTTCGCCGACATGGGCTGGGACGTCGACGTGGGGCCCCTGTTCCAGACGCCCGCCGAGACGGCGCAGGACGCGGTCGACAACGACGTGCACATGGTCGGGTTCAGCTCCCTCGCAGCGGGACACAACACGCTCCTGCCGCAGCTCGTCGATGAACTGAAGAAGCTCGGCCGCGATGACATCATGGTCTGCATCGGCGGCGTCATCCCCGTGCAGGACTATGACAACCTCTACGAGCACGGCGCGGTTGCGATCTTCGCACCGGGTACGAACATCCCCGAGGCGGGCATCAAGCTCCTGACCCTTCTCATCGCACGCGCGAAGGAAGAGGCCGCAGGTTAAGGTATACAATGGCGCCGCCCTCAAACAAGAGGGCGGCGTTTTGCCATACGAAAGGAGGCTTTATGAGCGAAAAATATACCACAGAACGGCCCGACTGGGTACCCGAGGACGCCGATGCGAAGTTTACGACGAGCGTCATGGGCGGCATCGAGGGCATCAAGGATCTGACCGTCGGAAACATCAATCCGAAATTGCTGAACGGGACAGGGATGTCCCACCGCAAACTTGTCCTCAGTGAAGATGACTATGTTGAGGGCGTGGCCCGCGGCGACCGCATGACGCTTTCTCGTGCGATCACGCTCATCGAGAGCAACAGCAGCAAGCACTTCAAGCGTGCCCAGCGCGTGCTTCAGCGCCTGCTGCCGAAGACGGGCAATGCTCTGCGCATCGGCATCACAGGCGTGCCGGGGGCAGGCAAGTCCACGATGATCGAGGCGTTCGGCAATATGCTCTGCGATGCGGGACACCGTGTCGCTGTGCTCACCGTTGATCCCACAAGTTCTGTCACGAAGGGCTCGATCCTCGGCGACAAGACACGTATGGGAACCCTCTCGCGCCGTCCCGAGGCATTCATCCGCCCCTCTCCTGCGGGCGGCACACTCGGCGGCGTTGCGCGCAAGAGCCGTGAGACCATGCTGCTCTGCGAGGCGGCCGGCTACGACGTTATCATCATCGAGACCGTCGGCGTCGGGCAGTCCGAGACGACGGTGCGCTCCATGGTTGACTTTTTCCTGCTCGTCGTGCTGACGGGCGCGGGCGATGAACTCCAAGGCATCAAGAAGGGCATCATGGAGCTTGCGGATGCGATCGTCATCAACAAGGCGGACGGGGACAACCTCATCAAGGCGAAGGTCGCACGCGGGCAGTACGAGCGCATGATCGAGTTTATCCGCCCCGCGACACCGGGCTGGGAGACGCACGCTTACCTTGCCTCCGCGATCGAGAAGACAGGACTTGCCGAGCTGTGGGAGATCATCCGCATCTTTCGCGAGAAGACCACGAAGAGCGGCGTGTGGAAGAAGCGGCGCGACGGGCAGCTGCTCGACTGGATGAACAGCATGATCGACGAGCATCTGCACAACCTGTTCTTCGACGATGCCGTTGTGCGCGGGCGTATGCCCGAGGTAAAGGATGCGGTCCTCTCGGGCGGCATCTCACCGACCCAGGCAGTTGCGGAGCTGCTCAGTGTATTCGATGTGCACCGTGCGGCGGGACGGCAGGTCGACCTCTTTACGAATTGAGGAGGTGTACCCATGACGAAACGCATCTGCCTTTCGGGTGCGGATATGTACGAGCTCGAGGAGGTGTTTCGCGGACGGCGCGGCATCGTCTCCGTCCGCACGGGCTACATCAACGCTGCGCCGCAGACCGCGCACGAGGATGCGCTGACAGGCGCGTCGGGCGGTCGTGTGGGCGTTGAGATCGTTTACGATCCCAAAAAGACGGACATCTCACAGCTTCTCGACCTGCATTTTTCTGTCGTTACGCCGTACAGCATCGACGGGCAGGGCTATGTGCGCGGCCCTATGTACCGCGCGGGCATCTTCTACGAGAGCGCAGAGGACGAGCCGCAGATCGCGCTCTACCTCACCTTTCTCGCAGGCAAGGGACGTTGCCCCGCGACGGGGGAGCACCTGACACTCAATGACCCAAACAGCAGTGCGGCAGCACGGCGCGTTATGCACGCAACGATGGAGCGGCTGACCTCTTTCCAGCCGGCAGAGGAGAAGCATCAGGGCTATCTGCAGCGGCATCCGGAGGCAAAGACCTACATTGATCTCGCCCGCCTGCGTGAACTTGTCAAATTGTGAATGTGTCTGCTGCATGAAGCGAAAACTTCGTGCAGCAGACCTTTTTTAAATAATGGATAATTTTCATGGCTCTCCCGAATGTCTTATGCTATAATTCATAGTATCAAATACACTTTCAGAGGCTTGCAGCGCGCGACGGAGCTTTGCGCTGCACAGCAAGGGGGAGACGGGGATGAGCATACGCACGAAACTGCAGTCGATTCTGGTTTTGCTGTTTGTCTTCATTGTCGGATTGGTCGGGCTGAACTTCTTTACGTTCAATGAACTCAAGGGGGACGCGCCCGCGGTCAACGCTTCCGGCTCGCTGCGGATGCGCGCCTATCAGCTCTCGTGGGGGGCAGCACGGCTCGTGTCGGCAGATGAGGGCGACGCACAGACGCTGCGTGCGGCGATGCAGAAGAATCTGGAGGACTACGATCGTATTCTGAAGGGACTGGAGCAGGGCGATGCGGCGATGGGGCTGACGGCACCCGCGGATGAGGCGGTGCAGCGGCAGCTCGGCGTTGTGAAGCCGCTGTGGGAGGCGTATCGTGCTGATATCCGTGCCGCTGCCGAGGAAACGGACGAGGAGGCGCGCCGCGCCGCAGAGGCAAAGGCTGCAAAAGAGGTTGCGCCCTTTGTGGCGGAGGTCAACAAGCTGGTCGCTGCCTACGATGCCGCCGGACAGGCGAAGATCGAGAGGTCCAAGGACATCCAGCTCGGCGTGATCCTGCTTGCTGTTCTCGTGGTGGGCGGTGCACTCTGGCTGATTCTTACACAGATTCTGCGTCCGCTGGCGGCGCTGACGGACTCGTTTCACGGCATTTCCGAGGGCGAGGGGGATCTGACGCAGCAGCTTCACGCAGAGCGCGATGATGAAATCGGACGGATCGTCCTCTACTTCAACACCTTCATCGGGAAACTGCGTACGATCATACGCGGTGCACAGGAGAGCGCAGCGGAGGTCGCACAGCTCTCCGGTGCACTTTCGCAGGCAAGCGGTGAGAGCAGTAAGGCCGTCGAAGTGGTCGCCGGCTCCGTCACCGATGTCGCAGGGCGGGCGAATGAACAGAATACGGATATGCAGGCCCTCGCGGACCATGTGGCACAGATCGCGGAGCACATGGCGCAGATGCTCGCAGCTGCCAAACGCTCTGCCGCACTCTCGGCGGATTCTGAGGAAAAGGCAGCGGATGGCCGGGATGGTGCGGTACGTGTCGCATCACAGACCGATGGCCTGCGCGATATTGTCATGGCGATGGATCGGAATGTGCAGACGCTCACACAGTACGCGGAGGACATCAATCAGATCATCGAGCTCATTAAGGGCATCTCGGAGCAGACGAATCTGCTCGCGCTCAACGCCGCGATCGAAGCTGCACGTGCAGGGGAGAGCGGACGTGGTTTTGCTGTCGTCGCGGAGGAGGTGCGCAAGCTCGCTGAGAGCTCGAGCCTTGCGGCGGACGATGTCACGGAGAAGATGACCGGCATTCGTCAGCAGGTGCATGAGACGCACAGTGCAAATCAAGAGCTGGTCGGTGATCTCGAGAAGATCACGGAGGCGGTCGCTGCGGTGCGTGCCTCACTGAATGCCATCGCCGCAAGTTCCGAGGAGAGCCGCCGCGCGGCGGCTGAAATCGTGCAGCTGAATCAGACGGCATCGGCAGGCGCACAGAACGTCGCGCATACGTCTGGGAATGTCGCGTCAGCGGCAAAACAGATTGCGGGGCTCACCGAGGACTCGGCAGCTGCCATCGAGGAGCAGAGCGCGACCATGGAGCAGGTCGTCACTGCCGCAGAGCACTTGTCCGGCCTGTCGGCGAAGCTGGACGGCCTCGTCGGAAAGTTCAAGACCTGACTCCAGTGAGACGCCGTTATGCCATGTTTATGGGGGCGGATAAAATTCGTGTGTGCTCCTTGGCGCATCTTTTTTCGTCCGGCCTGTGTCAACAATCTTCCGCACAGCCTTTGCTGGGCGTCGGACTTTTTCCTTGGAAGGGAAAATCTGCACCGACCGACCGGCGGTTATTTCCTCAGCGATTTCTTATGCGGATGTATCAGATGGGGGATTGCGCCGCGTTCTTCCTGCGATATACCAGCGGAGAGGACTTTTCTGTTGAAACGAGAGGGGAACTATGTCCATTCATAATAAACTGCGAATCACACTCGTCGCCCTTTTCGTCTTCATTATCGGGCTTGTCGGACTGAACTTTTTCACTTTTGCCCAGATTGAGGGGGATTCTCCTGCCGTCAATGCCTCCGGCTCTCTCCGCATGCGTGCGTATCAGCTTTCATGGCTCTCGGCGCGCCTTGTGCCGGCAGAAGGGGAGGAGGAGATGCTCATTCGGCAGACGATGCGTGCGCAGATCGAGGAATATGATCACATCCTTGCGGGGCTTGCCGAGGGGAGTGCGGATGCGGGCATTCGTCCTGCCGCTGATCCCGCCGTTGCAGCACAGCTCCAGACGGTTCGGTCTCTGTGGGAGAACTACCGAAGTCAGGTGCTTTCTGTTTTGGGAGCGGAAACTGCGGCGGATCAATATGCAGCAAACAGGGCACTTTCCGACAGTGTGACCGCCTATGTGGCTGAGGTGGACAAGCTCGTTACGGCGTATGACCAAGCCAGTCAGGCAAAGATAGCCGTCTCCAAGCGAATTGAACTTGTGGTTATCGTTCTGTCCGTGCTTATCTTTATTGGCTCCTCCTATGTTATGATCCGACATATTCTGCACCCGCTTGCCGCTCTGACCGTCTCCTTTCGTGAGGTCGCCGGCAAGGAGGGAGATCTCACGCAGCAGCTTGAGGCGGAGCGTTATGATGAGATCGGACGCATCGTGTGCTCCTTCAACAGCTTTGTCAGTGATCTGCGCCAACTTATGCAGCGGGCGCAGGCGTGTGCTGCGGAAGTCTCGGGACTCTCTGACAACCTCTGGCAGGCGAGTGTCGAGAACAGCCGGGCAGTTGAATACAACGCTGTTGCCATTACCAATGTTGCCGCGAGTGCGAACGAGCAGAATGACGAGATTCAGATGCTCACATCGAGCATCAGCGGTATCTGTGCACAGATGCAGGAAATTCATAAGCTCATACCTGCGGAGAGTGCGGATCGCGCCGGGCTTCTCTCCTCCGTCGAGGCGGTGCGTGCTTGTGCGCAGGTCGCTGCGGCGGCAGCGCAGGATGTCGCCGCAGCGTCGAAAAAAATTACGGGTCTCACGGAGGACTCGGCAGCTGCCATCGAGCAGGAGACCGCCTCCCTCGATGCCTTTGCCGCCACGGCGGAGCATCTCAAGGGGCTTGCCGCCAATTTGGATGAGCTTGTTGGGCGATTCAAGGTATAAACACATATATGAGCGTCTGCCGCTGAAGTGCGGGCAAAAAAGATGTACGAAGACGGCGGTGCTGGATTTATCAGTGCTTTCTAAATAGTAGTGTATCGCTGTGTATGACAAGAAAGGAGAGTCCCATGGAGGTCAATGCAAATCTGGCACAGGACGTGTTTAAGGACGCAGGGGAGAGCGTCATTTTCCTCATGCTGTCACTGAAACGTGAGGACAGAGACAAGGAATGTGAGATCATCGCCGATATGGCGGATCGCATCGAAGCAATTCAGCGTTCGATGAACATCCGCGTTGCACCGGAGACGGTGAAGCTCACCTTCGGCTTCAGCAACCGCGCATGGGAGTATCTTTTCCCGCATGCCGCGAAACCGAAGGAATTAGAGGATTTCAAGGGCGTCAATGGGAAGAACCATCAGGCCCCGACAACGCCTGCCGATCTCTTCCTGCACGTACGTGCAGATGAGGCATCGACGACCTATCTCGTCGTCGATCAGATCATGGGCTTCCTGCGCCCCATCGTGGATGTTGTGGATGAGACGCACGGCTTCCACTATCGCGAGGGACGCGCCATCATCGACTTTATCGACGGGACGGAGAATCCCGTCGGTGAGGAGGCGAAGGAGTGGGCGATCATTGGCGCGGAGGATCCCGACTTCATCAATGGCTCCTATGCCTTCGCACAGAAGTATGTTCACGATCTCGATGCGTGGCGCGCCCTGCCGACCGAGGTGCAGGAAAAGTACATCGGCCGTCGGAAGTACAGCGATCTGGAGCTCGACGATGACGAGAAGGACCCGCGCGCACACAACATCATCTCGCAGGATAACCGCGACGACGAGGAACACAAGATCGTGCGCATGAACGTCGTCTATGCGAATCCGGGCGAGGGCGTGCGCGGCACCTACTTTATCGGCTATGCACGCCACTGGGATGTGACGCACAAGATGGTCATCAATATGTTTACGCAGGACGATCGCCTGCTCGAGTACTCGACGGCACTGAAGGGACAGCTCTTCTTCATCCCGTCGAAGGAGCTCATGGGGCGCATCGCCGAGGGAGAGTTGTTCTAAAACGCAAAATACCGCCGTGCCGAGGATCTCGGTGCGGCGGTATTTTTCTATGCCGTTATTCTTTGATCGGTTTTTTGAGCATCGACAGGATGACGGCGCCGACGATGGCGCCGATGATGATGCTCACGAGATACATGAGCGGATTGCCGATGGTCGGGACGACGAAGATGCCGCCGTGGGGCGCACGCAGCGTGCAGTCAAAGACCATGGTGAGTGCGCCCGCGAGGGCGGAGCCGACGACCATCGAGGGGATGACGCGCACAGGGTCTGCCGCCGCGAAGGGAATGGCACCCTCCGTAATGAAGGAGAGTCCCATGACGTAGTTCGTGATGCCCGCCTTGCGCTGGCTCTCAGTGAAGCGGTTCTTAAAGAGAGTGGTCGCGAGGGCGATCGCGAGCGGCGGTACCATGCCGCCCGCCATAACTGCTGCCATGACATGATACTCGCCCGAGGCGAGAAGTCCCGTGCCCGTGACGTAGGCCGCCTTGTTGATTGGGCCGCCCATGTCGATTGCCATCATGCCGCCGACGACAATGCCCATAAGGACGCGCGCTGAGGGATCCATGCTGCCGAGTGTTGCGACCATCCATGTGTTGATGGCGGCGACGGGCGGCGTGATGATGAAAAGGGTGATAAAGCCGATGATGAGGATGCCGAAGAACGGATAGAGCAGGACGGGCTTGATTCCGTCGAGTGCGGCGGGCAGTCCCGCAAAGCCCTTCTTCAGCAAGTTGACGGAATAGCCGCCGATAAATCCTGCGAGGAGTGCACCGAGGAAGCCCGTGCCGTGTGCACCCGCGAGCGCGCCGCCAACGAAGCCAACGGCGAGACCGGGGCGGTCGGCGATGGACATTGCGATGAAGCCCGCAAGAACGGGAAGCATAAAGCCGAACGATGCGCCGCCGACGTCCATGAAGAACTTTGCGAGCGGGGTGTTCGAGCCGAATTTCGACGGATCGATGCTGTAGTCATCAAAGAGAAAGGCAAGGGCGATGAGGATGCCGCCGCCGACGACGAACGGGAGCATGTGCGAGACGCCGTTCATAAGGTGCTTGTAGATCTGGCGCCCGAGACTTTCCTCCTCGGATGCATCCGCCCCCTCTGCCGTATCCGCACCGCTCGCGTGATAGACGGGGGCAGAGCCCGCGAGAGCACGGTCGATGAGCTCATCTGCCTTGTTGATGCCGTCCGCAACCTTCGTGATGACGACGCGGTGTCCGTCAAAGCGCGACATGGCGACGTTCTTGTCCGCCGCAACGATGATGCCGTCGGCAGCGGCGATCTCCTCCGGTGTGAGGATGTTCTTCACGCCCGCCGATCCGTTCGTCTCCACCTTGATGGAGATGCCGCGTTTCTTCGCGTGCTGTTCCAGGCTCTCTGCCGCCATAAAGGTGTGCGCGATGCCCGTGGGGCAGGCGGTGACGGCGAGGAGCTGGATGTGGTCGGCGGCAGGTGCGCTCTCCGTGCTCTCCTCCGCGGCGCTCGGCGCGGTGAAGGTGCCGTTTTCCTTCGCATCGATGAGGCCGCGGAATTCCTCGACGGTCTTGGCGGCGATGAGTGCTTCCTTGAAGTCGGGATCCATAATCATGGTCGCAAGGCTGGAGAGAATGGTGAGGTGCTCGTCGTTTGCGCCGTTCGGTGCGGCAATCATGAAGAAGAGGCGGCTCGGATTGCCGTCCATCGCGGCAAAGTCCATGCCGTCGGGGATGGTCATGGCGGCGAGCCCTGCTGCCTTTACGCCGTCGCTCTTGGCGTGCGGGGTTGCAATGCCGTCGCCGAGGCCCGTCGTGCCGCTCGCCTCACGTGCGAGTACGTCTTTGACGTACTGTTCCTTGTCACTGAGGTTTCCGCCCTTTTCCATGCAGTCCGCGAGCAGGCGGATGGCTGCCTCCTTGGAGGCGGGGGCGGAGACGCCGAGGGCAATGCTCTTGGGGTTAAGAAGGTCGTTGATATGCAAAGGGAAAACCCTCCTTTTTCATTGTGTTGTATCTGCTGTGCAATATTCCTTGAAAATATCCGCATTGTTTGGCGTGGCGTGCAGTCCTTTAGCAAACCCTAGTGGAGCAAGCGGCACAGAGTGTGCGGCCCGCCCCCTGCGGATTTTAATCGTTCAAGCGCAGCGCGTTTGGAATCCGCAGGTATTTTGGCGGACGAACACACGACCGCTTGCGTAACGAGGGTTCTGCGCAGGACACACGCCACATGGGATTGCACAGCTGCGATAGGTTTACGTTCATACACGCAGGACACACGCCACATGGGATTGCACAGCTGCGATAGGTTTACGTTCATACACGCAGGACGCACGCCGCTCTTACATCACGCGATTGTTTTCAGCAGCGCGAGAGCCTCCTCGCGCGTGGCAAGGTTCTCGGAGAATGCCGAGGCGGAGCCGGTCGCAACGCCCATGTAGAAGGCGCGCTCGTAGTCGCCGTCCGACTCCATATAGCCTGCGAGGAAGCCTGCGACCATTGAGTCGCCTGCGCCGACAGAGTTGACGAGTGTGCCCTTCGGCGCGGCAGAGCGATAGAATACGCCCTCCTCGGTGAGGAGGATCGCACCGTCGCCCGCCATGGAGATGAGGACGTTTGTCGCGCCCTCGTCCTGCAGGCGTTTCGCATGCTCGATGATCTCGTCGTCTGTGTTCAATGTTACGCCGAACATCTCGCCAAGCTCGTGATTGTTCGGCTTGATGAGGAACGGGTGATATTTCAGCACACGCCGCAGAAGGTTCTTCGTCGCATCCACGACAATGCGGATGCCGCGCCCGTCGAGGTGTTCCATGATGCGCTCATAGATATCGTCGGGCAGGGTATTCGGAATCGACCCTGCGAGGACGAGGGTGTCACCATGTGAGAGACGATCGAGCTTTTCAAAGAGGGCGCGCTGCGCTTCGGGCGGAATCTTCGGCCCCTGCCCGTTGATCTCCGTCTCACGCTCCGCCTTGATCTTGACGTTGATGCGTGAGAACCCTTCGTCGAGATGTACGAAGTCCTCCGTCACATTGAATGAGCGGAGCTGCTGCTGCATCGCTGTACCTGTGAATCCCGCGAGGAAGCCGAGTGCCGTTGCATCATGCCCGAGATTTTTCAGTACGATGGCGACATTGATGCCCTTGCCTCCCGGCAGGATCTGCTCATAGTTCACGCGGTTGATCTCGCCCGGGGTGAACTGCTCCAATCGGACGATGTAGTCAATCGACGGATTGAAGGTGACCGTGTAGATCATATACATCCCTCCTGTCCCATTACAGATGAATCTCTTTCCAATATTGCCATCATATAATGCAGGCACAGTAAAGTCAAGAAAGTCGTTCTCATAGCGGTGGACTTGTCAGCGGATTTTCTTTCCTCTATAATAAAAAAGAAAGGTACAGCGTTTTTGGGGAATGGGAGGACGTATGAACGAAATCGTAGACAGCAGTACCGAGCAGATTATTGTGGAGGCACAGGAAAAGCCAGCACCGACGCCGCGCCCCAAGAAGGCAGCTCCGAAGGGGGCATTTTTCTACATCAAAAAATGCCTGCGGCTCATTATCGGTGCCTTCATCACTGCCGTAGGACTCGATCTTTTCCTCATCCCGAACAATGTCATCGACGGTGGTGTTGTGGGTCTGTCGATCATGTCGCAGACCATCACGGGCATGAGTCTCGGTGTGTTTCTCGTGCTCTATAATATTCCCTTTGTCTTTATGGGGTACAAACAGATCGGCAAGAGTTTCGCGCTCTCGACGGTCTTTGCCATCATCATGCTCTCGATCTGGTCGAGTGTGCTTCACGACGTACCGCAGGTGACGAATGACCCGTTCCTCGCTGCGATCTTCGGCGGCGTGGTGACGGGGCTCGGCGTCGGTATCGTCATGCGTACGGGCGGCTGCTTCGACGGGACAGAGATCGTCGCGATCATCATGGATGCGCGGACGCAGTTCTCCGTCGGCGAGGTGGTTATGTTCATCAACCTCTTTATCCTCTCCTCGGCGGGCCTGCTCTACGGCTGGGACAAGGCGATGTACTCGCTTTTTGCCTACTTCGTCATCGCAAAGATGATTGACGTCGTGCTGAAAGGGCTCGATGAGTCGTATGCCGTCATGATCGTCACGAACGAGCACGAGGAGGTCACCGCCGCCCTCAACGAGCGGCTCGGACGCGGCGTGACACTGCTCCACGGCGCGGGCGGCTACACGGGCGATGCAAAGGAAATCCTTTACTGTGTCGTCACACGCCTCGAACTGGACAAGCTGAAGGAGATCGTCCTTGACAAGGACGAGCGTGCCTTCGTCACAATCAATGCCGTGCACGACATCGTGGGCGGGCGATTCAAGAAGAAAGCGATTCACTAGGGAAGTCGAACCGCATACCCTGCCAACGTGTTTGCGCGGAACGAACCGTCTGCATCACATTGGCCGAAACGAAAGACATAGGACGAGGGAGAGATTATGAAGGATGGCTTGAACTTCTATCGGGGAAAGCGTGTGCTCCTTACAGGGCATACAGGCTTTAAGGGGATGTGGCTTGCTCTTCTGCTTCTCAGGGCGGGAGCAGAGGTAACGGGGTTCGCGCTCGATGCGCCGACGGAGGGGGGACGGGCGGCGCTGGATCGTCTCGGGATTCTAAAGGAACTTTGCGATCTGCGCGGGGATGTGCGTGATGCAGACGCTCTCGGGCGTGCGTTCGCTGCGGCGCGCCCTGAGGTTGTCTTTCACCTCGCGGCACAGCCAATTGTGCGCACAAGCTACCGTCAGCCCGTGGAGACGTTCGCGGTGAATGTGATGGGGACAGTCAACGTCCTCGAATGCATTCGCACGTCGGATACGGTGCGCTCTGCCCTCATTGTGACGACAGACAAGGTCTATGAGAATAAGGAGTGGCCGTGGGGCTATCGCGAGAATGAGCCGCTCTTGGGCTATGATCCGTATGCGGCGAGCAAGAGCTGTGCGGAGATCGCGGTATACAGCTATCGGCAGAGTTTTTTCGCGGACGGCGGCGTGCGGCTTTCGACGGCGCGTGCGGGCAACGTGATCGGGGGCGGTGACTTTGCCCCTGACCGCATCATTCCCGACTGTATTCGTGCCGCCGTGCGCGGGCGGGTGATCGACATCCGCAATCCGTATTCAACGCGCCCCTATCAGCATGTGCTGGAGCCGCTCTCTGTGTATCTGATGCTCGCGGCGCGGCAGGCGGAGCATGCCGCGCTGGTCGGGGCATGGAACGTCGGCCCCGACGATGCGGACTGCGTGACGACGGGAGAGCTTGCCGATCTCTTCTGCCAGGCGTGGGGTGCGGGTACACGGTGGGAGACGCACGCGGACGGCGGTCCGCACGAGGCGCATTTTTTGAAGCTCGACTGCTCGAAGGTTAAGTCGGCGCTCGGGTGGAGGCCGCACTGGCATATCGCCGAGGCCGTGGAGAAAACGGTGGAATGGGCAAAGGCATGGGAGGAAGGTGCGGATATGCGTGCGCTGACCGAGGAACAGATCGAGGTGTTTTTCGCGGGGGATCATAGAGCAGGGAGAGAAATCGGATGAGTGAGCAGGAGATGCGCGGGGAGATACTCGCGCTTGTACGGGCGTACTGTGAGAAGTATCATGCACCAAAGGAGGATTTCTCCCCGGGCGATCGTCTGCCGTACGCGGCGCGCGTCTACGATCATGAGGAGATGGAGAATCTCGTCGCGAGTGCGCTTGAGTTCTGGCTGACGGCGGGGCACTACACGGAGGAGTTCGAGCGCGGGCTGGCGGCCTATCTTGGGGTCAAGCACTGCTCGCTCGTGAACTCGGGCTCGTCGGCGAATCTGCTCGCCTTTATGGCGCTCACGTCGCCGCTCCTCGGGGCGCGTGCCGTCGGGCGCGGCGATGAGGTCATCACGGTGGCGGCGGGCTTTCCGACGACGGTTGCACCGATCATCCAGTACGGTGCAGTGCCCGTATTCGTCGATGTGAGCCTGCCGACGTACAATGTGGATGTGTCACTTCTCGAGGGGGCTCTCTCCGCACGGACGAAGGCAGTCATGATTGCGCATACGCTCGGCAATCCGTTCGATCTGGCGGCGGTCAAGACGTTCTGCCAAAAGCACAGCCTCTGGCTCGTTGAGGACAACTGCGACGCGCTCGGCGCGCAGTATACGATCGACGGAGAGACGCGCTGTACGGGAACGATCGGTGATATCGGCACGTCGAGCTTCTATCCGCCGCACCACATGACGATGGGCGAGGGCGGCGCGGTCTATACGAATGATGGGCTCCTCCACCGCATCGTGCGCTCCCTGCGCGACTGGGGACGCGACTGCGTCTGCGCGTCGGGGCAGGACAACCGCTGCGGACATCGCTTCGACGGGCAGTACGGTGCACTGCCGCACGGGTACGATCACAAATACGTCTACTCGCATTTCGGCTACAACCTCAAGGCGACGGATATGCAGGCGGCCGTCGGTGTCGCTCAGCTGAAAAAACTGCCGTCCTTTGTCGCGCGTCGCCGGCATAACTTTGCGCGGCTCCGCGCGGCACTCGCCGATCTGGGCGATGCATTTGTCCTGCCGGAGGCAACGGAGCACGCGAATCCCAGCTGGTTCGGCTTTTTGCTGACCTGTCGTGACGGCGTGGATCGTGCAAAGATTGTGCCGTACATCGAGGGGCGGGGCATCCAGACGCGCATGCTCTTCGCGGGGAATCTGACGAAGCACCCCTGTTTTGATGCCATGCGCGCCTCGGGCGAGGGCTACCGTGTGGCGGGGACGCTCGCGTCGACCGACCGCATTATGAACGACACGTTCTGGCTCGGTGTCTACCCCGGGCTGACGGATGCGAAGATCGATTATATGGCACAGGTCGTACGGGATGCCGTGCACGCGGCGCGGTAGTACAGGCATGAAGCCGGTGGGCGGAAGTTATGCTTCCGCTCTTTTTTTACGGCGTGGACGGATGGTGATGAGGAGAGCGGTGACGTAAGCGGTGATGGGAATGGCACAGAGGAGACCGATGCTGCCGACGAGGGAGCGGACGATCTCCGTGGCAATCATGTTGAGATTCAGGACGTGGCGGAGCGGGAGGTCGGGCTGGGCGGAGATGAGGAGGATGAGCGGGAGTGCACCGCCGATGTAGGCGAGGACAAGGGTGTTCGCCATGGTGCCCATGACGTCGCGGCCGACGCTCATGCCCGAGGAGACGAGTGCCTCGAACTTCGTCTTGGGGGCGAGCTGCTTCATTTCGTACTGCGCGGAAGCGATGGAGACGGCGACGTCCATGACGGCACCGAGCGCACCGAGAACGATGCCGGCAAAGAGCAGTTCACGGAAGTCCACCTCCTGCAGATAGAGTGCCTTAAGCATGCCCGCCTGTTCCTCAGCGATGCCCGTGAGGTAGGTGCCGTGGATAGCAATGACGGCGAGGAGTCCCGCGATAAGGATGCCGCCGATGGTGCCGATGATGGCACCCGCCGCCTTGACGCTGCGCCCGCTCACGATGAGCTGGGTGGCGAGAGCGATGATGCTGCCGATGCAAAGCGTTGCGAAGATGATGTGCGAGGGCGCGTAGAGGATAAAGGAAATGAGTCCCTTTGCGATGAGAATGACGGCAAAGAGGAGAACCAGGAGGGCCTTCGCGCCCGTTATGCCGCCGAAGAAGATGAGGAGTGCGGCAAAGATGGCGAGCAGGAGGAGCATGGCGGGAAGGCGGTCGTAGTCGACAATAGCATAGCTTTCGCCCGCAGGACGGACGAGGATGTGTTCGCCCTCCTCCGGATGAATGTCAAAGGCAGGGTTATTGAAGGTATGGTGGAGAATTGTCTCCTCTGTTCCCTCCGCAGGGCCGGAGTTGAGATGAATGCGAACCGTGTATGCGGCGCTGTCCGGCGCAAAGGAGGTGATGCCGCCCGCTGCGTTCTCCACGTGGAGAATTTCCGCCTTGTAGGTCGGCGGGTCATCTTCTTCACCTGCGGGCAGATGCGTGAGGACAGCGCAGAAGAGGATGACGGAGAGGACTGCAATGAGGAGATGCGGCAAGCGGCGGGGGCGATGTTTCATGGTGAACTCCTTTTGATCAACGATAAACTCCTGTGAATAATCACATGATTTCTATATATTATCGCATGAAGTAAAGGTGATTTCAATAGTTATTCTTGATTATGTAAGAGCTATTGACAGATGAGTCATTCTCACATATACTGAGAACAACGAGATGATTCCAGAGAGGATGGCGGCATTGCCGCACCTCACGGCGCAGGAATTGTCATCGTCTCATGGAGCGATCCATCAAGGCTGCCATTGGGCAGCTTTTCTTTGTCATAGGTGTTTCTGTACAGGGGATCGGTCGCTCTATGATGCGGCAAAGCGCCAAGGATAAAGGGGGCTTTCACCGGGCTGCGGAGGGAGAATCGGCATGCGCGGGAAAGCGATATAGTGAAGGAGGAAACAGTATGTTCTCGAAGACAGATTTTTGGATTGGCCTTGCGGTTGGCGCGGTCGCCGGTATTTTCGGCTATCGTTTCATGCAGGAGCGCACACAGCAGCTGGCGGCGCTTGAGGCCGGCTCGGCGGATCTCTCGCTCGCTGAGCTCCAGCGCCAGAAGGAGGAGCTCGAGGATCTGATCGCGGCACAGGCTGCATCGGAGAAGTGAGAAAACCACAACACGGGGGCTGCTGCGCATCTCTGCGCGCAGCCCTTTTTCAACAGATATAAAAAAGAAAGGGGTTTCAATGAGTATTTTCGCTGCGATAAAAAATGCGATTCCGCACTCAGCGCTGGATCTGTTCATCCGCTCGACGGATGTCGCTTCCTATATGCCGGGACGCGTGCGTCTCTACAGCAAGCAGCTCGTGAACAATGCTTCACTCGAACAGCAGGTGCATGAGCGGCTGAACGCACTCGCTGAGATCGAGTGCGTGGATACGAATATTGCAACAGGATCGATCCTCATCACGTATGAGCCGGAGCGTCTGCGTGCGAATGCGGAGCTGCGGCGTGTGGAGGACTATATGCGTAAACATGCGAGGAGGCGGGCATCATGACGTACCTGTCGGGGCTGATGCTCGGCGCTTCATTGGCAAATATGGCCCGCCAGATGATTCTCGGGACGGGAGGACATTCTGCTGAGGGCCGTATGCTGCACGGACTGGGCAGCGGCCTGTTTGCTGCACCGGAGCGCCCGCGCGGGAAGAGTTCACATGCCTTGGCGCATACGGCCGAGCAGCCCGCTGCGCCGGTTTCCTGTGCGGTGCCGACGGCTGTTTTTTCCTGTGTTCATGCATCACCGGGACGCCGCCGCTACCGTACGCCGTATTTGACGGAGTCATTTGCCGCTGTGCTGGAGGAACGTCTCCTTCGTCTGCCGTTCATCCGTGCGGTTCGTACCAATGTGGCTTCGGGCAGCATTCTGCTTATCTATGCGCCGGAGGATGAGGCGCATGTACTCGTCCTGGCGGAGGGGCTGAGTGCCATCTTTGCCGAGGGCAAGGTTCAGCCGCCCGCGACGTTTGCCAAGAGTGTGCGCCGTTCAGTGGAGACGCTTAGTGGATGGATTCAGCGCAATACGGGCGGGGCACTGGATCTCAGCTCGTTGGTTGCCGGGATTTTCATTATGCGCGGCATACGTCAGCTGGTGATTTCCAATAATACGCCCTCGGGCTCGCAGATGCTCTGGTGGGCGCTGTCGCTGATGAGGGGATGGAAGGTATGACAAAGCTGCTGCACAAGCGGATCCGCCTTCGTGCGGCCCTGCCGCGCGAGGATGCGCTGCGGCTCGCAGCGCGCCTGCGCCGCTTTCCCGCGGTGATGGCGGTATCCGCCAATGAGAAATGGGTAGATCTTTGGCATGTGGGGACGATCCCGACGGCGCGCGTTCTCATGGCGGCAGAGCGTGCCGTGCGGTCGGCGGCAGAGAAGACAGTGACGCCGACGGAGCGACTGGCGGAGTTCCGCCGCGATGCAGTGATCTCCCTTGCCAGTTTTGCCGCGATGGAGCTCCTGCGGCGCGGTGCCCCCGAACTCTTTGCTTCGGTGAAGGTGCTGCGCTCACTGCTCGTCCTGGCCATTTCGCGCAACTTTATCAAAACGGGCATCGGCGGTCTGATCGAGGAGCGTCAGCCGAATGCGGATACGCTCACGACGACGGCGGTGATTGCCTCAGTGCTCGCGGGGAAACCAGAGTCGAGCCTCATGCTCCTTGCACTCAGCAATGGTGCGGAGATGCTGACCAGCTATGCGGCAGAGAAGGCGCGTACGCACATCTCGGGGCTGCTGTCCCTTGGGCAGCGTGATGTCTGGCTGGTCGAAAAGACACCGAAGGGCGAGGTGGAGCGCAAGGTTCCCGTGGAGGAGGTGCGTCCCGGCGATACGATCGCTGTGCACGCGGGAGAGAAAATCGTCATCGACGGCCGCGTTCTGCGCGGCAATGCGGCGGTGACGCAGGCGTCCGTGACGGGCGAGTCTGCCCCTGCGATGAAGAAGGAGGGCACTCCGGTCTACGCGGGCAGCGTGGTCGAGGCAGGCGAGCTTGTGATCGCCGTGGAGAAGGTGGGCAGCGATACGTCGCTCGCACACATCGTACACCTCGTCGAGGAGGCGCAGACGCGCCGCGCACCCGTGCAGAATTTTGCCGATCAGATGGCGAACTATCTCGTGCCCGTGTCCTTCCTCGGGGCGGCGATTGTCTACGGGGCGACGCGCGATTGGGGACGTGTGCTGAATCTGCTCTTCATCGACTTTTCCTGCGGGCTGAAGCTCTCAACGGCGACGGCGATGTCGGCGGCGATTGCAGCGGCGGCCAAGCGCGGGATTCTCGTGAAGGGCGGCAACTACATCGAGGCGCTGGCACGCACGGATACGGTCGTGCTCGACAAGACGGGCACACTGACGGTCGGCATCCCAGAGATCACGTTCATCCGTACGGCATCAGGGGTGACGGAGAAGGAGATGATTCTGCTCGCGGCATCCGCTGAGGAGCACTCCGTGCATCCGCTCGCCGTGGCAATCCAGAAGTATGTGGAGGAAAAGGCGTGGCAGGCACCGCAGCACCGCTCCTCTAAGACCATCGTGGCGCGCGGAATGCTCGCTGAGGTGCCGGATTTTGAGGGCTTTACGGGCGGAACGATCCGCGTCGGCAGCCGCCGTTTTCTGCAGGAGAACGGCGTGACGGATCCGGAGGATCTCGCCGCGTCGACATCCGGCAAAAATGTGCTCTTTGTTGCGCGCGACACGCGCCTCATCGGTGTGATCGGGATTGAGGATCCCATCCGTCCAAAGATGAAGAAGACGCTGAATCAGCTGCGCCGCTGCGGTGTGGATGAGATCGTCATGCTGACGGGCGACTCTAAGGCGGTCGCGGCAGAGGTGGCGCGCGATATGGATGTGGACTCCTATCATGCGGAGATTCTGCCCGAGGACAAGTCGCGCTATGTGAACGAGCTGAAGCAGCGCGGGACAGTGATGATGGTCGGCGACGGCATCAACGATGCGCCCGCACTCGCCTTCGCCGATGTCGGCGTTTCCCTCGGCGGACGCCAGACGGATATTGCGGCCGAGTCCTCGGCGGTGACAATTCACGGGGAGGATCCAATCCGCCTCGTGGAGGCGCTGCGCCTCGGACGGCGGACGATGCATCTCGTGCATCAGAATTTCAAGGCGACGCTGCTCGTCAACTCGTCGGCGATGCTGCTCGGCGCACTCGGCGCGATCAGCCCGCTCGCGGCGGCCGCGATCCATAATACAGCGACGCTCGCGGTGGTGCTGAACAGCTGCCGCATTCTGACGCCCGAGGGCGGTATGTTTGCACGGAAGATGACAAAGTAGAACGGCACATGACGATCGGTTGATTTTTCCATTATCCTGTTGTAAAATATGGGTATGTACATGGAAAACAAGACGGATCCATGAATACCGATCCGCTATTTTGAGAGGAGAGTTTTGTCCATGGCTGGAAAGATGAAGAACTGCTCAAGCTGCGGCAAGGTGTTCATCGCGATCAACAATTCCCGCGTCTGCCCGGACTGCCGCGAGAAGGAAGAGCAGTGGGAGAAAGAGATCATCGAGTATGTGCGCGAGCATCCGAAGAGCCAGATCCCGGAGATCGTCGAGGCAACAGGCGTACAGGAGCCTATCATCCGCCGCATGATCCGGGAAGGGCGGTTTCTTTCGAGCAATGTGGAGCTCTTTTACCCGTGTGAAAAATGCGGCTCGCCCATCCAGAAGGGCCAGTACTGCGACAAGTGTCAGAAGGAGATGCGCGAAGAGCTGCAGGCTGCGATTGGCAAACAGAGCGCCTCGGGAATGCGCACTGCCAAGGACGGCAGCGGCCGCCGCGGCTATGTGACGCTTGGCGGCAAATAAAGGAAGCACATAACGGAGACGCACGCAAGAAAAAAATCTTAAGTGCGTCTCTTTTTTTTTCGATAAAGAAGGTGAAAGGATTTCGAACAGAAATCGCGAATAGATGAGACACGGGTGCGCCGCAGGGCTGCGGCGGTGTTTTCACATACACAGGTGGTGAAAGATATGTTGATTAGGAATCAGGCAATTTCAGCAGTGAGCAGACTCTACGCCGGCGCTCAGGTGACGGGAACGCGCCGCGTGGATGCGGCGGGTGCCGTGCAGGCACCGGACGCACTCGAACTTTCGGGTGAGGTGCAGAGCTTTGGCGATATTTTGCAGCAGCTGCGCGGCATGGATGATGTGCGCAAGGCCCGCGTAGAGACTCTTTCTGCGTGCGTGCAGAATGATGCGTATGCGCCTGCTGCGTCGGATATTGCGGCAAAGATGCTCGCGATGCGGTACTGATTGGAGCAGACTATGTGGGATGCATTCACAGCGACGCTTGAGGAGCTCTCGCACCAATATGAGAAGATCTGTACGCTGCAGAAAAAGAAGCGCGGAATTCTCGCTGCGCTCGATCTGGAGGCCCTTGAAAAGGTGACGGCGGAGGAGGATTTCCTCGCACGTGCGGTGGAGCGTCTTGAGACAGACCGCCTCGCCCATCTGGCCAGCATCGCAGAAGCAACGCCGGGCGTGAGTGCCAAGACAAATATGGAAGAACTTGCGCTTCTCGCACCGAGCGATTCTGTACATCGCAGCGTGCTTGCAGCGAGCCGTCGGCTGAGCAAGATTGTCAAGGAGACGGAGGAACTCCGTGACGGCAATGCCCTTCTCATCGAGGCGGCCCTTATGGCAGTGAATCGACAGCTTGGGCGTATCGGCGGCGCAGTGGTCGACCCTGTGTACGGAAGCGGCGGCACGGAGCAGGTGAGGCACCTGCGCAAGAATCTGGACTATAAGGCGTGAACGGCAATGACGAATGAGACCCGCGCAGCACTCGTGCTTTTAAAGGAAGAGATGGCTGCTGCCGAGGAGGCACTTGCCTCCTTCGATGCCCTTGTCGCTGCGCTGCAGCACAGCGCTTTCGGCGCGGGGATCGGAGCGCCGACGGCGGCTGCGGAGAAAAGCCTCTCCGCCGTACGTGCACTTGCACGGCGGCAGACGGAATACTTGAAAACGGTGCGGGCGGAGGATCTCTCTGCCGTCATTGCACGTGAGCCGAATCCACGGGAACGTTTTGCTGCTGTACGTGCGCTGCACGCCGTTCGGACGCGTCACGAAGCACTGCGTGAGCGGGTGCGTTCGGCGGATCGGCTGCTTCGGCAGAGCGCGGACTTTATCAGCTATCAGCTCAACGTGATCTCCGGTACGGCGGCGGACGATACATACGGGCATTCTCAGCCTGTGGCGGGACCCGGTGCCGGCGTGCGGCGCGAGATTGCGATGTTTGATGCAGATGTATAAATGGATCACAGGACAGTGTCAGGGAAAGAGTGAGGGAATATGCGGTCAACATTTGCCGGTCTTAATACCATGGTGCGGGGCATCCAGAACAATCAGCTTTCGCTCGATACGACCGGACACAACATTACGAATGCTTCGACGGAGGGGTACTCGCGTCAGCGTGTTGACTCGGCGGCGACCAACTATCAGGAACGCCCGTCTCTCTATGGCGGCGTTTATGTCGGCGGCGGCGTCGATGTTGTGGCGCTCAATCGTGCACGCAATATTTACGCAGACAAGCAGTTCTGGTCGGAGAGCTCGACACAGACCCTCTACAAGACCTACAAGACGAACTACGACAAGGCAGAGGCAGTCTTCAACGATGCCAAGGAGACCGGCGTCCTCGACGCGATGAAGCAGTTCTACAGCGCATGGGTCAACCTCTCCGACTATGCGAGTGATGCCGCGTCCCGTACGGCGGTCGTGCAGAAGGGCAACAACCTCGTGGACCGCATCAAGACGGGGGCACGCCAGCTGCAGGATCAGATCAACGCACAGTACGACGAGATGCGGATTCAGGTGAATAAGGCAAACAGCATCACGGAGAAGATTGCCGTCCTCAACAAAAACATCATGCTTGCGGAAACGAACGGCGGCAAGGCAAACGACCTGCGCGACCAGCGCGATCTTCTCGTAGACAAGCTCTCGGAGATCACGAATGTCAACGTCTATGAGGATGCAACCGGACAGTACACCGTCGTCTCGAACGGCATGACGCTCGTGCAGCGCGACAGCAATCTTACCATTGAGATGAGTCCGCCGATCAACAACGAGCGTTACGGCATCAATGACTACACGCTCCGCATCAAGGAGGCGGGCGGCATGGGGTATGTTCCGCAGGGCGGCGTACTGAAGGCTCTGCAGGATACGATCGTTCAGGACAAGAAGTACATCGACAATCTTGCCGACATCTCGGCGACACTCATGACGACATTCAATGATGTGCATAAGCTCGGTGCAGGCATCGATAACGATGCGACGACATGGACGAATTTCTTCGGACGCAATGCATTCCACAGCGATGCAACGGGGAACAACTATACGGGTGAGCGTTATGTGTGGCACGTCGATCCGACGACGGGTGACCGCTGGATGACGGCGACGGCACAGGGCGTGACGCGCACGGCGACTGCCACAGGGGCGACAGTGACGGCAGTCGATACGAGCAACGCCGCCGACATCCATGAGATGCGCTCCATGCAGATCATCAAAGCGCTCAAGGTCAGCGATGAGCTGACGGCGCAGGGGGGACAGAACCTTGTCGCCGCACGCCAGATTCAGAACCCGGCCCCGATCTCACCGACGAACCCCATCGGCAAGGTGCTGCCGACGGTCTCTCCCGGCACCATTACGTACACCTATACATTCGCCAATATGAACGGCACGGCAGATGGGACGATGGCCGTTGAGCTGAGCAAGTTCTTCAACATGGATCAGGGAAATACGATCAATGTGGCAAAGCTTATCGGCCTGCCGGCGAATGAGTGCGAGCGCGCCGTCGGAACCGTCTCCATCAACCAGTACTATAACGGCGTTATGAATAAGCTCGGCGCAGATGCCGAGAACCTCAACAAGAAGATGAAGCAGCAGGATGACCTCATGGTGCAGATCACCCAGTGGCGTCAGTCCACGGCAGGGGTTGACTGGAACGAAGAGCTTTCGAATATGCTCAAGTTCCAGACGGGGTATGGAGCATGCTCACGTGTCCTCACGTCGATGGATGAGATCCTGGACCGCCTCATCAACAGCACGGGCGTTGTGGGAAGGTAAGGGAGGATAGACGATGATTCGCATCAGCAGTAATTACAGTGTGCAGCGCTATCAGAAAGACCTGAATGAGCTGGACTACACGAAAGCAAAGCTCATGGAGCAGGGCGACGGGAAAAAGCTCCACCGCCCCTCGGACAACTCCGTGGACTACTCCCGCTATCTGCGCTACAACGTCTCTGAGGGTGAGAACGACCGCTATCAGGAGAGTGTCAAGGCGGGCATCTCATGGATGAACACAACCCAGACAGCACTCAGTTCGATGGAAGACATTCAGAAGACGTTCAAGGCAAAGACCATTCAGGGAGCGAACGACGATAAGGACGAGCACAGCGGCGACTGGCCCGCGATTGCCCGTGAGATGAAAGCACAGATTCAACAGATTGTCTCGCTCGGCAATACACAGCTCGGTGACCGTTATGTATTCTCCGGACAGGCAGATCTTCGTCAGCCGTTCTCCCTGTCTGACGAGAAAAAGCCGCTCAGCCGCGGCCTCGCCAAGACACTGGACGACCGCCAGGCGGCTTTCTTCAATGATGTGAGCAACGGAAACAGTGCAGATTTCCTGCATCAGATGCTCTCGCTTGACGGCAGTGACGGCAAGACTTACTACCTCAATACGCTGACGGGGGATATCTACACGAAACAGTTTGTGCAGGAAGGATACAAGGACGTCATCACGCAGGGGCGCTCGACAGTGTCAGCAGCGGATCGTGTCGGAAATATCACCACAGGCACGAACTTCATTAAGAATAACTTTAAGAATACGGGGGAGATCATCGACGATCCTGCCGCTGCCCCCGGTCTTGGTGCAAACTGGTCAGATACGACGGCAGTCGCAGGCGTGACGCTGAAGTTCTCGACGGTACGCCAGCAGATCGCTTCCTACAACGGCGATTTCCGCTACATCTCGATGGTCAAGCAGAACGGCTCGACCGAGCCGACGGCAGATACCGTCAACAAGACGGGGCTGGATGTCTTTGGCCGCGACCTCTTTGATGATAAGAACTCGGGCAACGAGCCGTCGGGGACGGCAATGCTCAACAATATGCTGACGGTCTATGCCAAGACCAATGCCGCCGATCCCCATTGGCTCAGCTCGGACGGCATCACGCTGGCGGACACGGCAAATCAGGTGACCCTGCAGGCGCATACGGAGACGGGGGCACGCACACAGCTCTACAAGAACATGACGGAGGTCCTCACGGATCATAAGGAAAACATCACGCGTGACATCACAAACGTCTCCTCGGCGGATGTGGCCGAACTTGCGATGAAGATGATGCAGCAGCAGACGATCATGAGCATGTCGCTCTCGATGGGTGCGCGTATTTTGCCGCTTTCGCTTGTGGATTACCTGCGGTAAGAGCCGCTGAACCGAAGCAGTGATGGGAAAGGATGCCCTTGATGCTCTACCTCAATGTGCGTCATACACTCCCGATGATCGGGATACAGTCGCAGAAGAATACACTGGACTCCGGCATTCAGCAGCCGCAGTACGATCAGGAGACGCAGACGGCACGCTCCAATCGTGGCTCGACCCAGCCGAAGCTTTTCATTGACAGCTATCCGAGCCGGCATAGCTATGGCTGCACCAGCGATTCGGATTTTGCCCGCGAGAATATGGAGCGGGGCTTTGAAGGGGTTCAGGAGGGGACCTCGAAGCACACGCAGATGGCGTGGTCGCTTGCCGAGGATGGGCCAAAACCGGGACGTCAGGTAGCCATCGAACAGATTTACAGCGAGATGATGAGCATTGCCGATCAGAACCGACAGTTCGTCGCGCAGGCCATTCCCGATCCGGAGGTTCACTTTGACGTTGGTGAGGCAGGCGGTGAGCCGACCATCGGGCACACGACGCCGCATTGGAATGTGACAAGCCGGGCACGCATCGAGTACCACCGCGGCAGCATCGAAACCTACTTGCAGCGGAAGGGTGAGATCCGCGCGTGGGTCAGCGAAGGAAAATATGATATACTTGCGTAACAGGAGTCTCTGATGAAGAAAATTATGACCAGCCGCTTCGGTGAGATCGATGTGGAGGATGATGCGGTCATCCATTTTTCGGCGGGGATTCCCGCATTTGAGGAGGAGCATGAGTTCCTCATCATTCCGTATGGCGAGGATGGAACCTATGTCTTTCTCCAGTCGGTGAAGACGCCGGATCTCGCCTTCTTGATGACGATGCCGCTCACGTTTTTTCCGGACTACGAGTTCACCATTGATGACGATGTGGAGCGGGAGCTCGAGCTCACCTCGCCTGACGATGTGCTGATCTATACGGTACTGACCCTCTCGGGCAAAGAGATTCGCGATTTGACGGCGAACCTCATCGCACCGATCGTCATCAATGCCAAAACCCGCAAGGGAAAGCAGATTGTGCTCGACCGCAGCCCGTATACGACGAAGCATCGCCTGTTTCCTGCAGATCCGGAGGAAAAGTAATGCTCGTACTCACACGGAAACCAAGACAACAGATCATGATCGGCGACAACATCGTTGTCAACATTGTGGAGGTTCAGGGCGACAATGTGCGCATTGCCATCGATGCGCCGCGCAGCGTCAAGATATATCGCGGTGAAATCTACCGGGCAATACAGGAGGAGAACCAGCGTGCGGCAGCGCCGCAGTCGATTGACCTCAGTGCATTGCCCAAGCATTTATCATAAATACAGGCATTGCCGAGCCAATACAATCCGTACAAAAATAATACGGATGGACTTGTCGGCATAACCAACCAATTTCAAGGAAGGATAAAGGGAGCGCAGGATGCACTCCCTACACACATGGAGGGATGATGCCTTATGGCAGTAGCAAGTGTTCAGGATTATATGGTGGCGGCGTTTGCCGTCAACAGCATGCAGGATGGAAGCGATGTGCCCCAGCCATTGCCGGCCGGCAGGGGCGGTGAGTCTCTGCCGGCCTCTGCATCCGACGCCGTGCAGCAGGCACGGCAGGAGAATGATGACGCGCGAGAGAAGCAGAAGCCGGTCTCCGAGGCTCAGGCGGCATACATTACGAAGCAGCTCAACGAGATCATGCGCCGTATTGATGTGAACCTCAATTTCCAGTACCACAAAGAGGTCAACGTCATGTCGGTGCGTATGCTGGACAAGAAGACGGGGGAACTGCTGCGCGAGATTCCTGCCGCGTCCATGATTGATCACATGATCAAGGCGCGTGATTGGATCGGCGCATTCCTGGACAAGATGGCATAAGGCGATAAGGAGGAAATTATGGCAGGAGCAAGAGGCATTTACGGACTTTCGGGTTCGGGGATTGATGTAGAGTCGCTGGTCAAGGTCGGCATGATGTCCGAGCAGAAGAAATATGACCGCATCTATAAGAAGGAAGTAGAGACGGAGTGGCGCAAGGAAGCGTTTGCTGACGTATACAGCGAGGTGAATGCATTCCGCAGCAATATGTCAGATATGCGCCTGAGCTCGAAGACAAAGCCAATGACGGCGACAAGTTCCCTCTCAGATGCTGTGACGGCAACGGCAAATGCAAATGCCGGCGTGATGTCGCATACCGTTGAAGTCACACAGGCAGCATCAAATGCCTATTTGATGACGACGTCGGGGCAGAAGGTGGCACGTACAAACACGGCAGCTCCCACGAGCGTCGCACTGAAGGATATTGCCTTTGCGGGCGGCACGATGCCGGCAGGCATGACGAGCACCGATACGGCGCTCAGCTTCAAACTTTCAAACGGGACGGGCACGACGGAGATCAAGTTTACGGCGGAGGAGGTATTCACAAAGAATCTCACGCTCAATGATCTTGCGACGCGCATCAACAATGCACGCTTTATTGGCAGCGACGGCAAGAAATCGGCGCTCAACATAACGGCGAGCTACGATGCCGTGTCCGATGCATTTTCCATCGTGAATACGCAGTCGGGCACCAACAACAAGGTCAGTCTCTCCATGGATACGGGGGCGTCCTCGGCAACGTACACGACAGCGCTGCTCAACAACTTGAAGCTCGGGCAGGTCAGCGGCGGCACCATCAGCGCACCGCTTTCATTTACGATTTCGGGCACGACGGCCAAGCTTGAGGCAGCGGGCACGAATGCGAGTGTCAAGGTCGATGGACGTACGTATACGAATCTGCAGGACAATAAGCTGCAGGTCAACGGCGTCACTTACACCTTTAAGAAAGCAACGCCTGTAGGGACGCCGGCACAGGTTACGATCGCACAGGATCAGGAAAAACTCGTTGAGAACGTCAAGAAATTTGTCGAGGATTACAATAAGCTCCTCGATGATCTTCATGGACGCTATAACAACAATAAGTATCCGGACTACGGCGTTCTGACGAAGGAGCAGGAGGCCGGGATGTCGCGTGAACAGGTCGACAAGTGGAACGAGCGTGCCAAGGCCGGACTGCTCTACCGCAACGACTATGTCCGTTCAATCATCAGCGACATGCGTGATGCCGTGACGAACCGCGTCGGCTCGGCGCCGGGACGCTACAACAACCTCGCATCGATCGGCATTACCTCAAAGGATCAGAGCGGGCATCTGAAGCTCGACGAGACGAAGCTGCGCAATGCGATTGCCGCAGAGCCGGATGCGGTCAAACAGATTTTTTCCCATACGGACGAGGATGACAATTATAGTGACAATGGTGTTGCGACCCGCCTTTCTGAGCGGCTCGGCAAGCGCATGGAGTCGCTCAAGAGCCACGCGGGCATGACGGCGGACAAGTCCGACCGCAGTGAGCTCGGTAAGCTCATCCAAGAATATGAGAAGCAGATGAGCGATTTCAAGAAGCTCATGAGCTCCTTTGAGAACCAGCTTTACAAAAAATACAACGCGATGGAGGAAGCAATCTCGCGCCTTTCCACGCAGTTTGGCTTCTTCTCCAGACAGTAACGCTATAGGGGGGATTCTCACATGGTAAACAGTGCCGCGGAGGCCTATAAGAAGCAGCAGATCCTTACGGCAACGCCCGAGGCGCTGACTCTTATGCTCTACAATGGCTGTCTGAAGTTCATCAAGGAGGGCAGCGATGCACTTGCAGAGAAGAACTATGAGGCGGCGAACATATCGCTCCAGAAGGCACAGAACATCATCTCCGAGTTCCGCGTTACGCTGAATATGGACTATGAGATCTCGCACCAGCTTATGCCCCTCTACAACTATGCCTATGACCGTCTGGTCGAGGGAAATCTCGACAACAATTTCGACGCGATCAAGGAGGCAACGGACATCATCACCGAGCTTCGCGATGCGTGGGCACAGGCGATGAAAAAGGCGCGGGAGGAAAAGGGCCGGCAGGGAACAGAAGGGAGCGGCGTCTATGCCGGATAACGTCTACGAAGAGGCGCGTTCCCTCTGGGAAAAGTACCGCATGCTGACCCATGAGCTTATGAAGTTCATCGATGAGGAGGAGGTCGATACCTTCCTCGCGCTCGTCGATCAGCGTGGGCAGGTAGTCGAGATGCTGCAGGCGCTCCCGTCGGATCCCTATCGGGGCAGTACGGATTTTGCCGCACTTGATGCGGAACTTCGTCCGCTCGAGATGCAGATCCAGTACAAGGCCCGCGCCTGGCTGAACCGCTCGCGCCGCCGCAATGCTGCTGTCCACAGTTACGATATGGGAGATGTCAGCCCTGTGGGCGGGAATCTCAATCGACGGCATTAAGGGGGCACCAATAAAAGTCTCTTGGATTGGCGCAGATGTTTCGCCTGAACAAGGGGAAGAACCGGGCGCAGCCTGATGCTCTGCGGAGGATTTCCTGCCAAAGTGCGGGCAAAGAAGATGCGTCAAGATGATGGAGCTGCGTTTATTCGTGATTCCTTAAGATAAAATGCTTTTCTTCTGCCTCTTGACAAGACGGCAGAAAAAAAGTAAACTATTTTATGAAAACCACTTAAGAACGTCCCCGTTTGGACGATATATTATATGTAACAGGGTAATATGCAAGCGGTGCGGCTGCCATGGATGGCTAGCTAGCAGCCATCCAGGATAGACGCGTCACTTGCTTATTATACAGCGGGCATGGATGTCCGCACATAAAAGTTAAGATTCCGGCATAGCCGGGAACACACCAGGGAGGAATTTTCACATGGCAATGGTAGTTAAGAACAACATGTCGGCGGTCAACACGCTCAACATCCTGAACAAGAACCAGTCGGCTCTTGCGAAGAGCCTTCAGAAGGTCTCCTCGGGCATGAAGATCAACGATGCCGGCGATGATGCTTCGGGCTATGCTATTTCCGAGCGTATGCGCGTCCAGATCCGTTCGCTCGATCAGGACAACCAGAACACGCAGAACGGCAACAGCATGATGAAGACCGCTGAGGGCGCTGTCGCCAGCACGGTTGAGATCCTCAAGACCCTGAAGGAAAAGGCAATCAACGCCGCGAACGACACGAACACGGACGAGGATCGCCGCACGATCCAGAAAGAGATCAACCAGATGGTTGACCAGATCGACGACAATGCGCTTGCTACGTACAACGGCAAGTACCTCGTTGATGGTTCGCGCAACAGCGTCGGAACGGCAACCTGCACGACGCTGTCGAACAGCGCCCTGAGCACGGCTGCGGCATGGGGTTCTGCGCTGACGGCACTCCAGAGCCGTCAGAACGAAAGCCTCAACATCCAGTCGACGGATAACGTCACGGTTTCCTATGTCCGTCAGGGCAAGACCTACACGACGACCTTCTCCGTAGGCACGAACACTCTTTCGGACATTATCGGCAAGACGGCGTTCAACGGCTCGGATTCCGTGAAAGGCTCGGATCTCGTCGGCGGCTCGACGCAGGGCGCGTGGATCGGTTTCGACAAGGCCGGCAACAGCGTCTACACAGCGGACAACAAGACGGCACTCTCGGTCAATGCTGCTGGTGCTGGTACGACGTTCCAGATCTCGGCGTTCACGATCGGCATCACGGACAACACGGGTGCTCTCCGCAAGACGGCGAACACGGCACTCGATGCGTTCAACGAGCGCATCCGTGCAGAGAACAAGTCCGAGGACAACGCTCTCGTTCTCCAGACGGGTGTGAGAGCCAACCAGGCGATCAAGGTCAGCATGACGGATATGCGTTCGCTCGCACTCGGCATGAAGGGCACGGATGGTTCCGTCATCAGCGTCCAGACCCAGGAGAAGGCAAACGCTGCGATCAACTCGATCGACTCTGCTCTCCAGAAGGCGCTCGACGAGCAGGCCAACATCGGTGCTGTTCAGACACGTCTCCGTTACACGAGCTCCAACCTCACGACGGCTTCCGAGAACGTCCAGAACTCCGAGTCCACGATTCGCGATGCGGATATGGCAAAGGAGATGACGGAGTACACGAAGAACAATGTTCTTCTTCAGGCTGCTCAGTCGATGCTCGCACAGGCGAACCAGAACAGCTCCGCTGTCCTTTCGCTCCTCCGCTAATTCGCTGCGGCGATTTATACGGAATTCAGGAATCCCTCCCCTCGGGGAGGGGTTCTTTTTTTGCCAAAAACGTTTCTATCGCTTATAATGAGAGCAAAGAGAGGGGGGGCTGCATGAGGGTATCTGCGTGCTATATTGTCAAGGACGAGGCGGAGGAACTGCGTCGCTCTCTTGCCTCTGTACGAGCTGCGGCAGATGAAATCATCGTTGTATCGACAGCCGGGAGTCCTGTGGTGCGGGATGTGTGCGCAGAGTTTTCGGCCGAAGTCCATGACTTCGCATGGCAGAACGATTTCTCGCTTGCCCGCAATGAGGCGCTGCAGCATGTAACGGGAAATATCGTTATTTTTTTGGACGCAGATGAATATTTTCTTCATCCGCGTAATGTACGTTCGGCGATCACAGAGATTGTTCATGGTTATACACAGTGGGATATCGCCATGGTCGGTCTATACAGTTATTGGAGTGCTTCTGGACAAGATGCACATTACGAGAGATCCCCGCGTATTTTTCGAATGCCGGGGATGCACTACGAGGGAATGATTCATGAACAGCCGCTGCGTGACGACGGGGAGGAGCAAATTCTCGTCTATGCAGACGAGGAGCTTTCTCTTGGGCATACGGGATATCTTTCAGAACGCGGACCGGAGAAGATAAAACGCAATATTGCCATGCTGGAGGAGGATGCGGCGCGGCATGGGCATACGACGATGCACGATGCTTATCTTGCGGACTGCTATTTCGGACTGCAGGATTATCCGCGTGTTCTTTCCCTGTCGCACAGGGTGCTGGAAAGCGATGTCATCCTTGTTGGCGCAGGGAGCAAGATCTATCATCAGATGCTTGAGTCGATGCGTGCACTGCACTATTCTGATTTGCAAATGCTTGCTCTTGCCGACGAGGCTCTTGCGAAGTATCCGGATCTTCCCGATTTTTATGCGCAGCGCGGGATGATCCTCTGCGGACTGTCACGATATCCTGAGGCAGCAGAGAGCCTGATGACAGCACTGGATAAATTTGATCATGGTTTTTCAGAACTTCACGATTCGAGCTTCTTTAACTCCATGGTGGCCGCGCGAGTGGCGGCGCGTCTCGCTCAGATCTATATGCATCTGGGGGATGAAGTACAAGCAAAGTCATGGCAGGAGAGAGAAAGGGCATATATGCAGGGAACTTCTGATGAAATCGGAGAGGATATTCGCATCAGTGCCTGCTATATTGTGCGCGATGATGCCGTACATCTGAAAAAATCAATCGAGAGCCTGAAGGCTGCCGTGGATGAGCTTATTGTTGTCGATACGGGGTCGCGCGATGATACCGTAGCTGCAGCGAAATCCTATGGAGCGGCTGTGTACGAAGCAGCATGGACAGATGACTTTGCTGCGGCGCGCAACGCGGCACTTTCCCACGTGACGGGCGATTGGGTCATATTCATCGATGCAGATGAATATTTCTCCGCGGAGACGCGGGGGAATCTTCGCACGGCGATCGAGATGGCTGACGCGGATGACGGTGAGGTGCTTCTCGTTCCCTGGCACAATATTGATGAGATGACGGGTGAAACACTGCTTGACTCTTATGCGCCGCGGATTTTCCGCCGCCGTGCAGGGCGACACTACATCGGGCACATTCATGAAGAGCTGCGTGATGCGGATGGTGCAGCACCGAAGGCAAATACGGTCGCTCCGAATCTTTTGACTCTCGTGCACACGGGGTACTCTGCCGTGCTTACACGTGAGAAAGGAGAACGCAATCTGCGCATTCTGCTGGCAGAGCTCGCTGAGACAAAGGAGCCGGAGCGGATTTGGGGCTATCTCGCGGAGACTTATGACAATCTGGGTGATGTTCATCATGCGGAGTACTACGCACGCAAAGATGTGGCACTCGGACGGCGCAGTGTCGTCTATGCGAGCCGCTGCTGGCGTATTCTGCTGCGTATCTATGGGATGCAGCCAATGCGGCGGGATAACTACCTCGATATTGCAGAGAAGGCAGTGAAGGCATTCCCGGAGCTGCCCGAGATGCATGCGGAGTATGCGGAGGCTCTTGCTGCATTTCATCGTTACGGCGCGGCAGTTGAGGCAGCTGCACCAGCACTGGAGCTGGCGTCCCCCACGGGAACGGAGCAGTCCCTTTTTACGGATGAGATGAGAGCGGAGCTGCAGCGCCGTGCGGAGATCTGGCAGCGTATCGATGCCCACACACATGAGATCCGCATTGCAGCATGCGTCTTTGCACGCAATGACCGTCAGGATATGGAGCGCTGGCTTGAAAATGCCGCGGCCTATGCAGATGAATGCATCGTGATTGATACCGGGTCGACAGACGGCATGCGGGCACTGGCGGAACGTGCAGGGGCAAGAGTTTATGATTTCACGTGGCAGGACGATTTTGCCGCCGCACGAAATGCTTCTCTTGCGCACGTGGATGCTGACTGGGCCGCGGTGCTCGATGCGGATGAGAGTTTCTTCGATCCGTCGGAACTGCGGTCCTATCTTGCCATGATGGATGTCGTGATGCCGCATAAAGATGCTGTCCTTCTGCCGATTGTGCATGTGGATGAGGATGATGATGACCATGAGATCGGGCGTGCGCCGCACATCCGCCTCCTGCGGATGGGCCGTGGGCTTTTCTACGAGGGAAGGGTGCATGAGGCACTGCGGAAGAAGAACGGTGAGCCACAGATCTATCATGAAATCGCCGCCCTTTCCATCCGTCATGTGGGGTACTCGACAGGGCGGATGTACGCGAAGCACGTGCGCAATCTTGCCTTGATGGAGCGGCGCATCAGCGAGGAGGGAATCCGCCCCGGGGATTATCGTTACCTTGCCGATACTTACTATGGCCTCGGACAGTATGCGGCGGCACTGCTCTATGCACGTGCCGCACGGGAAGATCATGTCATATCGGTTGGTGCACAGAGTCATCTGCATCACCTTCTGCTTGATGTGATGGAGAAGGAAAACACGCCGCTTGCCGAGCAGATCGCAGCGGCACGCACAGCATGTGAGGCCTTCCCGCACCTGCCGGATTTTCATGGGCGGCTTGGACTGCTTTTGGATGCTGCCGGAGAGGCGGCATTATCGGAACTGACGCGTGCGATGGAGCTCTATGACCAGCCCGAGGAGACAGAAGGCGAGGCGTCGGCATTTTCTGCATGGGCAGGGACGGTATCCGCAGCGCGTGCGCGTCTTCTTGCCGCCGCAGGGGAACGTGCGGCAGCAGCGGAAGAACTTTCACGTGCATTCTCTCTTGGGACGGCGCGTGAGGAGACCCTGGATGCCTTTATGGAACTGCATCGCGGTATGGATACGGGCGCGCTGCTCACAGCACTGCGGGAGCGGCTCGGCAGGGATCGCGAAGTCCTTTCTTATCTTATCCGTTTTGCTGACAGTTACGGCTGGCTGCATTTGGGTGAGGCGGCACGTGATGCGTATCAGCAGGAGACGGGCACGGAGTTTCCAGAGCCTCTGCCCTATCAGTGGATGCGTTCGGATGCGCCCGTGGAACTGGGGCAGCATATTGTTGGAGCGCTTGCGGGAGACGTACGGGAGATGCCCGAGGTATTGCTCCGTCTCGAACAATCCACGCACGCAGGGCGTCTGCGCCTCTATGAACGGCTGCGCAGCCTTCTGCCGCGTGCGATACAGGAGTTCTGGCGGCATTATGATGAGCCGGATGCCGTCCCGCGCCCGCAGAGTACGGAGGGGCTGCATCTCGTGCGCGAGGCGTTTGTACGCTATGCGGATACGGATCAGGCCGAACGTTTTTTGCGCGCTGCGGCATCATACGGTGCCGAGGAGCTGTACGCCGCTGCCGATGCCTATATGACGGCGGGACGCGATGCGGAGGCGCGTACTGCATGGGAACTCTGCGCGCAGCAGGGCGGCGCGGAGGCACTCTACGGGGCAGGGCTCTGTGCCATGCGCATGGGCGATGCGGACGCAGGACGTGAGTATCTCATGCAGGCGCTGACGACGGCTCCTGCACATCGCAAGGCGAGGGAATTGATGGAGTGGATCGGATGAAAATCTCAGCGTGTGTCATTGTCAAGAATGAGGCGGAGAACCTTCCGCGCTGGCTCACCTCGATGCGCAGTTTTGCCGACGAGATGATTGTCGTCGATACGGGCTCGACGGATCGCAGTGTGGAGGTCGCACGTGCAGGCGGTGCACGGGTGCTCCATTTCGACTGGATCAACGATTTTTCCGCAGCGAAAAATTTTGCGCTCGATGCGGCGACGGGCGACTGGATCGTCTTCCCCGATGCCGATGAGTACTTTACGGAGGAGAGCAATCCGCGCGTGCGCCCTCTGCTTGAGGAGTACGACGCACATCCGTATCTTGACGGCTTCATCGTGCATCTCGTCAATATCGACGTGGATACGGGGGCGCTTCTCGGGACAAGTGCTGAGGTGCAGCGCATCTTCCGCCGCGCACCGCACATCCGCTTTGTGGGCAGCATTCATGAACACATAGAGAATCTCAGCGGCGATACGGCGCGGCAGATGATGATCGCGCCCGGACTGACGCTTTATCACACGGGCTACTCGCCGCGCATCATCAAGGGCAAGTCGCAGCGTGATCTGGAGCTCCTCCTTGCGCGCCGTGCACGCGGAGAGTACGCGAAACTCGACGAATACCATCTGATGGACTGCTATTATACGCTTGAGGACTATCCGCAGGCAGCACACTATGCACGGCTCGCACGGGACAGTGCAGACCGGCCGGTCGGTTCGGAGAATCGCCCCCATGCGGTTCTCCTGCAGTCTCTTATTCTGATGGGGGCATCGGATGCGGAGATTCGAGAGGGGTATGATGCGGCGCGCGCGGCACTTCCGGAGAAAGCGGACTATCCGCTGATCTACGGGACGTATGCGTGGGATCAGTCGTATATTATGACGGCGTGTGCCGCCTACGCGGAGGGGATCCGCCTGCATGAGGAATACTACCGTGAAGGGGACTTCTCCGCCGTGCTTCTTCCAACGGCGTATATGCGCCTTGGTGAGGCAGCACTGCTGCGTAATGCGAAGGAGGAGGCAATCCTATCGGCGGAGCATGCACTTCGCCTGAATCCGCGCCATGCACCGCTCCTTGCGGCGTTTCTGCGGATCATGGCGGCGGTCGGAGCAGACGATGCTGCGCTGATTGAGATTTTGAACGGCATGTATGACCGCGAGGCAGACGCGGCCTTTCTTGCCTCGGTACTTGCCGGAGCAGATTTTCCCCTCGCGGCACTTTACTATGATCGGCGCAGTGCCGTGAAGTTTCCGCCGCGCCGCCGTTTTCTGCTCGCGGGGGATGCGAATGCGGCGGCGGCATCGCTCATCGAGGAAATGGAGTGTGCTGCTGCCGTCGGTGCAGCCTGTGGAACAGGATTTTCTGCAGAGCAGCAGGGGGCTCTTTCCGTCCTCCTGCCGCGTTCCTGTACCGAGGTTCTCGCAGCACCCGAAGCACAGCAGATGCTGCGGAGAATTGCGCGGCTGGCGGAGGTGCGGCAATGAACGGGCAGAAGCTTGAGGCACTGCGTGACCGTATCTTTGCGGCGCTTGAGCGCGGAGCCGTGAGAGAAGCGCGGCGCAGCATCGAGAAGCTGCGTCGCTATGAGCCGGCGGAAGCGGCAAGTCTCTTGACGGCGCTCTGCATTGAGGAGAGGGATGCGAAGGGGGCCCTGAAGGCATGGCAGGAGTGCAGGGTGCGTGCGCCGCATGATCCCTATACGATCTTCCTGCGTGCACGCATCCACCTCCTTATGGGAGAGCGCAGGGCGGCACTGCGTGTCCTGACCCCTCTTTTCGGCGCGCCCATGTCTGCGGAGGTCGCGGAGAAGGTCTATAATCTCGCGGGGCAGTGTGCCCGCTTTCTTGGGGCTGCGGAAAAGGCGGTGGAGTTCTATGCGCGTGCGCGCGATGCTGCGCCAGATCTCACGCTGCGTGCGCTCAATGCGAGCAATGTGCTCTTTAACCGCCACTATCTTCCTGCGGCACCTGCCGAGGAGAAGCGGGCGGCAGAGGAGTACGGGGCGCTCTTTGCGCAGATCCGGACGTTCGATCACTGTGCACACCGACGAGGGCAGCGGCTCCGCATCGGTTATCTCTCTCCCGATGTCAGAGAGCATGTGGTGCTCTCGTTTTCGTATGCGCTGATGACGGCGCTCGACCCTGCGCGCTTTACGGTGACGGCCTATGCGCTCGGCACGGAGGATGACTATACGGAGCAGGTCAAGCGTTCGGTGCAGGGGTTCCGCAATCTCTCACGCATCACGCCTGAGGAGGCGGCATACGCGATTTATCGTGACGGCATCGATATTCTCGTGGATCTCGCAGGGCATACGGCAGGCAGCACCCTGCCGATTCTCGCCTATCGTCCCGCGCCCGTCCAGATTTCGGGCATCGGCTATTTCGCCTCCACAGGTCTCAGAACCGTGGATTACTTCCTTGCCGATCCCATTCTTGCCGCAGGGGATGCGGAGCAGGGCTTTACCGAGGAACTGCTCGTCCTCCCTGCGACGCATTTCTGCTGGCAGCCGCTCCAACCTGCCCCTGCCCCCGCCCACGCTCCGACGGCAGGGCGCAGTATTGTGTTCGGCAGCTTTAATAACTTTACCAAGATCAATGACCATGTCCTGCGCGTATGGGCAGAGATCCTGCGCCGTGTGCCGGAGAGCCGCCTCTTTCTCAAAGCGGCGGTTTTTTCCGAAGAGGATGCACGCGCAGAGATGCTGACGCGGATTGCGGCGGCAGGCATCTCACTCAGCCGCGTGGATACAGAGGGGAATTCTCCGGACTATCTCGCCGCATACAATCGTATGGATATTGCACTGGATCCCTTCCCCTATCCCGGCGGCGGGACGACCTGTGATGCGCTCTATATGGGGGTGCCCGTCGTGACGCTTTCAGGAGAGACACTTGGCAGCCGCTTTGGTGCATCGCTCCTCACGAACATCGGGGCAGAGGCACTGATCGCTCATACGGAAGAGGAGTACATCGCCTTGGCCGTCTCTCTTGCAGGGGATGCATCGATGCTGGATGCACTGCACACGGGGCTGCGTCAGATGCTGGCGCAGTCGCCTGTGATGGATGCCGCAGGGTATGGAGCGGCAGTCGGAGCCGCTTACGAAGAAGTATGGGCGGCGTATGGCCGGCACAGTGAGCAGCTAAAGTCCATCGACCATCATGACGATAGTATGTATAAGGACAGTAAGGCCCTGCGCGGCCGTATGTTTGCTCTGCTCGGCGCGGAGCAGTATGCTGCGGCACAGGAGATCGCGGAACGCGCCATTGCTGCGGGCGGGCAGGACGATATGCTGTGCTATCTCTATACCTATGCTGTGGAGCGGCAGGGAGATCTGCCGCGCGCGATGGCTCTTGCGGAGGAGTATCTGAGCACGGGGCGCAGTGCACTGCGCCATGAGTTCATGCGGCTGCGTGCTGCCGTCGCCTATCGGATGGGGGATGTGCGGGCGGCGGAGTTCTATCGCTGCGCCTACGAGGAGGAGCCGTCGGATCCTTCTCTGTATAGTTCCTTCCTCTTGGCGCAGAATGCACAGGATGTGGACGAGAAGGAACTCTTTCGGGCGCATTGTGCCTACGGTGATCTCTTCGCCCATGTGCCGCAGTATGACTGCCGAACCCCATACGCACATCAAAAGATTCGCGTGGGCTATATTTCACCGGATTTTCGCCGCAATGTTCTGCAGCATTTCGTACAGCCCTTTCTGACGATGTATGACCGCACGCGCTTTGCGGTCTATGTATACAGCACGGCGGAGCAGCCGGATGAGGTGACGGCGGCGCTGCGTCCTCATGCGGATCAGTGGCGGGAGATGGGCGGACGCACGGCGGAGGAGATCGCTGAACAGATCCATGCGGATGAGGTGGATATTCTCGTCGATCTGGCGGGACACGCGGCGGGCGGCGCCTTGCCCGTGCTCGCACGACGCCCCGCCCCCGTGCAGATGATGGGGCTCGGCTATATGGCGACATCAGGGCTCTCTGCCGTCGATTACTTTCTCACGGATGCGCTGTGCGATCCCCTTGATGGTGAGCGGGAACGGTATTTCACAGAGCAGCTGATCCGCCTGCCGAGCCAATTCGTCTATGTGCCGCGCGCGGAGCTGCCCGTGCCGACGGGGACGCCCGCGCGTCAGCGTGGAGCGATCCTCTTTGGGGTGTTCAACCAGTACCGCAAGTGGACCGACGAGATGCTCTGTGTATGGCGGGAGATTTTGGAACGCGTACCGCAGTCCAAACTGCTGCTGAAGTCGCAGGTGTTTTTTGCCGCTGCGATGCGGAGAGCGGCAGAGGAACGCCTTGCACGGCTGGGATTTGATCTTGACCGCATCCTGCTGGAACCTGCGACGACGGACTATATGGAGCGCTATCTTGATGTGGATATTGCGCTCGATACCTATCCGTGGACGGGCGGCGGGACGACCTGCGATGCGCTCTATATGGGCGTACCCGTGGTAACGATGTACGGTACGCGGCGCAGCACGCGCTTTTCCTATGCGATGCTGCACCTCGTCGGTGCGGAGGAGCTGGCGGTCGCATCTGCCTCGGCATACATCTCCTGTGCCGTCTCACTGGCGGAGGATCTGGATCGTTTGGACGGGATACACTGCACGCTGCGCAGGAAGATGGAGACATCTCCGCTCATGGATCAGGCGGATTATATGCGTGCGCTGGAAGAGGCTTATATCATGGCATTGAGAAATGTCGGACAGGGGCTATGATGAAAAAGAAGAAAAAGCAGAAGGCACATGCGGCAAAACGCCGCAAGGTGCAGAAGATTCGGCTGGGCTATCTTTCTGCGGATCTCGGACAAGGCCGCCTGCGCGAATTGCTGCCCATGTTCTTTATGGCGTATGATGCCTTTCGCTATGAAATTTATGCCTATCATACAGAGATCGGCGGCGATTCGTCACGTTTTGCTGAGAAGGCGACGGTACGTGAGGTCGGTACGTGTACGCCTGAAGGAGCAGCAGAGCTCATTCGCCGTGATCATCTCGACCTGCTCGTCGATCTCTCGCTTGATGCGGTCAGCGAGCATCATGCTGCGGTGATGCGGCAGAGACCGGCAGAGCATATCGTGTCGCTCGCAGAGCATGTTCCCGAGGGGCTTGCCATGCGCCTTCCGATGGTCGATGGGCAGGAGGTCTTCCCCTACTGCTATACGCAGATCGAGCAGGATGCGGCATATACCTATCGTGCACCGCTGCTCGATGCGGGCATTCCGGCCATCGGCATGTGCGGCAGGATGACGGCAGGCGAATCCTCCCATTTCTTGGAACTCCTGTCGTGCCTGCTGCCCGCGATCGGCGATGTACATCTCGTTTTGCCCGCATCCATTGCGGGGGGGCTGAGCGCAGAGGATATCGAGCAGATTGCTGCGCGCGGCAGTGCGGGGTCGTCCCTTGACTTCGTGGATGATCTCTCATACGATACACTGGATGTCGTGCTTGGCATGTCGGTCGATCTCATCGATGTCTGCCATGCAGCAGAGCATGGAATTCCCTTGATTACCGCCGAACATCTAGTGCGGGACCGCTATGCGAAACATCTGCTCTGTCAACTGGAGCTTCCCCCACGATGCGACGTACAAGAAGCGGCAGCTGCGTGCCTGGCTCTGTGCGCTGACCGTGAACGATTGTCAGCGTGTCATGGACTGCTGCGCTGGCGGCTGATTGATTTTTGCGATGCGGGGATGCTTCAATTTGTACTTGAGCGTGCCTACGAGCGCGTCCTTGCACAGGGAGACGGGCGCTCTTCCGCTGCGCTGAGTGATGAACTTGCCCGTGCCGCCTCCCGTCAAGACTGGAATGCGGTTCTCACTGCTGCACATCAACTGGATGGGCATGATGCACTCTCTGCGGAGCAGTGCATGAGCCTTGCATGGGGCTATCACTTCGGCGGTGCTGCCCCGCTGGCGGCACGGTGGGCAATGTCTGCACAGGGGCTTCCCGCGGATCGTGAGGGGGCGCGGCTCTACCTCTCGGTTTCGGGGATTGTGCCGGGAACACAGAATGGCGTGTTTGAACGTGTACAGCATGGGCTTAAGCGTATCGAAGAAGGCCTCTCCGTTGTAGCGGAGGTTCGGGCAGCGCTGCTGAAGGCATATGCAGATCATGCGCCTGCGGACAGTGATGCGGAACTGGCATCGCAGTGTGCGATTGCCTATGCGCGTGAGGCGGCAGATCCGTTTCTCCAACGCGTTTACTATGGTGCCGGACTTCTGAAGCTCAATGCGGCCGATGTCAGTGCGCAGGAGGTCTATGAGAAGAGCCTAGGCTATGGTGCACTCTTTGCTGATGTGCGGCCCTGCACGCATCAGGAACGGCGAAAAAAGGATAAGATTCGCATCGGCTATATCTCCGGGGACTTTCGTCAGCATGTCATGCAGTACTTTGTATGGCCGTTTCTTGCCGGATATGATGCAAGTGCGTTTGACGTTTACGTATACAGTCTTGGGAAGTCGGATCAGTATACAGACTTCTTTAAGACACTCGTGACGCGGTGGCGTGATCTTTCAGCGCATGAGCGGGATATGGAGCGGATTGCGCAGGAGATCCATGCGGATGAGGTGGATATCCTATTCGATCTGGCGGGACATACGGCGGGCACAGGGCTTGCTGCTCTCGCCTGGAAGCCGGCACCTGTCCAGCTCTCGGGGCTTGGCTACATGGCAACGACGGGGCTCCGGACGGTGGACTACTTCGTGACGGATCACTGCTGCGACCCCGAGGGAAGCGGCAGCGAGGCGTTCTATGTGGAAAAACTTCTGCGCCTGACGAGTCAGTTCTGCTATAATGGGTATACGCACCTCCCTGCATCGACGGGGACGCCGGCACGGGGGCGCGGCTATATCCAGTTTGCATCCTTCAACCAGTATCAAAAATTCCGTGATCCCGTGCTGCGTGCGTGGCAGGAGATTATGGAACGTGTGCCGCAGGCGCGGCTTCTCCTCAAAAACAATGCCTATTCGAGACCGGGGGTGGTGCAGTCGGCGTACGAGCGACTGCAGCAGCTTGGCTTTGATATGAACCGTGTGCAGTTTGAGCAGGCCTCACGGGATTATATGAATCGCTATCTCGATGTGGATATTGCGCTCGACACCTTTCCGTGGCCGGGCGGCGGGACGACCTGCGATGCGCTCTACATGGGCGTCCCTGTCATATCCTATTATACGGAGCGACACAGTACGCGTTTCACGTACAGTATTCTGGCAAACATTGGACTCTCCGATCTCGCATCGACCAGCCTCTCGGACTATGTCGAGACAGCCGTGGCTCTGGCGGGGAATCTCGACCTCCTCGATGCCCTGCATCGTGAGCTTCGCGATCGGATGAAGGCATCGCCCGTCATGGATCAGGCGGGGTATATCCGTGAAATGGAGGAATGCTATCGTGCCATCTGGGCAAAGTGGGAGAGCGAAAACAAAGGCCTTTCAGCAGGCATATCGTCGTGTAAAACGGGAGTTAGGTGCCGGTCATCTAGGGAAGGGGCTGAACCTCCTGCGAGAGATGGAGCAGGAGCGTTTGTTCCCGGCGGAACGCCGGTGGGAACTGCATGACCTCATGGGACAGGCACTCTACTGGCTGGCGGATCTTCCTGCGGCTCTGCCGCATCTGCGGCTGGCGTGGGAACTGCCGCGCGAGCATTATGCCGATCGCCTTGCTGCACTGAGCAACTATCTCATGTATCTCCACTATGCGGATGGAGTCACGGATGAGATGATGTGTGATGCTCATGCCGCCTATGCGAAAATGCTCGGATCTCTGCCGCTGTTTTCCCACACGGTACGCAAACACGGAAAACTGAGAATTGGGTATCTCTCACCGAATCTGACCGACCATATTGTTCTGAACTTTGCGATACAGCTTTTTTCTGCCTATAACCGCAGTCGATATGAGGTTCGTCTCTACGACATAGGAACGCTCCAATGTGAGACGACAGATTGGGTCGCCGGCATGGTGGATGGTTACACAGATCTCTCCAAGTGCTGTCCGCAGGAGGCGGCGGCACGTATTCATGCGGATGAGATCGACATCCTCTTTGACCTCGCGGGACATTCGGCAGGCGGGAAGACGCTGATGATTGCGGCGCATAAGCCTGCCCCCGTACAGCTCTCAGGCATCGGGTACTTCAATACGACGGGCCTCTCTGCGATGGATTACTTCCTGGGTGATCCATTCTGTGATCCTCCGGGGGAAGAAGTGCATTTCACAGAGCAGATTCTGCGTCTACCGCAGACACATCTGTGCTTTACCCCGTCGGAGCGGTTCCGTCCCTATGAGCACCTGCAGCGCACCCCGCATGAGAACGTCGTCTTTGCCAGTTTCAACAACTTCGCAAAGATCACGGATGCGATGCTGACGGCATGGGGGGAGATCCTGCGCGCTGTTCCCATGGCGCGGCTCCTGCTGAAGAATGTGCATCCGCTGAAGGAAACGCTGACGCGGATGAAGAAGCGCGCCGTGCAGGCGGGCATTGATCCGGCGCGGCTTGAGCTGCGGCCGGGGTCAAAGGACTACCTTGCGGACTATCTGGATGCAGATGTGATTCTGGACACGTTTCCGTATCAGGGCGGCGGGACGACGTGTGAGGCTCTTTGTATGGGGCTTCCTGTCGTTGTGCGGGCAGGGACGCGCCATGGCGCACGGTTCGGCGTGAGTCTCCTGCACAATGCAGGGCTTTCCGAGTTAATTGCGGGCAGTACGGAGGAGTATATCGAACGAGCCGTTTTGCTGGCGCGTGACAGGACGCTGCTCGGTGCCCTGCAGACGGCGATTCCGCGGATGATGCGCGCTTCTCCGCTGATGAACGGCATGGGCTATGTCCGCGCGATGGAGGACGCGTATGAGATGATATGGGAGCGGTGTCTTCATGAAAAAACGTAAGAGAAACCGCGCAGAGCGTGCACGCCGAAAACGTGCGCGGCGGGAAGAGAAACGGCAGATGAAAGGGACGATGACGATGGCAGAGAAGAAAATCATTACGGCAGAGCAGATTCATGCGTATGTAAAGAAGGAGAAGTACGCAGAGGCGATCAATGCCTTTGCCGATGCCCTTGCTCAGGGAGAGCCGCCGAAGGAGTGCTATGGAGACGTGGCACATGCCTACTTCGAGATGGGAGATTACAAGCGTGCGGCAGACTGGATCTCGAATGCACTCTCCATCAATGCGGACGATGTCGATGTCCGCATTCTGCTCGCGCGGATCTGCCAGCGGGAGAAGCGGACGGATGATGCGCTGAAGCTCTACGAGAATATCCTTTCCCTGCATCAGGCAGTGCTTACGGACGCACAGCGCGCAGAGATCGAGCGGCGTGCGGGACTCGATGCGCGCCTCACGCAGGATAGAACGCGTGCAGAGTATCCGCATCTCGCGGCGCTCTTGGGACTTGCCGCTGCTCCGACAGCGTCTGCCGCTGCGCCGACGGCACCGATGAACAGTGCCTTGCCGGGCTCCGTTCCTGCTGCGCCGGCATCTCGGCCCTCCGGTGATGCAAAGGCACAGGCAGCGCAGATCATGGCGCAGCCCATCCGCCCAGCCGAGAAGACGGCGGCACTCAATGCCTTTGCCGGTGCGGCATACGTGCAGGATGACTATGCGGGCGCACGGGAACTTCTGACGGCGGCACTTGAGCTTGATCCCGGCTGTGATATGACACTGCGCAATATGGCACTCCTCCTGCATGAGATTGGCGAGCGGGAAAAGGCTCTTCAGGTCGCGGCAAAGATGGGGCAGACGGACTTCATGCTCCTGCGCACGCTGAAAGCATGAGCACGCTCAGCATTGTTCTTACGCTGACGGAGGCGGGGGAATATCTGCGAGAGACAGCAGAGTCCGCCCTTGCGGCAGCGTCTGCGGCGAATGTTGCGGCAGAAGTGATCATCCCGGTTCCGCAGGGAGCGGAGGACGCCGTGCGGGCGGAGCTCCATGACCTGCCCTGCCGTATTCTCCCTGTGGCGGAGGAGCATCCTGCTGCATGGAACAATCGCGGCGCAGAGACAGCTGCGGGCGATCTTCTGCTCTTTCTGCAGGAGGGCGTGATCTTTACTGCCGAAAGTCTGGGGACGATGGAGCGCGTATTCTTCTTTGATGAGCGCGTTGCTGCAGTTGGTCCCTATAGCGGTCACACGACCTTTTCATGGCAGTATATCAACGCCGAAAGCATCGCCGCAGAGGGCGCAGATCCGGAAGCGTGGGTGCGTGAGCATCACAAGGAAACCACGGTGAGTGCGTTCCTTGAAGGCTTTGCACTTCTTGTGCGGCGTGCGGCGTTTTTCCGGCACGGAAAATTTGATGAAGCATTTGAGGGGGGCAGCGGCGCCGATATTGATCTCTCGTTCCGCCTGCGCTGCGCAGGATATACACTCCTGCGTGTGCCTGCCTATGCCGCGCACCGTGCAGCGGGAAAGTGTGAGCTCTGGGATCTGACGCTGACCGCCATGCGTCCACTGCTCTTGGAGCAATGGGGACTGGATGTCGGTGTGCCGGAGATGCTCTGGCAGAGAGCGCTCGACGGCATCGGTGAGGCGTGGGATCCTGCCCTCGTGCGTGCGACCTGCCGCAGTGCGGCTCTGCACGCACCGCTTGTCAGCATCATGATTCCGACCTATAATCGTCCCGATTATTTTCGTGAGACACTCGAATCTGCCCGCGCACAGACCTATCCGAACATCGAGATCATCGTCTGCGACAACAGCACGGACGAGCGGACGGCGGAGCTGATGCAGGCCTATGGGGACGATGTACGCATCCGCTATGTGCGCAATCGCGCGGCGCGGACAAAGGCAGAGAATTTTATGCCATTCGAGCGCCTGGCACAGGGGGAGTATCTGCAGTGGTGCATGGACGATGACATCCTCCTGCCCGACAAGATCACGCGCATGATGGATGCCTTCCTGCGTGAGCCGGGCATTACTCTGGTCACGTCGCTGCGCGGCGTTGTCGACGGCGGCGGAAATTATCTCGGACTATGGCAGGGGAACGTGCCGGTACACGGGATGTACGAGTGCTATCGCGGTGCAGCAGTCGGCCGGGCGACGCTGATGGACCGCTCGAATTTCCTCGGTGAGCCATCTGCTGTACTCTTTCGGCGCAGTGATCTCACGCACCACTATTGGCGGGCACAGGCGCGCGGCTATCAGACCATTTCGGACTGTGCCATGTGGCTGGAGCTCATGGAGCGCGGCGATGCAGTCATCTTTGCGCGCCCTCTCAGTCTCTACCGCCGCCATGAGGGGCAGGAGGGTGCACAGGCAGAGGTTATCGTGCGCAGCCGCGTGGAGTGGCGCCGCCTGGTCGAAGAATATTGGCATAAGCGCATCTTTATTACGCAGGAGCAGGATTATCGGATTGTTCTTGCACGGATGGCGGAGGAGCAAAGTATCATTGCTCCCCTGCTTCCTTCGGTATCTGCAAAACTGCGGAAGTCATACGAGCAGGATGTGTATCCACTGCCCATGATGATCATGAATCGTGTCGAGGCATGTACGAGCATTCGCCTCGATGCACCGCTTGGCGCGTTGGAGCGGCGCGGCGATATTTTTCTGAGCGGAGCCGTGCGGGAGGGCGATGCGGCACTTGATTTCTATGATTTTGCGGATTGTCGGGATACACTTATCGTGTTGGAACGCGGCGATGTGAGGCCAGATGCGGCTGTCTGCGCCATTATGAAGAAGTTGGGGGAACGCCATAATATTTTTCTCCAGGAAGTTGATGATCATCCGTCGGCAATCGGGGATCTTGCCGCACGGAACTTTTTCTCATTCCGTGCTGTCTCTGCGATACAAACCTCCACGAAGTATTTGGTGGATCAGCTGCGGCAGTTCAATCCGTATATCTATCTCTTTGAGAACCAATTGGCGGAGCTGCCGCCCGTACGCAGCTATGATGAGAACGCCCCGCAGACAACGATTTTCTTCGGGGCGCTGAACCGCCGCGCGGACTGGGAGCCCTTGATGCCGTTGATCAATGAGGCCATCCATAAACATGGAGAACGACTCCGATTCATGGTGGTATCAGATTATGGATTCTATGAGGCCCTGCAGACGGAGGAAAAACAATTCATCAGCGGCATACAGTCCGGCTATGTTTTTGTGTCGTATGACCGTTATATGGCGGCGCTCCGCTCCTCAGATATCGCTCTCCTGCCGCTTAATGATACGGAGTTCAACCGCGCCAAGTCCGACCTCAAGTTCATCGAGGCGGCAGGAAACGGTGCGGCGGTGCTTGCCGCGCCGACGGTCTACGCGGCGACGGTGCGCGACGGAGAGACGGGGCTGATCTACCGCAGTCCAAAGGAGTTCGCACAGAAGCTCGACCTCCTGATCCGCCGCGCTGATCTCAGGCGCACGCTCGCGGAGAATGCTTACCGCTATGTGGCAGAGCATCGGCTTCTCGCAGGGCATCTTGATGAATACATGAATGTCTATCGGGAACTCTTTGACCGCAGGGAGGAGCTGGAACGGGAGCGGCTGCGGCGTGTGGCGGAGTTTTTTCCCCATCTGTAACATAACGATAGAAAAGCTGTTGTTTTTCACAGGGAAAGACAGCAGCTTTTTTGATTATGCATCTGCGGCATGTCAAAGAGTATGAATAATTGCTCTTCGCTGTGACTTTGGATAATGATTGACAGATGTTTCGGCGGCTTTTATAATAAAGACAGGTTATGTGTAAATGGGGAAGGATTCTGCCTTTTTTGCACGATGATTCTATCATGGAAAGGAGAGCCGACATGACGGGAAAAGTAAAATGGTTCAGTGCGGACAAGGGATATGGATTTATCTCCCGCGAGGACGGCGATGATGTGTTCGTCCACTTTTCTTCGATTCAGGGTGAGGGATATAAGACGCTGAGCGAAGGGCAGGAAGTGGAGTTCGACATTGTTGAGGGAGCACGCGGTCCGCAGGCGGACAATGTGGTCAAAAAGGAATAAGACAAAAGATCTGAAAAGCCCGGCTTACACAGCGGGCTTTTTCCTTTGACGATGGATGAGAAAAATCCTGGGAAAAATCTGAATTTAACGAAGTGAGCGCGATTTTTTTGCAGGTATTTTCTCCTTTATGTCGAACTAAACAGGTAAAAGAGGGAGTTCCTGCTCCCGTAGATAGAAAGGGGCTGTGTTTCATGGCTGCATTCACGATTCGAGGAAAGAATGTCGAGGTTACCCCCGCCCTGCGCGACTATGTGGAAAAGCGCGTCGGCAAGATCACGAAGTACTTCGATAATGTCGGTGAGATTGCGGTTCTGCTCTCTGTAGAAGGGAAGCATCACAAGGTGGAAGTGACTGCCCCCGTCGCACGTGGTATCCTGCTGCGCGGCGAGGAGCATTCAGAGGATATGTACAGCTCCATTGATCTGGTCATCGAGAAGCTTGAGCGTCAGATTCGCAAACAGAAAACGAAGCTTGCGCGGCGTTTCCGTCAGGGCGGGTTCAAGGCAGAGGCGGTCGAGACGTTTGCCCAGCCGATTCCGGAGGAGGATGAGCTCTACCCCGTTGTCAAGACGAAGCGTTTCACGCTCCAGCCGATGGATGTGCAGGAGGCGATCATGCAGATGAATCTCCTCAACCATCATTTCTTCGTGTTCCGCAACGCGGAGTCGGAGGAGGTCAACATTGTCTACGGGCGTCACGATGGAAAGTATGCGCTGATCGAGGTCGAAGAGGGCTGATCGCGCGATCGGATTCTGAGGAAAAGGACGGCTGCGGTCGTCCTTTTTGCTGTCCCTTTTCGACAGATGTGCTATAATGCAGCCATTGGAATAGGAGGAAACGATGCGAAGAATCTATGCCGTTCACCAGTGGGTAAGTCTGATTTGTGCGCTCTTTTTGCTGCTGCTGACGCTGACGGGGCTGCCGCTCCTCTTTCGCGGGGAGATCAATGCGTGGAACACGGTGAATATGCCGCAGAGCGGGGAGCCCATGCCGATGGCGAAGCTCTGGCAGGCACTGCCCGAAGGAGAGGCTGCGGTGCGTGCGGCGTATCCGACGAAGGATATCCTGGCAGTGACGCCGGACGACACGGATGGGACGCTCTATTTCCGCGTCGTGGAGCGCGGCGGCGCGGCAGGGCGTTCCCACATGCGCATGGGCGGCGAGCAGATCATGTACGATGTGCGTACGCATACGACATTTGACCGCAAGGAACGCATCTATCGCTCTGAGGGTGTACAGACCTTTATGCACACGATGCACATCCTTCATGTCCGCATGGGGCTGGAGGAGGGCGGGCGTGACTTTCTCGCTCTGATGTGCGCCCTCTCGGTCGCCTCCATTGTGACGGGCATCTATCTCTATCTGCCGATGATGAAGAGCATGGCGTTCGGTACACACCGGCGCAGGACCGGCCGCGTGTTTTGGTCGGACTGGCACAAGATCACGTCGATCTTCGCGGGAACATGGGCGACGGTCATGTGCGTGAGCGGGATTGTGATCGTCCTCTACTCGGTCGGGATGCGGGATTATCACCGCACGGCGCATATTGCGGCGATGGAGCATTTTGCCGCGCAGGAGCAGCAGGCGGAGACGCTCCGTCCCGCAGATGCACTGGCACTCGCAGAGGAGAGCAGTCCCGCGCGGGATGTGATCTCCATGCAGCTGCCGACAGCGTCATATCCCTTCTACGTCTTTCAGACCGCCGATCCGCCTGTGCGCGCGACGGACTTTGTGCTGGGCGAGCAGGTCTATCTTCCGGCGGGCGGCGGCACGCCGTTCACTGTCCCCGTGCCGGCGTGGATGAAGGCGGCGCCGTTCTTTTTGAACATTCACATCCACAATCATGAGCTCTTTGCCGTAAAGATTTTCTGGGGGCTGCTGATCCTCATGACGGCGGCGATGATTGTCACGGGCATTGTGCTCTGGCTGACGCGCTGGCAGAGGTGCATCGCGGCGGCCGCTGAGATCGCCGTGCAGAAACGCTCCAATGCATCGTGGGAGGAGCCCGCACGCGTCGCATTGGTGAGCCTTGTGATCTTCATCGCGCCGATTTACGGCGGATGGGCAGGCGAGGGACTGGCACTTGTACTCAGTGCGTACCTTATCGTGTATTTCGTACGCGCCGTGCGCAGATGATCGTTTGCCGCTGTGAGGCGGCGCTGCATCGGGGAGGAGGACAGCGTTGACGCATAGAGGACTGACAACGGCGGAGGCGGAGGCGTCGCGCCGCATCCATGGGGCGAATGTACTGCCGGAGCCGGCGCGGCTGACCTTCGGGCAGGCGTTTTTGGAGACATTCCTCGATCCGATGATCCGCATCCTGCTCGTGATGGTCGCACTCATGGTCGCGATGTACTTCGTCGGCTATGCGGAGATCTATGAACCGGTCGGTACGATTGTCACAGTGCTCATCGTGGCGACGGTGACCGCGCGAACGAGCCTGACGAGCGACGGCGAATACCATGCGCTGCGCGCGCGTACGACAAAGGACAGGGCAAAACTGCGCCGCGACGGCGGACTCCATGTCCTGCCCGTGGATGAGATCGTGGTGGGCGATCTCGTCATCCTGCAGGGGGGCGACAAGATCCCCGCCGACGGAGTACTTATTGCCGGTGATCTGCGCGTGAGCAACGCGGCGCTGAACGGCGAAACGGAAGAGTGTCATAAGTGCGCCGATGCGGCTGCCGCATTTCCGGAGAAGACGACGGGGGATACCTTTGTCGATGGCACGACGCTCTTTCGCGGGAGCGTCGTCTTTGACGGCGAGGGCGTACTGAAGGTGTGCCGTGTCGGCACGGCAACCGTGATGGGGCAGATGGCATCGGAGATGCAGGGGCGTGAGCCCACGTCCCCACTGCAGGTCAAGCTCGCCAAGCTCGCCGATCAGATCTCGGCATTCGGCTATATCTCGGGCATCGTGATCGTCGCGCTCTACATGATGTTCTTCGCCCTGCGCGCAGGCGGCATCGAGTCGTATATTCTCCTCGGCTGGGGACAGATCCTCGTGGACGTGATCGAGGCGGTCTCGCTCGCCATCCTCATCATCGTCTGTGCCGTGCCCGAGGGGCTGCCGCTCATGATCTCCATTGTCCTGATGCAGAATACGAGCCGCATGCTCTCGCGCGGCGTGCTCGTGCGCCGTGCCGTCGGCATCGAGACGGCGGGTGCGCTGAACATCCTCTTCAGCGACAAGACGGGGACGATCACGGGCGGGCGGCTCTCGGTGGTCGAGTTTTTTACGGCGGACGGTGCGGTGTACGGCACAGATTTCCTCGCGGGAGAGACGGCGCTCGCGGAGCAGCTGCGGCTTGCCATCGGCAGAAACACTGCCTCCATGTACGATGAGAGCGGGACTGTCGTCGGCGGGAATCCGACCGATCAGGCGGTCATGTATGCCCTGGGGGAGAAATACTATCGTGCTCTGCAGGCGGATGAAAACGCGCGTACGGGGCAGCGGCAGACGTTCAACTCGGTGAATAAATTCAGCCAGGCAGAGCTGCCCGCGCGCGGCGTTGTCGTCTATAAGGGCGCCCCCGAGGTGCTCCTTGCCCGCGCACAGTATGCACTCAATGCGGCGGGAAATGTCGTACCCTACGATGCCGGCGCCCTGACGGAGACGATCAACGCCTACGCCGCGCGCGCCATGCGCGTCCTTGCGTTCGGGTATTCTGCATCGGCATTCTGCACGAATGAGGTGAATGCGGACACCGTGCTCATCGGCTTTGCCGCGATTCGCGACGATGTACGCCCCGAGGCGCGTGCGGCGATCGCCGAGGTGCAGGCGGCGGGCATCCAGGTCGTCATGGTGACGGGCGATCGCCGCGAGACAGCGGTCGCGATCGCACGTGATGCAGGTCTCCTGCGTGCGGACGGGGAGCTCGTTTTGACGAGCAGCGACCTCGCGCAGATGGACGATGCTGCCGTGCAGCGCGTCCTGCCGCAGCTGCGCGTGATTGCGCGTGCCCTGCCGACAGACAAGTCGCGCATCGTGCGCCTCGCACAGCAGATGAATCTCGTCGTCGGCATGACGGGAGACGGGGTCAATGACTCGCCTGCCCTGCGGCGCGCCGATGTCGGCTTTGCAATGGGGAGCGGCACAGAGGCGGCGCGGGATGCGGGCGACATCGTTATCCTCGACGATAATTTCCGCTCAATCAAGGACGCGATCCTCTATGGACGCACGATCTACAACAACATCCTGAAGTTCTGCCGCTTTCAGCTCGTCATCAACATTGCCGCCGTTGTCGTCAGCGCACTCGCGCCGTTCTTCGGCATCATGGAGCCGCTGCGGGTGACGCATCTGCTCTTCATTAACCTCGTCATGGACAGCCTCGGGGCGATCATGCTCGGCAACGAGCCCGCCCATGAGAGCTATATGCACGAGAAGCCGCGCCGCCGCGACGCGAGCATCATCAGCCCCGCGATGGCGGCACAGATTCTCTGGATGGGGACGTGGCTGGTGCTGCTCAGCTTTGCCTTCCTCACACAGCCAATTTTTGCCGCATGCTTTGCAGGGCAGGCGGAGCAGTACACGGCGTACTTCCTGCTGTTCGTGCTGGCCTCGCTGATGAACGGGTTCAATGTGCGGTCGGGCGGCTTCGGCATCTTCCTCGATCTCGGGGCAAATCCGGGATTTCTGCGGGTTTGGGGCGGCGTCGTCCTCATCATGGCGGCCATCATCAATGCACCGCTTCTCCCGCATGAGGTCGGCGCGTGGATCGGTGCAATGTTCAGCTGCACGCCCATCCATGCAGGCGGCTGGGTGCTCGCCTTCCTCCTCGCCGCAACGATGCTCCCCGTCGATCTCCTCCGCAAGGCGATGATGGTACGCGGCCTGCGGTGAAGGGCGATACGCACTGTGTGTGGGGGCACAAGGCCGCATTGTTCCATTATCTAAAATCCGGCACATACTCCGTGCCGACCGCCTCCGCACCCTGTACATAGACCTGCGTCATGCCAAGATCGCGTGCGGCATCGACAACGGACTCGTACTCGAAGGTCGTGAGCCGACGATGGAGAGGCGGGAACTCCGCCGCACGATAGAGCGGGGTATATTGCCGCATAAGACTGAGCTGTATGCGGTCACCGAACTCCTCCCAGAGACGCTGGACGAGGGCAATGCTCTCGCGGCGGTGTCCCGGCAGAACGAGATGGCGGACGAGGACGCCGCGCAGGAGACGACCGTCCTCGGCAAACTGCAGTGCACCGATCTGTGCAGCCATGGCACGAAGCGCGGCAAATGCGGCTGCTGCGTAATCGGGAGCAGCAGAGTAGAGCCGTCCGCTCTCCTCCGTATTGTACTTGAGGTCGGGCAGGTAGATGTCCACCGCTCCCGCAAGGCGTGCGATGTTTTCCTCCGTCTCATAGCCGCCCGTATTCCAGACGACAGGAATGGCCAGCCCGTTCGATCGTGCACGCGCGAGTGCAGCGAGAATCTGCGGCGTGTAGTGTGTCGGCGTCACGAGATCGAGGGTGGCGGCGCCCTGCGCCTGCAGCGCGAGGAATGCCGCCGCAAGCTCCTCCTCCGTCACCTCTCTGCCGTGTCCCTCGTGGCTGATCTCGTGGTTCTGGCAGTAGACACAGCGGAGTGTGCAGTGGGAGAAGAACACCGCCCCTGCGCCGTGCGCTCCCACAAGACATGGCTCCTCCCACGTATGCAGCATGGTGCGC
>NZ_GG694006.1:871802-975938 GCF_000160695.1 Centipeda flueggei ATCC 43531 | reverse complement strand
GCCGCAGCGCCGCGGGCAGAGCATGCAGTGTTTCAGTAAATCAATCAATCGTTTCTCCTTGTATGTTGTATGTGTTGGGGGCTATGAAGTTGTTCTCTCGTGACTTTCTCGCCCTTTCAATCATGCTCACTTACTCTGCAGCGTGCTGAGATTCTTCCGATAGAAAGTCGCATGCGTTACGGGCGCCCCCCATCGCCTCACTGCGTTCGGCACTTCCCCCGCATCGGCGGGGGAAGCTATATTGCCGTTTCCATACTCGCATCGGCGGGGGAAGCTATTATGGCCGTTCTCCAAAGCCTCCCCCGTGATCACGGGGGAGGGGGGCCGCTTGCGGTGGTGGGGGCACAATTCAAGCGAAGCGCGTTTAGGAATCCGCAGGTATTTAGGCAGATAAGTGTACGACCGCCTGTGCAACGAAGTGTTTGCGAGGAGCACGCACAGTAACTATAGGAAGCACTGATAAATTCGGTACAACCATCTTGACGCATCTTTTTTGCCCGCACTTCGGCGGAAAATCCTCCACAGAGCACCACTCTGCGTCCGGTTTTCCACCTCGTTCGGACGAAAAAATCTACGCCAATCTGGCAGACCTCATTTTATCAGTGTTTCCTATATTTTCGCACAAGAAAACCGAGACGGCAAGCCCGTCTCGGTTCTGTCCGATCAATGAGAGATGTTACGGAAGTACGACATCAACCCCCAGGTCTGCGGCAGCGGCACGAATGTCGGATGGTGGTTCCGTATCCGTGACGAGCCCCGACAGGGAATTGAGCGGTGCATAGTCATAGTTGCCGTCAGCAGCGAGCTTGCGCGCTTCCGCGAGTACGTAGGAACGTTTGCTGCGGGCGATGATGGTTGCCTTGTTGAGTCCGTCGTCGATGTCGTAGGTGGAGACACTGTTTGCCTTGACGTTGACGCCGACGGCGCCGACAAAGGCAATATCGGGCTTCAGCTTTCCGATGAAGTCCTGCGTCATACCGCCCCAGAATCCGTCACGTCCGCGGTTGATCTGCCCGCCCGCAAAGATCAGCTCGATGCGGGGATTGCGTGCCAGGACGCCGAGCACATCGACCATGTTCGTGACAACGGTCAAATCACGGTCGCTCTTCATGAGCAGTTCTGCAATGGCAAGGTTGCTCGTGGACACGTCGAGGAAGACCATATCCTTGTCATGGATGAGAGAGACAGCTGCCTGCGCGATGCGCCGCTTTGCCTCGACATCCATGTGACGATGACGGCTTACCTCGATCATGTGAACGCTTTGGGTCAGTTTCACGGCACCGCCGTAGGTGCGCTTGAGGCGTCCTTGCCGCTCCAGTGACCCGAGATCCTTGCGGATGCAGTCCTCGGTGACTTTGAATTTGGCGCTGAGCTCCTTGACCTTAACCTTGCCGTCACGCTCCACCATGCGGACGATGAGCTCTTGACGCTCCTCCAGAAACATGATATTCACTCCCTTTACGCAGATGAAAATAGAAACGCTCATATATCTGCGATTCAATGTAGCGTCCATCCTTTGCGTTTAGTGTAACGCAAAACAGACAAAATAGCAAGACAATTTTATCTATTGAATTAAATTTATAGGAGTGAAATCATTATTTATATTCTATTATAATAAACAAATTCCTGCATTTCGTAGTATTAAATTATGATTATATGGGAATAACAAGAAAAATCCCCCGATCACGATGATTTCCATTGTCCTGTATACAATGTTGATATCGCAGTAGGACGTATCTGATCGGGGGAATTCTTATTCGAAAAGAACTATTCTGTTTACTAACCGAAAGAAGATGCTTTACGCACCGACTTTCAGCTTATCGCGTCCGAAGACGTGGCGATTGAAACCGATCTCTTCCTGTGTCATGCCGAGTGCGAGCCCGACGAGCTGCTGCAGGTGGAGGATGGGCATGTCGGTCTCACCGCGGACCGCGTCGCGTCCCTCGGGTCCGTACATATCGAGCTGCATCTGGCAGAGCGGGCATGGGGTGGCGATGAGATCGGCATCTGCGTGTGCCGCACTTGCGGCGATCTGTCCTGTGACGGTCAGCACGTCGTGCTCGGCGGTGAACTGTGCGTGGAAGCCGCAGCACTTGCGCCCCGCATCGAACCAGACGGGCTCCCCCCCGAGGCGGCGTACGAGACGCTCGAAGGACTCGGGATAGTCGCCTTCCTCATAGTGCATCTGCGGTTTCGGACGCAGAATGTGGCAGCCGTAGTAGCAGGCGACCTTTGTCCCCTGCAGTGCGTCCGTGATCTTTCCGTCGAGCACCTCGGGATGCTCATCGAGGACCCAGAGGAAATGCGTGATGTCGCTCGTCCCCTGATATGCGTACGGATGACCTGCTTCCTCCAGGATGGCATTCACCTTGTCCTTCAGCCCCGGCTCATGGTCGAGTCGGTATTTCGCCGTGCGCAGCTGCAGCGTGCAGGTATTGCAGACAGTGAGGATGGGGAGTCCCATATTCTCTGCGATGGAGATGTTGCGTGCGTTTATGGCGAGCATGGCGAGGTCGTTCACGCCCTGCCCGTGGGATGCGCCGCAGCACGTCCAGTTCGGGATTTCTTCGATCTCAATGCCGAGCTTTTCGCAGACCTTCTTGAGCGAGGTATATGCCTCGGCTGCCGCGCCGTCGAGGACGCAGCCCGGGAATAGTGCGTATTTCATTATGCGTCCTCCTTATCGGCGTTCTCCGCCGCCTTGACAATGGCGTCGATGGTCTTGATCTCGGGGTTGACGGGATGCTTGGCGAGCGGATCCATCTTGCCGACGTTCATGAGGCGCAGTGCCATCGGCAGGCGCAGGCTCGACATGAGGTATCCCTCGGATTTGATGTTGAGCTTCGACTCGTCAAGCGTGCCGGAGGTCTGGATGTCATCGTAGATCGCCTTTGCGTGGCGCGCACCGACGTTGTCGTCGAGGTGATGCTTAAAGGTTTCCGCCTTCAGCTTCTCGATGGCACCGGCGGGGTCGAGCCCTTTCGGACATTTTGCTGTGCACTCCTGACAGTTGAAGCAGCGCCACAGCCCGGCCTCGATGACGGCCTTCAGATGCTCCTCGGGGCTTTTGCTGCGCGAGTCGGCGACGAGCTTCTCCGCCTTGACGAAGGCAAAGGGATCGAGGAAGTCGTCCTGATTCAGTGTGTTCTTGTTGCACTCGGAGACGCAGGATCCGCAGAGAATGCAGCCTGCGTATTTTTTGTACTTGTTGAAGTCCTCGGGGGACTGGAGACAGCCCGTTTCCACCGTGAACTCGTCCTTCGGATGGAGGGAGGGTTTTACCTTTTTGAGGCGCGCGTATTTTGGATCCCAGTCGACGATGAGGTCGCGGATCACGCGGAAGTTGCCGAGCGGCTCGATCGTGAGCTCGTCGCTCTGATAGCGTGCCGTGAGGTCGTCAATCAGCACCTCGCAGGAGAGCTCGGCGTTGCCGTTGACGCGCACGGCGCATGCGCCGCAGATGCTCGAACGGCAGGAGCAGGTGAAGGAGAGCGTCGGATCCTGCTGCTCCTTGATGTAGGTCAGTGCGCCGAGGACAGTAAGCCCTGTGGAGCGCGGCACGGTGAACGTGTCCACCCACGATTTGCCCTCGACATAGCGATGGATTTTGAGTGTTGCGTCCATGTCAATACTTCCTTTCCTTTGGCGGATACTTCGTGATGACGACGTCCTTGTACTCCGCCGTGTACTTCCCGTCGGGCTGCTTGTAGATCAGCGTATGCTTGAGGAAGTTCACATCGTCGCGCTTCGGGAAATCGCGGCGCGAGTGTCCGCCGCGGCTCTCCTTGTGTGCCGCCGCGCCCTGCACGATGGCATGGGAGATCTGCAGGAGATTGCCGAGTTCGACATACTGCTCGAATGCTGTGTTGTAGACATGGGAGCTGTCGCCGACATAGCAGTTCTTGTAATCCTCTTCGAGCGCACGCAGTTCCTTCGAGGCCGCTTCGAGCTGCGCACCGTCACGGAACACGCCCGCCTTGTACCACATCGTGTTGACCATGGCATCGCGGATCTCGGGAACCGTGCGGTTCGTCGTGTGCGGACGTGCGGTCACCTTGTCAAAGTGATCCTTCCACTTCGTGCACGCTGCAGCGAGCTGATCCTGTGTGCCCTCGTAGCTGTGTTCCTTGGCGTAAGCGGCGGCACCCTCGCCTGCCGTCTTGCCAAAGACGAGCACCTCGGAGAGACTGTTTGCCCCAAGGCGGTTCGCACCGTGGACGGAGACGCAGCTGCACTCGCCCGCCGTAAAGATGCCGGGGATGCGCGTCGCGCCCGTCTTGTAGTCGGCCATCTCAAGGCCTCCCATGGAGTAGTGGCAGGTCGGGCTGATGAGGACAGGCTCCTTCGTAATATCAACGCCCGCAAAACGCTTTGCGAGGCCGTAGACCTGCCCGAGGCGTTCGTGGATGCGCTCGGGCGGGATCTTTGTAAAGTCGAGGTAGACGCCGGCGGTCAGCCCCTCGCCGATGCCGCGTCCCTGTTCGATCTCCGTGGCGATGGCGCGTGCGACAATGTCGCGCGTCGCGAGCTCCATCTTCTCCGGGGCATATTTCGACATGAAGCGTTCGCCGTTCTTGTTGAAGAGCTGTGCGCCCTCGGAGCGGCTGGACTCGGAGAGCAGAACGCCGTTGACGGAGAGACCTGTCGGATGGAACTGCACCATTTCGGGATCCTTGAACGGGATCCCGACGTTCATGCCTGCGACGATGCCGTCGCCCGTCGAGCTGTACGGATTGGAGGTACGCACCCAGTAGGCACGGCCGTAGCCGCCTGTGGCAATGATGATCGTTTTCGCGGGAATGCCGATGAGGTCGCCCGAGCGCATATCCATCGCGACAATGCCCGCGAGTTTGCCGGCGTCCGTCATGCTGATCTCGAGCATCTGGCACTCGGAGATGAAATCAATATTGTGTGCAAGGCACTGTTCGAAGAGTGCGTGCACCATGGCGTGTCCCGCACGATCCTCGAAGTATGCTGCACGCGGATAGGATGAGCCGCCCATCTTGCGCTGATGGAAGTGACCATCCTTCTGACGGTTGTACGGATAGCCCATGTAGTCCATCTCGAAGATGGTTTTGCCCGCGTTCTCTGCGAAATACTCGACTGCGTCCTGATCACAGAGATAGTCGCCGCCCTTGATCGTGTCGAATGTGTGCGACTCGATACTGTCATTAGGGTCGGTGACGCCCGTCACGCCGTTCATGCCGCCCTGTGCCATCGTCGATGCCGAGCGCGTCGGGACGAGCTTCGTCAGGACAGCGACCTTCAGATCCTTGTTCTGAGCTGCCGCGAGTCCTGCACGCATCCCTGCACCGCCGCTGCCGATGACGAGCACGTCATAGGTCACGTCGCCGCGCCGTACCTGCTCCGGGATGTTCTTTCCCCCGCAGCCGAGATAGGCACCGGACATGAGGACAACGCCCGCCGCTGCTGTTCCCTTGATAAAGGTGCGGCGTGAGATTTCCATTGCCATTGCTTTTCCCTCCTAATGATACATAGAATCTATTTCAATTATAAATAAATCCTATAATAGATTCCTATTTCGTTCTTGGAGAAAGAACTCCTTCTTTTTGGATAAAAGAAGTACTTTACTGAATATTGCGGAGCATAAGGGCTAAAATGGCACAAAAAAACTCCCCTGACGAAGCGGGGGAGGGGGCTAGGCGGTGGCGGGTGTGCTGTGAACGGAGGCTGCGTGTGTGCTGCTGCATCAGAACTGACAGTATGCCGGCATTCCCGTGCTTGCGCAGCGCGCGGGATGTTGTTAGAATACAAGGGAATCGCTGATAAAATGAGGTATGCCAGATTGGCGTAGATTTTTTGTCCGATTGAGGCAGCAAACCGGACGCATAGCGAGGGCTATGTGGAGGATTTGCTAACGATAAGCGGGCGAAAAAGATGCGTCAAGATGGTCGTGCCGAATTTATCAGTGCTTCCCAAGATATCAGTACTTCCTTAGCTGCGCAGGGCACGGCGTTTGAGGACGTAGTTCCACACGGTGACGATGCCGGCGGCAATGATCTTGGCGAGCATGTAGTAGACGCTGAGTCCGTCGACGAGCACCCACATGAGGATCTGGTTGAGGACAAGTCCTGCGATGCTTGAGCCGAAGAAGAGGATTTTCGCGCGGTGCGTTTCGGCGGATGCGCCATGAAAGACGTAGATGAGGCAGAGACGATAGTTGACAAAGACGGAGATGCTGAAGGAGATCCCCGACGAGAGGAGATAGTAGAGCCCTGCATACTCTGTGAGGATGTAGAGCAGCCCGTAGTCGAGCAGGAAGCAGCCGCCCCCGACGAGGAGGAAACGGAGAATTTCATGAAATCTGGATGGCATGGGTCACCTCGGAGGATTGAACTGCGGCGTGAATATCGTCTGCTGTTTCTGCATGCTGCACAGAGGCACTTGCTCTGCTAAGGTTCACTTAGGAACATGGTGCTCTCTTGCTTCGATATTGGTGCAGAAGGATGATCATACGATATCGCCGCTGAAGAAAGGAATCCTATATATGATACAAAAGTTTTTCCGGTTGTTCAAGTCGCCCCTTGTTCTTCTGCTCGGCATGGCACTCTTCCTCGGCGGGTGCGGGGGGGATGTGACGGCGGAGGAGACGCGGATCGTGATGGGGACGGTGGCACGTTTGACCGTGCGTGCGGATGAGATCACGTCGCAGGCGGCGCTGCGGGACGGGATGGCGGTACTTACTGCGGTGGAGGAGGATGCGGACGGTGCGGTGCTCGCCCGTGTGGAGGCGGCGGCAGGGACGGGGGAATGGACGGAGGTGCCGTCCGGGCTCTATGAGACGCTTGCCCTTGCGCAGGAGATGGCGCGCCAGTCGGACGGTGCGTTTGATATTACCTCGGGCACGCTGACGGAGCTGTGGGATGCGGCGCGTGCCGCACAGTATCCGCCGACGGCGGAGGAGGTCGCCGCGGCGCGCGCACACGTCGATTGGCATGCGCTTGAGCTGCGAGAGCGTGCCGCTGATGATGGAGAGCACCCGGAGGTACGGCTTCTGCGCGCGGGGATGAAGATCGACCGCGGCGCACTCATCAAGGGGCTGGCACTCGACGGCATCGCGCGCAGCTGGGCGGCAGGCGGCGCAGTGAATGCTCTTGCCGATCTCGGCAGCAGCTCGATTCTCGCGTGCGGCGTGAATGCGGAGGGGGAGCCGTGGCATATCGGCATCCGCAATCCGCGCGGGGAAAGCCGCAGCGATCTCGCTGCGGCGGCGCAGCTCTCAGATGCCATGCTCTCCGCATCGGGCGACGATGAGCGGTATTTTCTCTGCGAGGGGCGGCGGTATCATCATCTCGTCGACCCGCGCACGGGCTATCCCGCAGAGACGGGACTCGCATCCGTCACCGTCATTCTGCCGCAGAATGCGATGGAGGGGACCGCGTGGGCAGGGCATGAGGGACAGCTCTCGGATATGCTCTCGACGGCAATCTTCGTCATGGGCGCGGAGCGTGGGCGCAGCCTCCTCTCGGAGATTCCGGGTGCACAGCTCATCCTGATTGGGACAGATGGACATGTGATCGAGTGACAAAAAGGCCTGCCATTCGGAAGCGTATTCCGAAGGCAGGCCTTTGCTGCAGAGAAGGTCACCCGATCTGTGTGACGTGGCTGACGTTGAAGCCCTTTGCCGCGAGACGCTCCCTGACTGTCTCCACATCCGGTATGTCGGCGCGGATGATGATGTCGTAGGTGCCGCTCGGCTGGGGGATGGTGACCATGCTGTCGATACTGATGTCAAGATCGGCGAGTATGGTGGCAATGTCGCGGAGGACGCCCTTGCGGTCGGTGACCGCGACGGTCAGGCGCGTCTTGCCGCTGTCGAGTCCCATGATGGTGACGAAGGCGCGGAAGATATCCGTGGAGGAGATGATGCCGACGACTTTGCCGATCTCGGAGAGGACGGGCATGCCGCCGATCTTTTCGCGCGCCATGATGAGCGCCGCTTCCTCGATCGTCGTTGTGTCGGTCACGGTGATGACGTTCTTCTGCATGACGTCAGCGACCTTGATCTTCGAGAGCAGGGTGCGCAGCTCAAAGCGGTCGAGCGTGGTTGCTGCCGAAGGCGAGGCGCGCAGGAGGTCGCGGTTTGTGAAGAAGCCGACGAGCTTTCCGTGCTCGACGACAGGCAGGCGGCGGAAATGCCCCTTGTCCATGATCTTTGCCGCCTCGTCGATCCCCACATCGGGGGCAATGGTGATGGGGTTCTTGGTCATGCAGTTGGCAACAAACATAATGCTCCTCCTTGCAGGGATGAATTTGTATATTACTGTAATATTCGCGCTTTAGGGCGTGTTTTCCTTCTTTTCTTATCCGCCCAGATAGGCCTTGCGTACCTCCTCGCTCGCAGCAAGATCCTTTGCGTCGCCCGAGAGCGTGATGCGTCCCGTCTCGAGAACGTAGGCACGGTTCGCGATGGAGAGCGCCATATTGGCGTTCTGCTCGACGAGCAGGATGGTCGTGCCCGCCTTGTTGATGTCAACGATGATGGAGAAGATCTCCTTGATGAGGAGCGGCGCAAGCCCCATCGACGGCTCATCGAGGAGCAGGAGACGCGGACGGCTCATGAGTGCGCGTCCCATGGCGAGCATCTGCTGCTCACCGCCCGAGAGCGTGCCCGCCTGCTGGGAGATGCGCTCCTTCAGACGAGGAAAACGCGTAAAGACCATCTCCATGTCGCTCGCGATGCCGTCCTTGTCATTGCGGATGAAGGCACCGAGTTCGAGATTCTCGAGGACGGTCATATCGGCAAAGATGCGCCGCCCCTCGGGCACCTGTGAGATGCCGCGGCGTACGATGTCGTGGGCGCCGAGCCCCGCGATGCCCTGTCCCTCAAAGTCGACGGCGCCGCTCTTCGGAGCGATCAGCCCCGAGATCGTGCGCAGCGTCGTGGACTTGCCCGCACCGTTCGCACCGATGAGGGTGACGATCTCCCCCTGATGCACCTCAAGCGAGATGCCCTTCAGTGCGTGGATTGCACCGTAGTAGACGTTGAGATCCGCGATGCGGAGCATGGGGATGCCGTTCTGCGGCTGTGTTGCTTCGTTTGCCATGATTATTCCTCCGACCCCAGATACGCGCGAATGACCTCGGGGTTTTTCCGAATCTCGTCCGGCGTGCCGTTTGCGATAATTGCGCCGTACTCGAGCACGTAGATGCGCTCGCAGATGCCCATGACAAGTGACATATCGTGCTCGATCAGGAGAATCGTGATGCCGAACTCCTTCTTCACCCAGCGGATCATCTCCATGAGTTCGATCGTTTCCTGCGGGTTCATGCCTGCCGCCGGTTCGTCGAGGAGCAGGAGGGACGGCTGTGCCGCGAGGGCACGCGCGATCTCGAGACGGCGCTGTGCTCCGTAGGGGAGGTTCTTCGCCTTCTCCTGCGCCATGCCGTCGAGATGGAAGATCTCGAGCAGACGATGTGCCTCCTCTGTGAGTTTATCCTCCTCCGTGCGATAGCGTCCGACGCGCAGTATCGCCTCGATGAGACCGTAGTTCATGTGGCAGTGATAGGCGATCTTGACGTTGTCGAGGACGGAGAGCTCGCCAAAGAGGCGGATGTTCTGGAACGTGCGGGCGATGCCGCGTGCCGTGATCTGGTAGGGAGATAGTCCGACGATACTCTTGTCCTTGAATAGGATTTCGCCTGTCGTGGGATGGTAGACGCCCGTGAGGAGATTGAACGCAGTGGTCTTGCCGGCGCCGTTCGGTCCGATGAGTCCGATCAGCTCGCCGTATTTGATGTGCATGTTAAAGTCGGCGACCGCTTTGAGTCCGCCGAAGACCATGGAGACATCCGTTGCTGAGAGCAGGTTTTTTGCCATTATGCTTCTCCTCCCTTCCGAAAGAAGCGGCGCAGCGGCTGCATCGCCGTGATCTCAACGTAGCCGAAGAGACCCTGCGGACGGTAGAACATGAGCAGGATGAGCGCGAGCGCATAGATGATCATGCGCGCATTCGGGAAGCTCGCGAGAGCCGCCGAGAGGAAGGTCACGACAAGTGCGCCCGCGATCGATCCCGTCATCGAGCCGAGACCGCCCATGACGACCATGATGAGGATATTGAACGACTGCATGAAGGTAAAGGATGCGGGGCTGAGGATGTACATGTTGTGCCCGAAAAGGCAGCCCGCCACGCCCGCAAAGAATGCGCCGATGGTAAAGGCAAGCACCTTGTATTTCGTCGTGTTGATGCCCATGGACTCCGCCGCGATCTCGTTCTCACGGATGGCGAGGCAGGCACGGCCGTGGCGGGAGTTCACAAAGTTCTTGATGATGCAGAGCGTGGCCAGCATGAGGAAGAACACCCATGTGAAGTTCGTGAGGTGCGGGATGCCCTTGAATCCTGCCGCACCGCCGACATAGGGAACGTTGATGATGATGATGCGGACGATCTCGCCAAGTCCCAGGGTCGCGATGGCGAGATAGTCGCCGCGCAGACGCAGCGTCGGCAGACCGATCAGCGCGCCGAGCAGTCCTGCCGCAGCGCCGCCCGCGAGGAGTGCCGCCGCAAAGGGCAGGTGAAAATTCGTTGTGAGCACGACGCCGACATAGGCACCGATCGCCATAAAGCCCGCGTGCCCAAGGGAAAACTGTCCCGTGTAGCCGTTGATGAGGTTGAGGCTCGCCGCAAGGATGATGTTGATGCCCGCAAAGATGAGATTGAGCTGCCAGAAGGCGTTCAGCATCCCCGCACTCGTCAGCCCCATGATGACGGCGTAAATGATGAGGGCAAAGACGAGCATTTTGAGATCATTTTTCGTTGATGGATTCATCGTCACCCCTCCTTAGACCTTTTCCTTAACATTCTTGCCGAATATGCCCGCAGGGCGTATGAGCAGGACGAGAATCAGGATGGCGAAAGCCGCCGCATCGCGGAACATGGAGAAGCCGAGCCCCGAGATAAACGCCTCGACAATGCCGAGAACGATGCCGCCGACGACGGCGCCCGGCAGGATGCCGATGCCGCCGAACACCGCCGCGACGAACGCCTTGATGCCGGGCATGATGCCCATGAGCGGATCGATCGAGTTGTAGTAGATGCCGATGAGTACGCCCGCAACAGCGGCGAGCGCCGAGCCAATGGCAAACGTGATCGAGATGATGCGGTTCGCATTGATCCCCATGAGCTGTGCCGCTTCCGTATCGTAGGAGGCGGCACGCATCGCCTTGCCGATCTTTGTCGAGCGGACGATGTAGGTGAGGATGAGCATCAGCAGGAGGGTGACGCCCATGATGAGCATCTGCTGACCGCTGATGATGAGCCCGCCGAGGTCAAACGACACGTCGCTGAGTGTGGCGGGGAACGTGCGCGGCGTCGGTGAGACAATCGCCATCATCACGTACTCGAGGAGGAAGGACACGCCGATTGCCGTGATGAGCACGGAGATGCGCGGCGCGTGGCGCAGCGGACGGTAGGCCAGCCGCTCCACCACGACACCGAGCAGGGACGTGACTGCCATGGAGATGAGAATCGCCGGCACAACGGGGATCCCGAGCGTGATCGCGTAGAAGCCGAGGTATGCCCCGACCATGTAGATATCGCCATGGGCGAAGTTGATGAGCTTGATGATGCCGTAGATCATCGTATAGCCGAGAGCGATCAGCGCGTAGATGCTGCCGAGCGAAATCCCGTTGATGAGCTGCTGCAGAATCTGTTGCAGTACCTCCATAGAAAAACCTCCCTGAGATGATGAAAAGAGCCGCAGGATGCGGCTCTTTGAACGTTTCTGTGCAGATTAGTTTGCGCTCGGCATGATCTTTGCGACCACCGCGCGGTCGCCATCCTTATTCTCGAGGATGACTGCCTGCTTGATCGGGTTGTGGTTTGCATCCATCGTGATCGTGCCCGTGCCGACGATGAGGTCCTTTGTCTCCTCGAGGGCTTTGCGCAGCGCCTCGGGATCGTCGGAGCCTGCACGCTTCAGCGCATCAACGAGCAGCTTGCCGGCGTCATAGCCGAGGGCAGCAAAGACGTTCGGCATGTGGCCGTATTCCTTCTGATAGGCATCGATGAAGGGGCGCACTGACTCATCCTTGTCGGAGTAGTGTGTGCTGAAGTACGTGTTGTTCAGCGCATCCGCTCCTGCGAGCGCGGCGACCTTTGGATCATCCCAGCCGTCCGTGCCGATGATGGGCGCTGTGATGCCGATCTCACGCGCCTGCTTGACGATCTTGCCGACTTCCTCATAGTAGGCGGGGACGAAGATCACATCCGCATTCGCCTCGCGCAGACGCGTCAGCGTCGCCTTGAAGTCCTGATCCTTGCCCAGGAATGCCTCGGTCATTAGCACCTTGCCGCCGCCGGCGGTGAAGACCTTCTCAAAGACCTGTGCGAGGCTCTTGGAATAGTCCGTCGAATTGTCGAGGTAGATGACCGCCGTCTTCGCTTTCAGTGTATCGAGGGCAAACTTCGCCATGACATCCCCCTGCTGCGGGTCGATGAAGCAGCTGCGGAAGATCCACTCCTTCACCTGACCATTCTCGACCGTGACGTCCACTGCCGTTGCATCCGGGGCGATGACGGGGATCTTGTTGTCCGCCGCAATCTGTGACTCGGCGATGACGTTTGCGGTTGTCGCAGGGCCTACGATGGCGCGGACATGATCGTCGGAGATCAGCTTTGTCGCTGCATTGACGGACTCTGCCGCTTCGGACTTGTTGTCCGCCTCAACGAGGGTGATCTTTTTGCCATTGATGCCGCCGGCATCATTGGCTTCTTTGATCGCGAGCTTCAGCCCTTCGAGCGTCGATGTGCCGTAGTTCGCCGTGTTGCCGGTCATTTCAAAGTTTGCGCCGATGCGGATCTCGTCCGAGTTCGCCGTATTTCCTCCGCAGCCGGCAAGTGCCGAGCCAAGAAGAGCTGTGCCGACGAGTGCAGCGGCAAGACGCAAGGCTTTTCCTCCGAATCTCATGGATATACCCCCTTAGATAATGCCTATGAAAAATATAGTCCACATTATACGGGAGCGCACGCCGTTCGTCAAGGGATACATTTGACAGAGAGGATTTTTCATTGCTATAATAACGGAACTCCATATATATATCTTTCTCACAACTATGGGGGAAGAGGGATTTACACCAAGGGAGAATAATATGAATGAGAAGAAATTTCCGCTCACGAAGGAGGAGACGCTGCGTCTCATCGAGCGGTACCCGACCCCGTTTCATCTCTACGACGAGGCAAAGATCCGTGCGAACTTCCGCCGTCTGCGCGAGACATTCGCATGGGCGCCGAGCTTCCGTGAGCACTTTGCCGTAAAAGCACTGCCGAATCCGCGCATTGTTCAGATTCTGCATGAGGACGGAGCGGGCACGGACTGCAGCAGCACCCCCGAACTCATTATCTCTGCCGCAGCGGGCGTCAAGGGCGAGGAGATCATGCTCACCTCGAACGATACGCCGTATGAGGAGTTCCAGAAGGCGATCGAGCTCGGTGCCGTCATCAACCTCGATGACCTCAGTCACCTTGACTATATGGCGGAGCACGCCGGCCTGCCGAACCTCCTCTGCTTCCGCTACAACCCCGGCAACCTCGTCGAGGGCAACGATATTATCGGAAAGCCCGTCGAGGCAAAATACGGGCTCACGCGTGAGCAGATGTTCGAGGGCTATCGGCGCGCCCTTGAGATGGGCGTGAAGCGGTTCGGCGTGCACACGATGGTGATCTCTGCCGAGCTGCGCACGGAGGCATTCCTCCTCACGGCGCGTCTCATGTTCGAGCTGGCGGCGGAGCTGAAGGAAAAACTCGGCATCCACGTTGAGTTTGTCAACCTCGGCGGCGGCTTCGGCATCCCGTACCGCCCCGAGCAGGACGGCATCGACTATGACGCCGTCGGTGCGGGCATCGAAAGGCTCTACAATGAGATCATGCGCCCCGCCGGGCTCGGCGATGTCGGCATCCGTACGGAGAGTGCACGCGGCATCACGGGTGAGCGGGCTGGCTCGTCTCCACAGTGCTCCATGAGAAGGACACGTACAAGAAGTACATCGGCCTCGACTCCTGCATGGCGAACCTCATGCGCCCTGCGATCTACGGCGCCTACCATCATATTACCGTCCTCGGCAAGGAGAATGCACCTGCCGACCACGTCTATGATGTGACAGGCTCGCTCTGCGAGAACAACGATAAATTCGCCATTGACCGCGCCCTGCCGAAAATCGACATCGGAGACATCCTCATCATCCACGACACGGGGGCGCACGGCAGTGCGATGGGATTCAACTACAACGCAAAGCTCCACTGCGCGGAGCTGCTGCGCCGTATGGACGGCAGCATCGAGCTGATTCGCCGTCCTCAGACCATCGACGACTACTTCGCCACGCTGAAATACGAGGGCTCACTGATCAAGTAATTTCATAATAAGAAGGCGCTGACGAAGCTAAAACTTCGTACAGCGCCTTTTTATATGAATATTTCTCTCTATGCGTCAGCGCAGCACCATACTCAGGAGGGCAATCTCGACCATGGCGGCGATGCCGAGGACGAGCGTGCCCATCGTCTGGACGCGGTAGCCCTGATCGGGGGTGAGACCGCTGAACTCGGAGACGACCCAGAAGTACGAGTCGTTCGCATGAGAGACGGTCATTGCTCCTGCGCCGATCGCCATGCAGACGAGCGTCGCCTGCAGCGGCGTATCAAAGCCGAGGACGGTGAGCAGCGGTGCGATGATGCCCGCCGTCGTAATCATGGCAACGGTGGACGAGCCCTGCGCGGTCTTGAGCACCGCAGAGAGCAGGAATGGGAAGAAAATGCCCAGACCGCCGAACACATCTGCGTGTGCCGAGATGTATTTCACCATGTCGGAGGTCGCAATTACCTTGCCGAGCACGCCGCCCGCCGCCGTGATGAAGAGGATGGGGCCGACGGTCATGAGGCTGTCATTGCAGATGGCGTAGAACTCCTCCGAGCGTCCGACGGAAAAGAGCTGCATCGTTGCGAATACCATGCCGACGCCAAGGGCGATGATCGGCGTACCGAGGAACCTGATTACCTCGACAGAGAGACCGGTCATGCCCGCCATAGTGACAATGGAAGACAGCGCCATGAGCGCAATGGGGACGACGATCGGGGCAAGTGTGCTGAGGCCGGAGGGGAGTTTGCCGTAGGAGGCGATGAGCGCGGTGTAGCTCTTTGTTGCCTCGTCAGGCTGTACCTCATCCTTCGACTGTACTTTTGTCCCAATCCAGCGCGCGTAAAAGTATCCTGCGATCAGCGGAAAGATCGAGCAGAGAAGACCAAGCCCAATCACCTGCAGGAGATAGTCGCCGATGCCGAGTGTGCTTGCCGCAGCGATAGGGCCGGGGGTCGGCGGGATAAAGACGTGTGAGATAAAGAGTCCCGAGCTCAGGGCAAATGTCATGGCGACGGCAGAAACTGCCGTGCGGCGGACGAGTGCCTTGCGGATGGGGCTCAGGATAACAAAGCCCGAGTCGCAGAATACGGGGATGGAGACGACCCAGCCCATGAGCTGTACGGCGATGACGGGCTTTGTCTTGCCGACGAGGCGGATCATCATGTCTGCGAGCTTCAATGCGCCGCCCGTTTTTTCGAGCACGGTACCGATCATCGCACCAAGGATAATAACGATGCCGATGCTTGTGAAGGTCCCCGAAAAGCCCTGTCCGATGATGGTGGCAAGACCATGCTGCACTGTTCCGTTATCGAGTTTGTGATCGACAAGCGGAATGCCGGCAGCCAGTCCCAGCCCAAGGGAGACAAGCATGATGGAGATGAACGGATGAATACGCAGCTTTGAGATCATGACGATCATGATGACGATCGCCAGCCAAAAAGCGAAAATCAGCGGTAATCCGGTCATAGCAATACCTCCTTACTGCGAGAAACCGAGAAAACGGTTCCCGTTCAAATAAAATATCAATGCACTTTTATTTTAATCCTATTAGAAGCGTTTGGCAAGTGTGAAAAAATAAAAAACGGATGCAATTTCCTGCATCCGTCGTCTTTGCTTATCTTGTTTATCCTGTGATTCCGAGGATCTTGTCCAATTTCTCGCGGTCATAGCTGAGGGCGAAGTCCTTGCCGTCCGCCGTCGTCACGGGAACGATAGTGTCGCCGGAGAGCACCTTGCACTCCGCAAGGGCGGCAGGGTCGTGCTCGATGTTATGCTCCTCATAGGGAATGCCGCGATATTTCAGATAGCGTTTTACTTTGGAGCACCACGGACAGACCGTGATGGAGTAGACCTTTACCATGAAGCCCTCCTTATGCGCCGATGAGCTTGTCGATGGCGGGCTGATCAAAGCCGCGCACGTACTCTCCGTTGTCGGCGAGGATGACGGGGCATGCAGCCTCGCCCGTGAGCTTCACGAGCTCGTCGTAGGCGGCGGGCTCCTTCTCAATGTCGCGCACCTTGTAGGCGACGCCCTTCTTGTCGAGATACTTCTTTGCCTTCGTGCACCACGGGCACGCGTCGAACGAGAAAACCTGAATCATGGGAATTCCTCCTTGTTGTTTCTATCAAATCGTTCATTACTTCTTCAAAGCCGCGAGATACTTCTCCGCGTGGAGGGCGGCGGTCGTGCCGTCGGCGGCGGCGGTCGTCAGCTGGTGGATCTCCTTGACGCGGATATCGCCGGCGGCGAAGACCCCCGGGATCTCCGTGCGGCAGTCCTCACCCGCCGGGATGTAGCCCGCCTCCGTGAGGGCAAGCTGCCCCTTGAAAAGCTCCGTATTCGGGATAACGCCGATGTTGACGAAAATCGCATCGACCGGCAGTGTCTCCTTCGCGCCCGTATCCTTGTGCAGGAGATCGACGGACGTGAGGCGATCCTCGCCATTCAGATGTGTGATCTCCGTCTCGAGCATGACCGTCACCTTTGGATTGGCATAGAGCGCATCCTGTGAGGCCTTATCCGCGCGCAGCTGGGAGCGGTGGATGAGGTAGAGATGCTTGGCGTACTTCGTGAGGAAGTTCGCTGCATCGACCGCCGCGTTGCCGCCGCCCATGACGGAGATCACCTTGCCCTGATACGTGTGCCCATCGCACATATGGCAGTAGTGCACACCGCGATTGAAGTAGTGAGGCTCCTGCGGCAGGGGGAGCTTGCGGCGGTTCATGCCTGAGGCAATGATGACGACGGGCGTCTCGTAGACGCGTGTTTCGGTCTCCACAATCTTCGGCGTGCTCTTTAGATCGACGCGCTCAATGCGGTCGAACTCGTCGATCTCCGCACCGAAATTCATCGCCTGCTTTTCGAGCGTGCCGATCAGCTCCATCCCGCTCACGCGCTCGAAGCCCGGGAAGTTCTCAATATCCGCCGCCGTGGCGATCTGACCACCGACGAGCGCGTTCTCGAGGACGAGCGTCCTGAGATTCATGCGCCCCGCATAGAGGGCGGCAGTCAGCCCCGCCATGCCGGCACCGATGATGATAATATCCTTTTCGATATGTTCTTTTGCCATAGCTTCATCTCCCTGTGATCCACGATATTGACCTTTTGATTTATTATAGCATGGCTGTCAATAGGGGATTTCTGTTTTTTGGAGAGTCATTGTTAAAAGATGACACAAAAATAGCCCACACTCCACTGTGGACTATCTTTGCTGTGTATTATATTTTAGGAGAGCTTTGGAAACATCCGAGGATGTTTCCTCAACGAAAGCTTGTATAGAATATAGCACATGTGAGAAAGAAAATCAATAGGTATTTGAGAAAAATTTTCAATTTTTTTTAGGAGACTAGAATTTATGCGTCACCTGTACGCGTGCATAGTTTCCGAGGCGGAAGTTCTCCGATCCGTGTATTGTGTCACGGCGGTTCGTGCTCTTTGCCGCGAATGTGTAAAACAGCTCGACAAGCCAGTTCTGGGCGGGGACGTAGCCGCCGCCGATGGAGAAGCTCTCGATGCCGTCGAGATAGCGGTCGGGAAGATACCCTGTGCCGTTTCCTCCGAAGAAGGATCCGTGCTCAAAGTGCTTGTAGTCAATGAATGCGTTCCATGAGCCGGGGCGCGTCGTGTCGGATGCGCCGATGTCGAGGCGCAGGACGTAGAACGTCGGGGCACTGCCGGCGCTGTGTCCGCGCGGGATGAATACGTCTGTGCGCGGACGGTGATCGAACTGTGTCGTACCGTTCATATACTGTCCGAATGCACTCATATTCCGCCCATAGTCGAAAGAAACGCACGTCTGCGCACCGAGCTGCCATTGTGCACCGATGCCGATGACGTTGGCGAGCTGACGGAAGTCGTGTGTATCGCTGCCCTGTCTGTTGGCTGTCTGGACGGCATAGTTCCTGCCTGCGACGGAGCGCAGATACCATGCGGCAACACCGAGGCGCGGCGTCACTTCCCTGCGGTACTGGAGGAAAACTGCCTTGTCGATCGGCGGGATGCTGTCGCGCACGACGACGTTTCCTTCGGCCGGGATAAGATTGCCGACAACCTTGCCCAGTGCCTCACGCGGCAGCTTGCTGCCGCCTTCCGATGCCTCGACGAGTTTTTGTATGGCACGCAGATATTCATAGCCAACTTGGTTCAGCGTCAGGCCGTATTCGCTGCTTGCGGATCCGGAGGGCGTTACATAATTGTTTTGATAGAGACTCTGTGTGGGATTCAGTCCGTTTGCATAGGTATCCGTTCCCGTTTTCTGCGCCAAAAAGACTCTTCCGGTGCGGGTATAACCTGTTACGGGAGCAGAAGACCCCGGTATCTTTGTCCACGTATCTCCTGAGCGCTGCCAGCGATCCGTCGGCCATGTACCATTGGCATAATCGTTAAATTCGGAGGCGACCCCGTGCTCGGCGATCTTATTGTATGCGGCGGCGATATCTGCTGCGCGTGACCGGATGTAAGAGTCGTCCGTCCGCAGTGCGGAGTCGTCCGCCAAGGAGAACGCGAGCGTCCGATTGACATCCCGTTTATAGGCCTTGTCTTCCTCCGTGTCCCAAGGAGAGATGTCACTGGAATAATCCATGGCGCTGTCTTCTACCTTGAGGAAACTCTTGTTCCCGTGCGAATCTTCCACCTCGTAGAATGCCGCAGCCCCGCTGGCACCGCCCGGGTCAAGGTTGAGCTGGTGCTGCGCCATATCCGCGCCGTAGGCGGTTTTGACTGTGTCGTACATACGCTTGATGATGGCGGTTTTCTCGTCGAGGCTTGCCCCCCGATCTTCGGCATCTTTGAGCTGCTGATAAAAGTAGAGATGATTGATGCGGTCGGTGTCCCCTGCCGCCTTGGCGGCGTTGTACTCCGCGGTGGACTGGCGGACGGATTCGTCGAAGTCCGTCGGCCAATCGGCGTAGTTGATGCCGAGGAACTCGACGATGGTCGGCGGACGGTAAAAGGTCTGATGGGTGATGCGGGTGTACGCCGTGTCCGAGATGCCGGTCGAATGCCTGAATGTACCAAACCCGAGACGGAGCTGGGATGTCCTTCCCGTAAAGACGCCGCGGATACCGTCGAATGTCTGGCCGAACCAGTAGCCTGTCGCACCCATCGGCTCCGTCAGACGTCCGAGGGAAAGATCCCATTTCTTCGTATGACGGGTGATATCGACCTCATCGAGCTGCTGTTTTCCCAACCCTCTGCTGCTTGAGATGCTGTAGGCAGGCTCGATGCCCCCGTTTCCGGAAAGACTGCCGAGGATGCGGATATTCGTATTCTTCCCCATGCGTGCATCTGCACCGATACGGATGCGCTGCTCAGCACTGTGCTCATTTTCGTCCCGCAGGTTCCGTACGGCATCCTCGTGGATGGAGGAGGTCTCCGTATAGGTGGATTTCGGTCGGTTTGTGCCGCCATGGGCGTTAAAGCGCAGCTGCCAGTCGCCGAAGAAGGTGATGCCGGCGGCCTTCGTCGTGTCAAAGGGGCGTGCGATGAAGCGCTTGAGCACGGCCTGCTCTTCCGGACCCATTTCCGTCCTGCCGTTCGTGAGGAGACTCTTTTTTGTCCCCGCTGTGTCAAAGGCGAAGTTTGCTCCGATGCGGAAGACGCGCTCCTGCGCTGCACGGTCGTCGTCGCGGTGGTTGAAGATGTTGTTCACCCCGAGATAGACCATGGCATCCTCGCTCAATTTCTTTTGCACCATGAGATTCCAGATGCCGAAGCTCTTTTCCTGATAGGCTTTGTTGGCAAAGACGGCGGCATTTCCTTCGAGAATGTCCGGATAGTAGTTGGCGCGGTTGGCGAGGGTGTTGCTGTCGAGCATCTTGATGTAGTAGTCACCCCAGAGCTGGGCCGACCAGCCCGTTTTCTTATCCTCGTAGCTGATGCCGATGTCGAGCTTATGCGTCGGCCGATCGAGCAGGCGCTTTGGCATGAGCGGGTCGGACTTATTGATCGCGTGGAGATAGGTGTAGCCGAGTTTGGTGCTGAAATGCGGACCGATTTTACGCCGTACCTCTGCTTCGAGACCCGTGATCTCCGCTTTGCCGATGTTCTTGAAGCTGTAGATCATGTCGGGCGCGCGCATCCATTTCTGCGACTCATTGAGCCCCGGGGCAAAGTCCATGAGTTTCCCCGTGAAGTAGACCGACATGTAGTTGCGGATACGGTTGTGGAAAATGCCGATACGCGCGTATGTGTTCTTGGTCTCGCCCTCGATGCTTGCGTCGATGTTGACGGCGGTCTCGGGCTTTAGATCGGGATTGCCCGCCCACCACCAGCCCATCTTCGCAACGCCGATGCCGACCGGATTGCTTCCGTACATCTCCCAGTTGTACCACAGTTCACCCATGCCGGGTTCGGCATAGCTCGTGCCGATGTTCGCTTTCAAACGGCGGTGCGGATTCCCGCCGACGTTGTGCGTCACGCCGATGCTCCCGGAGAGATTCGCCCCGAACAGACTGCTCCTGTCGATGCGCAGGATGGGAAAGAGCATGGTGTCCTTCGATATCTGCCATGTATCACCGACGAAAAAATTCTGCTTATCGATGATTCCGCTGCCGACGGTGATGCGCTGGTCGCGGTCCCAGTACTCTTCCATAAAGGCTTTCCCGTTCAGCTTTGGTGCGTCGGCACGATGCTGAATGCCGTAGACGAAATAGTCCGCGACAATGCTGCCCGTCAGCGGATGCCCCGGATTCTGTGCGCGCAGCTGCGCTTTGAGGGCATCATAGTCGGCTTTCAGATGGGGACGTGCGATATCTGTGATGTCGTGTGATCCGCCGACCATTAAATGCCCCCGCCAATCCTGGGTGAGGTCGCCGCGCTTCAGGTCAAATGCGGTAAAGTCCTCGTAGGTGATGCCCGGCTTTACGGAGCCGGGCGTATTTCTGTCATAATGATAGTATTCGTAGTCTTTATCCCACTGCGGGACACCACGGTCATAGCCCGTGAATTTGTAGTCGTGGATGTGCGACCATACGTAGTTCGTCTGGTCGTCGCCGCGAATCAGGCGATCCTGCTTATCAACGAGCAGACTCTTGTCATAGTCCCACGGATCGATGCGGCGCGTGGAGGTGTTCGGCGAGCTCTTGAGACGGCTGCCCTCGCCGGACTCGCGTGAGATGCCGAAGCCGTAGGTGAGAAGGTGCTTCTCGCCGAGCTGGGTATTCATCGTCGCCTTGAGGTCAAACTGGCGATGGTCAACATTGTCTACGTAGCGAAGCTCATTTTTCCTTCATAGGCATTCTTTCCCTCGTAGTTGATGAGGGAGACACTGTCCTCCTTGATGTTGGTGGAGTTCAGCTCGACCTTCCAGTCACTGATGTTGTTATAGCCGTTCCAGCTGAGGTTGTATGCATTGCGGTCAGCGACGCGCTTAAAGTGCTGCTGCGGCTCCATCTCGGAGTCCGTGCGCTTGACATCGCGGATGAGATCCTCCGTATAGTGGTCGAGACGGAAATCAAACGTGTTCTTCTTGTCCGGCTCGTAGGTGCCGACAAGCCCTGCCGTCGATGTGTCCCCATAGTAGCGCAGCGCCGTCGGTTTCCAGTCGTGCGCTCCGTACCACGGCGCGTCCGGCGAAACCTTCTGCCGATGGACGCTCGCATAGACAGGCATCACCTCGCGTTTGCTCCTGGAGAATCCGACCCGCAGTTTGCCGCGCTGTCCCGCATCGGCACGCAGGAAGAAATTGGAGAACGGGACGCCGTCATCGCCCTTTCGCGTCAGTCCTTCCCAATTAAACCGGATATTCGGCTCCTTTGCGGCTTTCTTGGTAATGATGTTCACCACACCGCCGATGGCGTCCGACCCGTACTTTGAGCTTGCTGCTCCCTGGATAATCTCGATGCGCTCGACGTTCTCCGTGCCGAGGCGCATGACTTCATCGGCTGCGCCAGAGTACTTCGCGAGATCGCCGAGAACGGGCTGCCCGTCAACGAGAATCAGTGTATGGCGCGGCTCTGCTCCACGGATGGAGATGCCGACGCGTCCCATTGCATCGACTGTGCGCGATACACCGGTCTCACTGAAGATGATGTCCTCGACGGATTTTGCCTGCTTCTTTTCAATGTCCTCCTTTGTGATGATGGTTTTCTGCTGAGACTCGACCTTGGCTTCTTCCTGTGCGGCATTTGCTGTCACATAGATGTCGTCGGTTGATACCCGCGTCTCGTTCGGCGGGGGACCTTCTTCGGCGTGTGCTGTATAGGCCGGGAATGTGAGCCATGCTGTGATGGCGTATGAGAGCAGCTGCAGGGAGCGTCGGCTCCTCGTTCGGGTCATGTCGTCCTCCTTTGGGAAATTCGCTGATATCACGTGTCCTCCGGATGATGCTGCGCATGGAGAAAAAGTGGCGGCATACATTTTTCGGAGAAAAACGGAACCGCATAAATGAAAATGATAATCGAATTTGATTCGTGCGTAGACATTATAAAGGCGAACGAGATTCATTACAAGTATAAAAATAATGTTTTTTGAATTTTTAATCTAGATGAAACATATAAAGGTAAAATCATATAAAAAGAATCACCCATATGAATTCATATTTGGGCGATTCTTTAGGAACTGCTGATCCAATGAAATCCATCAGATCGGCATGGTCTTTTCTTATGGTTCAGGAAAAAATGCGTCGAGAGGTGCACACTGGATTTATCCCTGCTTCTTTTCGGAGGTTGTTCTGTGTCACTGTGCAATGCTTTCCAGCGATCTCAGCGGCCTTCCTTCGGGCTGTTCGGCGAGACGCTGCATGAGGAGTGCGTAGAGTGCCTCGATGGGGAGACTGCCGCCCGAGAGTACACCGAGCTCTGCCGCACGTACGCCAACCTCGTAGCGGCGGATGTCCGCACCGCCATCGATGCATTGTGTCGTGAGAACAACCGTGCATCCTGCTTCGTATGCCAGCTGCAGGGCAGGGAGAAAGCTTTCCTCCGCATCGCCCGTGGGGACGCTGCCAAGGCCGTAGCCTTCGATGATGATGCCGCGGCATCCGTTCCGAATGCAGGATGTGACGGCGTCGGGGGACATCCCGGGGTAGAGGCGCAGGACAGCAACGCGCCGTTCGAGCGTTTCGTTCAGGTGAAAGGGTGCGGATGGGGGGATGGGCGCCTCGTTGAGATCGATTTCTGCGCGTCCGATGCTGCGGAAGGCATCATCGGCGCGGGAGTGAATCTTTTTTGCGGCGTTGCCGTGGATGATTCGTCCGCCGAATGCGATCATGACGCCGCTGTGTCCACTGAGAGCTGCGCGTGCGGCGAGGCGCAGATTGGCCTCTGCATCCGAGCCCTCCATCCCGAGGGGGCGCTGTGCCCCCGTAAGAACGACGGGGCAGGCGATGTGTTCGAGCATATAATAGAGAGCGGCGGCGGTGTATGCCATCGTATCCGTGCCGTGGGTGATGATGATGCCGTCGTGTGCCTGACGGCGGCCTGCGACGCACTGGGCGATGCGCTCCCAGTGCGTCGGGGTGATATTGGTTGAGTCGAGGGAGAGGAGGTCGAGCGTCTCCACAGCGGCGTCTTTCACGCCCATCGCAGCGCGCAGGTCGCCTGCGGAGAGTGCGGGACGCAGACCGTGCTCCGTTTCCCGTGAAGCGATGGTACCGCCCGTGGCGATCAGCAGAATTTTTTTCATGGATGCTGCTCCTTTTTCCCGCGATGTCGTGAACGGTAGTCAATCCACATGTGGTGCAGAGTCATGAGCGGGTGATGCAGGAGCATCCGAGGGCCACTCCAGCGCATCACCTCGCGGACTTTCTCCCGCATCTCGTGACTGTAGCAGTGGACGGGGCAGGCGGAGCAGAACGACTTTACCTCCATGCGCGGGCACGCCGTGATGCGGCTGCGGGCGTAGGTGAGGAGACGGCGGCAGTCGGGACAGAGTGCGGGTTCGCCTGCCGCCGCGGCACAGCGATCTGCGTGGTGCTTACCGCGGCAGTAGATGCCGATGATCGTCTCCATGACCTCCATTTCGAGGTGTCGTTTCTTCTCTGTATTCATCATTCCTCCGTTGTGTACGAATGAAAGCAGCCGGCACTTGCGCACGGGCGCAAGTGCCGGCTGCTTTTTGCTGTGTTATTTTGCGGATAGGGGCAATCATTCTGCTACTCGATCGTGAGGGTATCACCGACCATGATGCGCGGCAGTCCGCTGCCGACGAGGAGAATTTCGCCGGGCTGGACAATGGCTTCACTGCTTTCCTCGACAAAGCGAAGGGTGACGTGCCCGCTTTCGCGCAGGTTCGCATTTGCATCCTCGCCGACGTCCGAGACCGTATAGGTGCGTTCTGCGATAACGAGACGATCCCCTGCACAGATATCAGCATTCAGTGTTCCCTTCGTATGTGAGATGACCACGTCCTCATAGGAGTAATGCACGTCCTTGTCAAAGATGATGAGGCTGCGCCGGTTCTTCAGCAGTTGGAGCGCAAAATTTCCGATGGCGGTGAATGTGACGGTGTACTTCATAGAAAATCTCCCCCTTTATGACACTAATCCTACGCTTATCTTACTCCTTTGTGTGGGGAATGGCAAGAGAGTTCCGCTGTGTACTTATCCGTGTGCGTGCTTCTTCGCTTCCTGTGCCTTCAAAAATTTCTCCAGCAGATCCATTTTGTGCTCCATTTTGTGGACGAATTCACGCGCCGCGGCGCGGTCCTCTTCGTTTGGATGCTCCGCAGCACGTACCCAGCGCTTCTGTGCTTCAGGACTGTTGTGGGTATCGTCGGGGTCGGATTTCTTTCGACGCTCGATGAGGGCAGGCGCGAGCTTTCCCTGCGCGGAGAATGTGCCGAGGATTTCACAGCCTTCCCCGAGGAGGTAGGCGGCACGCGCGAATGAAGTGACGGCGTGCTCTGAGCCGACGTCCGTTCCGTGGGTCTGGAAGAAGACGATGCGTGCATCTGCGACCTGCGGCAGGTATGCCTTCATGCGGTCGTCAGGCGCGCCGCGCCTTATCCAGTAGCCGAGGGCGACGACCTCGTAGGCGGAGAGATCCATTGGTGCGTTCTGGATGGGGAAGAGGTCAGCTCCTGCCGTATCGGCAATCTCCTCGGCAATTGTTTTGGTGTTGCCGGAGGCGGACGAATAGATGACAGCCCATTTTCTCATGTGACGATACTCCTTTACATTTCCCTGCAGTTTGCTAGAATGATAGCTGTTGGAATTATTACAGCACACTTTTGCGTATTGTGCAAGGAAATCAATCACAGGAGGCTATGAGATGAAATATGAGATACGTCATGCGGCAGCACTGCTCTCGACGGGACATGGGATGGTGGACTTCTATGGAAACTTCCTGCCCATCCTCCTCCCGCTTCTCATGACGCGGTTCGGCCTGTCCCTGACGATGTGCGGCGTGCTCGTCATGGTCTCATCGGTGACGACGAATATGCTCCAGCCCGTCATCGGCTGCGTGATGGATCGACGGAACTTCAGCCCGCTTCTCCCATGGCTCGTGCCTGCCACTGCTGTCCCCGTGTGTCTGGTGGGGTACGTACCGTATACGGCGCTCCTCTTCCTCGTCGTCGCCGTGACGGGGGTCGCGGTCGCGGCCTACCATCCGCTCTCCTCGATGCTCGTCGGACGTACGGCGGCAGAGGGGCGCGGAAACGGGATGATGAGTTACTTCATCGCAGGGGGGAACGCGGGCATGGCGTTTGTCCCGCTGATTCTCGTCGCTTTTCTCGACTGTTTTCCGCTGCGTGCTCTGCCGCTTCTGATTCTTCCGACGATCCTGATCGCTGCGTTGTTTCTGCGCTCGGGGCTCTGTGCCGTCTCCACCCTGCCCGAACACGCCCCTGCCCATCCGTCGAAGCTCTCGCACGTCCTCTTTGCCCGTACGACGATCACACTGAACCTTGCGATGGGGCTGCGCTGCTGGACGCACGGTGCATTCGGGACGTTCCTCCCGCTCCTCCTCGTCAGCAGCGGCGAGGATACGCACGCGGCGGGGCTGTTCCTCACGATCTTCATGGTCGGCGGCATGATCGGCGGTCTCGTCGGCGGCAACCTCGCCGATGTGCTTTCGGGGCGCAGAATCATCGTGGGGGCGCTCCTCCTCGGGATTCTTCCATGCGCCTACTACTTCACTCATGTTAGTGCAGACATCGTGGGCGGCATCCTGCTCTTTGCCGCAGGATTTATGCTGATGGCACCGCAGCCGAGCTCGATTATCTGGGCACAGCAGGCGCTCCCCGAGAATGCGGGCATGGCGTCGGGGATGATGCTCGGCATGTCGTTTGGCCTCGGCAGCCTTGGTGTCGCGGCGACGGCGGCACTCGGCGACCACATCGGGCTCGCGCCTGCGCTCCTCGTCTCTGTCATCGCACTGCCGCTGGCGGCTCTTCTCGCATTCGTGACACCGGAGCCGGGGTCGGAGCGGGAATAGCTCTATCTTATGAGCTCATGAGGAATGCTGCGGCCATAGTGGACGGCGACGATACTCCGCAGCAGCCTTTCGTGGGGCAGGCATACAACTGCCTGCGTCGGGAAATTTGCACGGCGGATGCTGTCTGTCTTTTTTCCTGCAGAACCTATATGATTTTTTTATGATTTTCATGAAAAATATTGATATCGTTTATCTTCTGAAAGATATTGAAAAGTGAATGTGATTCAAGTATCATAAAAGTACCGAATGAGGGATTTTCTCAATAATAAATAACAGGAGGTATATTATGCTGCACAGCAAACATTGGGATGGATTCACAGGCGGCGTGTGGCAGGAGGAGGTCAATGTCCGTGACTTCATCCAGCGCAACTATACACCGTATGACGGCGACGAGTCCTTCCTTGCGCCGCCGACGGATGCGACGAATCGTCTGTGGGCACGCGTGCAGGAACTCCAGAAGGAGGAACGTGCCAAGGGCGGCGTTCTCGACATGGAGACGGAGGTCGTTTCGGGGCTGACGGCATACGGCCCGGGCTATATCGATCCCGCACATAAAGACCTTGAAAAGGTGGTCGGTCTCCAGACAGACAAACCGCTGAAACAGGCATTTATGCCGTACGGCGGCATCCGCATGGCGGAGGAGGCTCTTGAGAACTACGGCTACAAGGTCAGCCCGAAGCTTCACGAGATCTTTACAAAGTACCATAAGACGCACAATCAGGCAGTTTTTGATGCGTATACGGACGAGATCCGCGCGGCACGCCGCAGCCACATCATCACGGGACTGCCCGACACCTACGGGCGTGGGCGCATCGTGGGCGATTACCGCCGCGTCGCGCTCTACGGCATCGATCATCTCATCGCGTTCAAGCAGGAGGATCTCCTGAACTATGGCGACGGCATCATGAGCGACGATGTGATCCGTCAGCGCGAGGAGGTCGCGGAGCAGATTCGTGCGCTGAAGGGCATGAAGGAGATGGCGGCGAGCTACGGCTTCGACATCGCGCAGCCGGCGCAGAATGCACGCGAGGCAGTGCAGTGGCTCTATTTCGGCTACCTCGCGGCGATCAAGACGCAGAACGGCGCAGCGATGAGCGTCGGACGCATCTCGACCTTCCTCGACATCTACATTCAGCGTGATCTCGCACGCGGCCTCCTCTCCGAGGAAGAGGCGCAGGAGCTGATCGACCACCTTGTGCTGAAGTTCCGTATGGTGAAGTTCGCACGCATCACGTCCTACAACGAGCTGTTCTCAGGCGATCCGATCTGGGCGACGCTTGAGATGGCGGGCATCGGCATGGACGGCCGCCACATGGTCACGAAGAATGACTTCCGCTTCCTTCATACGCTTGAGAACATGGGCCCCTCCCCCGAGCCGAATCTCACCGTCCTCTATTCCTCGCGCCTGCCCGAGACGTTCAAGAACTATGCGGCGCGCATCTCCATCCGTACAAGCTCGATCCAGTACGAGAACGACGATGTGATGAAGCCCGAGTGGGGCGATGATTACTCGATCTGCTGCTGCGTGTCGGCGACGCAGACGGGCAAGGAGATGCAGTTCTTCGGTGCGCGTGCGAACCTTGCAAAGTGTCTCCTCTACGCGATCAACGGCGGTATGGACGAAAAGAGCGGCGTGCAGGTCGGTCCTGCCTACCGCCCGATCCGCACGGAGTACCTCGAATATGACAACGTCATCATCAAGTATGAGCGCATGATGGACTGGCTCGCGCACGTCTACGTGAACGCGCTGAACATCATTCAGTATATGCACGACAAGTATTACTACGAGGCGGCCGAGATGGCGCTCATCGACACGGATGTGCGCCGCACGTTCGCAACGGGCATTGCGGGCTTCTCGCATGTTGTTGACTCGCTTTCCGCGATCAAGTACGCGAAAGTAAAGCCGATCTACAATGACCGCATCGTTGTGGACTACGAGGTCGAGGGCGACTTCCCGCGCTACGGCAACGACGACGACCGCGCGGACGAGATCGCAAAGTGGGTGCTCAAGACCTTCCTCTCGAAGATCAAGGCGCGCCACACCTACCGTCATTCCGAACCGACGACCTCGATCCTCACGATCACGTCGAACGTCGTCTACGGCAAGTACACGGGCGCGATGCCGGACGGACGAAGGGCATGGACGCCGCTTGCGCCGGGTGCAAACCCGAGCTACGGCGCGGAGTGCTGCGGGCTGCTTGCCTCGCTCAACTCCGTGGCAAAGCTGCCGTACCACTGGGCACTCGACGGCATCTCGAATACGCAGAGCATGACACCAGCCTCGCTCGGACACAACGAGGACGAGCGCGTGCAGAACCTTGTGAGTGCGATGGACGGCTACTTCGATCAGGGGGCGCACCATCTGAACGTAAATGTGTTTGGGCGCGAGACTCTCGAGCATATCATGGAGCATCCCGAGGATCCCGCCTATGCGAACTTTACCATCCGCGTCTCGGGCTATGCCGTCAAGTTCATCAGTCTGACGCGCGAACAGCAGCAGGATGTGATTTCGCGTACCTTCCATGAGCATATGTAAAGGCAGAATCAGCACGACGGAGAGCTTCGGCTCGGTCGACGGGCCGGGCATCCGCTTCATCGTCTTTGTGCAGGGCTGCCGTTATCGCTGTCAGTACTGCCACAACCCCGAGACATGGGAGCGGGAGGGCGGTTATGAGGCGACGGCAGAGGAGATCTTTCGACAGGCGTGGCGGTATCGCCCGTACTGGAAGCGGACGGGCGGGATCACGGTGAGCGGCGGCGAGCCGCTGCTGCAGCTTGAATTCGTGACGGAGCTGTTTCGCCTTGCAAAGGAAAAGGGCGTGAACACCGTCATCGACACGGCGGGCGAGCCGTTCACCTATGACGAACCGTTTTTTAGCGCATTTGAAACGTTGCTGCCGCTCAGTGATTTGTTCCTGCTCGATCTGAAGCAAATCGACGATGCAAAGCATCGGGCGCTCACGGGGACATCGAACGAGAGTGCGCTCGCGCTTGCCCAATTTCTCTCGGAGCGCGGCAAACGGATGTGGATTCGCCATGTACTCGTGCCGGGATGGACGACGGGGGAGGAGGATCTTCGCCGTCTCTCGGCCTTTATCGCAGGACTAAAAACGGTTGACCGCGTGGAGGTGCTGCCCTATCACGCGATGGCACGTCACAAGTACGAGGAGCTGCGCCTGCCGTATCGGCTCGGGGACACACCCGCACCGACGGCGGAGGAGATTGCCCGCGCGGAGGAGATCCTGCGCGTGGGGGAGTATAGAGGATATTTACGGTAAACGAAAAGAGAGGCATCATGCCTCTCTTTTCGTTTACTATTTTCGGCACAGTCGTATCAGGGCATCCTCCAACAATTCATCTCCTGCTTGTCCCGTCTTGAGGAGGTAGTCGGCATCGGCGAGGGCGAGGACGGCGTGCTCAAGCGTGGCCTCGGAGAATGCCTTTGCATGTCCTCCGAGCTTCTCTGCAATAAAGGGGTGGAGCCCCATAACCTTGCCGAGTCCCTTCGGGGGCGTACCATTCATGAGAAGGCGCTTCGCCTGCCAGAGCTGGCGGACGTGGCGCACGAGGAGTGCGAGGAGCACGGTAAAGTGCACGCCGTCCGCGCGGCAGCGAGCGAGGAGATCCATGGCGCGCCGCACGTCGCGCGCGCTGATGGCATCCATGAGCGCAAAGACGGAGACCTCGGGCATCTCCGAGAACGCCGCGCGCAGATCCGCCTCCGTGAACTGTTTGTTGTCAGTGTAGAGCGTGAGCTTTTCCAGCTGTCGGTCGAGAAACTCCAGTGAGATCGTCTGCATCATGCCGACGACGTTTAGAAAGAATGTGCGCGCCTCGCGCTGCATGGAGCGTCCCATCTCGCGCAGACGCTCGTTCAGCCATCCCTCGACGTTCCACGGGCGCACGAGTTCGCTCTCGAGAATGCGCCCCGCCTTCTGCACCGCCTGATAGAGTTTGCGCCGCTTGTCAGGCTTTGCATTGAGGGTAAACACGACATAGGTTGTCGGCAGGAGGTTCGTCAGTAGGGAGAGCAAACGCTCCGCCGCAGCGTCCTTCGGCGCAGGTGTATCGCCCTCCGCCGCCTTTTTCCCCGCGCGAAAGACGGCGGCGTCATGGACGAGGACGACGATCTTGTCCGTGAAAAAAGGTGCGGTCTCCAGTGACTCGGCCAGCGCGTCGATGGCGGGCATCTCCTCATAGCGGATGAGCGCATCTGCGCGCTCGGCGGCATCGGGCAGGAGACGGCGCAGGATCGCCTCCTCTGCGCGGCGGATGTAGTACGGTTCCTCCCCGGCGAGGAGGTAGATCTGCGGCGGCGTGCCCTGTGCGAGCGACGCCATAAACTCATGATCGTTCATCGGCGATAGCGTGCCAGCTCATCGCCGACCGTCGTCGGCTCCGTGTGCCCCGAGTAGAGCACTGTATCGGGCGGCAGGGTAAAGACCTGCGTCCGAATGCTCTCCCAGAGTGCCGACGTGTCGCCGCCCGGGAAGTCTGTGCGCCCGACGCTCGCGAAAAAGATCGTGTCGCCGACGAACGCGATGCCGTCGTGTGCGCTGTAAAAGATGCAGGAGTCCGCCGTATGGCCCGGCGTACAGCGCACCTCAAGCGACATCGCGGGATTCGCCGTGAGTACGATGTGTGTGCCGTCGGCGAACGTCTCCACATTCGCAAGGGTTATGGGTGCGCCGCCCCAAGTCGAGAGGTTCCAGTTCGGGTCGCTGCAGTAGCGCGGGCTCTCCTCGGCAGCGCAGACGGAGCAGGGGATGCACGCGCGGAAGTCGTCCACGCCGCCGATATGGTCGAAATGGCAGTGTGTGAGGAGCAGCCGCTCGATCGTCCAGCCGCGCTCTGCGGCGTGTGCGGCGAGTCGACCGCCCTCCGCGCCCGCGTCGATGAGAAAGCCGTGCTTTGACGCGTCGTCGATGTAGAAATAGGAATTGGTCGGGATCATATCGCCGACGGTGACGCATTCGATCATGGGTGAGACTCCTTTGTCCATTCGTAGGCACGGCGCGGGGTGCCGTCCGCGACATAGATCGTGCCGCAGAAGACGAAGCCGCCCGCGCACAGCAGATGCTGCATGGGATAATTGTCCTCGTGCGTATCGGCGCGCAGATGACTGTGCTGCGTGCGTGCAAAGTCCAATATGGCGCGGAATGTACCGCGGTGCGAGCCGTCGCTGCCCACGCGGTGGAGCGTGGCGTACGGCGTATCGTCACGCCACGCCCCGTTCTCGATGTGCGCGTAGGTCGGGTCATCACCCGCGATGAGGACAAAGGCGGCGTAGGGAGCAGCGCCCGCATCGTGGAGAACGTAGCTCACGCCGCGCGCGATGTCCGCGCGGAGGAGCTTCTCTGCGGGATAGCCGCCGCTCCACTGCGTTGGGTTGCCCGCCGCGCGCATCGCGGCGCGTGCTGCATCGTAGATGCGCAGCATCTCCGGGATGTCCTGTACTGCTGCCTGTCGTATCATGAAATTTCCTCCCATATTTTCCCTTATTTTACACGATCGGGAGGGATTTTGAAAGCCATGTTTGTCGATGTGTGCTATACTGTCAAGGTTAAGGAAGCAGGGATCAATTCAGCACCGTCGTCTTCGTCCATCTTTTTCGCCCTGTGTCGGCAAATCCTCCGCATAGCTTCTGCTGTGCGTTCGGTTTGCTGCCTCCATCGGAAAAAATCTACGCCAATCTGAGAGACTGTTTTATCAGAGATTCCTTAAATTCCTCGCAGGGAGGGGAAATCCATGCGCTTATGGCTCATCTATGCACTGCTCTCGGCGCTGTGCGCGGCGTTTGTCTCGATCTTCGGCAAGGTTGGGCTTGCGGGGCTCGAAAGCAGTGCCGCGACGGCGGTGCGCGCCGTCATTATGGCACTGTTCCTCATCGGCGTGGTCATCGCCGAGGGACATGCGGGCAGCCTGCCGCAGGTCTTCGCCGACACGAAGGCACTCGGCTTTGTCGCGCTCAGCGGCATCGCGGGCGCGCTCTCGTGGCTCTTCTACTTCATGGCACTAAAGGAGGGCGCTGTCTCACAGGTCGCACCGATCGACAAGCTGAGTGTCGTCTTTGCCGTTGTGCTTGCTGTGGTGATCTTTGGCGAAAAGATCAGCATTCTGCACGGCCTCGCCATCGTCCTGATCGCGGCGGGGGGGCTCCTGCTGGCGATTTTTCCTTGAGAAATATCACCCATCTTCGTGTTTCACACAGAAAGACCCCCACATGCCGATTTTGTACATGTGGGGGGGCTTTATGCATCCTTTTTGTGAATCTTTTCTGCGGCACGTGCCAAGTAGTCCGCGATTTCTCCCGTGTGCTGCACGGGAATCCAAACGGGTGCCTTTGGCTTCCACATATCGTCGCTCTTCTTGCGCCAGAATGGCGTGATGGCGGTGTAGCGCCGCCCACGTGAGCGGATGATCGAGACGCGGATCGCCTGTGTTGCTGAGATCTCGAGCATTCCGATCTCTGTGGTCGCATCGATGCTCAGGGCAAAATCCTGTGCCTTTTTCAGGTTTTGCGCTCGTGTTGTCTTTGCTGCCATAATTTCTTCCTCCCAATAAATTTATTCTCTCCCGTCCATCATAGCAAGTTTTGGAGGAATTGCAATATTTTTGTATGAAATACCCCGCGTGGAAGCATCTTGCTCTCATGCGGGGGCTTTTGTATGTCCGTTATTCATCTGTATACAGCAGCGTCAGCCTTCCTGTGGCGCGCGTTGCGGCGAGGTCGATGACGCGCTGGTTGCGCGAGCCGCGAAAATGCAGCGTGAGGTCGCGTTCCTCCTCACGATAGTCGCCGTCGACGAGGACATCGAGTTCGTCGAGGAGGGCATCCACGGCAGGACTCTTCTGTGCACGCAGTTCCTCCAGTGTGTAGCCTGTGTAGCTCCAGACATCGAGACCGCGTTCGTGCGCTGCGCGTGCAAGAGGAAGCAGTGCCGCTGGCTGCAGAAAGGGCTCACCGCCGCTGAGGGTGAGCCCTGTGAGAAGTGGATTGGCATCGAGGTCTTGGAGCACCGCATCAACAGTGGTGATCCGTCCGCCGTCCATCGGCTGTGTGTCAGGGTTGTGACAGCCGGGACAGCGGCGCGGGCAGCCTTGGGTAAAGACGGTCAGCCGGATCCCCTCGCCGTCGACGATGGAGTCGCGAGCAATCCCTGCAATGCGGATCTCAGTGGAGTCCGTGTTTGACACGCTCATGTTCTTCCGCCTGCTTTGCGTTGTTCCAGCGATCCGTTGTACCGACGAGATAGCCTGTGATGCGGCGGATGCGCTCGAACTTTGGCTGACGCATCTCGTAGCCGAGGGTGACGCGGCCGTCATCCGCTCCCGTGATGGAGAGTCGGTCGAGCTTTTCGTTGGTCTGCCCCTCAATGTAGGCAATGTAATTTTCGACCTCGTGCGGGGTGATGTCCGAAAGTCCGTTGACGGTGACGTTGATGTCGTTGACGATCATGCTTCATTCTCCTTTTCCGCGCTGCGGCGGCTGTTTTTGGTATGTGCGGTTTCTATCCGCTACGAGAAGGATTATACAACATCTAGTAGGTGGACGTCAACAGGAAATCTATATATAGTTGTTTGTGCACATAGTTATCAACAGGGATATTTTGGAAGCACCCGGGATTTTGGAGAAAAATCCCATGATCACAGGGGGCGGAGGCCATGATCATGGGATTGAGTTATCCACAGTTTTTCTAGGCAAAACCTGTGCATTCTGTGGATAAAAGGAGATAAAATGGTTTATGATTTCGTCGGTGCAGGAACCTCCGCGGGAGGGAGATCCTCTTCCTGAATGAGGGTACGGATGGGGTAGGGGATGTCGATGCCCTCGATGCGGTAGCGTTCGGTGAGCGCCTTGATGAAATCGTGGATGATGAGCCCCTGCTGATCGAATTGGCTTGAGGGCAGAATGGCGAGGAAGTCGATGGAGGACTCGCCAAAGTCCGTGTAGCGCACGAGCGGCTTGGCATCGGGATTGTGATCGACGCGTGCGAGCACCTCCTTTGCCGTCTCGATGGTGACGCGCTCAACAGTCTCGAGGTCGCTGTCGTAGGACACCCCGACGGGAACCGTAATGTTGAGGCTGCGCGTGGGCATGCTGAAGTTTGTGATGTTCGCACCTGCGATGGTCTTGTTCGGAATGACGACGGTATTGCTTGCTCCGAGCGGGACGATGGTGGTAAAGCGCCACGTGATGTCGGTGACGCGCCCCTCCTCGCCCGTGCCGAGACGGATGTAGTCGCCGATGCGGATCTGCTTTGAGAGGATGAGGTGCAGTCCCGCAAAGATGTTCGCAAGCGTCTCCTGCAGAGCGAGGGCGACCGCCATGCCGCCGACACCGGCAGCAGTGAGGATCGGGGCGATGGAGATGCCGTAGTACTGGAGAATGACGAGGACACCCATGACGTAGATAACGCCGATGAGGATGGTGTTGAGCAGGGTGGTTTTCGGGAGCTCCTTGTTTGTCCGTTCGAAGTACATGGTGACAACGCCGTCAACTGTGCGCGCAATGACGCGGGTGATGGAGATGACGTTGCTTGTGAAGAGCACATAGGACAGCATTTTCGTCAGGGTCGGTGAGATCTCCACGGCATCGATCGCCCAGTAGAGACCGATGATGAAGCTGAAGAAGATCGGCACGCCGTGCATGGAGCGGATCAAGACGTATTTCCACGTGCTCTCATCGACCGCCAGATGGTGGCGAATGTAGCGGCGGATGAGGCGGTCGGCGATGATGCCGACCGTGAGTGCGCCGAGGACGATGCAGGTCGGGACGATGAGCAGCTCGATCAGCGCCATGGCATCAAAAGAGGAGAATAAAGTCAACAGGAAAAACTCCTTTCAATGAAAAAGAACAGGATTTTCTGTAGGGAAAGAACTCAGCGAACGGTACCTTTCCGCACCGGAAGAAATTCGTCCTGCGCGCCCATGATGCGCAGGATTCCTGCCGAACACGCGGCGGTGATGTCGAACAGCGGACTGCTCGGGACGGCAGTGCCGTGATAATGATGCGGCGGGTCAATGATGGAGACAGCAGTGCCGTGCTCACGCATCCGCGAGGAGAAATGTCCGTTGATGACGTTGAACCATTCAGACACAGCATCGACGACAAGGTCGTCCATGCCGCTGAGTGCAATACCACTGTACCCTGAGGCGACAGCGCAGAAGGCATCAAATGAAGCGGCAACGCCGACGATGAGCGGACTGCTGTCCATCGTGAGGCGCTGTGAGATGGTGATGCAGAACGGAATTTCGCGCTCCTGTGTTATCGCTGCTGCGATGTGTGCGCAGTCGGACAGCCCTGCGAGAAAGCGCTCCATGTAGTCTGTGCACAGTGCGTTCATAATGATTCCCGCCGTCGCTGCATTTTGCTGATGGCCGCACTGATCTCGCTGTCAGCATAGGGCTTTCGGATAAAAAGAAGTGCGCCGCACTCTTCTGCAGCGGCGATGTTCTCCTCCGAGGCAGCAGCGGAGAGGACGGTGACAGGCAGCTGCGGCCGCGCTGCGTGCAGACGGCGCAGTACGCTGATGCCGTCGTGTTTTGGCAGAATGAGGTCGAGAAATACCGCATCGGGGGCATCCGCTGCGGCGCGTGTGAGTGCCTCCTCCCCGTCCCGCGCCTCGATGACGCTGTGCCCGCGGTCGCAGAGCTCCGCTTTGAGCTTCATGCGTACAAGGCGCGAGTCGTCAACGATGAGGAATTTCATCGTTGTCCTCCTTTGCCGGGCAGTGCCTCCGCTCCAAAAGCACAGGGGAGCAGCTCGGCCGGGGTCATGACGCGTACTGTGCCCGCCGTGTTCGCAAGCAGGATGCGGCGCAGGGGGAACTCCACAAGCATCTGGCGGCACATGCCGCAGGGAACACAGACGCCGGGGCTGTCCGCGATGACGGCGAGTGCTGCAAAATGCCGCTCTCCGCAGCTGACTGCCGCCGCGATGGCGGCGCGCTCGGCGCAGATCCCAACGGGATAGGAGGCGTTCTCGACGTTGACGCCCTCGTACACATTGCCGTTCTCGGTGAGGAGCGCCGCCCCGACGGAAAAGCCGGAGTATGGAGCATAAGCGCGCTCGCGTGCGGCGGCGGCACGCGCGATGAGTTCACGGTCAGTCATGCCATCCCTCCGCGTCGATATAGCCATAGATGTACGGCATCGGCGGCACGTTTTCCGCGCGGATGCTGATGGCGGCGGCAAGGCGTTCCTCTCCTACTTCCAGCAGCTCCTCCGATGCCGCGTAGAGGGTGGCGAGAGGATCACCGCATCGAACGGCGTCACCGCATTTTTTGTGCAGGAGGATACCTGCCGCAGGATCGATGGGCGCGTCCTTCGCTGTGCGTCCCGCCCCGAGCAGAACAGCAGCACGTCCGACGGCCTCCGCGTCGAGCCGTGTGAGGAAGCCGCTGCGTTCGGCGTGTATCACGCGCGATGCACGTGCCTGCGGGAATTTTGATGCGTCGTCCAAAACGGCGGGATCTCCGCCCTGCGCACGGGTCATGCGTACGAGCACGTCGAATGCCGCACCGCTCTCGACGGCACGCTCAGCGCGTGCACGGCACGCCGCAAGGGGGGCACCGTCCGCAAGACGGAGCATCCCTGCCGCAAGGGTAAGTGAAATTTCGCGCAGGTCATCCGGACCTGCGCCGCGCAGAACGCTGACCGCTTCCGTCACCTCAAGGCTGTTGCCGACGGCACGGCCGAGCGGCTGCTCCATGTTTGTGAGGAGGGCGGCTGTGGGAAAATCTGCCGCTTTGCCGATGGCCGTCATGGTCTCAGCGAGAGCACGTGCCTCCTCTTCCGTTTTCATGAACGCGCCGCGGCCCGTCTTGACATCGAGGAGAACGGCATCTGCGCCTGAGGCGAGCTTTTTGCTCATGATGGAGGAGGCGATGAGCGGGATGCTGTCGACGGTTGCCGTTACGTCACGCAGGGCGTAAAGGAGTTTGTCCGCACGTGCAAGTGTGCCCGCCTGCGCGATGAGGCTCGTATGGCAGTCCATCAGGACGGCGCGGAACTCCTCGGGCGAGAGGTTTGTGCGAAAGCCCGGGATGGATTCCAGTTTATCCACCGTGCCGCCTGTGTGCCCGAGGCCGCGCCCCGACATCTTTGGAGCATAGCAGCCGCACGCCGCAACAATGGGGCTGACAATGAGCGTGGTCTTGTCGCCGACACCGCCCGTTGAGTGCTTGTCGATCTTGCGCCCGGGGATGGCGGAGAGGTCGATGCGGTCACCCGATGCCGCCATGACGGCTGTGAGTGCAGCGGTCTCGGCAGACGTCATGCCGCGAAAGCAAATCGCCATGAGGAGTGCCGCAACTTGGTAGTCGGGAATCTCTCCTGCGACATAGCCATTGATCCAGTAGGTGATTTCCTCCCGCGTGAGCGCATCGCCGCGTTTTTTCTTGGTGATGATGTCGTACATATTCATGGGAAAGCTCCTGTTTCCTCTATTTCAAAATACGCGGAAGGAAACTCTCGCCCTTTGTTGTGAGAGGGGCATTGAAGAGGTCGGCGATACTTGCGCCGATCATGGCGAAGGTCGGATAGGTGCCGAGGTTGACGGGGGCAATCTGTGCGCCGTAGATGAGGAGCGGTATGTATTCACGCGTGTGATCCGTGCCTGCCGCACCAGGGTCGCAGCCATGGTCTGCCGTAATCATCAGCACATCGTCCTCACGCAGGGCGGGGAGGAAGTCCGTGAGCCAGTCGTCGAACTCCTGCATCGCGCGCGCATAGCCTGCTGTATCGCGGCGATGCCCGTAGACCATGTCACCGTCGACGAGGTTGATGAAGGCAAGCCCTGTGAAGTCCTCACGGAGAAGGGCGGAGGTCTTTGCCATGCCGTCGGCGTTGTTCTCATTTACGCCGAGTGAGCGTGTGAGACCGCGCCCGCCGAAGATATCGGAGATCTTGCCGACGCCGATCACGTCGTCACCGCATCGCTTTAATGCGTCGAGGACGGTGTCGCCTGTCGGATCGAGCGAGAAATCATGGCGGCGCGGTGTGCGCGTATAGTTCGGGTATGTCCCGACAAAAGGGCGCGCGATGACGCGCCCAACGCCATGTTTTCCCTGCATGACGGCACGCGCCTTTTTGCAGTAATCATAGAGCTGTTCTACGGAGACGTGATTCTCATGCGCTGCAATCTGAAGCACGCTGTCGGCAGAGGTGTAGACAATGAGAGCTCCTGTTTCCTCGTGCTCTTTTCCGTAGTCATGGATGACTGCCGTGCCGGAGTAGGGCTTGTTGCAGAGAATCTTTCGTCCGAATGCCGCTTCAAGGCGTTCGATCACCTCGGTCGGGAAGCCGTCGGGGTAGGTCGGCAGGGGCTCGCTGCTCACGATGCCCGCCATTTCCCAATGCCCGATGGTTGTGTCCTTGCCGCGTGAGAGCTCGCGCAGACGTGCGTGTGCACCGATGGGGGCGGCGATGGGCACGCCCGTCCCCACACCGTCGATGTTGTAGATGCCCAGCTGTGTGAGGTTTTTTGCCGGAAACGCACCGCTCTCTGTGACGGAGCGGAGCGTATTGCACGTAGCGGCATCGCCGAAGTCCGCTGCATCGGGGGCCGCACCGCAGCCAAAGCTGTCGAGGACGATGAGAAAAACGCGGTTGATCTTGTGTTCCATCATTTATGCTCCTTCCAATCCTGCGCGCTTGCGCGCGTGATATTCACGGTCGAGAATGCCGAGAATCACGAGATTCTCATAGGCACCGCGATAGAGAATCGTCTCGCGGATGAGCGCCTCGCGTATCATGCCCTCGCTTTCGTAGAGATGGAGGGCACGTGCATTGTAGTCCTTGCAGTCGAGCCACGCGCGATGTGCACCGCAGTCCTCGAATGCCCACGCCTTCAGCAGTTTCATCGCCTCATGCCCATAGCCGCAGCCCTTCTTTGCGATGATGACGTGCGTCCACTCCTGCTCTTTGGAAGGGAGAAGCAGTCCGCCGACGTGGAGGTAGCCGACACGCGCGCCGCCTTCGCGTTCTTCGACGATGATATCCAGGGCTGCCTTTGCCTGTGCGATGATCGTCGCGTGATCGTCGCGCGAGAACGGGACGATGTAGTCTCTGTTATCTGCCTCCTCCTGCAGTGCGCAGATGAAGTCAATGTCTGCCTCTGCGGCGCGGCGCAGGAGCAGTCGTGATCCGCATTTTAGTGTGTTGGGCATAATATCCTCCCATATCGTCTGAAACCTGTAGGAATCACTGATCAAATGAAGTCCGTCGGATTGGCGCAGATTTTTTCGTCCGACGAGGGGGGACCGGATGCAGAGAGATGCTCTGCGGAGGGGGGCCGCCGAAGTACGGGCAAAAAGATGCGCTAAGATGGCGGTGCCGAATGGATCAGTGCTTCCTGTCCTTTTATTTTACATGGAAGCGGAGGACAAATGCAAATCTTTCTTATGACACTTGTGCCATTGGGGCGTTGGACTGAATTTATCCGTGCGCTGAAGATTATAGATTGACGATGACGAGGGAAACACATATAATAAGAGAACTATAGAGAGAAGTGAAAGCGGGGGTGACTATGGGAGAGCAAAAGAAGCTGTCAGTACGCGATGTGCTGTGGCGGAAAAAACGTGCGCGCGACAAGACGCTCGATGTCGTGGGGGAACTGTGCGATGAGGCATGGGCGGCCGTGGATAAGATTGCCGCTGACCGTAGTGCGGCAGCGAAGGATGCTGCGAACGTGCGGGAGATTGGGCTTCGTCTGCGTGCGCTCGGCTACCTGATCGAAGGGGAGCACTACATTGACCGCATTGCGTTTGAGCTGCGCAGCAGAGAAGTTTACTTGACCGCAAACGAAGTTGCACAGGCGTATGTCTCTGAGATGGTTGTGTCCTTCCTCGACGGCATCCTCAGCTATGTGAAGCAGTGCAAGTGGGATGACAAAGAGCTGCAGGACAACTATGTGCCTTCCTTGGAACAGTCACTCGGAGAGATTCGGCAGGCCGTTCTTCCTGTGCCGGTACAGGAAGAACGCAAAGATACAGAGGATTGATCAACGAAGAATTTAGGGGGATTTCCTTACATGTTCGGTATGTCAATGGACATAGGAATTGATCTGGGGACGGCCAACGTGCTCGTCTATGTAAAACGAAGAGGGGTTGTTCTCAAAGAACCCTCAGTTGTGGCGGTGAACCGTGATACCAATCAGGTGCTCGCCATCGGCGAAGAGGCTCGGCAGATGATCGGGCGTACCCCTGGCAATATCGTTGCAATCCGTCCGCTGCGCGGCGGCGTGATTGCGGACTATGACATCACAGAGAGCATGCTGCGCTTTTTCATCGACAAGGTGGTTGGGCGCAGCATTGTCTTTCGCCCGCGCATCATGATCTGTATTCCCTCGGGGGTGACGATGGTGGAGCAGCGCGCCGTGCAGGAAGCCGCCGAGCAGGCGGGTGCACGCCATATCCAACTGATCGAGGAGCCGCTTGCGGCAGCGATGGGCGCAGGTCTTGACATCGTAGAGGCACAGGGATCGATGGTCATCGACATCGGCGGCGGGACAACGGACATCGCCGTCATCAGCCTGGGCGGTGTTGTCACAAGTGCGAGCATTCGCGTGGCGGGGGACAGCTTTGATGAAGATATTATTAACTATGTAAAACGCGAGTTCAACCTGCTCATCGGCGAGCGTTCGGCAGAGGAGATTAAGATCCGCGTCGGTGCAGCATATACAGCAGCCCGACGTGAGCAGATGGACATCCGGGGACGCGACCTCCTTTCGGGGCTGCCGAAAAATGTCACAATCTCCACGGCACAGGCATCTGCTGCGATTGAACCTTCAGTAATGCGCATTGTGGACTGTGTGAAAAAGGTGCTTGAGGATACTCCTCCTGAGCTGGCGGCAGACATTATGGACCGCGGCATTGTCCTCACAGGCGGCGGGGCACTCCTTTACGGCATGGCAGAGCTTCTCCAGCAGGAGACGGGGACACCGACCGTTGTTGCCGATGATCCCATGTCCTGTGTTGCTCTTGGCTGCGGCAAGGCGCTCGATATTTTCGATAAATTTGACGGCAAGGCAACGAATACGTCATTTGGGCGGAAGAAGTAAAAAAATGAGAAATAAATAAAGGAAAAATGAAGTTTACAGCGAAATCTATACAAGTGAATAAGTTTATTCGGGAAAAGAGGGACAGCTATGTGGAGAGGGCTCTATATCGCCGCATCCGGCATGATTACAGAGACGAAGCACACGGATATGATTGCGAACAACCTCGCCAATGCCGCGACAACAGGGTTCAAACGGGATGATATGGCGATCCGCGAGTTTGAGCCAATGCTGCTGCGCCGCATCAATGATCATTCGGCCGATACAGATGTGACGAGCTTCAAGGGATTTCGTCTCCGTTCGGGTGCACCGATCGTCGGCACGCTTGGACTGGGCTCCGCCGTGGACGAGATCGCGACGGATCATCTGCAGGGGGCACTCCAGGCAACGGGGAACACGTATGACTTCGGCATCTCGGGGCAGGGATACTTTGTCGTCGATACGCCGCAGGGACCGCGCTACACGCGCGACGGAAGCTTCTATCGTTCTTCGACCGGGCAGCTTCAGACCGTGCGCGGGCAGGCGGTGCTCTCCGCGCAGGGACAGCCGATCACAATTCCTGCGACGGCACACCATGTAACGGTTTCCAGCGATGGGCGCATCTACTCGGACGGAAGACAGATCGCACAGCTTGGTTTTGTCCAGTTTGACGAGCCGAAGGCGGTGATCAAGCAGGGAGATAATCTCTACCGTCCCCAGCAGGGAGCACAGCCGCAGCAGGCGACCGGCGTCATTGAGCAGGGGATGCTCGAGATGTCGAATACGAGCGTTGTCACAGAGATGGTCGAGCTCATCAACAACTACCGCGTCTATGAGGCGGGATCAAAGGCTGTTCAGACGCAGGACACACTGCTCGACAAGGCTGTCAACGATGTTGGACGCACGAGTTAAAAATACTTAAGGGATCACGGATCAAACAGTTTCTCAGATTGGCGCAGATTTTTTGCCCGATTGAGGCAGCGGACCGGACGCACAGCAAGGGCTGTGTGGAGGCTCTGCGAAGAAAAACGGGCGAAAAAAACAGGTCAAGACGATCGTGCTGAATGTATCAGCGCTTCCTTAAGAGTATAGTAAAAATATCCGATATTAAAGACGAGTGAATTTCTTGGAGGGGGACATCGACTATGATGCGAGCACTTTGGTCTGCCGCGTCCGGCATGAAGGCGCAGCAGTCCCAGATGGACGTCGTCGCGCACAACATTGCCAACGTCAATACCTATGGCGGCAAGAAGGTACGTGCGGAGTTCCAGGATCTTGTCTATCAGACGCTTCGTGAGGCCGGCGCCAGGAATGGTGCGGATTCGCAGTACCCAACGGCACTGCAGATCGGACTCGGTACGCGCCTCGCGGCGACCCAGCGCGTTTTTACGCAGGGCGCGCTCCAGACGACGGACAACCCGACCGATATCGGCATTCAGGGAGAGGGCTTCTTCCGCGTCACGATGCCGGACGGAACGACGGCATACACGCGTGACGGCACGTGGAAGCTCGACAGTGACCGCCGCATGGTTACGTCGGACGGCTACCTGCTCGCCGACGGCATTACCATCGGACAGAATGCACCGTTGGATTCTATTACGATCTCCGGCGACGGACGTGTTTCCTATCGTGAGGCAGGTCAGAACCAGCAGCAGGAAGCAGGACAGATCACCCTTGCCCGTTTTGTTAATCCCGCAGGGCTGACGGCTGTCGGCAAGAATCTCTTCGTCGTCTCCGACGCGTCTGGCGAGGCGATTGAGTCCAACCCCGGCGAAGACGGCGCGGGTACGCTGACACAGGGCACTCTTGAAATGAGCAACGTGCAGATCGTGGAGGAAATGGTCAACATGATCGTCTCCCAGCGTGCATACGAGTCCAACTCCAAGGCGATCACAACATCGGATTCGATGTTGGAGATCGCAAACCAACTGAAGCGTTGATTTGGAACAGAGTTTTTACAGCCATTCTATTCCTATGGAGTGGCTTATTCGCTTTTCTGTGGTCACATGATGCCCTTGCTGCTTCCTATGCAGAGGGGCAGGCCATTCGATTTCCCAATGTCATCTCTGCCGAGCAGCTGGCTGAACTTGCGGGACAGAAGATCGAAGCACAGCTTACGGCGCTTGGTGAGACCCGCCGCCATGAGGTGCATCTTCAGCGCAGACCGGGTACGATACGCCTGCCGGCGGGGGAGGTGACGGCGGTTGTCACCTTCCCGCGCGGGGTTCCCTACGGGAGAGAGTTTCCTGTCTTGTGTGCCGTTTATGTGGACGGCGTGCTCCAGCGCCGTGCGTCGTGCTACTATCAAGTGACGGTCTATGACCGTGTGCTCGTCGCGATGACGGATATTCGCATGGACGAGGCGATCACGCCTGCCAATGCGCACATCGAGGAGAGCTCTGTGGATACGTTGCCTGAGACGACGGTCACGGACTTCTCCCGCCTGGCAGGTCGTGTCGCGGGACGCTACATTCGCAAAGGGATGGTCATTGCCCCGCCGCTGCTTGCTATGCCGCGTGTGGTGAGTGCCGGCAGTCCCGTGGAATTGGTCGCCGAGAGCGGCGGCATTACGATTCGTGCGGAGGGCGTGGCACTCGAGGCAGGTCGTATCGGCTATGTGATTCGTGTGCGCAATGCCAGCTCGGGCAAGCTGATGCGCGGGCGTGTGATCGACGAGAAGACCGTACAGATTATTGCGTAAGCTGTATAGAAATGATTTCCATAAGGAGTTCATCATGCGTAAAGAAAAATGGCTTGCCGGAATGCTTGCCGCCGCATTCACGGCAGTGAGCCTTGCCCCCACTGCCGCGGCGGAATCCCTGTGGAAAAATACCAACGGATATGCGACGAAGGCAGTGTTCGCCGATCATCGGGCATCGGGTGTCGGGGACATCGTGACCATTGTCATCAGCGAGTCAACGACAACCTCTGCGACACGCAACAGCGCCAATGAGAAGAGCGGCTCGGTGAAACTCGGCGGCGGCATCGGCATTTTCGATTTTCTCCAGGCAGCATCGGCGAGCGGCTCGGACAAGTTTACTGCGAAGGGATCCGCCTCGGCAACGAACCGTGTGGCAGGCAATGTGACGGTCACGATTTCGGAGATTACCCCCAGCGGCAATTTCGTCCTCGAGGGGACGCAGTCGATATGGCAGAACCGCAATGAGCACAAGATTACCTTCCGCGGTATCTGCCGTCCTGAGGATATCTCTGCATCGAATACCGTACTTTCGACGCGCGTTGCAGATGCAACCGTGCGATTTGACGGCAAGGGGCCTCTCAATGCAAAGCAGCGTCAGGGCATCCTTACCCAGATTTTCAATATTCTCTTCTGACGGGAGGCGCTCTTATGAAGAAAACAACCGTCCTTCTGCTCCTCCTTGCACTTCTCATCGGTGCTCTGCCGGGCGTCGCCGCGGCAGATTCCGCCGTGACGCGGATCAAGGATATTTCCAAGGTGCAGGGCGTACGTTCCAACCAACTGATGGGCTATGGCCTCGTTGTCGGCCTTGAGGGGACGGGCGACGGATCAAGCTCCGGAGAGACGGTGCAGTCCATTGCCAACATGCTTGTCAGCTACGGCATCAATGTCAATGCGTCATCCATCAAGCTGAAGAACGTGGCTGCCGTTATGGTGACGGCGACGCTTCCTCCGTTCGTACGCGAGGGCGACAGCCTCGATGTGACGGTCTCCTCCATCGGTGATGCGAAGAGTCTGCGCGGCGGAACGCTCCTCCAGACACCGCTGCGTGCGGGCAACGGTGAGGTCTACGTCGTGGCACAGGGAGCGGTTTCCACAGGCGGCTTCTCCGCATCGAGTGGGGGCAGCAGTACAACGAAGGCATTTCCAACGGTCGGCGTTGCTGTGAATGCCGGCATTGTCGAACGTACGGTAGAGGATGATATTGGTACAGACGGACACATTGCTATCTCCATTGCAAAGTCGGACTTCACGACGGCATCACGAGTGGCGGGGGCAATCAATGCACAGTACGGGAATATTGCACAGGCGACGAATCCGGGACGTGTCGATGTCGCCATCCCCTCTTACTATCGAGGCAATGTTGTCGGCTTTGTCGCCTCGATCGAAGATCTGCCCGTGCGTCCTGACAACATCGCACGCGTTGTCGTCAACGAGCGTACCGGGACGATCATCATGGGCGGAGATGTCTCGGTGGATGCCTGTGCGATCACCCAGGGCGGTCTGACCATCCGTATTCAGGGAAATCCCGATGTCTCGCAGCCAGGGCCCTTCAGTTACGGGAATACCGTTGTGACGGACAGCCCGGACGTTAAGGCAACGGAGACGAAGGGCAATACGATTGTGCTTCCGGCGACGACAAATGTCAGCGATATTGTCGGCGCACTCAACACGGTCGGTGCGACGCCGCGTGATACCATTTCGATTTTGCAGGCGATGAAGGCGGCGGGAGCGCTGCACGCTGAGTTGGATATTGTATGACAGGGAGACAGAGATATGACTATACAGCCAATCGGGGATGGTTCACTGCTTGGCAATGCGGCGCAGGCATCTTATGATGCGGCGCGTATGAACGTTGAGGGGAAATCGTTCAAAGCAGCACTGGATGAGGTGCAGCGCAAGGCAGATACAGCACAGAGTCATACGGATCAGGCGGCTCCGACGGGACACGTCCCGAAAAACTCCATGACGGCAGACGATCTGCAGCAGAAGAAGCTGCGTGAGGCGTGCGAAGGCTTCGAGGCGATGTTTCTCAGCATGATGTATAAACAGATGCGTGCGACTGTACCCGAGGGAGGGCTCTTTGGGAAGAAGTCGAATGCGCTCAAGATCTTTGAGGATATGCGCGACACGGAGCTGATGAACGAAGCAGCGAAGAGCGGCGGCATTGGTCTTGCTGACATGATGATGAAGCAGCTGTCGCCGACCATCCGCAAGAGATGAGAGAGATAAAATAAAAGGGGAGCTGATGCAGCCTCCCCTTTTCTGTTGCGCCCATTAGAATGGATTTGGAGTAGCCTATGCAATTTTTTAAGAAAGTCTCTGTTCTCGCCGTCGCCGTTCTCGTGGCGCTGTCCACCTATGCGGCGGCAGCGGCATCCCTGACGGGGCTCCGCTCTTCGAGCACCGCAGCGCGTGACCGCATTGTCTTTGATCTCTCGGAGATGCCGCTCTATCAGGCACGGCCCTCCGATGACGGGCGTTCCCTCACCCTCGACTTTGCCGATGTGGATACGGCGCTCTTCAAGCGTATCGCTGTGCGGACATCCCGTATAGAGGCGATTTCCTACGAGCGGCATCATGGACACTTCTATGTGACCGTTGCACTGGCGAAGGGGATGGATTATTCCATCGGGAATCTGACGAACCCGTTCCGCATCTTCGTTGATGTTGCACCGAAGGGGGCAGCGGCTGCGCAGCGGCATGCGGGCGTGCCGCGTCCGTCCGTACTGCCTGCGGATACGGATGCGCCCGCCAAGGCACAGCTGCCCCGCTTGGAGGAGAAACAGCTCGCAGCGGGACTGACGCAGCGGGAGTATGTCTATGCGGATGAGGATGGGCCGGTGACGGCGTACTTTATCGAGGCGGATCCCGCACGTTATCGCGTGCGCCCCGCGCTTGCCCGCGGCATTATTCCGGGGCGGCAGACAGTGAGCGGCATCGCACAGGATACGAATGCGGCGGCGGCGATCAACGCCTCCTACTTTGCGCTGAGCGGAGAGCTCATCGGCATCACGAAGATCGACGGGACAGTCGTGAGCAGTACGTATTTTGACCGCAGTGCCTTCGGCGTGATGCCTGATAACTCCTTTGTGTTCGGTACGGTGTCCTATAACGGCACGGTGAAGCTCGACCGGACGAGCCTACCCGTCTCGGGCGTCAACGCCGAGCGCGGCGCGGACAACCTCATCATCTACAACCGCGCCTATGGGCGATCGACGGGGACGAATCCGTATGGGCTCGAATACGTCATCCGCAATGGGCGCGTAGCGGAGATCAATACGAATGACTCGCTGATTCCGCCCGATGGCTATGTCGTCTCGGTGCACGGCACGTTGATGGATGCGTTTGCCGCGGCGGGCGTGCGCGTGGGCGATCCCGCCGTGCTGACGGAGGATCTGGGTGAGCCGTGGAATCGCGCTGTGCAGGTGCTCGGTGCGGGGCCGCGCCTTGTCGAAAACGGCAGTGTCCATGTGACGGCGGGCGAGGAGCAGTTCCCGGGCGACATCCGATACGGACGTGCGCCGCGCACAGCAGTCGGCGTGACGCAGAAGGGGAACATCCTCTTTGCCGTCGTCGATGGACGGCAGTCGCACAGTCATGGGCTGACGCTGACGGAGTTCGCCGATCTGCTCGTGCAGTTCGGCGTGCGCGACGCGATCAATCTCGACGGCGGCGGCTCCTCGGAGATCTGCGCGGACGGCGATGTGCTGAACTCCCCCTCGGATGGGTCGGAGCGCGCCGTGGGGAGTGCGCTGATATTGCAGAAGAAGTAAATTGCAGAAAAGGAGACTGCATACTCCGCGCAAACACCTCGTTTGCTTAGGAGTATTGCGGGCTCTCTATATTTCAACAACAAACAGAGGCTATTGTACAAGGTGTTCCGTCTTGTACAATAGCCTCTTATCTTCCCAATACGGCGTTTAGTTCGTCACGTAGAGTGCCTTATATGGATTGCTGCTGCTCGGGACGATCTTGGTGAAGCCCTCCTCCATGACCACGTTCTTGTCATAGCTGAAGATCGTGCAGAACTCTGTCAGCCGCTCGTCGATTGTGGCAATATCCTCCGCGTCTGCGCGCGACACCTCGACGGTCTGTGGAAAGCGGATCGCATCGCAGCTGCCGCGCAGGTACATCGTCCCGCCGTGCATCCCCGTGCAGGGAAAATTGCTGACGATGGGGTTCTGCTGCGCCGTCAGACCAAGGACGATGATCGTGCCGCCCGCCTGATACTCACTGAGGAAGCTGCCGCATGTGCCGCCGATGATGATGGTCGGTGACTTGTCCTCATACGCTTTGATGTGGATGCCTGCACGATAGCCTGCATTGCCTTTCACATAGATCTTTCCGCCGCGCATGGCGTAGCCTGCCGCGTCGCCGATGCTGCCGTGAACGATGATCGTGCCGTTGTTCATCGTGTCGCCGACGGCATCCTGCGCATTGCCGTGCACGACGATCTTGCCGCCGTTCAGGTAGGCACCCAGCGCGTTGCCGGGCACGCCCGTGATCGAGAGGGAGACGGGTGCCATGCCTGCCGCGATGAACCGTTGTCCGCAGCAGTTCGTCAGCTGAATCGGAGCCTTGATGCCGCGCAGGCGGTCGTTGAGTGCCTTGTGATCCAGATGATCTGAATCAATAGAAATCATATCGTTCTCCCTCCGCTCATTCGCCTGCGTGCGCAACGCCGAGAATCTCCAGTTCCTTCTCCGTGAAACCGATGCCGCGCAGCATGAGACGGTTGCCGCGCAGCGCCTCGATGGAATTGATGCCCATGCCGCCGAGCATCTCCTTGATCTCGTGCCGCCATGTGGTCATGAGGTTCACGAGACGCTGACTGCCTTCGTCGGGATTGAGTCGCTTGACGAGCGCAGGATCCTGCGTAGCGATGCCCCAGTTGCAGCGGCCGATCTGGCAGCTGCGGCAGAGGTGACAGCCGAGCGCCGTGAGTGCCGCCGTGGCGACATAGCAGGCGTCAGCGCCGAGTGCAATCGCCTTGATAACATCGGCCGCTGAGCGGATGCTTCCGCCGACGACGAGGGAGACATCGTTGCGGATGCCCTCCTCGCGCAGACGCTTGTCGCACGCCGCGAGGGCAAGCTCGATGGGGATTCCAACATTGTCGCGGATGCGTGTCGGTGCAGCCCCCCGTGCCGCCGCGGAAACCGTCGATGGCAATGATGTCCGCACCGCTGCGCGCGATGCCGCTCGTGATGGCGGCGATGTTGTGCACCGCCGCGACTTTGACGATGATCGGCACGGTGTAGTTGGTTGCCTCCTTCAGGGAGCAGAGTACATTTATAGCCGTACATTTCGATGAAGCGGCGATTGGCGTCGTAGGATGAGATCTCACCGTTGTGTACAATGGTGCGGGCGAGGAGTCCGAACGGATGCGCGCCGCCCCACCAGCCCGGCGTATTGGTCGGATATCTGCCGTGCGCCGTCCAGGAGTATGCCTTGTATTCTTCGAGACGGTAGAATGTGCCGACATCCTCGGGAAAACCAACGGCCTTGAAGATGCCCATGTTCTTTCCGCAGGAAAAGACGTAGCAGCCCGAGAGCTCTGCATTGAGCTTCGTGACCGTGCGCACCATGTATTCCTCCTCATCCTGCTGTGCGGCGGCGAGTACCGAGCGCAGAGGGGAGACGAAGTACCGCCAGATCAGCGGCTCGTCCGTAATGGCAGGAATCCTGCGCGTGGGGATGCGCTCGGCGCGTACGACCTCAAAGCGTTCACGCAAAATCCCCTCGCAGACGCTGCGGCGATCCTTGTTGTCAAAGAAGATGTGCAGGGCGTACTGATCCCGATGCTCCGGATAGATGCCGTATGCCGCGAACCCGCCGCCGAGCCCGTTGGAGCGGTCATGCATCGTCGCGATTCCGCGGATGATCACATCGCCCGCGATCATGCGCCCCTCCTTGGAGATGAGTGCGGCAATCGCACAGCCTGCGGGGATCCTGACCGATCCTTCCCGTTCCATATCCAACAACCCTTTCTGAAAACGATTCCTATTGTATAGGAGAAATGTCCTGCACTGTGATGGACGTGGGGCATAGACTATCATAGATGAAGTGAGAAGTCGATTTGCACACCTGTATACATGCGGAGGTGACGATTCTGTGACAAAAGTTATGGACAAATCCTCGTCCTTGTGTGTACGATGTCATTTCACAGCATTTCCATGAATCAGGCATGACACTTGCGCAACAGGGAAAAAGCGAGTAGAATCGGTACGCATGGAAACGTATGGAAAGAGGGATAGCATGACACCGAATATGAACTACAGCAGGCTGAAGGACTCCTACCTGTTCTACAACATCGCGCAGAAGACCAAGACGTATCTCGCCGAACATCCCGGCACGCATCTCTACCGCATGGGCATCGGCGATGTGTCCCTGCCGCTCTGCCGCACGGTTATCGACGCGCTGCATCACGCCGTGAATGATCAGGCGGTGCAGGAGAGCTTTCACGGCTATATGCCCGAATGCGGCGCACCGGAGCTGCGCACGACGATTGCGGCGTACTATGCGCGGCGCGGTGTGCAGCTTGCTCCCGAGGATGTGTTCGTTTCGAGCGGTGCAAGCGATGAGCTGGGCGACATCCTCGACATCCTCGGCAGAGATCAGCGCGTTCTCATCATGGAGCCCGCGTATCCTGCCTACGTCGATGCGAACATCATTGCAGGAAATGAGATCATCCATGCCGCATCGAGCCGCGAGGACGGCTTTTTGGCACTGCCCGATCCGTCCGTGCATGCCGACATCATCTACATCTGCTCGCCGAACAATCCGACGGGTGCAGTCTTCTCGCGCGCACATCTGAGGGCATGGGTGGATTACGCAAACAAAACCGATGCGATCATCCTCTTTGATGCCGCCTATGAGGCGTTCATCGAGGATGCGGAGATCCCGCACAGCATCTTTGAGATCGAGGGAGCAAAGACCTGCGCCATTGAGATCTGCTCGCTCTCCAAGACGGCAGGATTTACGGGGACACGCTTCGGCTACACCGTCATCCCGCAGGAACTCATGCGAGGCGGGCTCGCACTGAATGCAATGTGGGTGCGCAACCGCACGACCAAGACGAACGGTGTCTCCTACATCCTTCAGAAGGGCGCGGCGGCGGTCTTTACGGAGGAAGGACAGAACGAGATCCACGAGAACATCCGCGTGTACAAGAAGAATGCGGCGCATCTGATGGCGGCGCTTGATACGCTCGGGATATGGTACTGCGGCGGCAAGAATGCGCCCTACATTTGGATGCAGTGCCCGAAGAATATGGGGAGCTGGGCGTTCTTTGACTATCTTCTCCACGAGATACAAGTGATCGGCACGCCGGGTGAAGGCTTCGGGAGCGCGGGTGAGGGCTACTTCCGCTTCTCGACCTTCGGCTCACCTGAGGATACCGAGGAGGCGGCGCGTCGCTTGGTCGCTCTGCTGGGGAAGTAAAGAAACAAGGATGAGCTTTTCATCACCATCCAAAGGCGCAGGCCTCTGCGTCTTTTTTCATGGCAGAAATAATTTTGACGCTATAGATGCAATATGTTAAAATATGAGGAGATTTGTCTGTGTCACAATGGATGGAAAGCGACGCTCTGCAGGGCGTCGAATGTAGGTGGTAGAACGTTGAGAAGCGACATGTTTGATGTCATACAGGAGGATCTCGAAGCATTCGAACCGAGACTCGAGAAGGCGATTGTCTCCGAGACAGCACTCATCACAGATATAGGCATGCACCTTGTCTCCTCAGGGGGAAAGCGCCTGCGTCCTGCCCTTTTCCTGCTCGCGGCACGCGGCGGCGCGTCATTTGATCGGGCACGCGCGATGCCCGTGGCCGTGGCACTTGAGCTGATTCACACGGCGTCCCTTGTGCATGACGATGTGATCGATGAGGCGGATACGCGGCGCGGCGCTGAGACAACAAATGCGAAGTGGGGCAATCAGGTTGCCATACTGAGCGGAGACTATATCTTTGCCCGTGCATTTAAACTTGTGGCAGAGGAAGGCTATGACTCGTCCGTCTACGTCAAGTTGGCGCATCTGGTCTGCACACTGAGTGAGGGCGAGATCCTGCAGGATCATACGGTCTACCAGATTCCGACGAGTGAACATGCCTACTATGAACGCATCCGCAAGAAGACAGCGGACTTCCTTGAGATTTGCTGTGAGCTTGGCGGCTTCATCGGCGGGATGAGCCCTGCCGATACGGCGCAGATGGCAGAGTATGGTCATGCGATCGGCATGGCGTTCCAGATCACGGACGATCTGCTCGACTTTCGCCGCAGTTCCGAGGACATCGGAAAGCCCGCGGGGCATGATCTCGCGCAGGGCTATGTGACACTGCCCGTCATCCGTGCTCTTGCAGTGCTTGAAAAAGCAGAGCGCACAGAGCTTGCCACACTGATTACGAATCCCAAAATGACCGAGAGTGAGGCCGCACGTGCGCTTGCACTCGTGCGCGGAACGGACGGTTTGGATTATGCACAGAAGCGCGCAGATGCCTATTTGGAGCACGCAAAGAATGCACTTCCTGCGGGACTTGATGCGCGTATTCGCGAGACTTGTCTCATGGCGGCGGACTTCATCGGTCGGAGAGAGTTTTAGACATCGCTGCGCGGCGCAGCAATTTTGCAGTGCGTACCCCGATGTACGCGTATAGGGAGGATGTATTATGTTCGGCATCGGTGCACCGGAGCTGGTATTGATTTTGATCGTGGGGCTGATTGTCTTTGGCCCGGGGAAGCTGCCCGAGATGGGGCGGACACTGGGCAAGGGACTGCGTGAGTTCCGCAGGGCGTCAAACGCGCTGACGACAGCGATCAACACACCTGATCCGCCGCCTGCCCCGGCACAACCGGCAGCATCATCACAGAATCCATCGCAAACCACAGCCGCGCCGGCACAGCAGACGACAGAGCAGAGCGCACCTGCCGCAGCACCTGCGGCAGCGACCTCACCGACGACGGAGACGGCAGCGGCGGCAGTCGAGGCCCATCGCGCAGAGCAGCAGGGGGCATCGGCAGAGACGCCGAAGCAGCCGTAACGCAGACGGCGCAGAACATCATGATGGTATTGTGCCCCATGGCACTGTTGAGGAGGATATTATGTTTGGATTGGGTGTTCCCGAACTCGTACTTATTTTGATCATCGGTCTCGTTGTCTTTGGTCCCGGCCGGCTCCCCGATATCGGAAAGGCACTTGGCAAGAGCATCAAGGAATTTAAGTCGGCCAACAACGAAAAGGACGAGCCGCGAGCGGAGATCAACGTGACGCATGAGACGAAGCAGCTGCCCGAGAATGCAAAAAAAGAGGAAAAGATCTGATCCATGGCAGAGGAAATGAAAGCGGACGGCGCGGGGGCGACCTCGGCCGAAGAGACGTCGGTGCCTGCGGTGCAGGAAACGGGTGTCAAACCGCTGCCGCCGGAGGACGCAGGCGCGCCGCAGGATGACGACGGCAGCATGTCGCTCATCGCGCATCTGACTGAGCTGCGCTCGCGGCTCATCAAGTGCCTGCTCGCCGTCGCCGTCGGCTCGGCCGTCGGCTACTACTTCATCGGCGACATCATGCACTATCTGACCTTGCCGGTCGGAAAACTCTACTATATGCAGCCCGCCGAGGCGTTTTTTACCTACATCAAGATCGCCGTCGTCGTGGGCTTTCTTCTTGCGCTGCCCGTGATCTTCTATCACGTCTGGCGCTTTTTTCTGCCCGCGCTCACACCGTCGGAACGCATGGTGCTCGCCATCGTCGTACCTGTATCAGTGGTGCTCTTCTTCCTCGGGCTGGCGTTCTCGTTCTTTTTCGTCTTCCCTGCGGCGATCATGTTCTTCAAGGGCTTCGGCAACGATGAACTCGAGGCGCTCTTTTCCGTCAATCGGTATTTTGAGTTCGTCATTATGTTTGTCCTGCCGTTCGGCTTTGTCTTTGAGCTGCCGCTCGTCATTACGATTCTCGGGAAATTGGGCTTTATCACATCCAAATTTTTGAAGAAGTACGCGCGCATCGTCATTTTTCTCTCGTTCGTCATCGCCGCCGTGATCTCGCCGACACCCGATGTGTTCACGCAGTCGATGATCGCTGTGCCGATGATTGCGCTCTACGGCGTGGGGTATTTGATTGTGCGTTTTATCCTCCGAAAATAGGGAATTGACGGCACATTACAAAAAACACGATATATTTAGGAGGGAATACCTTGGCATATAAGGATCTGCGCGAATACATCGCGGCACTTGAGGAGCGCGGACTGCTCCGCCGCATCACGGCGGAGGTTGACCCGGAGCTCGAGATCACGGAGATCACGGACCGCATCTCGAAGCGTGAGGGCGCGGAGAACGTCGCCCTGCTCTTTGAGAATGTAAAGGGCTCGAAGATGCCCGTCCTCATGAACGCGTTCGGCAGCTACGAGCGCATGGCACTCGCCTTCGGTGTGGAGAAGCTCGACGACGTGGCGGATGAGCTGACGGAGATCCTCAAGATCCCGCACATCTCCCTGCAGAACAAGATGAACCTCATGACGCTCATCCCGATGGCGCGCAAGGCGATCAATTTCCCGAAGTATGTAAAGAATGCACCATGTCAGGAAGTCATCGAGACGGAGAACCCGAATCTTGACGAGATTCCCATTCTGAAGTGCTGGCCGGATGACGGCGGCCCCTTTGTGACGCTGCCGCTCGTCTTTACGAAGAATCCCGAGACGGGCAAGCGCAACGTCGGGATGTACCGCCTGCAGAAGTACGACAGCCGTACGACGGGGATGCACTGGCACATCCACAAGAACGGGGCGGAGAACTTCCGCGCGATGAAGGCACAGGGCGGCAAACGCATCGAGGCGGCGGTCGCCATCGGCACGGATCCCGTCGTGACTTACGCGGCGACGGCACCGCTGCCGCGCGATATCGACGAGATGGTCTTTGCGGGCTTCCTGCGGCATAAATCGGTCGAGCTCGTGAAGTGCGTTACGGTCGATCTCGAGGTGCCCGCAACGGCGGAGATCATCCTCGAGGGGTATGTCGATACGGACGAGATGCGCCGTGAGGGGCCGTTCGGCGACCACACGGGCTACTACTCCCTCGCAGACGACTATCCTGTCTTTCACATCACGGCAATCACGCATCGTAAGGATCCCATCTACTCTGCGACGGTCGTCGGACGTCCGCCGATGGAGGACTGCTTCCTCGCGAAGGCGACGGAGCGCATTTTCCTGCCGCTCTTGAAGCAGATGCTGCCCGAGGTCGTCGATGTCAACATGCCGCTCGAGGGCGTGTTCCACGACTGCGTTGTCGTCTCCATCAAGAAACAGTTCCCAATGCACGCGCGCAAGGTCATGCACGCACTCTGGGGCATGGGACAGATGATGAACGTGAAGATGATCATCGTCGTGGACGCCCACGTCAATGTGCAGGACATGAAGGAAGTCTGGTGGCGCGTCTTCAACAACATCGATGCGAAATATGACCTCGAGATCGTGCAGGGACCGCTCGATGTGCTCGACCACTCCTCGCCCATGGCAAAGTGGGGGTCGAAGCTCGGCATCGACGCGACGAAGACGTGGCCGGAGGAAGGCCATGCGCGTGAGTGGCCGGATGAGATCACGATGTCGAAGGAGATCACGGAGCGCGTGACGGCGCGGTGGAAGGAGTTCGGTCTGGATTGAGCTGGTGGATGGAGCGCCTGCGGGCGCATATGAACAACACAGCGTTTCACCATACCGTGTTCTCTCTGCCGTTCGCCCTCATGGGGGCACTCCTCGCCGCAGGCGGTGATCCGCCGCTCGGGACGCTCGGCTGGGTCGTGCTCGCCATCCCGGCGGCACGGTCGGCGGCACTCGCCCTCGACAACCTCGCCGATCTGAAGTATGACAAGCAGCAGCCCCGCCTCGCCTACCGTGCGATGGTGCAGGGGCGCGTCACGAAGAAGGAGGCGCTCGTCTTTATCGGCGTGTGCCTCCTTGTGCTTATATTCGCCGTGCTGCAGGTGCATCCGGTCTGCATCCGCCTCCTGCCGTTCGCCGCTGTGCCCTTCCTCATCTACCCGTACATGAAGCGCGTGACGGGATGGGTACACCTCTTCCTCGGCATTGCCATCGGCATGGCGCCGGCGGGCGGCTGGGTGGCGGTCAGCGGGAACATCGAGCTGCCGATGCTTGTGCTCTTTCTCGCGGTCGCCCTCTGGATCGCTGCGTTCGACGCGATGTACGGGGCGCAGGACGAGGCGTTTGACCGCAGTCAGGGCCTCCACTCCCTCGCGGTGTCGTTCGGTGCACGCGGCGCATTCCAGATCGCGCGGGCGATGCACGTTCTCTCGATCCTGCTCTTTATCGCCCTCGGCGCGATGATGCATCTGCACTGGCCGTACTTCATCGGCGTCGCAATTGCGGCGGCGACCCTCGTCTACCAGCACCGCATCGCGGGTCCGACGGACTTCTCACGCGTGACGCAGGTGTACTTCATGCGCAACGGCATCGTTTCAATTGCGATTTTTGTCTTTACGTGGATCAGCTATATGGTATAAAGGAGAGCATGATGGCACGGATTCTCTCGGGCAAGGAATTTGCCGCACGGATCAAGGAAGATGCTGCACACGGCGTCGCAGAGCTGAAGGCGGCGGGCGTCTTGCCGTGCCTCGCCGTCATCATCGTCGGCAGCGACCCCGCCTCCGAGGTCTACGTCCGCAACAAACAGCGGACGTGTGATGAGCTCGGCATTCGTTCGGATCACATTTCCCTCCCCGCCGAGACGACGAAGGAGGAGCTCCTCGCGTGCATTGAGGAGCTGAACGTCGATCCGGAGGTGCACGGCATCCTCGTGCAGCTGCCGCTGCCCGCGCAGATCGCGGAGGACGAGGAGGAGATCCTCTCCCATATCGACCCGCGCAAGGACGTGGACGGCTTCCATCCCGTCAATGTCGGACATCTGGTGCTCGGCGCACCGGGGCCGCGCCCCTGCACACCGGCGGGCTGCATCCGTATGCTCGACTACGCGGGCATCCCCATCGAGGGGGCGCACGCCGTCATCATCGGTCGCAGCAACATCGTCGGAAAGCCCATGGCGCATCTCCTCCTCGAACGCAACGCAACCGTGACGATCTGTCACTCGCGCACGCAGAACCTTGCCGCGATCGCACACACGGCGGACATCCTCGTTGCCGCGGTAGGGCGGCCGCGCTTTGTCACGGCGGATATGGTGAAGGAGGGCGCGACGGTGATCGACGTCGGCATCAACCGCATCGCGCCGAAGAAGCTCGTCGGCGACGTGGACTTTGACGCCGCGGCGGCTGTCGCGGGGGCGATCACGCCCGTGCCGGGCGGCGTCGGACTTCTCACCGTCGCCATGCTGATGGAGAATGTAGTACAGGCAGCCAAAGCGCAGAACCCCTAAGGAGGATACGCCATGAAATCCGATGTCGAAATCGCGCGCGAAGCCAAACTTCGCCCCATTACAGAAATTGCGGCCGCACTGGGCATTGATGCGGATACAATCGAGCCGTACGGCAGGTACAAGGCAAAGCTGACGCGCGAATCCCTTGCGGGCGCCCATGGAAAACAGGGAAAGCTCATCCTCGTCACGGCGATCAACCCGACCCCTGCGGGTGAGGGCAAAACAACGACGAGCGTCGGTCTTGCCGATGCCCTCCATCGGCAGGGCAAAAAGACCATCGTTGCCCTGCGCGAGCCGTCGCTCGGCCCCTGCTTCGGCATGAAGGGCGGCGCGGCGGGCGGCGGTTATGCACAGGTCGTTCCCATGGAGGACATCAACCTCCACTTTACGGGAGACTTTCACGCCATCACGACGGCGCACAACCTTCTCGCCGCACTCATCGACAACCACATCTTTCAGGGCAACGCACTCGATCTCGACGTGAACCGCATCGTGTGGAAGCGCGTCCTCGACATCAACGACCGCGCCCTGCGTCACGTCGTCACGGGGCTCGGCGGGCGCGTCCACGGCGTACCGCGGGAGTCCGGCTTTGACATCACCGTCGCCTCGGAGATGATGGCAATCCTCTGTCTGGCGGAGGATCTCGCCGACATGAAGCAGCGCCTCGGGCGCATCCTCATCGGCTATACGCGCGGCGGACGTCCCGTACACGCAGAGGAGCTTGGTGCGACAGGTGCCTTGACCCTGCTCTTTAAGGATGCCGTGAAGCCCAACCTCGTGCAGACCATTGAGGGCACGCCTGCCCTCATCCACGGCGGCCCCTTTGCGAACATCGCCCATGGGTGCAGCAGCGTCGCGGCGACCAAGGCGGCACTGCGCTGTGCGGACTGCGTCGTCACGGAGGCGGGGTTCGGTGCGGATCTCGGCGCGGAGAAATTCTTCGACATCAAATGCCGCCTTGCGGGGCTCGCCCCCGATGCCGTCGTCATCGTCGCCACCGTGCGTGCACTCAAGATGAACGGCGGCGCGGCAAAGAGCGACCTCGGCACGGAGAATCTGGACGCCCTGCGGCGCGGTGCGGCGAACCTCGAAAAGCACATCGAGAACATCGGCAAGTTCGGCGTGCCTGCGGTCGTCGCCGTCAACGTATTTCCGACGGACACCGAAGCGGAGCTCGCTCTCCTCGAGGAGCTCTGCGCGCGCCTCGGTGCACCCGCCGTGCGCTCCGAGGTCTGGGCAAAGGGCGGCGAGGGCGGACTTGCCATGGCGGATGCAGTAGACGCAGCACTCCGGCAGCCGGCGCATTTTCACCCCATCTACGATGCGGCAAAGCCCATCGCGGAGAAGATCGAGACCATCGCGCGGGAGATCTACGGTGCGGACGGCGTGGACTTTACCGATGCGGCAAAGAAGCAGCTCGCGGAGATGGACGCGCTCGGCATGACGGAGACGCCCGTCTGCATGGCCAAGACGCAGTACTCCTTCTCCGACAACCCTGCACTCCTCGGACGCCCGACGGGCTTCCGCATCACCGTGCGCGAACTGCGCGCCTCCTGCGGTGCGGGCTTCGTTGTCGCCCTCACGGGCAATGTCCTCACCATGCCGGGACTGCCGAAAGTGCCTGCTGCGATGGGCATGGACATCACAGCGGACGGCGTAATTACGGGACTGTTCTGACATAGTAATATTGTGGGGAGAGATGGGCAGCATGGAAGAAATGCACATTGAGGGGCGCCTGCAGGAACTGGCGGATCGTGGTGCGTATAGGGAACTCTGCGCAGAATCGCGGGCGTATCTGTCACGCGATGCAGAGGGACAGGATGCGGATACTGCCTATGCGGTGCGTGTGCTGCTCGGGGAGACCCTGCTCGCACTGTCGGCAGAGTCGTTCGACGCCGACGGCTATGAAGAAGGCCTGCGCCTTTTGATGACGGCGTACAATGAGCGCGGCAATACGGGTCTCTTTGAGATGCTCTCGTCCGTTGTCTATCAGCCCAATGAGACGGTGCTGCGGGAGAACTACGCCGAAAACTGCCGTGCCTTTGCCCTGCTGCGCCCCGATGCAGCTTTGCCGGACTACGATCATCTTCCTGTGCTTTGCTTTCCCATATCCAATACAAACGCGGTGCTCTTTACAAAGGAGCACCGGCGTTTTCTTATGGGGGAACGGGAAGACGGCTGGCAGAGGCTCTATCATGCGCTGATCTTTTCTCATGATGATGCGGACGAACTGACGCGGGCGGCAGAACGCTTTTCACGTGCTGTACGCGATGCGCGTGTGCAGGAATGTGCCGCACAGCTGATGGATGCGGTACAGCGGAATGACTTTGGTACGGCGATGCAGCGCTGTGCGGAGGAGTATCATCGGCTCTGTTCCGAGGGAGAGGAATATGAGATCTTCCGTGCGGAGGAAGCTCTTGCACGGAAGGACATGGATGCGGCACTTTCCTATGGGAAGGCAGCGTACAAAAAACGGAAAATGAGTCCACATGCGTGTGCTGTGCTCTCCCGTGTGTATCAGCAGGCGGGTTATCCGGATCGTGCCATGCTCTTTATGATGCTGTCGGTGGATCGAGCTTATCTCAGCTTTCCAGAAGACCCTGACGCAATGGAGAATTGTATCTATGCGCTCAAGGCAGCTTTCACGAACGCACAGTTTGCACCGTTCATCACCGATGTAGTCATAGATTCTCATGGGGTCACGAAAAAATTTTGGATTCATGTGTGTGAGGAGCTTCCGCGTTTTTCTGACGCGCTGCCGCGCTATCGTACCGGGCTCTACAATCCCTATGGGGTCATGTTTATCAAAAGCAAAGTCATTGACCTGATGAATCCGGCGATGGAACAATATAATTATCCAATTGTGAATGATTTTGTCTTCGACATCATGAAGGCAGATGAGACCTCGGAGATCCGTGTCGTACCGCAGAAAAGTGCAGAAATTCTTCCGCTTGCGGCGAAAGAGGATAAACAAAAAATCTCGTTCCATGCGGAAAACATGGACCGCACGATGCAGCTCAGCCGCGGTGAGTTTAATTTTTATCGCGTGGAGGAGCCGACAACCTTTCGCTCGGATTCCCCTTTTCTCGTTGGAGAGCCGATTGTCCTGCAACACAGCTCACAGCGCAGGAAATTCGTGCTGAATATTCTTGCTGATGGTCTTGCATGGCATGCTCTGCGGGATGAGGCAGAAGAGCTGATGCCAAATCTTCTGCACTTCTTTTCCAAGGGAATCATTTTCGAAAACAACTTCAGTGCCTCGGAGTATACCTATCCGTCGCTTGCGAGCATCGAGACAGGGCTGTATCAGCATCATACGCAGATTGCACGACCGGGGGTGCCCTTTGCGCTCGACCCTTCCGTTGTGACGCTGTCCGAGCAGATGAAGCGTCTCGGCTACTATTGTACCAATATTCAGGGGGATGGAGAGGAAATCTACAACGGTGCAACGCGTGGGTATGATCGTTTGATTGTCAATCATTGGATGGAGCGTACAGCGGACGGTGTAGAGCGCATCATACGTCATCTTCAGACCTTTGATGAGTGCGATAACTTTCTTTTTATGCACAGTGCAGACACGCATCCGTATAATGCGGACATCAGTATGTCAGCTCATGCGTCGGTACATATGCCGCTCGCTGATGTTCTGCAGCCGCAGGATCGAGGCGCTTCTGTGTTTTTGAAGAAAAACCCGCTGAGCCAATATCTCAATCGCAGTGAGGTGTGCGCGGCAGATCGCCAGCTTGGCTATCTTTTTGATTACATTACCACGCACTATGACGACGATGAGTACATCGTGCTGGTCTATTCGGATCATGGATGTTCTGTGCATGCACGCAGTCCGTATCTCCTCAGTGAGGAACAGACGGGAGCAGCACTGATGGCGCGGGGCGCAGGGGTGCCGGCGCGCGGGCACGTGGACGAGCTGACGAGTACGGTGGACATCTACAAGATCCTCGGTAAACTCGCTGGGTATCCGATTGAGGCACCGTATCTTGACGGGAATCTTCCGGAGGTGCTCGGCGGACAGCGGCGTGCCTATACGGTCAGCAACTCCATCTATCCGGGACAGACGTATAAGATTTGCGTGCGCACGGAGCAGCATGCATTTCATCTCGAGACGGCAGAATTTACGCGTGAGGATGGGACGGTATCGTTGGATTCATATACCTACCATATTCACGAGCGAAATGACGACTATCGTGAGATATTTGACGATGCACTGGCGCGGCAGTTCCTTGACATCGTGTGGGACTATACCAAGAGCTTCCGTCGGTAAATCATCGGAAAACGCCGTACACGGGTCTGCATCTTGCAAAAAAAGCGGTTTTGTGCTACTCTAACGAGTGCAATTCATAGATGAGCGGACGCCTTCGTCCCTGCGGGACGAGGGCGTTTCTTTCGGGAGGAATAGATCGATGAGTCAGGAATCCGGTGCCAATATTCCAAAGACGTACGACCCGCAGAGCTTTGAGCGGAAATGGTATGACTACTGGGAGCAGCATAAGCTCTTTCATGACGAGGCAGATGAGAGCCGTACGCCGTACAGCGTGGTGATCCCGCCGCCGAACGTGACGGGGCAGCTCCACATGGGACACGCCCTCGACAATACGCTGCAGGACATCCTCGTGCGCTACCAGCGGATGCGCGGCAAGAACGTGGTCTGGATCCCGGGCTGCGACCATGCGGGCATCGCAACGCAGGCAAAGGTGGAGGCAGCACTGCGTGAGGAGGGCACGACGCGCTTTGACCTCGGCAGAGAGAAGTTCCTTACGCGTGTCTGGGACTGGAAGCAGCAGTACGGCGACCGCATCATGTATCAGCTGCGGATGCTCGGCGCATCCTGCGACTGGGACCGCGAGCGGTTCACGATGGACGAGGGATGTTCCCGCGCCGTGCGCGAGGTCTTTGTCAGTCTCTATGAGCAGGGCCTGATCTATCAGGGGACGCGCATCACGAACTGGTGCCCCTCCTGCATGACGGCGATCTCGGACATCGAGGTCGAGCATGAGACGGAGGCGGGACACCTCTGGCATCTGCGCTATCAGATTGAGGGCACGGACGACTATGTGGAGATCGCGACGACGCGCCCCGAGACGATGTTCGGCGATACGGGCGTCGCGGTACACCCCGATGATGAGCGGTACAAGGCGCTTGTCGGCAAGACGCTGATCCTGCCCGTGGTGGGACGCCGCATCCCGCTCTTTGCCGATGCCTACGTCGATCCTGCCTTCGGAACGGGCGCAGTCAAGGTGACGCCTGCGCACGATCCGAACGACTTCGAAATGGGACAGCGACACAATCTCGAGCAGATCATCGTCATCCATGCCGACGGCACGATGAACGAGAACGCGGGACGCTATGTGGGGATGGACCGCTATGCGTGCCGCAAGGCACTTGTGAAGGAGCTCGAGGAAACGGGCGCCCTCGTGCGCACGGAACAGCATGAGCACGCCGTTGGACACTGTTCGCGCTGCAGGACGACGATCGAGCCGCTCGTATCGAAGCAGTGGTTCGTCCGCATGGAGAGCCTCGCGAAGCCCGCGATTGAGGCGGTGCGTGACGGCAGGATCCGTTTTGTCCCCGAGCGTTTCACGAAAATCTACGAAAACTGGCTTGAAAATATTCGCGACTGGTGCATCTCGCGCCAGCTCTGGTGGGGACACCGCATCCCCGCGTGGCACTGTGCGCACTGCGGCGAGACCTCCGTATCGCGTGACGACCTCACGGCGTGCCCGCACTGCGGCAGTACGGACCTCCACCAGGACGAGGACGTGCTCGACACGTGGTTCAGCTCCGCCCTCTGGCCGTTCGAGACGCTCGGCTGGCCGGAGCAGACGGTCGATCTGCGTCATTTCTATCCGACGTCGGTGCTCGTGACGGGCTATGACATCATCTTCTTCTGGGTGGCGCGCATGGTCATGATGGGACTGCGCTTCGGCGGCGATGTGCCGTTCCGCGATGTCTTTATCCACGGGCTCGTGCGCGACAGCGAGGGGCGCAAGATGTCGAAATCCCTCGGCAACGGCATCGATCCCGTGGAGGTCATTGAAAAGTACGGTGCGGATACGCTCCGCTTCATGCTCATCACGGGCAATACGCCCGGCAACGACATGCGCTTCTACTGGGAGCGCGTCGAGGCGGCGCGCAATTTTGCGAACAAGATCTGGAATGCCTCGCGCTACATGCTGATGAATCTCGAGGGATCGGACGCATCATTCGTGCCGACGGCGGAGGACTATACACTCGCCGACCGCTGGATCCTCTCGCGCGCGGAGGAGACGACGCGCGACGTGACGGCAAACCTCGAGCACTATGAGCTCGGTGAGGCGGGACGCACGATCTACGAGTTCCTGTGGAGCGAGTTTTGCGACTGGTACATCGAGCTGACGAAGGCACGCCTCTATGACAAGGAGAATGTCCGCGCGAAGAATACGGCGCTCTATGTTCTGCGTACCGTGCTGGAGCGTACGATGCGCCTTCTGCATCCCTTCATGCCCTTCCTCACGGAGGAGATCTGGCAGAAACTCCCGCATGCGGGCGAGAGCATTATGCGCGCCCCGTGGCCGGCGGTCATGGAATCCGCCGTCGACACGGCGGCAGAGCAGGCGATGACTGCGATCATGGAGGTCATTAAGACGACGCGCAATCTGCGTGCGGAGCTCGGCACACCGCCGAGCAAAAAGAGCGCGCTCATCCTGCGCGTGCGCGACGCGGCACTCGCCGATGTGTTTGCCGCGCATGAGAACTACTTCTTTGCCCTCGCATCCGCTTCGGAGGTCTCCTTTCTCGCGGCGGATGCCCCCGATCCGGAGAATGTGGTGACGGGGGCACTCGCGGGCGCGGCGGTCTATCTGCCGCTCGCGGGGCTGATTGATGTGGAGAAGGAGACGGCGCGCCTGACGAAGGAGCGTGTGAATCTCGAAAAGGAGATTGCACGCCTGACGGGCAAACTCTCGAATGAGGGATTTACATCGAAGGCTCCTGCTGCCGTCGTTGCCGCAGAGCGCGAGAAGCTGGCGGGCTATGAGGAGAAGATCGCCCTCATACGGACGCGCCTCACGGATCTCGAGAAGCTCTGAGGTGATTCGATGAACTATGAGGAGTCACTGCATTATCTGGATGAACTGAATACCTTCGGCATCCGCCTCGGACTCGCGCGCATGGAGGAGCTATGCGCACGGCTCGGACATCCTGAGCGCAGCTATCGCGTCATTCATATCGCAGGAACAAACGGCAAGGGCTCCGTCACGCAGATGATGGACGCCGTATGCCGCGCGTCCGGCATCCGATCCGGACGGTACCTTTCGCCGCATCTCGTCTCCTATACGGAGCGCATGAGCGTCGGCGGAGAGGAGATCGGAGAGGAGCAGTTTGCGGCGCTTCTTACGCGCGTGAGCGCGGCGGCCGATGCCATGACGGCGGAGGGGCATGAACATCCCACGCAGTTTGAGGCACTGACGGCACTCGCCTTCCTCTATTTTGCGGAAGAAAAGGCGGAGGTCGCCGTGGTCGAAACGGGGCTCGGCGGGCTGCTTGACTCGACGAATGTTGTCCTGCCGGAACTGACGATCATCACCAATGTGGCAATGGATCATGCCGACCGCTGCGGCGGTACGCTCGCGGGCATCGCGGAGCATAAGGCGGGCATCATCAAGGAGGGCGTGCCCGTCATTACGGCGGCAGCGGGCGAGCCCCTTTCCATCATTGCGGCACGCGCGGAGGAGCTGGGCGCCGACCTCTTCGTCTATGGGGAGGACTTTTCTGCGCAGATGCTCCGTATGGAGAACGGCGGTCAGTGCGTTTCGTTCCACTCCGTCGTCTCTCGTGCACCGGAACCCTTTGAAATCGCTCTTGCGGGACCCTATCAGGCGGAGAACGCCGCGCTCGCCATCATGGCGGCGGAGCTTATGGCTCCTGAGGATGAGCGTATCACCGAGGACGCTGTCCGTACGGCTCTGCGTACGGTGCATCATCCCGCACGTTTTGAGATCCTCTCCTGCGGGGGACAGACTGTCGTCGTGGACGGCGCGCATAATCCCGCCGGAATGCAGGCCCTGCGCGCGGGGCTCGACGCCTATTTTCCTGCGCAGCCGCGCGTCTTTCTGCTCGGCATCCTGAAGGACAAGGACATCGACCGCATGCTGGCGATTCTTCTGCGCCCCGGCGATCAGGTCGTGACCGTACGCCCCAACTCGGAGCGCGCTGCGGGCGCGGATCTCGTCGCCGCTGTGGCGGCGGGCATGGGGGCAGTCACACATGCAGCAGGTGACCCTGCGGCGGGCCTCTCAGAGGCGCTTGCGCGCGCACACGCAGCGGATGCGCTGCTCGTCGCGGCAGGATCACTCTACCTCGTGGGTGGTATCCGTACCCGTCTTCTCGCAGGGAGGTGAGCGGATGGGGAAGGGAAAAGAAAAAGGAAAAGATTATTTCCGTGAGCGGCGGCGCACGCTGCGCCGCACGCGCTGGAGCGAACGCATGGCGCGCACGATGCAGTATGCGCTCATCGCAGAGGCGTTTCTGATTCCGCTCGTACCGCTCGCGGCAATGGCGGTGCTCCTCGTCGGCTGCGGGGCACTCTGCGTGCGCCTGCGCATCGATCCGACGTTTCATCTGCGGCGGCTGCCGTACGATGCGCCCGCCCTCCTCTTTGTCGTGATCGCCTTCTTGTCGGTCGCTGTTGCGCCCAATATGGCGTTCAGCTTTTACAATTATTCCCACCTCGTGCCAATCTACGCACTCACCTATTTGCTCACGGGACAGACCCTGCGGAGCGCAGAGGATCTGCGTCCCGTCGTCATCTCCATGGCGGCGGCGGCGCTTCTCGTCATCCTCTACGGCTTTTATCAGTTCGTCTTCGGCATTGACATCTCTGCGATGAAATGGGTGGACGGTGCGTCGTTTCCCGAGCTCTCCAAGCGTGTCTTCTCAACATGGGAGAATCCAAACATCCTCGCAGGCTATCTCGATATCGTCGTCTGCCTTGCGCTCGGGCTTGCTGCCGCTTTGCCGGGATGGCGGCGCGGGCTGGCCCTCGTGCTTCTTGTCATGGCGCTCGCGTGCCTCGGCATGACCTATGCGCGCGGTGCGTGCCTCGTGATCGGTATCCTCTTGGCGGGGTATGGTGTACTGCGTGACTGGCGCGTGCTCCTCGGCATCGTCGTCGTTGGCGCGGGGGTCCTCTTCTTTGACCCAGTCCTGTCGGATCGTCTGCTCTCCGTCTTTACGCGCGTCGACACCTCTTCGGAGATGCGGCTCGCCTTCTGGGAGAGCACGGTTGCGATGATTCTCGATCATCCCTTTCTTGGCATTGGCTGGGGCATGTACTTTATGGTCTACCCCGAGTACGATTTCTACTTGCAGGGCGCACCCGTACAGATCGTTCATGCACACAATATGTACCTGAACTATGCGGCAGAGATCGGCGTTCCGGGAGCACTTGCCTTCCTCTGGTTCTTCTTTGGCTCGATGATCCATGCCTTTCGCCTGCCGCGCAAAACACCGCCGTGGGCAGACGTGCTTGCCGCGCATGAACACGAGTGGAATGCTGTCGCCGATGTGCGTGAGGCACTGGCGGAGTGGCGGAGCAAAAGGCTGGCCGAAGGAATTGGGTTAGGGTTAGGATTGGCCATGATCTCCGTTGCGCTGAACGGGCTGACGGATCATCTTCTTTTTAACATACCGTCCTCCATGCTGCTCTGGATGCTCGCCGCCATGGCTGCGGCAGTGCATACGATTGCGGGGGAGATGAAGGAAGGATAACCATGCAGGAACGTCCATCGATATCCAAGGCGACGGTCGACCGTCTGCCGCGTTATTACCGCTGCCTGCGCCAGCTCAGTGACGAAGGCGGCGATATCGTCTCGTCCGAGGAGCTTGGACGGCGCCTTGCGATCAATCCCGAACAGATCCGCAAGGACCTCACTGCCTTCGGGCAGTTCGGCAAAAAGGGAGTCGGCTATTATGTTGCAGAGCTCAAAGAGAGCATCGGCGGCATCCTCGGCCTCGATCAGCACCTCAGCCTTGCCATTGTCGGAATGGGACATCTGGGTGCGGCGCTCGCGAACTATCAGGGCATCGCGCGCCTCGGCTTCCGCCTTGCGGCGATCTTTGACAGCAACCCCGTGGTTATCGGGACGCGCGTCGGGGAACGGCGCGTGGAGGACATCGCCTATCTTGCGGAGATCATCGCCGAGCGGAATATTCAGATCGGTGTGATTGCTGTTCCCGCTGCACAAGCGCAGATCGCTGCAGATCAGCTCATCGCGGCGGGCATCCGCGGCATCTGGAATTTTGCTCCCGTGAAGCTGCACGTGCCGCCGTCCATCCCTTTCGTCAGCGAGGATCTGTCGGTGGGGCTGAGTGCACTCTCCTACTACCTGGCACATCGCGGTGGGGAAAGCGACGTGTTGTCTGAAAAAAATTAAAGGAAGCCGAACTGCTCTTTCTGTTTTTTTAGAAATTCACAGAAAATGCCGTCAATGTAATCTTGACGGCATTTTTTTTTCGTGATATTCTTAGGAAAGATATAATTGACGCAGGCGGATATGATAATCCACAGTTATTCCGAGTGCCTTATACCATCGCTGTTGCAGAAGATTTTGCAAGAGGAGTGGGAGGATTCAAAATTCCTGTCGGAATTATGCGCCGACTGCGTCAGGAGAGCATTCATGGGCGACGGCGGCATGTATTACTGTCCGCTGTATCTGAGGGAGGTTATTCTATGATCGATATTTCCGATCGCGTACCGAAGTCCCTGACGGATCGAATTGTGAGCGCGGAGACGGCAGCGGAGTACTTTGCCGACGGTATGACCATCGGCGCGAGCGGCTTCACTCCGTCCGGCTATCCGAAGGCAGTGCCGCTTGCCATCGCTGAACGAATGAAGAAGAATCCGTTCAAAGTAAATATCTGGACGGGGGCTTCGACGGGCCCTGAGCTCGACGGTGCACTCGCAGAGGCAGAGGGGATCAAGCAGCGCCTCCCGTACCAGACGAACACGGCACTGCGCAGCGCAATCAACTCCGGCAAGATCAACTATATCGACATGCACCTCTCCGAGGTGGCACAGCAGTCGCGCGAAGGCTTCCTCGGCAAGATCGATGTTGCCCTCGTGGAGGCGGTCGCCATCACAGACGAGGGCATCATCCCTTCCACCTCGGTCGGCAATACCCCGTCGTTCGTTCAGAGTGCGGATGTGGTCATCGTCGAGGTGAACACGAGCCAGCCGATGGAACTCGTCGGAATGCATGACATCTATATCCCGCTCGATCCGCCGAATCGTCTGCCCATCCCCATCACAAAGGCGGGCGACCGCATCGGCACGACGTTCATTCCATGTCCGCATGAGAAAATCAAATACATCGTCCCCTGTGACATCACGGACAAGACCCGCGCTCTTGCACCGGTCGATGATATTGCACGCAAAATGGGTGCGTTCACGGTCGACTTTCTCAAGAAGGAAATCGCCGAGGGGCGTATGCCCAAGGGGCTGCTTCCGCTGCAGTCGGGCGTCGGCAACGTGGCGAATGCCGTTATCGCGGGCTTTGTGAACTCCGACTTCACCGATCTTGAGGTCTACACTGAGGTCATCCAGGACGGCATGTTCGACCTCGCCGATGCGGGCAAGCTGAAATTTGCGTCCGGCACGGCATTCTCGCCGTCGCCTGAGGGTCTCCAGCGCTTCTACAAGGACATCGACAAGTACAAGAAGATCATGATGCTCCGTCCGCAGGAGATCTCGAACAACCCAGAGGTCGTCCGCCGTCTCGGCGTCATTGCGATGAACACGGCGATCGAGGTCGACATCTACGGCAACGTCAACTCCACGCACGTCACGGGCTCGAAGATGATGAACGGCATCGGCGGTAGCGGCGACTTCGCACGCAACGCCTACCTCACGATCTTCTATACGCAGTCCGAGGCAAAGGGCGGCAAGATCTCGTCCATCGTTCCGTTCTGTTCGCACGTCGACCACAGCGCACACGATGTGGACGTCGTCATTACGGAGCAGGGCGTTGCCGACCTGCGCGGCAAGTGCCCGCGTGAGCGTGCCCTTGAGATCATCAACCACTGCGCACACCCGGACTTCCGTCCGCTCCTGCTCGACTACTACGAGCGCGCCCTTGCCGCAACGAAGGGTGCACAGACACCGCATCTGCTGGACGAGGCGCTGTCCTTCCATCAGCGCTTCCTCGCAACGGGCTCGATGCAGAAGTAATCCGACGTATCCATCGGTGCTTTCGGGAGCGCGGTATCTGCGCTCCCGTCCACAGTATATATTATATAACCCAATGAGAACTGTAAAAGGTAAAGGAGAAGACTTTCATGAGCAATGAAAAGATCCAGGCGGAGCTTGACAAGTACAATGCTGCCGTAGAAAAAGCCACGGCAAAGTTCCCGGCACGTCCGCACATCCCCGAGCAGGGCCTCTACACCCCGCTCGATATCCAGGAGACGGACTATGCAGAGGACATCAGTTTCCCCGGCGTCTATCCTTACACGCGCGGCGTGCAGCCGACGATGTACCGCGGACGCTTCTGGACGATGCGCATGTACGCAGGATTCTCCACGGCGGAGGAGTCCAACAAGCGCTATCGTTACCTCATCGAGAGCGGTGCGACGGGACTTTCCTGTGCATTTGACCTCCCAACGCAGATCGGCTACGACTCCACGGATCCGATCTCCGAGGGCGAGGTCGGCAAGGTTGGCGTCGCGATCGACTCCCTTGCCGATATGGAGATCCTCTTTGATCAGATCGATCTCGGCAAGGTCTCCACGTCTATGACGATCAACGCTCCTGCATCCGTCCTGCTCGCAATGTATATTGCTGTGGCAGAGAAGCAGGGCGTCTCGGCGGACAAGCTTAAGGGCACCATCCAGAATGACATTCTGAAGGAGTATGCGGCACGCGGTACGTACATCTTCCCGCCGCGCCCGTCTATGCGCCTCATCACAAACATCTTTGAATATTGCTCCAAGAACGTCCCGAACTGGAACACCATCTCCATCTCGGGCTACCACATCCGTGAGGCCGGTTCCACGGCTTCGCAGGAGATTGCATTCACCATCGCGGACGGCATTGCCTACGTTGAGGCTGCGATCAAGGCAGGCCTCAGCGTCGATGCGTTTGCCGGACGCCTCTCCTTCTTCTGGAACGCACACAACAACGTTCTCGAGGAGGTCGCGAAGTTCCGTGCCTCCCGCCGCATCTGGGCGAAGGTCATGAAGGAGCGCTTCCATGCAGAGAAGCCGAAATCCATGATGCTCCGCGTCCATACGCAGACGGCAGGCTCGATGCTCACCGCACAGCAGCCGAACAACAACATCGTCCGCGTCGCGCTCCAGACCGCAGCGGCGGTCATGGGCGGCACGCAGTCGCTCCATACGAACTCTCGTGACGAGGCGCTCGCGCTTCCGACGGAGGAGTCGGTCATGGTTGCCCTCCGTACGCAGCAGATCGTGGCGTACGAGAGCGGACTTGCCGATGTGGTTGATCCGCTCGCCGGCTCCTACTACGTCGAGGCGATGACGAACCGCATCGAGAAAGAGGCGTGGGAGTACATCAAGAAGATCGACGATCTCGGCGGTGCGGTTGCGGCGATTGAGAAGGGCTACATCCAGAAAGAGATCCAGGACAGCGCGTACAAGTGGCAGATGGACGTCGAGTCCGGTGCACGCGTCATCGTCGGCGTCAACAAGTTCCAGGTGGAGGAGGAAGCTCCAAAGAACCTCCTCAAGGTGGACGCTTCCGTCGGCGAGAAGCAGAAGGCAAAGGTCGAGGCCATGAAGGCAAAGCGCGACAACGCCGCCGTTCAGGCAGCCCTTGCCGCGCTCAAGAAGGCCTGCGCCGACGAGCACGAGAACCTCATGCCGCATATCCTCGCAGCGGTCAAGACCTACGCGACACTCGGCGAAATCTGCGGTGTCATGCGTGAGGTGTTCGGCGAGTACGAGGCACACGTCAATCTCTAAGCGGTACGCGCGAACGGCTGTTGGATGAATGCACAGGGGACGCCGCACGAAGAGTGCGGCGGCTCCGTTCAGGAGGAATAGAAAATGGCAGAAAAAATCAGAGTGCTCGTTGCAAAACCGGGTCTGGATGGTCATGATCGCGGCGCGAAGGTCGTCGCACGCGCCCTGCGCGATGCCGGCTTTGAGGTCGTCTACACGGGACTTCGCCAGACGCCGGAGGAGATCGCCGAGGCTGCTCTGCAGGAAGACGTCAACGTCGTTGCGCTGAGCATCCTCTCGGGTGCGCATCCGCATCTTTTCCCGAAGGTTGTCGAGCTCATCCGTGCGAAGGGGATGGACGACGTCCTCGTCATCGGCGGCGGCGTCATCCCCGAGGGCGACATCCCTGCACTGAAGGCAGCGGGCATTGCCGAGGTCTTCACGCCGGGCACACCGACGAGCGACGTTGTGAATTTCATCAAGGAACATGTGAAGGCATAAGCGCCTGATTCGCTTGGAGACACTGCCTCGTGCGGTGCTTTCCTGAAAGGATGGATGACAGGCAATCCGATTGTCCGGTCATCCATTCCCTATGTTCTTATGAAATCACAGCGCGAAGGAGGTGGGCGTATGGATATTGCAGCCGAGGTGCTGAAGGGCAATCGCCTGGCACTCTCGCGCGCCATTACGGCGATCGAGAATGAGCGGGCGGATGCCACCGACATCATGAAGGCGCTCTATCCGCATACCGGTCATGCCTACGTCCTTGGCATCACGGGTCCGCCGGGTGCCGGCAAGAGCACGATGACGGATAAGCTTGCCAAGGAGTACAGAAAGCGCGGAAAGACCGTCGGCATCATTGCCGTCGACCCCACAAGCCCCTTTTCCGGCGGCGCCATACTGGGCGACCGCATCCGTATGAATGACCTGACGCTCGACGAGGGCGTCTTCATCCGCAGCATGGGCACACGCGGCAGCCTCGGCGGCCTCTCCCACAAGACGGCAGATGCGGTCAAGGCGATGGATGCGTTCGGCAAAGATGTCATTTTTGTCGAGACCGTCGGCGTCGGGCAGTCCGAGGTGGATATTGTGCGGGCGGCGGACACGACGATGGTTGTGCTGATTCCGGGCATGGGCGATGACATTCAGGCGATCAAGGCGGGCATTTTGGAGATCGGCGATGTGTTCGCGATCAACAAGTCCGATCTCGACGGGGCAGACAAGCTCGTCCGCGAGATCAACATGATGCTCGATCTGGACGATCACATGTCTGACTGGCGTCCGCCCATCCGCAAGGTCGTCGCGAACCGCGGCGAAGGCATCACGGAGCTCGTCGACACAATCGAGGAGCACCGCAGCCACATCGAGGAGAACGGCGTGCTTGCCGAGCGGCGCACCCGCCGCACGCGCGATGAGATGCTCGACATCCTCCATGCGGGCGTACGGCGGAGCATCGAGAGCCGCATCGTCGATACGGGACGACTGGACGACTATGTGGCGCAAATCAAGGCGCATGAGACCGACCCTTACACCGTAGTGGGCGGGGTCATGAGCGAAATGTTAACGAAGTGAGTGAGTGCGCAGAGACGCACTTCTCCAAGGAGGAAGTTTGACATGTTCAAAATTCTTGGTGTAGATCACATCGGCATTGCCGTACAGGATCTCGAAGAAGGAAAGAAACTCTGGTCGGACATCATCGGCATTCCCTGCACGAATCAGGAGACCGTCGCAGAGCAGAAGGTCACGACGACCTTTCATCCGACGCCGAACGGCAGTGAGATTGAGCTGCTGATCGGCACGGCGCCTGACAGCCCGATCACAAAATACATCGAGAAGAAGGGCGAGGGCATCCAGCACGTTGCCCTGCGCGTCGACAACATCGAGAACGCCATTGCCGACCTCATGGCGAAGGGCGTCCGCATGATCGACGAGAAGCCGCGCATCGGTGCGGGCGGCGCAAAGATCGCCTTCCTTCATCCGAAGGCGACGAAGGGCGTTCTCCTCGAAATCTGTGAGCATCCGGATCGCTGAGCAGCGCACTGCCGCAGTTGATCTCCTCGGGCATCCCGAGGATTTGACAGAGATACAGGAGGGATAGAATGTCCACAGTCCAGGAAAAAATTGAGCTGATGCTGGCGAAAAAAGAGCATCTCATGCAGGGCGGTGGTGAAAAGAGCATCGCAAAGCAGCACAGCAAGGGCAAACTCACTGCACGTGAGCGCCTGAACCTGCTGTTCGATGAGGACACCTTCGTCGAGCTCGACATGTTCGTGCGCCATCGCTGCACCAATTTTGGACAGGAGAAAAAGGAACTGCCCGGCGAGGGCGTTGTGACGGGCTACGGCACGATTGACGGACGTCTCGTCTACGCATTTGCCCAGGACTTCACGGTCGAGGGCGGCTCGCTCGGCGAAAAGCACGCACATAAGATCTGGAAGGTCATGGACCTCGCCATGAAGATGGGCGCACCCTGCATCGGCATTAACGATTCGGGCGGCGCACGCATCCAGGAGGCGGTCGATGCGCTCTCGGGCTACGGCGGCATCTTCTACCGCAACACGAAGGCATCGGGCGTTATTCCGCAGATCTCCGTCATCATGGGACCCTGCGCGGGCGGCGCGGTCTACAGCCCGGCACTCACGGACTTCATCTTCATGGTGAAGAACACGAGCCAGATGTTCATCACCGGACCTGCCGTCATCAAGTCCGTCACGGCGGAGGAGGTCACGGCGGAGGAGCTTGGCGGTGCGATGACGCACAACTCCCGCTCCGGCGTCGCACACTTCGCGGCGGAGAACGATGAGGACTGCATCGAGCAGATCCGCTACCTGCTCTCCTTCCTCCCGAGCAACAACATGGAGGAAACGCCGCGCGTGGATACGGGCGACGATCCGAATCGTCAGGATGAGAGCCTCAATACGGTCGTGCCGGACAACCCGAACGCACCGTATGACATGAAGGATGTCATACGCAGCCTCGTCGACAACGGCGAGTTCTACGAGGTGCATCAGTACTTCGCAACGAACATCATCTGCTGCTTCGCACGCTTTGACGGACGTACCGTCGGCATCATTGCAAACGAGCCGAACGTCATGGCAGGCTGCCTCGATGTCGACGCGTCGAACAAGTCCTCGCGCTTCATCCGCTTCTGCGATGCGTTCAATATCCCGCTCGTCAACCTCGTCGACGTACCGGGCTTCCTGCCGGGCGTCGATCAGGAGTACAGCGGCATCATCCGCCACGGCGCGAAGATGCTCTACGCATACAGCGAAGCAACCGTACCCAAGATCACGGTCATCACGCGCAAGGCGTACGGCGGTTCCTACATCGCCATGTGCAACCGCGAGCTGGGTGCCGATCAGGTCATGGCATGGCCGACCTCTGAGATCGCCGTCATGGGACCTGCGGGTGCGGCAAACATCATCTTCCGCAAGGATCCCGACAAGGAGGCACGTACGGCAGAGTACATCGAGGAGTTCGCAACCCCGTACAAGGCGGCAGAGCGCGGCTACATCGACATGGTCATCACGCCGAGCGAGACGCGCCCCTACATCATCACGGCACTCAACGCTCTTTCGAGCAAGCGTGAAGACAACCCCGCGAAGAAGCACGGGAACATTCCGCTTTGATTCAGCAGGAGGGATAGAATGGCTGCAAACAATGTGGCGCCCGAAGTCATCGCCGCCATTACCGCCGCCGTCCAGGCGACGACGGGCAACAAGGTCGTTGCTGTGAGCGTCAAACCCGCCGAGGTCTGGACGCTTGCCAACCGCAGCAGGCGCTGAGCGTCCTGCGGGATAAGAGTATTGTCAATTTTAGCGTTGGAGGAATCACACATGAAAAAGTTCAACATCACGGTCAACGGCACTGCTTATGAAGTTGAGGTTGAGGAAGTGCGCGCTGCGGGTGCTGCTGCGCCCGCTGCGGCACCGAAGGCCGCTGCTCCGGCTGCTGCGCCGAAGGCTGCTGCTCCGGCTGCTCCCGCTGCCGCACCGAAGGCTGCTGCTGCCGGTGAGCGCTCGGTGGACGCACCGATGCCGGGCAAGATTGTTGAGGTCAAGGTCTCGGTCGGTCAGTCGGTCAAGGCAGGCGACACGCTCCTTATCCTCGAGGCCATGAAGATGCAGAACGAGATTGCTGCAGATGCTGACGGCACGGTTAAGGCGATCAATGTCACGGCGGGCCAGTCGGTCAAGGTGCGTGACTCGCTCGTCATCCTTGGCTAATCTGAGAAAGCTTTCTGAAGAGCCTCTGCGGAGGCTCTTTTTGTATCCTTGTCAAGGGCGTTTGAAAATGATAAAATGAACTGGATGCGATTCTGCATCAGCGAAGGGGAGTATATGCGTCTGAAAATCCGTATCCTTGATAAGTATATATTTCGTGAGGTATTCCTGTCTTTTCTCTTTGCCATCTGTGCGTTCTCAGCTGTTTTTATCGGTTCGGGTACGCTTTTTCGTATTGCACAGTACATTACGGACTATGGTGCCTCTCTGCCGTCTGTCATTAAAATCTTTGTGTTCAGTCTGCCCGGCGTCGTCATGTGGACGTTCCCTATGTCGATGCTCCTTGCGAGCCTCCTGACGTTTGGCAGGCTTTCCTCATCGAGTGAGATCACAGCGATGAAGTCATGCGGCATCGGTTTTGGGCGCATCGCTGCCCCCGCGATCCTGCTTGGTTTTGTCGTCAGCGTCGGTGCGGTTCTCTTCAATGAGCACGTTGTGCCGCGCGCAAATACGGCATACCGCAACGTAATCTACTACGAGATCGAGGGCAACTCCGGCATGAAGTCGCAGGAGCACGTCATCATCAAGGAGATCGAGGGCGGGCAGATTAAACGCTTGGTCTATGCGCGTTCCTATGATGCCGAGCAGCAGCATTTGACGGGGGTCAGTCTGCAGATCTTCGGCGCGGACGGCAAGGTGTCTCACGTTGAGAATGCCGAGTATGCCGAGTGGACGGGATCTGAGTGGATCATGCATCAGGGAGATGTTTACGATATCGCGGACGAACATCTTGAGCGGCGCATGCACTTTGAGACACAGGTACTCCCCGTAGAGAAGAATCCGCGGCAGATCATCCGCGAGCAGAAAGCACCCGAGGAAATGACGATGCGGGAGCTGCGGCATCAGATCACGCTCATGCAGACACAGTATGTCAACACGAATAAACTGGAGGCGGAGCTGTACCAGCGCGTCTCCGTCCCCATGGCGAGCCTGATCTTTACGCTGATCGGTGTTCCGCTTGGGCTTCAGCCGACACGCAACTCCTCATCGGCAGGGTTTGCCATGAGCGTTATCATCATTTTTATTTATTATGCACTGATGACCATGGGCAATGCACTTGCGCGCGGCGGGGTACTTCCGCCAATGTTCGCCGTATGGATACCGAATATTGTCGGTATCTTTGCCGGCGGGATTCTGCTGCGCCGTGCATCGCAGTGACAGAAGCACTTGATCGAGCAAAGGGGGGACATCATGTACGGGGTAACACTGATTCTGGTGCTGGCGGTTGTCGGCGGTGTTATCGCCTTCATCGGTGACCGCCTCGGAACGCGCATTGGCAAGAAAAAACTCACAATTTTCGGCTTGCGGCCTCGCCATACAGCAGTGGTCGTCACGATCTTTACGGGCATCTGCATCACGACGGTGACGTTCGGCATCATGGCGGCGGCATCGGAGAATGTGCGTACGGCACTCTTCGGTATGGATCGGCTGAACGCTATGATTGCAGATACGCGTGCGGCACTTGAGACAACGGCGGCGGCTCTCACTGCAGCGGAGGATGCCAAGCAGCAGGCAGATGACGAGCTCGCAAAGTCCGAGGATGAAATTGCAGGACTGCGCAGTGAGCAGGATGATCTGCGTGCGGAGTCGGATCGCCTTTCGGCCGGCAACCGTGCGCTCATGATGGAAAAGGAAGGCCTGATCTCGCTTAATGGGCGTCTTTCGGGGGAGAACGCCAAGCTCCTGACGGATATTGACGAACTCGGCGTGCGTGCGAATGTCCTGCGTGAGAATATCCTGAATCTGCGCGAAGGTAATATTGTCTATCAGGCGGGTGAGATCATCGCGAGCGGCACCATTCCCGCAGGACTGACACATGACGAGGTGGAGCGTGGACTGGCAGGCATTGTCCAGCTCGGCACACGCAATATCTCCACACGGCTCGGGGAAAATCATACAGATCAGGATATATGGATCTATCGTCCTGAGTACGATGCTGCCGTTCGTACCATCACGGAAAGTCCCGTGGAGATGATCGTGCGCATCGTTGCATCGGGAAACCTTGTGCGCGGCGATGAGATTCGCGCAGCCATCGAATTGTATCCAAACCGTACAATTTATCGCAGCGGTGAACTCGTTGCAGCACGTGTCTACGCGCCGGAAGGGCAAGGACCTGCAGCAGAAGCTGCCGTCGTTTCCTTTCTGCGTGAGGTCAATGAGGCAGCATCGGACAAGGGGATTCTTCCCGATCCGATTCGCGGAACCGTTGGCGTAATCGAGGGAGCAGAGTTCTATGGACTGGTGCAGGAGCTGATGTCCCACACGGGCAATGTGGTGCTTTCTGCCTATGCGGCAGGGGATACGGATGCCCTTGGCCCCCTGCGCCTGCGCTTCAAAGTGGAAAGTGAGAGCAGCAGTTGAGCGGCAATATTCTCGCCATCGATCCGGGACGTGAGAAATGCGGCGTTGCTGTCCTTGCGGCGGACGGAACGGTATTGCTGCAGGAGGTCATACCGACAGCGCGGCTTGCCGATGTAACGGGAGCGCTGTTGGAGCGGTATGCGCCGACGGTGATTATGGGCAATGGGACGACAAGCGCGGCGGCAAAGGCATGTGTGGAGGAGCTTGGACATGAAGTCAACCTCGTCGATGAGTACCGAACGACAGACGCGGCCAAGTGTGCCTACTGGGCGGCGCATCCGCCGCGCGGCTGGCGGCGGTTCGTGCCGCGCGGAATGCTCGTGCCGCCCGTACCTGTCGATGACTTTGTCGCCGTTATTCTCGCACAGCGATATTTGACAGTGCTATCTTCATAGAGTAAGATGAAGTTACTGAAGTACTTCTTTAAGGAGAGCAATCATTCATGCCCGATAATATCTTAGCCTTTCTGGCCGCACTCGGCGTTGCACTTTTGGTGACGCCTGTCGTCATTGCGTTTGCCCGCCGCACAGGCGCACTTGACAAACCTGATGCGCGCAAGGTGCATGTGCGCCCCATTCCGCGCATCGGCGGTATTGGAATCTATGCGGCATTCATGGTATCCATCCTCATTCAGCTCACGTTTGTTGACCTTTCGGCTGAGTATATGATGAGCCTCATCGGGCTGATGGCCGGCGGCACGATCATCGTCGCCATCGGCATCATTGATGACTACTGTGATCTGCCGGCGAAAGTGAAGCTGCTCGGGCAGATCGCTGCGGCGGCGGTGGTCGTTATTGGCTTTGATGTACGCATTGATGTGATCACTGACCCGCTCGGCGACTATATCTATCTCGAGTTTCTTGCGATTCCTGCCACGATTTTCTGGATCGTCGGGCTGACGAATACCGTTAATCTCATCGATGGACTCGATGGACTGGCGGCAGGGATTTCCTCCATTGCTGCGGTGACGATTTTCCTCGTCGCCATGGAGGAGGGGATTCCGACGGTCGCCATGGTTACGATTGCTCTGGCGGGTGCTGCCGTTGGCTTCCTTTATTACAACTTTAACCCTGCGCGCATCTTCATGGGGGATACGGGGAGTATGTTCCTTGGCTTCATGCTCGCGGGCATCTCCGTTGTCGGTGCGGTCAAAAGCGCGGCGACCATCGCGCTCATCGTGCCGATTCTCGCCCTTGGACTGCCGATTCTCGACACGACGTTTGCCATCGTGCGGCGCGCACGCAATCATCGCCCGATCTTTAAACCCGACAAGGGGCATCTGCATCACCGCCTCCTCGCCCACGGATTCAGTCAGAAACAGGCGGTGCTGCTCATGTACGTCGTCAGCGCACTGTTCGGCCTGTGTGCACTTGCCTTGACGGCGGTCAGCATGCAGGCGGCGACACTCATTATTCTGATCGTCGCGGCAGCGGTATTCGTCGGCGCACGCAAGCTGGGCATCCTCGGCATGGATGCGCCGCAGAAGTAGCCTGCCCCGCGATCACTTGCGGAACGAGGCGTTCACACGGGGGACACATACGACATTTTATCCTGCTATGCGCAGAGAGGAGCAGAGGAGAATGACCGGCAAAATCAAAGTCATGTCGATCTTTGGCACGCGCCCGGAGGCAATCAAGATGGCGCCTGTCGTCATGGAGCTGGCGCGTCATCCGGAGGAGATTGAGACAAAGACGCTCGTGACGGCACAGCATCGGGAGATGCTCGATCAGGTGCTCCGCCTCTTTCACATTACCCCCGATTATGATCTCAATATCATGGCGGCGGGACAGACTCTCTTTGACATTACAACACGTGCGATGCAGGGCATCAACGAAGTGTTTCAGAAGGATCGCCCCGACCTCGTCCTCGTCCACGGGGATACGACGACGACATTTGCGGGGGCTCTCGCTGCTTTTTACCATCAGATTCCCGTCGGACACGTGGAGGCAGGGCTTCGGACGCACAATATCTATTCGCCCTTTCCCGAGGAGATGAATCGCCGCCTCACAGGCGGCATCGCAACTCTGCACTTTGCGCCTACACCGACGGCACATGATAATCTTGCGGCAGAGGGTGTGCCCGAGCAGCGTGTTTTCGTCACGGGCAATACGGTCATTGATGCTTTGCACCATACGGTACGTTCTGACTATGTCCTTCCGCCCGAGCTTGCCCAGGTAGACTTTGAACATCACCGCGTCCTCCTCATGACGACGCATCGCCGCGAGAACCTCGGCGAGCCGATGCGCCATGTCTACCGCGCCATTCACAACATCGTGGACGAGACGGCGGATGTAGAGGTCGTATTCCCTGTGCACCGCAATCCGAAGGTGCGCGAGATCGTACGTGAGGAACTGGGCGGGCTGGCACACGTCCATCTTATCGACCCGCTCGAGTACGAGCCGTTCGCCAATCTCATGGCACGTGTGGATATTGTTCTCACGGACTCTGGCGGAATTCAGGAGGAAGCTCCCGCGCTTGGCAAGCCTGTGCTCGTCCTGCGCGATACGACGGAGCGTCCTGAAGCAGTGACAGCGGGGACAGTGCATCTCATTGGTACGGCGCAGGAACGTGTCTATGCGGAGACGAAGCGTCTCCTCACGGATCGAGCGGCGTACGCGGAAATGGCGGAGGCAGTCAATCCCTACGGCGATGGGAAGGCGGCGCGCCGCATCATCGAGGCGATTCTCTATCATGCCGGACATATTCACACACCGCCCGAGCCCTTTCGCAGTGCGTGAACAGGCGACAGGTGCGGAGAGGAGGAGCCAATGCGGGAGAAGAAAGACATGCCGTCGGGCATGGCGGATGCCCTGCGCGCTTTTGGACTGCTCTCGGGGGTCGGCATCTACTTTGTCGTCTTTCTCGGCATCTTCCTCTTTCTCGGCCAATGCGCCGATGATTTTCTTGGGACGGGGCGCGTCTGCACCATCACGGGTATCCTCCTCGGCTTTCCCGCCGCGATCTACTCACTCTATCGGCAGCTGAAGTATTTCAAGCTGGTGTAACGCCGTGCGTATGGGACGCACGGCGTTCGGAATTTATGGGAGATATATTGACATGGGGAACAAGACAGTAAACGATGTCATGCAGAAGATGATTGCCTGCTCGGAGGGCAACCTGCATGACATCGCACACTTTATGAAGGTCTATGCCTTTGCCCGCACGATCGGTGTCGCGGAGAATCTCACGCCGACGGAGCAGGAGACCGTGGAGATCGCCGCGATCCTGCACGATATCGCTTGCCCGCTCTGCCGCGAGAAATACGGCAACACGAACGGCAGTCATCAGGAGGAGGAGGGCGGCCCTCTGACGGAGGAGTTCCTCAAGGACATTGAACTCCCTGCGGGGATGGCGGAGCGACTCGTTTACCTCGTCAGTCACCACCATACGTATAACGATGTGGACGGGCGCGACTATCAGATCCTCCTTGAGGCGGATTTCCTCGTCAACGCCGACGAGAGCCACATGGGGGCTGCGGCGATACGCAACTTCCGCGACCACGTATTCAAGACGGCGACGGGGATACATTTGCTCGAGACGATCTACTTGTAAAATAGAAATGACAACGACGCCCCGCAAGGATACCCTTGCGGGGCGTCGTTGTATATTTGTTGGTCCGCTCAGTTCTGCTCTGTCATGGCGGCGGCGAGTGCTGCGCCGAGGGCAGAGCCGGCGTTTTCGAGGATAATCTGGATGTTGACCGCCTCGTCGAGAAGGAGCTTATCGAGTGCGCCGCGCAGATGGTGCGCGACGAGGGGCACCTTTTCATAGACTGAGCCGTCCACGGCGATGAACTGGTTCTCTGCCTTTGTCTCACCCGCGCGGTGACGGATGATGCCCGCGTAGGTCGCGGCGACGATGTGCGCGGAGCGCTGGATCACCGTCCCCGCGAGATCCTGCATGAGTGCACGGTCGGCGGCGGAAAAGGTCATGCCCGTCTTGGACTCGATGATCGCGCCTGCGGCATGGCGGTCGAGGAAGGCGTCTGCCACGATGGCAGAGAGCTCGATGCTCGTGAACGGATACGATGCTCCCTCCTTACCGAGGAGATCGGCGAGTGCCGTGCCATAGAGCATCCCGAGGTAGCGTCCCGATACCATCTTTTCAAGCCGCTGTGCACCGGGCTGTTCGGAACAGGCGTCGATGGCATCATCGTATTTCGAGAAGGGGAGGCGGTTGAAGCCGCCCGACTCCATGTTGACGACCATTGGCTTCTCGCTGCCGTCCGCGAAGTTCTCGAAGTAGCAGGTGTTCTGCCCTGTGGCGTAGATCGAGCCGATGTAGGTGTGCTCGCGCTTATACGCCGCCGCGAGGAGCACGGCAACCGTGTCGTTGATGACGGCGACGGGCACGACGTTCTTCATGCCGCGCCGCATGAGTGCATCTTCGAGGAGATCGTTCACCACCTTGCCCTCGACGCCCTGCGTGGCGAACTCCTTCGTCCATGTGATTAGGCGCGCGTTGCAGAGATTCGTCTGCTCCGAGGGGAAGGAGAAGGTGTGGCCGAGCAGATACTTGGTCTCGTGATCGCCCTCGATTGCCTCGTCGATGATCTCGGCGAGGAAGTCGAACATCTCCTCCGCCGTTGCATCCGCGCAGACGTAGTCGTAGACGCCGGGAAGGGTGAGCGGCTTGGCGACCTTGCTTTCGACCTTATACTTTCCGCTGCCGTCGAGACGGATGCGGAGGGCACGGACGTTCGTCCCACCGAAGTCGAGCGCGAGGAATGTGCCGGTCTCCCTGCCCGTCGGCAGCCCCGCGAACGTGCGGAGCATCCGCAGGCTTGCCCCATTTTTGTGCGCAAGCCCTGCGTGCATCTCGGCGCGAAAATCATCGGCGATGCGGTGCAGCGTGTCGTCGCTCAAGGTGAAGGCGGCTTTGATTTCCTTAAATTTCTTACGATCCAGTCCCATGATTTCCCCCTGTCTTAGGGAAGCACTGATAAATTCAGCACCGCCGTCTTAGCCCATCTTTTTCGCCCTGCCTGTGTCGACAAATCCTCCACATAGCCTCTGCTATGCGTCCGGTTTGTCTCCTTGACAGGACAAAAAATCTGCACTAATCCGACGGACTTCATTTTATCAGCGATTCCCTCAGCAAAAATGATCGAGCATCGCACCGACGCTCGGGAATACCGCGCGCGCCTGTTCCTGAATCGCGGGGCGCGCCGTAGTCAGTGAAAACCCGTCAAATGCCTTCAGCATGGGCAGGTCATTCGTCTCATCACCGATGGCGTAGATCTCCGCATCATCCCAGCCCATGACGCGGAGGAGGGTACGGATGCCCTCGTCCTTGCCGATGCCGGCGGGCGTGATGTCGAGGCTGCACGCGTTCGGAAAGGCATGGATGAGGTCGCCGAGCTTCGCATTCAGTACCTCTGCGCACGCATTGGACTGCTCCGGCTCCGGAAAGCCAAGCGAGAACTGATGGATCTTCGTCAGCCCCGCGATGTCGGATTCCTCAATGTAGGTGATGGGGAAGTCCCACTCCTTTGCCTCGCGCTCGATCCACGAGCCCTCGGAATGGTGGCAGAGGTAGGTCGTCTCTGCCGCCGAGAAGGCGAAGTGGAACGATTTCTGCGCCGTCGGCTCGGCGGCGATTGCCGTCAGCGCACGCGGTGCGATCTCCGCCTGAAACCGTACATTGTCGTCTGTGCCGCGGATGATGCCGCCGTTGTTGCAGACCGTGTAGTCGAATCCAACGCCGTAGGCGCGCAGCTGCGGGACGAGCATCCCGTAGTCGCGTCCCGAGACGACGCCGAATTTATGTCCCGCCGCACGCCAGCGGGCGATGCCCTCCTTCGTCTCGGCGTCGATTTTGCCGCCGCGCAGGAGTGTTCCATCATAGTCGCTTGCTGCTACTTTCATCCGATTTCCTCCTCATAGACGATGGCCTCGAGCGGGCGCAGCGCGTACAGCCGCGCATCCGCATAGTTTCCGATGAGGCGCGTTCCGCGCAGGAGCTCTGCGGGGAGCGGTGCCTGCTCTGTCGTAAAGTTGACCGCTGTGACCGTGCGGCGGTTCCCCTCCGTCCGCGCAAACGCATAGATCTGTTCGTTGTCCTTCAGCAGTTCCTCGTACTTGCCGCGCAGCAGGAGCGGATGTTCCGTCCGCAGGCGGATGAGTTTCTTGTAGTAGGCGAGAACGGAGTCCGCATCCTTTTCCTCTGCTGCCGCGTTGACAACGGGATAGTTCTCATTGACAGGCAGCCATGGTGTGCCCGTCGTAAAGCCCGCATGTGCGGAGCCATTCCACTGCATTGGTGTGCGCGCGTTGTCGCGGCTGTTGAAATGGACGAAGGACAGTGCCTCGGTGGGGGAATATCCCTCCGCACGCGCCAGTTCGTACTGTCCGTGCGAGGAGATGTCGTCGTAGTCGGAGATGCTGTCCCATGCGACGTTCGTCATGCCGAGCTCCTCACCCTCGTAGATGAAGGGCGTGCCGCGCAGGGTGAGAAGCACTGTGGCGAGTGCCTTTGCTCCGAGGACGGGGTCGGCGTCCTCGGGGAGAAAGTAGTTCACCGAGCGCGCACGGTCGTGGTTCTCGAAGTAGATCGGGCACCAGCCCTCGCGGGCGACTCCCGCCTGACTTGCGGAGAGCGCCGCCTTGAGCTTTGTCAGCTTCCACGGCCGCATGTTGCACCATGTCTCGCCGCTTTCGTAGGGGACGAGGACATGGGCAAACTCAAAGAGCATTGAGAACACACCGTTTTCGCCGACCCAGTCGGAGAGTTCTGCTGGGCTGACACCGTTTGCCTCACCGACGGTGAAGATGTCGTGTCCGTCAAATACCTCGCGGCGGAACTCATGGAGGAAGTCCAGAATGCCGGGCGTATTGACCGTCATCGTGTGGACGCTCACCATGCCGTCTGCCGCATCGGGCGTGCCGTCGGTGAAGACGGCGGGTTTCTTGATGTAGGTGATCGCGTCGATGCGGAATCCGCCGACGCCCTTGTCGAGCCAAAAGTTCGCGGCGCGGTAGAGAGCGGCGCGTACCTCCGGGTTCTCCCAGTTGAGATCGGGCTGCGCCTCAGCAAAGGTGTGCAGGTAGTACTGTCCGCGCTCGGGGCAGTACGTCCACGCAGAGCCGCCGAAGATGCCGCGCCAGTTCGTCGGCGCACTGCCGTCCTCCTTCGGGTCGCGCCAGATGTACCAGTCGCTCTTTTCGTTGGTTCGGCTGGAGCGTGACTTCAGGAACCACGGATGCTGATCGGAGCTGTGGTTGTAGACGAGATCCATGATGATGCGGATGCCGCGCTCCTTTGCGCCTGCGATCAGCTCCTCCATCTGGCGCATTGAGCCGAAGGCAGGGTTGATTCCCGTGTAGTCGCTGATATCGTAGCCGTTGTCCACCATGGGTGACGGGTAGACGGGCGTGAGCCAGACGGCACCCACACCGAGCTCCTTCAGATAGTCGAGCTTTTCCGTGATGCCGTGCAGGTCGCCCGTACCGCTGCCCGTGGTATCGTTGAAGCTCTTGGGGTAGATTTGGTAGACGGCAGTGTTCTGCCACCATTTGTACTCATTCATCGCAGACCCTTTCCTTCCCCTATTTTCCTATTGTCGAGACGCCGTGTTGTTGTCAAGCCCGTAAGCGAACCCTAGAACGTCAGCACGGGCGTCTCGCCTGCCTTTGCATCCATGCCCGTATGCTTCTTCATGAGCGGGTACTCGCCGGAGTTCGTCACCGCCATGATGACCGTATCCTGATAGCCAGCCTCGTGAATCACCGTGCGGTCGAACGTTACGAGCGGCGTTCCTGCCTTTACCTGGTCCCCCATCGCGACGTGCAGGTCAAATCCCTTGCCCTCGAGCTTTACCGTGTCCACACCGATGTGGATGAGCATCTCTGCACCGTTGCTCATGCGCAGACCCACTGCGTGGCGGCTGCCCTCCATGACCATCGTTACCTCGGCGTCTGCCGGCGCAACGACGACGCCTTCCGTCGGCTCAACGGCAACCCCGTCGCCCATCATCTTCTGCGAGAACATTTCGTCCTTGACTTCGCTCATGTCGATGACATGTCCCGTCGTGACCGCGTTGATCGCGACGGATTTCTCCGTGCCGACCGCCGTCTCTGCCGCATTCGATGCGGGTGCGGTGAGCAGTGCCTCGAACCGCTCGCGGATCTGCGGCACCGAGAGTCCGACAATGACTTGGAATGCGTGACCGTTGCGCACCAGGCCGTGTGCTCCTGCATCCGTAAAGGCGGCAATCGGCGCAACGCGCTCAGGGTCGCTGACCGTGACGCGCAGACGCGTTGCACAGTTCGTTACATCGACGATGTTCGACGGACCGCCGAGTCCTTCGAGGAATGCCTTTGCCTTTACGTCGCGTTCATCGAGCTTCATGCTCGGGGCGGCGGCACCGTCTGCGGCAGCGCCCGCCTGTTTTGCCTTGTAGTCCGCCTTTGTAAAGAGCTTGTCCTCCAGCGCATCATCTGTGCGGCCCGGCGTCTTGTAGTCCTTGTGGATGATGACCCAGCGGAATACAAAGAAGTAGATGGCGGTGAAGCACAGCCCGATGACGATCTGCGTGATGTACTCCGTATAGTGATATGGGAAGAGCGGAATCCAGTTCTGCACGAATGCGTCGATCAGACCGCCGCCGAAGTTCCCCGACAGTCCGAAGGAGTAGAGGGTTGCCGACAGTGTTGCCGAGAGCAGTGCGTGAATCAGATAGAGCAGAGGAGCGACAAAGAGGAAGGTGAACTCCAGCGGCTCCGTGATACCGCAGAGCATCGCCGTAATCGTCGCGGGGATGAGAAGCGCCGCCGTCTTTTTCTTCTTCTCGGGCTTGGCGCAGACATAGATCGCGAGTGCCGCACCCGGCAGGCCAAACACCTTGCCGCTGCCGTGGAGGGCAAAGCCGCCCTCGGGAAAGAGCTCGCGCAGACTCTGCGCGCTCGTCATGAAGTCATTGATATGTCCGAGCCAGTATGCTTGAATGCCGCCGTCCACAATCGCGGGGCCGTACATGAAGGGCAGATAGATGAAGTGATGCAGACCGGCGGGCAGGAGGATTTTCTCCGAGAACGTGTATGCCCAGACACCGACGATGCCGCTGGTTTTGAGGAAAAATTGGAAGTGCTCGATGGCGTGCTGGATGGCAGGCCAGACAAAGCAGAAAATGAGTGCCATCGGAATCATCACGACGAAGCCGATCGCGACGACGAACGCAGGCCCCTTGAAGATGCCGAGCCAGTCCGGAATGTCCGTATCATAGAAGTGATTGTGCAGGAACGCCGTGCAGCAGGCGATGAAGATCGCACCGAGCATGCCCATGTCGAGCGTCTTGATGTTGGCGATCATCGCAAGCCCCGTGCCGGGACCTGCCGCCTGACTGTAGTCCACGCCGAACACATCCGCATGGAGCGTCAGGAAACCTGCGATGAAATAGTTGAACAGCATATAGATGACGAACGATTCCATCGCACAGCGTGCCGGCTCCTTTTTGGCAAAGCCGATCGGCACGGCAATGGCGAAGAGGATCGGCATCTGGGCGAAGACCGTCCACGCACCCTGCTCGACCACATACCAGAAATCATACCAGACCGTACCCTGCGCGGCGATGCTGCCGAGCAGCCCTGTGTTTTTGCACACGATGGACACCGCCACCGTGAGACCGAAGAATGCAAACAGAATGACGGGCGTATACATTGCGCCGCCGAACCGCTGCATGTTCTGCATAATGACATCCTTGCTGAGTGTCATGTGCCTTCTCCTCCTTAAGCTCATTCCTCAACGGCATAAAAATGTTATCTTTACGATAATGCAAAAATGCCGCAAAAGCAATAGCTTCGCGGCATTTAGGAGAGATGTACAGAGGTCGTACCGAAGTACATGGTGTGAAATTTGTTACATCACTGTGCACTCCTCGGCATAGAGCCGATAGTGGACGTACCAGATCTCGAGCAGAAGGAAATAGGCGAGCATTGACTTGAACTGGAGACGCGCCTCATTCTCGGGCAGGTTGAACTCTGCGGGCATGACGTAGAGGTTCTCCGTGGAGCGGCTGGCGAGCGTGTTGCGGCGCATCTCCGTGATGGAGAGGACGGGGATGCCCTTCAGGTTCAGCTGCTCGGCAAATTCCACCGTGCGCGCCGACTCGCCCGAGAGCGAGATGAAGATGAAAAGATCGTCGGGACCCGCTGCCTGATAGACGGAGTAGAACTCCTCACGCCCTGCGATTTCGTAGATGAAGATATTGTCATAGAAAAAGAGCCGTTTCAGTTCCTGCATTACGTTCGTCTGTACGTAGCCCGAAGCGTAGCCAAAGACGCGGTGCGCTCCCCTTATGAGACGGCTTGCCCGCGTGTAGTCACGCTGCATCAGGGCACGCCACGTCTGATCGTAGAAGCCGCTGAGCGCCGAACGTACATCCTGCGGCGGTACAGCGGCAGGAGCTGCCTCCATGCGCATGACCGCCTTCATCTCACCGAACCCGTCAAAGCCGAGCTTCTGTGCAAAGCGCACGACCGATGCACTCGAGACAGCACATGCGCGTGCCAGCTCATGAATGGACGCACGGCTCGCCGCTGTTCGGTTGGCATCGATGTAGCGCCAGATACTGCGGTCTGTCTCACTCAGTTCACGCAGGTGTTCGTTGATTCGTTCCGTGAGCATGGCGTGCTCCTTTCGTGTTCACACGTTTTTTTCATTATAGCATAAACGGCACCTGCCGTGTGCCTCTTTGTTGCGCTCTGCATTGCTCTTTGTTATAATGAGAACATTATATCGAATGGAGAGGGGCGATGAATTGATACGGCTGATTTTTTCAGATATGGATGGAACGCTCTTGGATGAGAATGGGCGGCTGCCGGAGGAGTTCGGCGATCTCTATGCACAGCTGAAGGAGCGGGGCATCCGCTTTGCCCCCGCATCGGGACGGCAGTATGCATCGCTCCGGCGAACGTTCGCTCCGTGGAAGGACGAGCTGATCTTCATCGCGGAGAACGGGACGATGGTGATGGAGGGCGGCAGGGAGCTCTTTTCAAGCGAGATTGAGCGGACGCTTGTGCTCGATGGCCTGCGGACGGGCATGGAGATCCCCGGCGTGCAAATGGTCATGTGCGGGAAAAAGAGGGGCTACATATTGTCGCGCGACAATGTACCGGCATTTCGTCGTGAGCTGGATCAGTACGTAACGGTGTCGTCGGTCGTAGAGGACTTTGCCGGTGTGGACGATGTGCTGATAAAAATGTCGTTCTGTGATCTCACAGGACAGGCAGAGGACTCTATACTGCCGACGATGCAGCAGTACAGAGACCGCCTGCAGGTCACGCTCTCGAGTACGAAGTGGGTGGATCTCTTTAACCGCGGTGTCAGCAAGGGAACAGCCGTTGCGCAGCTTCAGCGGCAGCTCGGCATTGCGCCCGGGGAATGTGCGGCATTCGGCGACTACGACAACGACCTTGAGCTGATGGATGCCGTGCAGTACAGCTTCGCGATGGAGAACGCCCTGCCGGCCGTTAAGGAACGCGCGCGCTACCGTGCGCCGAGCAATCGCGAACACGGCGTGATAGAGGTCTGCGAGCGCATTCTCGCGGGGGAGTTTGACTGAGGTATAATATGCGCTTTGACTATCACATGCATCTCGAGTACGGCTCGTACGACGAGGACTATGCAGAGGGGTTCTTCCGTGCGGCAGAGCAGCGCGGCGTCCATGAGATCGGCTTTTCGGAGCACTCCCATACCTTCCCCGAGTTCGAGCAGCTCTACTATGATGATCTTATCTTGGACGACAGCGCCGTGGGGCAATTTCAGCGGAAGTGGCTGAAAAAGAACAAATTTAAGTACACGCTTGACGAATATTTTTCCTTTATTGAGAAACTGAAGAAAAAGCACAAGGTGCTGGCGGGCATTGAGGTCTGCAATTTCCGCGATCAGGCAGCGGTCGAAAAAATCCTCTCCGCCTATCCGTTTGACTATGTGATCGGCTCGGTGCACTTTCTGCACGGCTGGGCGTACGATACAGAGGCGATCAAAGCGGAGTGGGAGAATCATCCGCTGACGGAGATCTACGAGTGGTACACGGAGGAAGCAGAGCATCTCGCAGCGGCACATCTCTACGACGTGCTCGGGCATCCGTTCAACATCCGCCTGTACCGCCATTTCCCGACGTTCGATGTGTCACCGTATCTCGAGCGCGCGGCAGCGGCAATGGCGGCAGCGGATATGATCGTCGATCTCAACACGGGGACGTACTATCGCTATCCTGTGCATGAGTTCTCACCATATCCGGATTTTATGCGCGCGGCGCGCGCACACCGCCTGCCGCTCATTACGACATCGGATGCACATAAGCCTGAGGACTGCGCACGCTACAATGAGGAAGCAGTGCAGTATGCCCGTTCTTTTGGCTATACGGAGCAGATTCACTTTACAGGCGGGCGCACGCGTGAGAACGTCCCGCTGACATGATGCGCAGCGTCGAGAGAGGAGAGCAACGGATGAATGCGGTAAAATCATTTTGGCTGGGGGCGGCGACACTCCTCCTTTCCCTGCTCATGTTCTGCCCTGCGGCACTTGCCGACGACGGGCAGACGTGGGTCTGGCTGAGCTCGAACGATAAGTACTCGAAGTTCTATGCACCTGCATCCGTACATGCGGTGCAGTCTGCCGTGTATGCGGGGACAGGGGCATTGGTTGCGACGGCGATCGATGCGGAGATCAAGACTTCGTTCAGCTATGAGGGGGCGGAGGAAACGATCCACAACTACAAGATCGAGCATGTCATTCCGGATCCGAGTCAGCTTGCCTATTCTGCCGCACAGGTGCGTGTTGTGCCGCAGAGCCGTACGCTTCAGTACCTCAGCGAGACGTTCTATGATCGTGCAGGAAAGGTGCTCTGGTCAAAGGGAGAGGGCAGGGAGAAGGAGATGAACTCCCAGCAGTTCGACGAGGAGTTCTACGCTGCTATCGTTGATACGGTGTTTCATCGTGGAGAGATGCAGCGCCTGCGGGCGGATGACCGATGGATTATGCTGTGGTCAGAGGAAACTCCTACGGGGATAAAGACGCAGGTGACAGCAGATACATCGACCATGCGGCGCCTGCATGACAATCTGATCTTTTGGGCGTGGACGGAGGTGCGCGATGCCTCCGGCAAAGCAATCGAGATCAAATTTGATAAGCGGGCGGTCAACCTGCCGCAGGGGACGGAGCGTATCGTTACGGGGCGTTACTGGTCCCCGCAGGAAGGATGGCAGACGCTTGATGACGGCTATGAGGGCGCCTACCGCATGATTAACCGTGATGCACCCGAGGAGCGCGGGCTTGTCCGTCTGCGCGCCTTTGCAGACGGATACAGCACATGGGTTACGCGGTATCAGGTGGGATAGCGCAGAGGGGAATGGAATACTATGCCGATTAAGATACCCAACAATCTGCCCGCGGCGAATGTTCTTGAGGGGGAGAACATCTTCGTCATGAATGCGGCGCGCGCATACAGTCAGGACATTCGCCCGCTGCGCATTCTCATACTGAATCTCATGCCGATCAAGGATGTGACAGAGACACAGCTCCTGCGTCTCCTCGGCAATACGCCGCTGCAGGCGGAAGTAGACTTTATCTATACGGAGTCCTACGTCCCAACGCATACGTCGCGTGCTTATCTTTCGGAGTTCTATGGAACCTTTGCCGAGGTGCGGCATAAAAAATATGACGGCTTCATCATTACGGGGGCTCCGGTTGAGCAGTATGCCTTTGAGGAGGTTGCATACTGGGATGAGGTCGCTGAGATCATGCAGTGGAGCAAGAAGCATGCCTACTCGACCTTCCATATCTGCTGGGGGGCACAGGCAGGACTGTACTATCACTATGGGATACCAAAACACTGGACAGAGAAAAAGATCTTCGGCGTCTACGAGCATCACCTCTGCGTGCAGCACGAAAGTCTCCTGCGCGGCTTTGATGACGTATTCTATGTGCCGCACTCGCGTCATACGGAGACACGCCGCACCGATGTCGATGCCGTGTCCGAGCTGGACGTTCTCGCCGAGGGGGACGCAGGGGTCTACATCATCGCAAATTTGCGGCGGCGGCAATTCTTCATCACAGGGCATGCCGAGTACGATCCAATGACACTGAAGGCGGAGTATGACCGCGATCTCGCGGCGGGGATGAACCCCGATATTCCGCGCAATTACTACCCGGATGATGACCCGAGCCGCCCGCCCGTCGTACGCTGGAGGAGTGTTGCTCATCTGCTCTTTGCGAATTGGCTCAACTATTACGTCTATCAGGGGACGCCGTATGAGCTGGACAGCCTCGATAATGCGGATGAATGAGTGCGATATTCGCCTATGATTATTGTATCGTGCTGGTGATAGGACAATGTACCTAAAAGCAGAATGTTCAGCCAAAATTCAGTTTTTGAGACTACCATAAAGGAGATTCATCAGAAAACAGTTCGATGGGAGCGATCGATTTGCAGAAACGATGGGGTGCGGCACTCGCTGTCGGTGCCGTCCTTCTCATGGGAATCCGTCCGGCAGAGGCAGCGGAACCGATTCCAAAACACATTTATGAATGGGTGCAGTCCACGGCACGACAGGGCTACTATTTCAATAAGGAGTACATCCAATACGCCGCCGATGCACATGGATACATTGATCTCACGAAGATCCTTGTACCGACGCTGCGTGTCTATGACAATATTCAGATTCAGGATGTTGTCTCCAAGCGGCGATGGCGCATGCTCCCGCTTGACGGATATGGTGATCTCTCGGGGGCAGCGGAGTACCTTCTGATCGATCTGCGGGCAGGCACCGTGCGTGTGACAGCACATGAGGATCTTGACAGTACATGGGGGACGATTTCGCGTGAGGAGAGCACGAAGGAATTCACCCTCGCCTCCCTCTCGGACAAGGATGTGGAGAAAAAGTTCTTTAATGCGATCATTGCCTATGCCGCTGCGCATCAGGAAGAACTGATTCATCGCTCCAAGGGGATTCTGAGTGATGCCGACCGCAGACAGCTTGCCCAACAGGACAAGATGACGGCGAAAGCACACGAAAAATCTGACAAGAAGGCATAAAAGAAGAAGAATCAATAAAGGATGAGGCATCGCGCCAACGGCAAAGCGCGCGCCTCTTTTTTTCCTAGCTTTTTTCCAAAGAAAACAGTATAATAAGGGTGAGAATACCAGGAGAGGGAAGTGACGGCGCATGACGGACAAGGAATGGATGCAGCATGAGCTGAACCGCATGGTGAAGGCGGAGGGCGGTAAGATCAGCGTCGAGCGTATGACCGAGATTGTCTCGGAACTCAGCCGGCGGCTGCGCGAAAATCCGAACCTGCCGCGTGAGATGAACACGCTTACGGCGGATGAGTTGATTGCACGCGCACGCAAGGCGTCAGGCGAGGAGCGCTACCGCATCATCAAGCGCGTCCTGCGCATGGAGCCGGAGAACATCACCGCGGCATGCATGCGTGTAGAGTACCTTGCCCGCAGCGCTGATGACCGCGTCCATCACTACGAAGATTTGGTGCGCAAGGCGACGGAGCGCCTGACGGCAGAGGGGCTGTTCAGCGAGGAGAATATCGGAAAGTTCTGGTCGATCCCCAAAACGAAGCCCTATATGTTCCTCCGCCTCTCCTATCTCGAGGCTCTGCTCGCGGCACGTAAGCTTCGTCTCGCAGCGAAGGAGTGCAGGGAGATGCTGCGGCTCTCCGAGCATGACGGCCTTGGACGCCGTTATCAGCTTATGTTCATCTATGCCGCCATTGAGGAGGGGGATGCTGCCATCGAGTTGTATCAGCATTACGAGGAAGGTGTGGCGATGATGTATCTGCCGCTCGCGATGCTCTTCTATCGCCTCGGCAAGATGAAGATGGCGCGCAGCTTTCTGCAGGAACTGGCGTCCGTCAACGCAGATACGGAGGCGTTCTTTGAACGCGGCGTACGGGGGGACCTGCCGCAGCGTGCGCCGGGGCGTCATGCCGGCTCCTTTGCCATCGGCACAATGGAGGAGTTCGGTGAGGCGGTGGCGGACAACTCCTTTGCCTTTGTCGGGATGGATGCGTTTTTCGCCTGGGGGCTGGATGAGCTCCGGCACGGGAAGAGCACCTAGCCGTGCGGCGGTGCCCTTGGCGGTGCGGGGTATGCTTCGCGTGCGCCCTTGCCGCGCTCTGGCTGAGCAGTACCGCATCGGCGGCACTGCCCATCGAGAGCGCGGCAGGGACACCTGCCTACTGGATGCGTGCGGATGGCAATGCGCTGCTTCTCACGGCGGCGCAGACAGCAGAGGTGAACCGTGCGATCGCAGCACATGGGGGGGTGCATGATCTTGTCGGTGCACCGCTGCAGCTGACCGGCGCAGAGGTGCGCACGCGCATCCATGCGGCGGCACAGGATCTCGTCGGAGAGCTGCCTCTGCTCTATGACGGGGAGGAACGACTTTCTGCAGAGGGGTGGGATGCTGCGCATGAGAATTGCGCAGCCGCTGCTGTGCCGGAGCACGTCATTCCGGGCTATGCCGTCGCCGTGGAACGCACCGCAGTACGCCTCCTTCCGACGGCAGACGGCTGGTACGAGACCGCGGGAGACATGCGCTATGACATGGTACAGGGCACGGTGCTTGATCCCGGCGAGGCAGTGCGCATCCTCCACCGCTCGCGTGACGGTGTGTTTCTCTTCGTCGAGACGCGTGACTATGACGGATGGGTGAAGGCAGAAGCGCTTGCAGAGGTGAAGCGTTCATCATGGCTCTCCTTTGCCGCGCCCGAGCACTTTGCTGTGGTCACGGCGAAGGAGCTGCGCCTCCGTGCAGGGGACAGAGAGCTGCACTATCAGCTTGGGGCGAGGCTTCCGTCCAGAAAATCACCTGATCCTGCCGTGCGCCGCATCATTCTTCCGCTGGGAAACGTCGGGGGGCGTTTTGCCTTGGGAGAAATGGGCGTACGCATTGTGGGGGGCGCAGCGGACAGCGTCCTGTCCGAGGGCTGCTTGCCGCTGACCCACAACAATCTCGTGCGCCTCGCCTTCGCCCCGCTCGGGACGGAGTACGGCTGGGGCGGGGCAGACGGCGGGATGGACTGTTCGTCCTACGTGCAGAATGTCTACCGCACCATGGGGATCGAACTTCCGCGTGATGCGGATGCACAGGAGTGTGCACTCCCGTGCATCCCGCTCGCGGGGCGTACGCATGAAGAGCGTCTGGCCATTCTGCGGGAAACACCGCCAGGGGCGCTGCTCTTTCTTCCCGGACATGTCATGCTCTATCTCGGTACGGATGCGGGGGGCGTTCCGTGCGTGATCCATGACATCAGCAGTTACTATGAGGGAGGCAGAAAACACTACATACGTCAGGTCCTCGTCTCGGATCTGGAGTTTCAAAATGCACGCGGTACCGCGGCGATCGATATGCTGACGCATATTGGCTTCATTGCTCCGGCATCATAGGAATGACGGGTAACATCAGTGCTCGTTCTTGGCACGTTTATCCGCGATTTCTCAGAATATGGGGACTGTGCCCTCAGCAGAGGGTGAATATGGAGGGGACAATGGGACTCTTTGATGGGTTTCAAGGCGATGTTGAGTCGGCTGGGATGGGCATTCGCAAGGCCATCAGAGCTGAGCTCGATCGCAACGAATGGAACTATGAGGAAAGTGAGGAAAGTGACGAGACGCGCAAAGAAGCTTACTTCTATATGCGCAATGAGCTCGAGAATGACGAGCCTGTCACTGTTGTTATCGCTGTGCGTGAGTACAATCATGCGGACGGTTTTATCAAGATCAAGATTTATGATATTGCCTATCTCGAGGAGAGCAGCAATCGTGCGGAGCTGCTTGCGAAGCTCAACGGATGGAACGCTGAGTACCGCTACGTCAAGTTCTGTCTCGACAGCGATCAGGATGTGGTCGTCGATATCGACCTGCCGCTCGATCTCCACAAGGGTGAGTTTAAGCCGAATGCTGTCATCGCCATGATGGCTGTCGGGATGCGCGCTGTGGAGCAGGTTCATGAAAGTCTGATCGGACTGTGCGAACGGGGACATCGCCCGCGTGCACGGGCGTCAGAATGATACGCGCGTTGAACGGAGGATCTTTATGGGACTTTTTGACGGCTTCAGCGGAAGCGAAGAAGGACTCAAAAACAGTGCATACGAGGCGATCAAAGCAGAGTTTGAGAAACAGGGGCTGAACTACGGGGAGGACACCTCCGAAGACGGAGAGGATCATATTCTCCGTATGCGTCAGCAGCTGGACAACGGCAGTGTCGTAAGTATTGCCATCGTGGTAACGGAAAACGGCGACACCAATGACTTCATCAAAATTAAGTACTTCGGTATGGTGCGGCTTGATGAGAAATCCGATCCGACGGTTTTTCATGAGAAGCTCAATGAATGGAACAGCGAGTACCGCTATGTGAAGTTTGTGGTGGATGATGAGCAGGATGTTGTGGTGGATATCGATCTGCCGCTCGATCTGCATGACGGCGTTTTCCAAGTGGACAGCTTCATGTCGATGGTCGGCGTCGGGCTTCAGGTGCTCGAAGAGGTCTATCCGGCTCTCATGAAGCTGCGGTGGACGTGAGCGCCTCAGGTGCGGTGCCGGGCGCCGCATCCGAAGACAAAAGAAAAGAGCTGTAACACGAAGGGTTCCCTTCCTGTTACAGCTCTTTTTTCTTTATCAATGCTTTCGCCTGTGGTCGAGTTGCGGGATTCTCAGCCCTTTCCGCAGATAGCTTTGCTGGAGTTGGTAGATGCTCTGTACGAGATGATCGCGCTCGCGCGTCGAGAGTGCGGTGAACGTGACGCCGATGTGGTATGTGGTGCCGAGGTTTGTCTCAATGGGGGTGGAGCGGCGGATTGTTCCTTCGGTCTCCAGTGTACCGATATGCGGCAGATCGGGTACCCGTACAACGACAGGCGTATTCTCGAGCAGCGGCTCCTTGTGAACGAAGCAGAGTCCGCCGCCGCTGATATCGATGAGGTGCATCTCGTGGAAATCTTTGAGACTGCCGTGATCGCCCGCGAGCTTTACCTCGATGGTGTGCGGGATAGGGATGCGGACGAAATCCCGCAGCTGAATGCGCTCGGCACTCTTAGGGAGATCAAGATACCAGATCGTGTCGGGCAGCTGGGAGGCTGCATGATAGGCAACGACAAAGTGGTAGACGCAGCCTGCGCCTGTGAGGTGACAATGAAAAACATGACCGGGCGGGGGGGTATCGATGAACTTGTCTGCGGGAATGTCGAGACGCACGCTGAGTGCTCCGGCGGGGGCTCCTGCCGCCTGTTCTTCCTCGCTGAGTTCAACGGTTCCATAGTAATCAACCTCAAGTTCAGTGTCGATAATATGAATGGAAGCGTCATGTTTCAGTAATTTGATGAGTTTTTCTCCCTCGATGACCATAGATTGTTCCTTTCTCAAGATCAATCATCCACACGCCGGATCATCCGCACATACGATTTGGCGAAGCTTATTTATACGTGACTTCTGTACTATCTTATAAGAATAACAAACTGCGGCGGCAAAGTCAATTTCGTCCTTTGACTTTACCGTGTCTTCAAGATATAATAAAACAATCAACACAGAAAAGGGATCGGGTGAACGCGATGGCGATGAAGATAGACAGCAGCATTTCACAGAGTACTTCGCTGAGTATGCCGCGTGCGGCAAGTGATGTAGGAGTACGCGGTGCGTCGACGGATTTCAGCATGGAACTGGCGGATCAGGAGTCGTCTATGTCGCGCGAGGCGATGGATCGCCTGCTGGAAAAGATTGATGAGCAGGGGGCACGTCTGTCGAAGTCGCCGACGTATGAGGAACTTCGTTCGTATCGAGCGCTCATTCAGAGCTTTATCGGCGAGGCAGTCGGCGGCATGTATGAACTGCATACACAGGCGGGGTGGGATCGTCTCGGACGGCAGAAGGTCTATACTTCTGTGCGTAAGATCGATAAGAAGCTCGAGGAGATGACGGAAAAGATCCGCCTCGGACAGGCTGATCAGCTGGATATCATTGCGAGTCATGATGCCATCCGCGGTATGCTCGTCGATCTCTATATGTGATGGCGAAGACGAAGGAAATCTCCGCCGCTGAAGAGGAGCGTGAGCCATTTCCCCACGACTGGTCGGACATCCGCGGACATGCGGAGATCATCCGCTGTCTGCGCCGCCTCGCTGCGGATGGACATCTGCCGCACGCACTGATCTTTACGGGGGCGGCAGGGATTGGAAAACGCCGTACGGCACGCGTGCTCGCACGGACATTGCTTTGTGCGGCAGAAGGAAATGCTCCCTGTGGGCGCTGTGATGACTGCCGCATGACGGCGGCGGGCGTGCACCCCGATTACTTCGAAGTCATACCGGAGGCGCGCGGAAAGGGCGCCGCAATGATCCGTGCCGATGCTGTGCGGGATATCCTCATTGCCGCGAGTGAGTCGCCGCAGAGGGCGGGGCGCCGTATCATTCTGATCGACGGGGTGCACAGCATGAACGAGGTTGCGGCGAACCGCCTGCTCAAGACCCTCGAGGAGCCTCCCGCAACGGTACTCTTTTTGCTTGTGACGGATGCATGGGATGCGGTCTTGCCGACCATTCGCTCCCGTGCCGTCCGCATTGCGTTCGGCCCACTGCCGCGCGCGGAGATTGCAGCGGAACTGCAGAGGCGCGGCATAGCGCATGCGGAGACGATTGCCGCTCTTGCTGACGGCAGCCTCGGGCGTGCTGAGACACTGGCGGCAGAGGGGCTTTCCCTGCGCGATGATGCACTCTCGTTTCTTACGATACTTGAAACGCTGCGCATTGAGGATATATGGAAACATGCGGAGCAGCTGGGGGGGCGTTCCTATGACGAACGTGCCGCTTGGCTCGGCTATCTGCAGATGGCGCTGCGCGATTTGCTGGTTCTCCGTGAGAATGCGGCAGCAGAATTATACCATGTGGATCGTCGGGCGGAGCTGACGGAGCTTCTTCCTGCCATGCCGCGTCAACGTGTGCTCTTGCTCATGGAGGAGGCGGGGGTGCTCCTGCGCCGCTTTGGTGCGAATGTAAACCCTGCCCTGCAGGCGGAGGCATTCTTTCTGCGTGCACGGCAGGTGATGGGGTGATGGCAGGGCAGGAGGGACGGAGCATGCAGTCCGTCGTGATTGCCGCAGAGATATACCTAGGAGGAAGATTTGCAAATGGTGGTTGGTGTCCGCTTCAAGTCGGCGGGCAAGATATATACGTTCGGGCAGGGGCATCTTTCCCTTGCTGAAGGCGACTACGTCATTGTAGAGACTGTGCGCGGAATGGAGTGCGGCAAAGTTGTCGTTGCCCCGCACGACGTGCCGGATGAGGCGGTGCCGCCGCATCTGCGTGTCGTTCATCGCCGCGCAGATGCCTCCGACCGCGCGCGCGTCGAGGAGAACCGTGCACGTGAGATCGAAGCGCGCACGGTCTGTGAGGAGAAAATTCAGGAACTCGGTCTGAAGATGAAACTCGTGAGTGTCGAACTTACCTTTGACCTCTCGAAGATGCTCTTTTACTTCACGGCAGACGGCCGCGTAGACTTCCGCCAGCTTGTGCGGGAACTGGCGAGTGTATTTCGTACGCGCATCGAGCTGCGCCAGATCGGTGTGCGCGACGAGGCAAAGATGATGGGGGGCATGGGCTGCTGCGGACGGCCGCTCTGCTGTGCGACATTCCTTGACGACTTCGTCCCTGTCTCGATCCGTATGGCAAAGGAGCAGAATCTTTCGCTCAATCCGACGAAGATCTCTGGGATCTGTGGACGCCTTATGTGCTGCCTGAAGTATGAGAGCGAGGGCTACGGATGCGGCGGCTGCATGTGTGTAAAGAAGAAAGAGGAGTATATCCCCGCGCAGAACGACCGCGTCGCTGCCGATGAGGGCGAGGGGCGTGTTGTCTCGGTGCATGAGCAGAGGCGTACGGCGACCATCCTGCTGGACGATGGAAAGACGCTCGTCTCTGCATGGGAGGATATCGTCCGCATCGAGGAGAATGCAGAGGAAACTGCTGTCCGTCCTGTACCTGCAGCGCGGACGGAGCGTCCACCGCGTGAGTCGGGAGAACGCAGGCCGCACAGCACGAACCGACGCCGCAGCGGTGAGCGCAGCGATCGCTCGCCGCGTCCGCAGGGAAAGAGCACGGGCGGCGCGCGCCGCACGAACAGCGGTCGGCGCAGCCGCCCACAGCAGCGCAGCTTCCGCCGTGATGATTCCGCGAATGAGTGAGCTGCAGCATCCGCAGGAGCGGATGGACGATCTGTGTATGGGCGGGCGGCACATCATTCAGCGCATGGATATGTTCTGTTTCTCCATGGATGCCGTTCTTCTCGCGCACTTCCCAACGCTTACGGGGCGTGAGTGCGTACTCGACCTCGGCACGGGGACAGGCATTATCCCGCTTCTTATCGCCGACCGTACGGCGGCGGTAACGGCCGTGGAGCTTGATCCTGTCCAGGCGGAACTCGCCGTACGCAATGCGGCTCTGAATGGACTCACGGAGAAAATCACCGTGCGGGAGGGCGACTATCGCGACCCTTCCGCACTTTTTTCATGCGGCGCATATGATCTCGTCTTTGCGAACCCGCCTTACCGCCCCGTCGGACGCGGTGCGCTAAGCATGGGGGGACGTGCAGCCGCACGCCATGAGATCACCGCAACCCTCGCCGATGTCGTACGTGCAGCGGCGTACGCCCTGCGCCATGGCGGCAGGCTTGCCATGGTTCACCTGCCCGAGCGGCTCGGTGAGATCATCCCCGCGCTCCATGCAGCGGGGCTTGCCATGAAGCGTCTGCGCATGGTACAGCCGCGCATGGACAAAGCGCCGAACCTCATGCTCATTGAGGCGGTCAAAGGAGCCGCACTCACAGGAATGCGTCACGAGCCCGCGCTGATCGTGCGCGATGCACAGGGGCAGTATACAGAGGAGATTCGCGTGATTTACGGAGGAAGAATCTAACGGACATGCAGGAAAGAATATCCTGCCTCATTTATCCTCGTTGAAAAAGACAAAACAGAACGGAATCGCATCGTGAGATTGACATGAAAAAAAACCTCGTGGTATAATACACAGCATAGAAAAATGTTTTTTATAGGGAACATCAGGCTGATGTTCCCTAAGTTGTTCGGGCAGTATGCAGGAGGCACGGGTCAATTCGCCGCTTTCTGTGGTTTTGCTGTCATGAAAGGTGTTCTTGCATCAAAGGAGTTGGAGAATCAAATGTTCAACGGATTGAAGGCACGGCGACAGCTGGCCGCCTATGTTGCACTCGGACTGTCCACGGGTGGAGGACTCCTGTTCTCTGCACAGCCTGCACATGCAGCGGAAACTCACGACCACACAGTGACGGCGAGCAGTATCAATGGCTTTGAGGGCTCGGATCAGACGGGCTTCATGAGTGATAACAGCATTAAGATTGGGACGGCGGGAGTAACGAATCGGCCGGCCAGCACCTACGGCATTATCTCCGGCGGCGGAAAGACCGATACAGCATCCGATGTCACGGGCAATACGCTCACGATTCATGGCCTGCAGGTCAGCAACGGCAATGGGCAAAGCATGATCTACGGCGGCGTCAGCGGAACGGGTGCAGTCACCAACAATAAAGTATTTTTCAATAACGGGCTGTCGAAGGATTCCATCTACGGCGGCTTTAATGGCACATCCGCGACCAATGCGGTCACGGGCAACTCCGTTACGGTCGTGGACGGCACTGTGGAGGGTGATGTTCAGGGCGGCGGAACGGCAGGGACGGGGGCCGTCACGGGCAACTCTGTCACCATCACGGGTGGTACGCTCAAAGATGAGGCGATGGGCGGCATCATACGAAGCACAACGAGCAGTGCGGATATCACGGGAAATACGCTGACGATCTCGGGCGGCGCATTCACGAAGAGCGGCGGCACAAACGTTTTTGGTGCATATACTGCAGGTTCCGGCAAAGCGGAAAACAACAGTGTTACGGTCAGCAATCTCACCAATACGGACCTGACCGTTTATGGTGCGCATGCAGCAGGAGGCGGCAATGCGGTCAACAACCATGTCACGATTGGTGCGGCAGGCAAGGTGAAGGGAATCTACGGCGGACGTGCTGATTCGGCGACGGGTAAGGCTGAGGGCAATACCGTCACCATCGAGACGGGCGGCTGGGTCGATGACAACTCGTACGCCGGTTGGGCAAAGGGGGCTGCGAACCGCAACATCTTCACCGTCAAGGGGCATGCTGACTGGTCGGTCTATGGCGGCAGAATCGATGACGCCGGTGACACGGCAGAGGGCAATGAAATCCGCATCGAGGGCGGCACGGTGAAGGGGCATGCCGTCGGTGCGAAAGGAGGGACGGGTACAACCGTGACCGGCAACAAGGTTACGGTTACAAGCGGTACGGTCAAGAAAGATATTACCGGTGGGCAGGTCTCGGGTGCCAATGGAAAGGCTACGGGAAATATTGTCACGATTACGGACAGCACAGCTGAGGGCTTTGTGAACGGTGGAAGCACTGTGGACGGCGGCACTGCATCGGGCAACCAGATCAACATTTCGGGCAGTACAATTAAAAAAGCCATAACGGGCGGATATGATTCCACAAACGGCAGTGTGACGGGGAATATCGTCACCGTATCGGGCAGCAGTACTGTCGAGGAAACGATATACGGCGGCTATTCCCATAATACTGGAACGGTGACGGATAATAGCGTTGCCATTGCAGGCGGCACGTTCCAAGAAACCATTTACGGCGGATATTCGAATAAGTCCGGAACGGTGACAGGCAATAAGGTTGCGCTTACGGGCGGTACCTTCCAAAATGTCATCTATGGTGGTGCGGGTGGTGATCCTTCCAGCACAGAGACATTTACGGTAAACAACAATACTGTTACGATTGCGGGCGGTACGTTCAGCTCCAATATTTATGGCGGATACTCGTGGAAAGCGGACGGCACGACAGAGAACAACACGGTCAACCTCGGCGACGACACGCATCATGACCTTTCAGGCACGACGCTCTCGGCGAGCAACATCTCCGGCGGCAACAGGGCGGCAACGCGCAATACCCTCAATGTCAAGGCGAAGAATGCCGTCGTCAAGAGCGTCCGCAATTTCGAGAACGTCAACTTTCATATGAATGATGACATCACAGACGGCTCGACCATGCTGACCGTCAATAACGACGGCCTTGGCGGAACGGTGGACTGGGAGAAGGTCAAGGTTCTTGCGGAGAGCCTGACCAGTGCCGTGCAGCCGAATCGAGAGGTTACGCTGCTCAAATCGAATGCTGTGAACGCACTGCAGTTCTCAAATTACAGTGCGCGTAATCTTATCACCGATCCGAACTCCGACTACGAATCCGTTATGCGTACGGATTCGGACTCCGGGACGGCGACCGCCGTCACACTGCGCACGAACCGCTGGCGCAACAGCGAGTGGACGTATGATGGCACGAACCCGTCGACGGTGAATGAGGTCGCGGGCGGCATCTCATATGACGACAATCATACAACCTACAACAACCAGATCACGGTGACGGGCGTTCCGTCGACGAACTTGAACTTCGTTTACGGCGGCAAGACCAACGGCGCAGCCGACTCCAAGGAGAACCGCGTCATCGTCGAGAACACGGGCACCGGTTCGATTGAGAATATCAACGGCGGCTTTACCGGCAAGGCGGACGGCGTTGCAGAGGGCAACCGCGTGACCATCAAGGGCGGCACGGTCAAA
>NZ_GG694006.1:608931-871604 GCF_000160695.1 Centipeda flueggei ATCC 43531 | reverse complement strand
GGGCGGTGCGGTCTCGGGTGCAAATGCTTCGGCGACGAAGAATAAGGTTTTTGTCGAGGGCGGCACGGTGACACAAGGTGTCATTGGCGGTGGTGGAAGCAACACTGCGGCGGGCAACATGTCCGAGAATGAAATCACCATCACGGGCGGTACGGTCTCTGGACAGATTGTCGGCGGGTACTCGCGCAATACGAACAGTGCATCAAACAAGAATACTGTTACGCTCGGCGGCGGTACACTGACAGGCGCTGAGGTCTGGGGATCAGCTTACTATAACGCGAGCAATCAAGCACAGGTCTTTGCGAATAACGATGCAAAGATTACGGGCAACACACTGAACGTGCAGAGCAAAGGCTTGACGGTCAAGAAGGTACGCAACTTCGAGAAGTTCAACTTCAAGATCGGCGACGCCTACAGCGATACGATGCTGACGTTGTCCGAAGCAGGCGGCTTCGGTGGTATCTCTGGGACCCCCGATGACGTCAAGGTCAAGTGGTCAAATGTCACGGCGGATACGTCGGGACTCTCGGCAGCACGCGGCGACGGAGTTCAGGGCAAGAATACCCTCACACTCCTGCAGCGTGCATTGTCGCTGCCGCTCGCAGACGATCTGCTCTTTGACAACTACACGTCAACGGCTACGGCGGAACTTGACCGCGTCTATGAGAAGAAGCTGCACACCGACACCAACAGCGGTACGGCGAGCAAGGTTCAGCTCGAACTCAACCGTTTCAAGGACGGTACGGTAACGCATAACGGCACGACTACGCCCGCTGAGGTTTATGGCGGCTACACTGCATACGACCACACGGAGCGCGATGCGGACGGTCATGAAGTGACGGTTGGGACGATCGCCGAGGGCAATACGCTCGAGATCACGGATGTTGCAACCGGAACGAACAACCTCAAAGCCTACGGCGGGTACGCTGAGGGCGCGCACGGCGGCGCAGTGAACAACCATGTCCACGTGGATGTGCAGAATACGAATGCGGGCGTACTGGATTCCGTCTATGGCGGCTACGCACAAGGCGCAAGTGCCGGCGCTGTGCGCGGGAATACGGTGACGCTCGACAGCGGCATCGTTGTTGACACCTTGGCGGGCGGCTATGCAGACAGCGCAAACAGCGCAGGTACCGATCACAATACAGTACGTATTAACGGCGGCACCGTCGGCACATATACAGACCCGTCGACAAGCGCCACGGTAACACATGCTGCAAAGGTCTATGGCGGCTATGGAGCGACGGCGACGGACAACACGGTTGATTTCGCCTCCGGCAAGGTAACGGGGACGATCTACGGCGGCTACGCCAAGACGCTGCCGAGTGCGGCAGCCGCGGTGAAGAACAACGTGGTGAAGCTCGGCGACAATGCCGAGGTCGTCGGCGATGTCTACGGCGGCTATGCGGATGCTGTGCCGGGCGCGGGCATTGCTGCTGCGACGGACAATACGATTGATCTCTATAAGGCGACGATCAGCGGCGTACTGTATGGCGGTGCGGCGAAGGACAGTGCAAATAACACGATTGCCAATGGAACGGGCAATACCCTTTCTGTCCGCAGCTTTGGTGCGCAGGCGGGCGACGTTACCGGTGTGCAGAATCTTCACTTCTACATCCCGGCGGGAACGACAGGTGCATCTGCGGCAGCGTCCGGGGCGATGCTCACGCTGAACAATGTGACGCATGATCTCAATGCAAGCGGAGAGAAAGACCTGAGCAGCGTCAACATCGGGGTTGCTCTCGCGGGCAACCAGCCGACCCTCCAAGTCGGTGATGAGGTCAGCCTGGTGAAAGCATTTGCCGGGGCAACTCCGGTGGCACTCTCGCCGCGTGTTCCGACGGTCAACCATACGACGGGAATGCAGGGAGTCAGCATGCTCTATGGTTTTGACATCCTCACGCGTCCGACGTCGGGCTCGACGGTCAACAATGAGCTCTATGCAGGCGTCACCTCCGCGTCCATCAATCCGCAGACCAAATCTCTTGCCGAGACGCGCGCAGCATCACTGGCATTCATGTCCGGCGGCTCGGATCTCCTGACCGATGCCGCGCTTACAGCAGCGCTGGATGCCGCCTCGACGCCGGCCTCGGGGGCAGGACAGGTGAACGGCGCACCGAAGGAATACCATATGTGGGCAGTTCAGAGCGGTTCGTCCGTTCGTCTGAATACCGGTTCTCACGTCGATGCCAAGGGATGGAACATCGATCTCGGCTTTGCCAAGCAGCGTGCGTCGGGACGCAACATCCTCACCTATGGTCCCTTCGTTGAGTACGGCAAAGGCTCATATGACTCCTATCTGGACGATGGGGTGCATGGCGACGGCAGCATGGACTATCTCGGGGCGGGCTTCATGGCGAAGTCCACGAACGAGAAGGGCTCCTATGTCGAGGGCAGCGTGCGTGCCGGCCGCGTGAAGAGTGACTATGCGGGCACGATCTCCGGCACGCATGTGACGTATGACAGCAGCAGCACCTACTACGCAGGACATCTCGGTGTCGGACAGGAGAAGGCGCTGCATGGCGGCAATACGATTGAGACGTACGCCAAGTACTTCTTTGCCCATCAGGACGGCGATCGAACGACGCTCAGCAATGGCGATGTCTACGACTTTGATGCAGCGGATTCGCACCGCCTGCGTGTCGGTACGCGCTACACAACGAAGCATGGCAGCGGATCGTTCTACACAGGACTTGCCTATGAGTATGAGTTCAGCGGCGATGCAGGGGCCTCCTATCAGGGCTACAATACGCCAAGTCCGAGCCTCAAGGGCGGCACAGGCATCCTCGAACTCGGCTACCGCTTCGCACCGAAGGACGAGCGTGTCAGCTATGGCGTGAACCTCATGGGCATGACTGGAAAACGCAGGGGAATATCCGGCGGCATCCAGATCAACTGGGCGTTCTAATAAAACCGAATAAGACATAAGAATAGGGCGGCGGTACGAAATCTCTGTTTCGTATCGCCGCCCTTGTTGTACCCTAGAGCAGGGGCTGTCGGAGCTCTTTCCCAAGTGAGACGAGGAGCTGGACCGTCGCAATGTTCGGGCTTGTCGTGCCCTGCTCAACGCGGGAGATGACGGGCTGTGTCACGCCGCTCATATCCTCGCTTCTGCCGATGGATTATGAACGCTTTCCCTCCGCCTTTGCCATGAATTTATCCACTGCAACGGCAAAGCGTGTGTGCGTACCCGCGCCGATCTCCTCGCGTTCGTCGTATGCCGTGACCTTGAGTGTGACCGCGCGTCCGTCGACTGCCGTCACCTCGGCAATGGCTCGTACTGTCAGCCCCGTCGGCGTCGCCGCGCGGTGCGCGATGTTCAGTGACGTGCCGACTGTCGTCCAGCCCTCGGGGCACTCCTCTTGGCACAGCTCTGCCGCCGCACGCTCCATCAGCGCCGCCATCGCGGGGGTCGCATACACCGCAAGCGAGCCGCTGCCGACCGTCACCGCCGTATTCGCATCCGTTACCGTATCCACTGCCTCATGCGTCATGCCGACGGCGATCTTGCTTGTGTAGTCCATGTGAAAATCCTTTCTGTTGTTCAAAGCGTTCCCACTACCGCAAACGATCTTCCTTTTCCTCTGTGGCAAGAGAGACTTAAGGACTCATACTGCCGCTTCTTTTTGGTAGAGTTCCGTAAGTGCGTCCTGCAGCACCTTTGAGACATTCAGACGCTTCTTTTCGGCGAAGGTGTTCAGCCATGCGGGGATCGTGAGATTCTTGCGGATGGATTTACTGCCGTACTTGGCGGCATAGGCATCCATATCGAGGGAGAGGAGGCTGACGAATCCCTCACCCATCTCGGGATCGGGGTGAATGTCCTCAATGCGGCTTGCGGGCGGAGCAGTTTTCCCGTCCTCCAGTTCGTTGAGCACCCAGCCCGATGCTGCGTCCTCACCCATCGCGATTGCCTCAGAGAGGGAGTTGCCGCCGGAAACACAGCCGGGGAGATCGGGGACGACAACGGCGTAAGCAGATGATTCATCATCTGCATAGAAGATGGCAGGATAGACAAGGTTCATGGTAGTCCCTCCTTATCGATTGATGTTTGCACCTTTTAGGATATTTTTTACGATGATGTTTGCTATGTCACCGGAATGGTTCGGGACAGTCAGCGTTTTTGCAACACCCTCTTTTTGGTATTGGTTATGCGAGTCTTTCGTTCGTACAACATGCCATCCATGTTTCTTGAGGAGTCGGTCAAGTTCGATAAATCGCATCTCATCACCGCTATCTCATTATATGTATCGTGCGCATTTCTGTCCAGAATAAAATTCTGTCCCTCTGTTGCGCGTATGAGAGAATCGTTCTATAATAAGGTGCGTCCTTCACTGGGACAAAAGATTTGAATACGAGGTGATATGCGTGAGTGATACGTACAGTGTCGCCATCAGTTATGGCGATGTTCTCGGTTGGATTGACTATGACGGCAGTGCACGATGTGCAGAGGTTCATCTTGCCGATGAGAAGGGGCGTACGGCGGTGGAGGAGTTCCTCGCCAAAGACCATGAGGTCGAGGTACCGCACAAGACGCTGATGGACTTTACGAAGGAAACGATCACGCCGCTCGCGGACAAAGAGAGCCTGACGCTCGCGCTGACGCGCCTGTGGAATGATACGGGCGTGCAGGTGGACTGGTCGCGGCCAGTGGATTACGTAAAGGAACATCCGCATTACTAATCGGCTGTAGATTCTATGCCGTCGGGGGACGGCAAGGGAGGAAATATGATTCGCATTGGTATTCTTGGCTATGGCAATCTCGGACGCGGCGTGGAGTACGCCGTCGAGGCCAATCCTGATATGGAGCTGGCCGCTGTATTTACGCGGCGCGATCCCGCGTCGGTGAAGCCGCGTACGCAGGTGCCGGTGGTGGCGGCATCGCAGGCGGCAGAGTGGAAGGACAAGGTGGATGTGCTCATTCTCTGCGGCGGCTCGGCGACCGATCTTCCGAAACAGACCCCGGAGTTCGCGAAGCTTTTCAACGTGGTGGACAGCTTTGATACGCACGCCAATATCCCGACGCACTATGCGGCGGTGGATGCAGCGGCAAAGGCGGCAGGGCACGTCGGTGTGATCTCGGTCGGCTGGGATCCCGGCATGTTCTCCCTCGCACGCGTCTATGCGAATGCGGTGCTCACGAACGGTGCGGACTACACGTTCTGGGGACGCGGCGTCAGCCAGGGACACTCGGATGCGATCCGCCGTATCCCGGGGGTGAGGGATGCCAAGCAGTACACCGTGCCTGTCCCCGCGGCACTCGAGGCCGTGCGCAGCGGCTCGAATCCGACGCTCACGACGCGCGAGAAGCATACGCGTGAGTGCTATGTCGTGCTCGAGGAGGGCGCGGATGCGGCAGCGGTCGAGAAGGCGATCGTGACGATGCCGAACTACTTCTCCGACTATGATACGACGGTGCACTTCATCAGTGAGGAGGAGCTGCAGCGCAACCATGCAGGGCTTGCGCACGGCGGTTTCGTCATCCGCTCGGGCGCGACGGGGGAGAACAATGCGCATAAGCATGTGATCGAGTTCAGCCTGAAGCTCGACTCGAACCCCGAGTTCACGGCATGTGTCCTTGCTGCATACGCGCGTGCGGCATACCGACTCGCCGCTGAGGGCGCAAAGGGGTGCAAGACGGTGCTCGATATCGCGCCGTGCTATCTCACGGTGCAGACGGATGCAGAGCTGCGCAAGGCGCTGCTGTAAAATTCAATTGGTTTGTTTCGGTGTCTCGTGCAGCTTTGTACGAGGCACTTTTGCATCGGTACTGCGGTGTTCGCAGAAAGGAGGTGCAGTCATGGGACTGCTCCGTAAATTTTTCAGCAATACGGGAAAACCTCAGGGGACGATGGGAAAAATCGTCGTCGCTATGATGAATCGTGGGCATGCGGGGATTGCAGCGTGGGGATTTTCGCATCTTGATCTGCAAGGGAGCGAGCAGGTGCTTGACTGCGGCTGCGGCGGCGGTGCAAACATTGCCGTATTCCTGCGGATGGTGGACGAGGGGCATGTGACGGGGCTGGACTATTCGTCCGTCTCTGTGGAGAAGGCGCGTGAGGTCAACCATGCGGCGATTGCGGCGGGACGCTGTGAAATCGTGCAGGGAAATGTGCAGGAACTGCCGTTTGATGACAGTCAGTTCGATGTTGTGACGGCGTTCGAGACGGTGTATTTCTGGCCGGAGATTGCACGCTGCTTTGCACAGGTGCACCGCGTACTGAAGCCCGGCGGTATGTTTATGATTACAAATGAGACGAGCGGCAAGACGAAGAGTCATGAGAAGTGGCTGAAGATTGTCGACGGCATGTCCGTCTATACCGGCGAGGAACTCGAAAGCCTGCTCAGGGGCGCGGGATTTGCGCGCGTGGAGATCGACGAGGATTTGGCGCATGACCGTCTGAACGTTCGGGCGTATAAGGCGTAATAATCGTTTCGACATCATAAAAGCGTCCTGTGATCGGCGGGACGCTTTTTCTGTTTCGCCGAAGAGATTTTTCTGCTATAGTAGAGAGAGCAATTTGATGAGAAAGGAGCCCTGCTATGGCGATTACCCCACCGACGCCGCCGACGCCGCCGACGCCGCCGAAGATCACGATCGGCGATGCGGCGCGCGATGCGCAGGCGAATACGACGCATACGACAGGGGACGCGCAGGCGGAGCAGCAGGCGCGCGACTCGGTCGCACAGGGGAACGGCGCGCTCTCCAAGACGACGACGGGCGCACCGCAGGATGGTAAAGCACAGACAGGAAAGACGGGCAATGCAGCTGCGCGTTCCGATGCCGCGAAGGGCGATCATGTCAGTACCTCTGCGACGAGCGTTGACCGTGGAACAAAGATGGATGGGCAGACGGGTGCAGATGTCTCGAATGGGCTGGATATGGCCCAGGAGAATGCAGCCCTCAAGCAGCAGCTCAGTCAGACGGGGGCTGAGCCGCCGCCAAAGTCCTATACGGCGGCCAGCGGTGTCTACTGGGCGGGGATGATCGTCCTTGCGGCGGCAGTCGGGGCGTTCCTCTTTTTCCGCTTCTTTCGGAAAAAGGAGGATGCACAGGCGGCAGAGCCGTCGCTCGGCGAGCGTATTCTCGCTCATGAGAGCGAGCCGCAGGAAGCACCGCCGCCGCGCGCTCATGAGGATCTCCTCACGGCGGCAGAACAGGTACGGCGGAGACGCACGCCGCAGGGCGAACTTCTTCCCGAGTACACAGGGCTGACGGCGGGGGAGGTACTGGAGCGCTTGGCAGGAGAGGATCACGCCGTACCTGCGCCCTCCTCGCCGCCTGTACATGCGCCGAGGCCGCCGCGCCGTGCACCGGCCGCACGTCCTGCGGCGGCAAAGCCCAACGTACCTGCCGTCCCGCCAAAGGAGGTGCGCATGCCGCCGCCTCTCACACCTGCTTCAACAGCGGCACAGAAGGACGATGCGCCGCCGGAGGGGAATCAGCCGCATTTTGAGGTGCGGGTATAAAAGGACGATCTGCGTGCACGTGTATTCATGTGCGCAATGGGTTCTGCATGGAAAAATCTATTGACAAATAGAGGCGCGGAGGCGATAATAAAGAAGTTTTCCCGAGAAGAACATGCTGAGAGAGGAGGCGGAGCAACATGAAACATGTGCTGTCCGTCTTTGTCGCGAACCAGACGGGGGTTCTGGTTCGCGTCGTCAGCATGTTTTCCCGGCGCGAGTTCAACATCGACAGTTTGGCTGTCGGCGTGACGGAGTCGCCGGAGTTCTCACGCATCACGGTGGTGATGCACGGGGATGGGAATATCGTCGAGCAGATGATCAAGCAGCTGGAGAAGATGCCCGTCGTGCGGGCTGTCCGGCGTCTGGACGAAAAGAGCGCGGCATGCCGCGGCATGACGCTCATCAAGGTGCGTGCGGGCGATGAGAATCGCCTCGATGTACTGAAAATGGGCGAGCTGTTCCGCGCACACGTCGTTGATGTGGAGTCCTCCTCGATCATCTTTGAGATCACGGGCGGAGATGACAAGGTGACCGCGTTCCTAAAGGTGCTGAAGCCCTATGGTATTGTCGAGGTCATCCGCACGGGGCTTATCGCGCTCGAACGCGGAGAACACACCATATATGAACACTGTGAGGAGAGGGAGTACTATGGCAAAAACTTACTATGACCAGGACGTCAACTGGAGTGCAATCGAGGGCAAGACGATTGCGATCATCGGCTATGGCAGTCAGGGTCATGCGCATGCACTGAACCTCAAGGAGAGCGGCCTCGACGTCGTTGTTGGTCTCTATGCGGGCTCAAAGTCCAAGGCGAAGGCTGAGGCACATGGTCTGAAGGTCACGTCGGTTGCCGATGCGGTGAAGCAGGCAGATGTTACGATGGTGCTCATCCCCGATGAGAAGCAGGCGGATGTTTACAAGGAAGAGATCGGCCCGAACCTCAAGAAGGGCAGTGCGCTCGCCTTTGCTCACGGCTTCAATATCCATTTCAAGCAGATCGTTCCGCCCGAGGGCGTCGATGTGTTCATGGTCGCGCCGAAGGGCCCCGGTCACCTCGTCCGCCGCACGTTCGAGGAGGGCTCGGGCGTTCCGGCCGTATTCGCCGTCGAAAAGGACGAGACGGGCAAGTGCTTCGATCTCGCGCTCGCCTATGCACGCGGCCTTGGCGCAACGCGTTCCGGCGTGCTCCAGACGACGTTCCGCGATGAGACGGAGGAGGATCTTTTCGGTGAGCAGTGCGTTCTCATGGGCGGTGTCTGCCAGCTGATGCAGACGGGCTTTGAGGTACTCGTCGAGGCGGGCTATCCGCCCGAGATGGCATACTTCGAATGCTTCCATGAGATGAAGCTCATCGTCGATCTCTGCTATGAGGGCGGCATGACGAAGATGCGTCAGTCCTGCTCCGATACGGCAGAGTACGGCGACTACATGATTGGACCGCGCATCATCACCGAGGAGACGAAGAAGGAGATGAAGAAGGTTCTGAAGGAGATCCAGGATGGTACGTTCGCGCGCAACTGGCTTCTTGAGAACCGCGCTGCCGGCCGTGCGAACTTCCTCGCACAGCGCCGCCTCCACAAGGAGCATCAGATCGAGCAGGTCGGCGCACAGCTGCGCAATATGATGCCGTGGCTGCGTGACAAGAAAGAGCTCAATTTCTAAACGATACACGTATTTTATGAAAAAGAAGTCTTTCCGCGCGGAGAGACTTCTTTTTTCAAAGGAGAGCTTTTCCTGTCTGCTCCGTGCGAATGCCTCGTTGTGCTTCACTAGGATTCGCTTAGAGGAGCAGGGCCGGGAAAATGATTGCCATATCGTAATTTCAGGAGGGCTATATGGGCATGAACATGAGCGAGAAGATTCTCGCACGCCATGCGGGGCTTGATCATGTGGAGCCAGGGCAGCTGGTTGTCTGTCGGCTTGACATGGTGCTTGCAAACGATGTGACGGGTCCCCCGTCCATCAAGGAGTTTGAAAAGACGGGACGCCCTGTCTTTGACCGGACGAAGATCGCGCTGATTCCCGACCACTTCCAGCCGGCAAAGGACATCAAGTCCGCCGAGCTGGCGAAGATCATGCGCGACTTTGCGCACAAACATAACATCCTGCACTACTACGAGCAGGGGCGCGTGGGCATCGAGCACGTCATCCTGCCCGAGCGCGGCATTGTGGGGCCGGGGATGCTGACCATCGGCGCGGACTCGCACACCTGCACCTACGGTGCGGTGAACGGGTTCTCGACGGGCGTCGGTACGACGGATCTCGCCGTCGGCATCGCAACGGGCGAGGCATGGTTCAAGGTACCCGAGGCAATCAATGTGCACCTGACGGGGAAGAAGCCCCAGGACATCAGCGGCAAGGATGTCATCCTTACGCTCATCGGCATGATCGGCGTGGACGGTGCGCTCTACAAGAGCCTTGAGTTTACGGGCGAGGGTGTGGCGTCACTCTCCATGACCGACCGTCTGACGATTGCCAATATGGCGATTGAGGCGGGGGCGAAGAACGGCATTTTCCCGTATGATGATGTATGCAGGGCGTACGTCGAGGGACGCATGACGAAGCCGTTCGCGCCTGTGGCTGCCGACGCTGATGCGCGCTATGCGCAGACGGTGGAGATCGACCTCAGCGCACTGCGTCCCGTCGTCTCGTTCCCGCATCTGCCCGAGAATACGAAGCGTGTCATGGACATCGGGGCGCCCATCGCCATCGATCAGGTCGTGATTGGGTCGTGCACGAACGGACGTCTTGAGGATATGGAGATTGCGGCGTCGATTCTGAAGGGGCACAAGGTGCATGAGCGTGTGCGATGCATCGTGATCCCGGGCTCGCCGTACGTCTATGAGGAGTCGATGAAGCGCGGCTATCTGGCGATCTTCATGGAGGCAGGGGCGGCGATCTCGACGCCGACCTGCGGCCCGTGCCTCGGCGGCTATATGGGGATCCTCGCGGCAGGCGAGCGGTGCGTCTCGACGACGAACCGCAATTTCCGCGGGCGCATGGGTCATGTGGACAGCGAAGTCTATCTCGCGGGGCCGCATGTCGCGGCGGCGAGTGCAATACTGGGGCGGATTGCGGCCCCTGAGGAGGTGGCGTGATGTTCGAGGGAAAGGTTTGGCGCTACGGCGATAACATTGACACGGATGTCATCATCCCCGCACGCTATCTCAATACGTTCGAGCCGAAGGCACTCGCGGCGCACTGCATGGAGGACATCGACACGACGTTCGCGGGCAGTGTGCAGCAGGGCGACATCATGGTCGGCGGAAAGAATTTCGGCTGCGGCTCCTCGCGTGAGCATGCCCCGATTGCCATCGCGGCATCGGGCATTCCCGTCGTGATTGCGGCAAGCTTTGCGCGCATCTTCTACCGCAACGGCATCAATATCGGGCTGCCGCTCCTGGAGATCGGCGATGATGTGGAGAAGATCCGCGCGGGTGACCGTCTGCGTGTCGATACGGAGACGGGAACAATTGAAAATCTGACGACGGGCGATACATTCCATGCGCATCCTCTGCCGGGCTTTGTGCAGGATATTGCGCGTACGGGCGGACTGCTGAACTATATCAGGGAGAACGGGGGATTTCGTCATGGGGTATAAGATTGCGGTCGTCCCGGGCGACGGCATCGGGCAGGAGATCACGAGTGAAGCGGTACGCGTCCTGAAGGCTGTCGATGCGAAGTTCTCACTCGGACTTTCCTATGAAACGCGCGATGCGGGCGGCACGGCGTACGATGCATACGGTACGCCGCTGCCCGAGGATACGCTCGCCGTCTGCAAGGCATCGGACGGCGTGCTCTTCGGCGCGGTCGGCGGGACGAAGTGGGATGCGGTGGAGCCTGCACTGCGTCCTGAACGCGCCATCCTCGGCCTGCGCAAGGGCCTCGGACTCTATGCGAATCTGCGTCCGGTCAAGGTGGCGGATGCGCTCATCGAGCACTCGCCGCTGAAGCCCGATCTCGTGCATGGTGTCGATCTCGTCATTGTGCGCGAGCTGATCGGCGGCATTTATTTCGGTGAGAAGTGTGAGTCGGAGCATGTGGACGGCGTGGAGCGTGCGTGGGATATGGAGAACTACTCTGTGCCCGAGGTGGAGCGCATCGCACGCCTTGCGTTCGAGACAGCGCGTCTCAGACGCTCCAAGGTCACGTCCGTGGACAAGGCGAACGTACTGGCAACGTCGCGGCTCTGGCGGCGTACGGTGGCGGCACTGGCAAAGGAGTACGCAGATGTGGAGCTCGATCATCTCTACGTCGATAACTGCGCCATGCAGCTTGCCGTACGCCCGACACAGTTCGATGTCGTCGTGACGGGCAATCTCTTCGGTGATATTCTCTCCGATGAGGCGGCGGTGGTCGGCGGCTCGATCGGTCTCATGCCGTCGGCGTCGATCGGGACGGGCACGAGTCTCTTTGAGCCGATTCACGGCAGTGCGCCCGACATCGCAGGGAAGGGAATCGCAAACCCGCTCGGGACGATCCTCTCGGCGGCGATGCTGCTGCGCTATGCGCTCCATGAGGAGGAAGCGGCCGCCGCCATCGAGGCGGCGGTGGATGCGGCACTCGCCGAGGGGATGCGGACGGCGGATATCTACCTCGCGGATACGGGCTGCACGAAGGTCGGTACGCAGGAAATGACGGATGCGGTGCTCAGACACCTGTAAGGTGCTTCCCTATCGGCACGGTGCGCTGCTTCTCTGATATGCTGTAAACGGTTCCCCTGCCGCGGGTGCGTTGTCAATGCCAACAAAAATGCTGTACGAAGTGTTTTGATTTCGTACAGCATTTTTTATTTTATTCCACCGCAGGATGCCCCTTCCTCACATACCGCCAGCGCACGAAGGCGGCGAGGATGAGGAGAATCGTGCCCGAGGTCGGGAAGAGGTAGTGCATTCCAAGGTACGTCGCGACGGCGCCGCCGAGCAGCGGCCCAGCGGCAGAGCCAATCTGCTGGGCGGAGAAGAGCAGCCCGAAGACGCTTCCCTTGAGCTGCGCGGGCGTATGCTGAGCGATGACGGCGTTCAGCGAGGGCTGAATCCCGGCGAGGAAGAGCCCCACGCCGAACTGCATGACGGCAAAGGGAACGAGGGTGTCGGGGATGCCCTGCAGGATGAACATGCCTCCCGCGCACAGCATGGCGAGGAACATCGCGCTGAAATAGCCGCGCCGTGTGCCGTAGATCCCCCAGAGCGGCGCGGAGATCGCTCCTGCAATGCCGCCGAGAGAGAATACTGCGCCCGCGACAAAGACGATGTTGTCCATCGCGCCCGCGAGCACCTTGATGTAGGTTGTCAGGACGGGCATGAGAATGTAGAGCACCACCTGCGCGAGCGTACTCACGATCATCATCGTACGCAGGATGGGGATGTGCCAGAGGTGCATCGGATTCTTTTCCTCTGCTGTAAGCGGTGCGGTCTCTTTCGGCATCGGCGGTTCTTTGATGATAAACGTAAAGGCAAGAAAGTTGATGAAGAGTGCCAGACCGCCGATATAGAAGCTCGTGCGCATCCCGAACAGCTCCGCGAGGACACCGCCGAGCAGAGGCCCGACGACGCCGCCCGCCGTGAGCGTGCCCTGCATGATGCCGAGAGAGAAACCGAGCCGCTCCTGCGGCGCGTAGAGCGTCATGATCGCAAGATCCATCGGCCAGAGTCCTGAGGCAAATCCCTGAAAAAGGCGCACGATGATGAGCTGCTCGGGGGACGTGACGAGTCCGCCGAGCAGATAGCTGATCGCGATGAGAAGGCTCGCGCGCATGGCCATGAGACGCTTTCCCTTGCGGTCGGCGATACGACCCCAGATTGGAGCCATGACCGCGGAGACGAAAAAAGTCACCGAGAACGCAAGTCCTGACCAGAGATTCACGGAGGCATCGTCCACACCAAGTTCGTTCGTCAGATACATCGGCAGGAACGGAATGATCATCGTATAGCTTGCGGACATGAAGAGCACGTTGCATGTGAGCAGCGCGAGTACCACTTTCCAGTTCATGACAGACCCTTTCTCTTTATCGTGTTTCTCTTATCATTCTACCATGTTTCATTGAAAAAGTAAGCGATGAATATAGGACTAAATACCCTTAAACATTGATTTCCACGCGCCATTGTGCTATGATTGAACAACGACGTGACGATATCAAAAAATCTAAACTACTGCAACACCATCTGCCGCGCGTCACTTACGGCAGATAATTTTCGAAAGTAAGGGCTGTCATGAAACACATCGTCGTAGATTTGGAAATGAATCCCGTGGGGAAGGAATACCGGGATGTCCGCAGGAAATTGAACGGAGAAATCATCGAGATCGGCGCGGTGCGCCTGAATGAGGATTTTGTGCAGGAGGACGAATTTCAGTGCTATGTCTGTCCTGAGTATGGGATGGTAAAGAAGCACATCACCGAGCTGACGGGCATCACCCAGGAGAAGGTCGCAGGGCATCCCGCGTTCGCCGACAGCTTTCACGCATTCGTTGCGTGGATCGGCGAGGCAGAGACGAAGATCTACTCGTGGAGCATGTCCGATATTAAACAGCTGCGCAAGGAGTGCCGTCTGAAGCTGCCGGACTTTGACGTCACGTGGCTCGATACACGCTGGGTTGACCTCCAGCAGGAGTTCGACGACCGCCTCGGGCTCCATAACAGCCTTGCCCTGAAGCATGCACTCGGCGCGATGGGGCGTCGATTCGAGGGAAGTCAGCACTCGGCACTTGCCGATGCCGTCAATACGAGTGCGGTTCTCGCACTCATGCAGGATGACGCAAAGTTTCGTGAGACCATGCGCCCCGTCCTCGAGATCCTAGAGCCGAGCGACGGCCTTTCAAACTCGATCGGCGAGCTGTTCCCCGATCTGGAAAAATTGAAACGAAATCTATGATGGATGTATTGAACCGCTGCACGGAGGGCCGTGCGGCGGTCTTTTTATACAAAAAAAGCCGCCCGATTGGGCGGCTTTTGTCGTGTCGTTTGGTGGAGATGAGGAGAATCGAACTCCTGTCCGAAGATAACGTCACATGGATTTCTCCGAGCGCAGTCTGTGCTTTGCTTTAGGTTCGGCGGCCCCCGCAGACAGGGTGCGCTGTTCCGATCACGATGAGGTTCCCGTGAGAGTTATCGTGCGGTGGCTCTCAGGTATCCCGCGTTTGACCCCTGTCTCCATCCGTGCGGGAGGCAGACGGAAAGGGGCTGGCTTAAGCCGCCAGAGCGTAGTCTTCGTTTGCTTTTATGTTTAAATAAAAGTTTCACCTTACTGACGGGATGATGACCCCCCGGCTCGCTGTCCACATACCATCCATCCCCGTCGAGACCATTACATCCCCGATAATGGAAGCTGTGCGCTTATCCATACTATAACAAAAGGCGGATATGTTGTCAAATCCTGTTTTTTCTTGCATGTTCGCAAAATTTTTAGTATCATGTACGGGAAGAAGCAATCGGAATTGTTGGACGGTACGATATTTTGCTCGTCCGTTCATGGAGGTTTACGCTTGCAAAAACAGAAAACACTGGCGTCGCGGGTGTCCTACGATGGGATTGGACTGCATTCGGGACGGCCGGTACATATGGAACTCGCACCGGCACCGCCGGGGTCGGGGATCCTGTTTGCGCGCGCCGATTTGCCGGATGTGCCGCCTGTGGCGGCGACGGCAGCACATGTGACGGCGACGGTGCGCGCAACGACAATTGGTGCGGGGGCACTGAAGTTCTTTACGATTGAGCATCTGATGAGTGCACTGCATGTGCACGGGATTGACAACTGCCGCGTGATGCTCGATGCAGAGGAGCCGCCCGTCGCTGACGGCAGTGCACGGGCGTTCTTTGAACTGATTACACGCGCCGGGAGCATCGAACAGGATGCCGTGCGGCAGGAGACGGTCATTGACCGCATCTACCGTGTAGACAATGGCGGACACTTCATCATGGCACTGCCGTACGATGGGCTGCGCGTTTCGTTTACCTCGCTGAATGAGCATCCGCTCATCGGGGTACAGTACTACGACATCAAGGTTTCGCCCTCCGCGTACGAGCGCGAGATTGCGCCGGCACGGACGATTGCCTATGAAAAGGAGATTGCGGCGCTGCGTGCGCATGGGCTGGGACTGGGCGGCTCGCTGGAGACGGTGATCGTCTACAACGACGAGGGATGGATGAACCCGCTGAACTTTCCCAACGAGCTGGTGCGCCATAAGATTCTCGATGTAATCGGGGATATTCGTCTGGCAGGTATGGTTCGCGGGCATATCATCGCTGTTGCCTCGGGACACGCACTCAATACCGCGCTGGCAAAAGAGATTGCAGGGGAGAGGGATCAAGCATGACGTTGGATATCAATGAGATTCAAAAAATTTTGCCGCATCGTCCGCCGATGCTCCTTGTAGATCGTATCATCGAGCTGGAGCCGTTCAAGTCGGCAACGGGCATCAAGTGTGTAACGATGAACGAGCCGTTTTTCCTCGGACATTTCCCGGGGCATCCGATCATGCCGGGGGTACTCCTGCTCGAAGGAATGGCACAGGTCGGCGGGGTGACGATGCTCTATCCTGAGGAACATCGCGGCAAGATTGCGCTCTTCGGCGGGATGGAGAATGTGAAGTTTAAGCGCCCTGTCGTTCCGGGCGATGTGGTCGTGACAAAGGCGGAGCTGGTGCGCGTGCGCGGTGTGTTCGGCGTGCTTCACGCAGATGCGTATGTCGGGGAGGATCTTGTCGCATCGGCAGACTTCAAGTTTGCCTTGAAAAACGGCGAAGATATTTGACCGAACGTCATAATAACAGGATAAACGGACATAATTCACGATAAAACGCGAAATCCGGCGATAGTGGCTGATTTTGCCATGTGAAAGTCTTGCCCTTTTGTCGGATTGTAATGGATAGTGGAATATGTCTGCCCCGATTCCTGCGGGGCTGAAGGAGTTGAAACAGATGACAGGCACGAGCAAGGTCCTTGCCTATATCCACGAGACTGCTGTGGTCGCGCCGACGGCGCGCATTGCACGGAATGTGGAGATCGGCCCTTACGCGGTCATCTCGGATCATGTCCAGATCGGCGAGGGGACGAAGATCGCCCCGCACGTCGTCATTAGGGAATGGACGCAGATCGGGCGCGACTGCCAGATTTTTCAAGGCGCATCCATCGGAGAGGTGCCGCAGGATCTGAAGTTCAAAGGGGAAAAGAGCTATACGTTCATCGGCGACCGCACGACGATCCGCGAGTGTGCGACGGTGCACCGCGCGACGGGTGAGGGCGAGGAGACACGCATCGGTGATGACTGCCTGCTGATGGCGTATACTCATGTGGCTCATAACTGTGTGCTCGGCAACCGCATCATCATGAGCAATGCCGCGATGCTGGCGGGGCATGCAATCGTTGAGGACGGCGTTGTGATCGGCGGCATGGCGGGCGTGCATCAGTTTGTCAAGATCGGGCGCAACGCGATGATCGGCGGCACGTCGAAGCTCGTGCAGGATGTCGTGCCGTTTACGATGGTGGACGGACACCCCGCGCGCGCCGTGGGACTGAACAGCGTCGGCATCTCACGTGCAGGCATTCCGATTGAGGTGCGCCGCCGCATCAAGCAGGCATATAAGATCCTCTATCGTTCGGGACTGAATCTCACGCAGGCAATTGCCGTGATCGAGCAGGAAGTGGACTCCTGCGAGGAAATCGATCACCTGCTGCGCTTCCTGCGCAATGCGGAGCGCGGGATCTGTCGGGAACGCCACGAGGACTAGTGAGGGAGAACGCCATGGAAAAACTGGGGCTGCTCGCGGGTGTCGGACATCTGCCTGCCGCGTGTGCACGCGCGGCACGTGCGCAGGGCTTTGAGGTACATGCGATTGCGCTCTTGCCGGACTGCGATCCTGAGCTGAAGGATGCGGCGAGTGCCTACCGTGAGATCAGCATCGGCTCGATTGCGTCGATTTTGGCGTATCTGCAGCAGGAAAAGATCCAAAAGGTCACCATGATCGGCAAGGTGACAAAGGAATTGCTCTTTACGGGCGCGGTTCAGCCGGATGAGATGCTGCGCGCGATGCTGATGCAGCTGCCGAATCAGAATGACGATACAATTATGATGATGTTCATCGGGGCATTGATGAAGATCGGTGTGACGCCGCTTGACCAGACGGCACTCATCCGTCCCCTGATGCCGTCCGCGGGAGTTCTGACGAGCCGTCAGCCTTCGGCGGCAGAGCGCGCTGATATGGAGTATGGGCTTCAGATGGCACGTGAGATCGGACGCCTTGATGTCGGACAGACGGTGGTCGTGAAGGATCGTGCTGTCATGGCACTCGAGGCGATTGAGGGGACGGATGCCTGCATCCGCCGCGGCGGTCAGCTTGCCGGGGGCGGCGCGGTCGTCGCAAAGGCGGCAAAGCCGCAGCAGGACAGTCGTTTTGATGTACCTGCCGTCGGGCTCGATACGATCGAGTCACTGGTGGCGGCAAAGGCATCTGCGCTCGCCATAGAGGCGGATAAGACGCTTTTCATTGACAAGGAGCGTGCCATTGCGCTCGCTGAGGCGAACGGCATAACGATTGCGGCGATGTAATGACGGCAGGGAGGTCTTGCCCTTTTGAAAATCATGCTCTCGGCGGGGGAGACCTCGGGTGATCTCCACGGGGCGGCGCTCGCGCGCGAACTGCGTGCGCTTGATCCGACGGTGGAACTTATCGGTTTCGGTGGAGTGGAGATGGCGGCGGCGGGGGTAAGGCTCTGCCAGAACTATGCGGACTACAATGTGATGGGGATTTCGGCGGTGATTTTGAATCTCCGCCGAATTTTCGCTCTCCTTGATGAATTGACACAGCTGATGGACGAGGAGCGTCCGGATGTGCTCGTCATCATCGACTATCCAGATTTTAACTGGAGGCTCGCAGCACGGGCGAAAAAGCGGGAGATTCCCGTCTTTTCTTATATTCCGCCGTCTGCGTGGGCCTGGCGCAAGGGACGTGCGAAGTCCTGCGCGGCACTCGCCGATGAGATCGTTGCGATCTTTCCGCATGAGCTGCCCCCCTATGAAGCGGCAGGGGCGAACATCTCCTTCGTCGGCAACCCGCTTGTCGATACGGTGCATGCAGAGATGCCGCCCGAGGAGGCGCGCCGGCACTTCGGCATCGGTGCAGGCGATGTGCCGATCCTCCTTCTGCCAGGCAGCCGCCGCGAGGAGATCGAGCGGCTGCTCCCGCCCATGCTGGGCGCGGCAGAGCGGCTCGGCGTAGCAGACCCTGCACGCCGCTTCTTTTTGCCTGTGGCGGGCGGGGTGGATGAGGAGAGCATCAGAGCGCATCTCGCGGCATCCCCCGCAGAGGTGACGCTGACGCATGACGCACGCTATGCCCTCATGGGACTCTCCCGTGCCGCGATGGCAACCTCGGGGACGGTGGTGATGGAGGCGGCACTCATGGGACTGCCTGCCGTCGTTCTCTATCGGCTGTCGGCCCTCTCCTATCTTATCGGGCGCCTGCTCGTCGATGTGCCGCGCTTCTCCCTGCCGAATATCCTGCTCGGGGAGACGTTTGAGACGGAGCTGCTGCAGGGGGCTGTGCAGCCCGTGCGCATCGCGGAGGAGATGGAGAAGATCATTGCGGACGGCGCGGACCGTCTCTATGTGACGGAGCGTCTCTCGCGTGCAGCAGCGATGCTCGGTGCACCCCATGCAGCACGCCGCGCGGCGGAGAAGATTCTCGCTCTCGGACGGAGCGCGTGAAACGCCTGTGAACGCCTCGCTGGGCAAGTGATCATGTGCTTATTTGCCGAATATCGGCGGATTCCTCAACGCGCCTCCTCAATGTCAAGAATAGAGTATCCGTATACAGTCTGGGAGACTTATGAAGAACTATAAGAGACTGCTGACCTACATGCGGCCGTACATAAAGAAATTCGTGCTGGCGGTCGTGTGCATCATCTTCGCTGCGGCGGCGAATCTTTATGTCCCGTGGATCATCAAGGACATGATCGACGACGTTCTCGCCGACAAGAACATGGCACTGCTGAACGCCATCTGCATCGGCATTGTCGTCATTTTTTTCCTGCGCGGGATATTTTACTTTGGGCAGTCCTACCTCGTCTCCTACATCGGGCAGAAGGTCATCATCGACGTGCGTGAGGTGATGTTCCGCAAGTTCCAGCGGATGCCGCTCGCGTACTATGACCAACACCAGACGGGCGAAATTATGAGCTTTGTGACGAACGATGTCGCAGCAATCCAGTCGGCACTCGTTGATAACCTCATCGAACTCGTGACGGAGGGATGCATTCTTATCGGCTCACTTGCCCTTATGTTTTATCTGGACTGGAAGCTCTCCCTGCTGACGCTCGTCGTCATTCCGATGGTCGGGCAGGCGATGAAGATCTTTGGGCGCAAAATCAAGAAATCGAGCACCGTGATTCAGGAGCGGCTTGCCGAGATCACAGCACTCCTGCAGGAAAGCTTTTCCGCCACGCGCGTCGTGAAGTCGTTCGTCCGTGAGGACTACGAGATCGCTCGCTTTGTCGCGAGCAATCAGCGCAATTTCGAGGCGGTGATGAAGAACGTCCAGCAGACGAGCATGCTCACCCCGACGGTGGAGTTTCTCGCCGCACTCGCCGTCACATTCATTGTCTGGTTCGGCGGCTACGAGGTCGTCAACGGTGACATTACGGCGGGCGCGTTCGTCGCGTTCCTCACCTATGCCGTGAACCTTGCAAACCCCGTCAAGCGGCTCTCACGCATCTATGGGAATCTGCAGAAGGCAATGGCGGCGGTGGATCGTGTGTTCTCTGTTGTCGATCTCACGGAGAGCATCACAGATCGCCCCGACGCCAAGCCGCTTCCCCCTGTGACGGGGCGCGTGTGCTTTGAGGATGTTACGTTCTCCTACAAGGAGGACCGCAAGGCACTTGACGGCGTGACGCTTGAGGCAGCGCCGGGGGAGATGATTGCGTTCGTCGGACCATCGGGTGCGGGCAAGTCGACCATTGCAAACCTCATCCCGCGCTTTTATGAGGTAGACAGCGGAGCGATCACGGTGGACGGACATGACGTCCGCGACGTAACGCTTGCGTCCCTGCGCGGGCAGATCGGGCTGGTACCGCAGGAGACGATGCTCTTCTCCACGACGATCCGCGAGAACATCCGCTATGGACGTCTCGATGCATCGGATGCAGAGATCGAGGAGGCGGCACGTGCGGCAAACGCGCATGATTTCATCATGCAGCTGGAACACGGCTACGATACGCAGATTGGGGAGCGCGGCGTCAGCATCTCGGGCGGACAGCGCCAGCGCATTGCCATCGCGCGCGCGATTCTGAAGGATCCGCGCATCCTCATCCTCGACGAGGCAACCTCTGCACTCGATACGGAGAGCGAAAAGATCGTGCAGGCGGCGCTTGACAACCTGATGGTCGGACGCACGAGCTTCGTCATCGCCCATCGCCTCTCCACAATATTCCATGCCGACCGCATCTATGTGATCGATGCCGGCCGCATCGTGGAGCAGGGAACCCATGAGGAGCTGCTGGCAAAGGGCGGACTCTATCAGCATCTCTATGACATTCAGTTTCGGGGAGAGTGACGCATGCGATTTCTCTACAATTTAGCGGCAATTCTCATCGTCACCATCATCATACCGATCTTCATGCTGCGCGCCACACGGGAGCGCGGCTTTGTCGAGCGCATCAAGCAGAGCTTTGGCTTCTACCCGCAGGATACGATTGACAAGGTGGCGGGGAAGAACGCCATCTGGGTGCATGCGGCATCCGTCGGAGAGATCGTGGCGACGAGCCCGCTCGTGCGTGAGTTTCGCAAGGTGTTCCCCGACACACCCATCCTCGTCTCGGTCGTGACGACGGGCGGCTATGAGATGGCGCACCGCATCATCAAGGATGCTGACGCGATCATTTATTTCCCGCTCGACCTGCCGTTCCTCGCCTCGCGCGTCGTGGGACGCATCCGCCCGCGCGTCTTCCTGCCCGTGGAGACGGAGCTGTGGCCGAACTTTCTCAAGAAGGCGAAGCAGCTCGATGTGCCCGTCATGATGGTCAACGGCCGCATCAGCGACCGCAGCGTCAAGCAGTATAAGTATCTGTTCGGCATGCTGCGCGAGATGATCGGAACGGTGAAATGCTTCGCGATGCAGTCAGGGATCGATGCGGACTACATCATGCGGCTCGGCGCGCCGCGTGAGCTCGTTACAGTGACGGGCAATACGAAGTTCGATCAGGCGTATACGAGCGTCAGCCCCGAAGAGCGCGCAGCATTGATCGCGGAGCTTGGCCTCTCGGGTGCGAGCCGCATCATGATCGCGGGCTCGACCCACCGCGGGGAGGAAGAGCTGGTGCTCAACGCCTTTGCCGCCGTGCGTGCAAAGGATCCGAACGTACGCCTCATTATCGCGCCGCGCGAGGTGCTGCGCACGATGGAGGTGGAACATCTCTGCCGCAAGGCGGGGTTTACGGTCAATACGCGCAAGAACCTGCAGAAGGGGGCAGGCGGGCTGGCGAGGACATTGTGATCCTCGATACGGTCGGTGAGCTTGGCCGCGTCTACGGGCTCGGCGATGTCATCTATATCGGCGGCAGCCTCATTCCGCACGGCGGACACAATATCCTTGAGCCGGCGGCGCACGGCAAGGCGATCATCGTCGGGAATCAGATGTTCAACTTCAAGGACATCCACGCGCTTTTCCGCAATCGCAGCGCTGTCGTGACGGTCGCGAATGGAGCGGAACTGACGAAGGAGACGCTGCGTCTCTTCGCTGACGACGCGGAGCGTGCGCGCCTTGAGCGCGAGACGCTCGCGATCATCAACGAGAACAAGGGGGCATCGAAGAAGTCGGCCACAATCCTCGTTGATATGCTTGCTGCCTACGAAACACGCCGCGCTCAGCGCGCACAGGAACGGATCAGTGCCCACCGCGTGCGTGCGACCCAGAAGGTCGCGAATTTCCAGACCTATTTCATCGATCTCGTTCACGACAAAGAGGTGCACGGCGTTGCGCGCCGCCTCATTATGGGTGTGTTCTATGCATTCTCTCTCATCTATGAGCAGCTGGTCAATCTGAAGCTTGCCATGTATCGGTGGGGCTGGTTTAAGAAAGAACAGCTGCCCTGCTTCGTTATCAGCCTCGGCAATGTGACGGTCGGCGGAACGGGAAAGACTCCAACAGCGCAGCATCTCGCGCGTGCCATTCATGCGATGGGGTATCGCGCTGCGATTCTCAACCGCGGGTATCGTGCAAAGTGGCGTGGTGCCGTTGGCATCGTCTCCGATGGACATGCGCTGAAGATGGATGCGGAGACAGCAGGCGATGAAGCCTTTATGCTCGCCAAGCATTTGCCGGATGTCCCCGTTCTTATCGGTCCGCACCGCGCGGTGACGGGACGCTATGCCATCGAGCACTTCGGCGCACAGGTGGCGATTCTCGATGACGGCTATCAGCACTGGCAGCTTGAGCGCGATATGGATATCCTGCTGGTTGATGCGGTAAATGTATTTGGCAATGGCTACCTTCTGCCGCGCGGAACTCTGCGCGAACCGCTCTCGCATATCAACCGCGCGGATGTATGCCTTATGACGAAAGTCGATCAGGCGGCACCGGGGGCGATTGAGTACATCTGGGAGACGTTCCGCAGCTACAATCAGGACGGGCTCATCATGGAGAGCATCCATCAGCCCCGTCAGTTTGTCCGTCTTTCGGATTGGTTTGAGGACATTGCAGCGGGCGGTGTGCCCGTGACAGAGATGGAGGGCAGAAAGGTGCTCGCTGTCTCGGCCATCGGGAACCCCGCCTCCTTCGAGCAGACGCTTGCCGATCTCGGTGTTGAGATGGTGGAGAGCATGCGCTACCCCGATCATCACGACTACGGCGAACGCGATATGGCAGAGGTACTCTACCGTGCGGAGACGCTCGGCGTTGAGGCAATTGTCATTACAGAAAAGGATGCAGTGAAGGTGCCGGGCGATGTCGTACGCGCGAAATGGCGTATCCCGATGTATGTGCTCTCTGTCGAGGTCACCCTGCAGAAGGGGCAGGAGGTATTCTTCGAGACCCTTAAGGAGCAGCTGGCAGCAAAGCTTGGGAAGCAGTGCACGATATGATGAAGCTGCGTTTTCCGCAGCGCATCCTAGTGGGCGGGATCAGTGCTCGGCTGCCTGAGCAGCGAGGGATTCGCGCGGTGTGTCACTGCGAAAATTCAGTTATCCATAATATAGAGGTGATCGCATGAAGGTTCTCTGCATTATCCCTGCGCGGTATGCATCGACGCGTCTGCCCGGGAAACCCCTGCGCGATATCGCGGGGAAGCCGATGATCGTCCGTGTCTATGAGCGGGCGGTGCAGGCACAGCGTGTCCATGAGGTTGTCGTGGCGACAGATGACGAACGCATCCGTGCGGCGGTCGAGGAACATGGCGGTCACGCCGTCATGACGCGCGCCGATCATGCAACGGGGACAGATCGTCTCGCCGAGGTTGCCGCACAGCGGCCGGACTGCGATCTCATCATCAACGTACAGGGCGATGAGCCGCTGATCGACCCCGCCGTGATCGATGCTCTTGTCGCTCCGTTTGAGCACGACGATGCGCTCATGATGGCGACGGCAAAGACGGAGATCACGGATGCGGCGGAGATGGAGAACCCAAACAACGTCAAGGTTGTCACGGACCGCACAGGAAACGCACTCTACTTCTCTCGTGCGCGCATCCCCTATGCGCGCAATGTGGGGGCAAAGGTCTATAAGCACATTGGCATCTATGCCTACCGCAGGGACTTCCTGCTCACCTATGCCAAGATGCAGCAGACGGAATTGGAGTGCTCGGAGTCCCTCGAGCAGCTGCGTGCGCTCGAAAACGGATACCGCATCCATGTTGTTGAGACGGATGCGGTCTTTATCGGTGTTGACACGGAGGAGGATCTGGCGGCGGTCAATGCGGAGTATCGGCGACAGGGATTGATTGACCTCGGGATATGAAGTATTTATAATAGGAACTATAGTGCAATACGAAGCAGCCGAAAGGAGCCCTGAAGATGAACAAAGTGAAGCTGGCGAATTTTGAGATCGGCGGCGGTGAGCCGCTCGTCCTTCTTGCAGGACCATGCGTCTTGGAGGGATTGGAACGTTCGCTCATGATCGGCCGCGGCATCAAAGAGATCACCGAGCGGCTTGGTATTCCTTATGTCTTCAAGGCATCTTTTGATAAGGCAAACCGCTCTGCGTACCATAGTTTTCGCGGGCCGGGGCTCACGGATGGATTGAAGATGCTGGGGCGGATTAAGAAGGAACTTGGCGTTCCCGTTGTGACTGACATTCATGAGACCTGTCAGGCGGAGCCGGCAGCAAAGGTCGTGGATATCCTGCAGATCCCTGCATTTCTCTCGCGTCAGACGGATCTCCTCCATGCGGCGGCACAGACGGGGGCGGTCGTCAATGTGAAGAAGGGGCAGTTCCTCTCGCCGAACGACATGCGCAATGTCGTCGACAAGATTCATGAGAGCGGCAGTGAGCGCATCCTTCTGACGGAGCGCGGGGCGAGCTTTGGCTACAACAACCTCGTCGTCGATATGCGTGCTTTGCCCATCATGCGAAGCTTCGGTTATCCTGTGATCTTTGACGGGACGCACAGTGTTCAGCTGCCGGGCGGCGCAGGAACGAGCTCTTCGGGACAGCGCGAGTATGTAGAGTATCTCGTGCGTGCCGCCGTGGGGGCAGGCGTTGACGGCCTCTTCCTCGAGGTACATGACAATCCTGCCGAGGCACTTTCGGACGGGGCAAATATGGTTTATCTGGACAAGCTGGAGGAGCTGCTGAAGGAAGCCCTTTCCATCTATGAGATTGTGCGTAAGAAGCTGAACTAGGAGAACGCTATGCAAGAGAGTACCATCCGACAGAAAGCCGTCGAGACGCTGAAACTGGAGGCAGATGCCGTTGCCCGTCTCACGGAGCGTGTGGACAAGGACTTTGAGGCGGCAGCAAACGCTATCCTCGCGTGCAAGGGACGCGTCGTCGTGACGGGGATGGGAAAGTCCGGTCATGTTGGACGCAAGATTGCGGCAACTCTTGCGAGTACGGGAACCCCCGCCTTCTTCATGCATCCGGCGGAGGCGTTCCACGGGGATCTCGGCATGGTGACGGCAGATGACATCGTGATCGCCATCTCGAACAGCGGTGAGTCGAACGAGGTTGTCAATATCCTGTCGATCATCCATCGCATTGGTGCCCGCATCATTGCGATGAGCGGACGGAGGAAGTCCCAGCTCGGCCGCAGTGCGGACTTCTACATCGACATCGGCGTCGAACGCGAGGCATGCCCGCTGGGGCTTGCGCCGACCGCATCGACGACGGCAACGCTCGCGATGGGCGATGCTCTGGCAATGGCACTCATGGCGGTGCGCGACTTCAAGAAGGAGGACTATGCGCTCTTTCATCCGGGCGGGGCACTCGGACGCAAGCTCCTGCTCACTGTAGCGAACGTCATGCACACGGGTGATGAGAACCCCGTCGTGCCGTATCATACGACGGCAAAGGACGCTCTCTTTGTCATGACGGACAAGGGCCTTGGCGCTGTTTCCGTCGTGGATGCGGACGGAAAGTTCATTGGGCTCGTGACGGACGGCATCATCCGCCGTGCTCTCGCGAAGGACTACACGTTCCTCGACAAGGACGTGGAGAGTATCATGTTCGCCGCGCCGCTCACGATTGCGCCGGATAAGATGGCGGCGGCGGCACTTTCCGTCATGGAGAAGCATCAGCCGCGCCCTGTCACAGTGCTTCCTGTCATTGATGAAGCAGGCGTTCCCGTTGGCATCGTGCATCTGACCGATCTTCTGCGTCAGGGGGTGGTCTGATGCCGATACGCGAGGGCGCAGTTGTACGTGCAAAAAAGATAAAATGTGTGATTCTCGATGTGGACGGCGTGCTGACGGACGGGGGCATCTACGCTGCGCCTGACGGCAGCGAGCTCTTTAAACCGTTCTTTGCCCGTGACGGGCTTGCCGTTTCCCTTGCCCGCAAGGTTGGCCTGACGACGGCGATCATCACGGGGCGTGCATCATCGATTGTTGCAAACCGTGCGAAAGAACTGCATATCGACCTCGTCTATCAGGGCTGTCTTGATAAAAGGGCATCATATGCGGACATCAGAAAAAAGACGGGTCTCACAGATGAAGAGATCGCTTACGTTGGGGATGATATTGTCGATTTGCCCATTATGCGGCAGGTCGGTCTGCCGTGCGCGGTCGGGGATGCCGTTCCCGAGGTCAAGGAGATCGCGCAGATCATCGCCGCGCAGCCCGGCGGGCGCGGTGCGGTGCGTGAGATATACGAGATCATTTTAAAGACACAGGGACTGTGGGATCGTGTCCTTACGGCATTTCAGAATGATGCCGGCGACGCTGTACAATAGGAAAAGGAGGTGCGGACATGCTCTATCGTACGCTGATGCTTCTGAGCCGTATTGCCTGCCGCACGCCGCGTCCCATCCTGCTTGCCCTTGGCTGGCTGCTAGGGAATCTCTATTATCTCATCATCGCAAAGATGCGGCGGCGTGCTGTTGCACACATGATGCCCGCACTCGGCATTGATGAGGAAGCAGCGAAGAAGCTCGTGCGAGCCTCCTTTATCAATATGGCGCGAAACTTTCTCGACATTCTCGCGATGCCCATGCTGAACGAGAGCAATTTCAGAGACTACATCGAGATCGACCATCTCGAGCGGATGCAGGAGGCTCTTGCCGAGGGGCATGGAGTCGTTGTCCTCACCGGGCATATTGGCTGCTGGGAGTGGCTATCGGCGGCGTTCACGCTGAATGGGATGCCCGTCAGTGCGATTGCCAAGCCGCAGCCGAACATCCAATATACGCGTGTGCTCGATGATCTGCGTGCGACGATTCACGTCGAGATCTTCTCGCGCGGAACGAGCGAGCTGATCGCTGCGGCGCGTGCATTGAAGCACGGCAATCTGCTTGGCTTTCTTGCCGATCAGGATGGTGGTCCCGGCGGCGCGTTCATCAAGTTTTTAGGACGTACGGCATCGACACCGCTCGGTCCCGCCGTCTTTTCGCGCAAGTTCAAGTCACCCGTTGTACCTGCTTTTATTCTGCGTCAGCCGAATGGAAAACATAAGGTCGTCGTGGGGGCGATCATGCGCTGTCCGAATACGGGGGACAGTGACCGTGATCTCCATGAGTTTACCGTGCAGATGACGGCAATTGTCGAACGGATCATCCGCGAGAATCCGACGCAGTGGATTTGGTTCCAAAAACGCTGGAACACTGCGCCCGAAGAGAAAAAGACAGGGAAACACCATGTGTCAGCAGGGCAGGGGGAGAGGAACGGATGATACGAAAGAAAATCGCGGGCGGTATTGCGGCAGCGATTCTGCTCGCGCTCATCATCTGGGCTGCGGCAACGGTACCGGAACCCCCTGCATCTGATGATGCACAGTCCGGTGGGCGTGTGATGTCCTACGAGGACAATACACTCCGTGAGGAACGGGACGGCCGTTTGGTTTGGACGCTCACTGCACAAAAAATGAGCGTAGATATTGACACACAGAATACGACGATGCAGGGGATTGAGGGAATCTTTTACGGCGAGGATGGAAGAACCCTTTCTCTGAAGGCGGACGAGGGACATATGGACAGCAGCACCCACGATGTGATTCTTACGGGGGGGATCAGCGCGGAGACAAGTGACGGAATCATCCTGCGCTCCAACGCAATTCAATGGACAGCGGCAGATCGCGTGCTCTCCGCAGACGGCGATGCCGTCCTCACCCGTGATAATCTGTATGCGAGAGGCGACCGCATCGCAAGTACAGATGAGTTCCGACAGTTTACCATTGAGGGCAATGCACACATAGAAAAGGGCGGAGAATCAAAATGACGACGAAGAGACTGTATCGCAGTATCCTGCTTCTGCTCACGGCAGGAGCCGTCTGTACGGCTGTGGCGGCAGCACCGCAGAATACGGAACAGACAACCCTCTCAGCGGATCGCCTGACCTATGATACGCGCACTGGAGTAATTACTGCGGAGGGCGGCGTCCGCATGGAACAGGGGACAGGACATATTGAAGGAGCCCATGCTTCTTATAATACGAAGACACAGGAGGGAACGATTGAGGGCGCTGTACGCGCACAGCGCGATGATATGCAGCTCTCCTGCGACCGGCTTCTCGCTGCCGGACAGGAGCATTGGCAGGCAAGCGGCAGTGTCCGCATGGTGAAGGCAGACCGTACCTTTACCGGTTCCTTAGTGGACTACTATCCCACGCAGGATGATCATATTCTTGCATCGTCAGGGGGGACAATTACCAGTACGGATGGGATACTCTCGGCGGATCATCTTGAAGGCTGGCTGAAACAGAGCCGCTTTACTGGACTTGGCAACGCACATCTTATGTGTCCTGCACGTGACCTTGAAGGCGGCGGAGACCGCATGGACTACTACGGGAATGATCCGAAACCGTATGTCGTATTGGATGGGAATGCATGGGTGTTCCAGGGCAACAATATGGCACGCAGCAATCACATGACCGTCTATCTGGCTGAGGACGGTACTGCCATGACAGAGTGAGGAGCGATCTATGCATCTTGAATCCCGCAGCCTCATCAAGAAGTTCGGAAGCCGTACCGTGGTCGACCGCATCTCTGTGCGCATCGACAAGGGCGAGATCGTCGGACTCCTTGGACCGAACGGCGCCGGCAAGACGACGACGTTCTACATGATCGTCGGCCTGGAGAAGCCAACGCACGGTGATGTCTATCTCTCCGACATCTGCATTACGGACTATCCCATGTATCGCCGCGCCGAACTCGGCATCAGCTACCTCACGCAGGAGCCGTCCATCTTTCGCAAGCTCACCGTCACGGAAAACATCGCCGCGATTTTGGAGACGACAAAGCTTTCGGCGGCAGAGCAGAGGCACAAGCTGGATGCCCTCCTCGAAGAGTTCCACATTGGGCACGTCCGCGACCGCCGCGGGACGGAGCTGTCGGGCGGCGAGCGGCGGCGCGTCGAGATCGCGCGCTGTCTTGCGCTCGAACCGCAGTTCATCCTGCTCGATGAGCCGTTTGCGGGCGTCGATCCGCTTGCCGTCGCCGATATTCAGGAGATTATTGAGTATCTGCGCCAGCGCGGCATGGGGATTCTCATCACCGACCACAACGTCCGTGAGACGCTCCACATCGTCGACCGCGTCTACCTCCTCAGCGAGGGCAAGCTCCTGCTCGAAGGCGACAGCAAGACCATCGCCGAGAGCCCTGTCGCACGTAAATTCTATCTCGGCGAGAATTTCAGCCTGTAAAAAATAACCAATCTGTGCATGCAGGTTGGTTTTTTTGTTTCGTATTTTGGATAGTCCTTTTGTTTTGTGGATATACAAATTCGTAGAATATGATAAAATCAAAATTAACAGAATTTTACTGCTGTAAGGAGGAAGAAGAATGAAACGGATGAAGAAGTGGCTGTCCGTTCTCGCGGCGGCTGCGGTCGCGGGAACGATGCTCGCAGGCTGTGGCGGCGGCACGGACAAGAAGGCGGCAGGCGGCGAGGAGGAGAAGGTGCTCACGGTCTATACGGCACGCAGTGAGAGCCTGAATAACCTTGTCATCCCAAATTTTGAAAAGGACACGGGCATCAAGGTCAATGTCATTGTTGCAGGGACAGGGCCGCTCCTCAAGCGCGTGGCATCGGAGAAGGGGAATCCGCAGGGCGATATTCTCTGGGCGTCGGATCAGATGACGCTCGAGTCGCAGAAGGATCTCTTTATGGAGTATGTCTCCCCTGAGGATGCGAATATGATGGAGGCGTTTCGCAATAAGACGGGATACTTCTCTCCCGCCTTTGCTGATCCGACCGTCATGATCGTCAATAAGAATCTGGCGGGGGATATGAAGATCGACAGCTTTGAGGATCTTCTCAATCCTGCCTTGAAGGGGAAGATCGCCTTCGGTGATCCGGCGGCATCGAACTCGGCACTGCAGTCACTGATCGCCATGCTCTATGCCAAGGGGACGAACGGCGACCCCATGTCGGATACAGCGTGGGCATACGTCGATCAGTTCATCGCAAATCTTGACGGTAAGATCCTGAACAGTTCGGGCGGCGTCCACAAGGGCGTGGCGGACGGTGAGTATACGGTTGGTCTCACGTGGGAGGATCCTGCGGCAACCTATGTGAAAAATGGTGCGCCTGTGCGGGTGGTCTTCCCCAAGGAAGGTGCGATCTTCCCCGGTGAGTCGGTACAGATCATCAAGGACTGCAAGCATCCGGAGAATGCGAAGAAGTTCGTTGACTATATGCTCTCGCAGAAAATTCAGGAAGCAGCTGGCAAGGAACTGACGGTGCGCCCCCTGCGCAAAGATGTGCCGCTCGCATCCTATATGACGCCGATGAAGGACATTGCACTCTTCTCGAACTATGACGAGGGATGGGTAGCACAGCATAAGAATGAGATCGTTGCAATGTGGAATAAGCATCTCGAGAATTTCAAACAGTAGCAGACAGCCTGACAGGAGCGAATTGCTGCCGCCGCAAGGCGTGTGCAATTCGCTTTTTTCGGGAAAGGGGGGGAAACACGGTGAGTGTATCCATTCATATTGACAATGTCGTAAAAAAATATAGTGATCACACAGTCATCGACGGGCTGTCTCTCGATGTTCGGCCGGGTGAATTCTTTACACTGCTCGGACCGTCGGGCTGCGGAAAGACGACGCTGCTCCGCATGATTATTGGCTTCAATTCGATTGAGGGCGGTGAAATACGGATCGGCGACCGTCGCATCAACGATGTCCCGCCGAATCAGCGCAACATGGGAATGGTGTTTCAGAACTACGCCATCTTCCCGCACATGTCAGTGCGCGATAATGTCGCATTTGGTCTGAAGATGCGCGGTGTCAGCGCAGAGGAGATCGACCGCCGCGTCGACGAGATCCTTCGTGTGGTGAAGATCGATGCGCTCCGCGATCGTATGCCGACGGCGCTCTCAGGGGGGCAGCAGCAGCGTGTCGCGCTCGCACGTGCCATTGTCATCGCACCAGAGGTTCTGCTCATGGATGAGCCGCTCTCCAATCTCGATGCGAAGCTGCGTGTGGAGATGCGCAACGCGATTAAGCAGATCCAGCGGCAGATCGACATAACGACCGTTTATGTTACACACGATCAGGAGGAAGCGCTTGCCGTCTCCGACCGTATCGCGGTCATGGAGGGCGGCGTTGTCCGCCAGATCGGCAGCCCGCAGCAGATCTACCGCCGTCCTGCCGATGTCTTTGTCTCGACCTTCATCGGCCTCTCGAATCTCTTTGACGGGGTCGTGCGGTCAGAGGCCGACCGCAAGTCAGTTGAGCTTCTGCCGGACTACCGCGTGCCAATGCAGAATCTTGCCGCTGAGGCGTTTGACGGACAAGCGGTGGTCGTCTCCGTTCGCCCGGAGGAATTTATCATAACGGAGGGCGAGGGGGATGGCATCCCCGCCGTTGTAAAGAGCAGTGTATTCCTTGGCCTGACGACGCACTATTTTCTCGAAACGGCGCAGGGGCGGGCAGTCGAAGCGATCCGCGGTCAGGAAGACGGTGCCTTGCTCGCCGACGGCACACGCGTTACCCTGCGCGTCAAGGCGGAGCGCATCAATGTTTTCCGCGCTGATGCGGAGACGACGTTGATCGAAGGTGATCTGTCATGAAGGGCGGCGCGGGAAAAAATCTATCGTTATGGTCGATCCTCAGTATTCTCATCCTCGCAGCATTTGGCATCTTCGTCCTCTATCCGCTTGTGCTTGTCCTCTATAAGAGTTTCGTCGATCCAGTCTCCGGCGGGGTGACATGGGACTACTTTGCACGGTTCTTCACCAAGCGATTCTATTGGGAGACGATGGTGAACAGCCTCTGCGTCACGGTCTGTGCGACGCTGCTCTCGGCAGCACTCGGTCTGCCTATGGCGTATCTGATGCGCAGCGTGAAGATACGTGGGAGCAGTTTTCTCAACATTCTCATCGTCATCTCCTATCTTTCGCCGCCGTTCATCGGCGCATACGCATGGATTCAGCTGCTCGGGCGTAATGGTGTCATAACGCAGCTGGTGAACAGTGCCTTCGGTCTTTCCTTTGACGGTGTGTACGGCTTTGCGGGGATCCTGCTCGTCTTTACGCTGCAGTCCTTCCCTCTCGTCTATATCTATGTCTCGGGCGCGCTGAAGAATATGGACAACTCGTTGAACGAGGCGGCGGAGAGCCTCGGCTGCGGGCGCATCGGGCGGATTCGCCGCATTATCGTGCCACTCGTGATGCCGACACTTCTCGCAAGCTCACTGCTCGTCTTTATGCGTGTTTTTGCCGACTTTGGTACGCCTATGCTGATCGGCGAGGGCTACAAGACGATGCCTGTCCTCGTCTATACACAGTTCATGGGAGAGGTCGGCGGCGACGATGGATTCGCCGCGGCGATCTGCGTCATCATGATCGGACTGACCCTTGCCATGTTCTTCGCTCAGCGGATACTGGCACGGCGGAGTACCTATGCCATGACGGCACTCAAGCCGATGAGTGCAGAGCGTGCGGCGGGGCTGCGCACTATCGCCGCCCATGGCTTTGCCTATCTTGTGACAGGGCTTGCGATCCTGCCGCAGGTCGTCGTGATCTATACGTCGTTCCTCCGCAGCAACGGCGGGCAGGTGTTTACGGGCGGCTATGCGCTGCAGAGCTATGAGGCGACGCTCTTTGCGAAGGATAACGATGCGGTGCTGAACACCTATCTGCTTGGGATACTCAGCATTGCCGTCGTTGTCGTGATCGGTGTTCTCGTCGCCTATCTGAGCATGCGTAAGAGAAATGCGGTCAACAATGCGCTCGATACGATTACGATGTTTCCCTTTATCATCCCGGGCTCGGTGCTCGGCATTGCCTTCCTCTTCGCGTTCAACAGTCCGCCGATTGTCATTAGCGGGACAATGCTCATCATGATCATCGCGTTCAGTGTACGACGGATGCCGTATACGGTGCGATCGAGTGCTGCTGCCCTCGGACAGATCAGCCCGAGCATCGAGGAGGCGGCGGTGTCGCTCGGCGCATCGGAGATGACGACGTTCGCGCGCGTGACCGTTCCGATGATGCTTCCGGGGGTCTGTGCGGGTGCGATCATGAGCTGGGTGACGATCATCAGTGAGCTGAGCTCGTCGATTATCCTCTATACTAATGCCAATCAAACACTGACTGTCTCGATCTATACGGAGGTCATACGCGGCAATTATGGGAATGCCTCCGCCTATGCGACCATCCTCACGGTCACGTCCATCCTCTCCCTGCTGCTCTTTTACAAAGTGACAGGGCGGCGCGATATCAGTATCTGATCCACTCTTTCTGATCGTGCCGGTCAGACGCCGGTGATACGATTGAAAACGAGAGCGTTGCATTTGCAGTGCTCTCGTTTTATAATATTTCGGAAAGACTGATTATATTGGAAGAGAAGGTGAGAGGATCCGTGGCACAGTCGGTTCGCTTTCGCACGTATATCCGCCGCCTTTTCATGCGTTCCATCCTTGTCTTTATTGCACTGATGCTCGTCAGCTATGCTGTGTTTGTCGTTTTATACTATGAAGTCTGCGTTGTTCGTGAGACTGAGCAGGAATGCGCGGCGATCGCAGCGGTGGCGGATGCCGAGTGGCAGCGTTATGATGCGGGGGTACAGAGCCTTGCCCGCATGGAGGATGTACGCGGTGCATTGGATGGGCAGACAGTTACGGAGGCATACCGCCGTCTCTATGCATTCTCGTTCGCAGGCCCTTTGCGCGCCGATTTTGCCTTGCTGCGGGAGGACGGGACAGTATGCGCGTCGAATCTTTACGCGGTAAACAGTGACAGTTTTGCCCGTCATGATGGTATCCGCAGGGAACTGTTGCGTTTGAACCGGACGCCGGATGCAGCAGTGAGCAGCACGGTACTTTTGCCGCTTGCCTACGATCAGGGGGCAGTGTATGCCTTTTCTGCTGTTGTGCCTGGCGAGGACGGCGGAACGGCAGGCTATCTCGTCTTTGCCCTGCGGACCGAGGCGTTCCATGCACTCGCCATACGCGGCGGCGCCGACCAGGTTGTACTGATGGACCCCTTTGACCATGTGATTTTCGCAACGGATCGCCTGACAGAAAAGACGCTTGGAAAGTTTACGGCATCGGTGGAGGAGAGCGGCAGAACGGAAATAGATGGGCAGCCTGCCTATGCCGCTGTGCAGTCCTGTGCGCAGGGGCGTGTGCGCGTTGTCACGATGACCTCGCTCTTGCGGCAGCAGCAGCTTGCCGCGACGGGGGCAGTCTTTCTGCTCACGCTCAGTGTGTTGCTCCTTCTCTCCATGCCGGTGCTCACGCGCAGGGTGACGGAGCGCAGCCTGCGCTCTGTCGACGGGCTTCTGCGTGCAGTACGTGCGTGTCGGGACGGCGATATGGGACCGCAGGATCTGCCGCAGAGCTTCTATGAGTTTGACGTCCTCTATGCAGACTATAATGCGATGCTTGCGCGCATCCGACGTCTGCTCGCACGCAATGCAGAGCTCGCCGAGCGCAAGCGCCGTATGGAGGTACGTCAGCTTAAGGGACAGTTCAATCCACATTTTGTCTTTAACGTAATGGAGGCACTGCGCTATGAGATCCTCATCGATCCAAAGCGCGCCTCAGAGATGGTTGTCGCCTTTGCCCGCCTGATGCGCTACGGCATTCGTGCGAGCGGGGACATGGCAGAGCTTGCCGTGGACATCCGCTATGTGGAGGATTATCTGACCCTCCAGAAGATGCGCTACGGCGATCGGCTGACCTACGATATCGTGCTCCCTGCGCAACTGCGCAGCTGCCGTGTGCCAAAGCTGCTCCTTCAGCCGATCGTTGAAAACAGCATTGTCCATGGACTGGAGCAGACGCGTGAACTGCGCCTGCGCGTCGAGTGCCGCGCGGAACAGGGAGATCTGCTGCTGTGCGTGATAGACGACGGTCCAGGCATGACCTCGGCAAAGTATACAGAGATCTGCGCTATGCTTGCGTCGGCGTCGGCAGAGCCGGAACACATCGGCCTCTACAACGTGCATCGGGTGCTCCGCCTGCTTTACGGCGGTGCCTATGGCGTGACGATTGCGGAGTATAGAAACGGGCTGAAGGTCATCCTGCGGATGCCGCTGCAGCAGGGGGAAGAACATGGATAAAGTTTTGCTCGTTGAGGATGAAGATATCATTCGTCGCGGACTCCTCTATGCGGTGGATTGGCTGAAGGAGGACTGTGTGGTTGTCGGCGAGGCAATGGACGGCATAGACGGACTGAAAAAAATCGATACACTCCGTCCGGATATTGTTATCACTGATGTGAAGATGCCGTACCTCGATGGGCTCGGGATGCTCGAGCAGAGCCGAGATCGCGGCTATGAGGCGATCATTCTTTCGGGGTACGATGAATTCAGCTATGCCAAACGCGCAATCTCTCTCGATGTCGCGGAATACCTGCTGAAGCCCGTGGACTTCGATGCGCTTCATGAGAGCCTTGTACGTGCGAAGGAGCGCCTGCGGAGGAGGGCAGAGACGCAGCGCCTGGCGCAGGAACATGCCGCATCTGCACCAGTGGAGATTTTTCCCTCGGCGGGGGCACCGGTCGGCAAATATACGGGAAAACTTCTGCGCCGCATTCGCGCGGACTATGCAGAACGACTGTCGCTGCGGGATATTTCCGCCGAGTACGGTGTGTCCGAGACATATCTGCAGAAGTGTTTCAAACAGGATACGAAGTACACCTTTAACGATTTCCTCAACCGCTACCGCATTCTGCGGGCGGCGGAATATCTTCGTGCGGGAGACGGGCGAATCTATGAGATCGGTGCACGCGTCGGGTTTCAGGACTATAAGTACTTTACGCTCGTGTTCAAGAAATACATGAACTGCACACCGGGACAATTTCGCACGCGAAGCGAACGGGATGCGGCAGATGAATAGAAAAAGCCCCGACCCAGTGCAGGTCGGGGCTTTCGCATCGGTTCTATGCGATGTAGCGATAGTAGGCGTCGAGCAGGAAAAGTGCGCCTGCGATGCCGATGGTGACCATGCTGCCGCGCGTGACGAGCATCATCTGCGTCTCTGTCAGACGATCTGCCGCATGGCGGCGCGTGTATGTCAACCCGAGTGAAAGCGTCAGCAGGATGTACATGGTGATCGTCAGCGTATCAAGAGTGTCCCATGCCGCGATGACGAGGATCACGGACATCGCCATCAGAATGAGGAGAACGTAGTCCTTGCCTGGCGGACGCTGTTGTTTTTCTTCCTGTTGCGGCGCTGTCTTGCTTTGCAGCTTTTTTAACATTTTTGCCATAAGTATTCGTCCTCTTGTCTATTTATTTGCTGTAATAATGTTAGTATATCATAGAAAAATCTTTATTGCCATATGGTAATTCGGCAGGGATGATGCTATAATGAAAATCATCTGAGGAAGACCGTATCATTGGACACGGGGAGATGAGCCCTGTGCGGGTTTTGTGGAGGGGTTTGAGAAATGTCAGTAGCAAAGAAAATTGTGCTGAGCGTCGGATTCCTGGTGGTTATGTTTGCTGCCTACGGATTCTATGCGAATCATTCAAGCAGTACGCTGAATGAAAATACGGTCAGCGTATTCAAGTGGGCGCATGTTATCAATGTGGGCAGCCAGGTGCAGGCTCTCTCGGCCGACGGGCGTGAGTATGAGCTGATGCGCATTATGGCGCCGAACGAAGCAGAGCGTTCCCGTGCGGAAGGGCTCATATCCCAACTCACACCGAAGCTGAATAAGGCATACGAAGAGTATGAGCAGGCCATCCAGGAGGCACCGTTTCCGAACGAGTCGGATCGTTCACAGAAGCTTGCACGCATCAGCAAACTAAAGGATGAGCGCAAAGAATACGCCGATGTGCGTCAGCGTGCGACGGATCTTATGGATGCAGGCGATCATGATGCGGCAATCACTTTGGCTCTCAATGATCAGTCTGATGTTTATAAACGTATGACCGAACTCTTAGAGGAGGACAAGGCGGACAGCGTACGTCTCGCGCGCGCGGAGATGGCATACAGTGAGGATGTTTTCTCAGAGGTTAAGACGACGACACTGATTGCGCTCGTGATCGTTGTTATCCTGTCGGTTATTACCCTCGTCCTGCTCCTTCGCAGCATCAAGAGGTCGGTCGATACGATTCTGGATGGGGCACGTCATATTGCCGGCGGCGATCTTCGTTCGAAGATCGAGCTGGACGGCGATGATGAATTTGCACATATTGCACATCAGTTTAATACGATGGTCGAGAGCATGCAGAAGATGATCCGCAAGATCAAGGCAACGGCAACGGATGTTGCCGGCTCGTCCGAGGAACTGACGGCGAATGCAAACCAGTCGGCACAGGTGACGCAGAGCGTGGCGCAGTCCATCACAGAGGTTGCAGAGGCGGCAGAGAAACAGGTGGACATTGTCCACAAGAGCCATGAGACGGTTGAAGAGTTCCAGAAGGGCCTCGAAGAGGCAATCACCAATCAGCGTCATGCACGTGAGCAGACACAGGCGACGGCAGAAAAGGCGGCAGAGGGTAATGCCTTTGTCCAGTCGACGGTCGAGCAGATGAACTCCATTGCACAGACGGTTCAGCAGACGAGTGAGATCGTCAGCAAGCTAGGTGAGCGTTCAAAGGAGATCGGCAACATCGTCGAAATCATCTCGAATATCTCGGGTCAGACAAACTTGCTTGCGCTCAATGCGGCGATTGAGGCGGCACGTGCCGGCGAGCATGGACGTGGATTTGCTGTTGTTGCCGAAGAGGTACGCAAGCTTGCTGAGGAGTCACAGAACGCCTCACAGCAGATCTCTGAGCTCATCCGCAGCATTCAGGATGAGACGGACCAGGCGGTCGCCTCGATGGAGGAAGGACGCCGTGAGGCCGAAAAGGGCAAGGAGAACGTCACGGCAACGGGCGAAAGCTTCTCCGAGATCCTGAAGATGGTGGAGGATGTCAAGAAGGCATCGCTTGTCGTCAGTGATCACGTGCTGCATCTGCGTGAGAATATGGGGACGATCATCAATGGCATGACTGAGGTGGATGCCTCGGCAAAGGGGATCGGCAGCGAGTCGCAGAATGTATCTGCGGCAACGGAAGAGCAGGCCGCCGGCATGGAGGAGATTGCTTCCTCGAGCCGCAGCCTGGCCGATATGGCAAACGATCTGCAGACAGAGACGGATCAGTTCAAGGTGTAAATGGATGAAGGGAATCCGCGCTGACTTTCAGCGCGGATTTTTCTTTGTGCAGCACATACGGCATGGCTGGACTTGCTGTGAGGGGGGCGGCTTTGAGATTGTTTTGCGGGAAGAACTGCGCGAAGGGATGTGCTGCCATACGGTGACGGCAATTAAAATTATTTCTTGACAGAAAACCTGTCTCTTGTTAGAATAATATCCGTTGATTGACAGCACTGTTAGGATGCGGAAGTAGCTCAGTGGTAGAGCACCACCTTGCCAAGGTGGGGGTCGCGAGTTCGAGCCTCGTTTTCCGCTCCATTCTGCGGAAGTAGCTCAGTGGTAGAGCACCACCTTGCCAAGGTGGGGGTCGCGAGTTCGAGCCTCGTTTTCCGCTCCATCGTTTTTCATACCTGCGCACAGCGCAGGTTTTTTTGAAGAAGGGCGTTCTTTGACGCTCTCCCCTTTGCTTGGGGCCTATAGCTCAGTTGGTTAGAGCAACCGGCTCATAACCGGTCGGTCCTTGGTTCAAGTCCAAGTGGGCCCACCAATCGAAATGAGAGCATCGCGCAGGTGATGCTTTTTTATTTTTGTGAGGGAGGCGAGGAGATGATTGAGGCGGCCTTTGTGCATGTCGTACGTGCGGCGGGGGCGCGCGTTTTTCGTGTGGGCGGATGTGTGCGTGATTGCTTCCGCGGGGCAGAGGCAAAGGATGTTGACTATGTGCTGACGGGCATTACGAAGGAGAAGTTCTGTGCGCTCTTTCCGTGCGCGGAGAAGATCGGCCGCACATTTCCCGTCTACCATGTCCGCATCAACGGCATGTGCTGTGAGGTTGCCTTTGCCCGCAGAGAAGTCAAGACAGGGATGGGCTACCACGGCTTTGATGTCGAATTTGATCCTTCTGTGTCGATTGAGGAGGATCTTTACCGCCGTGATACGACGATGAACGCAATGGCAGTGGAGCTTCCTGCAGGTACGCTCCTTGATCCTTACGGCGGACGTGCGGACATTGCGGCAGGCATCATCCGCGCCGTATCTCCCCACTTTTCGGAGGATCCTGTACGTGCCCTGCGCGCGGCACGGCAGGCGGCAGAGTTCGGGTATCGGGTGGAGAAGGAAACATTGGGACAGATGCACGCCTGTGCGGAGGAACTGGGCCATGAGCCGTCCGAGCGCCTGATGGGAGAACTGCGGCGCGCACTGATGACGCCGCGCCCCTCGGTGTTCTTCCGGGTGCTGCATGCGGCAGAGCTCCTCACGGTGACGTTTCCGGAGATCGCGGCACTTGTCGGGCAGACGCAGCCGACGGAGTTTCATCCCGAGGGCGACGCCTATGCTCATACGATGGCGATGCTCGATGTTGTCGCGGAGAGGTCAGACAATATCATCGTTCGCTTCTGTGCGCTCGTGCATGATCTTGGCAAGGGGAGAACGCCGCAGGAGATGCTGCCGCATCACTACAGACATGAAGAAACAGGGCTTGAGGCACTCGCATCATGGAATCAACGCATGACACTTCCCCATGATTGGAAAAAGGCGGCGGCGTTTGTGATCCGTCAGCACATGCGTGCGCCGCGCCTGACGCATCCCGGAAAGATCGTGGATCTCCTGTTTGGAATTGAATCATCAGGGCTCTCTGTCGCGGACTTTAACGTTGTGATTCGTGCCGATCACGGCAGTCTGCCGCGGTATCTCCGCTGCGGAGAGGCATATCTTACAGCGATGCGCACGGTTACGGGGCGTGACGCGCCGCCTGCGCTGCGCGGTGCGGAAATTGGTGCATGGCTGCGTACGGCGCACATCGCCATCCTGAAAAAACTCTTGTTGGAGAAGGAATAAGCGTGTTATAATACGTTTGTATGATGCTGGATAATCTGTACGAAGGAGGCGCGTATTGGTGGACAAAATCATTCTGCCCTATCGCGGGAAGACTCCCGTTATCGATGAAACGGCGTTTATTGCGCCCACGGCGGCCGTGATCGGCGACGTGACCATCGGAGCCGGTTCGAGCGTCTGGTTCGGCGCTGTAGTGCGCGGGGATTTTCAGCCCATTACAATTGGGAAGAATACCAACATCCAAGAGAATGCGACGATCCATGTGATGCGTGATGCGCCCGTACGGATTGACGACGGTGTCATCATCGGGCACAATGCCGTGGTGCATACCTGCCATATCGGATCGAATACGCTGATCGGCATGGGCTCGATCATCATGGGCTACTCCGAGATCGGCGAAAACGTTGTGATCGGCGCGGGGACATTCCTCTCGCAGCATAAAAAGATTCCATCGAATTCTCTTGTGTTCGGCAATCCCGCACAGATCGTACGCGCCCTGCGCGACGACGAAATCGAGGCACTTCAGGCGGCGGCACTCAACTACGCCGACCTTGGAGCAGAGTATAAACGTATCATTGAGGAGATGAAGTAATGGAACGTACCTTGGTTCTCATTAAGCCGGATGCTGTCGGTGCCCACCACATCGGGGACATTACGAAGGCGTACGAGGAGGCGGGGCTTGAGATCCGCGCGATGAAGATGACGCAGATGACGGACCGCATTGCGCGCATCCACTATGCAGAGCATCTTGAAAAGCCGTTTTACGGAGAGCTCGCCGCGTTCATGACCTCGGCACCGCTCGTGGCGATGGTACTCGCTGGGGACAATGCGATTGCGCGCGTGCGCGAGCTGCACGGCGCGACGAATCCTGCGAACGCGGCCGAGGGAACGATCCGCAAGCGCTTTGCGAAAAATGGGAGTGAGAACGCCGTTCACGCATCCGACAGTCCCGAGAGTGCGGCGCGCGAGGTGCATATCTTCTTCAGTGAGACGGAGATCTTCTAGAAATTAATTAATGATGTTTGCTGTACCCGATCATACACGGTATGATCGGGTGCATTTATCGGCAGAGGAGGAATATGACGATGAGTGTAACGACAAAAACCGGCGATCAGGGGATGACGAGCCTTTTTACGGGGGAGCGTATCGCGAAGGATGATATGCGCGTGGAGGTCTATGGAGCCGTGGACAGCCTCGGCTCGACCCTCGGAATGGCGCGTGCTTTCGTGACGAGCCCCGAGGTCAAGGAGCGTATCTACAACCTGCAGAAGCAGCTCGGTGTGCTGATGGCGGACTTCGCGAGCCGCAACAAGGCACCGCGCATCACAGAGGAAATGGTCGCAGGCATCGAGAAGTCGATCGCGGACATTGAGGAGAGCCTGCCCGAGCTGCGGGAGTTCATCATCCCGGGCGACAAGAAGTCGAGTGCAATGCTCGATCTCGCGCGCACGACGGCACGGGCGGCGGAGCGCCATGCGTGGACCTTGGCGCGGCGCGGTTCTGTGGCAGAGATCGACCTGCGTTATCTCAACCGTCTCTCGGACTATATCTTCATCCTCATGCGCCTTGAGGATCAGGACAAGCCGAACCTGTGAGCAGCGGAATATTTGCCGTCATTGACGGGAGCAGCCTCTTCTTTCGCGCGTTCTATGCGCTGCAGCTCCCGCCGAATGCGCGCGGAATTCATACGAATGCAGTACATGGCTTTGCCATGATGCTCGTAAAGCTCCTGAAGGAGCTGTCGCCGACACAGATCGTCATCGCATTCGACAGGAGCCGTACGACGTTTCGCACGGCTCTTTATCCCGACTACAAGGGAACGCGGGACAAAACGCCGGAGGAATTGATCGCCCAGATTCCGCTGCTGAAGGAGCTGGCGGAGGCACTCGGCATTTCGTTTCTCGAACTTGATGACTACGAGGCGGACGACATCATCGGCACGCTCGCGGTGCAGGCGGCGGCAGAGGGCGTGGAGACACGCGTCATTACGGGCGACCGCGACGCCCTGCAGCTCATCCGTCCGCAGCTCACCGTCCTTTTGACGAAGAAGGGCATCAGTGAGACGAAGGCGTATGATACGGCGGCGTTCGAGGAGGAGTATGGCTTTCCGCCGATCCGCCTGATCGATATGAAGGGGCTGATGGGGGACAGCTCGGACAATATTCCGGGTGTGCCCGGCGTCGGCCCGAAGACGGCGACGAAGCTCCTGCTTGCCTATGAGACCATCGAGAACGTTCTTGACCATGCCACAGAGGTCAGCGGGAAAAAGCTCAGCACGTCGCTCGCGAAATATCGCGCGCAGGCACTGCTCTCCAAGCAGCTCGCCACGATCGAATGTCATGTGCCGGAGCTGCGCTACGATGCGGAGGCATTCCGCATGCAGCCCGACCGTGCTGCGCTTGAGGCGTTCTGTCATGCCTATGAGCTGCGCACGGTCGGGCGTGCCTTGTCGGAGTACTTAGGAGCGGCTGAGACACCGGCTTCCGCCGCAGCGCAGCAGTCGCTCTTTGGCGAGACTGCACCTGCGGCTGACCTCACGGCAGCGGAATTTTGTGATGCCGATATGGCGCTGCTGCGCACGGCGGAGAAGGCCGCTGTCGGCGGCGTCTTTGCGGGTACGCCGCCCTTCGTGAAGATTACGGCACTCGCCCTCGTTGTGGATGGGGAGCGGCGCATCGCATCTGCGTCGTCTCCGCATTTTGCCGCGATTCTGGCATGCTTGGCAGAGCGCTCCGTCACGCTCTGGAATGCGAAGCGCTACGTACAGGCGGGGCTGCAGGGGACGGCACAGGTCTTTGATCTGGAGCTGGCGGACTATCTGCTGCACCCCGAGGAGAGCCGACGCGACATTGCGCGCGCGGCGTTTGCGTTCCTTGGTACTGCGACCTCGGCGGAGGGGCTCTCCTCCGAGGCGTACGCTGTCCGCGAGGCACTTCTTGGCGCACGCCTGCAGCCCGTCATGGAGACGGAGCTCGCCGCGCAGGGGCTGATGCAGCTCTACCGCACGGTGGAGCTGCCGCTTGTCCCTGTGCTTGCGGCGATGGAGCAGACGGGCGTTTACGTGGACCGCGCGGCACTTGAGCGCGAGCGTGCGGCAGCGACAGAGCGCATCAATGCGCTTGCCCGTGAGATTCATACACTTGCGGGGGCGGAGTTCAACATCAGCTCTCCCAAGCAGCTCGGGGAGATCCTCTTTGAGCACCTCGGGCTCGGCAGCGGGAAGGTCAAAAAGACCAAGACGGGCTACTCGACCAATGCGGAAACCTTGGAGGGGCTGCGTGATCAGCATCCCATCATTGATAATGTGCTGACCTACCGTATGTGGACGAAGCTGCGCTCGACCTATCTCGACGGCATCGGCGCACTCATCCGCCCCGCCACGGGGCGCGTCCATACGAGCTTTAACCAAACCGTGACGGCGACGGGGCGGCTCTCGAGTTCCGACCCGAACCTCCAGAACATCCCCGTGCGGACGGAGGAGGGGCGCGCCGTGCGTGCCCTCTTTACGCCGGGTGAGGGCTATGACGCACTCCTCTCGGCGGACTACTCGCAGATCGAGCTGCGCATCCTCGCGCACATGTCGGGCGATGCGACGCTGATTGACGCGTTCCGTCACGGGCAGGATATCCATGCACGCACGGCAGCGGAGGTGTTCGGTGTGCCGCTGGACGCGGTGACACCGGAGCAGCGGCGCCGTGCAAAGGCGGTCAATTTCGGCATTGTCTACGGGCTCAGCGACTTTGGTCTGGCGCGCGATCTCGGCATCGGGCGCAGGGAGGCCGGCGGCTATATCGATCGTTATTTTGAACGCTATCACGGCGTACGCACCTTCCTCGACAAAATTGTGGCGGATGCGCATACGAACGGCTATGTGACGACGCTCTACGGGCGGCGGCGCGCTCTTCCTGCGCTCGCGAGCCGCAACTATATGCAGCGCTCCTTCGCGGAGCGCATGGCGATGAATACGCCGATTCAGGGGACGGCAGCTGACCTCATCAAGATCGCGATGGTGCGCGCCTACGACGCACTGCAGGCGGCGGACGTAAAGAGCCGCATCCTGCTGCAGGTGCATGACGAGCTTGTCATGGAGGTCACGGCAGAGGAGACGGAGACGGTCACGGAGCTTCTGCGCACAGCGATGAGCGGGGCGGCAGAGCTGGCTGTGCCGCTTGCCGTCGATGTACATGTTGGGAAGAACTGGGCGGAGGCAAAGTAACGCGTGAAGATCATTGGACTGACGGGCGGCATCGCCTGCGGAAAATCCACGGTCAGCAAGGTGCTGAAGGACTGCGGCGCACGCATTGTGGATGCGGATGCGATAGCCCATGAACTTTCACAGCCAAATCAGCCCATCTTTCACGCCTATGTAGAGCTCTTTGGGCCGGAGATCGTGACCCCGGAGGGGACGCTCGATCGGGCGGAGATCGCACGGCGCGTCTTTTCTGACACAGCACTGCGTGACAAGATGAACGCCCGCGTGCACCCGATCATCCGCGCGGTGGTGGAAGATTGCCTGGATGCAGCTCACATGGCGGGGATTCCGGCAGTGGTGCTTGACGTTCCGCTTCTCTTTGAGGCGGGATGGGATGCCCTCACCACTGATACGTGGGTGGTTAGCCTTCCGCCGTCGGAGCAGCTGGCACGCCTCCTCGCGCGTGACCATACGATGGATGAGGCAGAGGCACGTGCGCGTATTGATGCGCAGATGCCGCTGGCAGAGAAATGCATGCGGGCGGATGTGGTGATCGATAACAGTGGGACAAGGGATGAGACAAAAAAGTGTGTGGAGAAACTATGGAAGACGTGCATCGCGCATACGTAATCTGCGGCTTCGGCTATGGCTGCTGCTGCGGCTGATTGTCGCGGCAGTGATCGCCTTTGTCCTCATCGGCGGCTGGACGCTCGTCGAGCGGACGTGGCTCTACCCCTATGATTACCGCAGCTACATCGAGACGAGTGCTGCACAGCAGCGCACGGATCCGTATCTCGTTGCCGCTGTCGTCAAGCATGAGAGCAAGTTCCAGACAACGGCGTGCTCGGACGGCGGTGCGGTCGGACTGATGCAGCTCATGCCGCAGACCGCGGCATGGATTGCGGGGCAGCTCGGGGAACCGTTTACGGAGGACTATCTCTATGACCCTGCGCTCAACATCCGCTATGGCGTGTGGTATCTTGCAGAGCTGGAGCGTGAGTTCGGCGGCAACGACATTCTCGCACTTGCTGCGTACAACGCAGGACGCGGGAATGTGCGCGACTGGATGGAGCGCAGTCACTGGACGGATCAGTTTGATGAAATCGATGCGATCCCCTATCCGGAGACGCGGCTCTACGTGCGCCGCGTTCTGGAGGACAGGGAACACTATAAGAGGCTGTATGAGAAATGACGAAGACATACCGCATCCTTCCGTGTGCAGCGGATCTGCTGCTGCGCCTGCTGCACGGGCTCGCTCTTGACGATGAGGAGCGGGCTCTTTTGCGTGCCTGTGCGGTGCGTCATGTCGAGGTACGCGGCGATACGTGGGAAATCGTCGTCGGCACGCAGATGATCATGGATGACGCACTCATAGACCGCGCCGCAGCACAGGTAGCAGAAAACTATCAGCTGTCGCAGGTGCTCATCCAGCAGAATATCGTTGCACTCGCACCTGCTGTTGCCCCTCTGTGGGAGAGTATCGTTCGCGATGCCGCCGCCGGGGATGCCGTTCTCTATCACACACTGATGCAGGCGGACTATGCCGTGGACGGAAATGTGATACGCCTTTCTGCACCGGGAACGTTCGGTGCGGAACTGTTCGCACAGAGCGGTGCGGCAGGGCGCATCGAGAGTGCCGTGCGCACCCGTGTCGGCTGTGCCTGCCGCGTCGTCTGCGAGGAGTCCGCGCTCAGCGGGGCACTCCCCGGGGCAGACTGGACACCGCCCGCTGTGCCTGCCGTTCCGGCGAAGGCCGCCACTCCGTCTGCGGCACCCGCGCATACGGCAAAGAATGCGAAGACGAAGAGACTTTCCCCCGAGGTTATTATCGGGCGCGGTGTGTCGGGCGAGGCGCGTGAGCTGGGCGTAATCGAGGATGAAGTAAAGAACGTTGTCCTCGAGGGTGAGGTCTTTGACCCGCAGGCGAATCAGCTGAAGTCCGGCGCCTACATCCTTCTTCTCAAATTTGCCGATGCGACGAACGGCATCAGCTGCAAAAAATTCTTCTCCGCACGAGGAAAGACGACGCAGGAGGAGATCGATGCAGAGGTCGTGCGCATTCTCAAGGCGATCGGCAAGGGCGGGGCTGTGCGTATCCAAGGAAAAATCGAATACGATAAATTTATCAGCGACTACGTGCTCTTTATCGACAGCATGGAGAAGCGCAGTGTCCCGCAGCGCGAGGATACGTCGAAGGAAAAACGTGTCGAGCTGCACGCGCATACGAAGATGAGCGCGCTCGATGCCGTCGTCCCGCCCAAGGTGCTTGTCGAGACGGCGGCGCGCTGGGGCTGGCCGGCGGTCGCCATCACTGACCACGGCGTCGTGCAGGCATTCCCCGAGGCGATGAATACGGCGCGTGCCCTCGCGAAAAAGGGCATCGACATCAAGATCATCTACGGCATGGAGGGCTATCTCGTCGACGGCGAGGACGACGCCCGTGCCTTTCACATCATCTTTTTGGCGAAGAACAAGACGGGGCTCTATAACCTCTATAAGCTCGTCTCGCTCTCGCACATCCGCTATTTCCGCGGGACGAAGAAGCGCGGCCGCCCGCGTGTGCCGCGTGCCGTCCTGCAGCAGCACCGCGAGGGGATTATCGTCGGCTCCGCATGTGAGGCAGGCGAGCTGATCCGCGGCATTGTCGCGGGGCGTCCCAATGCGGAGCTGGAGGAGATGGCGCAGTTCTACGACTTCCTCGAAATCCAGCCCATTCACAACAATGACTTTTTGAAATTTGACGATCGTTTCCCCATGCAGACGGACGAGGATCTCAGGGACATCAACCGCAAGGTGGACGAGCTGGCGCGCAAACTTGGAAAACCCCTGATTGCGACCTGCGATGTGCATTTCCTCAATCCCGAGGATGCCGTCTACCGCGCCATGATCCAAAAGGCGAACGGTTACCGCGACGCCGAGCGTCAGCCGCCCCTCTATCTGCGCACGACGGAGGAGATGCTCGCGGAGTTCGACTACCTCGGTGCGGAGCGCGCCTACGAGTGTGTTGTGACGAATCCGCGCCGCATCGCGGAGGAGACGGAGCGCTTTCTCCCGATCCCCGATGAGCTCTATGCGCCGATGGTACCGGGTGCGGACCGCGAGATTCAGGAGATGTCCTACGCACGCGCGCGGAAACTCTACGGCGAGAATCTGCCGAAGATCGTCTCCGACCGTCTCGAACTCGAGCTGAAGCCGATCCTGCGGCATGGATTTGCCGCGCTCTACATCATCGCTCAGCGCCTCGTGAAAAAATCCAACGACGACGGCTATCTCGTCGGCTCGCGCGGATCAGTCGGCTCCTCCTTTGTCGCGACGATGATCGGCGTCACCGAGGTCAACCCGCTGCCGCCGCACTACCGCTGTCCGCACTGTCAGTACAATCGGTTCATCGACGACGGCTCGGTCGGGAGCGGCTTTGATCTGCCGTCCGAGGACTGTCCCGTCTGCGGCACGCCGCTCATCAAGGACGGACACAACATCCCGTTCGCCGTGTTCCTCGGCTTTGACGGGGACAAGGTGCCCGATATCGATCTGAACTTTTCGGGCGACTATCAGCCCGTCGCGCACAAGTACACGGAAGTTCTTTTCGGCAAGATGAATGTATTCCGTGCGGGTACGATCGCAGGTCTGCAGGACAAGAATGCCTACGGTTACGCCATGCACTACTACGAGGATCAGGGCGCGGCGAAGGGCCGTCCCTACATCGAGCACATGATGCGCGGCTGCATGGGGGTCAAGGCAACGACGGGCCAGCATGCGGGCGGCATCATGGTCGTTCCGCGCGACATGGACGTGCACTATTTCACGCCCATCCAGCGCCCTGCGAACAATATGGAGTCGGATACACTCACGACCCATTTTGATTACCATTCCATCAGTGAGCGCCTCGTCAAGCTCGATATTCTCGGACACGATGATCCGACGGTCATCAAGATGCTCGAGGAGCTGACGCACCGCGACCCCGAGACCATCCCGTTTGACGATCCCGCGACCATGTCCATTTTCACCTCGACCGACGCGCTCGGCATCACGCCTGAGGATCTCGGGGCGAATATGGGGACGTACGGCATCCCGGAGTTCCGCACGTCGTTTACGCAGAAGATGATTGACGACTCGAACCCCGACTGTTTCGCCGATCTCGTGAGGATCTCTGGCTTTTCCCATGGGACGAACGTCTGGCTCGGCAATGCGCAGGATCTCATCAAGGCGGGCACAAGTACGCTGAAGGATGCGATCTCCGCGCGCGACGACATCATGAACTACCTCATGCAGAACGGTATCGACCCGCTGCTGTCGTTCAAGACGATGGAAAACGTACGAAAGGGCAGAGGTATCGCGCCCGATGTCGTGGAGAAACTGCGCGCGGGCGGGATTCCCGAGTGGTACATCGAGTCCTGTCAGAAGATCAAATACCTCTTCCCGCGCGCCCATGCGACCGCGTACGTCATGATGGGCTACCGCATCGCGTTCTGCAAGGTGCACTATCCGCTCGCCTACTACGCCGCTTACTTTTCCATTCGCGCCGCAGAGTTCGATGCGAATATCATCTCGAAGGGCAAGGATGCCGTGCGTGCGGCAATCGACACGCTCCTCGCCGAGGCGCGCGAGCACCGCGGCAAGCTGGACAACAAGAAGCAGGACACGCTCATCGTTCTGCAGCTTGCCTGGGAGATGTATTTGCGCGGTTTCTCCTGTGAGCCCGTCGATCTTTATGCGTCTGACGCAGAGAAGTTCATCCTGCACGAAACCTCCCTTTTGCCTCCCTTCACTGCCATTCCGGGCATGGGACAGAAGGCGGCGCAGGCGATTGTCGAGGCGCGGCGGGACGGACGGTTCATCTCCGTCGAGGATCTCGCGACGCGCGCTCATGTGGCCGCGCCTGCCATTGAGGTACTGCGTACGCACGGCTGCCTCGACGGCATGATGGAGAGCAATCAGGTTGAGCTGTTTGCGTAAAAACATAGAAAAAAGAAGGGGTCTTGTGCGAAGCGAAAAACTTCGTACAGACGCCTTCTTTTTATTAGTACTTCGTTTGTTATACAGTTGGATCCTGTGCGAGGATAGGCGCGAGAGCCTCCTCGTCCTCGGTGACGAAGAGCGTTTTCTCATGGGTAAAGCGGACGAAGCCGGGGACGGATCCCGAGGGCTTTTTGACGAAGCGGATGGCGGTGTAGTCGACGGGGACGGTCGAGGAGCCGCGTGCCTTGCTGAAATGCGCCGCAATCTGTGCAGCGAGGTGGAGCGTTTCCTCGCTCGGCGCAGCACCGTCCGTGCGCAGGATGACGTGTGAGCCGGGGATATCGCGCACGTGCAGCCAGAGATCCGTCGGCGCGGCCGTCCGAAAGGTGAGCGCGTCGTTCTGCGTATTGTTCTTGCCGACGAGGATCGTCATGCCGTCGGGCGCGGTGAAGGAAAAGGGGTGGGCACGGCGATCCTTGTTCTTCCTTGGCATCTTCTCGTGCAGGTAGCCCGAGGCGATCAGCTCCTCCTGAATCTCTGCGATCTCGGCGAGCCGCGTGGAAGAGTCGAGTGATGCTTCGATGCTCTCGAGATGGCGGATGTTCGCACGGCACGCATCCTGCTGGACGGCGAGGAGCTTCTGCGCGCGCTTCAGTTTGTCGTACTTCTTATAGTACGCCTGCATGTTTTGGATGATGCTCAGACGGCGGTCGAGCGGGATGGTGAGCGCCTCTCCTGTCTCGCTGTAGATGTTCGTGACTGTGACTGCATCGTCGGCATGATCCGCATAGTTGTATTGATAGGTCATGAGGTTGTCAGCAGCGATCTTTTGCTCCTCGGCATTTTCGGCGGCGGCGATCTCCGCACCGAGCTTCTCGTATTTTTCCCGCGCGCGGGTGAGCTCCGTGCGCACGAGGCGGCGGAAGCGCTCACGGTCGGGAATGACGTAGCTGCCGAGCCGCCGATCTGCGTCCATCATGAGAGCACTGACCGTGGGATAGGAGAGGCATGTCGTTTTCGGCAGGGCGCTGAGCGGGAACGCAGCCATCGCAGTGACCTTGCCGTTTTCGTCAAGGCGCAGGGAGGGGGCGGGCTTTTCCATCCATGTGCGCAGTTCGGTCAGTGCATCCGCGAGCGCGGTGAAGTCCGTATCGTCCAGACGGGCGACGGGGATGTTCGGCGTGAGTCCCGCGAGGAATGCCGCTTCCTTTGCCGAGACGGGACCAAAGCCGAGGACGGCGCTGATGAGTGCCTGAAAGAGCTTCGCTTCGGGGTCCGCCTGTATGCGTGCGATAATATCTGCTGTGTTCGCCGTGAAGAGATCGCATTTTTCCTGTGCGGGCGGGAGGATGTAGGGAAGTCCTTTGTAGACGGTGCGCACGCGGCTCGTGTTCTCGCCGATGCGCCGCAGTGCCTCGGTGATGATGCCGTTCTCGTGGAGGATGATGTTGCTGTACTTGCCGATGAGTTCGAGCGTGAGCGTGCGCGTGACGATGCGGCCGCCGGCTGCGATGACGTCGATGTCGAGATGGATGATGCGGTCACGCCCCTCCTGCTGCACGGCGGCGATGCGTCCGGTCTCAAGCTGCTTGCGCAGGAGCATGACGAAGGTCGGGGGCTCGGCAGGATTCTCGGGAGCCGTCTCGATGAGGTGCGCCGAGGGATTGCCCGCATTTGTATTGATATAGAGCAGCAGGTTCTGTCCCGGCTGGCGGATGCCGAGGACGATGGACTGCTTGTTCGGCTGGTTGATCTTGTCGATGCGCCCGCCCGTGAGAGCATCTGCGAGCTCGCGCACGAGGGCGGACATGGAGAAGCCGTCAAGGCTCATCGTATCACCTTTCTTTTTCTTTATTGGATGAGGAAAATTTTAGGAAGCACGGATAAATTTGGCATACTTCATTTTATCAGTGATTCCTGTACACGTCAAAAAATTGATGCGCAAGCCGGTGAATTTCATTTTATCAGCGATTTCCTAGGCGTATTGCCGTCCCTGCATGTTGTGCCAATTATCATCATATGGGAAGAGTGTGTGCCTTGCGCACAGCTGTTATTCATACTATAATAGGGGAGATAATACAATGAGGAAAGGGAATTTATGAAATTCAGCAAATGGCAGGGCTGCGGCAATGATTTTGTGATCGTGGATTTTCTCGATCATGAACCGGTGGACTTCGCGGTACTTGCGCGCGAGATGTGCGACCGTCATTTCGGCGTCGGTGCGGACGGGCTGATGGCGGCGTGCCCCTCAGAAACGGCGGACGTGCGGATGCGCGAGTTCAATCCTGATGGGACAGAGCCGGAGATGTGCGGGAACGGCATCCGTTGTTTTTCGCGCTGGCTCTATGAACAGGGGTACGTGACGAAGGACGAGTTCACCGTCGAGACATTGGCGGGGACGATGGTGCCGCACGTCATTGTGCAGGACGGCACCGTGTCGGCGGTCGCTGTGGATATGGGCATTCCCGTGCTTGAGGGGGCGCGTATCCCCGTGGCGGGCTTCGGTACGGAGCACGTTGTGGCACAGCCCATCATGGTCGCGGGCAAGGAATACGCGATGACCTGTGTCTCGATGGGCAACCCGCACTGCGTGGTCTTTGTGGATGATGCAGACGGCTTTCCTCTGGAAAAGCTCGGTGCCCAGTTTGAGCATCACACGGCGTTTCCGCATAAGATCAATACGGAGTTCGTCGAGGTGCGTGACCGCCGCCATGCGCGCATGCGCGTCTGGGAACGCGGCGCAGGCATTACGCTCGCCTGCGGGACAGGGACGTGCGCGACGCTGACGGCAGGTGTGTTGAACAATGTGCTTGACCGTGAGGCGGCGATTGAGGTGGACGGCGGCGTGATCCATGTGGCGTGGCGCGAGGACGGTCATATCGTGATGACAGGTCCTGCCGAGCAGGTGTTTACGGGTGAGTGGCCGGGGGTGCGATGAGTACGCAGCGCAGGAGTATGACGGGCTACGGCGCGGGAACGGCGGAGACGGCGGACTATCGTGTCGTGGTCGAGATGAAGGCGGTCAACCAGCGTTTTCTTGAGATCGCACCGCACATGCCGCGTGCCTTTGGCGCATGGGAAGGCGATCTGCGGGATCTCATCCGTACGCGCGTGGCGCGCGGCAAGCTCGATGTCTATGTCAGCTTTGAGGATCGCAGTGAGAAACGCTATGCCGTTCATGTCAACGAGGGTCTTGCCCGCGCCTATTATGCGGCGCTCGGCCGTGTGGCGCATGCCGTGGACGCACCGCTGTCGGACGGCGTGCGCATGACGGCGGCGTACGAGGGCGTCATCACGATCAGCGAGGATGCAGATCTCTCGGGGGCGCGCTCGGTCTTTTTGGACGCTGCCGCGCAGGCCCTCGATGCGCTCGATGTCATGCGCCTCGCTGAAGGCGCGCATATCGTGCGCGACTTTGAAAAGCGTCTCGCGCGCCTTGAGGAGCAGCGCGAAGAGGTAAAGCAGCATGCACCGCAGATCGCAGCGGACTATCGTGCCCATCTCACCGCGGTGCTGGCAGAGTTTCGCGCCGTAATGCCCGATGAGACACGCATCATGCAGGAGGCAGCACTCTATGCCGACCGCGTGAATGTGACGGAGGAGCTCGTTCGTCTGGCGAGTCACTTTGCCCAGTTCCGCACGATCCTCGCAGAGGAGGAGCCTGTCGGGCGGCGGCTCGATTTCCTGCTGCAGGAGATCAACCGTGAGACGAATACAATCGGCTCAAAAGTGAACAGTGCAGCCATCCAGCAGGTGGTCGTCGCGATGAAGAACGAGGTGGAGAAGCTGCGCGAGCAGGTGCAGAATTTGGAGTGACCGATGGAGACAGTCAACGTTGGGTTTGGCGACATTGTCCTGACGGGACGCATGGTCGCCATTGTCGCGCCGACCTCCATGTCCGTCAAGCGTATGGTGCAGGATGCACGCGATGCGGGGCGGCTGATCGATGCGACGTACAAGCGTCGGACGCGCGCCGTTGTCGTCATGGACAGCGGGCATATCGTCCTCTCGGCCCTTTTGCCGGAGACGATTGCAGGGCGCATGGGAACACGGAAGGAGGAGGAGACATGAAAAAAGGGCTGCTGATTGTGGTCTCGGGCGCATCGGGCACAGGAAAGGGAACGGTCTGCAAGGAACTCCTTGCCCGTGAGCGCGGTGTCGCCTTTTCGGTTTCTGCTACGTCGCGCACCCCGCGTGAGGGGGAGCAGGACGGACGCGAGTATTATTTTCGCACGCGCACGGAGTTCGAGACGATGATCGCAGAAGGGGCGTTTCTCGAGTACGCGGATGTGTACGGCAACTACTACGGCACGCCGCTCGCTCCGATTGAGGCACGCCGCAGTGCGGGCGAGGACATCCTGCTTGAGATCGACACGCAGGGCGCGCTGAATGTGATGGAGCGCTGCCCCGACGGCACGTTTATCTTCCTCCTGCCGCCCTCCCTTGAGGAGCTGCGCCGCCGCATTACGGGGCGCGGCACAGAATCCAAGGAGAGTCTTGCGCGGCGCCTTGCGGCGGCACGCGACGAAATCCGACTCGGCAGGCGCTACCGTTACGCCGTACTCAATGATACAGTGGAGAATGCGGCGGCACAGATTCAGACGATCCTTGCGGCGGAGCGGCTGCGCGCAGATATGAATCCAAGCCAGTTTGATATATGAAAGGCAGAAATAACAATGAAGACGAATGTAGAAATCGGCATGGTCAACCCTTCGACGGATGAACTGATGACGAAGGTGGACAGCCGCTACGGGATGGTGGTGCTCGCGGCAAAGCGTGCACGCCAGATTCTTGAGGGAGATCCCATCAAGTCTGAGCGTGCACGCTCGACGAAAAATGTCACGAATGCATTTGAGGAGATTGCCGAGGGCAAGATCAGCTACAACCTCTGCATGGAGAGTGTCTGACATGGGAACGCTCGCAGGACGGCGCATCGTTCTCGGCGTGACGGGCGGGATCGCCGCCTTTAAGGCGGTTGAGGTCGCTAGCCTTCTGCGCAAGGAGGGAGCGGAGCTGCGCATCGTCATGACGCGGGCGGCAGCCTCCTTCGTCACGCCGCTCACCTTCCGTGAGGTCGCCAATGCTCCCGTGGCAGAGACCATGTGGGGGGCGCCGCAGCATCACGCGGCGCATATCTCTCTGGCGTCCTTTGCCGAGATGGTGCTCGTCGCGCCCGCTACGGCAAATTTCCTCGCGAAGGCGGCGGCGGGCATTGCCGACGACATGCTGACGACGACATTGCTCGCGACGCGCGCACCGCTCCTCTTCGCCCCGGCAATGAACACGGTCATGTGGGAGAATCCCGTCACACAGGAGAATGTACGGCGTCTTTCCGCACGTGGTGTACAGATCATCTCCCCCGCCGTAGGGATGCTTGCCTGCGGCACCACAGGCGCGGGCCGCCTGCCTGAGCCGGAGGAAATCGTGCGCGTTGTAAAGGAGCATTTCACCCGCAGCGAGAGCCTCGCGGGACGGCGCATCCTCGTGACGGCGGCAGGGACGGAGGAGCCGCTCGATCCGGTGCGCTACCTCGGCAACCGTTCGACGGGACGCATGGGCTACGCCGTTGCGGAAGAGGCGGCGCGGCGCGGCGCAGAGGTCATCCTCGTCTCCGGCCCCACGCCGCTCGAAACGCCCGCAGATGTGCGGCGCGTGGACGTGCGTACGGCACGCGAGATGTATGCGGCAGTGCTTGCTGACTATGACGGCGTGGATGCGGTCATCAAGGCGGCGGCTGTCGCTGACTATCGTCCTGCAGAGACGGCGGAGCAGAAGATCAAGAAATCGGAGGGAACGCTGACCCTCACCCTGACGCGCAATCCCGATATTCTCTATGAACTGGGACAGAAAAAGACGCATCAGGTGCTCGTCGGCTTTGCGGCAGAGACGCAGAACGTGGAGGAGTATGCGCGCGACAAACTTCGGAAGAAGAATCTCGACTTTATCGTGGCGAACAACGTCGCGGAGCAGCATGCGGGATTTGCTGTTCCGACGAACCATGTGCAGATTTTCTATGCGGACGGTCGTATAGAGGAGTGCCCCATGATGGAGAAGACCGCGCTCGCGGGCGTGATCCTCGATCGGCTGGAGAATGTATTTTCTTGACCCGCACACGGTAAAATTCGCCCTTGACAAAGTGAATGGCATTCACTATAATACATTACATAGAAATGAATATACCTCATCCAGAGCAGCGGAGGGAATGGCCCGATGAAGCTGCGGCAACCATGGCAATGTGTGCCAACGGTGCCAATTCCTATAGGCGGAGCGCCTATGAGATGAGAGCGGCAGAAATCACAGCCTCCCACATCTCGGCGGGAGGCTTTTCTTATGGAAAATGGAGAGGGACGACCTATGAACTAGGGGAGGTTCTACATGAAGAAAATGCTCTTTACGTCCGAATCCGTCACCGAAGGACATCCGGACAAACTCGCTGACCAGATTTCGGACAGCATCCTTGATGCGATCCTTGCACAGGATCCGATGGGGCGTGTCGCCTGTGAGACGCTCGTCACGACGGGACAGGCGCATGTCGTCGGCGAGATTTCGACCTCGTGCTATGTCGATATCCCGAAGATCATTCGCCAGACCGTGCGCGAGATCGGCTACACGAATGCCAGCTACGGCTTTGATGCCGACACCTGCGGCATCCTTGTTTCGCTCGACGAGCAGTCGCCGGATATCGCACAGGGCGTTGACCGCGCAATCGAGTCGCGCGAGGGTGATATGGACGCAGCAGAGGCGATTGGTGCCGGCGACCAGGGCATGATGTTCGGCTATGCGACGAACGAGACGCCTGAGTATATGCCGCTCACGACCGTGCTCGCCCACAAGCTGGCACGCCGCCTGACCGAAGTGCGCAAGAACGGGATGCTTCCATACCTGCGTCCCGACGGAAAGACGCAGGTCACCGTCGCCTATGAGGACGGCAAGCCCGTCTATGTTGATACGGTTGTCATTTCGACCCAGCACGACGAGGCTGTTGATCTCGCAACGATCCGCAAGGACATGATCGAGAAGGTCATTAAGGAGATCATCCCGGCAGAACTCCTGCGTGCGGAGACGAAGTATTTCGTCAATCCGACGGGCAAGTTCGTCATCGGCGGCCCGCACGGCGACTCGGGCCTTACGGGGCGCAAGATCATCGTCGATACTTATGGCGGCTGGGCGCGTCACGGCGGCGGTGCCTTCTCGGGCAAGGATCCCACGAAGGTGGACCGCAGTGCAGCGTATGCGGCGCGCTATGTGGCGAAGAACATCGTCGCGGCGGGGCTCGCTGACCGTGTAGAGATCCAGCTTGCCTACGCCATCGGTGTGGCACATCCCGTTTCCGTCATGGTCGAGACATTCGGCACGGGCAAGGTCGATGAGGAGAAAATCGTCGCACTGGTCAAGAAAACATTCGATCTGCGCCCTGCGGGCATCATCAAGATGCTCGACCTGCGCCGTCCCATCTACCGCCAGACGGCAGCGTACGGACACTTCGGGCGTACGGACGTCGATCTGCCGTGGGAGCACACGGACAAGGCGGCGCTTCTGAAGAAGGAAGCCGGGCTGTAAGGCGTTGGACTGATACGGTCTAAGACATAAAATTGGGCTGCTGTACGAAGAGAGAAAAATTCGTACAGCAGCCCTTTTTGGACATTTTTATTTCTTTTCCTTCATTCCGATGGTCAGTTCATTCACCAGCGGGATACGCTCCCCGATGCGCCGCATGATGACCGCGCCGCACAGCGACAGCAGAAGCGCTGCCGCATACATGGCGAGGGCGAGCGGGGCGGTCAGTATGTGTCCTGTCCGATGGAGGACAGCGAGCAGATAGGTGATCGCCATCGGGTGGGCGAGATAGATGAAGTAGGAGTGCTTTCCGAGGATCTGAAACGCACGCCCCGGCATAGTCTCTGTCCCCAGCCGTGTGAAGAACGCAAAGAGTGCGAGCGATGCGCCGATGGTGTAGAAGATGCCGAGCGGTGAGAGCTGATGTGCGGTATAGATTCCCTCAAGCGGGGTATAGCCGTCCACGAGGAGCAGTTTGTAGTACCATGCGAGGAGGGCGATGAGGCTCAGAATACCGAATGCATAGAGCTGACCCGCTCGGTGCAGCATCCACGTACGAAATGTCTCCCAGTGGAGGGCAATATAGCCGCCGAGAAGGAAGATAAAGACGTAATGCACGACCCAATAGTTCAGCCGATAAAAGAGCAATGCACGCAGAAGCGATCCCTCGGGCAGTCCGTAGACGTAGAGGTTGAACGCCGTATCGAAGCTTGACCAGTAGTCAAAGGCAATCTGGAGAGCGAGGATGCCCATGAGCAGCGGCAGCGTCATGCGGCGCAGGAGGATGCGCCAGAGCGGCATCAAGAGGTAGAACCAGATCAGAATGACCATGAAGTAGAGCTGATACTTTGCGTTGCCGAAAAAGAGAATCCCCGGAATGGACAGAAGAGGCGGAAAGCCGACACCGTAGTGCCATGCGTCATGAAGAAGATAAAAGAGCGACCAGATGAGGTAGGGAATGACGACAGCATGGGTACGGCGCGTGAGGAAATCCCGATAGGAAAACGGAGCGGATGGGGATTTTCCATAGAACAGACCGAACGCTGAGATAAAGAAAAAAATCGGCACGCTAAAGCGCGTGCCGATGTCGAAAAGCGCTACCAGATGAATGTTTGGCGATGGGTTGGCGAGATACTCCGCGCCGATATGGATGCCGATCACGCCCATCATAGAGATGCCGCGAATTGCCTCGACAGCAGATACGCGCGGGCGCTTACTCGACGACATAGGTCACGTTGACCGTAGCAGCGACCGAGAGTTCGCCTGGTGCGATCGGCGTCGCTGCGGCCGATGCGCCCTTCGCCATCATCATCGGCATATAGTTTTCGTTGCGCGGCATGTCTGCCTGTGTATCGGCGTAGACGTTTGCGATGCGGACGAGGCGGACGCCAAGTGCACTGGCGACCGCCTGTGCCTTCTCTTTTGCGCCACGTACCGCATCTGTGAGAGCCTCATTTTTCGCGGCGCTCGTATCGCTCGCCGTGAAGTTCAGCGAGTCGATGCGGTTCGCCCCATTTGCAAGTGCTGCGTCGATGATCTTACCGACATTGTTGAGATCCCGCACGGTGATGACGACGGAGTTCTGTGCGGTATAGCCGATGACTTCGCTGCGGCTGCCGTCGCGCATATCGTAACGCTGTGAAAAGTCATAGTGCACGGTCTGAATGTCGCGGTCGGCGACACCGAGTGCGCGGACGGCATTGTGGACACGTGCCGTCTGTGCGGCGTTCTCTGCGTGCGTGCGTGCGGCATCCGCCTCCTCCGTGACAACGCCGACAGTGATCTCCGCCGTATCGGGGGCAACGTAGGCGGTGCCCGTTCCCCCGATCGTGATCGTCGCGGGCGTGGGCGCCGTGGTCTCGGCAGCGGATGCCGCTCCCATTGGCAGGGCAAGTGCGAGTGCGAGCACAGAGGTGTGCGCGAGCGAAGTGAACGAAATCTGCTTCATGAAAATCCTCCGTTCTTTAGAGCAAAACGCCTAAAACTGTGTTCATTATAGCATAATCTCGCAGAGGTTCAATGAAATCAGCATTAACCGAGTTCGGCGTATAGCTGCTCATTATATTTCTTTGCCGCCACGTATGCCCAGATCGCGCAGATCGGCCATGTAAGGAACACACCAAATCCAAGTGTGAAGATTCCGATGACAATGTTGACGAGAAACATGATGAGTGCACCCTTAAGTGTCGAGTAGCACATGCCAAGCGGACCGAAGAAGAATCCGAGACCCGCGGCAAGCCCGACATTTTTCGTCGACTTTACAATGATCGTCTGCGGCCTCTGCGGCGTGTTTTGTTCTTGCTGCGGCTGCTGTGTGTTCTGCTCCTGATCCATGGTACATCTCCTTTTCAATAAAGAACTGCGTATAAAAATCACTTTAGAGTATACCGAAAAAAGCCATGGATTGCAAACAGGAAAATTCGAGACTCGAAGCGCGCATGATGAGAAAGAATTTGACTTTTTGTCATTTTTCGTGTACGATAGGCATAGTTTTGCATCACCTTTATCTAGTGGTGCGTAGAAACAGGGGGAACGATATATGGCAAAAGAGACATTTGAGTTTCAGGCAGAGACAAAACAGCTTCTCGAGCTGATGATCCACTCGATCTATACAAACCGCGAGATTTTCCTGCGCGAGCTGATCTCGAATGCGTCGGATGCGATCGACAAGCTCCACTTTGAGAGTCTGACGAACCGCGACATCCTTGAGGGCAACGAAAACTATGAGATTTTCCTCGTCCCGGATAAGGACAGCAAGACGCTGACGATCTCCGATAACGGCATCGGCATGTCGCGTGCAGAGGTCGTGGAGAACATCGGAACGATTGCAAAGTCGGGCACGAAGGCATTCATGGAGCAGCTGGCAAAGGCGAAGGAGGAGAGCGGCGGCGCACCGGACAAGGATCTGATCGGACAGTTCGGCGTGGGTTTCTACTCTGCGTTCATGGTTGCAGAGCGCGTGACGATCGTGACGCGCCGTGCCGGTGAGACGCAGGCAACGCGCTGGGAGTCGGCGGGCGACGGCAGCTATACGATTGAGGATGCAGAGAAGGAGTCGCGCGGCACGACGGTGACGATCCACCTCGCGAAGGAGTTCACGGAGGGCGAGACGGACTACACGGATACGTTTGTGCTCGAGAGCCTTGTAAAGAAGTACTCCGACTACGTGCGCTATCCGATCCGCATGAACGTGACGACGGAGGAGATGCCGCGCGATGATGAGGGAAAGATCATCGAGGGTGCGGAGAAGATCAAGAAGACGGAGCTGCGCACGCTGAACTCGATGCAGCCGCTCTGGACGCGCGCGAAGTCCGAGATCAAACCCGAGGAGTACAACGATTTCTTCCGCGACCAGTTCCACGAGTGGGAAGCGCCGATGGAGGTGTTCCACACGAAGGCGGAGGGAACGGTGGAGTATACGGCGCTCCTCGAGATCCCGGCGCGAGCTCCGTTCAATCTCTATCAGGCGGACTATGAGCCGGGCATTCAGCTCTACTCGCGCCATGTTTTCATCATGGACAAATGCAAGGATCTGCTGCCGGACTACCTGCGCTTTGTCAAGGGTCTCGTTGACTCGCCCGATCTCTCGCTGAACATCTCGCGTGAGCTGCTGCAGCAGAGCCGTGAGCTGAAGACCATCGGACGCGCACTGGAGAAGAACATTCTCAAGGCGCTGGGCAAAAAGCTCGACAAGAACCGCGAGGACTACGAAAAGTTCTGGGAGCAGTACGGCCGCGCGCTGAAGATCGGCATTTACAACAGTATGTACTCCGGCCGCGATACGGTGGACAAGCTGAAGGATCTCCTGCTCTTCCACAGTTCGAAGGAGGGTAAGCTTGTTTCGCTGAAGGAATACGCTGAGCGGATGCCCGAGGGCCAGAAGAGCATCTACTACGCAACGGCAAAGGATCAGACGACGATTGAGCAGCTGCCGCAGATGGAACAGCTGCGTGAGCGCGGCTTTGAGGTGCTCTTTCTGCTCGACCCGGTGGATGAGTTCGCCATTGAGACTGTGCGCGAGTATGACGGAAAGAACTTCCACTCGATCAGCCGCGGCGACCTCGATCTTGGTGATGCGGAGAGCGAGGCGGCGAAGAAGGAAACGGAAGACATCGCCAAGGCGAACGACGATCTCATCAAGGACGTAAAAGAAGCCATCGGTGACAAGGTCGCTGAGGTGAAGATATCACAGCGTCTGCGGTCGAGTGCCGTCTGTCTTGTCGCGGATGAGGCAGGCCCGTCGCTCTCAATGGAGCAGACCTTTGCCGAGATGAATAATCCGATGTTCAAGGCGCGGCGCATTCTTGAGATCAATCCGCATCATGAGCTTTTTGCAAAACTGCAGCAGGTGCACGCGGCAGGCAAGGACAGCGAGGAGTTCAAGGACTACTGTGATCTGCTTTACACGCAGGCGCTGCTCATCGAGGGCATTCTGCCGGAGAACCCCGTCGCCTTTGCACAGAAGCTTGCCAAGATGATGGCGAAGTAAAGGAGAAGCTGTGGAAGTCGAACTCTTCTCGTCGCAGTTCTTTGTGGCACTCTTCTCGATCATTGTACTTGATCTCGTGCTCGCAGGGGACAATGCCGTCGTGATTGCGATGGCGTCCAACCGCCTTCCTGCGCATCTTCGAAAGCGCGCCATCTATGTCGGGACGGCGGGCGCGATTGTCGTACGTCTCATCATGACGTTCTTTGCGGTGCAGCTGCTTTCTGTGCCGTACCTACAGGCACTCGGCGGGCTGGTGCTGCTGCCGATCGCCGTGAAGCTCCTGCGCCCTGCCCACGGCGAGGAGCATATCGAGGCGGCGGAGACGTTCGCAGGGGCAGTCAAGACGATCATCATCGCCGATGCGGCGATGGGGATCGACAACGTGATTGCCATTGCGGGCGCGTCGCACGGCGACTTCCTGCTCGTGGTGCTCGGGCTGCTCATCAGTGTTCCAATTGTCGTCAGCGGCAGTCAGCTCATCGGAAAGCTGATGGAAAAGTATCCCGTGCTCGTTGTGCTCGGTGCGGCGATTCTGGGCTGGACAGGCGGCTCGATGATTGTGCACGACCGTACGGTTGGTGTGATGATTCTGGCGGCACTGCCGCAGGCGGCATATCTCCTGCCGGCGATACTCGCGGGAGCGGTGTGCGGCATTGGGGCATGGACACGGCGGAGAGGCTGATATGGTCGGACTTGTGATTGTAACGCACAGTGCCGTGCTCGCGCATGGCATCGCGGAGACGTGCCGCATGATGGCAAAGGATGCGCATATCGCAACGGCGGGCGGCATGGAGGACGGCGGCTTTGGGACGAGTTATGCGCGCATTACGGCAGCGATCGACAGCGTCTGCAGCGCTGACGGCGTCGTTGTGCTCGCGGATGCGGGCAGTTCTGTGCTGACGGCGGAGACGATCATCGAGGAGATGCGCAGCAGCCGCGTGCGCATGGCGGACTGCCCCATCGTTGAGGGCAGTGTGGTCGCCGCGATTGCCGCGGTCTGCGGGGCGGATCTCGATGAGGTCGTGCGCCGCGCTGAGGAGACACGCGGCACGTGCAAGATTTACAATTGACAGTCCAAATACAGAATGATACAATAGCATACGAATGATGCTCTTTGAGGCGGGGTGAGAATCCCCACCGGCGGTACAGCCCGCAAGCTGCTTGTGAGAGCGGCATGATTCGGTGTAATTCCGGAGCCGACAGTGAAGAAGGCAGATGCTTTCGCAGTCTGGATGAGAAAAGGCGCGTCTTATGATAGGAACATGGATATGCAATATCTGTGACTTCTTGGGACGATTTATGTGCCGCCGGAGGAGATTCTTCCGGCGGCTTTTTTGTTTTTTTATGAATGGACGGTTATGAACGAAACGGACGAATCCTATATGCGCGAGGCTCTGCATCTGGCGGAGTTTGCGCGCGGGCGCACGTCGCCGAATCCGCTCGTGGGGGCGCTCATCGTACGCGACGGGATCGTCGCTGCGAGCGGCTGGCACCGTGCGGCGGGCGAGCCGCACGCGGAGATTCACGCGCTCCGCATGGCGGGGGAGTTGGCACGCGGTGCGACGCTCTATGTGACGCTCGAGCCGTGTGCGCATCAGGGGCGGACGGGCCCCTGTGCCAAGGCGGTGATCGCCGCGGGGATCACGCGCGTCGTGGTGGCGCTCCGTGACCCGAATCCGCTTGTCGCAGGGCGCGGAATCGCGATGCTTGAGGCGGCGGGCATCGAGGTCGTGACGGGCGTCTGCGCGGCGGAAGCGCGGCGGCAGAACGCTGCGTTTCTCACGTGGGTGACAACGAAGCGCCCCCTCGTCACGCTCAAGACGGCGATGACGCTCGACGGGAAGATCGCAAGTCATACGGGGGCGTCGCGCTGGATTACGGGCGAGGAGGCACGTCTGCGCGTGCATGAGATGCGCGATGCGAGCGACGCGATTCTCGTCGGCATCGGCACTGTGCTCGCGGATGACCCGAGCCTGACAACGCGACTGCCGCATCGTGCAGGGAAGAATCCGCTGCGCGTCGTACTGGATTCGGCGGCGCGCACGCCGCATGATGCGAGACTGGTGACGGACGGAGCGGCTCCGACGGTGATCGCCGTGAGTGAGCGTGCCGATCAGCGACGCGTGGATCGCCTCCGCGCATGCGGCGCAGAGGTGGTGACACTCGGGGCGGAGCGCGTGGAGCTCCCGCGCGTGCTCGACTGGCTCGGCGCGCGTGACTGCACGTCCCTCCTCGTCGAGGGCGGTGCTGCGGTGAATTGGTCATTTCTTGCGGGCGGCTATGTGGATCGGATCTGCGCCTTTATCGCCCCTATGCTGATGGGCGGCGGGGAGGCACCTACACCCGTCGGCGGTGTGGGCTTTGACGCACCGCAGGAGGCACTGCACCTCTATGATATGCACGTTGAACAGGTCGGCGCGGATCTCCTCGTGACGGGCAGCCTGCACACACCGGCGGAGTGAGGTGAGGATATGTTTACAGGAATCATCGAGGAGGTCGGTACATTTGCCCGCCTCTCGGGCGGCGTGCTCTCGATCGGTGCACATCTCGTCCAGTCGGATGCGCACATTGGCGACAGCATCGCCGTGAACGGCATCTGCCTCACGGTCACCTCATTCGATGCACAGGGCTTTTCTGCCGACGTGATGCCCGAGACGGTGCGGCGCACCTCGCTCGCGGAGCTGACACGCGGCGCACCGCTCAATCTGGAGCGGGCGCTGCTGCCGACGACGCGCATGGGCGGACATTTCGTCAGCGGGCACATCGACGGCGTGGGGAAGATACGAGCCATGCGCGAGGAGGGAAATGCAATTCTCATGACGGTCGCCGCCGATGCAGACATTCTGCGCGGGATTGTCGAGAAGGGCTCGGTTGCCCTCGACGGCATCAGCCTCACCGTGGCGGCAGTCGGCGCGGCGGACTTTACCGTCAGCCTCATCCCGCACACGCGCACGGTGACGAATCTCGGTGCGAAGCGCATCGGCAGTCTGCTCAATATAGAGACGGATATCCTCGGAAAATATGCGCTGAAGCTGCTCGGGGGTGAAAGTTCTGCTGCGGGGAAGACGGGGCTGACGCGGGAATATCTGATGCAGCATGGGTTTTAGACAATGCCGTGTGATAGGTTCCTCCCTGTGGTGCAAGTCCCACGCGAACACCTCGTTTCGCTTAGGGACATTGCACCACATTGGGGTAGAGGCGCTTGTTTTACAATGGATCAAGTTTTTAGGAGAAATAGCATGTCAGATTTTGCAACGATTGAACAGGCAATTGAGGATATCAAAAATGGAAAGATGCTCGTCGTCGTGGACGATGAGGATAGGGAGAACGAGGGTGACCTCATCGTCGCGGCAGAGAAGATGACGCCGGAGCACATGAACTTCATGGCGACGCATGCACGCGGACTGATCTGTACGCCGATCATCGGCAGCCGTCTCGACGAGCTTGAGATCGGTCAGATGGTGGAGAACAACACGGACAACCACGAGACTGCCTTCACCGTCAGTGTCGATGCGTACGATACGACGACGGGCATCTCGGCGTACGAGCGGTGCCACACGGTCAAGATGCTGCTCGATCCTGCGGCAAAGCCCGCGAACTTCCGCCGCCCAGGGCACGTCTTCCCCCTGCGTACGGTCGAGGGCGGCGTCCTGCGCCGTGCGGGACACACCGAGGCGACGACCGACCTTGCGCGGATGGCGGGACTGTTCCCCGCGGGGCTCTGCTGTGAGATCATGGCGGATGACGGCCACATGATGCGTACGCCTGAGCTGAAGGCGTTTGCGAAACAGCATGGGCTGAACATCATCACCATCAAGGATCTCATCGAGTACCGCAAGCATACGGAGAACTTTGTCCATCGGATTTCGGAGGTGGACTTCCCGAGCAAGTATGGGCATTTCAAACTGATCGCCTACGAGAACACGCTCAACAAACGCTGTGATCTCGCCGTCGTCAAGGGGGATGTGCGCGGCAAGGAAAATGTTCTCGTGCGCGTACACTCGGAGTGCCTGACGGGAGATGCGCTCGGCTCGATGCGCTGTGACTGCGGCGATCAGCTCGCAACGGCACTGCGCCGCATCGAGGCGGAGGGCGAGGGCGTCGTCCTCTACGTGCGGCAGGAGGGACGCGGCATCGGGCTTGCGAACAAGATGCGCGCTTACGCACTGCAGGATCAGGGGCGTGATACCGTCGAGGCGAACGTCGAGCTCGGCTTTGCGCCGGATCTCCGCGACTACGGCATCGGCGCACAGATCCTTGCCGATCTCGGGCTTTCGACCATCCGTCTCTTGACGAACAATCCCGCAAAGCGTGCGGGGCTTGAGGGCTATGGGCTGACGATCGTCGAGCGCGTACCGCTGGTCATCCATCCGAATGAGCATGACCGTCGTTACATGGAGACGAAGAAGGAAAAGATGGGACATATCCTCAGCGATGAGGAATTGGGGAAATGAGTGCGAGGGTGTGAGAGATGAAGACGGTTTTACTGGCACTTCTTGAACAGTATGCAGACTGGGAAGCTGCGTACGTGTCGACAGCAATTCACATGCTTGGTCAGGGAAAATTTGAGGTCAAGACAGTCTCCCTCTCGAAAGAACCTATTACTTCCATTGGCGGCATTCATGCGGCGGCGGATTATACGGTGGATTCTGCACCGAAGAATTACGATGCTCTGCTCCTCATCGGCGGTATGAGGTGGCGCGAAGAGCGTGCACAGAAGATGATCCCATTGGTCGAGTATTGTGTGAAAAGCGGCAAGATACTTGGCGGGATTTGCGATGCGGCGGCGTTTTTAGCATCCATCGGTGTGCTCGATTCGGTCAAACATACGGGCAATCGTTTGTCTGCACTCGAGGAATGGCAGGGGACGAAGTACAAGGGAGCGGAGAACTTTCAAGCGCGACAAGCCATCTGCGATAAGAACATCATTACGGCAAACGGGGCTGCACCTCTGGAATTTGCCAGAGAAGTTCTGACTGCGCTCCATGCTGCGGAGGAAACTCTGATTGAGGATTGGTACAGCCTGCATAAATTGGGGTATTATAATGCATCATCACACAATCAATTTGTGAAGATGATGGAGGAGTAAGGAGAAAATAATATGGCAAACATCATCGAAGGCTACATCAGCGGCAAGGGGCTGAAATTCGGCATCGTCGCGGCGCGTTTCAACGAGTTTATTGTGAGCAAGCTGGTTGGCGGCGCACTCGATACGCTGCACCGCCATGAGACGGCGGACAGTGACATCGACGTGGCATGGGTGCCGGGGGCGTTCGAGATCCCTCTTGCGGCGAAGAAGATGGCGGCGAGCGGGAAATATGATGCAGTGCTCTGCCTCGGGGCGGTCATTCGCGGCTCGACGACGCACTACGACTACGTCTGCAGCGAGGTATCGAAGGGCGTAGCACAGGTTGGACTCCAGACGGGCGTGCCGACGATCTTCGGCGTCGTGACGACGGAGAACATCGAGCAGGCGATTGAGCGCGCGGGCACGAAGGCAGGCAACAAGGGCGCCGATGCCGCGATGGCGGCGATGGAGATGGCAAGTCTCCTCGGAAAGCTGTGATGCGATGAAGATTGGCATCATCAGTGATACACACGGACATGAGGACGCATGGACGCGCGCGTGCGAGAAGTTTTTCACGGGGGCAGACCTTATCCTCCATGCAGGTGACGTCGCTTATCATGGGCCGCGCAACCCAATGAAGGCGGACTATAATCCGATGGGGCTGATCGAGCGCATCAACGCCTCGGAGATCCCCGTCATCATTGCCAAGGGAAACTGTGACTCGGATGTGGATGCGAGCTGTCTCACACTTCCCGTTCTGTCTCCCTACGCCTACGTTGTGTGGGAGGAGCGGCGCATCATCGTCACGCACGGCGATGCCGTTATGACGGATGCGGAGAAAGATGAAATGGCGCAGCATCTGCGCGCTGATCTCTTTATCAGCGGGCATGTGCACATCACCGTTCTCGAAAAGCGCGGCAATACGGTGTTTCTCAACCCCGGTTCGGCGGCGCTCTCGAAGCGCCCCGACGGGCGCAATACCGTCGCTGTCCTCGAGGACGGCACGATTCGGATTTTTGATATTGATACGGGCGATGTTCTGCATGAGCGCGCGCTCGACTGGTAAGGCAATATGGATCAACTGGTAAAAGCAACGGCGGCAAACGGACAGCTGCGCGTATTTGCGGCGGTGACGACGGATGTGGTCGCCGAGGCAATGCGGCGGCATGACTGTTGGCCCGTTGCGGCGGCGGCACTCGGGCGCACGATGACGGGCGCGCTCCTCTCTGCCGCAAATCTCAAGAACAAGGAATCCGTCACGATCAAATTCAAGGGAGATGGACCTCTCGGCACGGTGACGGCGGATGCGACGGCGGATGGCTCGGTGCGCGGCTGTGTCGATCATCCGCATGTGCATCTGCCGCTGAATGCGCACGGCAAGATCGATGTCGGCGGCGGCATTGGGCAGGGCATCCTCTCCGTCACGCGCTTCACGGGGCTGAAAGAGCCCGTGACGGGCAGCGTCAATATCGTCAGCGGAGAGATCGCCGACGATCTCATCCACTACCTCTACACCTCGGAGCAGACACCGTCCTCGATCGGGCTCGGTGTCCTCGTCAGCCCCGAGGTACAGTGCCTCGGCGCGGGCGGTTTCTTTGTCCAGCCTCTGCCGGGCGCATCGGATGCGGTGATTGACCGTCTTGAGGGGAACCTGAAGGGAATTTCCTCTGTCTCCCACATGGTGGAAGGCGGTCTGGATGCGGAGGGCATCGTCCGCAGCGTCCTCGGCGGGTTTGACGATGTAAAGATCCTTTCCCATACCGATCTCGCTTTTCGCTGTAACTGCTCGAAGAACTACATCACCGATCGACTGCTGACGCTTGGTGAGGCGGATCTGCGTGCGCTCCGCGACGACGGGACAGCGGAGGTGAAATGCCACTTCTGCAGTGCAGTTTATACCTTCGATCAGGAAGAACTCGACGCCATGTATAACGTCGCGCAGAAGATGCGTGCGATGCGTACAGGACATGAAAAATGAAGGGGCACGGGCGCATCCTGCGTGAGGTGGAGCGGACACTGGCGGGGATTCCTGCCGTCATCCGCTACAAGAACATCAAGAACCTCTACCTCCGCATCAGTGGAGATGGCAGCCGGATCGAACTCAGCGTGCCGCGCCGGATGCTGATGCGCGATATGGAGAACTTCGTCAGGCGCAGGCGTGCGTGGATTGATGCACGTCTGCTTTCCATGCGTGCAAAAAAGCCCCCGTCGCTCTGTGCGGTGGGGGATATTGTGCATCTTTGGGGCAGGGGATATCCTATTGTCGATGCTCCGCTGGTACAGGGGAAGGCGTATGCCGAATGTGTCGGCGGGATGATTTTGCTCCACGCGCCTGCGGGCGCGGATGCACAAACGCGCCGCGCGGCAGTCGATGCACTCTGGCGCCGCGAACTCGCAGCGGCAATCGTACGAGAAGCACCGCACTGTGAGGCAGTCGTCGGAAAACATGCCGAACGTTGGCGCATCCGCGCGATGAAGACACGCTGGGGCAGCTGCAATGTGCGGACGGCTTACATCACGCTCAATCTGCAGCTGGTACAGTATGACGTGCGTGCTCTGCGCTATGTCATGATGCACGAACTCACGCACCTATGGGTGCGCGGGCACAACGCGCAGTTCTACGCCCGCATGGATCGCTATTTCCCCGACTGGCGTGAAGTAAAGAAGGTACTAAATACTTGGGCTCGGGAAAACAGTGAGATGCAATAAAAAACGCTCCATTCGGAGCATTTTTTATTGTGCTGATTTATCTTATTTTGCCGCGCCGATCTTCTCCGCTTCCTCCGAGACGATCAGGCGTCCCGTGTGCACGTCGTAGATACAGCCGTGAATCACGATGGATGCGGGGACGAGCGGATGCGTGCGCAGGCGGCGCACATCGCGGACGAGATTCTCCTCAAGCTCTCCTGCGATTGGCATAAAGTCGATGTAGTGTGCCTCGACGGCATCCCCGCCATGCGCGGCAGCATCCTCCTCGAATCGCGCACATATCGCCTCATTGGTGGGGCCCTGCATCCCGCAGTGCGTATGCTGGATCACGAACCATTCATTTGTTCCGAGCATCCTGTAGGAGATCAGCAGAGAGCGAATCACATCGTCCGACACGCGCCCGCCTGCGTTGCGGATCACGTGCGCATCGCCCTCCGCGAACCCTGCGAACTTTGCCGGATCGAGGCGGCAGTCCATGCAGGTGACGATGGCAAAACGCCGCGCCGGATCGTGCGATAGCCCTCCCTTGTCGCCGAATGCAGCGGCGTAGCGCTCGTTTGCCGCACAGATCTCCGTGACATTTGTTCCCATTGGCGAACCCCTTCTCTCTCTGACATCGCTGCAATTTCTTATGAAAAAACCGCCCGAATTAAGAAAACACGGATAAATTCAGTACGCCAATCCGGCATACCTCATTTTATCAGCGGTTCCTTAAACAGACGGCTTTTTCTATGCGCGTATTCGCTCAAACGGCACGCTCGACACTGCCGGAACGCAGGCAGCGTGTGCACACATTGACACGCTTGACCTCACCTTCCACCAGGGCACGGACGCGCTGAATGTTCGGCTTCCACTTACGCTTCGTCTTTACATGGGAGTGGCTCACATTGTTGCCGCTCATCATCCCTTTGCCGCAGACCTCGCATACACTTGCCATTGTTACACCTCCTCAACGTGGGCTTCACTCAAGCCGCACGCAAACACCGTGTCATTATACTATGATTTTGTCCGTTAAGCAAGGTGTCACAAAAAAAATTCTAAGGAATTGCTGACAAGATGCAGTGCCATCCGAATAAGACAGATTTTTCATAATTATCATATTGAACTATAAATCGATAGAATAATTTTATCAATGAAAGATGAAAAACATTCAAGTATTTCTTGAAATTTGGGAAAAGTGTAGTATGATGTAGGTAAAGGAAAAATGTATCTTACGGGGTGTGGTTGTCGTTTCGCAGAGCTGTATGGGTGCAGCTCGGGAAAGAGGGGGATTCAGATGATTACATTGCTGGGAAAGACGCGGCAAATCAATCGTCTGCTCCAACGTTCGGAAAGCGTGGAGTATGACGGGATCTCACGCGTGTTGAGTAATGTCCTGGAGGCAAACGTTTATATCACCGATGAGGGCGGCAGAATCTGCGGATATGCATTCTATGACGATGATGACGACCTCATGACGAATGAGGCGATTGAGTTGGGACAGTTCCCGCGCAAGTTCGTGGACTGGCTCAACCGACTCGAGGAGACACGTTCCAACATTCGTGTGGGCGCAGATGGTGCGTCCTTCGAGAAGGAGATGGCGACGCTGTTCCATGATCAGAACATCGTTGTGACGCCAATCTATGGGCCGCGCCGTCGCCTCGGAACGCTTGTCGTTGCTAGCGGCAGGAAGGAGTTCGGTGATCCCGACCTCCTGCTCAGCGAGTACGGCGCGACCGTCGTCGGCATGGAGATGCTGCGCGACACAGCGCAAAAGAGTGAAATCGAGGCACGTCAGCGTGAGGCAGTACGCATTGCGGTGGAGACACTCTCGTACTCTGAGCGCAAGGCAGCACATGCGATTCTGCAGGAACTTGCGAGCCAAGGGAAGTTCGAGGGCAGACTCATCGCGTCGCGTATTGCCGATGAGGCAAAGATCACGCGCTCAGTTATCGTTAATGCACTCCGTAAGTTTGAGTCCGCCGGTGTCATCGAGTCGAAATCACTCGGCATGAAGGGAACCTTCGTGCGTGTCACGAACTCGTACCTCATGGAGAAACTGCCGGAGCTCGAGGAATACGCCGCAGATGTCCAGTGGGCCAATCTCGGCGGCGGGATGAGCCTTTGAGATGGGATTATTTGTAAATAAAATTTGTTGACAAGTGGGGTAAAATCCCATATAATGGCGTTCGTGAATGTGCGGCGGATGGTCTGCAAGGATCATCCGCCGCACAGCGCGAATACGGCGCGTTGGTCAAGTGGTTAAGACACCGCCCTTTCACGGCGGCTTCACGGGTTCGAATCCCGTACGCGTCACCAGAAACGGCCCGGTAGTTTAGTTGGTTAGAATGCCGCCCTGTCACGGCGGAGGTCAGGGGTTCAAGTCCCCTTCGGGTCGCCATTTTTCCTTTTGCCTCGGTAGCTCAGTTGGTAGAGCAGGGGACTGAAAATCCCCGTGTCAGTGGTTCGATTCCGCTCTGAGGCACCACCTTGTAGCTGAGTCTCCGGTGTTGTCGATGCACTGGGGATTTTTTGTTGGCATTCATCATCATGCGAAGGAGCATCCCTGTGGAGCATTTTACGCAGATATTTCTTTCATTCATTGCCTCGTGGGGCTATGTTGCTGTCGCTGTTCTTATGGCGGCGGAGAACGCGTGCATTCCCATTCCCAGTGAGCTGATCCTTGGCTTTGCCGGCTATCTCATCTTTGCAGGGCACATGTCGTTCGAGGGAGCACTTCTCGCAGGGATGGCAGGCGGACTCCTCGGTTCGCTCTTTGCCTATGAGGTCGGTGCGCGCGGCGGACGTCCCTTCGTGGACAAGTATGGAAAATATTTCCTTATCAAGAAGTCACACGTGAACATCGCACAGGATTGGTTTGATCGGTATGGACTGAAGGCCGTATTCTTCAGCCGCATGCTTCCCGTCGTGCGGACCTTTATCTCCCTGCCTGCTGGGTTTGCCCGTGTCAACCCAAAGCGATTCTTTTTCTACACGATAGCGGGCTCCCTCCCATGGACGGCAGCAATCCTCTGTGCCGGCATGGTGCTCGGCGAGAGCTGGACGGATCTTATGGCGTACGGACACGAGGCAAGCATAATCGTTATTGTCGTCGCTGCTGTTGGGATCGCTGTCCTTTACCTGCGTTGGCGGCGAAAGAAAAACAGCGGGGGTTAAAAAACTGCTGCATGATGCAGTGACCCCCAAACGTTAGATTCCTCAAGTCTAACGTTTGGGGGTCAGGTCATAAGGTGTGCAGCAGCTTTTTTATGCCCGCGTATGCGCTTCTTTTGCCGATGCGGGAGCCGTCTGAAAGAGAGAAATGCAGAATCCGCCGAGTGCACCGATCACGGCAGGGCAGACCCACCCCATCATGATGCCGTAGAACGGGATCGTGCGTGAGAGCAGCTCATGCAGAGCGGCGGGACACAACCCTGCCGCATGAAGACTGTCGATCAGCGAGAATATGAGTGTGAGAAAGATCGCTCCCTGATAGATGCTCTTTCGCCAGCCAATGAAATGATCGAAGAGTGAGAGAATGACAAAGACGATGACGAGAGGGTAAATCGTGACGAGGAACGGAACAGCCAGGGCGATGATCTGAGTCAGCCCGATGTTCGATGCAGCGAAGCTGAACAGGATGGAGAGAAGCAGAAGGCGCTCGTATGAGATGCGCCCCTTCAGCAGCTTGCTGAAGAACATTGCTGCACTCGACGTAATGCCGCAGCATGTCGTCAGGCATGCAAGGGCAATAATGACGGCAAGCAGGAGATTGCCGGAAGAACCAAAGAAAATACCGACGGCGCCTGCGAGAATCTGTCCGCCGTTCTCTGTATCTCCGAGTACTGAGGCACTTGTTGCACCGATGTAGGCAAGCGACCCGTAGACTACCGTCATGAGCACCACGGTAATCAGCCCTGAGATCAGACATGCCGAGCCAATCGCACGGCTGTCCGTAATGCCGCGCAGACGGACGGCGTTTGTCACGAGCGCACCAATGGCGATGGAGGCAAGCAGATCCATCGTCTGGTAGCCATCTTGGAATCCCTGAGCGTACGGCGCATCAACGTATGTTCCCGTCGGCGGCAGAATCCCTCCAAGCGGCGTATGGAATGCCTGCGCAAAGAGAATGAAGAGCACGAGGAGAAGCGCGGGCGTCAGCATCTTTCCCACACGGTCAATGATCTTGTTTGGATTCAGCGCGAGATAGTAAGATGCGGCAAAGAAAATCGCCGTGTAGATCAGCTGCCCGAGGGCGAGATTGTCTGCGGTGAGGAAGGGGCGTATGCCGATCTCGAACGAGACGGCACCCGTACGCGGCATCGCAAACAGTGGCCCGATGATGAGATAGAGGATGACGAGCAGCACCGTCGCAAACAGAGGCCATGTCTTTGTGCGCAGCAGGGGGACGTATTCTCCGCCCGCGAGTGCGATCGCCGTGATGCCTAGGAGCGGCAGCCCGACGCCCGTCGTCATAAAACCGATGATTGCAAGCAGCGTATGCTCGCCCGCTGCCTGTCCAAGTGCCGGCGCAAAGATCAGATTGCCCGCGCCGAAGTAAATGGAGAACATCATAAAGCCAAGCGTCAGGAGATCCTTTTTATTTAACTTGTTGATGATTGATCCCTCCTGATCATATCCAAAAGTTTCTATAAAATAGTTCAATTTGCATTATTACAGAATTGGAGCGTCCTGTCAAATCATTTTAAGGAATCGTGGTCAAATTGTGTTTTCATTTTTTTGTAGGTTTGTCAATCATATGTTACACAAGAGAGAAAAAGAGAGAGAGCCTCACGAGGAGATTTCCACCCGAGAGGGCGCATAGGAAAATTGTTATACTCCCTGTTTCGCCGTGCAAGCTGCATCTTAAAATCCTCAAACGAGTAAAAGGTATGTGAGGCGTAAAACTCCTCGTTGTCCTTTCGGTGAGAACGCTCTACCTTACCGTTATGTCTTGGGGTATAAGGACGAATCTTCTGGTGTGCAATACCAAGACGCTTTAACTCCTTTTCAAACAGCGTCAGATTTGCTTCATCCGCCGCTTGGAAGCGCTTGGTAAACTCCGCTCCGTTATCCGTCTGTACTTTATGTATCTTGAACGGGAAACGGCGGATGAGCTGCTGCAGAAAGCACATGGACGAATACGTCGATTGCTCCTTAAATGCTGCAATAAAGCGAAAACGCGTATATTCATCGATTGCCGTATACTGGTACATCTTCTCTCCCTGTTCCTTTGCTTGTCCAACAATACAGACAGAGGGAACGACTTTGACATCGATTTGTACCTTTTGCCCGGGGAAGGTTGCCTGTTCGTAGGGCTTAGGTTTATATACAGGTTTCTTCGCTTTTCCTGCTTTGAGTCCAAGACGTTTCATGCAGCGATAAAGACCTGTTATGGAACGTGTATAACCCTTTTTGCGTAGATGCACCCAGAAACAGATGAGGCCTGTATTGGGACGACGTTTGCGCATGCGACGAATGAGAGCGATCTCCCTGTCTGAGTGTTCGTTGGGGTGATGATGGGGACGCCGTGACCTTGGATCGAGGGATTCCGGCGTACCATCGTAGCGATTGCGTAGACGGTAGATGAACTGGCGATAGGTGTGGTATTTGATGGCCGCCTTTGTGACACCGTGCTGATCGGCATAGGAAAGAATCGCTTGATAATACTTGATGTCCTGTGTTATGCTTTTCATGAGAAAGCCTCCTTTGTGTGTGGTTTGTTTGGGTAGATAGAGCATAACACAAATTGGCTTTCTCTTTTTATTTACTTGTGTAACATATCTATTGTAATCCTACATGTTTTCATTTTTTGGACTTGACAGAGGATATATTTATCGCTATACTGTCTAAGTATCGCATCACAGCGGTGCAGAGAGTATCTGCGGAAGTAGCTCAGTGGTAGAGCACCACCTTGCCAAGGTGGGGGTCGCGAGTTCGAGCCTCGTTTTCCGCTCCATCTTTCGGCGACATAGCCAAGTGGTAAGGCCGAGGTCTGCAAAACCTTTATCCCCAGTTCGATTCTGGGTGTCGCCTCCAATATGAAACACGGTCTGGAAGGATTCCTTCCAGACTTTTTATGTTATTATGTTATATTATATGGAAGGGAAATGAATGCGGGGACGATATAAAATCCTGGTTTACGGCTGTCAGATGAATATCGCCGATGCGGAGCGCATGGAGGGGCAGCTGCAGGCGGCGGGCTATGTGCGGACGGAGGAGACGGCGGATGCCGATGTCATCCTCATCAATACGTGCTGTGTGCGCGAGACGGCAGAGGACAAGGTCTACGGGAAGATCGGCGAGATCAAGAAGGTCAAGGAGCGTCATCCGCAGCTGATCTTCGGCATCACGGGCTGCATGGCGCAGAAGGAGGGGGAAAACCTCATGCGCCGCGCACCGCACATCGACTTTGTGCTCGGTACGGGCAAGGTGCAGGAATTGGGACGCATTGTCGCCGAGATCGCGGCGAAGCGCACGCCCGTAGTGGATGTCGCGCTCGATGCACGCGCGGTGGAGGAGCATCTGCCCATCGCACGCAGCGGGACGCTCTCAGCGTGGGTGCCGATCATGTATGGGTGCAACAATTACTGTACGTACTGCATCGTCCCCTACGTGCGCGGACGTGAGCGCAGCCGCATGCCCGAGGAGGTCGTGGCGGAGGTGCGCCGTGCAGCGGCGGACGGCTATCGCGAGGTGACCCTCCTCGGGCAGAATGTCAACTCCTACGGGAAAGATCATGGGCAGGCGGATTTTGCCGATCTCCTGCGCATGGTGGATGCGGTGGAGGGGATTCGCCGCGTGCGCTTTATGACGTCGCATCCGAAGGACATCAGCGACAAGCTGATTGACACGATCAAAAACGGCACGCATATCTGCGAGCACATTCATCTGCCTGTGCAGTACGGGAGCAACCGCATCCTGAAGGCGATGAACCGTGTCTATACAGTGGAGCAGTACCGTGAGCGCGCACGGCGCGTGCGCGAGGCCCTGCCGGGGGCGAGCCTCACGACGGATCTCATCGTGGGCTTCCCGGGGGAGACGGAGGAGGACTTCGCAGAGACACTGGATTTCCTGCGCGAGATGCGCTATGACGCGGCGTATACGTTCCTCTACTCGAAGCGCTCGGGCACGCCTGCCGCAGCAATGGCGGCGCAGGTGCCGGATGAGGTGAAGCACGCACGTCTGGAGCGCTTGATGGCAGTGCAGAACGAGATCAGCCGAGCGATCAATGAGGGGCTGCGCAGCGCGCAGGCCGAGGTGATGGTCGAGGGCGCGAGCAAGAACGATCCCGCCGTGTGGAGCGGGCGCACGCGCACGAATAAGATTGTCCTCTTTCCGCATGGGGCGGAGCGCGTGGGCGATTTTGTGCAGGTGAAGATCACGCAGCCGCAGACTTGGGTGCTGAAGGGCGAGGTTGTTCGGTAGATTTCGGTATAGGGGGCGAGTTCCACGCGAACACTTCGTTGCGCAAGTGTTCGCGCGCTTATTCGCTTAAATACCGACGGATTCCTGAAACGCGCTTCGCTTGGACGGCAGAAATCCGTCGGGGCGAAACGCGCGAGCGGTCAACGTCGACCAATCACACATCGCTAACGCTCGTGTTCTTGGGACGTTTTCCCATACGACCTGTTTCCCAATCAGCTACGCCCTGCGGGCTTGCTTCTTGGACAGGTCAGTATTTTCTCACTTGCTTCACTAGGGTTCGCTCAGGGCTTCACATCATGTACACACTGCACTCACAAAGCCTCCCCTGCCAGAGCGGGGGAGGTGACACGCATTAGCGTGACGGTGGGGGCGCTTTGAACAATGCGTTGCCATCTTTTGTTTTTATCACATGATTTAGGAGGTTTGTTATGGACGCGCAGAATGTGACGCCGATGATGCAGCAGTATCTCGCCGCGAAAGAGGCGCATCCGGGCGAGCTCCTTTTCTTTCGTCTGGGTGACTTCTACGAGATGTTCTTCGACGACGCGAAGGTGGCGGCGAAGGAGCTCGGGCTGACGCTGACGAGCCGCAGCGGCGATCTCGAGAAGAATCCCATGTGCGGCGTTCCCTATCATGCGGCGGACAGCTATATCGCGCGTCTCGTCGCAAAGGGGTTCAAGGTGGCGATTGCCGAGCAGATCGGCGACCCGAAGGCAAAGGGGCTGACGCACCGCGAAGTAGTGAAGGTGGTCACGCCGGGCACGGCGCTCTCCGATGAGGCACTGCGTGATGCGTCCAACATCTACATCGTGCTCCTGCACGAGCCTGCGCCGGGACAGTTCGTCCTCGCGGGCGCGGACATCACGACGGGCGAAGCGTTCTATGCCGTCTACGCAGGCGAGCATGCGGCGCAGCAGATCATGGATGAGCTCTATCGCCGTATGGCGGCAGAGCTGCTCCTGACGGAGGGCTTTTCCCTTGCGGATGAGGTGCGGGCTTTTCTTGCGCACCGTCTGCCGCACTGTGTGGTCTCCGTCGTCAGCAGGGAGGCGGATGCGGCACTTCCCGCGCAGCATTTCCCTGCGGAGGAGATTCCGTGCGATGCGGGGGCGCGAGCGGCACTCGCGGCGCTCCTCACCTATCTGCATGAGACGGTGATGGCGGATCTCTCGCAGATCAACCGCCTCGCCTTCCTCGATGCGGCGGAGACGATGCAGCTCGACACCTATACGCTGCGCAATCTTGAGATCACACGCAGTCTGCGCGACGGCGGGAAAAAGAATACCCTCTTTGACGTGCTCGACTTCACGCGCACGCCGATGGGAACGCGCCTTCTCAAGGCGTGGCTGGAACATCCTCTGCTCACGCCGCACCGCATTGATGCACGGCTGGATGCGGTGGCAGAGCTGGTGGAAAAGAGTACGCTGCGCGATGCCCTGCGTGATGCCCTGCATACGGTCTATGACTTCGAGCGGCTCCTGACGCGCATTGAGACGCAGACGGCGAACGCACGCGATCTCGTCGCTCTGCGCATCTCGCTCGCCGCCCTGCCCGCCGTGCGCGCGTGCCTCGCAGCGGCAGTGAGCCGCCTCCTTGTGCGTGCGGCAGGGGAGATCGAGACCTTTGATGCTCTGCGTGACGAGCTCACGCATGCACTCGTGGATGAGCCGGGGCTCTCGGTGCGCGAGGGCGGCATGATCCGTGCAGGCTATGATGCCGATCTCGACGAACTCCGCCGTTTTTCCCATGACAGCAAGTCACTTCTGCAGGAGATGGAGGAACGTGAACGCACGCGGACGGGCATCAAGACGCTCAAGATCGGCTACAACAAGGTGTTCGGCTACTACATCGAGGTGCGCCACAGCGGGCGCGATCAGGTGCCTGAGGGCTATATCCGCAAGCAGACGCTCGCGAATACGGAGCGCTTTATCACGGAGGAGCTGAAGAACTTCGAGGCGAAGATTCTCGGCGCAGAGGAGAAGATCACCGCCCTTGAGTATCATCTCTTCACAGAGCTGCGCGAGCGCGTACGCGAGCAGCTCGTGCCGATTCAAGGCGTCGCCCGCGCGATTGCGCGCGTTGATGTCCTGCAGAGCCTTGCGGCGGCGGCGGCATCGTACCGCTATGTCCGCCCGACCGTGGGCGCAGACGGCGGCATCCGCATCCGTGACGGGCGGCATCCGCTTGTCGAGCGCATTCTGCAGCGCGATGTGTTTGTCCCAAACGATACGGAACTCAGCCACGGCGGAACAGAGACGATGCTCATCACGGGACCGAATATGGCGGGGAAATCCACCTATATGCGGCAGGTTGCCCTCCTCACGCTCATGGCGCAGGTCGGCAGCTTCGTCCCTGCGCGTACGGCGGAGATCGCACCCGTCGACCGCATCTTTACGCGCATCGGCGCGAGCGACGACCTCGTGAGCGGGCAGAGCACTTTCATGGTGGAGATGAACGAGGTCGCACAGATCCTGCGCGAGGCGACGAGGGACAGCCTCGTGATTCTCGACGAGATCGGGCGCGGCACGAGCACCTTTGACGGCATGAGCATCGCGCGCGCGGTGGTGGAGCATATCGACGGCCGCATCCACGCCAAGACGCTGTTTGCGACGCATTACCATGAGCTGACGGAGATGGAGAACGAGCGCATCCGCAACTACTGTATTGCCGTGCGCGAAAAGGGGAAAAATGTCGTATTCCTGCGGCGCATCGTCGCAGGGGCGGCGGATAAGTCCTACGGCATCCACGTTGCACGCCTCGCGGGTCTGCCCCAGCGCGTGACGGAGCGCGCGGAGGAGATCCTGCACGCACTGGAGGCGGCTGCGCCGCAGAGCGCACCGCAGGAGACGTCGGTACAGAAGACATCCGATGCGGGGATGGCGTCGCTCTTTGCGGGCGGGACGCTCGACGAGCTGCGTGCGCTCGATGTGATGACGATGACGCCGCTTGAGGCACTGAATACACTCTATCGTCTGCAGGAACAGGCGCGAAAGGAGGAGGGTGAGGGATGACACGGATTCACGTATTGGACGATGCAACCATCAACAAGATCGCGGCAGGCGAGGTGGTTGAGCGGCCTGCCTCTGTCGTAAAGGAGCTGGTCGAGAACGCGATGGATGCGGGCGCGACAGCGGTCGAGGTCGAGATCATGGGCGGCGGCACGAGCTTTATCCGTGTGACGGACAACGGACGCGGCATGACCGGAGAGGATGCGCGCGCGGCGATTCTGCGCCATGCGACGAGCAAGATTGCCGCCGCCTCCGATCTCGAGACGATTGCGACCCTCGGCTTTCGCGGCGAGGCGCTGCCGACGATCGCGTCCGTGTCACATTTTTCTCTTCTGACGCGGCAGGCGGCGGATGATCTCGGCACGCGCGTCGACATCAGCGGCGGCGGTACGCCCATGATTGAGGACGCGGGCTGTGCGGTCGGGACGAGTGTGCGCGTCGAGGATCTTTTCTTCAACACACCCGCGCGCAAGAAATTTCTCAAGACGAATGCGACCGAGGCGGGGAAGATCAGCGATTACGTGATCCGCCTCGCACTCTCACGCCCCGACATTGCGTTCCGCTTCATCAACAACAACCGCATGACCATCATGACGGCGGGAGACGGAGACCTCGCCCGTACGATTGGGAGCATCTACGGCGGCGATGCGGCGAGCGCACTGATTCCGCTGGATTTTTACGACGATGCGGCGGATATCCGCATCACGGGCTATATTTCGAAGCCATCCCTGATTCGCAGCAGCCGCGCGTGGCAGACCTACATCGTCAACGGGCGGACGATCCAGAACCGCGCGATTGCGAAGGCGATCGACAATGTGTACCGTTCCCTCGTGCCGAAGATGGGCTTCCCGCTCGCCGTCATCGTCATCACCGTGCCGCAGCGCACGATTGATGTGAATGTGCATCCGCAGAAAACGGAGATGAAGTTCGAGGATGAGGGGCGTATTTTTAAGGCAGTCTACAAGGCGGTGCTCGACGCCATTCGCGGCGCGGCAGGAGAGACGACGGGGATTGCCGCCGCCGTGGAAAAGCCGAAGTTCCACTACGAAGCAGTGCCGCTCGATGTGAGCACGCTGTCCGCATCGCCTGTCTCTGCCCCGGCACGCGGCTATGCCGCTCCGCCGCCGCACCCGCAGACCGTCCACGAGGCGGTGCAGTGGGCAGGCGCACGCGTCGATCTGCGTACGGCACAGGATGCTGTGCAGGAGGTCCGCGCACAGGAGCGTGCGGCGTTCTCGGACGTACCGTCTGCACCGCGGGCGGCGCAGGGGGACGATATCTCCATGGAGGAGCGAATGCTTCCCATCGGGCAGGTCGACCTTACCTACATTATCGCTCAGAGCACTGCGACGCTCTACATCATCGATCAGCATGCGGCGCATGAGCGCATCCTCTTTGACCGCTTTTCGGCGCAGACGGATGGGATTCCCTCCCAGCAGATGCTCGTGCATGCCATTCTTTCGTTCGATGCACATGAGGCACAATATATTGAAGAAAATGCGGAGCTCTTTGACCGTCTCGGCTTTCATCTGGAGGCGGCGGGGGAGCGCACCTATCGCCTGACGGAGACGCCCGCCGACGTCCCGACGGAGGAGGCAGAGGGCATCATCCGTGAGATCCTCGCATCCCTCGGCGACCTGCACACCGCGACCCCCGCGAATCTGCGCGAGGCGGGGATTGCGACGATGGCGTGCCGTGCAGCGATCAAGGCGGGCGAGGAACTGAGCATCCGCCAGATGGAGATCCTCTTGGCGGAGCTGCGGGCAACGCCGTTTCCCTTTACCTGTCCGCACGGACGGCCAACGATTCTGAAGTTCGGTACACACGACCTCGCGAAGATGTTCAAGCGCACGGGGTTCGGGCTGTGACGTGCGGGACGGTCAGCGCCGTCGTGACGACCGTGCGGCGCGGCCAGAAATTCGCCGCAGCAAATCGTGCACTTGCGGCGCGGACGGCGGCGCAGCTCGGTATTCCAAACGTCCCGCGCGGCAGTGACTCGCTCGATGAGATGCGAACAGTGTACGGTGTGGATGCCGTGCTCGTCGCGCGGCGCGGCCTCTTGACGGCGGTGACGGCGGAGGGCGAGCTCTTCTTTCATCCCGGCATGGCACATCTGCGCATCAAGACTCTGCGAAGCGGACAGGGAGACCATCTCGTCCATGCGCTCGGCCTCACGGAGGGGATGCGCGTCCTCGACTGCACGCTCGGCACAGGCGCGGATGCCATCATCGAAAGTTTTGCCGTCGGGGCCGCGGGTGCCGTGACGGCACTCGAGGCGAATCCCATCATCGCGGCGGTAATCGGCGACGGACTCGCACACGCGACGGGGGACAACTACGAGATGCACGCGGCGATGCGGCGCATCAGCGTCCATGCGGCCGATGCGCTGGACTACCTGCGCGCGCAGGCGGACAGGAGCTATGACGCCGTCTACTTTGACCCGATGTTTCGTTGTCCTGTCCATGAGAGCGCGGGGATGAATGCCCTGCGCGTGCTCGCCGACGGGCACGCCCTCACGGCAGAGACCATTGCTGAGGCGCGGCGTGTCGCATGCCGCCGCGTTGTGATGAAGGAGCGGCGGGGAAGCGGGGAGTTCGCCCGCCTTGGGTTTACTGACCTCACAGGCGGCAGGTACAGTCGCATCGCCTACGGCGTGATGGAACTCTGAGAATTTCTAAAGCCTGTCAAACAACTTCATAATTTATACTTAAGTTTCCTTTATGTTCCGCCGATATAGAAGGTGGAACATTTTATTTTTGTGCAAAAAAGGAGGTGAGGCGATGAGAATTGCAGACGATTCGATGGCGCTGGTCGGGCAGGGAAGCAGGGGGACCGACCATGGACGAAGAGCGATGGGCAGCAGCGGCGCATCGTTTGCACAGGTACTAAAAGGGGCGAAAGAGCGCGTTCGCTTTTCGCAGCATGCGGAGGAGCGGCTGCAGCGGCGCGGCGTGACGCTCACGAATACGGAGCTCGAGAAGCTGGGCAGTACGATTGACCGCATGAGAGAGAAGGGGGCAAGGGAGGCTCTAATCTACATGAAGGACAGTACGGCGATGGTCGTCTCCGTGACCAACCGCACCGTCATCACGGCGCTTGACGACGTGACGGCGGCAGACAGTATTTTCACGAACATTGACAGTGCAGCCATCATCTGACGAAGCCGGACCTACGGGAGGCTTTTGACCGCGCGCGACTGGCGCGGTCAGGACGGGGTGCCAGGCATCCCTGCGTGTGCATTTCCTCGGAGTGAGGAGCGCATGACCATAGCAGATATGGCTCTTCCTTTGCACTGTCAGACTGACAAAGGAGAGATTCACTATGATCCGTTCCATGTTTTCGGCTGTTTCCGGCCTCAAAGGCCATCAGACCCGCATGGATGTTGTCGGCAACAACATTGCAAATGTCAATACGACTGGGTTTAAGGCAAGTCGTGTCACATTTGCAGATATGATTTCACAGAACCTCTCGGGTGCATCCGCTCCAAACGGAACAATCGGCGGCGTGAACCCGAAGCAGATTGGTCTTGGTATGTCCGTCGCGTCGACTGACCTCCTCTATACCAACGGCTCCGTCCAACAGACGGGCAAGAATACGGACATTGCCATCTCGCGCGGCGACGGTCTCTTCGTCGTTTCGAAGGGGCAGCAGAAATTTTATACGCGCAACGGTGCGTTCTCGTTTGACGCAGAGGGAAACCTCACGATCCCCAGCACGGGACTCTATGTGCAGGGGTACATGGCAAACAACGGCGTTATCTCGGTCGCGGGCGACAACACGACGAATATCCGCATCCCCGCAGGAAAGTCCATGGAGGCACAGACAACCGCAACAGCGTCCTATACGAAGAACCTCAACGCGACGACACCGGGCTATGAGGTGGCGAACGTGCTTGTGCGCTATGCAGACGGCACGACACAGACGACCAATTCCTATGCACCAAGCGAAGTAGGAAAGCTCGTTCTGACCATGGACAACGGCAGAAAGATCTACCTTGATTCCAGTGCTCCTGCCCAGACCGTCGGCAGCGCTCCGACGGGTACCCTCTACAGCTCCACAATCTCCAATGTTACCGCAAGTACAACGGGACATGTGGATGCGGTGCTTGCGATGGACAGCGGCAATCCCTCCAGCCCGAAGGAGATCAATGGTTCGGCAACGGCGACCATCACGCGTACGGGCGCGACTTCCCTGACAAGCGGAACCTATGCCTTTGGGGATGTGTTCAACATCAGCGGCAAGATTACGAGTGTTGTCAGCTCGCCGCCCTCCGATGTTGTTCTGACGCTGGACGCGAACAATACGATTACGCCGGGAACAGTCGTTACCGTCAAAGTTCCAAACCCGAACAGCTTCACCTATGCGGTCGGCGATACCTATACGGGACAGCTGAAGGTCACGAGCCTTACGCCGCAGACAGGGGCTACGGTGACCACGGCGGACGGCAACAGTGTTAAGCTGGCGGCGCCAATTCCCGCCATTACAAGTGCGGCCGCTACGTATGCACATACGGGCAGCGCTACGGATGGAACGATCCAGTCGATCACGCGTGAGTCCGTCTATCAGTTCGGCGGAAAGACCGTGTCCAGCGTGGTGCTGAACACGAAGAGCGGCAGTTCAATCGACGGTCTGGTGGGGAAGGACTACGCGCGGAACGATACCTTCTATCCCTCGGTGGCGACGACGATTACGGTCTACGACTCGCTTGGGGCGAAGCATAGCGTTCCCGTCGTCTTTACGAAGGCATCGAATAACAAGTGGACGCTCTCACTCGGCAGCGGCGGCGATACGTTCAACATCACCGAGGCGGATGGTACAACGACGACAGTTGCGCTGACCAAGACGGATCTGAAGTTTGATACGTCAGGCTCATACGTCAGCGGTACGGCCTCGCTGAGCCTCACGTATGAGAACGGTGCGGCACCTCAGCAGGTGGCGATGAACCTCGCTGCCATCACGCAGTACTCGGGTACCTCGACGATTGCGGCGGATTCCGACGGACATGCGGCAGGTACGCTCGCGAGTGTCGATATTGACAGTACGGGCGTGATTACTGGCACGTATACGAACGGCGTTCGCCAGAAGGAAGCCCAGATCGCGATGGCGCAGTTCAACAACCCGTCCGGTCTCACGAAAATGGGCGGGAACCTCTATCAGGAGTCGAACAACTCCGGTACGCGTACGATCAGCGGCGCGTCGGATATCGGCACGGAGCTGACGACTTCGGCACTCGAGATGTCGAACGTGGATCTTGCCGATCAGTTCTCCGACATGATCATCACCCAGCGCGGCTTCCAGTCGAACTCGAAGATGATTACGGTCTCGGATGAGATGCTTGAGACGCTGATCAATATGAAGCGGTAAAGCCATATAGCTAGGCGGAGAGTCATCTGTACAGATGACTCTTTTCTATTTCGCTGTGTTTCTGGATATTGAGGAGGTACTGATAAATTCAGCCATTGACGCATTTTTTTGCCCGCATTTCGGCGGGAAATCTAGTGCAGAGCAGCACGCTGCGTCCCATTTTCCGCTTCATTTGGACGAAAAATCTACGCTAATCTGACGAATTTCGTTTTATCAGTGAGTCCTTAACAAAGAAAGATAGTTTTCCCCTATAAAACTTAGACTTTACTAATGATGTATACATGATGTATAATAAGACACGTTGTTATTATACCTGTGCAGAGTTGGGACTCTGCGCAGCAGAATGGGGGAGTTGTTTTCATGGAAATGATGCTGGGATTCATCGTCCTGCTCGTCTGCCTGATCGTCGGCGTGCGGCACGGTGGATTGGGACTGGCGGTGATCAGCGGCTTCGGCCTCGTGATCTACACGTTTATCTTCGGCTATCAGCCGGGGAAGCCGCCGATCGATGTTATGCTGATCATCCTCGCGGTGGTCACCTGCGCAGGCTTCCTGCAGACCTCGGGCGGGCTGACGGTCATGCTGAAGTACGCGGAGAAGTTCCTGCGCAATAACCCAAAGCACGTCACGATTCTCGCGCCGCTGACGACGTGGTTCTTGACGGTGCTCTGCGGCACGGGGCACGTCGTCTATACGATGTTTCCGATCATCTATGATATTGCCATCAAGCAAGGCATCCGCCCCGAGCGTCCGATGGCGGTTTCGTCCGTTGCATCGCAGATGGGGATCTGCGCATCGCCGGTCTCGGTCGCTGTTGTCTCGATGGTGGCGTTTCTCTCCGTGTCGGGACACGACTTTACCGTGTTCCAGGTGCTCTCGGTGTCCATCCCTGCCACGGGGCTTGGTGTGTTCTTTGCGGCGCTGTGGAGCTATCGCCGCGGCAAGGATCTTGACCAGGATGAGCGCTTCCAGGAGTTCATCCGTGATCCGGAGAACAAGCAGTATGTCTATGGTGATTCGGAGAGCCTCCTTGATAAGGAATTGCCGAAGGAATACTATCGTGCGATGATTATCTTCTTCATCGGCATCATTGCGATTGCTGTGCTCGGCAACTTCCCGGAGCTTCTGCCGAAATTCCCGCCGAAACCGGATGCCGCGCCGAAGGCAATCTCGATGGTTGTTGTCATCCAGATGGTCATGCTGCTCGTCGGTGCGACGATTCTCGTCTCCTGCAAGGTCAAGGCAAAGGATGTCGGCAACTCGCAGGTCTTCCGTTCGGGCGTCGTTGCTCTCGTCTCGGTTTACGGCGTCGCATGGATGGCAGATACCTATTTCATGAATCACATTGCCTTCCTCAAGCAGTTCCTCGGCGCTGCGGTGCAGTCTTATCCGTGGGCGTACGCCGTGCTGGCGTTCCTCACGTCGAAACTGGTGAACTCGCAGGGGGCGGCGATTGCGATTGTCGTGCCGATGGCGATCAACGTCGGGGTTGACCCGATCCTCATCCTTTCGTTCATCTCGGCATGCTACGGCTACTTCTTCCTGCCGACATATCCGTCCGATCTTGCGTGCATCGGGTTTGACCGTTCGGGTACGACGCGTATCGGCAAGTACATCCTGAACCATTCGTTCATGATCCCCGGACTGATCGGGGTCTCCTCGGGATGCTGCGTCGGCTACGTGATCGCACATCTGATTTTCTGAGTTTTAATACTATAAGAAGGGGCTGTACACGGAGGCAGAAAACTTCGTGTACAGCCCCTTCTTGTGACTCTTTTGCCGTTTTGCAGTCCTCTGCACGGATTTTCCGGATTCACTTCCCCTGTTTGCGGGGAAGTGACGAGTACCATGAGCCGATGGACGCCGCAGGCCTTTCTGCATTCAGAGTATAGGCGTGTTTCCTTTGTGGCTGAGGGTATCCCTGGCAAAATCGATAAAGGACTGTGCGGCGCGTGAGATGTAACGGTCACGTTTCCATGCGAGCCCTACGTCTACATAAACGGGAGCGGCAAGCGGAAGAGTACGGATGCCGTGCGCCTCGCGTGCGATCATGTCCAGCAGGAAGGCGTCGCCCACCCCGCTTGCAACAAGTCCCATAATGGTAACGACCTGATTGGACTCGAGTACGATGTTCGGAGAGACTCCTGCTGCTTTCATTTTTTGAAGCATGGTCTGTCGGAGGAAGGAGCCTTCCTTCAGCATGATGAGATTCCGTCCTTCGATGTCCTGTAATGTGACAGCCTTGCGCTCAGCCAGTTCACTGTCTTCGGGGACGCAGCAAACAATCTGACTGCGTGTCATCGGCAGCAGCTGCAGGTTTGGCGAGGACTCAGGGATGATGATGATGCCAAAGTCCAGTTCATCGCGTTCAAGCTGTTCACGGATGGCGACGGAGCCCTCTTCATGGAGATAGACATCGAGGTGGGAATAGCGGCGCTGGAAACTGGAGAAGATCTTTGGGAAGAGATAGGCGCCCATCATAGGAGGAATACCAATTTTAATCGTTCCTTTTTGGAGCTGCTTGTAGTCGTTCACCTCGAGCACGGCATCCTGTATGTTGCGCAGTGCTACCTCGACGCGCTCCAAAAAGACTGCGCCCTCGGGCGTGAGGGAGAGCTGCTTCTGGCTGCGGTCGAAGAGCTGGATGCCAAGTTCGCTTTCGAGTTTTTTTATCGCGACAGTGATGTTCGGCTGGGAAACACGGAGACGTTCGGCAGCACGCGTGATATTCTTGAGGCGGCTCGCCATTTGGAAGTATTCCAATTGCCGCAATTCCATGTGACCATCCTCCTAATAACTCTTTTTTATTCACGGCTTATTATATCATATTTTTAGACAATATATGACAGGATAAGAAAAATTTATTGAAAAAAATCTACTCTTTTTTTAACTTTTTTTAAAAAAGGGGTAGGATTTTTCCCTCCGTTATGGAATAATATAGGAAGATATGGACGTGTGTCTGACGGATCAGACAGGTGTGCGTTCGACGATCGAGAAAATGGATTGGGGGCTTTTGTTTTGGAAAAATCAACAGTCATCGGGATTATTATGGGACTCATCTCGGTCTTTGTCGGTATGATATTGAAGGGGGCACCGCTGACGGCGCTCAATAACCCGGCGGCGTTCCTCATCATCATTGGCGGTACGTTTTCGTGCCTGTTCATTGGATTTCGCATGGAACAGCTGGGAAATTTTTTCAATCTCATCAAGAAGACCTGCCAAGTTCCCCAGCTTCAGGAAAAGGGGCAGCTCGTGCAGCAGTTCATCGAGTTGTCGCAGATTGCGCGCCGCGAGGGCATTCTTGCCCTTGAGAGCAAGGCGCAGGAGATCCAGGATCCGTTCTTCCGCACGGGGCTTGGCATGGTCATTGATGGTATGGATCCGGACTTCGTGGGGGATGTTCTGGATGCCGAGCTTGCGATCATGCAGGAGCGTCATGCCGAAGGACGCTCGATGTTCACACAGGCTGGTACGTATGCGCCGACGCTTGGCGTTCTGGGTGCCGTTGTCGGTCTGATCGCGGCACTCGGCAACCTGAACGATATCGACAAGCTCGGTCACTCGATCGCGGCGGCGTTCGTTGCGACAATCCTCGGTATCTTTACGGGATATGTTCTTTGGCATCCATTTGCGAATAAACTCAAGATCATATCGGAGCACGAGGTCAGTCAGAAGCGCATGATCATCGAGGGGATTCTGTCGCTCCAGGCCGGCGATTCGCCGACAGCAATTGAAGCGAAGCTCATGGTATTTATCCCGCAGACGGAGCGTGAGGCGCTGAAGGGAGAGGGCTGATATGGCGAGAAAGAAGCGCGGGAAGCCCCATGAGGAGGAACTCAACGAGGCTTGGCTCCTGCCCTACTCTGATCTGATGACGCTGCTCTTGGCGCTCTTTATTGCACTTTTTGCCATGTCGCAGACGGATGCGTCGAAGATGCAGGCTCTCGCGCAGGCCTTCACGGCGGCATTCAATATGGGAGGGCCGTCCTTCTTCAGCGGGATGGGACCATCGACAGCACCCAGTCCTCCAACGATGACGAACGGTGCAAATACGGCAGACGCCGCCTACATGAAGGAGAATCAGGATCTCTCAGAGGCACAAAAGAAGCTGGACCAGTATATCAAGGACAATAATCTGCAGGATCAGGTGAGCACGGAACTAACCGAAGAAGGATTAATGGTTCGCTTGAAGGAGAAGGCGCTCTTCTCCTCCGGCTCTGCCGTCCTTCAAGGAGACGCGGAAAAGATTGTTCCCGTCATTGCCGGGGTGCTCGCCTCGCTTCCCGAGCGCGTAACGATCTCCGGTCACACGGACAATGTGCCAATCTCAACGGCACAGTATCCATCGAACTGGGAGCTGAGTTCGGCGCGTGCCGTCAGCTTGATGCGCGGTGTGATGGCGGTGCAGCCCTCACTGAACCCTGCACGTTTTAGTGCCCTTGGCTACAGTGAGTATCGGCCGATCGCATCGAATGATACGGAGGAGGGACGTGCGCAGAACCGACGCGTCGAGGTGTTCATCGCACGCAGCATGAAGCTTTCGGGCAATACGGCAAGTGACGCTGGTACGGGGGCGGTTCAGGCCGGCGGCACATCAGCTGCGGAACCGTCGGCATCATCCGCGTCGTCGCCCGCATCGGATGAGGGTGTGTATAAGCTGTCAACGGATATGCGTCCTGCGCCGCAGCAGCCGGGTGTCGTTCCGGCACCGCTGCAGCATTAAAAATTTGCCGGGCGGATGAGGGAATCAGTGGTTGTTTGAAGGGATTATTGCGTGGCGCAATAATCCCTTTTCTGTTATGATAGAGGATGTTATGATAAAGGAGATGTTATGATTCTTGGGATCGGCTGTGACATCGTCCGTGTGGAGCGCGTGGAACGTGCGGCAAAGAATGAACGTTTTCTCATTCGTGTCTATACGGAGGCGGAACGGACTTATGCCGTGCAGTGCGGACGTGCAGGGGCAGCAAGCCTCGCCGCCAGATTTGCCGGCAAGGAAGCCGTGCTGAAGGCGTTTGGTACGGGGCTGCGCGGCGGTACTCTCCACGATGTGGAGATTCTGCCCGGTGCACTCGGCGCGCCCGAGGTGCATCTTTATGGGTACTTCGCGGCACGTGCAGCGGAGATGGGCGTGACGCGGATATGGATTACGCTCAGCCACGAGAAGGAGTATGCGACGGCTTACTGTATGTTGGAGGGTCAGTGATGAATGTATCGTTTGCAGAGGATATGCGCCGCATCGATGGAGCAGTGGAGGAGAGTTATGGGCTGCCCGCTGTCGCTCTGATGGAAAATGCCGGGCGGCGGACGGCAGAGGAAGCGGGGCAGATGATCGGCGGTGCGCCGGGCAAGGTGTTTGCTGTCTTTGCCGGAGGCGGAAACAATGGCGGTGATGCCTTTGCAGCAGCACGGCATCTCATCAATATGGGGGCGCGCGTGAAGATGTTCTTCGCGGGCGAGGAGGAACATCTCAGTCCTGCCGCCCGTGCGATGTACAGTGCGCTGAGGGCGATGGGGACAGAGGTCCGTTCCCTTGCGGGGGATCGGGACTGGGATCGCCTGCGGGTCTCCCTGCGCTTTGCTGATGCGGTGATTGATGGGATCCTTGGCACAGGGGTGAAGGGCGAGCTGCGCAAGACAGCACTGCGCCTGATCGAGGAGATCAATGCGGCAGGAAAACCGACGATTGCCATCGATATTCCAAGCGGAGTAGAGGCGGATACGGGACGGATCATATCCGTCGCTGTTCGTGCAGATCGGACACTCGCCCTTGGATTGCCAAAGGTGGGGCATTTCCTAGGTCCGGGAGCGAATGCCGTTGGAGAGCTGCTCGTTGACGACATCGGCATTCCTCACGCACTCCTTGCGGGAGAGGGCCTGCGGCAGTCTCTCATCACGCAGGATACAGCAGCGAAACTTCTTCCTCCGCGTGCACGTGATGTACATAAAGGTACGTGCGGACGGATTCTCGTACTGGCCGGCTCGCTCGGCATGACAGGGGCGGCAGCACTGGCGGCAGAGGCCGCCCTGCGCGTCGGTGCAGGGCTTGTGACGCTTGCCGTACCGGAGCGCATCTATCCCGTCTTGGCGGCAAAACTGACGGAAGTGATGGTCGTTCCGCTGCCCGATGAGGGCATGGGCTGTTTCGGCGGGGAAGATGCACGACAGAAGGCACTCTCGCTCGCGGCGCATGCGGATGCCGTGCTCATCGGCCCCGGCATCGGGCGCATGCCGGAGACGGGCGAATTTGTCCGTCTTTTTGCGGCGGAGGTCAAGGCTCCGCTTGTGATGGATGCAGATGCGATTGCGGCGTTCTCGGGACATCTCGATGCGCTGCGCGACCTGCCGCAGGTGCCGATTCTGACACCGCATCTCGGTGAGTTTGCCGCGCTCCTCGGCGTGGAGACGGGGGAGGCGGAAGAGGATCTGCTCCGCATGGCACGGGACGCTGCGCGCGATCATCAGGCGGTGTTTGTGGTCAAGGGGGCGTGCACCATTGTGGTCTACCCCGATGGGGATGCATTCTTTACCACCTGCGGCAATGCGGGCATGGCGACGGCGGGGGCAGGCGATGTGCTCGCGGGAGCGATTGTCGGACTGATGCGCCAGATGGAGAGCGGGATGACGCCAATCGTGGGCGTGTGGCTGCACGGATATGCGGGGGATCGCGCTTACGAGAAGCGCGGAAACGGCCTGATCGCAGGTGATATTCTAAAGCGTCTGCCGCGTGCACGCAGGGAGCTGGATGCTGCGGCGCGGTAAATCCATTTGACAAGGACGCATGATGGTACTATGATAGGACGTACATTTTGAAAGAAGGGGGCGCTTTTTATGGCAAAGGCGGATTTGGACTGGGAGAATTTGGGGTTTGCCTATCGTTCTCTGCCGCAGCGTTATGTGTCAAATTATGCGAATGGGACGTGGGACGAGGGAGGTCTGACCTCTGACTCGACAGTCGCGATCAGCGAGTGCGCAGGGATTCTGCAGTACTGCCAGGAGGTCTTCGAGGGGTTGAAGGCCTATGAGACGGCGGATGGGCATATTGTGACGTTTCGCCCCGATCTTAATGCGGCGCGCATGTATGACTCGGCAGCGTATCTTGAGATGCCGTCCTTTCCGAAGGAGCGCTTCTTGGAGGCGGTCGATGCGGTGGTCAAGGCGAACCGTGACTACGTTCCGCCCTATGGTACGGACGCATCGCTCTACCTGCGCCCCTTTATCTTCGCATCAGGCGAGGTCATCGGTGTAAAGCCCGCCGATGAATATCAGTTTCGCCTTTTCGCGACACCCGTGGGCTCATACTTCAAGGGCGGCATCAAGCCGATCCGCCTCTGCGTGAGTGCGTTTGACCGTGCAGCTCCCCACGGCACGGGACATATCAAGGCGGGGCTGAACTATGCGATGAGCCTGCACGCCTATATGGCGGCGCATGCGGCAGGGTTCGACGAGAATATGTTCCTCGATGCAGCGACGCGCACGCACGTCGAGGAGACAGGCGGGGCAAACTTCCTCTTCATCAAGAAGGACGGCACGGTGGTGACGCCGAAGTCGCCGTCGATCCTGCCGTCGGTGACGCGCCGCTCGCTGGTCTATATCGCGGAGCACGTGCTCGGGCTGAAGGTGGAGCATCGCCCCGTGGCGTTCGAGGAGCTGAATGACTTTGCAGAGTGCGGGCTCTGCGGTACGGCGGCGGTGATCTCCCCCGTCGGCTCGGTGACGCACGGCGACCAGGTGATCGCGTTCCCGAGCGGCATGGAGCACATGGGACCTGTGCTGCAGAAGCTCTATGATACGCTGCGCGGCATTCAGCTCGGCACGGTCGAGGCGCCCGAAGGCTGGATCCGCAAGATCTGCTGATTTTGACCCCCTGATTTCGGGACTGCTGTACGAGGCTGAAAGACCTCGTACGGCGGTCCCGAAATTTTTTTTTTCAGAGCCGTATAGGTCACAAGGATTTTTCCTATTCGAATCGAAACTTTAATATAGGCAGATTTGAACATCATCCGTGATACTCGATTTATGCCGGGGAAAATACGCAGACTTGTATTTGGGGAGATACAGCTGGAAAGGGATGTTTTGAACGTGGGGGGTTCTTATGCCGCTTGATTTCACAATGCCGACACAATTTCGCGGCATCCTGTCGACCATCACGCCGCTGGATGTCCTTGATATTCTGATTGTCGCGCTCATTCTGTACCGTGTCTACCTGATGCTCGAGGATACGCGTGCCATTACCCTCGGCAAGGGCATTCTTGTCCTGCTTGGAATAACGGTGGTGGCAAGCTATCTGAATCTGCATGTGATTTCATGGCTGCTTCAAAAATGTGTGACGCTGCTCTTTGTCGCATTGCCGATTGTCTTTCAGCCGGAACTGCGGCGTGCGCTCGAACATCTCGGTCAGGGAAAGTTTTTCCGTCCCGGTACCCTCTTAGATGATGAGGAGGCACAGAGTACAATCCGCGAGATACGAAGTGCTGTCAAAATTCTTTCGGCAAATAAGATTGGCGCGCTGCTGGTCATTGAGCGTGATATGGGACTGAACGATATCAGTGCGACGGGCATTCAGATCGACGGACTCATTACGTCGGATTTCCTGATGAATGTCTTTATTCCCAACACGCCTCTGCATGACGGTGCCGCAGTGATCCGCGGCAAACGCTTGATCGCAGCGGGCTGCCTTTTGCCGCTGACGGAGAACCGGTCGCTCTCAACGGAGCTCGGGACGCGTCACCGAGCGGCAATCGGGCTGTCGGAGCAGTGCGATGCGCTGATCGTTGTGGTGAGTGAGGAGACGGGAACGATCTCGATTGCAGAGAACGGCCGTCTGCATCGTCATCTGGACGGGGAGCGCCTGACCCATATCCTGACGCCTGCGTTTGCCTATAGCTCGCACTCGTCGATTCTGGAAACGATTCGGAGCTGGAGGGGGAAATCATGAGCAGGCTAGGCAGTCTCGTTCAGCACAATCTGCTTGCCAAGCTCGCGGCACTCATTGTCGCCGTGGTGCTCTGGCTTTATGTGATGAACGATCAGAACCCCTCCATGGAGGCATCCTATACCGTGCCTGTGACAATGGAGAGTGTGCCGGATGGTTATCTGATGCACGCGGGAACGGACACGGTGACCATTCGTGTCCGCGGGCCGCGTTCATATTTCGTTTCAGCGGACAACAGTGATTTTCATGCACGCGTGGATCTGTCCAATTTTACGGAGGGGGAACGTGCCTATGCGGTGAAGACATCTATCCCCTATGGATTCGAGCTTGTCAGTGTATCGCCGGATAGGATCAATATAACCCTCGACCGCATTATCCAGAGGACCTTCCGCATCAATCTGTCAGCCAGTGGGAAGCCGGCTGACGGCTTTACCGTTGAGGGACTGAAACAGTCCAATGACAAGGTCACAGTGGAAGGACCACGCTCTCTCGTCGATCAGGTGACGGAGATTGCTGCCTATGTCAGTCTCAGTGACCGGACGGGCGATTTTACAACGACGGTTTCTCTCGTTCCGCTGAATGCGGACGGCAGGGAAGTACAGGGCGTCACGCTCTCTCCTGCGTCAACCGAGGTTACGGGGAAGATTGCCCGCGGACTGTCCCGCAAGACCGTCGATGTACAGGCGAAACCACGCAGTGATCTTCCTCCTCAGCTAAAGCTGGAGGGAATTGCCGTGCAGCCAGCACGCATTGAGATCTCAGGGACGAAGGATGTACTCGACAAGGTGACGAGCATCGAAACGGAGGACTTCTCTCTCTCCGATGTAAAGGAAAGCGGTACGCGGCAGGTACACCTTCGCCTTCCCAATGGAGTAACGGCAGCGAATCAGACGGTGACAGTGGAGATCAAGGTCGGGACGATACAATGATACGCATCAAAAACTTGTTCGTACCCTATGAAGAAGTACGTTCCCTTGAAACCCTTGCCGCAGAACGTCTTGGCGTATCACCCTGTGCAGTGCACGGGGTGATTGTCGTTCATAAGGCTCTGGATGCAAGGTGCAGGAACGATACGCCCATACGGTGGAACTATACGATTGACGTCGAGGTGAAGGGATCTCGCGGAATCCTCATGCGGATGCGCCGTGACGGGAATGTGCAGCGGGCGGAGCAGCCGCAGCCCCTCGCTGTTCCTCCTTATACGCCGCAGCGCGGCTGCGAGCGTCCCATTGTTGTAGGATTTGGTCCTGCGGGGATTTTTGCCGCGTGGCTGCTTGCCCGTGCCGGCGCTGCCCCTCTCGTGCTCGAACGTGGGCGGGATGTGGATCACCGTATGCGGGATGTCGCACGCTTCTGGCAGACAGGACAGCTCGATCCCACATCGAATGTACAGTTTGGTGAGGGCGGGGCAGGGACGTTTTCCGATGGAAAACTGACAGCACGCAGTCGTGACCCGCGGATGACTGAGATCATCGAGGCGTTTATTGCTGCGGGTGCTCCCGAGGAGATACGGTATCTTCAAAAGCCGCATATCGGGACGGATGTGCTGCGCACGGTCGTAAAGCATCTGCGTGAGAGCATCATCGCTATGGGCGGCGAGGTGCGCTTCGGCGCACAGGTAACAGATATTGCACTGAATGCGGGGCGCATCACTGCGCTCATCGTCAATGGAGATGCTGTCATTCCGGCGGGCACAGTGTTTCTCGGCATTGGGCACTCGGCGCGCGATACTTATGCCATGCTGCATCAGACAGGCATACGGATGGAGGCAAAGCCATTCGCCATAGGCGTGCGCATTGAGCATCCGCAGGAATTCATTGACCGTATGCAGTACGGCGCGGCAGCGGGCAGTCCGTATCTTCCTGCTGCGGATTATGCACTGACCTATCGGGATGAGGAGGGCGGACGCGGGGTCTACTCCTTTTGTATGTGCCCTGGCGGCATGGTGGTCGCGGCAGCCTCGGAGGCAGGACGTCTCGTGACGAACGGGATGAGCAACTACTGCCGCGGCTCGGGGACAGCGAACAGCGCACTGCTCGTTCAGGTCAATCCTGTCGATTTCGGCGGCGGTGTGCTTGGCGGCATTCGCTTCCAGCGGGAACTTGAAGCGCGTGCTTTTCGTACAGGCGGGAGCGACTATCGTGCGCCTGTGCAGGCCGTAGGAGATTTTCTTGCGGGACGGACGGGATTGATGAATTTCTGTGTTACACCGACCTATATGCCCGGTGTGCGTGATGCCGCGCTGGGAATGGTGCTGCCCGATATGTGCGCAGCGTCGCTCGCGCGTGCCCTGCAGCACTGGGAACAGCGTGTGCCGGGTTTCGGCGCGGCGGATGTGCCGCTGACTGGCGTAGAGGCCCGCTCCTCTGCGCCCTGCCGTATCCTGCGTGATGCGGTGACCATGCAGGCGGTCAATGCGGCAGGGCTCTATCCCATCGGTGAGGGGGCGGGGTATGCAGGCGGCATTATGAGTGCCGCACTTGACGGACTGAAAGCGGCACTTGCTTTTTTGGAGCGAATACAGTAGATTATGATGAGGATAAAGGAAATTTGGGGTGTGTGAAAATCCACGCACCCCATTGCACAAGATGATGCTGAAGATACACAGGAGGCTGTTATTGTGAGACTTTTTGGGACGGATGGTGTGCGAGGTGTGGCGAATACGGAGCTTACACCTGAACTTGCCTATCAGCTTGGTCGCGCAGCGACGCTCTATTTTGGAGCACATGCCAAGGTGCGTCCTCGTATTTTGATTGGACGGGATACGCGTGTTTCGGGTGAGATGTTTGAAGCAGCACTGACGGCAGGCATCTGCTCGGCAGGAGGAGTCGCTCTTCTCGCGGGGGTTATGCCAACGCCTGCGATTGCCTACCTTGCGCGGGAACACAAGACCAGTGCAGGCATTGTCATCTCGGCATCGCATAACCCGTTTCACGATAACGGAATCAAGTTCTTTGGCGGGGATGGTTACAAACTGCCCGATGCAGTGGAAGATGAACTGGAATCACTCGTCCGCGGCCTTCAGAGCGGCGACCATGAAGCACGTCCGACGGGGAAAGAGATCGGTGTGGTGGAGTACCGTGACGATCTGCTAAATCAGTACATCGACTATGTTGTGAGTACGTGCACAGAGCGTTTTGATGGGATGAAAATCGTCCTCGACTGCGCGAATGGTGCGGCGTATGAGGCAATGCCGAAGGTGCTGCGCCGTCTCGGCGCAGACGTCAAGGTGATCCATGCGCTTCCGAATGGCGTGAACATCAATGACGGATGCGGATCAACGCATCTGGACTCGCTGCGCCGCACGGTACTCGAATGCGGTGCGGATATCGGCATTGCCCATGACGGCGACGCTGACCGCTGCCTCTGTATTGATGAGACAGGCACGCTGATCGATGGAGACCACATTCTCGTCGTCTGTGCAGCAGAGATGATGCGCATGGGGCATCTGCCGCACAAGACAGTGGTGACGACAGTGATGGCAAACATCGGCTTCCACAAGGCGATTGCGGCACTCGGCGGACGCGTTGAGGTGACGGCGGTCGGAGACCGCTACGTGCTTGAGGCAATGCGCCGCAGCGGCTATACGATCGGCGGTGAGCAGTCGGGGCATATTATCTTTGCGGAACATGCGACAACGGGCGACGGCCTCGTCACAGCACTGCAGGTGCTCTCAGCCCTGCACCGCAGCGGAAAAAAGGCGTCCGAACTGAACGCCATGATGACAACCTATCCGCAGCTCCTTGTCAATGTGCACGTTAAGAGCAAGGAGGGATGGGAGAAAAATCCTGCCATCTGTGATGCAATTGCCGAAGGGAAACGCATTCTCGGCAGTGAGGGGCGCGTTCTCGTGCGCCCCTCGGGAACGGAACCTCTGATCCGCGTGATGGCGGAGGGCACCGACCAGAAACAGCTTGAGAAGGTCTGTGCGGCGATTGCCGATGTGGTGAAGCGGGAGCAGGGGGAGGGCTGAACCTATGTCGCACGTCTCTGCGGTGCTCCTCGTCCTGCTTGCCGGGACGATGTGGGCGGCAAGCGGGACAGCGGCACAGGACTTCTACGTACAGTCACATCATATCCCTGTGGAACTGACACAGGTGCGTCTTTTCCTTTCCAGCGGACTCTTTTTCCTGCTCGCGTGGTGGAGCGGCGGCCTGCGGCGCGGTGTGCGTACGCTGTGCCGCAGCCCGCGCCTGCTCCTGCAGATGGCGGTGCACGGCATCCTCGGCATTATGATTGTTCAGTTTTCCTACTTCAAGGGGATTGCAGCAGGAGATGCGGCGGCAACGACGGTCATCTGTTCGACCAGCCCCGCACTGATGATTCTCTATCTCGCCGCCCGCCGGCGGCGGCTGCCGCACATGGCAGAGCTGCTGACCGTGGCCGCTGCCGTGGTGGGTGTATTCCTGCTTGTGACGGGCGGCGATCCAACGCGCCTCTCGGTTCCGATGGACTGTGTTGTCTGGAGTCTCATCTCGGGCGCGACATTTGTCTTTGCGATGATTTATCCGGTGCAGCTTCTGCGGCGGTTTGATCGTTTCTTCCTGCTTGCCGTCTGTATGTTTTTTGGCGGGACTGCTCTTCTTCCTGTGACGCAGGTGATCGCAGATGTTGGCTCTTTCTTTACGGCGCAGACGTGGTTTGATCTCTTCGTCATCATCGGGCTGGGCACGGTGGTCGCTTTCTTCGCGTTCGCGCTTGGGCTGCGTTGGCTCAGTCCTGCGGAGACGGCGATCACGGCGACGATTGAACCGGTTGCGAGCGTGTTCTTTGCCTGGCTGATTTTTGATACACACTTTGCCCCCGTGCAGGCAGGCGGCATAGTGCTCGTCATTCTTGCGATCCTGATGCCGAATCTCCTGCGGAAATGGGGGTATACATGAAGATTCCTCTGCGCTATCAGATGTCGGAGTACGACTGCGGTCCGACGGCACTGCTCGATGCGGTCAGCTACCTCTTTCCCCGCGCCGAGGTTCCACCTGAAATCATCCGCAGCGTTATGCTCTATTCGCTTGACTGCTATGGGATGGGCGGTGCAGCGTGCAAGGAGGGGACGTCGCGCATGGCGATGATGTACCTCACAAACTGGCTCGAGGGGTTCTCGCGTGCAACGCAGTTCCCGCTCTCCTGTCAGTACATCACGGGACGCAGCGTATATATCGGTGCGCACAGCTATGTGAACGATGCACTCTCACGCGGCGGTGTTGTGGTGGTGCGCCTTTTCTATGAGGTCGAGCACTACGCACTCCTCACAGGGATGACGGGGGAGCACATCCGTCTCTTTGATCCGTACTATCTGCGTGAGGCAGATGTGTCCTTTGTGCGGGAGGGCATTGCAGTGACGTGCGCACATCCGCATGAGTACAACCGCATTGCACCGTTTTCCTGTTTTAATCGCGAAACAAAGGAACTGTATGCCCTTGGCCCCATGACGTCGCGCGAAGCGGTGCTGCTCTTTGATGAACGGACGAAGCGGACAGCGGACGCGACCATCGAGTATTTTATATAGGAGAGGCTGCCTTTGACGGAGACAACAGACATTATCGAGTTTAAGGATCAGCAGGAAGCGTATGCGATTCTGGGCGAGCGCGACGCGTTTCTTCAAATCATGCAGGAGGACTGCTCCTGCCGCATGGTGAGCCGCGGCAACAGCATTGCGGTGACGGGGACGGCGGCGGATGTCTCCGCTGTGCGGACGCTCATCAGAGAACTGCTCTTCTGCCATCGGCAGGGAGTGCGTCTGACGACACATGAAGTACATTACGGGGCACGTCTCGTATATACAGAGCGTGTGGAGGAACTGCACGGACTGTTCTCCGAGGTGCTGCTCGTGACGGCAAAGGGGCGAGAGGTACGTGCCAAGACCATTGGTCAGCGCGACTACCTAGGGACGATCCGCAAACATGCTGTGACACTTGGCGTGGGCCCTGCTGGAACAGGAAAGACCTACCTCGCTGTCGTTATGGCGGTGGCAGCACTCCGCAACCGCGAAGTCAGCCGCATCATTCTCACGCGTCCCGCGGTGGAGGCGGGAGAGCATCTGGGCTTTCTGCCGGGTGACCTGACGGAGAAGATCAACCCATATCTGCGCCCTCTCTACGATGCGCTGCAGGACATCCTCGGTGCGGAGGGCTATCAGAAGATGATGAGCCGTCAGCTGATTGAGGTTGCGCCGCTTGCCTATATGCGCGGACGCACGCTCGATGACGCATTTGTCATTCTTGATGAGGCGCAGAATACGACGAGCGCGCAGATGAAGATGTTCCTCACGCGTCTTGGTTTCGGCTCGCGCATGGTGGTGACGGGGGATCTTGAGCAGGTCGATCTGCCGCGCGGAACAACCTCGGGGCTGCGACAGGCGTGCCGAATCCTGAGAGGCGTGAAGGGCGTCGGCATCGTGTGCCTCGAGCCGGTTGACATCATCCGTCACGAGGTCGTCACGCGGATCGTTGAGGCGTACGGCGCATGGGAAAAGAAACGGGAGAAGCAGGATGGAGATCGCGATCGGAAAAGAGCCGGACACTCTTGAGGTGCCGCAGGAGGATGTGGATGCCGTGCGGCGCGCCGTACTGACCGTCGGACGGCTGTACGGCGCACTGGACGCAGAGGTCAGTGTGACGCTGACGAACGATGCGCACATCCATGTGCTCAACCGTGACTATCGCGGTGTGGATCGTCCGACGGATGTCCTCTCTTTTGCCCTTACGGAGAGCGAGGAACCCGAGATCATCGACGCGCCGTGCGGCGTGGTGCTCGGCGATCTCGTAATCTCGCTTGAGCGTGCGGCGGCACAGGCGGAGGAGTATGGGCACAGCTTTCTGCGGGAACTTTCCTTTCTCACGGTGCACGGAATGCTGCATCTCCTTGGCTATGACCATATCGAGGAGGAGGAGCGGCTGGAAATGGAAGAAGAGCAGAGGCATGTGATGGATGCACTGGGGATTGCACGATGAGCACATACAAATCGGGATTTGTCGCCGTAATCGGGCGGCCGAATGTCGGAAAGTCGACGCTGATCAATGCGTTGATCGGGCAGAAGATCGCCATTATGAGTGACAAGCCGCAGACGACGCGCAGCCGCATCCTCTGCATTTTGACGGAGGAGGATGCGCAGATCATCTTCCTCGATACGCCCGGGGTGCATCGTCCGCAGGATCGCCTTGGTGCATATATGGCAAAGGCGACAGAAGGGGCACTGCACGGCGTCGATGTTGTTGTCTTTGTCGTGGATGTAACGGAGAAGATGGGCGCGGGGGAACGGTATATTCTGAAGCAGCTTGCAGCGGTGCAGGCCCCCGTTCTCCTTGCCGTGAATAAGATTGACCGTATCCCGCATACGGAAAGTCTGCCCGTGATCGCCTCCTATGCGCAGATGTATGATTTCGCGGCGATTGTCCCCATCTCGGCGCGTGAGGAGGAAAATCTTACGGGGCTGATCGATGAGATCAAGGCAAAACTCCCCGAGGGACCGCAGTACTATCCCAAGGATATGGTGACCGATCAGCCGGAACGCCTGATTATCGCAGAACTGATACGTGAAAAGGTGCTCGAACTGACACGGGATGAGGTTCCTCATGCGGTTGCCGTGGACGTCGAGGAGATGACGACGCGTCCTAAGGGGGATGTCTACATCCGTGCGGTGATCTATGTCGAGCGTACCTCGCAGAAGGGCATTGTCATCGGTGCGCGCGGTGCGCTTCTGCGGACGATCGGCCAGCGCGCGCGCACCGATGCCGAGACGCTGCTCGGGACGAAGGTTTATCTCGACCTGTGGGTCAAGGTACGCAAGGACTGGCGCAGCAAGGCACATGCCTTGCGTGAATTCGGGTTTACCGAGGAAGATGCATAGGGAGAAGGAAAGGGACGGAGTATGTCACTGCGGCTGAATCATATCTATCGGCGTGCCATGAAACGTGTTTCACGCCGCTTCGTGAATGGCCTGCTCGTTCTCGTTCCCGTGATCATCACGGCGCTTGTGATTGAGTGGACACTGCGCTTTACCGAAGGCGTCCTCGGGCAGTATCTGCCTTTTTATTTTCCCGGCATGGGCATCATCACCCTCGTCTGCGTGATCTATTTGGTCGGCTGGGGGTCGACGAATTGGGTTCTTGCGAAGCTGATCTCACTTGGGGAGACAATGATCGGGACGATTCCGTTCGTCAAGTTTATCTATACAAGCGTCAAACGCCTTTCCGAAGCGGTACTCGATTCAAACAGCAACTTTAAGCGTGTTGTTCATGTGCCGTATATGGGCGGACGCGCACTCGGCTTTGTCATGGCGGATCTGTCCCCACGTTTTCAGAAGGCGATGGGCGGCGGTTATATCTGCGTCTTTATTCCGTGGAGTCTCAACATGACCTCGGGGACGACACTGCTCGTGCGGGAGGAGGAGGCCGTGACCATTGATATCTCTAAGGAGGAGGCACTTCAGTACATGCTGACAGCAGGTGCGGTGATGCCGCTTGCCGAGCACAAAAAAAATATTGCACAAAAAAGCATTCGCAAGACATCTGTTGTGCCGTCGGATGAAACGTGCAGTAAGGAGATATAATGGCACTGTATCCTGCCGAGGGGATCGTGCTCGGCACGCGCAGCTGGGGCGAGGCAGACAAGATCGTGACAATCTATACGAAGGAACGCGGTCTTGTGCGTGCGGCAGCGTTCGGCTGCCGTCGTCCGCGCAGCCCTTTGGCGGGGGCAATGCAGATGTTCGTTCATGCCGATTTACAGTTCGCGGAGGGACGCCGTTTGGAGACGGTCAAGACGGCTTCTGTGCGTGCTTCGCACCATCGGATTGCGGACGACCTTATGGCACTTGCCTATGCAACATTTACGGCAGAGGTCGTCTGTGCGTTTATGCCTGAGGGCGTGGCGGATGAGCATTTCTTCGATACACTTGCACTGATCGTGACGGCGTTTGAGACGCGTCATCCGCGCGTTGCCGCGCTGGCCGCCGTCCTTCGCACGCTGGATGCAGCGGGCCTGCAGCAGACGTATGATCACTGCATCCACTGCGGCGCGGCAATCGAGGGCGATGCATTCTTTCATGCAGGTGAGGGGGGGGCACTTTGCGGGACATGTGCGGCTGCAGGGGCAAGGCCATTTGCTGCGGCACTGCGCGCACTTCTCACCGATCTTCAGCACCTTGACTGGACAGATCCGCCGCCTATGCGGGTGCGCGGCGGAGCTCTTATGGAGGCAGAGGAAATCGTGCTCGCTCATGTTCAGGAACTTCTTGGACACCCATTGCGTTCACTGGCTTTTCTTGCACAGCTTGGATAATATTTGGGTTAAAATTTAAGATATAATGAAAAAAACACTGTGAAAAAAAAGGAAAAGTGAAGATGACGGCGAAAGTATATCAGGTAGAGTTTATACATGCTTTTTCTGTGCGTAAGAAAAACTTGTAAAAGGAAATGGAGGGGAAGCCTGTCATGATCATGCTGACGAAGTTCAACTCCAAGACGAACCAGAAGGGGGAGTTTGTCCTCAATGCAGAGATCATCGAGAGCATTGAGGAGACGCCGGATACGGTAATCACACTCACCAACGGCAAGAAGCTGATCGTTGAGGAACCGATGGAGGAAATTGTGCGGCGGACAATCAAATATCGTCGTGCGCTTCATCAAATTTAGTTGGCGAATTTCCATTCCTTTGTTATAATAGGAGGACGGTGTTCCTCCACGCGGCAAGGGAGTGCCCCGGTGTGGAGCCGCTGCGGCTTCGTAGTCATTATTAGGGAGGGAATTAACTCATGGCGGAGGAAAAGGAAGAACAGGCAGCAGAGCAGCCAAAGCAGAAATCATCCATGGTTATGATGATTGTTGTGGTGTTTGTGGCGGTGCTGGTCGCGGTAGCGGCAGCCGGCGGTATCTCGTATTATATTATCTCGCAGGCAGAGTCCCCGTCGCATGCGGAAGATGGAGGCGGAAGCAAGAGCAATCACGACCCCGGTGTGTTCTATAAGCTCGGCGACCCGAAAGAAGGTATTCTGGTCAATGTCGGCGGCGGACGTGCCGGAAAGTTCCTCAAGGCGGGCGTTGTCGTAGAGCTCAATCCCGGTAAGTCTGAGGTAGTGAAGGACGGCAAGGTGAATCCTGTCGCAGAGACGAAGATCCTCGACACAACGATGCAGTTCCTGCGTGCCGCGCCGCTGGAAGAGTTTGATGCGGCAAAACAGGACGCGCTGAAAAAGCAGCTGAAGGACGCACTGAACGATCGGCTCGGACAGGGGTCCGTTTACGAAGTTTACATCACGAGCTTCCTGCTGCAGTAAGTTCGATGAAGTACTGCACAATGGGAAGGGGGAAGAGTCTTGGCTGAGGACGTACTGTCTCAATCCGAGATAGACAAGCTTCTTTCGGCACTTTCGGATGGCTCGGTTTCCGCCGAGGAGGTCAAGGCGGAAGAAGAGGAACGCAAGGTCAAGGTCTATGATTTTAAGCGGCCGGACCGATTCTCAAAGGATCAGATTCGGACGCTCTTCATGCTGCATGAGAGTTTTTCGCGTCTCTTAAACACGTATCTGTCGGCCAGCCTGCGCACAATGATCGATATCGATGTCTCGTCTGTCGAGCAGGTGACCTATCAGGAGTTTGTCCAGTCCATGGCGAATCCGTCCGTGATTGGCATTCTTGCACTGCCGCCGCTGAAAGGGAAGATCATCATTGAGATCAACCCCGGCATCGCATTTGCTTATATTGACCGCATTTTTGGCGGTGAGGGACGGCCTGCTGTCAAGACACGTGTCCTGACGGATATTGAAATGGCGGTCATGCGGCGGTTCATCGAGCTGGCTACCAATTATTTCCGTGAGGCGTGGAGCAACGTCGTCGAGTTTCGGCCGAACTTTGAGACGATGGAGACAAACTCCCAGTTTGCCCAGATTGTTCCGCCCAATGATATGGTGGTGCTCATCACCATTCACATTAAGATGGGTGATGTGGATGGCATGATGAACATCTGCATCCCGTATCTGGTACTGGAACCGGTCATGTCGAAATTGACGACCTCGTTTTGGGTGGCGGCTTCCATGGATCGGGAGAGTTCTCCTGAGCAGGTCGAGGAGCTCCAGCGTAAGATTGAACGGACGTCGGTGCCGTTTACGGTACAGCTCGGTGAGATCGAGATGACGATCAACGAGTTCCTGACGCTCGGCTTTGGCGATGTTCTCCAGCTTGATACGCTTACGAAGGATGAACTCGTCTGCTATGTCGGTTCAAATCCCAAATTCCTTGCACGCCCTGGCACAGCCGGAAAACGTATGGCCGTGCAGATATCTGGTGTTATAGAAGGGGAGGACAACGCGAATGAGTGATGATATGATCTCACAGGAGGAAATCGATGCCCTCCTGAGCGGCGGTTCGGGCGGAGATGCGCCTGCGGACGATGCCGCGTCGAGCGACGCCCCTGCTGCGGATGTGTCTCCTGCCGGCGAAGACGGCATAACGGATATGGAACGTGACGCACTCGGTGAGATCGGCAATATCTCCATGGGCGGTGCGGCGACGACACTGTCCGTCCTGCTCGGACGGAAGGTGTCCATTACGACACCGACAGTGTCCATCTCCAACATGAGTCAGCTGAAGGAGAAATATCCCGTTCCGTTCCTCGTCGTTGAGGTTGGGTACAGCATCGGTATCGAAGGCAACAATGTCCTTTGCATTCAGGCGAAAGATGCAGCCATCATTGCCGATTTGATGATGGGCAACGATGGGACGAATCCGGATGAGGAACTCAGCGAGATCCACATGAGTGCAGTCAGCGAGTCCATGAATCAGATGATGGGCAGCGTTGCCACTTCGCTTTCCTCGATGTTCAATAAGAAGGTGGATATCACTCCGCCGGTTGTTACCCTTGTGGATTTCAGCACAGCAGAAGTCGTTTCAAAACTGCTGGATAAAGTCGATCCAATCGTGCAGGCATCCTTCCGTATGGAGGTGGATGGACTCATCGACAGTGAGATCATGCAGCTCCTGCCGCTTGATGTGGCGCGTGAGATGGTCGATGCGCTGATGAATCAGCAGCCGGATGTCGACGATGAAGAAGAAGAGATTGCAGCTGCCGCATCTGCGGCGGCTGCCCCTGCCGCAGCACCCGCGTCGGCACCTGCAGCAGCTGCTGCAGCGCCGGCAAGTAATGGATATGGAGCACAGCCTATGCAACCACATGTCGCATCGAATGTTCCCGTACAGTCTGCGCAGTTTACGCCGCTCAGCACCGTACCGGTTCAGGTCAATGATGCCAATATCGGCCTTATCCTTGACGTTCCTCTTCAGGTAAATGTTGAGCTTGGCCGTACAAAGAAGTCCATCAAAGAGATTCTCGATCTGACCAAGGGGTCGATCGTGGAACTTGATAAGCTCGCCGGAGAACCCGTGGACATTATGGTCAACGGAAAATATTTGGCAAAAGGCGAAGTCGTTGTCATCGACGAGAACTTCGGTGTCCGTATCACAGAGATCGTCAGCCCGCTTGAACGTGCGGCACGTCTCCAGTGACGAAAGGAATATTTTAAGGAAGTGCGGATCGGCTGAAGCCCGTGAATGATCCATGCTTCCTTCGGAGAGAAGTGTAGAAAATCCTTGTCACCGAAGGCAGATTTCGCTATAATGAGAGCGATTTGAAAGGCACGTTGCGTGCGCGATGATGCCCTTGGGAATAAAGGATGTTCTGTCGAAATTAAGGAGAGATGAGAAAATGGCAACTCGCGTTCTGGTCGTCGATGATGCAGCTTTTATGCGAATGATGGTGAAGGACATTCTGTCAAAGAACGGCTATGAGATCGTCGGTGAGGCAGAGAATGGCATGAAGGCTCTGGAGAAGTACCAGGAGCTCAAGCCCGACCTCGTGACGATGGACATTACGATGCCGGAAATGGATGGAATTACGGCAGTGAAAGAAATTAAGAAGGTTGATCCGGGCGCAAAGGTCGTTATGTGCAGCGCGATGGGACAGCAGGCTATGGTTATCGAGGCAATCCAGGCGGGCGCACGTGACTTCATTGTGAAGCCGTTCCAGGCAGACCGCGTTCTGGAGGCCATCCGCAAAGCCGTCGGCTGATGCGCACCTGGATATTTTCTCTGTCCTTGCTGCTCGGATGCATACTCTCTGTGCTATGTATGGGGGATGTATCTGCCGCAGGTGAGACGGGCGGCGGATACCTGGCCGGATATCAGGAGGCTGACCCGCGCCCGTCGGCCGTATCATGGTGGTCGACGGTCGCCTATGTGGTCAGCCTTTTTGCTGTCTTTGCGTTTGTTGTCATCCTCGCCTATTTCGCAGCACGTGCCTTTGGCAAGAGCTCTATGCGGACGCTTGCGGCACGCGGTGGACAGGTCTACTTGCAGCTCCCGCTTGGACCGAACCGCTCCGTCTGTGTGGTGGAGCTCTTTGGGCGCGTATTTGTTCTCGGTGTGACGGATGCCAATATTCATCTGATCACGGAGATCGACGATCCAGAGACGGTGGAGGAGATTCGCACGGCGGCACCGACAGAGGGCGGCGTGTTTCACGATCAATTCGGCTCACTCTCGGACTTTGTGCAGAAGATCCCTCCGCTTTTCCGAAAGTAGGGGGCCATGAGAAATGGGGGAAAGGAATTGGGGCGCATCTTGTTCGTGTTGGGAGGTACAGCGCTCCTGCTCCTGGGGGCAGGACAGGCATCTGCTGCCCCTCTGATCCCGACGGTCAGTGTCGGTGTCGGGACATCTGAGAATCCGCAGGACGTTGCAACCAGCATGCAGATTCTGGCGGTGCTTACGATTATGTCACTGGCACCGGCCATCCTCGTTATGACGACGTCTTTCGTGCGCATTGTCGTCGTTATCGGTTTCCTGCGCAATGCACTTTCGACACAGAATGTGCCGCCGAATCAGGTGGTCATCGCACTGTCTTTGTTTCTCACATTTTATATCATGGCACCCTATTGGGGGCAGGCAAATGAGAATGGGATACAGCCCTATCTTGCGGGACAGATCACGCAGGAGCAGGCACTCGAGAACATTGTTGACCCTATGCGTGAATTTATGCTGCGGCAGACACGGGAGTCAGATCTCGCCCTCTTTGTCAATTTGTCGGATGCACCGCGCCCGAACGGGCCGGAGGATGTATCGACGTTCACGCTCATTCCCGCATTTATCATTAGTGAACTCAAGACGGCATTTCAGCTCGGCTTTATGATCTATATTCCGTTCATTGTCATCGATATGATTGTCGCAAGTACACTTATGTCCATGGGTATGATGATGCTGCCGCCGGTCATGATCTCACTGCCGTTTAAGATTCTGCTGTTTGTTATGGTCGATGGGTGGCATCTCTTGATCCAGTCACTCATCATGAGTTTCCGATGACGGGGAGGCGCTGATATGTCCGGAGATTTGGTCATTCAGCTCGCGCAGGAAGCTCTTATGGTCGTCCTTTTGGTCTCCGCGCCAATGCTTGGTCTCGGCCTGATTGTCGGCCTCTTGGTCGCGGTGTTCCAGGCAACGACATCAATTCAGGAGCAGACGCTTGCGTTCATCCCGAAGATCATCGCCGTGTTTGTCGCTATCTTGATCTTTGGACCGTGGATGCTGCGCATTATGGTGGAGTATGTGACAAATGTCTTTGTCAACCTCCCCCAGTATTTGCGATAAGGGGGGCGGCGTATGGATTTGTATGAGCTGCTCCAGGGACACATCGCCGTATTCCTGCTGATGCTTGTACGGACCAGCGGAATTTTTCTTATCTCACCGTTTTTCGGCAGTATGAATATTCCTATTTTTTTTCGTGTAGGCACGGCCCTTTCGATGACCGTTGTCCTCTTTCCTGTGGTGGATGGACTCGGGACACCATACGTACCAGAGAACCTTATCATGTTTGCGCTGACGGCCGTCGGAGAACTCTTTATTGGGTGGCTGATCGGTTTTGTTGCGTACATCTCCTTTGCTGCTATCACGATGGCAGGCAAGGTTATGGATATGCAGGTAGGCTTTGCCATCGTCAATGTTGTCGATCCGACTTCCGGTCAGCAGATACCGCTTATCGGAAGTTTTCTTTATAATTTGGCAGCGATCATTCTCCTCGCAACAAATGGGCATCACATGATCCTGGCGGCGCTTGTTGAGAGCTTTCGCGCCGTTCCTATCGCCGGAATGGAAGGAAATGTGTCGCTGGCGCTCCTCATTGCCAACTTTACAGGGACGATTTTCCTCACCGGAATGAAGATTGCCATGCCGATTACTTTTGCCATCCTTCTGACCAACGTGGGACTGGGGATCCTTTCGCGAACGATGCCGCAGATGAACATCTTCGTCGTCGGCATTCCGCTGCAGCTGATGATCGGCATCACCGTGCTTTCCATGATTATTCCGTTCTATGTCTTATTCCTGGATGTGCTGTTCAATGAAATGTATGGAAATATATCACTTGCGATACGCGCCCTGCAATAGGGAGTTATTTGCCTTTGACCTCCAGCGTTTCGCCGGCGGGGAAAAGACGGAAGAACCAACGGCAAAGAAGCGCGCCGATGCCCGAAAGAAAGGGCAGGTCGGGCGCAGTCAGGAGCTGAACACGGCGTTCGTGCTCCTCATTGGCTTCTTTTCGCTGAAACTCCTTTGGGATTATATTTATCTTTCCATTGCCGGCTACACAACCTATGTGTTCAGCAATTTGAATCAGGTCGTGGATGCGGAGAATATTCTGCGCATCTTTATCGGCATTGCCATTGTCCTCGCCAAGACCGCTTTTCCCATTATGTTCGCTATTATGCTGATTGGGCTGGCCATCAATTTTTTTCAGGTCGGTCTGACGTTTAATACGGAGTCCATTGAATTCAAGCTGGATAAGCTGAATCCCATCAACGGTTTTGGCCGTATTTTTTCCAAACGCTCTTTGGTCGAGCTGGCAAAGTCATTTTTTAAGATCCTCGTCATCGGCTTTTTCCTTTATCGCTTTATTCATGAGCAGATTCTTGCGATGCCGCAGTTCATGTTCTTCGATCTGACGACGAGCCTTTCCCTTGTGGCAGAGATTATTTTCCACATGGCATTCATCGTCATTGGTGTCATTATGGTTATGGCGCTGATGGACTATGGCTATCAGAAATGGCAAACCACACAGGATCTCAAAATGACAAAGCAGGAAGTCAAAGATGAAATGAAGCAGTCCGAAGGAGATCCGCAGATCAAGGGGAAGATCCGGCAGAAGCAGCGCCAGATGGCAATGGCACGCATGATGAAGGAAGTGCCGAAGGCGGATGTCATCATTACCAACCCGACCCACTTTGCCATTGCTCTCTCCTATCAGCAGGGAATGTCTGCGCCGCTCGTCGTTGCGAAGGGGCAGGATATCGTGGCACAGCGCATCAAGGAGATTGCGCGTGAGGCTCGTGTTCCCATCGTTGAGAACAAGCCGCTCGCTCGTGCCATCTATGCAGCTGTCCAGATTGGAGATGCAATACCACAGGAGCTCTATCAGGCGGTCGCCGAGGTACTTGCTTATGTCTACCGCCTCAAGAATACGCGCCGCGGGGCATAGTAATTCCCATTTGACGGGATTTCAATATTTGGTATAATATTAGATGGTGGATTGTATGTCCACAAAAGGGAAACGGGAATAAGGGGAGTGAGTAAGAACATGGCAGCACCGCAGACCGGCAGTGTAAATCCTCTTTCATCCGGCAATCTCATCCAGCGATACAGTGATGTTCTGATCGCCGTTGCTATCGTAACGATTGTCATTATGATGATCATTCCGTTGCCAACGGTGTTGTTGGATGTTTTGATCTGTCTCAACATCACCATTGCGCTGCTCGTTGTTATGTCGGCGATCTACAATGTAGAGGCACTGGATTTATCGGTTTTTCCGTCGTTGCTTCTTATTACAACGCTTTTTCGGCTGGCATTGAATATCTCATCCACGCGTCTGATTCTTCTCAATGCCAATGCCGGTGAAGTGATTACAGCATTCGGCAACTTCGTCGTCGGCGGCAATGCAGTCGTCGGCTTTATCGTGTTTGTCATCCTCGTGATTGTCAACTTCATTGTTATCACGAAGGGGTCGGAACGTGTCGCCGAAGTGTCGGCACGATTCACCCTCGACGCGATGCCCGGCAAACAGATGGCCATCGATGCCGATCTTAATCAAGGGGCGATCACGGACGCAGAGGCAAAGCGCCGCCGTGAGAAAGTCCAGCGTGAGTCGGATTTTTTCGGCGCGATGGATGGTGCATCGAAGTTCGTCAAAGGCGATGCAATCGCCGCCATCGTTATCATGATGATCAATATTGGCGGCGGCTTTGTCATTGGTATGCTTCAGCGGGATATGACTGCGGTGCAGGCACTCCAGACCTACACACTGCTGACCGTCGGCGAGGGGCTTGTCGCGCAGATTCCGGCACTTCTCATCTCGACGGCGACGGGTATCATTGTCACACGCTCGGCAGCAGAGGGGAACTTGGGCGGAGATCTCGTCAAGCAGCTCTTCCATAATGCACGCATCTTTATGATCTTGACGGGGGTCCTTCTCTTTCTTGCAATCATGCCGGGACTGCCTGGGATTCCGTTCTCTGTCCTTGCAGCACTCTGCGGGTTCATTGCGTGGAACCTGTACCGCGGGCAGACTGTCCAGCAAGAGGTACAGAAGGTCGAGCAGAAGGCAAAGGCGAAAAAAGAAGCAACAACGCCCGAGAATATCGTCTCGCTCCTTCAGGTTGACCCGATGGAACTCGAGATCGGCTACAGCCTTATTCCTCTTGTTGATACAGGGCAGGGCGGTGACCTTCTCGACCGTATCGTCATGATTCGCCGTCAGTGCGCGCTGGAGCTCGGCCTTGTCGTGCCAACCATCCGCATCCGAGACAATATCCAGATCAAGCCCAATGCCTATATCATTAAGCTGAAGGGCGTTGAGATTGCGCGCGGCGAGTTGATGCTCGATCATTATCTTGCGATGAACTCCGGCACGGTCTTTGAGGAGGTGCCGGGCATCGAGACGACAGAGCCGGCATTTGGTCTGCCTGCACTCTGGATTGCGGAGAGTGAGCGCGAGCAGGCAGAACTGAACGGTTATACCGTGGTGGATGCCGTTTCCGTCCTGGCTACGCATCTCACGGAGATTATCAAGGAGCATGCGGCAGAAATTCTTGGACGTCAGGAGACGCAGAACCTGCTTGACAATCTCCAGAAAACCAATGGAGCTCTTGTTGAAGAGGTTGTGCCGAACCTGCTCACGGTGGGCGAGGTGGAGAAGGTTCTTGCCAACCTTCTGCACGAGCGCATATCGATACGCGATATGAGCACCATATTGGAGGTTCTTGCCGATTATGCTCCGGCGACGAAGGATACCGACGTCCTGACGGAGTACGTTCGTCATGCAATGGCGCGTCAGATCACGCAGCAGAATGTGCAGAATGGCGTGCTTCCCTGCATTACCCTTGATCCTGCCATCGAAAACAAGATTGCGGGCAGCGTGCAGCGCACGGAGCACGGCTCTTATGTCAGCCTTGATCCGGATACCATGCAGAAGCTGCTCACGGCACTCCAAGAACAACTGCAGAAGCTGACGGATCAGGGGTATCAGCCCATTGTGCTTACGAGCCCGACGGTGCGTCCATATTTCCGCAACCTGGTCGAACGCTCCATTGCGGGGCTCATTGTTCTCTCCCATGCAGAGATTGAACAGAACGTTGAAATCCAAATTCTCGGGGTGGTGAAAATCTAAGTGCAGGTTAAGACCGTACGTGCATCCTCTGTGAAGGAAGCTATGGAACAAATTAAGGACGAACTTGGCAGCAATGCCGTGCTCCTTCATACGAAGAAATATCGTGAAGGGGGTGTCCTGGGCGGTGAGGAGATGATTGAGGTGACTGCAGCTGTTGATGAGACCCAGCCGCGTACGCCGCGTGCTTCGTCCGCCTATGTTCCGCCGGCTTCGCCGATCCTGCCGACCAATGTTGTGAATCAGTATCGGATGAATGAACAGCCCATGACGGATGGCGGCATGATGGCGGGCGGGAGTGTTCCTCCCGCGTATGACGCCTATGCACAGGAGGTTCCGTCGGCTTATGCAGCGGCACAGGCAGTGCCCGCAGCACCCGTATACCCGCAGGGACAGTATCCGGTGCAGCCGGCGGCTTCCGTACAGTCAGCGCCTGTCTATGAGACGTCCCCGCCCCCGGCTCCCGCGGCATCGGTGCCGCCCTCTGCCGCGGAACAGAATGGTTCCGCGGAGCGCATTCGCATGCTCGAGGATGAGCTTGCGCAGATGAAGACGATGCTCGCTTCTATGATGGCGGAGAGTAAACCAAAGGAAATCGTCTCCATCCGTGATGCACTTCGCCGACAGGATGTCCGTGACGAGCTTTGTGAAGATCTTTCCGGTAAAATCCCAATCGCTGACGCGAATCTTGACAGTCTTGATCCGCGCGCGACAGAAGTTCTTGCGGGCTACCTTGCCCAGGTGATGAAATTCACCGACGGGCTGCATCCCGGGACACATGGGGCACGTGTCTTTGCCTTTATTGGGACCACCGGTGTCGGAAAGACAACGACATTGGCTAAGATCGCGGCGCATTTTGTCCTGGAACAGAATCTCAAGGGCGCACTCATCACAGCGGATACGTACCGCATTTCAGCGGTGGAGCAGCTAAAGAAATACGCGGAGATTTTGGGGCTTCCTGTGGAGGTCGTATACTCGGCCGCGGATCTCAGAAAGGCGATCACACGTCACCGCAGCAAGGACTTTATTCTCGTCGATACAGCGGGACGCAGTCAGTACAATGAATTTCAGATGGATGAACTGAAGGATTTCCTTGCCGCACATCCGCGCATGGAGAAGCACCTTGTCGTCAGTGCGACGACAAAGGAACAGGATGCGGCGCAGATCATCGAACGATTCGCTCCGTGTCATCCGGACCGGATCATCTTTACAAAAACGGATGAGACGCAGACCGTCGGCATGGTGCTCAATCTTCTCGCTGACCACAGCCTTCCCCTTTCGTTCTTGTCCAACGGACAGAGTGTGCCGGACGACATCATTCCGGCAACAGCAGAACGGCTGGCGGAACTGCTTTTGAGGGAATGACATGACAGATCAGGCAACGCGCCTGCGGCAGATGGTCGGCGCTGAGGGAGAGGCCGCTCATGCAGCTGTGCAGACACAGCCAACGCTTTCATCTGCGCAGGTGAATGCGTGGGCAGACGTACGTGTCGTTGCAGTCACAAGCGGTAAGGGCGGCGTCGGCAAGACGAATATTGCTGTCAATCTTGCCATTGCTCTGCGGAGTAAAGGCTATCGTGTACTTGTGATCGATGCCGATCTCGGCATGGCCAATGTCGATGTGCTCCTTGGCGTATCATCGCGGCGGAACTTGCTTGATCTTTTGCGCCCGGACGTCTCATTGGACGATGTCATCGTCGAGACATCGCATGGCGTTCAGTACATTTCCGGCGGTTCGGGGATCGAAAAGGCACTGGAGTATGATCGGGCAGAAAAGCTGCTTTTGCAGCAGAAACTTGCCGACTGTGCGGCGCGTGCTGATGTGATTCTCGTTGATACGGGGGCAGGTCTTGGACGCAACGTGATGGACTTTATCCTCGCGGCAGATGAGGTTCTCCTTGTGACAACGCCTGAACCGACGTCGCTCACGGACGCCTATGCCGTGATGAAGGCGTACAGCATCTACGCCTCGCAAAAGAATCTCCGACTTGTCATCAACCGCGTCTATGAACCGAAGGAGAGCCGGGAGGTCGCACTGAAGCTGCAGCGTGCCGCTGAGAAATTCCTGCGCATGTCGGTGGACTGTCTCGGCTACGTCTTTGAGGATGCATCGGTAACCAAGTCAGTGCGGCGTCAGCAGCCGCTCATTAAGGCGGCACCGAGTTCTGCCGCAGCTCGCTGCATTGATGCCCTGGCAGACGCTCTTATTACCGGGGAAGAGATGCAGGTGAAACGAGGCTGGAAAGGTTTTTTACAGCAAATTTTCAACTTTTCAGCGTAGTCAAGGAGGAAATTCTGGATGGCAGGCGAATTGGTAGAGGCAAGGAGTATTTTAGCAATCGGACAGAGGCTTGAAATATTCTTTGAAAACACCGAGGAGGGAACTCCTGGCTATACTAGCCGTATAGAGGATATTGTCGGTGACGAACTTGTCATTGCCATGCCCGTGGATGAGCGGCTTATCCCTGTCATTCCCCGTCCCGGTGAGAATCTATATGTACTTGCCGGGGGCGATGGCTGTCACTATCGCTTCTTTAGTGTACATCGCAGTCATGGGCATTATGATGGACACATTCCAACGCTGCGCATTACTATCCCGGAGTTTGCGGAAAAGTTTCAGAAGCGCGGTCTGTTCCGCATTAAGGTGAATCTCATGGCGACGATTCGTCACGTCGATGCCGAGGGAACGATTGATGCGCCGGAGCGCGTGCCGATCATTGATCTCAGCGGCAGCGGAATGTCCTTTGCCTGGACAAGGCGCGTGTCAGTCGGTACGGGGGTAGCACTGGATATAAACGATATCCCCGGCGTCGGAACGCTTGAGCTGATGTCGAAAGTCATGCGCGTCACACGTATTGAGCGTGAGGATGATATGCCAATCTATCATATAGGGATTCAATTTCAGGCGGTATCACGCAGCATGAGGGATAAGATTATCCGATATCTCTTCCAAGTGCAGCGTGCTCAGGTGGAGCGCGTAGACAATGACGAATAAGGAAGCGGATGTTCGAGGAGCACCTCGCTCCCATAAACGGCTCGTCGTGATCGGCTCCTCGACAGGGGGGCCCCAGGCACTGCAGACGGTTCTCACAGGATTCACAGAGCATTTTCCCTGTCCTGTTGTGGTGGTGCAGCACATGCCGGCCGGGTTTACACATGCGCTCGCACAGCGCTTGCACGGCATCTCGCAGGTAGAGGTTCGGGAGGCCAGTGATGGTGAGGTGCTGCGCCCGGGGTGTGTCTATATTGCACCGGGGGATCGGCATCTGCGCATTCAGCAGGAGGCAGGAGTACGGCGTATCGTCCTCAGTGATGAGCCGCCTGTTGGGAACCACCGTCCTGCGGTGGACGTAATGTATGACTCCGTGGCACATCTGGGAAACGACGTTGTCGCTGCTATCCTCACTGGGATGGGGTGTGACGGCAGAGAAGGGATGCGCCGGATCAAGCAAAATGGCGGCTACTGCATTGCGCAGGACGAAGCAACTTGTGTTGTCTACGGAATGCCAAAATCCGTAGTTGACGCGGGGCTGGCCGATGAGATATGCCCATTGCCGCAGATCGCTGATGCGATTGAGGCAGCTGTGAGAAGATAGGAAGTAGGGGGAGTATCAATGGATAACCAGTATATGGACATGTTCTTGGATGAGTCGCATGAACATCTGCAGTCCCTGAATGAAGGGCTTTTGCGCCTCGAAGAGAACATGGAGGAGATCAGTGCCGTCAATGACATCTTCCGTAATGCTCACACACTGAAGGGTATGTCGGCGACGATGGGCTTTGCCAAGATCGCTGAACTGACGCATGAGATGGAGGATGTCCTGGATCTTGTTCGCAAGGAACAGCTGAAGCTCAATGAGGACATCATGGATACGCTGTTTAAGTGCCTGGACTCACTTGAGCAGATGGTGGACAGCGTTGGCAACGGTGAGGCAGAGGATGTTGTCGATGTCTCGGATCTCGTCGCCAAACTCAGTTCCATCTCAAAGGGGACACCGGCTCCGGCAGAGGCGGCTCCCTCTGCTGCTGCGGCTCCTGCGGCGGACGGAGCGTCATCCGATCTGGGAATCGATGATATTGATATCGATGTCATGAAGAAGGCCAAAGAGGCCGGCATGAATATCTTCCATGTCAAGGTTACGCTGATGGAGAGCTGTGTGCTCAAGGCGGCGCGTTCGGTCATGGTCATGCATGCCCTGGATGAGGTCGGCGATGTTATCAAAAGTGTTCCTCCGGCAGAGGATCTCGAACAGGAAAAGTTTGAGCACAGTTTCGACGTGGTGATTGCCACAAGTGCTGACACGGAGGCGGTGAAGAACGCCGTTGATACGGTCTCAGAGATCGAGGATATCGGTGTAGAGGAACTCGATCCCGATGCACTTGGCAAGCAGATTGAGCCAGCTCCCGCGCAGACTGCACCGGCAGCCGCACCTGCGGCGAAGAAGCCGGCAGCTCCAGCGAAGAAGGCAGGCGCGAAATCTGCGCCCGCGGCGAAGAAGCCGCATCAGAGTCAGAGCGTCCGTGTCGACATTGAAAAACTTGATACTCTGATGAACCTCATGGGTGAGTTGGTCATCAACAAGGTGCGTCTTGAACAGATCGGACAAACGCATCGCATGAGCGATCTTATGGAGACGCTCGAGCAGATGGACCGCGTGACGGGCGACCTGCAGAACATTGTTATGAAGGTCCGTATGGTTCCGGTCAGTGCTGTGTTCAACCGATTCCCGCGTATGGTGCGCGATGTGTCCAAGGAACTGGGGAAGGAGATCAACCTCACCATCGAGGGCGAGGAGACGGAGCTTGACCGCACCGTTATCGATGAGATCGGGGATCCGATCATGCACCTTCTGCGCAACTCCCTCGACCACGGTGTTGAGAGCCCCGATGCGCGTGAGGCAAAGGGAAAATCGCGCGTCGGCGAGGTCGGACTCATCGCGCGTCATGAGGGAAATAACGTCGTCATCATGATCACGGATGACGGTGCGGGCATTGATGCGGACAAGATTCGCCGAAAGGCGGTCGAGAAGGGAATGATTTCGCAGAGTGAGGCGGACAGCCTCGACGATGCGGATGCCGTTCGCCTGATCTTTCTGCCGGGGTTCTCGACAGCGGAACAGATTACAGACATCTCCGGACGCGGCGTCGGTATGGACGTTGTGCGCAGTAAGATCGAAGCACTCTCTGGACACGTGGATGTCGAGACACACATCGATGAAGGCTCTATCTTTAAGATTAAGCTGCCGCTGACTCTTGCCATCATTCAGGCGATGCTTGTTCGCGTGCAGGAGGAGATGTACGCCATCCCACTCACCTCGATCGACAGTACGATCAACATTGAGCCGACGGATATCCAGACGGTCCAGAACAAGGAGGTCATCGTTCTGCGCGGAGAGATCATCCCGATCATCCGTATGGAGGAGGCACTTCAAGTTCCGCATACAAAAGACTCCGACGAGCATTTCGTGGTTGTCGTTCATGCGGGCGAGGCGAAGGCGGGGATTGTCGTTGACAATCTGATCGGTCAGCAGGAAATCGTTATCAAGACACTTGGCAATCTCTTCGCCGGACTCAAGCTCTTCGGCGGGGCGACCGTGCTTGGCGATGGAAGGGTTGCGCTCATTCTCGATGTCGCAACGATGATTCAGCAGTGAGCAGGGGAGGGCAAAGAAGATGGCAGAGGATATGAATCAGGGAAATGCACCGCAGAATAATCAGTATGTGGCATTCAATCTGCGTGATGAGGAATATGGCGTCAGCATTCTGAATGTGCAGGAGATCCGTAATCTTACGGATATCACACGTGTTCCCTATGCGGCGGACTTTATCAAGGGTGTCATCAATCTGCGCGGTTCGGTTCTCCCGGTCATTGACCTGAAGCAGCGTCTTGGCCTCGCGGAGACACCCTATACGGACCGTACGCGCATTGTCACAGTGTCGGTCGAAGATGTCCACGTCGGCATGCTCGTTGATGCGGTGACCGAGGTGCTGAGCCTAGAGAATGCGCCCGTCGATACGAAAAAGGCGACAAACGCACGCGAGAGCAGCAAATTCCTCAGCGGCATCGGCAATATTAACGGTCGCCTGATTGTTCTGCTTAACCTTGAGGAGATCGTTGGATTAAGAGATTCCAAATAAAAGCCGGAAATTCATGTGGGGATGGAATCTGTCCCACGATGAGAGGTATCTTCATGACTTTTGATGAGGAGGAGCTGGCGGCGCTGTCTGAGGCGCAGCTGGATGTGCTGCGGGAGATTGGGAATGTCGGTGCAGGAAATTCTGCGACGGCACTTTCTCGTCTTATTAAGTATCGCATTGAAATGAATGTGCCGCATGTGGCGCTCGTGCCAATTGAAGAAGTACCGGAATTTGTCGGCGGGCCGGAACTTGTGGTCGCCGGTATTTTCCTGCGCGTTTATGGAAAGGCGCCAAGTAATATCCTCTTTCTCATCCCGCGGGAGAGTGCCTTTGCACTTGTGGATACCCTGTACGGGCGGGAACGCGGCGCAACCTCGGAATTTGATTTGATGGACGAATCGGCGCTGATGGAGATCGGCAACATCCTGGCGGGATCGTATCTCAATGCGTTTTACAGCTTTACGGGAATCAGTATGCTTCCGTCTGTCCCAGCGCTTGCCGTAGATATGGCGGGGGCTATTCTCAATGTTGTTTTGGTTCAGCTCGGTGAACTGGGGGATCATGCACTTCTCATCGAGACAAATTTCGTGGCGAATGATCGGAGCATCAGCGGTCATTTCTTTCTTGTGCCCGACCCTGGGTCACTGGGCTGCATTATGGATGCGGTAGGAGTTGGATGATATGCCGGATTTGATTAAAGTCGGTATGGCCGACTACAAAGTCGGCAAAGCTCCTTCCACGCTGATCAGCTATGGATTGGGCTCCTGTATCGGCCTTTCCATTTACGACCCTAGTGTAAAAGTCGGAGGACTGCTCCATTATATGCTGCCGGACAGCACACAGGCGCGCCCGTCAGATACGCCGGCGAAATTCATCGATACGGGCTTTCCTCTCATGCTGGCGGATGTCCTGAAACTCGGTGCAGTGAAGTCGCGCCTTGTGGCCAAGATAGCCGGCGGTGCGCAGATGTTTGCATTCTCCAATACGACGAATGTCATGCGCGTCGGTGAGCGAAATGCACAGGCGGCAAAGGAGCTCTTGGCCGCGCAGGGGATTCGGCTTATTGCTGAGGACACGGGACTGAACTATGGACGTACTGTTTCAATTGATCTGAATGACGGCAGCTATACGGTCAAGACTGTCAGCAAAGGGGATAAAACAATCTAGGGAGAAGGTGATCTTTTGTTTAAAGTGGGGATGGCACTCCTGTTTTCTGTTATTGCAGCACTCATTGTGTTTTTGACAGGATTGCTGAGTGATGCGCGTCTTGTGACTGCGCTCGTGCGCAGCTTGCTTGCCTTCGTCTGTGCCGGCGTATTCACTTATCTTGTTACGTTTATCCTTGAGGCAAAGGGCTGGGCTGCGTTTGATAAAGTTCCGGAGGAGCGCATGAAGGATATGCAGCAGCTTCTTTATGATACAGATGACATTGACTTCGATGCAGAGGATGATGATGAGGCGGATGTAGAGGCCTTTGCTTCCTCAAAAGATTTTCAGCCGCTTTCTGAGGAGAGGTTTGTTCACATGAAGACTCCGCCCGCAGAGGAGGATCGGCAGGACAAAGACACATCGGAAGCGGCACCTGCATGAACTAGGTGTCTTGGCAGTGCTGAGAGGAGATGATGCAGATGGCGGAACAGACGGAAGAAGAGAATATTGAAGCACTGTGGCAGGAGTACGAGAGGGAAAAAACCGTTGCTGTACGAAACCGCATTGCCGAGTATTATCTGCCGCTTGTACGTCTGGTTGCTGGACGCATCGCCATCAGTCTTCCGCAGCATGTCGATCGGGAGGATCTGCTGAGCAGCGGATTCTTTGGCCTTCTGGATGCGATTGAGCGCTATGAACTCGCGCGCGGCAATAAATTTGAAACCTATGCAGGTGTGCGTGTGCGCGGTGCAATGCTTGATCACCTGCGCGCAAAGGACTGGGTGCCTGTCAGCGTGCGTCAGAACATCAAAAAATATGAAAAAACCGTTGCGCAGCTGGAAGGAGAACTTGGCCGAGCAGCGACAGATAAAGAACTGGCAGAAGAACTTAACCTGTCAATCGAGGAACTGCATCACCTGGAAAGTCAGGTCAGTGCTGCCACCGTCATTCCTCTGGAGGAATACCTGCGTGCAGACACGCAGGCCTCATTGGAAGACGGTCCCGTAGAACATGCAGAGTGGACGGAGGTCAAGGAGACCCTTGCAGCAGCGATTGAAAAGCTTCCCGAGAAGGAGCGCACCGTCATTGCCCTCTACTACTATGATGAAATGACACTGAAGGAAATCGCGGCGATTCTTCACCTCTCTGAGGCGCGTATTTCGCAGCTGCATACAAAGGCGATTTTCCGTATGCGCGGATCGCTTGCACGTATGAATGATGTTGAATAACAGCGCATCGCCCCAACGAAAATCGTTGTAATCGAAGCGCAATTTTGAGGACAAGGGAGTGTATTATGGAACGTATCGTTGGGGAACGAAAAGAGGGGTTTCAGCTCATCCTGCGTGAAGACGGTGCATATCTTACCATCTATCCGGAGGAAGAGGGGACAGAAGTTGTTGACCTTTCGTCTCTTCGTGAGAAGCTGGAGCGTGAAGGAGTCACAGATTATGATGTCCTCCAGCTCGCATACCTTGTGCGTGCAGCAGAGGGAATAGAGACCAAACTCGATCCTGCCCCGGAAGATGGAGAAGAGAATCTTGTCATTCCCTTTTCTGTCGAGATTGCCGCGGATGGAATGTCGGCGGCGATTCGTTTTGACGACAGCAAGGGAAACTTGCCGCCAAGTGTTTCCGATGTACTGGATGGACTCAGAGCAAAGAAAGTCGTCTATGGCATTGACCGTGCTGCCATTGGCCGCGGCGTTGCACGTCTGACGCCGTTTATGGCGGCGCGTGGAACGGCACCGATTGCGGGAGAGGATGCACGCATTGAGAGAAAGTTCGATATGGGGGCCAAGGGACGTCCTGCCGAGCGCGCCTATGACCGCGTCGACTATAAGGATATGAACATCTTTATTAAGGCAGTCACGGGCGATGTCCTTGTCGTACGCATCCCGGAGACGGCTGGAACACCCGGCAAGAATGTATTCGGTGAAGAGGTCGCCCCGAGACCTGGAAAGCCGATCAATCTTCCACAAGGGAAAAACACCAAGGTGGTCAATGGCAACGAACTCGTTGCGATGATTGATGGGCAGATCGTCGACGATGGAAAGAAGATCAGCGTCGATCCGCATCTTGTCATCGACAGCGGTGTCGATGTTGGTACGGGCAACATCGACTTTGCCGGCAGTGTCGAGATCTGCGGCGATGTTGAGAGTGGATTCTCCGTCAAGGCGGCGGGTGATGTCGAGATCAAGGGAATGATCGGCGGCGCGGAGGTCGAGGGGCGCAACATCGTTGTGCATGGCGGCATCCGCGGTATGAATGTGGGAAAAATTCGTGCCCGCGAGGATGTGAGTATCGCCTTTGTCGAAAACGCAAATATTATGGCGGGGCGGGATATCTTTGTCAACGATGTGGTACTTCACTCTGAGATGCGAGCAGGACACCATGTCATTGTTGAGGGGCAGCGCGGCTTTATCACGGGCGGCTCCGTCGGTGCAGGAGAATCCATCCGAGGAAAGATCTTTGGGAATGCATTCTTTGTGCAAACAAATCTGCAGGTCGGTGTAGATCCGAATCTCAAGCAGGAATATGACACACTTTTGAAGGATTACCAAACATCGAGCAAACAATTGTCGGAAGTACGTCGCTCTCTTGAGACATTGAAGAAACAACCTCTTATGAGTCTGTCGGAGCGTCGGCGTGAACAGCTCGTTGAGCTGACACATCTGCAATTTCCTCTGGCGGCCAAGATCAAGCGGATGCAGGAGAGACTGCAGGAGATGCATGATGCCCTTGACCAGATGAAGAATGGCTCCATTGAGGCGTCGGATACTATTTTCCCTGGGGTAAATATTGTCATTAGTGGGGTGAAAAAGTCCGTTGACAGTGAACTTCGCCATGCAAAGCTTCAGGTTGTCGAAGGAGAAGTCGTCGTAGGTATCCTATAAAAGGAGGACAGCGCCATGAATGTCACGCCAATCAGTATGCAGATGATGATTCCGCAGTCCAATGAGGCGGGAAATGTTCAAAGCAATATGCAGAACCAGGTCAACGTTCAGCAGACCTTTGAATCTCTCCGACAGAAGCAGGATGCGGAACTTGCCCGCCAGCAGGTGCGTGCGAAGGAAAAGGCAAGTGACGATGCGCGCGTCAAGGACGATCCTGAGCGTGAGCGCCGGCAGGGCGGACGCGGCGGTCAAGGGAGGCGCGGAAGGCAGGAAGACCATGGACAGGAATTGCTGCAGCGTCTTGCCGTCGACCCCAACCGTGGTGTGCACCTCGATATTAGCTTATAGGATAAGGGAGGCGGCCTGCTATTATTTCCATCACCGAAATTCTGGGCGCACTCATCATCATGGGAGCAGTCCTGCTCCTCATCGTGCGCTATGTCATCCATCGCCGCCAGCGCAGCGAGGAGGATGACGAGGAATTGGCAGAGTCCATTGAGAAACTGAAAAAGGAACTGCAGCAGTCCGCAGACACCATCATCAAGCGTCTTGGCAGTCATGTGACCAAACTTGAGGGACTTCTGCGCGAGGCGGATGATCGGCGTGTTCAGCTGGAGACCCGTGCTGCAGAGGCGCAGCGCCTTGAATGGGCACTTCATCAGCGCATTGAGGAGCTGGAACGTCGTCTGAGTGACATGGGACAGACATTGCCTCCTGCCATTCAGCCGCAGCGACGTGCCGCAGTTCCTGTTTCGCCGGCATCGTCCCCACAGATCAGCGGAGTGCTCGGGGGACAGGTGCCTCCCCTTGTCATGCAGCCGACAGAGGCACAGCGTACGGACGGCGATGCTTTTGCTGCTGTGCTGCACCAGTCCATCCTGCGTGAACAAATGCGCGGTGGGACACCACCTGCGGCACCTGCACCGATACCGCCACCGCCGGCGCAGGCATCTCCTTCGCCGCGTGCCGTGCCGCCGTCTGTTTCATCCGCAGTTATGCCGGCATCTGCAGCCTCCGTGCAGCAGATGCCGCCGGAACGGATGGAGCAGCCTGCTCCGCCGACTGAGGAGGAAGAACTGCCGGAGGATGAGACCATCATCAAGGCGCGTGCACTCCTGCGTGCCGGGCGCACCATCGAACAGGTGGCACGCGAGACTGGCGTCGAGATCGGGGCTCTGCGGCTGATGAAGCAGATGACACAAAAGGATTGACAAGAAGTGAAAAGGTCGGTATAATAGCCACTGTTCGGGACGTAGCTCAGCTTGGTAGAGCGCTTCCTTGGGGTGGAAGAGGCCGCAAGTTCAAATCTTGTCGTTCCGACCATTTATTTGGGGAATGGAATTTCAGGGGATTCAGTATGTAATGCTGAATCCTCTGTTTTTTGATGGAAAAGAGATGCGGCGGATGGTTCATACAGTCGTTTTGCTTGATAATTAGGAGAATTGTACAAATATCTTGCGAACACCGTGTGAATCTGTTATCATACAGACAGGAAAGGAGAACCCCTCTCTGGCGGCTGCTTCTTCACAAGGCTAGGTAATACACCGCTCACGTTTGGGACGCAGGGGCGGTTTTTCTTTTGCAGCGTGATGGACGGATGGTGTGCGCGGCATCTGTCGAAGGAGGGCAGGTATGGATGTTATCGTGGATCGCGGCGTACTGCAGGTGCTGCTGCTCGCCGTGATGTTTCTCTCCATTATGGTGGAGATCAAGACGGGCGGTCTGGGGGTCGGTGTCCTGCTCGGCATTGTCGCGGCGGCGGTGTTCTGGGGAAGTCAGTATACGCGCGGTCTGGTGGAGTTCTATCACATCGCAGTATTTCTTGTTGGTGTGCTGATGATCATTGTGGAGATTCTGCTGCCGACGGTCGGACTGCTCGCGGGGCTGGGCGTTGCAGCGATGCTCTATAGTATTGTGCTCGCGCTCGGCGGCGACATCGGCGCACTCGCGGCACTGGGAATCGCTCTTGCGATCTCTGTGGCTGCTTTTCTCCTCATTGTTGCGCGTCTGCCGTCGAGCCGTCTGTGGAACAAGTTGGTGCTTCACAATAGCTCACGGACGGAGGAGGGGTATGTCAGCAGCGTTGGAGCCGTCGATCTTGTCGGAAAGACGGGAGAGGTGCTCACGGAGCTTCGTCCTGCGGGTACGGTACGAATCGATGGGCATCCTGTGGATGTCGTTTCCGAAGGGACGTTTATATCGAAGGGAACGCACGTTGTTGTGCTTTCGGTGAGCGGCAGCCGTGTTGTAGTGCGTGAAGCAGACAGGTAAGACATATTTAGGAGGTATTTATGGGCACATTGTTTGGCGGAGCATTCCTCATTGTCATTATCATTCTGGCGGTATCCATCTTTTTGCACTTTGTCCCACTTGGATTGTGGGTATCGGCAATCTCAGCCAATGTTTCGGTCAGTATCGTTTCCCTGATCGGGATGCGCCTGCGCCGTGTGCCGCCGAGCCGTATTGTTCTGCCGCTCATCAAGGCAAATAAAGCAGGGTTGGATGTGAGTGTCAACCAGCTTGAGGCACACTATCTCGCAGGCGGCAATGTGGATAAGGTGGTCGATGCGCTGATCGCGTCTCACCGCGCGCAGATTGCGCTCCCATTCGAGCGCGCGGCGGCGATTGATCTGGCGGGACGCGATGTCCTTGACGCAGTGCAGATGAGCGTCAATCCAAAGGTGATTGAGACGCCGATTGTCTCTGCTGTGGCAGCAAATGGCATCGAGCTGAAAATCAAAGCACGTGTGACAGTGCGGGCAAATATCGACCGCCTTGTCGGCGGCGCGGGTGAGCCGACGATCATTGCACGCGTCGGCGAGGGGATTGTTACGACAGTGGGCTCGTCGCAGAGTCACAACGATGTGCTTGCGAATCCGGACGATATTTCCAAGACTGTCTTGGGGAAAGGCCTCGATGCGGGAACGGCATTTGAGATTCTCTCCATTGACATTGCCGATGTTGATGTCGGGCGCAACATTGGCGCAGAGCTGCAAACCGATCAGGCAGAGGCAGATAAACGTATCGCCCAGGCAAAGGCAGAGGAACGCCGTGCGATGGCGGTTGCTCGTGAGCAGGAGATGAAGGCGTACACGCAGGAGATGGAGGCGAAGGTAGTCGAGGCACAGGCAGAGGTACCCCACGCTATGGCTCAGGCACTCCGTGATGGGAAACTCGGTGTCATGGATTACTATCAGCTGAACAACATTCAGTCGGATACGGAGATGCGCCATGCGATCAGCGCGTCGGGGAAGCAGGATGACAAGCATCCGTCTGTTCCCGTAAAGTGAGGCATGCACCATGGAATTTCTCGTCGTAGTCGGCATCCTGATCGCGATCAGTGTGCTCGATGATCGTGTGCGCGGAAAGAAAAAAGTTCCGCCGCCGACCGTGCCGCAGGAGATTCCCCGTCATAAACGCGGAGCGACAAAGGGCGGTGCGTTCGAGATCCCTCCGATGCGCGGCATCCCCAGCCGCATCGAGATTGGGACGGTTGATCCGGCGGAGGCAGAGCGTGCACTGCGCCAAAAGTGGGAGGCGGAGCGCAGAGCTGCCGAGAAGGCAGAGGCGGCGCTCCGACAAGCGGGAAAGCAGCGCGCCACACAGGAACGGCGCGCTGAGGTACTGTCCGCTGCAGCATCTCCTGCGATAAAGGGGCTGCCGCAGTGGACACCGCAGACGATGCAGCAGGCGGTAGTGATGGCGGAGATCTTGGGTAAACCGCGCGCACTGCGCCGTTTTCCACAGCGATAACAGAGAAAAACGAGGATTGCCGATGCGGGCAATCCTCGTTTTTTTTGTGTTCCTCTTACTTGATCTTATTCAGCTGATTTGCCATGTCTGATGCACTGCGGTCACCGTTCACGGCAGTGATGATGGGCTGCGCACCAAGAATAACGGTAGAGCCGTCTGCGTAGGCATCGGAGGCAGCATGACCGTTCTTATAGGCAGCGGCGAGGTTGCCCATGACAAAGTAGGCACGTTCTGCCGAGGTCATGCCATAGGCGGGGGCGGGGGTGACGAATTCCTTCTTGTTGATGTAGACCGTACCGTTGTTTACCGTAACTTTGCCGCCGCTCATCTCTGTCAGCTTCTTGGCATAGTTGTCGCGGCGCGAAGCGTTCGACGGATGGTCGGCAGCACCGGACATGATGGCGATGACATTGGAAGAGTTGTTGCCGTCCATGTCGATGATCCTCTGCCACACGGCAGCCGTTGCTCCCGGGTTGTACGGAGAGCGTGAGATGTAGTCAAAGGCGAGGTTGTCCGCCTCCCATTCCATCGGTTTTGTGAGCCCTTGTCCGTTCCAGATGTTTGCGGCGATTGCACCGAGCACCGAGCCTGTCGCACTCGCAAGGATCGCAGGCCCGAGAGAACGCTTCATCCCCTTCGCAGGATGATCCTTCTGCCCATGCCCCATTTCGTGTGCGAGGACGACGGCGATCTCATCCTCGTTGTTGAGGTAGTTGTAAAGCCCTGTGTTGACACTCATGTTGTGTCCAAGGGTGCAGAATGCGTTGAAGCTGTCCTCGTTGTTAATGAAATACATATACGGACGGTCATAGATGGTCGCGTCCTGTGAACCGATCGCTGCCGTCAGATTCGTGAAGATGCGGTCGAGCTGGCTGTTGAGCGTGTAGTCGTTGTTGACTCCGTATTTCTCACGCAGCTGATTGTTTAGTGCCTGACGACCCTCTTCCGTCGTATTGTAGTACTTGATCTCTTTGTTCATCTCCGCGGACGCCGCAATACCGCCGACGATCGCACCAATGATGTTGCCCGTGCCTGCCTCGGCCACCGCCGGGGTACTGAGGGTAATGCCGCTCGCCATGGAGATGGAGAGAGCAAGTGCGACTCCGCTTCGCATCAATTTTTTCTTATTCATAATTCCTCCTAACATATGAACCGATGAACATATTATACCGAATGAAAATATTTCTGTCCAGTACCTCCGTGAAAGTACGGCATAGGGAGATGCAAACGAGGGGCCCAGCCTGCGGGATTTTTTCGCCGCATGCACAGAGGGCGTGCCATTCTTGACACCATAGGCAAAAAACATTAAAATATATAAGAATATGCGCTTATTTATGAACGAGGAGGTGGCCGTTATCATTACGGAAATACTCATGATAATTATCGCTGTTGCCGTTGGCGCTGCTGCCGGCTATACGGCGCGCAGGCGTGCGGCAGAGGCACAGATAGGATCAGCCGAAAGTGAAGCAAAACGGATTGTCGAAGAGGCCGGAAAGGCGGCGGAGACAAAACAGAAGGAAGCGCTGCTTGAAGCCAAGGAGGAGATCCAGCGTCAGCGGCAGGACTTCGAGCGTGACACAAAGGAGCGGCGCAGTGAACTGCAGCGCATGGAGCGCCGCACAATCCAGAAGGAGGAGAATCTCGACCGCAAATTGGAGTTGATCGAAAAGAAGGAGGAAGGCCTGTCGCGCAAGGAGGCGCGTATCGACAAGACACAGGCGGAGATCAACGCACTCTATGAGAGCCAGCGCCAGGAGCTCGAGCGTATCTCGGGGTTGTCCTCCGAGGAGGCGCGCACCGTTCTTATGGCGGAGGCGGAGGAAGAGCTGAAGCATGAGAAGGCACGTAAGATCAAGGAATACATCCAGCAGACGAAGGATGAGGCAGACAAGGCAGCACGCGAGATTTTGAGTGTCGCCATCCAGCGCTGTGCCGCTGACCATGTGGCAGAGACAACGGTTTCGGTCGTCGCCCTGCCGAATGACGAGATGAAGGGACGCATCATTGGGCGTGAGGGACGCAATATCCGCACACTTGAGACCCTCACGGGCATTGACCTCATTATCGATGATACGCCCGAGGCGGTCATCCTTTCAGGGTTTGATCCCGTGCGCCGCGAGGTGGCGCGCATCGCTCTCGAGAAGTTGATCCAGGATGGGCGTATTCATCCGGCGCGTATCGAGGAGATGATCGAGAAGGCACGCCGTGAGGTCGATCAGCGCATCAAGGAGGCGGGCGAGCAGGCGACGTTCGAGACGGGCGTTCACGGCATTCATCCCGAGCTGGTGCGCCTGCTGGGGCGGATGCGCTATCGTACGAGTTACGGGCAGAACGTGCTTGCACACTCCATCGAGGTCGCACATCTTGCAGGGCTGATGGCGGCGGAGCTGGACTGCGATGTCATGCTCGCCAAGCGCGGTGGACTTCTTCACGACATCGGCAAGGCGGTCAGCCATGAGATCGAGGGCCCGCATGTCACGGTGGGCGCCGAACTCGCGCGCAAATACCGTGAGTCGAAGGAAGTCATCAATATCATTGCCTCACATCACGGTGATGAGGAGGCAACGACGGTGGAGGCTGTGCTGGTCGCGGCTGCAGATGCTGTCTCTGCAGCACGCCCTGGGGCACGGCGAGAGAGTCTTGAGTCCTATATCAAGCGACTGAAGGCGCTCGAGGAGATTGCGGAGTCATTTGACGGCGTAGAGCGCTGCTTTGCCATTCAGGCGGGGCGTGAGATCCGCGTGATGGTAAAGCCGGACAAGGTGGATGATGCGGGAGCGGCAGTTCTCGTTCATGATATTGTAAAGAAGATCGAGGGCGATCTCGAGTATCCGGGACAGATTAAGGCAACGGTGATCCGTGAGACGCGCGTTGTCGATTATGCGAAGTAAGGCGAGAAATATACAAATAGGGGGCACATGCCCCCTATTTGTGGGAAATATGGAGGATGGACAATATCCGCGGCGGAGAAGCGGAACTGCCCGACGTTCAACAAGGAGTGCATCATGCAGCAGCTGACCTATATTGTTTCCGGGACTGCCGATGCGCAGCGCAAGGCGGAACAGGCAAAGGAAAAACTGGATCGGATTCCGCGTGTGGAGTCTCTGCTCATTACGATTGCCGCCCCCTGTGAGATGGCTGCTGAGAAGGCAGGGAGCATGGTGAATGCTGTGCGGGAGCTGTTCCCGCATGCGCGAATTCTGGCGCATACCTGTGCCCTCAAGATGGCAGATCTGTCCCTTGATACGGAAGGGGCCATGCTTACCTTTACGGCGTTTGAGTCATCGCGGGTGGAGTTTGTCACGGTCGAAGGAAATACGCCGGCATCAGAGGCAAAGGAGAGTATTGCCCGCTTTGTCGGCGCACGTCCGCATACCAAGGCAGTCGAATTCTTTGTGGTCGGCCTTATGGATCAGCTCGGCGCACTGCTTGAGGGATGCACTGTGATGGACGAACACATCGCAGTGTTTGGAGCCTTTGTTGATTCGCCGCCTATGGGAGTGCACGGCTATCTGATTGCGGACGATGCGGAGCTGCGGTTCGGAATGGCCGCCATTGTGTTTCACGGTGAGACGCTGGATGCGCATGCAGTATGCAACTTCGGCTGGAATGAACTCGGCCGTGAGATTGTTGCGACACGTGTGGACGGCTACACGATCAAGGAGTTGGACGGCGGCATACCGCTGCGCATCTATGAGCGTTATTTCGGCATCAAGGGGGACGGCGACTTCAGTTCCGATGCAGCACTCTTCCCGCTCTGCTTTGAGGAGGAGGATGGCTCGGTCTCCGCGCGGGTCCCTCTTAAGATCGAGGCGGGGTCGGGAGAACTCACCTTCGGCCTGCCCATGCAGGCGGGGACGAAGTTTCGCCTTGCCTATGGCGACCCCTACGGCATTCTCACGAAAGCGGCAGAAAATGCACGTGATATGTCTGCGTTCTCACCGCAGGCGATTTTCGGGACGGCGTGCATCGGGCACTATCTCCTGCTCGGCGAAGATGTCGTGACGGAAATGTCTCCTTGTGCGGGGCTCCCCTCGTCGACCATATTTGTGTTTGGGGAGGTTCGGCGTGTTGGCAGACGCATTGTTCCGGCGAATCTGAATGTCCTGCTTGTAGGCATGAAGGAGAAATCCAATTACGTCAAGGCTGCCAAGCTGGAGCCCAAGCGCGTGGCACCGCTGTCCTACGATCGGAAAATGCTTGCGTTCATGTCGCACTTCATCCGTGTTTCGGAGGAGGAGCTGCATACGGCGAACCAGCAGCTCACGCAGCTTGCCATCCGCGATACACTGACGAATCTGCTGAACCGCCGCGAGATGGAGCGCCTCCTGAAGGAGGCGGTGGCACTCTCACAGGCACAAAAGACACCACTCTCGGTCATCCTTATGGACATCGACCACTTCAAGGCGGTCAATGACAATTATGGGCATGATATGGGGGATAAGGTGCTCCTTACGGTGTCGGATGCAATCTCCCGCACGATCCGCGGCTCAGATGCGGGCTGCCGCTGGGGCGGGGACGAGTTTTTCATTATTCTCCAAGGGGCGCCGCTCGCGGTTGCGGGCAGGGTCGGAGAGCGCATCCGCCGCAGGGTGGAGGAGGCGAAGATGCCGTTTCACCACAATGTCACGATCAGTGTCGGCGCAGCTGCCTTCGATCCGGAGCAGGACAATGAGCTCCAGCTATTCAAGAATGCTGACGAAGCACTTTATCAGGCGAAGAAGGCGGGGCGCAATGTGGTATATGCGCTCGGTTTCGGGCGTGTGAGCAGTGAGGAATAGCCGGTCATGGAAGGGGGGACCGCAACATGTGGGATTTTTTTCGCAGCATGTTTTTGGGGCAAAGATCGGTTCGAACGTCTCGTGAACAGGCACGTCCGGGCGTGCAGCTGCTTGCTTCCGTGCTCGTCTGCTTTCCTGAGATCGAGGCGGTTTCCTACGATCCATGCGAGGGGATGCTGACGATGGACTTTTTCGTGCGTGCACAGCTGTCACCCGCAGAGGCGGAGGAGTTCACTGCGTTTCTTGGTGAGAGCATTGAGACCTTCCAGATGATCGAGGGGAGTGTTGTGACGGCGATGGACTTCTCCTATGAGCGGCATGAGGGGCTTACGATGCTGCATCTGGCACGTCGGATGGATGAGGTGACAGAGCAGGAGATCGGTCTTGCAGTACAGCTGCTTGTGGATCGTTTTGGTGAGGCGCTGCTCGTAGATCCGCATGGAGCGGATGTGCCTGATGCGGAGTTTCGGCAGATGCAGCATGAGACGCTCGACCGCATGTTGACCGCCGTGCGCGAGATGCCGCTGCGTGAGCGTCTCGTCGGTATACGGGAACGTGACCAGGTCGTGGTTTATAATCGCTGATGTATCTATGGTCGGAGGAGGGGCACTGTGCGCATTTTATTGGTCGGCGATGTCGTCGGACGTGCGGGACGGCGCGCCTTTCGTTCCTTTACGCCGCGCCTGCGTGCGGAGCGCGGCATCGATGCGGTCATTGTCAACGGGGAGAACTCGGCGGGCGGCAAGGGCTATACGCGCAAGGCGCTGGATGAGCTTTATGCAGGCGGCGCTGATGTTGTGACCTCGGGCAATCACGTCTGGGACAAGAAGGATGTATTTTCTTTTGTCGATGATGAGCCATTCCTCATCCGCCCCGCAAATTATCCTGCGGGGACACCGGGGAAAGGGGTTTGCGTCTTTCCCGCAAAAACAGCGAACATTGGTGTGCTGAATCTTTCAGGGCGGTCGTTTATGCCGCCGATGGACTGCCCTTTTCAGAAGGCAGACGAGATCCTCGCCGCACTGGAGGGACAGGCTGATATCATTGTGCTGGACTTTCATGCGGAGACTACATCGGAGAAACTGGCGATGGGGCATTATCTGGACGGCCGTGCGGACATCATTGTCGGCACACATACGCATGTACAGACGGCGGATGCCCGCATCCTGCCAGGGGGGACGGCGTACATCACGGATCTTGGCATGGTCGGTGCGCAGGATTCCGTGCTCGGTGTGCGCACAGATCTTGTCATCCAAAAATTCCGCACAGGAATGCCCGTACGGTTCGAGACGGCAGAGGGGCCGGCAGAGTATGCTGCGGTTATTGTGGATATTGACGTTGCAGGAAAGCGGCCCGCAACGATTGAGCCGATCTTGCTGCGGGAAGCAGGATAGGCAGCTAAGGAGAAGATATATGCCAAGCGATTTGCATATCCATACGACCTTTTCCGACGGAAGAAATACGCCGGAGGAGATCGTAGAGGCAGCAAAGGAAGCGGGGCTGCGTTATATTTCCATCACGGACCACGACACGGTTGAGGGCGTAACGGAACTGTATGAGAGCGGACATTTTGCCTCCGGCAGTCTGCGGCTTATCTCCGGCGTGGGCTTCAGTACAGGCGATGACGGACATGATGTTCATATCCTGGGCTATAACATCGACATCTACGATGCAGGACTGCAGGAAAAACTTGAAGAGATCAGCGAGGCGCGGTGGACACGCTTCACGGAGATCGTGGAACTCCTGCGGGGGCTTGGCTATGAGATTGGTGAAACCGAGGTGCTGACGGATGAGGGACTGTGCAAGGCAATCGGCCGTTCTCATGTGGCACGAGTACTTGTTAAAAAGGGATATTTCAGTTCAATACGTGAGTGCTTTGATCAGCTGCTGAAGCGCGGGCGGCCTGCCTATGTTCCGCATTTTCGTGTTCCCGCCGAGGAACTCATCAGCCTGATCAAAGAGGCGGGCGGGATTCCGGTGCTTGCCAACCCAAAGGCACTGGGGGATGAGCAGGCCATTGCGGCGCTCATCGCACAAGGAATCCAAGGGATCGAGGCGTATTACCCAACCTATGACTGCCAGGATACGCAGCATTACTTGGACGTTGCGCAGAAACATGGTCTTCTCGTGTCAGGCGGTTCAGATTACCGCGGCTTTTCTGGACGCGGGGCAGAGAAAATTGGACAGTTCGCCATCGACGATATCTACGCGGAGAATTTTTATCGACCGCCGCAGCATACATGATCTGCATCAGCGATATGCAGATGAGAGAAGCAGAGGAGGGACACGATGGACGTGATTGCCCTGGTCGGCCCCAGCGGGACAGGAAAAAGTCACCGTGCGTTGTGGGTTGCCCGAAAAAATGGTGCGGATGCCATTATTGATGACGGCATCCTCATCAAAGACGGAAAAGTGGTCGGCGGCACGTCGGCAAAAAAAGAGAAGAACCGCATCATGGCCGTACGACGTGCTATTTTTGTCCTTCCGGGACACGCCGCCGCTGTGCGGCATGCGATTGAAGAGTGTACACCGCGCCGCATCCTGATTCTCGGAACATCAGAGAATATGGTGCAGAAGATTGCGAAGGCACTGCATATCGGCCCTGTCGGAAAGATCATCCGCATCGAGGACGTCGCCTCCAAAAAGGATATGGAGATCGCCCAATACCATCGCCTGAAACGCGGAGAACACATCATTCCCGTTCCGAGCATTGAACTGAAGCCGCATTTTTCGGGCTACCTCATCGACCCGCTCAGGAGTTTTTTCAAGACCTCTTCGGCGAAGCGGCGGCGGCTTGGGGAGCGCTCCATCGTGCGTCCTGTTTTCAGCTACTATGGCAAGCTCGTTATTGATGACTCGGTGATCAAGAACATTGTGCGCATTGTTGCAGAACGCTTCGATGCGGTGTATCATGTAGGAAAGACGCGCGTCCGTCATATTGTCAGCGGGGATGACGATCTTGGCATAACCGTTTCATTGGAAGTTGTGTTCTCCTATGGGCATACGATCCCTGATCTGATGGCTGTGCTCCGCAGCAGACTGCAGGCAGAGATCGAACGGATGACGGGGATGGTGGTCCATGAGATTAATATTCTTGTCAAAACGCTGCATGTCGATACACACAGCCCCCTGCCGCTGAAGAGATAGTGGGGGGCGAAATCCTTTCTTCACTTTTTATGGAAAAAATGTTAGAATGAAAAGGATTTTTTTTAGAAATGTAGAACTAATATATATCTGTTGTGTGTGCAGTCTTTTTCACGCATAAAAAATGGGAGAAAGGAATGTGACGTTTCATGCTTGAGCAGGTGGTAAACACTTCGGTAATTGACGTCAGCAGCCGTGCACTGTCGGCTGCGAACCTTCGCCATGAGGTGCTCAGTAATAATATCGCCAATGTGAACACACCGTACTTTAGGCGGAGTCATGTCCGCTTTGAAGATCTGCTGAGAAAAGAACTGGGGTTGGAGGACGACCCTCTGATGAAACTTGTACGTACGCATGACCGGCATCTCCCCATTCCCTATCATGGGAAGACACATGCGTTCATTGAGCAGGAATCGACGACCAATATGCGGCTGGATGGGAATAACGTCGATATCGATATTGAAATGGCTGAAGTTGCCAAAAATCAGCTTTATTATAATGCACTGGCGAATCAGATGAGCAGCCATATCGGCAAACTGAAGAGTGTCATCACCAGCGGTCAGGGCTGATAGCAGGAGGACATGATATGGGAATGTTTTTGGGTATTGATGCGGCGGCTTCCGGACTCACGGCAGAGCGTCTGCGCATGGACGTGATCTCCAACAATATTGCAAATGCCAATACGACACGCACGCAGGGCGGGGGAGCCTATCACCGCCGTTACGTGGTCTTTCAGCCGCGTGAGAAGGGCACCGGAATTGGATTTGAGTCCTTTTTGGCGCGCGCTTCGAATCGCCTTCGCCCCGGAGACGGCGTACGCGCTGTCTCTATTCAGGCGGATAATACACAGGGACCGCTCGTCTATGAGCCGGGGCACCCGGATGCAAATGCAGATGGGTATGTGGAGCGTCCGAATGTCAATATCGTGGCAGAGATGGTCGATATGATATCGGCTTCCCGTGGATATGAGGCGAATACCACCACCATAAACGCGGCAAAGTCCATGGTTTCGGCGGCACTTCGCATCGGCAGCGGCAACTGATTTTTGCGCACATGATAAGGGAGATCAATGTATATGGAAGTACAAGCACTGCAAATGACCCCTGTTGCGATGCGTGCAACCAGCCATCTGGGTGAGACCATCGATAAGGCCGAAAAAAAGAGTTTCGGTATGTATCTTAAGGATGCCCTCTCCGAGGTCAATCATCTTCAGCTCGCGTCGGAGGAGCAGACGAAGCTTCTGGCGGCGGGTGAAGTTCAGGATGTTTCTCAGGTCATAGTGGCGGGGCAGAAGGCTGATATCGCATTGCAGCTCACGCTGCAGATGCGCAATCGTGCACTTTCTGCCTATCAGGAAATCATGCGGATGCAGGTGTAAGAAGAACGCTGTTTTGCACACCCCGGTAGGGAAGCACACCGTGATGACTTGAAGGGAAAGAAAATATGGGAGAGTGGAAAGAGCGCGGCCTTGCCTTGTGGAAACGCTTTGACAAGCGACAGCGCTACATCATGCTCGGCTCGGCACTCGTAATCCTCGCATTGATCTTTGGACTGAGTTTTTGGTATGGCAGCAAACCTGATATGGTGCCGCTGTTTACCGATATGGAAACAAAGGATGCAGGCGAGGTTGCCAATCAGCTGCGTGAGTCGAAGATCAGCTACGAGATACAAGAGAATAAGTCGGGGACAACGATCCTCGTTCCGACAGCAAACGTGCATGAAGCTCGTCTCAACCTGGCCGTGCAGGGACTTCCGCGGGGCAACAAGGGGTTTGAGATCTTCGATGACAGCAAGCTTGGCGTGACCGAGTTCCAGAATCGTGTCAATTATCTTCAGGCGCTGCAGGGAGAACTGACACGTACCATCGAGCAGATCGAGGCTGTAGATAAGGCACGTGTACACATTGTGCTGCCGGAGGACAGCCTCTATAAAAAAGAGGAAAAGCCTGCGACGGCTTCTATTATGCTGCGTCTTAAGCCGAACACGGAGCTGACGAAGAAAGAGATCAAGGGGATTGTCAATCTTGCCGCACACAGCGTCAAGGGGCTGACGCCCGAGAATATCACCATCGTCGACGATACAGGCAAGATCTTAAATGATCCGGACGATCAGGACGAGAAGGGGCTTGGCGTAAAGACGATCACGCAGCTCGATATGACGCGCAAGATGCAGGACAGCATCGAGAAAAAGATACAGACCCTCCTCGACCAGACGCTGGGGGAGGGACGCGCATTTGCCCGTGTCAGCTTGGAACTTGACTTTGATGACCGCCTGACGGATCGTCAGACCTTCACGCCTGTGGTGGATGATTCGGGGATCGTGCGCAGCCAGCAGGATATCTCCGAGAGTTATACGGGCAGCTCAACGAATCCGGGCGGCCCGGCGGGCGTACAGAGCAATGTGCCGGGCTATGTAGAGCAGGAATCGAATGCGAATGCTGCCTATGAGAAAAAAGAATCCACGAAAAACTATGAGATCAATGAGGAGCGTCAGCATGTCATCGCCTCTCCGGGATCGATTCGCCGCATGACGGTCGCCGTTCTCGTTAATGATGACGTGACGCAGCCGCAGCAGGAGAGCATCCTGCGCACCGTGAGCAGTGCTGCCGGCATCAATCAGGCACGTGGTGACACGATCTCCGTTGAACCGCTGCCGTTCAGTACGGAGGCAGCAGAACGCCGCGCTGCAGAACTGCAGGCAGAGAAAGACCGGCAGGATCGTATTTTCTATATGCAGGTCGGCGCCGTTCTCCTCATCATCGCACTCATCGTTGCTGCCGTCCTCATGTATCGCCGCAAGAAGCGCCTCGAGCGTGAGGCGGCCGAGGAGGCACAGCGTCTTGAAGAAGAACGCCTTGCAGAAGAGCGGGCCGCAGCAATTGCCGCCGGCGAGGTCGAGGAAGAAGATCTCTCTGAAGAAGAGCAGCAGCAGATGAACCAGAAGCTCGCACTGCTCGCGCTTATTGACAGCAAGCCCGAAGAGGTGGCGCTTCTTGTCAAGACGTGGCTTACGGAGGAGGAGTAACCATGCCGGATATGTATGGCAGCGGTGATCTGACCAACCAGCAAAAAGCGGCGATCCTCTTTATCGCCATTGGTCCTGAGTATTCTGCAAAGCTGTTTCAGCATATGGACGATGATGAGATCGAGCATCTGACACTCGAAATCGCGAACCAAAAGCAGGTGTCAGCTGCACTCAAGGCCGAAGTCATCTCAGAGTTCTACTCCATGTGCATGGCACAGGATTATATCTCCTCGGGCGGCCTGCAGTATGCGCAGAACGTTCTGGAGAAGGCACTTGGGCCGGACAAGGCCCTCGAGATCATCAATCGTCTTACGACGAGCCTTCAGGTGCGTCCGTTCGACTTTTTGCGCAAGACCGATCCGGCACAGATCATCAACTTTATCCAGAACGAGCACCCACAGACGATTGCGCTCATTATGGCATATCTCGAGCCGGACCAGGCAGCACTTGTCCTTGGGGCATTGCCTCCGGAAGCGCAGGTTGAGGTCACGAAGCGTATTGCGACAATGGATCGCACTTCGCCGGATTCCATCCGCGAAGTCGAGCGCGTGCTGGAGCGCAAATTGTCATCCATTGTGACGCAGGACTTTACTACAGCAGGCGGCATCAAGGCGATTGTCGAAGTCCTCAACCGTGTCGACCGTACCACGGAGAAGGCGATCGTCGAGACGCTCGAGGTCGACAACCCGGAGCTCGCCGAAGAGATCAAGAAGCTGATGTTCGTGTTCGAGGACATTGTGCAGATCGACGACCGTTCACTTCAGCTCGTTCTGCGTCAGGTCGATACCAAGGACCTCTCGCTCGCGCTCAAGGCAACACCGCAGGAAGTCGCAGAGAAGGTATTCAAGAACATGTCGACCCGTGCGGCAGATATGCTGCGTGAGGAGATCGAGTTCATGGGACCGGTCAAGATCCGCGATGTGGAAGAAGCACAGCAGAAGGTCGTTGGCGTCATCCGCGTCCTCGAAGACAAGGGCGAGATTGTGATTTCGCGCGGCAAGGGAGACGAGATGATTGTCTAGAGTTATCAAGGCTGCTGTCTGGGAAGAAAACCCGCATCTTATCGATGTCCCGCCACCGGCTGTTTCGTCCTCAGAGGACGGCAGCGGAGATGGGGTCAGTGAAGAGACTGTTCAGTACCTTCTTTCCCGTATCGAAGAGCGTGAACACGCAATGGACGTGCGCAGTGAAGAACTGGACATGGAGATCTCCGTTCGCCGCGGTGAAATAGCCCAGGAGCGCGACCGCCTTCTCAATGAGGCGAAGGAACAGATTGAAAAGGATCGTGAAGAGGCGCGTCAGCAGGGGTATGACGAGGGCTTTGCTGCGGGAAAAGAAGAGGGTAAAGCTGCCGCACGTGAGGAGATGGAGGAGCTTATCCGCCAGACCAATGAGAAGGCGGAAAAGACCCTGCGCGATGCAGATGATGCGACGCGTGACTATCTCGTTAAGGCTGAGCAGGATATTGTCTCCATCGCCATGACGGCGGTCGAGCGAGTTCTTCCCCAGCACTTCATTGATGTGCCTCAAATGGTGCTGCCGATTGTACGCGATGCCATCGAACGCGTTAAGGATCAAAAGGAAATCGTTGTTCACGTTCCGCCGGACAGCTATGATTTCGTTCTGATGGCACGGGATGAACTGCGCGGCATTCTGACCGCCGGTGATACGAACCTCTCCATCACATCCGACGATGGGCTTAAGCCTGGCGACTGCCTTGTGGAGACGCCTAACGGCAGTGTCGATGCACGCCTGCAGACACAGATTGAACAGCTGAAGAAGGCGGTGCGGGAAGTTATGCTATGAATACAAGTGAGACGGGGGGCAATCCCCCATTTTCCATAAATATCCATAAGTTCCAGGATGCACTTCGCGCGGCTTCACCGATGAAGATGACGGGCAAGGTGACACAGATCATCGGCCTTGTCATTGAGTCCCAGGGTCCGACGGTGACCGTGGGCGAACTCTGTTATGTGAGTTCACACTTTTCCGGAATGCCCCCAGTGCCGGCCGAGGTCGTTGGCTTTCGTGAGGGAAGTGTTCTCCTCATGCCGGTCGGCGAGATGCAGGGCATCGGCCCTGGCTGTGAAGTCGTAGCGACCGGGCGACGCCTGCGTGTAAAGGTCGGTATGGAGCTCCTTGGACGTGTGCTCGACGGCCTCGGCAATCCGATCGACGGAAAGGGTCCCATTCTTGCCAAGGAAGAGTACCCGCTGCAGGCACCGCCGCCGCCGCTCACACGACCGCGCATTCACGACAATCTCTATGTCGGCGTGCGTGCGATTGACGGACTGATTACGCTTGGCGATGGTCAGCGCATTGGCATTATGGCAGGTTCCGGCGTCGGCAAATCCACGCTGCTCTCGATGATTGCACGCAATACTGAGGCAGATATCAGTGTTATCACCCTTGTGGGAGAACGCGGACGCGAGGTGCGTGACTTCATTGAGCGTGACCTCGGCGAAGAAGGATTGAAACGATCGGTGGTGGTTGTGGCAACCTCCGATCAGCCCGCACTTGTCCGTATCAAGGGCGCGATGACAGGGACTGCAATTGCGGAGTATTTCCGTGATCAGGGACGCAGGGTTGTCCTTATGATGGACTCGGTGACGCGCTTTGCTATGGCACAGCGTGAGGTCGGGCTCACCATTGGGGAACCGCCGGCAACGCGCGGCTACACCCCATCAGTCTTTGCTATGCTGCCGCGTCTTTTGGAACGCGCCGGAACCAGCGAGAAGGGATCGATTACAGGCATCTACACCGTCCTTGTTGACGGCGATGACATGAATGAGCCGATCGCCGATGCGGTGCGTTCGATTCTCGACGGACACATTGTCCTTTCACGTCGGATTGCCGCTCAGAACCATTTCCCGGCGATTGATGTTCTCAGCAGTGTCAGCCGCGTCATGTATGAGGTGGTTGAAAAGAGACATCTGGAGGCAGCGCAGGAGATGCGCCAGCTCATGGCAGTCTATCAGGAAGCGGAAGACCTCATTCATATCGGTGCGTACGTCAAAGGTTCCAGTCCAAAGATTGACGCGGCGATCCAAAAGATCGACGGAATCAACGAATTCCTCTGTCAGGGCATCTACGAGGTGACTTCTTATGAGGAGACGGAGCAGCGGCTCATCGGGCTGACCGGAAAAGAGCAGCCTGCGGCTGAGGAAGCATCATGAAGAGATTTCGATTTCAGCTTGAGACGCTTCTCAAGGTAACACGCATGAAAAAGGAAGAGGCGGAGGTCGCCTTCGCAAAAGCCGTGCGTGCCCTCGAGGAGGAACGTGCCTATCAGCGCCAGCTGCTTGAAGAGATGGCGCAGGGACAACGCGACTATGAAGAACTTTCCAAGGCAGGAACGCACATCAAAATTGGGCGTCTCATGAGTTTTAATCGTTTCTTTGGATGGAAGCGACAGCAGATTGAAGAGCAGCAGCAGGTGATTCTGCAGGCAAACGCTGTGCGGCAAAAAGCACTGAAGGTTCTCATGGAACAGATGAGTGCGCTCAAGAGCATAGAGAAACTAAGGGAAAAGCGTCTTGCTGAATACAAGGCGGAGGTGCTGCAGGAAGAGCAGAAGATGCTTGATGAAATCGGTCTGCAGCTGACTATGCGAAACAGGGAATGGGAGGAAGCAGTATGATAGACCTTTCGGGGATCAAGCAGATCCAGGCACGCATTGCGGAGATTGAGGGACAGTTTAATCTAAAGCAGCAGAATCTCCCCGGGCTGGATTTCGCATCGAAACTTCAACAGGAAATTCATAAGAATGCGGCTGCGGCATCCTCCAAGGCGCATCCTGTCCAGCAGGTGCAGGAGACGCAGGCGGTGCAGTCGGCTGCTCCGTCGAAGAAGGTGAATCGGTCAGAACTCGCTCATCCGGATCTGGCGCAGATGATTCACACTGCTGCGCAGAAATATCATGTGGATCCCAAACTCGTCTCTGCCGTTGCTGAGGTGGAGTCCGGCGGGCGTCAGGATGCCGTCTCTCCCGCAGGAGCAGTCGGTGTCATGCAGCTGATGCCGGAAACGGCTGCCGGACTTGGGGTCGACCCATACACGGCGGAAGGCAACGTCGAGGGCGGCGCGAAATATCTGGGCGAGCTGATGAATACTTTCGGCGGTGATGTGAAGAAGGCAGTCGCCGCCTACAACGCAGGGCCCAATGCCGTCAAGGCGTACGGCGGTGTGCCGCCGTATGCGGAAACACAGGACTATGTTAATCGCGTGCTCGATATATACCGCTGAGCAAGTGAGATAGGCAAGTAAGGGGAAGAGAAAGAGGGCAGGAAATCCATGCGGAAGAAATTGAAGATCCTATTGGTACTGATCTTAATTCTCGTACTGATTGTAGGCGGATTTGCTCTCGGTGTCTATCTCCGCCTCTTTGATACGAAGACACTCAACGAGGAGTATAAACTCCATGAACTGCCTGTGATCGGTGAGTACTTTGTTCCGCCTGCGGGAAATGATGAGACAGGCGCGCAGTCGTCTTCATCGTCTTCCTCAGCGAGCACAGTGACGAAACCGAAGAAAACGCCGGAGACTGTGAAGATCACCAAAGAGGAGATCGAAAAGCAGCAGAAAGCGCGTGAAGCTGCGGAGAAGAAGCGCGTCAGCAAGCTTGCCCGTCTCTATAATGATATGAAACCGGCAGATGCAGCGAAGGTCATGGAGTCCTTGGATCTGGACTTGTGCATTGCTATTCTCCAACGCATGGATGAGGGCACTGCAGCGAAGATCCTGACGGAGTTTGAGCCGGATCGAGCAGCGCAGATTACGCAGATCATGTATGAAGGGGTGCCGCGCAGAGCGGCTGCTCCGCGTAAGCCTGCCGTGCCAGGCGAGGCAGGCGAAGCAGACGAAACGGCGAACACGTCACAGGAATAGTTAAGAAATCATTGATAAAATGAAGTCCGTCAGATGGGTGCAGATTTTTCATCCGGCCGAGGCGGAGAATCGGATGCGGCGTGGTGCCTTGCGGAAGATTTTTCGCCCGACTATGGGAAAATGCGCTAAGATGACGGTATTGAATTTATCCGTAACGGGATAGCCTGCGAAGCTGCTGAAAAGCTCTTCGCAGGCTTTTTGGAAGTTCGGCCATGGGGATGGACGGTGCTTCCGATAGGGGGTATACGCTTGCACCGCATATTTTTATTGTCTGCTGCATTACTTATTGGGGTGCTCAGTATCCTGCTTCCTGCCGGTACAGCGGATGCTGCATTCAGTGATCGTGCGAAGGACATGGCGAAGATTACGAATATCCGCATCGGACGTACTGACGGCAATGTCCGTATTGTCGTGGACTCTGATCATCCTGTTGCCTACAAGCAGATCGTTCTCGCCAATCCGACACGTGTGGTATTGGATCTCCAAAATGCGTGGATTATGCCGACGCTGAAGAAGAATATTACGGTGGACTCATCGCTTGTCTCCGCCATTCGTGTCGCACAGTTCGATGCAAAGACGGTGCGTATTGTGGTGGAAACATCAGTGGGAAAGGGCGGCTGGAAGACCTTTTCTCTGGATGGAGGAAAGCCGCGTATTGTTATGGATTTCGGCACCGCGCCAGGTGCCGGGAGAACAGCACCGCCCAAGACAGTACCGCCCGTAATGACGCCGCTGCCAAAACCGCAGCAGCCGGATGAACAGGACACCGAGGACGGTGGTGACATAGGGCATGATATTGCCGTCATTACCGGACTGAAGGGGAAAAAAATTGCCATAGACCCCGGACATGGCGGCAGTGATTCGGGAGCGATCGGACCGACGGGGGTCATGGAGAAGAATATCACGATGCGTGTCAGCCGTGAACTGAAACGTCTCCTTGAAACGGAGGGGGCGACGGTCGTGCTCACACGATCGGCCGATACGGAAGTCTCTGTTAAGGGGGCAAACGCCACTGCGGTCGAGGAACTTGAGGCGCGGTGTGATATTGCCAACCGTGCAGGGGCGGATATCTTCCTTTCCATTCATGCAGATGCTTTCACCAATCGTGACGTAAAGGGAACGACCGCCTACTACTATGTGAAAGGATCGGAGCAGTCCAAACGTCTTGCTGATTGTGTACGTACTGCGCTCATTGATTCCATCGGAACCCTCGACCGCGGAACACAGACCTGTAATTTCTACGTGGTCAAGCATACGGATATGCCCGCAACACTTGTGGAGATCTCCTTCATCTCGAACGCGGACGAGGAACGTATGATGAACAGTGAAACCGGGGTAAAGAAGATTGCGCAGGGGATCGCTGACGGCATTGCCGACTACTTTGGTTAAGGACAATATAGACTTGTGGTGAAAGGAGGGGGACCTTGAAGGAGGTTCACGGCTATCCGGCGCGTGCGTGGCAGTTCTTCATCGTGCTCTTTCCGATCCTTATTACACAGATTTCTCTCATGGCGCCGGGCTTCTTCAACACTGTCATGGCAGGGCATATCAGCAAGGAGGATCTCGCGGGCATTGCGGTCGGGGCGAGCATTTTCTTCCCCATATTCGGCGCTTTTATGGGACTTATCTCGGGGCTGACTCCCGTGATTGCACAGCACTACGGCGCGCGGCAGATGCGCGCGATTCGGAGCGTCGTTCAGCAGAGCTTCTACTGGGCGACGCTTCTTGCTGTGCTCATCCTCGTCCTTGGTGTTTTGACCGTTCCGGCATTTGTTCATGCACTTGCGCTCGACCCTGTCGTCGAAGACATCACAATGGAATATCTCTCCTATATATCATTTGGACTGCTGCCGGTTGCGCCTGCCGTTGTTCTGCGCAACCTTATTGATGCGCATGGACGGACGCATCTCACTATGTACATCACGATGGCGACCATTCCCATCAATATCGTACTGAATTACGTTTTTATGTACGGAGTGTTCGGCGTGCCCGCGTTCGGCGGTGCGGGGGCGGGGCTTGGTGCGGCACTGAGTTATGGTGTGTTCCTTGTGCTGAATATTATTGTCGCACTCTCGATCAAGCAGTTTGCGCGCTATCATGTGTTTGCGCGCCCGCCGAAGCCCCTTCTGCACGACTGGTGGAAGCTGCTGAAAATCTGTATTCCGATCGGGCTGACCATCTTCTGCGAGCAGAGCATCTTTGGTGCAGTAGGGCTCCTCATGGCGGCGTATGGGACAACTGTGCTCGCGGCCCACCAAGCGGCAATGAACTTCACAACGATCGTTTATATGCTGCCGCTCTCGGTCTCCATGGCGATCACGATCCTTGTTGGTTTTGAAATCGGTGGTGGGCGTGAGAGCGGCGCGCGTGCCTACATCCGACTCAGCCGTGTATTAACCCTTATCTTTGTCGGAGCCATTGCACTCATCCTTGCAGCAATGCGCGATGCCGTTGCCGCGCTCTACACGACGAATCCGGAGGTACAGAAACTTCTGCGGGTATTTCTTCTCTATGCGCTCCTCATGCAGTTCAGCGACTGTGTCAATGCACCGCTGCAGGGGGCCCTGCGGGGATACAAAGATGTCACTGTGACGTTCTGGCTCGCCGTACTTTCATTTTGGGGGATTGGACTGCCGAGCGGTTATGTACTCGCTGAGTGTATGGGAGTTGGACCATATGGATACTGGATCGGCCTCATCGGCGGCATCGTCGTCGGTGCACTTCTTCTTATGATTCGTCTGCGTATCATTGAGGAACGGATGCGCCGAGCGATGCATGCGGTACCGGGAAAAAGATAAATTTGCCGCAGGTCTGTGAAAAAAGTTCTATTGAATTTCCCCTGAAATGTGATATGATGTACGATATGCGGAGGGGACATAGGATGTACTTTCTTCGTAAATGGGGTATGGTTTGACCATGTGATTTTTTTCACTTTTATAATAAGGAGAGGGGTTTATCATGGCGGATCAGAAACACGTCGTCATCGTTGGTGCCGGTTTTGGAGGAGTTCATCTTGCCAAGGAACTCGCCAAGGAGAATGTACAAATTACACTGGTTGACCGCCACAATTACCATCTCTTTCAGCCGCTCCTCTATCAGGTGAGTACGGCAGTGCTCTCTGCATCTGAGATTGCCTATCCGACGCGTGCGTTTTTCCGGAACAACAACAATGTTAATTTCTTTATGGCAAAGGCGACGGGGGTCGATCAGGGGCGGCGCGTGCTGCTGACGGATCACGGCGAGATCTCCTACGATTACCTCGTCCTTGCAGCGGGCGGCACGACGAACTTTTTCGGAAACGAGAGTGTCGCACGCAACTCTTATGGGATGAAGACGCTGCAGGAGGCGATTGCCCTGCGCGGACATATTGTGCATGAGTTCGAGCGCGCCTCGAAGAAGACGGATCCATCCCATACAGAAGAGCGCCTTCGTCACCTCAACTTTGTCATTGTCGGCGGCGGTGCGACGGGCATTGAGATGGCAGGCGCGATCGTGGAACTCATCGATGTATTCAAGAAGGAGTTCCATACCATCGATTTCTCCGAGGTGCACGTTACTCTGCTTGAGGCGATGGGCTCCGTCCTGCCGATGGTGCCGCCCGATCTGCAGCAGCATACGATCGACGTTCTGCGCAAAAAGGGCGTTGATGTCCGCCTTAACACGGCGGTAACGGCATACGACGGCAATGACCTCGTCCTTAAGGACGGAGAGATCATCCCAACCAAGACGGTGATCTGGGCAGCAGGTGTGCGTGCGCAGGACTTCATCAAGGACTGCGGCGGTGAGGTTGATCGTGCGGGACGCGTCATCGTTGAGGAGAACCTCCTCGTGAAGGGCAGTGACTGCGTCTTTGCGATCGGTGACTGTGCAAACTTCCAGCATGGGACGGAGCGTCCTCTCCCCACGGTCGCGCCCGTGGCGACACAGGAAGCAATGCAGGTCAAGACGAACATCATGGCGCTTATCGCGGGAAAAACGCCGGACCAGCTCGGCAAGTTTGTCTATCACGATCTCGGCGCAATGGCGACGATCGGCAGGGGCGAGGCGGTCATGAACGGCCCGATGCCCGTGCTCGGCTTTAATATCAAAGCAAGCGGATTCTTTGCATGGTTTGCGTGGATGCTCGTTCATCTCATCCGACTTGCGGGGAGGTATGCGGACTTTACCGTCTCAGTCAAGTGGATTTGGAATTTCTTCTTCGGTACACGTTTGGCACGCATCATCCACAGTAAGTTGGAGTAGCCCTTGCGCGCATCGATATTTTATGCTATACTTGCGCGGTAATGAACGCAGGGCGTTTGTTTCCATGACTCGTTCTCGGCGAGACAGCCGAGTTCAACCAAGCGCACACAAGGGTGCTTGTATCCGGCAAAAGAAACGAGGTGTATCAACATGAAGGAAGGTATTCATCCCGAGTACTTCGAGGCGACGGTGACGTGCGGCTGCGGCAATACGTTCAAGACCGGCTCGACGAAGAAGGATCTGCGTATCGATGTCTGCTCCAAGTGCCATCCGTTCTTCACGGGACGTCAGCGTGACGTCCAGGCGGGCGGGCGCATCGAGAAGTTCCAGAAACGCTACGCAAAGAAATAGTGACGGCGGTAGGGTGCATTGCGCCTTGCCTGTTAAGGAATCATCGCGAAATACTCCGGTGATTCCTCGTGCACGAAAACAGGGAGGGACGATTGTGCGAGAGATCGTGCAGTCGTCTTTTTTGATATATGAAAATTTTCGATAAAGGAAAACTATGCCAAAGAAAATGACAGATCTTGCCGTCGGGGGTCAGGCGGTCATTGAGGGGGTAATGATGCGCAATGCATCAAAGACAGCGACCGCCGTGCGCCTGCCAAGCGGTGACATCGATGTCGAGACGCGTACCGTTTCCTCTATCCGCGACCGTTATCCCATCCTCAACCTGCCGCTCGTGCGCGGTTCGGTCATCATGGTGGAGTCGCTCATCATCGGAATGCGTGCGCTCTCCTTTTCAGCACAGGCGGCTGGAGAGGAGAACGAGCAGATGACGAAGAAGGAAATCGCGATGACGATCCTCTTTGCCCTCGTCCTTGCGAGCCTCCTTTTCATCGTGATTCCGACCGGCGCGGCGCATCTTGCGGCGGCGTACACGGATGATCCCATCGTATTCAACCTCATTGAGGGAGGTATCCGCCTTCTGGTGTTCCTCCTCTATATCTGGGGGATTTCCTTTATGGGCGGCATTCGCCGCGTGTTCCAATACCACGGTGCGGAGCACAAGACGATCCATTGCTACGAGGCAGGAGAGGCACTGACCGTGGAGAACGTGCAGAAATTTCCGCGTCTGCATCCGCGCTGCGGAACAAACTTTCTGCTCATCGTCATGGTGGTTGCCATCGTTTTTCACGTCTTCTTCGGGTGGCCCGATCTCTGGCTGCGTATTCTGAGCCGTCTCGCGATCCTGCCTGTTGTTGCGGGGGTCTCCTACGAGATCATCCGCTTTGCGGGGCGCAGTGAGAGCCGCATCGTGCATACGCTCATCACGCCGGGACTCTGGCTGCAGTATCTGACGACACGACCGCCTGCTGATGAGATGATCGAGGTGGCAATCGAGTCGTTGAAGGCGGTACTGCCGGAGGAGGATATTCCGGCGGGCAGCGGAAATTACCGGAATCAAAGTGAGGAGACAACGTGTTAAGCAAACTTGCCGCAGTGGCAGATAAATACCGTGAGCTCGAGACCCTGCTGAGCGATCCGTCCGTGATGGCGGATATGGAAGCGTGGCAGCGTTATACGCGCGAGCACGCAGCACTCACGCCGATTGTCGAGGCGTACCAAGCCTATCGACGGGCGCTTGCCATCATTGATGAGGATAAGGAGATGCTCTCCGAGGCAGATGCCGAGATGAAGGCGATGCTCACGGAGGAAATCGCGGCGGCGGAGGCGGAGCGCGACCGCCTCGCTGCCGAGCTGCCGATTCTCCTCCTGCCGCGTGACCCGAACGACGAAAAAAATGTCATCGTTGAAATTCGCGGCGGTGTGGGCGGTGAAGAAGCAGCTCTTTTTGCGGCAAGCCTCTTTCGCATGTATGTGCGTTATGCCGAGCGGCAAGGCTGGCGGACGGAGGTGCTCAGCAGCAATCCAACGGAGATCGGCGGATTCAAGGAGATCACTTTTCTCGTCAGCGGTACTGCTGCATACAGCAAGCTCAAATATGAAAGCGGAACGCATCGCGTCCAGCGCATTCCCGTCACGGAGTCCGGCGGACGCATCCACACCTCGGCGGTGACGGTCGCTGTCCTGCCTGAGGCAGAGGAGGTCGAGGTGACGATTGATCCGAATGATCTGCGCATTGACACCTACTGTGCGTCGGGGGCGGGCGGGCAGTACGTCAACCGTACGGAGACGGCGATCCGTATCACGCATATCCCAACAGGCATCGTCGTCCAGTGCCAGGACGAGAAATCCCAGCTGAAAAATCGTGAGAAGGCAATGAAGGTGCTGCGGGCGCGTCTCTATGACCGCGCACAGCAGGAGCAGGCGGATGCCGTTGCCGCAGACCGCCGCAGTCAGGTGGGCTCGGGCGACCGCAGCGAACGCATCCGTACCTACAATTTCCCGCAGGGGCGCGTGACCGACCACCGCATCGGGCTGACGCTCTATAAAATTGATGCGGTGATGGACGGCGAGCTGGATGAGCTGCTGGCAGGGCTGATTACGGCAGATCAGGCACAGCGCCTAAAACAGGTACACTGATGGCGGAGCGTGTATGGACAATACAGGATCTGCTTGCGTGGACGACGGATTTTTTTCGTATGGGCGGCATTGATACACCGCGCCTTGATGCAGAGGTTTTGCTTGCCGAAGCTCTTCATCGGGATCGCATGTATCTCTACGTGCATTTTGACGAGCCGCTCGAGCCGGCGGAACTGGCGGCGTTTCGCGGCTATGTGAAGGAGCGCGGGAGGCACGTGCCGATTGCCTACATACTGGGCAGACGGGAGTTCATGGGGCTGCCCTTCCGCGTTACGCGCGATACGCTCATCCCACGTCCCGATACGGAGATTCTGGCGCAGTTCGCCGTGGATACCCTGCGTGCGCGTGCGTCGGCAGGGATGGAGGAGCTGCGTTTTGCTGATATCGGCACGGGAACGGGCGCGATTGCACTCTCTGTTCTGAACTATACAGAGGGGACGCGTGCGGATGCCGTGGACATTTCGCCTGAGGCGGCTGCCGTCACTGCGGAGAACGCAATGGCACTCGGCCTGATGAGCCGCATCGAGATACTGATTGGTGACCTCGCTGTACCGCTCCTTGGGCGGAGTTATGATATGATCCTTTCGAATCCGCCGTATATTCCAACGGCGGAGGTGGATACATTGATGGAGGAGGTGCGCAGCCATGAGCCGCATCTTGCCCTTGACGGCGGAGCGGATGGGCTCAGCGTTTATCGGCAGCTCATGGCGGATGCACCTGATCTCTTGAAGGAGGGCGGCATCATTGCCGTCGAGGTGGGCATTCATGAGGCGGCAGATGTTGCATCGCTTATGGCAGCGCATCCACGCATCGTGCGGACAGCGATGCGGCGCGATTTGGCGGGGATTGAGCGTGTGGTGATCGGTGAGGCGGGGTAAGAGGAAGGAGAAAAATGGAGACGGAAGTTTGTTCTCCTGTATTGGAGAAAGACATTGCGCGCGCCGCAGCGCTGATTCGCGATGGACAGCTTGTCGCGTTCCCCACAGAGACCGTCTATGGATTGGGCGCGAATGGACTCGATGCGGCGGCGTGTGCCCGAATCTATGAGGCAAAGGGGCGGCCCTCCGATAATCCGCTCATTCTCCATATTGCCGATCTCTCCATGCTGAATGAGACGGCAGAGGCGGTGCCGTCCACGGCGGCGCATTTGCTCACTGCATTTGCCCCGGGACCCATCACCGTGGTTGTACCGAAAGCCGTGCATGTTCCGCCGCTGGTCACGGGCGGACTGTCGACGGTGGGGGTGCGTTGTCCCGCCCATGATATCGCACGGCGATTCATCCGTGCGGCCGGTGTACCGATCGCCGCGCCCTCCGCGAACACATCGGGGCGGCCGAGCCCGACGGCGGCGGCGATGGTTTATGCGGACATGGCTGGGCGTATCCCGCTTATCCTCGACGGCGGAAGCTGCAGTTTTGGCGTAGAGTCCACCATCGTTGACTGCACGGAGGAAGGGCGTGTTACGATTCTGCGCCCCGGTGCGGTGACGTACGAAATGATTGCGGCGGAGTTTCCGCACATCGAGGTGCGGATGGATACGGCACTCTCCTCGGAGAACGCCGCGCCGCGTGCCCCTGGTATGAAGTATACGCACTATGCGCCGCGCGTGCCGCTCACAGTCTTTGCAGGAACGGGATCCGATGTCACAGGAGCACTGCGGGAGGAGATCCTGCGCCGCACGGCAGCAGGGGAGCGGCCCGCACTGATCGCAAGCAATGAGACCATTACGGCACTCAAGGGACTCATCCCTGCAGTGTACACCTATCATTGCGGCGCGCGAGGCAATCACAGTGCTTTCGCTTCCTGCCTCTACGATGCACTCCGTCATTTCGATGATACGGCGGCCACTTCTCTTCTTGCTGAGGGAACAGGGGCAGTTGGCCTCGGACTTGCGATCATGAATCGACTGCGCAAGGCAAGCGGTGGGGATATCGTCTATGTATAGGGCAGAATGCTCATATACATACCCATGCATAGATCAGGCGACAGAAAACCGACAGCCGCTCTGTTTCGAGCAAGCTGCCGGTTTTACTCAGCAGATACCATAAATATGTTTCTACATCCTTATTTAGTTGTGTTCACCTTTGCCGTACAGAGAAACCGCATGTATCTGTACAGCCGCATATTGTACGTTCAGCTGAAACCGTTTTGGAGATCTCTGTATCATCCAAGTTGCGCGCGTGGTTTTCGAAAGAACGAATCGTACAGTAACGCGAAGTCGTCCGTTTTGTTCTCAGGGACGACAGGTTTGGTCGGCACTCATGACACGATGCCAATGGAGCACCTACAAACGCAGGCTCCGTTCCGTCTTCAAAGATGCATCCCGGTCAGGAGATAATGCCGCCGCACCGAAGGATTTGTGTCAATAGACATTCTCCTTTCTTCCATTTATGTCGTTAGGAGATATATCTCTTTCTGCATTTATCATATCATAAACAGAGTGGGAATGCAATAGATTTTTTATCCAAAAGCGTCTGAATCATGGCACAGCTCGCAGATACAAATGCGGTACTTGTGTCGTAATGGAGGAGATGCGTTGTTTTCCGTTTTTCTGGATTTTTTATTTCCGCCGCACTGTCCGTCCTGCCATGCCTATGTGGAGCGGTGTGGTTTCTGCACTTCCTGTGCGCAGCGTCTTATCGGCGTGCGCCGCATCATCGGTGGGGGCATGGCGGCGGAACAGCTCGCGGGCACTTGGGTGCTGGCACATTACCGTGAGGGCGTTCGTGATCTTCTGCGTGCACTGAAATACCGCAAAAAAAGATCGGCGCTCACCGTGCTGCGTACGATTCTCACGGAGGGAGAGGGCGTGCTGTCCGATCTTCCGTCGCCGCTTCTTGCCGTGCCCGTTCCACTCGCACAGGAACGGAAGAAAGAGCGCGGCTTTAATCAGACTGAGGAGCTTTTTTCTGCGTGGTTCGCCGCGCATGGAATCCCTTTTGTATCTGTCCTTGTCCGTACGCGTGAGACCGCTCCGCTCTATGAGATGACACGCATGGAGCGGCGGCAGGAGCTGCGCGGTGCATTTGCTCTCGCGGCAGATGCCGATGTGCAGGGGAAAGACATCCTGCTTGTTGACGACATTATGACGACGGGGGCGACACTCACGGAGTGTGCACGCGTTCTGCACCATGGCGGGGCAAGGCGGGTCTATGCGATAGCACTGGCCGGGGAGCATCGGTGAGCACGTTCCTTGTCAAATGGGCGGGAATGCTCTATAATGCACGCTATATAAAGGAGGAATTCGATTGGTGATGAATGGAGCACGGGCTCTTTTGGTGAGCCTTCGGCAGGAAGGCGTTGAGGTTGTCTTTGGCTATCCCGGCGGTGCCGTCCTCACGCTGTACGATGAAGTATATAAAATGCAGTTTCCGCACATCCTCGCGCGTCATGAGCAGGGCGCAGCACATGCGGCGGATGGCTACGCACGTGCATCGGGCAAGGTTGGCGTCGTTTTTGCGACTTCGGGTCCAGGCGCGACGAATCTCGTGACGGGGATTGCCACAGCGAATATGGACTCTGTTCCGATGGTCTGCATCACAGGACAGGTTGCCAATCCGTATATTGGTAAGGATTCCTTTCAGGAGGCGGATATCGTCGGCGTCACAACACCAATTACGAAGCATAACTATCTCGTCAAGGATGTGAACGATCTTCCGCGCGTGATAAAGGAAGCCTTTTATATCGCACGGACGGGGCGTCCCGGTGTTGTTGTCATCGATGTGGCAAAGGATGTATTTGATGCATCCATCGATTTTGCTGCTCCTGCTGCTGCTGCACTGCGCGGATACAGCGGCAGTGTTCTTCTGGATACGGATGCTGTTGGCCGTGCTGCAGATGCACTCCGTACAGCAGAGCGCCCGCTGCTCTTTGTCGGCGGCGGCGTTATCTTGTCGGATACGGCGGCGTATGTGCGTGAACTGCTTACGTTGACGGGAATGCCTGTTGTATCCACCTTGATGGGGCTCGGCGGCGTCTCTGCCGGGACAGAGGGGTATACGGGCATGGCGGGGATGCACGGCACCTACGCCTCCAATATGGCAATCCAGGAGTGCGATCTTCTGCTCGCTGTCGGGACGCGCTTCAGTGATCGTGTGACGGGTACGGCGGCGGAGTTCGCGCCGAAAGCACGCATCGTACACTTTGACATAGATCCGGCAGAGTTCAATAAAAATGTCCGCACGGATATCCCCGTTCTCGGTGATCTGCGTGAGAGCCTGCCCGCATTCTTGGAGGCTGTGCGCTCTTCCGCGGCGGACCTGCGGTCACGCGTGACCCCTTGGCGTGAGACGGTGCTCACAATGGAGAAAAAGCATCCGCTCGGATGGAAGGAGAGCGCGGAGATCCGCCCGGAAGCGCTGCTGCACCGCGTGCGCGAGATCGTCGGCGCGGATGCCATCTGCGTCACGGATGTGGGACAGCATCAGATGTGGGCGGCACAGTTCTTTGGCTGTACGGAGCCGCGCCGCTTCCTCACATCAGGCGGACTTGGCACGATGGGGTATGGGCTTCCTGCGGCAATCGGGGCGAAGCTTGCCCGCCCTGACAAGGAGGTTGTGCTGATTACTGGCGACGGCAGCATCATGATGAACTGTCAGGAGTTTGCGACGATGGCGGACAACGACATCGATGTGAAGGTCGTCATCGTACACAACTCCATCCTCGGCATGGTCGGGCAGTGGCAGCGGCTCTTTTACAGTCACCACTACTCCGCTTCGGAGCTGAAGGGCAAGACGGACTTTGTCCGGCTTGCTGCGGCGATGGGGGTAGACGGGTGCCGCATTGAGACGAGTGAGGAACTGGAACGCGTTCTTCCCCATGTGCTGCGTGAAAAGGGCGCGCGTCTCATCGATGTCATCGTCCCCGAGGAGGCGGATGTTGTGCCGATGGTACCTGGCGGAAAACGTCTCGACCAGATGGTGCTGGGAGGAAGATAAGATGGATAAATACTTACTTGCCGTCCTTGTCGACAACAAGCCGGGCGTTCTGACGCATATCGCGGGACTCATCAGCCGCCGTGCCTTCAACATCGAGAGCATTTCCGCGGGCTATACGGAGGAGACTTCCGTCACCCGCATCAATATCGTCGTATCCGTTGCCTCGGAGAACGAATTGCGTCAGGTTGTGACACAGCTCTCCAAGCTCATCGATGTGGTGAAGATCGTCAACCTCACACAGTTCGAATCCATCACGCGCGAACTTGTGCTCATCAAGGTGCACGCAACGAAGGAGAACCGCGCAGAGATCATTGATGTGGTGAATATCTTCCGTGCACGCATCGTCGATGTCGGTGCAGAGAATGTCGTCGTGGAGCTGACGGGTGACGCGAAGAAGATTGACGCACTTTCCGAGCTGCTTTCGGACTACGGCATCATCGAAATTGCGCGTACGGGGGCGATTGCACTCTCGCGCGGGCCAGTTCCAGTAAAGAAGATGCAAGGAACGTACGGACCCGTTCAACCCCTATCTTGATGCAGCTTTCTCGTCTGGTTCTCGTTGACAATTCCTTAGAGCAAAACTTAATGGGACAAGCGGAGAGAGAATACGTTCTGCCTCTGCCCATTGCGTTGTTCAAGCAAAGCCCGTTTAGGAATCTGCAGACATTCGGCAGACAGGTGCCCGGCCACCTGCACAGCAAAGTGTTTGCAACAAGGACGGCAGGGCTGTTGGCGCCAAACTGCTGTGTGTTTTCATTTGATTGAAGCCGCACGGTTATTTTTACGAAATTGTTTTTTTGACTTTTTTCAAAAAAAACTATTGACTTTTTGACTTAAAACATTTACTATAAACATCGTGAGTTAGCACTCGGTGAATGAGAGTGCTAACACAAAAGATTTTGGATGAAGCAGGAGGAAAGATACCATGATTAAGCCATTGGGCGAACGTGTTGTCATTGAAGTCGCAGAGAGCGATGTTACGACGGCGAGCGGCATTGTGCTCCCCGACACAGCGAAAGAGAAGCCGCAAAAGGGCAAGGTCGTTGCCGTCGGTGCGGGCAAGCTCCTCGACAATGGTCAGCGTGCAGGCCTTGAAGTCAAGGCGGGCGACAACGTTGTCTTCTCGAAGTATTCTGGCTCTGAGATTAAGGTTGATGATAAGGATTACCTCATCGTTCGTGAGAGCGATATCCTGGCAATCCTTTAATAGATGATATTTGGAGGCAATATAAATGGCAAAGCAGATTCTGTTTGACGAAGAGGCGCGCCGCGCACTTGGTCGCGGTGTCGATGCACTGGCAAATGCTGTAAAGGTAACGCTTGGTCCGAAGGGGCGCAACGTCGTTCTCGATAAGAAGTACGGCGCACCGACGATCACGAATGACGGTGTGACGATCGCGCGTGACATCGAGCTCGAGGATCCGTTCGAGAACATGGGCGCGCAGCTCGTGAAGGAAGTCGCGACGAAGACGAACGATATCGCCGGCGATGGTACGACAACGGCAACGCTTCTTGCTCAGGCGATGATTCGGGAAGGCATGCGCAACGTCGTTGCGGGCGCCAACCCGATGATCGTCAAGAAGGGCATCGATATGGCGGTCAAGACGTTGGTCGAGGAAATTAAGAACAAGGCACAAAAGGTCGAAACGAAGGCAAAGATTGCACAGGTTGCTTCGATTTCCTCCGCTGATTCCGAGGTTGGCGAGCTCATTGCTGAGGCGATGGAGAAGGTCGGCAAGGACGGCGTTATCACAGTTGAAGAGTCCAAGACGATGGACACGAATCTCTCCGTTGTTGAAGGCATGCAGTTCGACCGCGGCTATATCTCCCCGTACATGGTGACAGATACCGACAAGATGGAAGCCGTCATGGATGATCCCTATGTGCTCATCACGGACCGTAAGATCTCCGCAGTCGCTGACATCCTGCCCGTTCTGGAGCAGGTCGTAAAGCAGGGCAAACAGATCGTCATTATCGCTGAGGATCTCGACGGCGAGGCTCTTGCAACCATTGTTGTCAACAAGCTGCGCGGCACGTTCAAGGCTCTTGCCGTGAAGGCTCCGGGCTTTGGTGACCGCCGCAAGGCAATGCTTGAGGACATCGCTATCCTCACGGGCGGCACGGTCATCAGTGAAGAGGTCGGCCGCAAGCTGGACAGCGTGACGCTCGAAGATCTCGGCCGTGCACGCCAAGTTCGTTCCTCGAAGGAGGAGACGACGATTGTTGACGGGGCGGGCGACAAGGCACAGATCTCCGCACGCGTAGCTCAGCTGAAGAAGCAGATCGCAGAGACTACGTCCGACTTCGATCGTGAGAAGCTGCAGGAGCGCCTTGCGAAACTCGCGGGCGGTGTTGCTGTGGTCGAGATCGGCGCAGCGACAGAAGTCGAGATGAAGGACAAGAAGTATCGCGTTGAGGATGCACTCAATGCAACGCGTGCGGCAGTCGAGGAAGGCATCGTTGCCGGCGGCGGCACAACGTTCATCGATATCCTCCCGGCGCTCGACAAGCTGAATGCTGAGGGTGACGTCAAGGTTGGTGTTGAGATCGTACGCCGTGCGATCGAGGAACCAGTACGTCAGATCGCTGAAAACGCAGGTCTTGAGGGCTCAGTCGTTGTCGACAGCGTAAAGAAGGCGGGCGACGGCGTTGGTTTCAATGCACTCGAGAACACCTACGTCGACATGATCGGCGCAGGCATTGTCGACCCGGCGAAGGTCACGCGCTCTGCCCTGCAGAATGCGGCGTCCATTGCGGCAATGGTGCTCACCACCGAGACGCTCGTCACGGATAAGCCCGAGCCTGAGGCCCCGGCTCCTGCCGGTGCTCCCGGAATGGGCGGCATGGGCGGCATGATGTAAGGCATCTGCCAGACTGAACCAATAAAGAGTGAACTCCCTTGTGAATCTTCATAAGGGAGTTTATCCTTTTTGCTTTCCGCATCGTTCTTTTCTGTTTAAGGGTGGGATTGTGATGAAGATGAAGAAAATCGCAGCGGCAATGGCACTCAGCTGTCTGATGCTCAGTGCAACGGCATTTGCAGAGGAGGCACAGGACCGCACTGTGCAGCAGTGCTTCCAGAAGGATGAACTCATCGTCCTCGACAAGCAGGATGTTGCAGGCGGTAAGGGAACACTTCACGGATTGTTCTCATTCACGCGCGACATGGCAAAGCCGGAACAGGCGATCAAGGAGATCGGCTGGATGCGCCTTGAAAAGGGATCGTCGATCGGTCTGCATAAGCACGGCGTGAATGAGGATGCGTACATCATTATCTCGGGCGAGGGGATCTTCACAGATGGCGACGGCAACGATACCGTTGTCCATGCGGGCGATATTACCATTGCGCGTGCCGGACAATCCCATGCACTTCGCAACGAGAAGGATGAGCCGCTCATCTTCCTCGATGTGATTGCGCAGAACGACGGATTGCAGAAGTAAGTCAACTGCGCAGAGGTATGTTTCTTTACAGATGGAAACATACCTCTTTTTTGCTGTAATGTTTACACAAATTCAGCTAAGATGATATTGTATGAATGGAAATGCGGTGCTATACTAAGTTCAGAGCAGAGATGTATTATTCCACCGACAGGTGGGCGAAAGGAGTTTCGCATGCTGAATATGGACAAGAAGCTCGCAAAGCGCGAGGAAGAGGGCAAGATTATTCGTGCCGGCATCGTCGGTGCAGGTCAGATGGGGCGCGGCATGGTCACACAGATGGCGCTCATGAAGGGGATCATGCCCGCAATTGTCTCGGATATCAAATTCGAAAACGTCATCAACGCCTTTCACTATGCGGGTATCAGCGATGAGGACATCGCTGTAGCAAAAACCCTCGAAGAGGCGAACCGCTATATGGAGCAGGGAAAATACGTCGCGACGGAGAACTCGGATTTTATTTCACAGGCGAACCTCGTCGAGGTCGCGATCGACGTGACAGGTGTGCCGGAGGTCGGCGTTAAGATCGCGATCGACGCGATGAACAATAAGAAACATGTTGTCATGATGGACGTGGAGACAGATGTCGTCATCGGCAGCTATCTCAAGAAGCTCGGCGATAAGAATGGCGTCATCTACACAGGCTCGGCAGGCGATGAGCCTGGTGCTGTCATGGAACTTTACTCCTTTGCCCGTGCGATGGGCATGGAGGTCAAGGTCATGGGCAAGGGCAAGAACAACAAACTCGACTATGACTGCAACCCCGATACCGTTCTTGAAGAAGCGACGCGCCGCAAGATGAGCCCGCGCATGCTCACTTCGTTCAAGGATGGCACAAAGACGATGGTCGAGATGACTGCGATGTCGAACGCGACTGGTCTCATCCCCGATGTAATCGGCGGGCATGGGCCCTCAGCATCCCCGAAGGATCGCTGCGCAGACCTCAACCAGATCTTCAAGCTGAAGAAGGATGGCGGCATTCTCAATAAGCATGGCGTTGTGGAGTACGTTAACGGCATCGCGCCCGGTGTCTTCGTCACCGTTACCACGGAGAACGAGGAGATCGCCTATCAGATGGGCTATCACAGCATGGGACCGGGCCCCCTCTGGACGCTCTATCGTCCCTACCATCTCTGTAATCTCGAGACACCGCTCACTGTCGCAAAGATTGTCATTGACGGCGAGCCGACCATCATTCCGCTTGACGGCCCTGTCAGCGAATGTATCGCCGTTGCAAAGCGCGATCTCAAGGCCGGTGAGACCATCGACGGCATCGGTGGCTATACGACCTACGGATCGATTGCAACGGCCGAGGAGACATATAAGAACGGTTATGTTGTTTATGCTCTCGTCAACAAGAACACGCGCATGAAATGTGATGTCAAGAAGGGGACGCTCCTCACGCTCGATATGGTCGATCTCGATACCTCCACGCAGCTTTATCAGGTGCGTAAAGAGCAGGACAAGATGTACAGCAACGGGTATGCGCTGAAGTAAGAGAACTGCGTTTCGAGACACAATGCTCCGCAATACACGGGGCAGTTCCCCGATGAGCAGACAAGAAGATAAACATCCTGTTGTAGGATTTTATGCCCTGTGCGGTCTTACTCTGTATCTCATATGGAGTAAGACCGCGTTTTCACTGGATACGTTCGCCGTTGTAAAACTGGACATACTGTGCCGCAGCCTCCTGTAATTCCTTCCTCGAGGCGAGCGTCCTGCGATTCAGACACTCCGCGTTCTTTCAGACGAAAGATTTCATTCCACAACATCTCTGTTTTCATATACTTCCCAGTTATGACAAATCCCTCCTGCTGTAGTTTTTATTCTGCAACAGGAGGGATTTTCTTGCTTGTCCTCTATGCTGGGGGGCAGTCCAGGAAGGAAGCTTCCTTGGGGATTCTTTTTGTGGTTAGGGGAATTCTGATCCATTCAGCGTGCGGCCTCTTGACGCATCTTTTTGCCCGCCCTTCGGCGGAAAAATTCGTGCTGCAGGTGATGTTCTTGCAGCGCGGATGGAATCTTCTTTACTCTCCCATTACGACAATCGCACATTTGCGTGTGCGCGGTCGGGTGCGGTCGAAGTCGACAAAGTAACAGTAGCCGGTCATGCCAACACCAAGTTTGCCGTCCGTCACCTCGAATGTCTCCGATGAGCCGATGAGAGTCGCCTTGAGATGGGCGTCGCAGTTCCAGAGAGCGGTGCGGTCACCGCCCGGCAGGTATGCCTCGGCATCCGGCCAGCTCTCAACGGCGCGATAGTGCTCCTCGCCGGGGTACCGGTATTGGTTCCCTCCGGTCTGGTTCGGGATGATCTTTTGGAGGGCGTTGTCCAGATCGTTTTGCAGGAATTCATTACCGTCCGCATCTACATCGTGAACGAACTCTTCGAAGAATACGGCGCAGGTCGTATGCGGCGAGATCACCGTTGCGATCCCCTCGCGGATGCCGCTCTCACAGATTGCTGCACGCAGCTCCTCCGTGATATTGATAAAGGTCGGCGTTCCTCCGTGTGACGTGAGGGACAGCTTTTTCTTAAAAACACTCATATCATTTCTCCTGATCCACGGCGCTCCGATACACCGCGCAGGACAGCATCTGCCATCTCCGCAATGCGCACGGCGGGGTCAGGGGCGTTTAGAATGCCGCTTGTTGCACCGCTGCCGTCTGCACCGAGATGCACGACACGGTAGACGTCGTCTGCTGTGGTGATGCCTGACGCAATCATAATGCCAATAGCGGGGTTGATGGCGCGGATCTCCGCGACGATGGAGGTCGTATAGCTGTCGTCTGCGGTCCTCCCTGTACCGATGAGATCGGTCGGCTCACAGAGAAGAATATCGGGAGCAAATGCGGCGATGGCACGCCCCTCGGCGAGGGAATCCGCACAGGCGATGGTCGTGATGCCGATCTCGTGTGCCCGTGTGATCGTCTTTGACAGCTCGGCAATGGTCATGGGATGCTCTGCATGGTTGAGAAAAGCTGCGCGTGCCCCTGCGTCATAGAGCGCCTCGGGGAGCAAATGCCCCATGCCGCGTCCAGGCTGAAGGCTGTCCATTGCCTGTGCCGTGACGACGATGGCATCAGTGTTCTCACGGATCAATCGGATGTCGGAGAATGGGCAGGTAAAGTAGATCGTCAGCCCGGTTCGTTTCGCCGCAGCATCAGCAGTTTTTGCGAGGGCAAGAGACGATGCGCCATAGAGGTAGGACTTTGGATTGACGACGAGAAACGGAGCGGGATGAGTCTGCATGAGGATCTCCTATAAATCATAATTTCTGCTGCATAAAATAATGTTACCATAGGGGAAACGCTGCTTCAAGCGGATTTCTGTTGACAAACGAATAAGTAATTGCACCCTATTGGCAAAGGAAAAAAGTGTGCGCGCTATGTGTCTTTTCCCCCTGCCCTCACAAGCACCGCATACATCTGCGAATAAATTAACGATTTGACAAATTTAGACTTCTTTTCTATCATAATGGATGATGAGAATATCATTGAGCAGCAGTACCTAGATGGTGTTCTTAGAAATGGAGGGATCCCCATGCTGGTCGATGGAAAATCTGTATTGGATGCGGCAAAAGCGGGGCATTACGGCATTGTTGCGCCGGACTTTCTCACGCTCAACATGTGCCGTACATTCGTTCAAACGGCAGATGCAAAAAAAAGGCCGATTATGCTCTCCTTTGCCCAGGGACATGAGGGACTGATCTCCCTCGAGGAGGCAGCTCTCGTGGGGAAGTTCTGGGCGGAGAAAGTGGATACGCCGATTGTCCTGCATCTCGATCACGGGCAGGATTTTGATTTCCTACGGCGTGCTATCGATCTTGGATTTACATCCGTCATGCTCGATGCCTCGATGGAGACAATGGAGGAGAATATCCGCCGCACGAAGGAGGTCGTCGCCTATGCACATGCAAAGGGGGTGAGCGTCGAAGCGGAGATCGGGCATGTCGGCGGTGCGTCTGAGGGCGTCGAGGGAGCCTTTTCTGACAGTGTGTATACGACCGTGAAGGAGGCGCAGACATTTGCTGCCGCGACGGGCGTCGATTCACTCGCCGTATCGATCGGAACGTCGCATGGCGTCTATAAGAGCAACCGTATGCCGGAGCTGAACTTTACGCGACTGCGGGAACTTTCTGCTGCTGTCGCTGTGCCGCTTGTTCTGCACGGAGGCTCCGGTACAGGCGATGAGAACCTGCGCCGTGCCGTGTATGATGGAATTACGAAATTGAACATTTACACAGACTTCCTTACGGGCGCGATGGAAGAGCTCCGCATCCTGCAGACGGACTCTCTGATCGAGACGCAGAAGGCCGTGGATGAAGGGATGCGAAAAGTGCTGACCCATTATATTGATCTTATTTCGAAATGAATGAAGAAATTCATGGAGGAGCTCAGCAAGCCTGCTGTATATCTTTGAAGTACGGCGGCTTTTTGTGAAAGAGGAACAAATGCAAAGAATCAAAAAGGCAGTATATCATATTTACAAAAATTCAATCAAGCTATTATTGTAAAACAAATCACCCAATGCTATAATTATGGAAACACTGATAGAGCGGGATGCGGCGAGATGATGGCATGGAATTTATCAGTGCTTCCTTACAAATGATAAAAAAGGAAGGAAGAAAGGGTGTAATTCCTTGCAGACGGAGACACTTATCGGTATCCTTTTCCTGCTCTTTGTCATTCAGGTGATCGGCACGCATTTGCAGGTGAAGGAGTATAAGCGTGCCGTGCATGAGATGCATAAGCTCGGCAATGTCGGCATCGGCTCACGTCGGCGCAGGCTTGGACCTTCGAGTATCGTTGTCATTGCCTGCCGCTCGGATGGGGAGATACTGGACGGGCGCATGATGCAGGGCATGACCATCCTTAGCCGATTTCGTCCGATGGAGGGGATCACGGGGCGCACGATCTACGATCTGCGCGCGGAGTACGGAGCACTGCCGGAACGGCGGCGTGCACACTACAAGGGGCATCTTCAGGCACTTGATGCGCTGATTGCACGGCTGAATGGACAACAATCAGAGGAGGAAAACGCATGTACAAATCGGTGAAGATTGTTGCTGGCAAGGGCGGCTGGGGCGGACCTCTCATCCTCGTCCCGACGGAGACACGCTGCAAGGTTGTGAGTGTGACGGGCGGCGGTATCCATCCGCTTGCGGCAAAGATTGCTGAAGTAACGGGCTGCACGGCAGTTGACGGGTTTACGACGGGGGTGCCGGATGAGGAGATCCTGCTCGCCGTTGTGGACTGCGGCGGCACGGCACGATGCGGCGTCTATCCGAAAAAGAGGATCTTGACGGCGAATGTCCTGCCCGTCGGCAAGACGGGACCTCTGGCGCAGTTTATCACGAAGGAGCTCTATGTTTCTGCCGTCGATTTATCGTGCATCCTCGATGTGGACGACGCGGAGATAGAGGCACAGGAAACGGCGGCAGAGCATGCGCCGAAGACCAAAGCACAGGCAAAGGCAGAGATCGCTGCGATGCAGACAGAGCGGGAAAAGAACTTTGTCACGCGACTCGGCATCGCCATTGGCGGCATTGTCAATAAATTCTATGCCGCCGGGCGTGAGACGATTGACATCACGATCAAGAGCATTCTGCCATTCATGGCATTCGTTTCTATGATCCTCGGCATCATCAGTGTTTCGGGACTCGGCAACTTCATTGCGAACAATATCTCACCGCTCGCGAGTTCCCTGCCCGGGATGCTTATCATCTCGCTCATCTGTGCGATTCCGTTTATATCCCCTGTTCTTGGGCCAGGCGCGGTTATTGCACAGGTCGTCGGGACTCTGCTCGGTGCACAGATCGGGATGGGCAACATTCCTCCGCAGTACGCTCTGCCTGCTCTCTTTGCGATCAATGCACAGGTTGGTGCGGACTTTGTTCCTGTCGGACTCAGCCTCGGGGAGGCGGATCCGGAGACCATCGAGCTTGGTGTGCCTGCCGTCCTTTACTCGCGCGTTATTACAGGGCCGCTCGCCGTGCTGATCGCCTATGCGGCGAGCATCGGTCTTTACTAATCGGGAGGGATATAGTATTATGGAACTGATAGCAACAGCGGCAAACGGCTTTATGGATCTCTTCCGTGCGGGGGCAGCGACGTTTACTTCATGGGTGACGGGCATCATTCCGCTTCTCGTCATCATGATGACGGCGGTCAACTCCCTCATCAAGCTCATCGGCGAAGAGCGTGTCAACGGCGTTGCACAGCGTGCGACGCAGAACATCATCACGCGCTATACCGTTCTTCCGGTTCTTGCGGTGCTCTTTCTCGGAAATCCGATGTGCTACACGTTCGGCAATTTCGTCGAGCAGAAGTATAAACCCGCCTACTATGATGCGGCAGTCAGCTTCGTGCATCCGGTGACGGGGCTCTTTCCCCATGCCAACGGCGGCGAGCTCTTCGTTTACATGGGCATTGCAGCGGGCATTACGACACTCGGTTTGCCGCTTGGTGATCTGGCTGTCCGTTACTTTATCGTTGGTGTCGTCGTTATCCTGCTCCGCGGCATTGTCACGGAGAAGATCTATCTCTATATGAAGCGCCGCGAGGAAAAACGGACGTAAAGGGATTCGCCTCGCGGAGGGCGGCATGGTAAATGAGAGGGGTATGCAGCATGAAGTTCTATTGTGAAATCACGAGTTTTGGCGAGGAGTCGCTCCTCTTTTTGGATGATCCGAATGCCAACTTTATCATTCTTTTTAATAACAATGCACCCGCGGAGCTGGCAGATTTTTCCGTGCTGCACACGCCTGCAAACTACAATGAGGATCCCGCCGTTGGCGATACGTTGATCATAGGGGATAAGGCATTTACCATCACGGCAATTGGAGACGAAGCACTTCACACCCTGCGGGAGCTCGGACACTGCACGTTCTCCTTCAAGGGGGGCGAGACACCGGAGCGCCCCGGCTGTATTATGCTGAAGGGCGACGCTCCGCTCGTGAAGGAAGATATCAAGATGGGCGCAACGATTGAGATTCACTGAGTGTTTCTGAGTGCACTTCCAAGAGGAGCTGCCGCAGCAGCGGCAGCTCCTCTTTTGCATTTTCATAGAAAATGCAAAAGAGGATGCAAACGTGAGAATGCATCGCCAATGGAGCGGTGCTGCACAGGCGGAAAGGGGTTCGTGATGAAAAAGATCGTTGATGATGTGCGTCTCATCTTCAAATGCTGCAGCCTGTACTATCAGGATGGGCTGGGGCAGAAGGAGATCTGTGAACTGCTCGGCATTTCGCGTCCGACAGTTTCGCGCATGCTCACCATTGGCAGGGAGCGCGGCATTGTCCGCATCGAGATTCAGAACCCCGACAATATTGCCTATGGACAGCTCGAACGTATGCTAGAAAAAAAGTATCATCTGCAGGAAGTTGTCGTCGTCCCATCCAGTCCGCTCTCGGACGGGCAGTACCCAATCAGCTCTGAGATCGGCAGCGCGACGCTCGAGTACCTTTCGCGGGTGTTGATGGACGGCTATCTGGTCGGCATCACGATGGGGCTCGCGATTCAGAATGTCGTGCGGTCGGACTACTTCATTCGCAGTCCCATTCGGGCGACGTTTGTTCCGCTTGTGGGCGGTGTCGCTGAGAGCCGTCTTGACATCCATTCAAACTATCTTGCGCAGGAGTTTGCCGACCGCTTTGCCGGCAACTGTGTGCAGTTCTTCGCACCGGCAGTATTCTCGCGGCGTGAAGTGCTCGAGGGGTTTCTGGAAGAAAAGACCATCCGTAACGTGACGCGTCTCTATCCACGGCTTGATCTGGTACTCATGGGGATCGGAATTCCATCGACGGAGCACTCGACCATCCTGCGCACGGGCTACGTCGACCGTTCCATCCTTGCCGCATTTGCCGCGCGCGGCGCCGTGGGGGATATTGCTCTGCGCTATTTTGACGCAGACGGCGATACGACACCGTTTCGTGATTTTAACGAGCGTGTGGCAGGCATCCCCCTGGACCTTCTAAAAAAAATTCCGCGCCGCGTTGGTGTGGCCGGGGGCAGTCAGAAGAAGGATGCCGTCCGCGGGGCAATTCGCGGCGGCTTTATCAACGTCCTTATCACGGATATTGACTGTGCGGAGCATCTGTTGTAAAACTTCATTTCTATGGTACAATGCAGAGGATAGATTGAAGGTAATGGAGGGCATATATCTGCATGAACGACGAGAAAAATCTTGCGTGGCCGGTGTACCTTGTTCTGCTCGCCGTGGTCTCCTTTCAGATCCTTTACGGTATCGGCGGACTGGCGCTGCTCGATCCCGATGAGCCCGTCTATGCGGAGACGGCGAAGGAGATGATCCGCTTCGGCGACTATCTCTCACCACGCATCTACAACGAGTTTTGGTATGATAAGCCGCCGATCTTTTATTGGCTGATTGTGGTTTCCCTCAAGATGTTCGGCGGATTCAGCGAGCTCGCGGCGCGTCTGCCCGCATCATTTATGGCGATTGGTTCCGTTCTGCTGACCGCATTGGCGTCGGCACGGCTCTTCGGTGCACGCACGGGGTTTTGGTCGGGCATGATTACGGGGACGAGTGTTTTTCTCATGTACATGGGCAAGGCATCCGTGACGGATACGACGCTGCTTTTCTTCATGACGGCAGCGCTCTTCTCGTTCATTCATCGGCAGTATTGGCTGATGTATTTCTGCTGTGGACTTGCGGTTATGACAAAGGGGCCCATTGGTATCGTTTTTCCGGGGGCTATTGTTTTCTTTTATCTGCTTCTTACGCGGCAGCTCGAGCGGCTTTTCCGTATGCACGTCGTGCGCGGTGTCCTGCTTGCCGCACTTGTCGGTATGCCGTGGTATATCTACATGTATACGGTGCACGGGATGCCGTTTATTCATGATTTCATCGGCTTTCATAACATCAGCCGCTTTGCGCATCCGCTGCATCCCGTGCGTGATCACTGGTACTTCTACATTCCTGTTGTCCTGCTCGGATTCTTTCCATGGACGGGTCTGCTCATCCAGTCGGTTAAGAATGCGTATCGCCGCAGCTTCGGTGAGGAAGCGGAGCTGCTGACATTTTTCCAGGTGTGGTGGATTTTTGTCTTGATCTTCTTCTCGTTCGCCCAGACCAAGCAGGTTTCCTACATGCTCATTCTTGTCCCGCCGCTTGCGACGATCATCGGATGGAATCTCGCGCAGATGCTCGATGACTGGCGGCAGACACATTTTGCATGGGCGGGCGGCAGTGCCGTGCTTTTTCTCGTGTCGGGGATTGGCTGGCTGCTCGCAGGAGACAGCCTCCCGCAGCTTGCAGAGGGCGGGCTCTGGCTGGGAACGCTGACTCTCCTCCTCGGCGCGGCGATCATCTATCACATCACCGCCTCCCATCGCCTCCTCCTTGCGGCATGGCTGCACGTCGCTACAGCGGTGGTGACGATGGTCATCGGCTTCGGCATTATGATGCCGGCCGTCGAAGGGATCTTTAGTGTCAAGCAGGTTGCGCGCGACTACGCGGCACAGTATCATGCTGCGGCAGAGGAAGAGGGGCGAGTCCTCTACATCGATAAGCAGCTGCGTCCCGGGGTGATGCTCTATACGGATATCCCAGGACTTGAGGCGGATGTCAATCAGCCGGAGGAGCTCACTGCGATACGAGACGATCCACGCCCGAAGTACATCATCATACGTGACTTTATGTATCAACGCAAGGTCAAGGAACTCGGCGCGGAGCGCTGGCAGCTCGTGGAGGAAAAGGATGGGCTCTGCCTCTTCCGCGACGATGGGACATGATTTTTGAAAAATTTTTTTGGAATAAAGAAGGATAATTTTATTTTGTGGAGAATTGTTATTTGTAAGAGATGAAATAGATCATATCTATGACATCTGATACTCCACACGTATTACTTTGCTGTGTATTATTAATTATTAGGAGGATATTTATGTCAATTTTTTATCTCGCGGGAAAATCCCATCTTGTTGAGGTCTACGACGACGAGGCACTTGATCTTTCTTGCTGCGGCAATCCGCTGAAGGAACTGAAGCCGAACACGGTCGATGCGGCGCAGGAGAAGCATGTTCCCGTGCCGACCTACGATGCGGCAAAGCATGAGGTGACGGTCAGCGTCGGCTCGGTGGCGCATCCGATGACGGAGGAGCATCTCATCAACTGGGTCATGCTCGTTACGCAGCATGGTGCGCAGCGTATCGACCTTACGGCGGTGGATGCACCGACCGTTACGTTCCGCCTTGCGGACGGTGATGCGCCGGTCAAGGTGCTCGCCTACTGCAACCTGCATGGGCTTTGGCAGGCAGAGGTATAAGCTGCTGCGCCGGAAAGGGGAATGCTGCACGGGCGTGATCTCGGGCACAGTCCCCTTTTTTGATGGCTGCTTAGCCGGAAAAATCAGTCGCATTTCATTCGTTGTTCGTGTATAATGTAGCTGTCGCGTGGACGATAAGACAGAGCAACAATGGGAGGCGATGTCATGCGCTGGGCGCAGGTGAGCGTTGTGACGACGCATGAGGGGACAGATCTGATCGGAAATATTCTGATGGAGCTGGGCGCTGCAGGGACAGAGATCGATGATCCGTCGCTCGTCAATGAATACATCGACGCCGGTTTGTGGGACTATACCGACCTGCCGCGTGTCGAGGATACCGAGACGGTGACGGTGCGCGCCTATCTGCCTGAGGATGAGCGGCTCGAGAGCAGCCTCCTTACCCTTACGGAGCGCATTGAGGGGCTGCGCCGCGCCGATGCTCCGATCGGGGCGGGGACAGTTTCCCATGCCTTTGTCGCGGATGAGGACTGGGCGGAGACGTGGAAGGTGTATATCCACACAGAGAAGATTGGGCGGCGCATCGTCGTGCGCCCCACATGGGAGGAGTATACGCCGTCGGGCGATGAGATCGTCATCGATCTCGACCCTGGCGCGGCGTTCGGGACAGGGGCACATGCGACAACGGCGATGTGTCTGCGCTGGCTTGAACGTCTTGTCTGCTCCAGGATGCGCGTCTGCGATGTGGGCTGCGGGTCAGGGATTCTGGCAATTGCGGCGTCGAAACTCGGTGCGGGCGAGGTGATCGCCATGGACTACGATCCCGTTGCGGTCTCCGTTGCCGAGGAAAACATCAAACAAAATCATGTCACGAACGTTGTCGCTCTGCAGAGCGATCTTCTCGCAGCATGTCAGGGGATGCCGCCGGCAGAGCTGATCACGGCGAACATCATTGCGGATATCATCATCCGTCTGTTTGACCAGTTGGATCAGTATCTGGCACCAGGCGGTGCCCTGCTCGCCTCGGGCATCATTGATGACCGCATTGACGATGTAGAGAGGGCGGCGAAGGAGCACGGCTTTACCGTGCTCGATATGACCTGTGAAAAGGAATGGGCGGCGATGATTATCCGCCGTACAGCGGATCTCGAAGAGGCATGAGACAGGTATTTTATTCCAGCACATTAACGGAGGAGATCGTCATTACGGGGGGTGACGCCCATCATCTCGCTCATGTGATGCGCACTCAAATCGGTGATGTGATCACGGTCGTTGATGCAGAAGGACAGGCGGCAGAGATGGTGGTCACAGCACTCACTCGTGATGCTGTGCACTTTCGTATGCAGCGCGTACTGCCTGCGGAGACAGCAGGCAGAGAGGTTATTCTCGTGCAGGCGCTTCTCAAGGGAGAGAAGATGGACTTCATCGTCCAAAAGGCGGCAGAATTGGGCGCCGTATGCATGTGCCCCATCGTGACAGAGCACATCGTCGTGCGCTATGACGCGAAGAAGGCGGCGGCAAAGGCGGCGCGCTGGCAGAAAATCGCTGATGAGGCGGCAAAGCAGTGCGGCCGCAGGTCGTTGATGACCGTTGCGCCGATCGTCTCACTCGCGGAGCTGCTGCAGGACCCGGCGTACATCGGTGCCGCTGATACAGTGACCGCCTTTTGCTATGAGCAGGAGGAGCGGCAGTCAATGCGTGCCGTACTGCGCGGCACAGAGGCGCGGCGCGTGACGCTCATCGTCGGTGCGGAGGGGGGCTTTTCCCCTGCTGAGGCGGCGGCGGTCACGGCGGCAGGCGGGCAGTCCGTCTCACTGGGACACCGCATTCTGCGGGCAGAGACGGCATCGCTCACAGCACTCGCCGTGACGCAGTATGAACTTGGAAATCTTGATACGTAATAGAGGAACAACAATGAAGAAGTATACAATATGTTTGGCGGCATTCGTCGCACTCAGTGTGTTTACGGGCTGCGGAAGCAGCAGTGCGGCCGATGAAGGGCGTGCTGCGGGCGCGCAGACGCAGGAGGCGCAGAATGCAGGACACGGGCTCGTGGGGGAGGCGGCACCGAAATTTGCCGTGAAGAATCTCACGGGCGAGGACGTCGCTGTCGAGGCGAAGGGCAAGCCCTACATCATCAATTTCTGGGCGACGTGGTGCCCTCCCTGTCAGGCAGAGATTCCGGATCTCGCGGCGTTCTATGCGGCGCATCGGGAGACGGTGGATTTCTATGCCGTCAACTTGCAGGAGGAGGCCCCCGCAGTTCAGAAGTTTTTGACGGAGCGGCAGGCAGAACTGCCCGTTGTACTGGATGCAAAGGGGAAGGCGGCGGCACTCTACGGCGTGCGTGCCATCCCGACGACGGTTGTCGTGAATGCAGAGGGAACGGTGATCTACCGCAAGACGGGCGGCGTGACGAAGGCGGAGCTGGAAGATGTCATCAATAAATACTGATAGCCTCGTCGTTGGAGGGCACGGCGCATGGAACTGACTCTTCTCAGCGGGGCATTCATCGCGGGCGTCCTCTCTTTTCTCTCCCCCTGTGTTTTGCCGCTCCTGCCGACGTTCTCATTGATCCTTGCGAAGAACAGCAGGCAGGATGGGCGGGAGGCACAGCGCCTCTATGTCAATACGGCGGCGTTTCTGGCAGGATTTACCGTTATCTTTGTTCTCCTCGGCGCGACAGCATCACTGCTCGGCTCATGGCTCTTCTCCTATCAGGAAATCCTGCGCCAGGGAGCGGCGGCACTCATTATCCTGATGGGATTTTTCATGACGGGATGGATCCGGATCCCGCTTCTCCTGCGTGAGTATCGCCCCTTTCAGCGGCGCGGCTTTGACGGCGTCGGCGGTGCATTTCTTCTTGGCTGCGGCTTCACGCTCGGATGGACACCGTGCACGGGACCCGTCCTTGCGACGATTCTGCTCTATGCGGGCAGTGCGGCGACAGTCGGTGCGGGAGCCCTTTTGCTCCTCGTCTACAGCATGGGCTTTGCTGTACCGTTTTTCCTGCTCGCTGTGATCTGGCGGCGGCATATTATGAAGCTGCGCGGCTTTTATCAGTATCTGCCGCGCATTCAGCAAACGGCCGGCATTGCGCTCATTGTTCTCGGCATTCTGCTGTGGGCAGATGGGCTGAGCTATCTCGTCCGGATCTTATCTTAGGGAAGCACTGATTTTATCTATGCTTTTCCAATCAACGGTCTTCCTTCAACATGGAGGGAGACCGTTTTCTCATTGAACTTTAAGACAGTGTGTGGTATGGTATAGCATAGACAGTGTATCCATGGAGGTAAATATGAAAACATATGGAAAGAATGCCGCAGAATTTTCCATACGGGAGATTGTGTTTACAGGACTGATGACGGCGCTCGTCTTTGTGGCGACCTATGTGCCGCATATACCTATTCCGCTCGGTTATGCGCATCTCGGTGATGCCGTGATCTTCCTGCTCGCCGTGCTTGCACCGCGCCGCAGCGTCCTTTTTGCCGCGTGCCTTGGCTCGGCGATGGCGGATATTTTCGGCGGCTTTGCGCTGTGGGCAGGACCGACCATCCTCATCAAGCTCATCATGGCGGAAATTGTCTGCCGCATGGGCCGCAGCAATGCTGTCCCGGCAGGACGCAGACAGTGCGCGGCGGCATTTCTTCTCGCAAGCCTTTGGATGGCGGCAGGCTATACCCTCGCGGGAGCGGTGCTCTATGACGGTATGGCGGCGGCGCTCGCATCGACGCCCGGGCTTCTCGCCGAGGGCATTGCCAATAGTATACTCGCGTTGCTCATTGTGCCTGCCCTGCGGGAACATGTTCCGCGGTGGTAAACGCACGGAGGGAAGAACAATTGCTGTGTCTATGCTGTTATGAGAGAGGATAATGTCTTGCTTGAAACACTTTCACTTCCGATGCCTCAGCTGCCGACGCCTGCCTGCGCTATTCAGCGGGACGATGGACAGGTCGTACTGACGGCAGGGTCGCGATCACAGCTTTTGAGCGGAACAATTGCATCGACGAATGATGACGCACATATACTGATTGGACGGTATGCTTCTCTTGGACGAAATATCACCTTTGATATGGAGGATAGAGCCAGCAGAGCATCTGCAGCGGCATATCCTTTTTCTTTTTGGTCACCGTCCCCGGCGGAAGATGTGCCCGAGCGCAGGCAGATCATCATTGGAAATGATGTGCGTATCGAATCAAATGTGATCTTCAGGGGCGGTATTACCGTAGGAAACGGAGCCATTGTTCGTGCAGGGGCAGTTTTGATGGAGGATGTGCCGCCCTATGCCGTTGTTGAAGGGAATCCGGCGCATGTTGCAGGCTATCGTTTTGACGTGGATACGATCCGTCAGCTTCAGCGCATCAAATGGTGGAATTGGCCGGAGGAGGATATTCGGAAGAACATACATATTCTGGCGGACAATGTCGATGCATTTCTTATGAAATTCCAACCGGCCGTGCATGAAATATCCGATGAAACCGTGGAGACGCTCCGTGAATTCAAGGAGCAGGGCTATCGCGTTTATTATTTTGTACCGGACGTTGATTCCCCGGAGGGAATCTGGCGAAAAGTGATTCGCGCCTATCTATCGGCGTATACCGCGAATGATAAGACGGCACTCCTCCTTGGCCTTTCAGGGGAAAATGCGGAAGCAGTGACTGCCAAAATTCAGCCGTTGATGAACACAATGGGGGAAAATGCACCTCTCATTTTGACGCACACATGGAATGAGGAACATCTTGGTCGGATCTTTTCTTATGTCGATGATCTGATTACGACAAAGGATGGGATCTCATCCGTCTGTGTGGATTATGCTTCCCATGAGAACGTGCGCGTATCGTATGGATGCGACGATAAGGAACAGATCTTTCCCCGTGAAAAGGAGATTGACATTTCCGTCTGTGTTCTCAGCTATCAGCCGGATTACGAGAAGCTTTTCGCAACGCTCACGTCAATCGTTCAGCAAGTACACTGTTCCTTTGAGATCATCATCGGTGATGACGGAACGCCGAATTTTCCTCAGGAAGAGATTGAACTGTGGCTGCGGCAGCAGGGCTGCCGTGACTGCACCATTCTGCATAGTGCAGAGAACCACGGCACGGTAAGGAATATGATGCAGATGCTCTCTGCTGCACGTGGGAGATATATCAAGGCAATCTCACCGGGGGATTATCTGTATTGCAATGATGTCCTTGGGAAAATGCTCCGCTTTATGGAGCAGGAGCACTATGCTGTGGCATTCGGACGGGCGTGTTACTATCATCATGACGGGAGTTCCTATCAGCTGCTTGATACAATGAGTCCGCTGAACCTTGGAATTTATGAAGCAAAGGACTATGATGCTGTAAAAAAAGCCTGTGTGATTTACGGAGATTTCATTCTTGGTGCACTCCTGATGGGGGAGCGCAGGATGATTACGGCCTATACGAATGAAATTGTCGGGCATATCATCTATGGAGAGGATACCATCTATCTTCGGATGCTCGCCGATGGTATTCCCATCGGCTTTTGGAATCACAATTTTATCTGGTACGAGGTGGGCACGGGGATCTCTACGAAGGGGGGAGATGCATGGCGAAAACGCCTCGGGAAGGACATGGATGTGTGCCTCTTTATCATTGAACAGCTGCACGCGGGGATACGCGAAGAAAAGGAGAAAATCCTAAGCGGAGCCAATGGCAAGACAATGCGCGATCTGCAAAAAAAATATCGCACCGATGCCTTTGAAGCGTATATCGCGGAACATGGATCCTATCTGCAGGATGTCGATGAAGGTGAATTGGAGCGTCTCGTTCATGCGCCTGTTGTGCGGGGATGATTCCTTTAGCAAAACGGCGGAGCATTCGAATATATACATGAAAGTAATTCACATTGGTCGAGGAGAGTACGATGCAGATCGTAAAATATATGTTTCAGCCACACGGAGATGAACGCGGCATGCTCGTTGCTCTGGAGGAGTTTACGGATATCCCGTTCCGCATCAAACGCGTCTACTATATGTATGATACGGTTGCAGGGGTCGTGCGCGGACATCATGCGCATAAGAAACTGGAACAGATTTTGATCTGTATTCATGGCTCGTGCAGGATCCGCCTCGACAACGGACGAGAAAAAAAGATCGTGCCGCTGGAAAAACCATACGAAGGACTTTATATCTCTCACTCCATGTGGCGCGAGATGTACGATTTTTCTCCGGATGCCGTACTCATGGTGCTCGCCTCGGAGGTCTATGATGAGTCGGACTATATACGGGATTACGATGAATTTTTGCGGATGGTGGAGGCGAAGGGATGAAGATTGATCTTGCAGTTCTGCATCGGCAGTATGACCTTCATGCAGCAGAATATGATGCGGCGGCTCTGCGTGCCCTTCGCTCTGGGTGGTACATCATGGGACCGGAGCTCTCAGCATTCGAGACGGAGTTCGCCGCCTATACGGGAGCAGAGTATGCTGTCGGACTGAACTCAGGACTCGATGCGCTGACGCTCTCTGTGCGCGCTCTTGGGATCGGTGCAGGGGACGAGGTCATTGTCCCGGCAAATACCTATATCGCGACGGTGCTCGCCGTCACGGAGAATGGGGCAACGCCTGTCTTTGTTGAGCCTGATGTGCACTACTGCATCGACCCCGACTGCATTGAGGCGGCAATTACCCCGCGCACGCGAGCGATTATGGTCGTGCATCTCTATGGACAGGCTGCTGCTATGCCGGCAGTGATGGAGATCGCAGAGCGGCATCATCTCTTCGTCATCGAGGACTGTGCCCAGTCGCATGGGGCACACTTTGGCGATACGATGACGGGGCGCTTCGGTCATGTCGGTTGTTTCAGCTTCTACCCGACGAAGAACCTCGGTGCATTCGGCGATGCGGGTGCTGTCGTGACAGACGATGCAGTGCTTGCCGAGAAAATCCGTATGCTGCGAAACTACGGCAGCAAGGAAAAATATCATAATGAGCTCTGCGGCGTCAACTCCCGTCTGGATGAGATACAGGCGGCACTCCTGCGCACGAAGCTGACGCATCTTTCCGCATTGACCGAGGAGCGCAGGGAAATTGCAGCCCAATATCATGCAGGGATCAAGAATGAGCATATTCATCTCCCACAGGTACGTGAGGGCGCGGAGCATGTCTATCATCAGTTCGTTGTTCACACGGCGACACGCGATCACTTCAAGGCGTATCTTCACGCACATGGCATTGAGACGGTGATCCACTATCCCATTCCCCCGCATCTCGCGGAGTGCTATGCATATCTCGGGCACACGCGCGGCAGTTTTCCGCGCGCGGAGCAGTATGCCGATGAGGTGCTGAGCCTGCCGATCTTTAACGGCATGCGGACAGACGAGATCGCCTATGTGATCGATACCGTGAATGCTTATCACACATTCACAGCACAGTGCGTGTGATGTAGAAAGGATATCCATGATCATGCCCTCCTCAACACAGCTGTATGATGTTTCGGTCTGTGTCCTTACCTATCATCCGGATTATGAGAGGCTCTTTATAACGCTCACATCCGTGATTCGCCAGAAGGGCTGTACCTGTGAGATCGTCATTGCGGATGATGGTACGCCGGATTTCCGTCAGAAAGAGATCGAGGCGTGGATGGCGGAGCATGATGTCGAGGATTACTGCATCGTGCGCAGTGCAGCGAATACGGGCACCGTTCGGAATGCGCTGAACGCATATAAAGCTGCCGGTGGTCGGTATGTCAAGCTGATCTCGCCCGGCGATTATCTATACGCCGATACCGTATTGGCGGAGATGATGAATTTCATGCAGAGCGAGAAGTATAAAATTGCATTTGGTCGGGCGTGCTATTACGTGGTGACAAATGGTGTATACCAGCTGGTCAACCGCATGCAGCCATTTCAGCTGCGCCCTTATTTGGAAAAAGATATTTCTGCCGTCAAGGAGGCGTATCTGGTCTATCAGGACTATGGTGTCGGTGCTGCCTTTATGGGAGAACGAGATCTTCTCATCGCCTATACGGAGATGATATGCGGGCGTATTGTTTATACGGAGGACGCTGTCTATCCGATCATGATCGCCGATGATATTCCTCTCGGGTTTTGGAATCGGAATCTGATTTGGTATCATTATGGCAGCGGAATATCTGACAGCGTATCGGAGGTGTGGAAGAAGCGCCTGCTGCATGACAGTAAAGTGACGTTGGAGATTATCATCGAGCGGCACTGTGAGATTTTGGATATGGTTTTTGGCGCGCAAAAAGATGGGCATGATGCAGGCCCGTCATATGAGCAGCGGCGTGAGGCCTACTATGCAGAGGCACAGCATCTTTTGGACAACGGCTCATATTGGAAAAATGTTGATCCTGCAGAATTGGTCAAATTGGTGCACACGGACGTAGTGTTCGGCAGATTGACGAATGAGAAGTGAAATGCGAGCAATTCATCTGAACGGACATATGGTCTGTTTGAACGAAGTCACGGCGGAGTACTTTCCGCATATCATTGCATGGCGCAATGATCCCGTGAACCATCGGTATCTCAATCACCCGTTTCGTCTCGACATGGACAAGCAGAGAGCGTGGTATGAATCCTATGTGAATGACGCCACGCAGGGGCTGCTCGTTGTTGTTGACAAAGAGCATGATACACCATTTGCGACCATGGGATGGACGGCCTATGATGCGGAGCGGCATCGCTGCATCACGGGACGTCTGCTCGTCGGTGACCGCCGCTATCGGGGAAGTGCGCATTTTGCCGAGGCGACACTTCTTTTTGCTGACTATGTATACGATACATTAGGTGTGGACATATGTTATGCACACATTGTGCGCGAAAATGCCGCATCACTCCGTTATCATGAGAAATACGGATTCCACCAGAATGAGGGGGAAATGCAGTTTCCGGAGGAACGCATCGTGAACGGGATGGAGCAGGTCGAATATCTGCGGCGGCGAGAAGACTGGCGTGTGGTAAAGCCTACGGTACAAGATAGGCTTCGGCCTTAAGAGATCACGAAAAACATGGTTTTCATTGATTTTTATTGGAGATGATTCATTTGTTCAACAACAAAAGTATACTTGTTACAGGTGGAACAGGATCGTTTGGGAAGAAATTCATAGAAACCGTACTCAAGAAATACACGCCTAAAAAAATGATCGTTTTTTCCCGTGATGAACTCAAGCAATTCGAGATGCAGCAGGTATTTGATGATCCCTGTATGCGCTATTTTATCGGAGATGTGCGAGATGAAGCACGGCTGAAACAGGCGATGTACCAGGTTGATTACGTCGTACATGCGGCGGCTCTCAAGCAGGTTCCGGCAGCAGAATATAATCCGATGGAGTGCATTAAGACGAATATTCATGGAGCACAGAACGTCATCAATGCAGCGATTGCTGCGGGCGTAAGAAAGGTGATAGCCCTTTCTACGGATAAAGCGGCGAACCCCATCAATCTGTATGGTGCAACGAAATTGGCATCGGACAAGCTCTTTACAGCGGCAAATAGTCTTGTGGGGGATCGTGGAACGCGATTTGCTGTCGTGCGCTATGGGAATGTCGTTGGCTCGCGCGGTTCTGTTGTTCCTTTTTTTAAAAGTCTGGTTGAGGAAGGGGCAGAGTCTATACCTATTACAGATACGCGCATGACACGATTCTGGCTGCGGTTGGAGGATGGTGTTAGATTTGTATTGAAGAGTTTTGAGCGTATGCATGGCGGGGAAATCTTTATACCAAAGATCCCATCGATGCGGATTACAGATTTGGCGAAGGCCATTGCCCCCCATATTCCAATACGAGTGATTGGCATTCGCCCAGGAGAAAAGCTTCATGAAGTTATGTGTCCTGCAGATCTGTACTATGATACCATCGAATTTTCGGATCATTTTGTTATTCGGCCGTCCACGCCAAACTTTGGCGGCGACTATACAAAAAATATGCTTGGAGAAGAAGGACATCTCGTTTCAGATGGATTTTCCTATGATTCTGGAACAAATTCACACTTTTTGACGGTCGATGAACTTCGGGAGATGAACCCATGATATACTATGGACGGCAGGACATCAATGAGGCAGATATTCAGGCGGTCGAGGCGGTACTGCGCTCGGATTTTCTGACACAGGGGCCTGAGATTGAGCGGTTTGAACGCCGCGTGGCGGATTACTGCGGCGCGAAGTATGCCGTCGCTGTCTGCAATGCGACGGCCGCACTCCATATCGCGTGTCTTGCTGCAGGGCTGGGAAAGGGCGATGTCCTATGGACGAGCCCTATCACCTTTGTTGCCTCGGCGAACTGTGCACTATACTGCGGCGGTGATGTTGACTTTGTCGATATTGATGCGAAAACCTACAACATGAGTGCAGACCTCTTGGAGGAAAAACTCCGCATGGCGAAGACGGAGGGAAAGCTTCCCAAGATGGTCATTCCGGTTCATCTTGCTGGACAGTCCTGCGATATGCGCCGTATTCGTGCTCTCGCCGATGAATATGGCTTTGCCGTCACGGAGGATGCCTCCCATGCAGTGGGGGCGGAGTATCTCGATACGAAGGTCGGGAGCTGCGCTTTTTCTGATATGACGGTGTTCAGCTTTCATCCCGTCAAGATTGTTACGACGGGGGAAGGCGGCATGGTCCTGACGAATGATGCCGCTCTCTATGAAAAACTGCGCCTCTATCGCAGCCATGGGATTACGCGTGATCCGAGATATATGACACACGAAAGTGATGGCCCTTGGTACTATCAGCAGATTGCACTCGGATTTAACTATCGCATGACGGACATGCAGGCGGCACTTGGATGCAGTCAGATGGATCGCCTGGACGAATTTGTCGCGCGGCGCAGAGCACTCGCAGCGCGGTATGATACTCTACTGCAGGGGCTTCCTGTTGTAACGCCGTATGTGATGACAGAAGCACATCCTTCATGGCATATCTATATTATAAGGATAAATCATGAACAAATTGGGAAGACAAAACAACAGGTCTTCGAAGCGATGAAGAAGCGGGGGATCGCACTTAATCTCCATTATATTCCAGTACATCGTCAACCGTATTATGAAAAACTAGGATTTTATCGGGGCGATTTTCTACAAAGTGAGAAATACTATGAAGAAGCATTTACACTCCCGCTCTTTTATGAACTGACAGATGAACAGCAGAACTATATTGTGGAATCTTTACGGAACGTTTTGCAGCAATGAGAATATGGGAGGATATCTGTGCGGAAACTGACGGATAAGTTCTGTCTCGGTACGGTGCAGTTCGGTATGCAATATGGCGTCAACAATGCGCTTGGACGGCAGCCGACGGACGCGGAGGCTTTTGCCGTTTTGGATACGGCTTTGTCTGCGGGGGTTCGGATGTTTGATACGGCAAGTGCTTATGGGACCTCCGAAGATGTCTTAGGGCGTTATGGCCTTGCCCGCAAGGGGGCACATCTTGCATCAAAATTGGCTCCTGGAACGGCAGACTGCACTGAAGCAGTGCTTGCGGGGCTTCGTACATCTCTTCATCGTTTGGATGCGGAGCAGCTATTTTGCTATATGCTCCACCGTGCAGATGATTTAGATAAGAGCGGCATTATGGATGGAATGTGTGTCGCGAAAGATAGTGGTCTGACGAAAAAAATCGGGGTCAGCATCTATGAACCGCAAGATGCCATGCGGGCAGCACATGATGATCGCATTGACGTGATCCAAGTGCCATACAATGTGTTAGATCAGCGGCTGGATGGGTGCTCTTTTTTTACATTGGCAAAGGAGCACGGAAAAATTATCTTTGCCCGGAGTGTATTTTTACAGGGGCTTCTCCTTATGCAGCCGCAGGAGGCAGAGAGGCATGTTGGGGGCAGCGGAAGAGCAATTGCATGTTTTCATGAGCTGGCGAGGGATTGTGGGTGTTCACCGGCAGAGGCGGCATTACTTTATACACTTTCGCACCCTTATATTGACTATGTCGTTTTTGGGGTGGATACGCCCAACCAACTTCTAGAAAATGTTACGATGTCGCAAAAGGAGACAACAGCTGTACAGTGCTATAGGCATCTTCGGGGCGTGTCTTTCAATGTGCCGGCACGCGTGGTTCAACCGAACCTTTGGTAGAAAGGAATTTCTATGACACAAGATGAAATTTTTCAAAGTGGCGAAGGAGATCAATGGTACGAGAGAAATAAAGTGAAATTGGTTCCAAAGGATGATTTCGTTTGCCGTATGATCGAAAGTATAGGAGTTCATCCGCGGCGTATTGTGGAGGTTGGATGCAGCAATGGATATCGGCTGGAGTACCTGCGGCAAAAGTTCCATGCTGTATGTTATGGCTATGATATTTCGAACGAAGCCATTGAGGCGGGATGTGATGCCTTTCCAGAGATTCATCTGAAGCAAAAGGCATTACATGAGATTCCGTATGATACATCGTTTGATCTTGTTATATGCAATTTTGTGCTGCATTGGGTAGATCGAAGCCTTCTGGTTCAATCCATGAGCAGGATTGATGCGCTTGTTCGCAGGGGAGGTACACTTGTTATTGGCGATTTTGACCCCGACTATCAGCAAAAAAGGAAGTATCACCATTTGCCGGATGAGGAAGTCTATACATATAAACAGGATTATACGGCTTTTTTCAAAGCGACAGGCCTATATCGAGAGACTGCGGTATTTACCTTTGACCATGACAAACAGACGTATGGGTACGCACCTTCAGAGGCTCGAGGGATGTGCGCTGCACTGCGCAAGATGGAAAACGAAGAGTATTATGTCTTAACGCAATGATTTCGTTGCCGTGATTCAGAGGAGACATACATTGGTCTTGGCAATTTTGCAGGCGCGGACATCGTCCAGCCGCCTGCCCGGAAAAGTCCTGCGGCCGCTCCTGGGACGAGCAATGATTCTGCGCGAACTGGACCGGCTGAAGGAGTGCCGCGAGATTACGCGGCTCGTGCTCGCCACAAGTTCGGATCCGATGGATGATGAGCTCGCACAGACGGTTGAGGCGGCAGGCTATGATGTCTATCGCGGCAGTCTGGATGATGTCCTGGGGCGGTATTATCACTGCGCACAGAGGTATATGCCGACCCATGTCGTGCGCCTGACGGGGGACTGTCCCGTCATCGATCCGCACATTGTCGATCGGGTGACTGCACAGCATGCTGCAGGACGCAATGACTACACGAGCACGACGGAACGCTTTCCCGATGGCCTCGATACGGAGGTTATGACCTATGCGGCATTGGAGAAAGCCTATCAGAAGGCAGATCTTCCGTCTGAGCGTGAGCATGTAACGCTGTATATCCGCCGTCATCCGGAACTGTTTCGCGTCGGTACGGTGGACTGCGCCGAGGATTATGGAGCGATGCGCTGGACGGTGGATGAGCCGCAGGACTTCGCATTGATCGAGAAGATTTACGAGCGGCTTTATCCGCAGCATCCCGACTTTACTATGGAAGACATTCTCACACTGTTTCGTGAAGATGAAACACTCGCCCATATCAATCAGGGAATTATGCGCAACGAGGGGCTGAAAAAGTCCATCGCTGATGAGAGAGTGCTGTAATCAGCGCAGAAATACAGCGGCATCGGAATGGACAGAGGAGGAAAACCATCATGAAGATCAATGAGAGAAGCCTGAAGAGGTCAGAGGAACTGTGGAAAGAGGCGCAGGAGAATATCCTTTCAGGATGCCAGTTGTACAGCAAAGGGCCTGAGACGCACATCCAGGGGGTCTCGCCGATCTATATCGACCACGGAAAAGACGGGCACGTCTGGGATGTCGACGGCAATGAATACATTGACTACGATATGGGACTCGGCCCCATCCTGCTTGGCTATCAGTACAAGGCTGTGGATGATGCCGTGATTGCCCAGCTGCGCCGTGGAATGGGATACTCTCTCGTTGCACCGGAGGAAGTAGAGTATGCAAAGCTCTGTGTCAAGCATATTCCGAGTGCCGGAAAAGTGCGCTTCCTGAAGACAGGGTCGTCTGCAACGGAGGCGGCGGTGCGCATCGCCCGCAGCTATACGGGCAGAAAGCATATTATCCGCGGTGAGTATCATGGCTGGCATGAGTGGACAACTGCCGCTGAGAGTGTGCGCCAGGGCGGGATCCTGCCGGAGGCACGAAAATTTATTCATAAATTTGACTATAATGATCTGGCGAAGGTGGAGGAGTACTTTGCCGCGTATCCGGGCGAGGTGGCGGCGGTCATCACAGAGGCAGTCGAGATCGAGCCGCCAAAGGACGGCTTCCTCGAAAATTTGAAGGAACTGTGTCACCGAAATGGCGCACTGCTGATCTTTGATGAGGTCGTCAATGGATTCCGCTTCTCTATCGGGGGCGCACAGGCATATTTCGGCGTCACGCCCGACCTTTCGACCTTTGGCAAGGCAGCGGCGAACGGCATGCCGCTCTCAATCGTGGCGGGGCGCAAGGACATCATGGAAGAGGTGGATAGAAACGTATTCATCTCGACGACCTTTGGCGGAGAGTGCCTCTCGCTGGCGGCCGGCATTGCCGTCATGAAGGAACTCGAATCCGGTGAGGCAACGAAGGAAATCTGGGCGAAAGGCAAGTACCTCCAGGATAAATTCCGTGCGATGGCGAAGGATCTCGATGTGCCGATCGATCTCGCGGGCTATCCCTGCCGACTGAACCTTGAGTATACAGACTACGAGGGGAAGAAAGACTGGCTCTATAACTCCATCTTTATGCAGGAGAGCGTCAAGCGCGGTGTGCTGCTTGGCTGGCATATTTTCCCCTGCTATACCCACACGCAGGCGGATCTGGACTTTACGCTCAATGTGTTTGAGGATGCGATGAAGGTCTATCGCGAGGCGCTGAGGAGCGGACACCCCGAGACCTACATGGAAGGGAAACCGCTGAAGATCGTCCTGGGCTGATCTCTGATGCGGGACATGGGCAGATGCAAAAAATAGCAGTCATACGTGCAGACGCGTCAGAGCAAATCGGCAGCGGGCATCTGATGCGCTGTCTGACACTGGCGGGGCGGATGCGGCGCGAGGGGACAGAGGTACATTTTATCTGCCGTGATCTCATCGGCAATTTGAATCATCTGGTGCGTGAGCAAGGCTTTCCGCTGCACGTCCTTCCGCACTATGCAGATGATCCGTCGCTTACTGGTTATGCGGCATGGCTTGCCGTTGCACAGGAAACGGATGCGCGGGAGACGGGAGAGGTGCTTCGTACACTTGCACCGATCATGCGTCTCGTCGTTGACAGCTATGCACTCGATGAGGTGTGGGAGCGGATCGTGCGCCCGCTCGTCGGTGAGATCTTTGTGATCGACGACCTTGCCAATCGGAAGCATGACTGCGATATACTGCTCGATCAGAATTTCTATCGCGCAATGCAGCATCGTTATGACGGGCTTGTACCTCCCTCCTGCAAACTCCTCCTTGGCCCCTCTTATGCACTTCTGCGTGAGGAGTTTTATGCGGCAAAGAAAAAATTGCGCCGGCGGGACGGCCATCTCCGCCGCATCCTTGTATTCTATGGCGGCAGTGATATCACGCATGAGACTGAAAAGGCTGTTCGAGCGCTCCTGCACCTCTCCCTGCCCGCCGTTGAGGTCGATGTCATCATCGGCGGGAGCAATGCACATCGCACACAGATCGAGGAGCTGTGTGCACCGCATGACTTTCTGCACACCTACTGCGCCGTCAGCAACATGGCGGAGTTTATGGCGAACGCTGACCTCTGCCTCGGAGCCGGCGGAACAACCACGTGGGAGCGATGCTTTCTCGGTCTGCCGGCAATCGTCACCGCCATTGCCGAGAATCAGCTTGAGATATGCCGCGACTGTGCAGATGCAGGGCTGATTTACTATCTGGGGCGATGGGATGAAGTGACGGAGATGGCACTGTATCATGCACTCTATGTCATGACGAAGCCGGAAGCTCTCACCCAGATACAGAACACTTGCAGATTGGACGTGGAGCATCATGCCGAAGAAGGAACTAATATATTTGCGCCCTGCTGAATACGCCGATGCAATGCTCCTCTTTCAATGGCGTAACGACAGAGAGACTCGTGCGAACTCTCTTCATGGAGAAAAAATTGTCTATGAGGATCATGTCCGATGGCTGAAGAGCGTACTTGGCACGGAGAAGGCAAAACACTTTTACATTCTGATGGTCAATAATATGCCAACAGGGCAAATTCGTCTAAGTATTGACCAAGAGACAGCGCTGATCAGCTATAGTATAGATGTGAGATTTCGCGCGCGAGGATATGGGCGGCTGATACTCCAGATGATGGAGGACAAGCTGGGAGAAGAAAATGAGCATCTGCATCTTGTGGGTTATGTAAAAAAGGAAAATATCGCCTCGCGAAGAGCCTTTATAGCCTTGAAATATACGGAGTACAGCGAGAATGATCTTCTGCGATATGAAAAAAGAATAGGCATAGCGGGAAGACCGAGGGAGTAGAATATGATAGAGAAGATCCCCTTCATCATTGCGGAGATGTCAGGCAATCATAACCAGTCATTGGAGCGTGCACTTGCCATCGTTGATGCTGCAGCGGATGCAGGCGTCGATGCAGTGAAGATTCAGACCTACACAGCAGATACGATGACGATTGACATAGACACGGGGGAGTTCTTTATCTCTGATAAGGACAGCCTGTGGAAGGGCGAAACACTCTACCATCTCTATGAGAAGGCGCATACGCCATGGGAATGGCACAAGGCGATCTTTGAGCGATGCAAAGAACGCGGCATAATGGGCTTCAGTACCCCGTTTGATGATACGTCCGTGGATTTTTTGGAAGATCTTGGCGTTCCCTGTTACAAGATCGCTTCGTTTGAGAATGTGGATCTGCCGCTCATCCGCAAGGTCGCCCGCACGGGAAAGCCGATCATCGCATCGACAGGGATGACAACGGTCGCAGAGCTCTCGGATCTCGTTCAAACGGTACGGGAAAATGGCTGTACGGATCTGACCCTGCTCAAGTGCACAAGCAGCTATCCTGCCTCACCGGAGGGGACGAATCTGCGGACCATTCCGCATATGCGGGAGCTGTTCGGCTGTACCGTCGGGCTCTCCGATCATACGCTCGGCATCGGTGCGGCAGTGGCGAGTGTTGCACTTGGTGCAGCGGTGATTGAGAAGCACTTCACCCTCTCGCGTGCTGAGGGAGGTGTCGATGCGGCATTTTCTCTGGAGCCTGCGGAGATGGCACAGCTTGTGCGGGAGTGCCGTACAGCAGCACTCGCGTTGGGGACGGTGTCCTATGAAAGGGCAGAGCAGGAGCAGAAGTCACTCCAGTTCCGCCGCAGTCTGTATGTCGTCGAGGATATGAAGGCTGGCGATGTCTTTACGGAGAAAAACCTGCGCCGTATCCGTCCAGGGATGGGGCTTTCGCCCAAGTATTATGATATCATTTTGGGGAAGAAGGCAAACTGCAGCATTACCCGTGGAACTGCTGTGCAGTGGGATCTGATTGAGTAAAAGGAATTTTAGGGGCGTTATATCATGTATATCTTTGAGGACAGAGGGTCTGTAAAGCGATACTATAGTCAGGAAAGAATTGCCGCAATTACAGAAGCGCAGGGCAGTGACTATCGTCGATACCGTGAACTGTGGGATGCGCCGAACATCATGGACGATGTCCTGGAGAAACCGCTCGAAATTATGTTAGAGCTGACCTCATGGTGTAATTACAAGTGCAAAATGTGTGACAAGGCCTTTGTCCCTGAGAAGGACAAGGTGAATATTCCTGTCGAAAGTGTTCGCCGCCTTGTCACAAACATCAATGAAATGAAAGTCGCTTCCCTGTGGGTCGGGGCGTTTTCAGAGTGCCTGATACACCCTCAAATTGGAGATATTTTAGATGTCTTGAAAGAAGCAGACGTACTCGATTTTACAATTATCACAAATGGTTCTGCATTAAATGAGAAAACAGCAAAGAAGATCATTGATGCGGGCGTGAAACGACTGAGCGTCTCATTGGATGCAGCGACAAAGGAGACCTATTACGATGTGCGAAAAGGAGATCTCGATCAGGTAGAGAATCATATTGACCGCTTCATTGCACTGCGCGGAGAAGCTATATTTCCTTCTCTTCGTGTTTCCATGGTTATGATGGAGGACAACGTTAATGAACGTGAAGCCTTTTTGGAAAAGTGGAAAGGAAAAGCGGACATTATTGATTTTCAGGTTTTGATGGATGCATCACATATTGAACATTTGGCTGATGTGACGGAATACACGCCAGAGTGTGTAGAGCCGTTTCGCAGATTGGCAATTCGATATGACGGTGTCGTGCTGCCCTGCTGTACCTCGTATGGAACTTATTTCCCCTTGGGGAATATTCGAGATACTTCGTTAAAAGAGATGTGGGAGGGGGAAAAGATTCGTAAATTACGAGAAGAGATCAAAACAAAGAATTTCAATAAGGTCTGCCGAAATTGCAAGAAGGTAACCCAATAGGAAAGGTGAGACAAGTATGAGTCTTGCGGAATTGATTGAGTCTGGTAAAACGGCTGATGCGCTTATCCTTACAGTTGGGCTGATAGAGAAATCAGAGCATGAGAATGTGGATGTCGATGCACTGCTTGCAGCCTATCGTCTGTGTCATACAAAAGATACGGATATCTATCTGTGTACGATGATACAGAGTGGTATTCTTCGGATCCTGCACAATGCAACACAGAAAAATGTGCGGTTGGAGGACTTACTGAAGATCGCTGATACTCTTTCAGGATACGGAACTTCTGATGCTGTCAGTATGTATTTTCTGGGCTATGTGGCCGATTTCCTGTATCAAGTGGCAGAGTCTCTGCACAGCAAGGGAGATGCTCCCACGGCGTATCGTTTTTTGAGTGCACTCGCGTCACTTAAAGTTCCCGTCCGTGTGGAATATATACTGCTTGAAAATGCACTGAAGGGAAGCTTGCAGCTGCCCGCGGACTACAGCGTGTTCAGTGATGACCGGAAAAAAGAACATTCTGCTGTTGGAGCTCCTGAAAATGTACAGGCACCTGTTGGAGTGAATCATCGGCGCCTGCGTGTGGATATTTTACTCGAGTTTCCTACTGTTTGGTGCAAGGTCAAAAGTCTGTACGAGGCGTTGTCGAAGGATGAATTGTTTGACTGCCGACTCGTTGCGATTGATATGCAGGAGCGATCGTGGGACAGTGCGAAGGAATACCCCGCTTTTCTTCAGTTCTTGAATGATCGTAATCTTCCGTTTGTACCAGAGGCTGCTTATCGTTTTGCGGAGCGCAGACCAGACGTGCTCATTTATACGAATCCCTATGATTGGCATCACCCAAAGTTTTCTGTTGAAAATGTTAGGAGATACGGAATCCGGATCGTCTATCTCCCATACTCCATTCCATTTTTTGTTGATGAGAAGAACAAGGTGTATCTCTATGATTTGCCGATACATCGGCATGCATGGCGTGTTTATGTGCGCTCATCGCGTGAGATCCGCAAGTACGGAATGTACTGCCAGTCAGGGAATGCTCATGTATCGCTTGCCGGTGCGCCCTTGGCGGACTATATATCCGAGCAAAAGGAGCGGCTCAAGCCGGATGCACGCTTTAAAAAGACATTTCTGTGGGGGATCGACTACGGCTTCTGGGATCAAGCTACGGCAACCTTTAGGGAATATGGGGAAAGAATTCTGCAGTATTTCGCGGAGCATCCACAGCTTGGGCTCATCGTACGACCGCATCCTCTCTTTTATGGTGCAGTGACGAAAATGGGATTTATGAGCGAGGAAGAGGTTCAGGCCTTTTATCGTCATTGCGAAGATATCCCTAATGTATCATTAGACCTATGTGGAGATCTGACAGGCTCATTTTGCAAATCAGATGCGCTGATTTCAGATATTTCATCCATCTTGGTGGAATATCTGCTGATGGGGCGTCCTGTTCTGTATCTAGGGACAAAAGGTGCACCAGACTATCGGGAATATCCGGAGGACGATGCCGATGTGCTGGCACACTACTATTCGGGCGATACCTTTGAGCACATTGTCCGCTTTATTGAGATGGTCACTGCGGGGGAAGATCCTATGTGCAAAGAGCGTGTGTCAGTGCTCGACAAATACTTTTATCATACGCAAGTCAATGCCGGCGAAACCATCAAGGAAATGCTGAAGGACGCATTGCAAAACCAGTAAAGGAGTCGCTGATACAATGAGATATGCCAGATTGGCGTAGATTTTTCCGATTGAGGCAGCCAACCGGACACATAGTGAGGGTTATGTGGAGAATTTGCTGACGATAAGCGGGCGAAAAGGATGTACTAAGATGGCGGTGCCGAATTTATCAGTGTTTCGCTAATGCGCAAGAAAGAGGAATGGATTCGATGAATGAGTCACAGGAGCAGTTGATCCGGCGGACGATTCGCCTGCATTTTGGGCAGAGTGCCGCAAAAGGGATTCTTCTGCCGCTGAAGGAAGGCATGACAAATGATTCGTTCCTCTTTACCGCGGATGGGAAAAAGTATATTTTTCGCTGCAATGGAGAGGGGACGGAGCGCCTGATCGACCGCGAAAACGAGAAGGCAGTCTATGAGCTCCTGTCTGACACGGGCATCACGGAGCACATCGTGGCACTAAGTACGCAGCCGGGGTATAAGATTTCGCGTTACTATGAGCACTCCCATGTCTGTGACCCTCATAATGAGCAGGAAGTCACTTCCTGCATGGAGGCACTGCGTTCTTTTCATGAGCGCAGGTTCAGCGGGGTAAAAGTATTTGACCCATTTGCCGAGCTCCTCTTTTATGAGACGCTGATGCCGGAGCAGGAATGCAGACGCAGTGTGTACCGCACGGTGCGCGAGCAGGTCTTTTCTCTTCGCCCTTTTGTTGCTTCATTTTTGGCGGGGGCGGAGATACTCTGTCACATTGATGCAGTTTCGGATAACTTTCTCTTTGTGGAGGGAAGGGAGCGGCCTTATCTGATCGATTGGGAGTATGCAGGTCTGTCCGATCCGCTGATTGACATCGCCATGTTCGCCATCTATGCCGACTATCATGAGGATGAGACAGAGCAGCTCATCGCGGCATACTTTCCAGAGGGCTTTGATGCTCTGCTGCGTGCACGTGTCCATACCTATATGGCGGTGGGAGGACTTCTCTGGTACGATTGGAGTGTCTATAAAAGCTCGCTCGGCGCGACATTCGGGCCGTACGAGGAAAATCAGTTCCGATTTGCGAAGGAATACGCCGAAAAAGCACGAGAACAATGGGAGATGCTGTGATGGTACGGTATCCGATGTGGGTGATGCTCGGCGTTGTGAGCGGGCTTCTCTGGGGATGCAACAACTATCTGTATCATGTTGGTGCGACGGCAGCAGGAGCGGGATTTGCCGTCGGCATCGCTTTTCCTCTTGCCTGTACGGCAGTCAATGATGCGAGCGCGGCAGTTTTTCTGCTCCTTATGAACGGTTTTCGCGGCACTTTGCATTTGATGCGTATGGTCATCAGCCGTTCCGGTGCTTTTCTTTGTGCTGCCGCACTGCTTGGCGGACCTGTCGGACAGCTCTCATATTGCCTTGGCATCCTGTGGGCGGGGCCGGCCTACGCGCTGGCGCTTTCCGCGCTGTATCCCGTCATTGGCTGTATCTTAGCGCGCCTGCTCCTGCGTCAGCAGGTCACTCTGCGCATGGGCGTCGGCATCGTTCTTGCTGTTGCAGGGGGAATTATCACAGGGGCTGTGGCGCCGGAGGATGCACTGCTGCTGCTCCCGGGGATGGCGTGTGCACTTCTCGCCGCTCTTTGCTGGGGCGGCGAAATTGTGCTGGCTGTACGCGGCATGGCAGACATCGGGCCGGATATCGCCATTACTCTGCGCGAGTGCATCTCAGGGACGATCCTGCTGGCGATTACGCTGTTCTTTTTCGCGGGCGATGCCCCTCTGCATATACTTTTCGCAGCTCCGCTGCCGTTTATGACTCTCGCTGCCGCAGGAACTGCTGCAGGCGCGTCCTACTTCCTCTGGTATGCGGTCAATCGTGCCATTGGCTGTGCGCGCGGTATGGCGACGAATGCAACCTATATTATATGGGGCGTATTGCTGCAATGGGGCATTGCCGGGGCGGAGATCTCGGGACAGATGGTGCTGGGCTGCAGCCTCGTCTTTCTGGGAGTCCTTCTTGTATCACTGCATCCGCATCCTGAGCATGCAGCGGATTGAGGCATGGGAGATGATATGACCAAAGATGCCTTTGATGCGGCAATCGCATCGCTTGATGCAGATGATGCCGTCCAGCGCGCACAGGCAGCAGCGCGCCTTGCGCCCTATCGCGTGACGAATGCGGTGCTGATGGCGGCGGGGTATGGCAGCCGCCTTGCACCAATCACGGACCGTACGCCAAAGGGGCTCCTGCGCGTTCGCGGTGAGGTGCTGGTCGAGCGGCAGATCGCGCAGCTCCGCGCGGCGGGTATTGCGGATATTTACCTTGTTGTTGGCTACCTGAAGGAGCAATTTTCCTACCTCGCATCGGATCCCCATATTCATCTGGTTGAAAATGAGGACTATCACTGCTGCAACAACACGTCATCGCTTTACCGGGTACTCGACGTGCTCGATAATACATATATTTGTTCGGCGGATAACTATTTTATGGAGAACGTTTTTGCGCCGTATGTTTATCGCGCCTACTATGCGGCGGTATATGGCGATACGCCGAATGATGAATACTATCTCACGGTGAACGGCGATGGCCGCATTACCGACGTGCAGATTGGCGGCGCGCATGGATGGTATATGCTGGGACAGGCCTATTTTACGCGAAATTTCAGCGCACAGTTCAGTGCACTCCTGCGTACGGGCTATGAACAGGATGTATCCGTGCGCAGCCTCCTCTGGGAGCAGTTCTATATGCGCCATCTTGATGAACTCGCGCTTGAGCGGCGTGAGTTCCCGGACGGCATCATCTACGAGTTTGATACATTGGCGGATATTCAGGCGTTTGATGCGGACTTTCCCGTGCAGGATTATATAAACTGAGAACAACTATTGATTATTATCTAGTAACATATGTTACGTCGATGGATGATCCCCTTTGCTATAATCGAACACAAGAAATGTGGATTTTCGCAAAGGAGAGTTATCTATGGATGCTAAGATGTTTTGTTTTCAGTGTCAGGAGACGGCTGGCGGCAAGGGCTGCACAGTGCAGGGCGTCTGCGGCAAGAAGCCGGATGTCGCGGAGATGCAGGATCTCCTCGTCTATGTCACGAAGGGGCTTGGTGCGGTGACGACAGCGCTGCGTGCGGCGGGCAAGAAAGTCTCAGTGGAGACGAATCACCGCATTACGATGAATCTGTTCGTGACGATCACGAATGCCAATTTTGACCGCGAGGCGATCATGGATGTGATCGAGGAGAGCCTGGCGCTGAAGGCACAGCTCCTGCGTGAGCTTGGCGATGCGTCGAGTCTCCCAGCGGCGGCGCAGTGGACGGGCGCGCGTGCGGATTTTGCGGCGAAGGCCAAGACGGTCGGCGTGCTCGCAACGGAGAATGAGGATGTGCGCAGTCTGCGTGAGCTGACGATGTACGGCCTGAAGGGACTTTCGGCGTACATGGAGCATGCAAACGCACTCGGTTATGAGAATGAGGAAGTGGATGCGTTCCTGCAGAGCGCCCTCGCAAAACTCCTCGACGATTCGCTGGACGGCGATGCGCTGACAGCGCTTGTCCTTGAGACGGGCAAGTGGGGCGTTGCGGGCATGGCGCTCCTTGACACGGCGAATACGGAGAGCTACGGCAACCCCGAGATTTCGAAGGTGAAGCTTGGCGTCAGAAACCGCCCCGGCATTCTCATCTCAGGTCATGATCTCAAGGATCTCGAGCGTCTCCTTGAGCAGACGAAGGGGACAGGCGTCGATGTCTACACGCATGGCGAGATGATTCCCGCGCACTACTATCCAAAGTTCAAGAAGTACGACAATCTCGTCGGCAACTATGGCAATGCCTGGTGGCAGCAGAAGGAGGAGTTCGAGAAGTTCAACGGGCCGATCCTCATGACGACGAACTGCGTTGTGCCGCCGAAGGACAGCTACAAGAACCGTCTCTTCACGACGGCGGCGGTCGGCGTGGAGGGCTGCACGCATATTCCTCTCGTGAACGGCGAGAAGGATTTCGCGCCTGTAATCGAGTGTGCGAAGAAGTGCGCACCTCCGACGGAGCTGGAGACGGGCGAGATCGTTGGCGGGTTTGCCCATGAGCAGGTCTTTGCTGTGGCGGACAAGGTAGTCGAGGCCGTCAAGAGCGGCGCAATCAAAAAGTTCGTCGTGATGGCGGGCTGCGACGGCCGTATGAAGTCGCGTGAGTACTATGCGGACTTCGCTGAGGCACTGCCGAAGGATACGGTGATCCTGACGGCGGGCTGCGCGAAGTACAAGTACATCAAGAAGAATCTCGGCGACATCGGCGGCATTCCGCGTGTGCTCGATGCGGGGCAGTGCAACGATTCCTACTCGCTTGCCCTCATCGCACTGAAACTGAAGGAAGTGTTCGGTCTTGACGATGTGAACAAGCTGCCCGTAGTGTACAACATCGCGTGGTATGAACAGAAGGCGGTTATCGTTCTGCTTGCCCTGCTCCACCTCGGTGTGAAGAACATCCACCTCGGTCCGACGCTGCCCGCGTTCCTTTCGCCGAATGTGGCAAAGGTGCTTGTGGAGACGTTCGGCATCGGCGGCATTACGAATGTGGCGGATGACATGAGAGCGTTCGGTATCGAGGGTGCGGCGGTATAAGTTAGGGAATCGCTGATCAAACCGTTCTCCGAATTGGTGCTGAATTTATCAGTGCTGCCTCAGCTTTTAAAAAAAGGCGTCTGTCGTACGTGGCAGGCGCTTTTATTATTGTGGTGTTTATGGTATGATAAGCATGATAGAGAGATTAGAAAATGTGAGGGGGCGATTATGTATAGACCCAGTAGCTTTATTCGTATCGCGCAGATGGTATGGGCGGATCTGCGCGGGTTTCGTCCGCCCATCGCCTTCCTTCTGATTGGAATTCTTTGCTGCGGATTTATCCAAGATTTTGGCTCTGTCTATGTCGCCGCTCTGATGGCGCTCCTCACGCTCTTGGCTTATTTCCTCGGGCGAAGGCTCGGCGGATGGGGACAGATCTTGTTGGGGATTGTCTTTTCAGTGTGTGTGGTTGGTGCGATGACGGCGTCGATCTTTATCGGATATTTTTTCTATTCCGATTTTTCGCCGAACGGACGGGAGAACTATGCAGGGATCCGACGCGATTTTTTTCCGCGCGAGATTCCGCTGACGGCGTATGATGTTGAGGTATGGAGCCGTGTCAGTTTCGGGCGGGGATGGGATGAATCGTATCTTTCCTTTGGCGATACGAAGGAAAATATCCGCAAATATGAACTGCAGGGGCGCGAGCACTCAGAACTGCGCACGCGGCATCCCTATATCAACGATACGATCCGTGTGCCGCGGATCGTGGTGGACGAGAGCAAGGTGCTTCCGCGCTTTGCCGCGCTTCCCCTTTGGCAGCGCATTTTCTTTGACTATGTGCCGCATCCGGCGAAATGGGAGGAGCTGACGGGGAAGTATGCCTTTTATGTGTGGAACAGCAGCAATGATTTTGACCGCCCGCGTGCGGATATCATCGGCATTTCCGAGGATGGCACGCATGTGATTTTTTACGCGGTGGGGAGATAAATAAGGGACAGCTGACGGAGGAGAAAACTCCGATCTGCTGTCCTTTTTTTGTGCATTTGTTTTTAGCTACAGTACGGCGTGCAGCAGTTCCCTGGTATCGTTCTCGTGCGGTGCCCGCAGGATGTCCGCCGTTTTGCCCTGCTCGATGATGCGCCCCTGCCGCAGAATGAGGATGCGGTCGGTGATGGAGCTGACGAGGGGGAGGTCGTGAGAGATGAAGAGGAGGCTCATGCCGTGCTCTTTTTGCAGGCGGCGGAGGAGTGTAATGATTTTCTCCTGCACGCAGATGTCGAGCGCCGAGGTCGCTTCGTCACAGATGAGAAGGGCGGGGGATACTGCCATTGCGCGTGCGATGGCGGCGCGCTGACATTCGCCGCCGCTGATCTCGTGCGGGTATCGCGCAGCATAGGAGGGAGGGAGTTCCACTTCCTTGAGGAGGGCGGCGACGCGGCGGTCGACGGACTGGGTATCGGACGGGCAGAGGTTACAGATGGTTTCGCCGATCGCTGCACCGATGCTGCGGCGCGGGTTGAACGAGCCATGTGCGTCCTGAAACACCATCTGGATACGGCGGCAGAGCTCTTTGCGCACACGGCCCGATGCGCCGACGACGTTTTTCCCCGCGAGCAGGATGCGTCCCTCTGTCGGGGTGAGCAGTCCTGTGAGGAGCTTGGCTGCAGTGGACTTTCCGCTGCCGCTTGCGCCGACGATGCCGAGGCGTTCGCGTTCATACAGAGAGAAGGTCATGGCATCGACCGCCTGCGTCCGCGCAGTGTCTCCGTCAAAGTGCATGGAGACGTTTTCAAAGCGCAGGAGCGTGGGCTTCGTGCAGGACGTGCTTTTCGGAGAACTGATCTGTGTGCGGGATGGGATCTGCGGGAGCACGCTGATCCGGGGGACAGAGGCAAGCAGATTCTTGGTGTCCGCACACTGCGGATGGATCAGCAGCTCTGCTGCCGCCCCCTGTTCGATGATGCGCCCGTCCTTTATGACGGCGGCACGGTCGGCGATGTGGCGCAGTACGCCAATATTGTGTGTGACGAGGAGCATCGCTGTGCCGTCTTCATCACGCAGGGTGCGCAGGATTTGGAGCACTTGCTGCTGCAGTGCCGCATCGAGTGCCGAGGTCGGCTCGTCGGCGAGCAGGAGGCGCGGCCGCAGGGCAAGTGCGAGCGCTATCGCGGCGCGCTGCGCCATCCCACCCGACAGTGTGAAGGGATAGGCGTCGAGGATGTGATCGGCGTCAGTGAAGCCCATGCGGCGCAGGAGCTCTGCCGCGCGCTCCGTAATCTCCGCATCTGCGTATGTGCCATGTGCCCGCATCGCCTCGGCAAACTGCGTCCCGATGCGGCGTGTCGGGTTCAGTGATGCGCTTGCGTACTGAAACACGATGCCCATTTCCGCGCCGCGCAAGCGACGGTATTCTTCCGCTGTGCAAGTACTCAGGTCACGTCCGTCGAATCGGATCGTGCCCGCGCGGCGGATGAGATCTGTTTCGCGTAGGTCCATGATTGCCTTGAGCAGGGTGGACTTGCCGCTGCCGCTCGCGCCGACGATGCCGAGTACCTCGCCCGGCGCGACCTGCAGCGTGATGTCATGCAGGATGGTACTGTCTCCATACCCTGCGCATAGCCCGTCGATCTGCAGGAGGGGAGGCGTCACATGGCATTCGTTTTTTTCAGCCATTTATTCTTTGTCCAGGTCTTTGGTGACCTGATAGTAGTCCGAGGGCGTAGAGAGGAGACCGCTCACACCCTTTGCCATGCCGACCTGCATGGTGTTGAATCCGATGAAGTCCATCGCGCGGTCGTCGATCACCTGCTGCTGGATCTGGTTGACGAGCTGGATGCGCTGTGCGGGATCAAAGGTGACCGCGAGCTGCGTCAGTGCCTGATCTGCAGCGGCACTGCGGTAGTGCCCGTAGTTGGCGACGCCCGTACTGCCCACCGCGTCGCGCAGGAAGGCGTAGGGGTCGCCCGTCGGCATGGTGACGACGGAGTAGATACCGAGGTCAAAGTCGCCGCTGCTAAAGAAGGTGGACTTCTCGTGCGGATGCACCTCGATCTTTATCCCGACACGGCGGAGCTGAGCCTGCATCTCTGTGGCGATAGCCTCCGAGGAGAGGCGGCGGTAGATGCTGAGACCGATGACAAGCGGAACGCCGTTCTTCTCGACGATGCCGTCGCCATCGCTGTCCTGATAGCCCGCCGCAGCGAGGAGTGCACGTGCCTTTTGGAGGTCATAGGAGAGCGGTGCCGGGGCACGGTAGGGCGTCGATGGGAGAAAGGCACCGCTCGCGGCGGTCATGCCGCCCTTGAGGTACTGTGTCCCGATGATGTCCTTGTCGACGCCGCACATGATTGCCGTACGTACGGCGGGGTCGGTGAGGCGGTCGAAATTCATATAGAGCTGGTAGACGCGTGTCTGCGGCGTGCGGACGAGGGTGAATTTGTCCGATGCGGCAATCGTCTCCGCGTTCTCGGGACTGAGGTCGAGGGCGGCGTCGATCTCTCCGCTCTCGAGGGCCATGGCGAGGGCGGCAGGGTCGGGAATCTTTGTGTAGGTCACCCCGTCTGCACGTACCGCACCATCCCAGTAGTGCTCATTGCGTGTCATGACGGCGGAGAGGTACGGCTCGTAGGAGGCGAGGGTAAATGGCCCCGTGGCGACGGGCGCCTGGTCAAAATCCTCCGTGCCCGCGACATCGAGGATGATGGCGTACGGGTCACAGAGGTCGTTCACCAGTGTCGCATACGGTTCTTTTGTCCGGATGGCGAGGACGTCTCCATCCGCTGTGTACTCTGCCCCGCGCAGCCATGCGGCGCGCTGATTGATCTCCGCCGTGCGCTGCAGAGAGGCAGCGACTTTCTCGGCGGTCATTTTTTCCCCATTGGAGAAGACAACGTTATCTTTCAGCGTGATGCGCCAGTCGGTTGGGCTGATGTTTTCGGCACGCTCTGCCAGCCATGGCTGCGGACGCATCTCGTCATCCAGACGAAACAGTGTCTCGCCGATACCGCAGCGCAGAACGAACCAGCCTGCCCACTCCTTTGCGGGATCCATCGTACTGTCCGTTACGTCGAGCGTTCCGCCGACATGGATGATTTTTTTCCCGTTTGCCGCATTCTGTGTGCCGCAGCCGAGGAGGGCAAAGGAGAGCGCGGCGAGTCCGAGTGCGCATAGGCGGTTGAGCATCTTGTTCATTGTTCTTCCTCCTGTGGGAAAATCATAGTTTTCGCATCTTTGGGTCGAGATGGTCGCGCAGGGCATCACCGAAGAAATTGAATACCATCATGACGGAGATCATGACGATGCTCGGTGCAAGTGCTGCCCACGGTGCCTGCCGCAGATATTTTTGTCCCTCACTGATCATGGCGCCCCACTCGGCATCGGGAATTTTGACGCCGATCCCGAGGTAGGAGAGCGCGGCAAGCCCCATCATCATCGTACTGATGTGCATGACGGCAGTGGTGATGAGCGTCCCCGCGATGTTCGGCAGGATGTGCACGAATAGAATGCGCATCCTGCTGCACCCCGAGAGCCATGCCGCCTGTACGTATGTCTCTTCTGCTGCTGCCAGCGTCATGCTGCGCGCGAGGCGTGCGTACTGCGTCCATGTTGTCAGCATGAGGGCGAGGATGGCGTTCATCAGTCCGCCCCCGAGGATGCCCGCGACGGCGATTGCGAGGATGAGGCTCGGAAATGCCTGCACAATATCCACGATGCGCATGAGCAGGGCATCCGTGCGCCCGCGGAAGAATCCTGCGAGGAGCCCGATGAGACTGCCGCCCGTGGCTGCGATGAGGATGATGAGCAGGGCGGCGCAGATGGATGTCTTTGCACCGAAGAGGATGCGCGAGAGGAGATCTCGGCCATAGCCATCCGTTCCGCAGGGATGTGCGGCGGACGGCGGTTGCAGGATCACCTGCGGATCGGTGGCGTATGGATCGTATGGTGCGAGCTGTGCTGCAAAAAGACTGACGACGAGGATGAGTATCGATGCGACCGCGAGGAGACGCAGGAGAAGCGGGGCTTTATGCGCGGCAAGCATGGCCTTCCTCAACATCCCCTGACCCTCGGGTTGAAACGGCGATAGGAGAGATCGGCGAGCAGGTTGACGACGAAGTAGGCGAGTACCATCCAGACGACGGCCGCCTGGATGACGGGGTAGTCACGGCTGCTGATCGCCGTCATGAGGAGACTGCCGACGCCGGGGCGGCTGAAGAGTGTCTCGATGATGACCACGCCGCCGAGCAGAGAGCCAACGGAGATGGCGGTCAGTGTGACGACGACGCCCATGATATTTTTGAGGACATTTCCAAATAGGATGCGGCATTCGGTTATCCCGCGCGCGCGCAGACCAATGATGTAGTCCTTGGCGAGCTCGTCGAGGGTCGCCGCGCGGATCTGCCGAATGTAACGCGCCGACATGATGAGTGCGAGCACCGCCGTCGGCAGCACCATGCCGATGGGGGAATTGCCGGCGAGCACAGGGATCCATCCAAGCTGATAGGAGAACAGAAACATGAGGAGGATGCCGACGATAAAGCTCGGTACGGCATTTCCGATGAAGGTGAGGAAACGGACGGTGCAGTCTAGAGCACTGTTTCGATATGCTGCCATGGCGATGCCAAGCGGCAGAGAGATGAGAAGGGTGAGCAGTATCGCACTGGCCGCTATGGCGAGCGTGTAGGGGAGCGCCTGCAGGAGCAGAGCGGAAACGGGGCGGCCACTGCGGTAGGATATCCCCATGTCTCCGTGAAGAAAACGCATGAGCCAGTCGCCGTACTGGATGGGCAGCGGACGGTCGAGCCCCATCTCCGTGCGCATCTGTGCCGCCGTCACGGGATCGACGGCGATGCCCCCCAGCGAGAGGCGCACGCTGACGGGGTCGCTCGGCGCGAGGTGAATCAGCGTGAAGGAGAGCACGGTGATGCCGAAGAATACGGGAATAAACTGTGCGCAGCGGCGCACGAGAGCGGATAATGTCATGTGTGCCTCTTTCCACAAGAAATATCATAGAAGGTTTTCCTGTCTTACCAGATGAAAATTAGTATATCGTCACGCGTCGAACATTGTCAACGAGAAATAAAAATATCCCATACTCTTTGATAATTTCTCTCAGAATAATACGATATGTATTATGTATATGTGAAGGAGTACGGTCGTCTGTCGGAAAGATTTGACCTGTTTTCTTCTTTTGTCTATAATAGGGGCGTTACTGTGTATGATAGGATGGGGGAGGGCATACGGATGAAGATTTTGGCTGCGGATGGGATTTCACCTGAGGGAATCGGTCTTTTGACGGACTATGAGGTCGATGTGCGCGATAAGATCTCGCATGAGGAACTGCTGGATGTGATCGGAGACTATGACGCGCTGATGGTACGCTCGGCGTCGAAGGTAACGGCGGACGTCCTGGAACGCGCGGGGAAACTGAAGATCATCGGGCGCGCCGGCGTCGGTGTGGACAACATTGACGTAAAGGCGGCGACGGAGCGCGGCATCATCGTCATCAACTCGCCGGGCGGCAATACGATTGCCGCGACGGAGCATACAGTTGCGATGATGCTTGCCATGGCGCGCAACATCCCGACAGCGGATGCGACCATGCACGCGGGGCAGTGGAACCGCAAGGCATACGTCGGCGTTGAGCTGCGCGGCAAGACACTCGGTGTCATCGGCATGGGGCGCATCGGCGGCGGCGTCGCAAAGCGCGCCCTTGCCTTTGACATGAATGTGATCGCCTATGATCCCTACATCAACGAGGAGCGGGCAAAGGCACTCGGCGTGACCGTCGGGACGCTCGATGACATCATCGAGCAGGCGGACTTCATCACGGTGCACATGCCGCTCACGAAGGAGACGCGCGGCATGATCTCCATGGCGCAGATGCGGCGGATGAAGCAGGGCGTCCGCCTCGTGAACTGCGCGCGCGGCGGCATCATCAACGAGCACGATCTCGCCGAGGCCGTGCGCGAGGGAATTGTCGCGGGGGCGGCGATCGACGTGTTTGAGAGTGAGCCGCTCGCGGAGGACAGCCCTCTGCGCAGCGTGCCCGGCATCGTCCTCACGCCGCACCTCGGCGCGTCCACGGTGGAGGCACAGATCGGCGTCTCAGTGGACGTGGCAAAGGGCATCTGTGCCGCACTGCGCGGTGAGCCGGTGCTCGCGGCGGTCAACATGGCGCCTGTCTCAAAGGAAGTCATGCGTGTGATCCGCCCCTACATCGCGCTCGCCGAACAGCTCGGGTGTACAGCGTGCTCTCTCGCCGAGGGACCCATCTCGCAGGTCGAGGTCGTCTACAACGGCGAGATCACTGAGGTCAATACGAGCTTCCTCACGACGGCCATTCTCAAGGGGATGCTCAACCCCATCCTCGAGAGCGAGATCAACTACGTCAACGCACCGAGTGTGGCGAAGTCGCGCGGCATCAAGGTATCTGAGATTCGCGAGAAGGAGACGTCGCACTACTCGACGCTCATCACCGTGCGCGTGACGGCATCGGGCGGCACTTCCGAGGTGCAGGGCGCGCTCTTCGGCGAGGAGGGGCGCATCGTTCGCATCAACCGCTTCCGTGTCGACGTTGACCCGCACGCACGCATTCTCATCTGCCCGCACATCAACCGCCCCGGTGTCATCGGCACGATTGGCTCGATCATGGGCGCGGCAGGCATCAACATCTCCTCTATGCAGGTGGGAAAGTCCGATCGCAAGGGCATGAACATCATGGTACTCACCATCGATCACGACATCTCCGATGATGTGCTCGCGCGCGTGCTCGCTGTCGAGGGCATCTTTGATGCGAAGCTGGTCAATTTCGAGGCAATTTAAGGGAAGCACGGATAAATTCAGCACGATCGGCGTTGACGTATCCTTTTATCAGCGATTCCCTGCAAGGATTTCAGCCTTTTTCCATAAATGCACTGTATGATATAGTCAAAAGGACAAAGATTTGACAGATAAAGGAGAAATGAAGCTATGAACACACTGAAAACAACAATGCTCATGGCGCTCCTGATGGCGCTGATGGTCGCTCTTGGCGGCGTATTCGGCGGACATACAGGCATGACCATCATGCTCATCATTGCGTTAGGGATGAACTTCTTCTCGTACTGGTTCTCCGACAGCATGGTGCTGCGCATGTACAATGCACGGGAGATCGACCGTACGGATGCGCCGGAGCTCTACGGTCTGGTCGAGAAGCTCGCGGGGAACGCGGGGCTTCCGATGCCGCGCGTCTGCATCATCAATGAGGACGCGCCGAACGCATTTGCGACGGGGCGCAATCCGTCCCATGCGGCTGTCGCCGTTACGACGGGGTTGATGCGCGTCCTCGACTACAACGAGATCTCGGGCGTGCTCGGGCATGAGCTGGCACACGTCAAGCATCGCGACATCCTCATCTCGACCATCGCCGCGACGATGGCGACCGTGATCTCATACGCGGCGAACATCGCCCAGTTTGCGGCGATCTTCGGCGGCGGACGCTCGAGCGACGACGACCGCGGCGGCATCATCGGAATGATCGCAACGGCGATTATTGCGCCGATCGCAGCAGCTCTCATCCAGATGGCGATCTCGCGCTCGCGTGAGTACAGCGCGGATGAGGGCGGCGCAGAGATCTGCGGCAACCCGAACTACCTCGCATCGGCACTCGAAAAGATCGAGTACTATGCCGTGCACGGCGCGCCTCTCCCGGAGGCAACGCCGGAGACGGCACACATGTGCATCATCAATCCGTTCTCGGGACATGACTTCTCGTTCAAGAGCCTGTTCTCGACGCATCCTGCGACGGCGGAACGCATCGCGCGTCTGCGCGAGCAGGCACAGCGGATGCACATTCGCTGAGTGTATGTAAGAGTCTCGGACACCGATTCCTGTGGTGTTCGAGACTTTTTACATTCCATTTAGGAATCGCTGATAAAATGAAGTCCGTCAGATTGGCGTAGATTTTTTCGTCCGATTGAGGAGGCAAACCGGACGCATAGCCAAAGCTATGTGGAGGATTTGCCGACAAAAAGCGGGCAAAAAAGATGCGCTAAGATGACGGTGCTGAATTTATCAGTGCTTCCTTTATTGCGTTTGCCCTGACATCATCATATAATGAAAGCCTAGCAGGAGGAGGATGGTATATGCTCGCAAAATCGGCGAATCTGCATGCGCGTGTTGATCCAAGGATCAAGGAGAAGGCAGAGCTTGCCGCAGATGATGAGGACTAAGGAAGGAGAACGATAATGAGTTCACTGCATATTGCTGCCGAAAAGGGAGAGGTCGCGGAGCGCATCCTGCTGCCGGGTGATCCGCTGCGTGCGAAGTACATCGCGGAACATTTTCTCGATGGGGCGAAGGAGTACACGTCCATCCGTAATATCCTCGGGTATACGGGGACATATCATGGCGTACCCGTCTCCGTGCAGGGGACAGGAATGGGGATGCCGTCGATCTCGATCTATGTGAATGAGCTGATGGACTGCTACGGCGTGCAGAAGCTCATCCGCGTCGGCACATGCGGCGGAATGCATGAGAAGGTCAAGCTGCGCGACGTGTTCATCGCACAGGGCGCGACGACGGACTCGGGCATGATCCGCAGCATCTTCGGCAGTTCGATCAACTATGCGCCGCTCGCGGACTACGAACTTCTCTCTGCCGCCGTGGAGAATGCAAAGCGCATGAATCTCCCCGTGCGCGTCGGCAATGTGATCTCCGTTGACCGCTTCTACGATGAGGAGATCGACAACAACAAACTCCGCGCCTATGGTGTGCTCGCTGTGGAGATGGAGGCGGCGGCACTTTACACCCTTGCGGCAAAGTACGGGCGGCAGGCACTCGCACTCTTTACCGTGAGCGATCATCTGCTGACGGGCGAGAAGTGCACGGCGGGGGAACGGCAGACGACGTTCAACGATATGATCAAGATTGCCCTTGAGACAGCAGTCGGGTAATAGACAAAGACAGCACACACAAACAGCGCACGGGAACGCGATTCTCGTGCGTTATTTTTGTGTGGAAACGTAATCATTTTTTCGCGATTTCAAAAAGAAAACGTTTGCATTTTTGAAAAACATATCGTATAATAAAAACCGTAAATGTAAACGTTTACTATAGCGGTTTTGGAAGGAGCGACATCGCGCGCATAACGATGCTGCATCCATTTAAAGGAGGGAACTGCATGGAGGAGAAGAAGTTCATCATCACGGTCGGCCGTCAGTATGGCTGCGGCGGCCGTGAGCTCGCTGAGATTCTTGCGGAGAAACTCGGCGTGCATCTCTACGATCGTCAGATCGTGCACATGGCGGCGGCAAAGCTCGGGATCAACGATCTGAACGAGAGGGATCTCTTGGAGCTCGAGAATACGGTGAAACCGCTCTCGTCACGCTTCATTCCGTTTCATTCCTTTGGCATGGCGATGGGGGAGTCGAGTCAGGGGATGTTCATGGCAGAGTCGAATGTCGTGCGCAAGCTCGCAGATGACGGCCCGTGCATTTTCCTCGGCCGCTGTGCGGACTATGCACTGCGCAAGCGCGACGATGTTTTTTCGATCTTCGTCTGCGCAGATGATGAGTTCCGTGAGGAGCGCGGACGGACGGTCTACGAGGGGAAGTCGCTGAAGGAGCTGAACCGCGAGAACGAGAAGCGCGCGCGCTACTACGACTACTACACGGGGCGCAAGTGGGGCGACGGCGCGAACTACGATCTCGTGGTCAAGACGGGGCGTGCACCGCTTGCGCAGATCGCGGACGGCATCATCGCCTATATGCATGCGGTAAAGGGGTAAGGAGGAACTCTTATGGCATCTCCGAAGAGCAAGTTCTGGTCACGCATCGCCTATGCCTGCGGTACGTTCGGGCACGATGTGTTCTACATGATGCTGGCGACGTACTTCATGATTTTCGTCACGAGCAATCTGTTCCACTCCGACAACCATGAGCACGATGCCTATATGATCGGTATTGTGACGACGATCATCCTCGTTCTGCGTATCGTCGAGCTGTTCATTGATCCCTTTATCGGCAATACGATTGATAAGACCAAGACGCGCTGGGGCAAGTTCAAGCCGTGGGTGCTCGTCGGTGCATTCGTTGCGGCGATCTCGCTCGCGATTCTCTTCACGGATATGGGCGGCCTGACGGTGTCGAACCCGATGCTCTACCTCGTGCTCTTTGCTCTCATCTATCTCATTATGGACGTGTTCTACTCGGCAAAGGATGTTGCGATCTGGTCGATGATCCCCGCGCTCTCGTTCGACTCGCATGAGCGCGAGATCACGGCGACGTATGCACGTATCGGCTCGGTCTTCGGCGCGCAGATGATTACGGCGATTGTCATGCCCGTCGTCCTCTACTTCTCGCTGAATGAAAACGGCGGTGCAGGCGATGGGACGGGCTGGTTCGCCTTTGCCGTGATCGGCGGCGGCATTGCAACGCTCGGCGCGGTGATCCTCGGCCTCGGGACAAAGGAGGAGACCTCCGCCCTGCGTGAGAACAAGACGGAGACGTCGTTCAAGGATGTGTTCTCCATCCTGCTGAAGAACGATCAGCTTCTTTGGGTGGCGATAGCCTACCTCGTGTTTGGCCTTGGGCAGAACCTCGTCAACAATTTCAACCTCTACTATTTCATCTATGTGCTCGGCGACGCGAAGCAGTTCTCGTTCCTCGGCGTGATCAATGTCATCATCGGGCTGCTCGCCGTGGCACTCTTCCCGACGCTCACGATGAAGTTCAGCCGTCGGCGGCTTTTCTTCGGCTCGGTTTCGGTGATGCTGGTCGGCATCATCCTCTATGCGCTTGCGGGGACGAGCGTCATCATGACGCTCTTTGCGGCCGGCCTCTTCGCCCTCCCGCAGCCGCTGATCTTCCTCGTCGTGCTCATGACAATCACAGATACGGTGGAATACGGCCAGCTGAAACTCGGACATCGTGACGAAGCACTTGTCCTCTGCGTGCGTCCGTTGGTGGATAAACTCGCGGGTGCCGTCACGGGCGGTCTCATCGGCATCACGGCGATCTGGGTCGGCATGACGAGCGGCGCGACGGCGGCGACGATTACGCCGGAGAACCTTTTCAACTTCAAACTCGTGATGTTTGCGGCGCCCTTTGCACTCATCCTGATCGGTGCGGTCATCTACCGCGCAAAGGTGACGCTGACGGAGGCGGAGCACGCACGCATTGTCGAGGAGCTCGAAGACAAGTGGCATGAGATGAATCAGTGACAGGATAGGAAGCGGTCGTTTGCGACCGCTTTCTTTGCCAAATGGAGGTTTCTGATGAGCTTTGATTTCAGCAAACTGAGTGACCCGCGTTATTTCGCGGAGAATCGTCTGCCCGCCCACAGCGATCATCGTTTTTACCGCGATGAGACAGAGCTCGCGCGCGGCATATCGTCCTTTGAGCATACGCTTGGCGGTGTCTGGCAGTTCGCCTATGCGCGGAACATCGACGCTATCCCACAGGGCTTTACGGCGGCGGACTATGACTGCCATGACTGGGAGACGATCCATGTGCCCGCGCACATCCAGATGGAGGGGCATGGCGTCCCGCACTATACGAATACGACGTATCCGTGGGACGGGCACGAGAGCATTGTGCCGGGGGAGATTCCGACGCGGGAGAACCCCGTCGGCTGCTATGTGAAGTACTTCGCCGTACCCGAGGGCTGGGACAATGTGTTCATCTCCTTTGCCGGCGTCGATGCGGCACTCGCCCTTTATCTCAACGGGCATTTTGTCGGCTACAGCGAGGACAGCTGCACGCCGTCGGACTTTGATCTGACGCCGTATCTCGTGTCAGGCGAAAATAAGCTGGCGGCGATGGTGTTCCGCTATGCGAGCGCGAGCTGGCTGGAGGATCAGGACTTCTGGCGGTTCTCGGGGATCTACCGTGATGTCACGCTCTATACAAAGCCGCAGCACCACATCGAGGATGTCGCTGTCCGTGCAGTGCCGATGGAACGGGACGGATACACGGACGGACAGCTTGATGTGCATCTCACGTTCGGCGATGCGGCAGAGAAGGAGGTCGAGATCCTGCTCTGCGATGAGGATGGGGACTGTATATGGGAGGATGAGGCGAGCATCTCCGCAAAGACGCATACGATTTCGGGGGAGCCCTTCGCTGTGCACCTGTGGAGCGCAGAGTATCCTTTCCTCTATCATCTTCTGATTCGTGTGCGCGACGCGGCGGGGACGCTGCAGGAGGTCGTGCGCATACGCGTTGGCTTCCGTGCGTTCTGCCTGCGCGACGGACTGATGCAGATCAACGGGAAGCGCATTGTGTTCAAGGGTGTCAACCGTCACGAGTTCGACTGCGACCATGGGCGGGCGATGGATCCTGCGCTCTTTGAGCAGGATCTCATCGCGCTGAAGCGTGCCAATGTCAACGCGATCCGCACGTCACATTACCCGAACAGCAGCCGCCTCTATGAGCTCGCGGATCTTTACGGCTTCTATGTGATCGACGAGACCAATCTCGAGACGCATGGCTCGTGGATGAGGAACGGCGCGTGTGAAAAGGATGCGAACAGTCTGCCGGGCGATCATGCGGAGTGGCTGCCCGCCGTGCTCGACCGTGCACAGTCGATGTACGAGCGCGACAAGAACCATCCGTGCATCCTGATCTGGTCGTGCGGCAATGAGTCCTGCGGCGGGCGCAATATCTACGAGATGAGTGAGTACTTCCGCCGTGCTGACCCCACGCGACTCGTGCACTACGAGGGAATTTTCTGGGCTCGCAGCTATCCGATGTCGAGCGATATGGAGAGCCAGATGTATACGAAGGCGGCGGATATCGAGGCGTTCCTCAAGGAGCACAGGGACAAGCCCTTTATCGCGTGTGAGTACACGCATGCGATGGGCAACAGCTGCGGCGGCATGCACAAGTACACGGAGCTGGCAGAGCGCGAGCCGCGCTATCAGGGCGGCTTTATCTGGGACTTCGGCGATCAGGCGATCCGTCGGCGCGGACGCGATGGGGAGGAGGTGTTCCTCTACGGCGGCGACTTTGGCGACCGCCCGTCGGACTACAATTTCAGCGGCAACGGCATTTTCTTTGCCGACCGCCGAGCGACGGCGAAGCTGCAGGAGGTGAAGTATAACTATCAGGACTTCACCCTGCGCCCTGCATGGAACGGGGTGGAGATCGAAAACAAGAGCCTCTTCTCCGATGCGGATGACTATGAGCTGCGGATGACGCTCCTCCTCGACGGGCGAAAGGTCTGGAAGACGCGGCAGCAAGGACATCATGTGGAGCCGGGGGAAACTAAATTCATTGATGCGGTGATCTACAAGATGCCGTATCTCGGCACGGGGGAGTATGTGCTGACGGCATCGCTCTGTCTGAAGTATGAGGAGCCGTGGGCCCCTGTCGGCCATGAGATTGCCTTTGGACAGGCGGTCGTCGTACCGCCCGCAGGAGCGGCGTCGCGCCTCTTTGATGTTCTCGGGCGCTGTGATGCCGCACCATGCTGCGTGCCGCTTGCCGCCTGCGGAGATCTGCGCATCGTCGTGAGCGACATCAACCTCGGCGTGCAGGGGGCGGGCTTTTCCCTCATGTTCTCGAGTGCGCAGGGAAATCTCGTCTCCTACCGCTATGGCGGGCGCGAGCTGATCGAGGAACTGCCGCAGCCGAGTTTCTGGCGTGCGCCGACGGATAACGACTACGGCTGTCATGCGCCGGCGGATACGGCGCAGTGGAAGCTCGCGAGTCTCTACCGCCGCTGCACGCAGATCGCGTGGAGCACGGACGATGCGCCGCTCACCGTCATTGACGGATATTTCGGCAAGGCGGGAACAGGCGAGCGGCGTGCCGCGCGCGTTACCGTGCGCTTTACCTATGCACTCGCGGCACAGCCCGCCGCCCATTGCACGGTCACGTATACGGTGGACGCTGCGGGCGCGGTGGATGTCGCACTGGACTACGAGCCGACGGACGGGATGCCCGCGCTGCCGGATTTTGCGATGCTCTTTACGCTCGCGGCGGACTATGACCGCATCCGCTACTACGGCTATGGTCCAAAGGAGAACTACGCCGACCGCCATCGCGGTGCGCGTCTTGGCATCTACGAGAGCACGGCGGCAGAGGAGGTTGAGCCGTATCTGCGCCCGCAGGAAACGGGCAATCACGGCGGTGTGCGCTGGATCGAACTGCGTGACCGCAGCGGACACGGGCTGCGCCTCACGGGGGCAGCGCCCATGGAGGCGTCGGCACTGCCCTATAGCCCACACGAGCTTGAGAATGCGCGTCACGCATACGATCTGCCGCGCAGCGCGCACACCTATCTGCGTGCATCGGCGGGGATGTGCGGCGTCGGCGGCGACGACAGCTGGGGCGCTCCTGTCCTCACGGAGTATACGCATCCGAATACGGCGCGGCATCTGCGCTTTACGATGCAGGGAATCTAACGACCTTTGGCGAAATGATAATAAATGGAGGGCGCTGATATGAAGATATTGGACGAAATGCAGGAAGTCTTTCGGGAGAAATTTGGTGCGGCACAGACGCATGCGTATTTCTCGCCGGGACGCGTGAATCTCATCGGTGAGCACACGGACTACAATGGCGGGCACGTCTTCCCCTGTGCGATCTCCCTCGGGACGTATGCGCTCGTTGCACCGCGCACGGACGGCATCTCGCGGCTCTACTCGATGAATCTGCCGGAGCAGGGCGTGGTGCAGTTCCCCATGCACGGCGCGGTGAAGAGCGATGCCTACGGCTGGGCGAACTATCCCATCGGCGTTGTGCGCGTGATGGAGGATGCGGGGCATCGGGCAGCGCACGGCTTTGACATTGTCCTCTATGGTACGCTGCCGAACGGCGCAGGGCTCTCCTCCTCGGCCTCCATCGAGGTGCTGATGGCGGTCATCCTGAACGATGAGCTGAACCTCGGCATTGATATGGTGGAACTAGTGAAGTTCTCGCAGAAGGCAGAGAATGAATTCGTCGGCATGAACTGCGGCATCATGGATCAGTTCGCCGTCGGCATGGGGAAAAAGGACTGTGCGATCCTCCTCGACTGCAATACGCTTTCCTATCGGTACAGCAAGCTGGCGCTCGACGGCTGCAGCATCGTCATCACGAATACGAACAAGACGCACAGCCTCGTCACCTCGGCGTACAATGAGCGGCGCGCCCAGTGTGAGTCGGCACTGAAGGCTCTGCAAAAAGTAAAGCCGATCAAGGCTCTCGGCGAGCTGACGAATGCGGAGTTCGATGCCATTGCCTCGGCGATCTCCAATCCCGTCGAGCGTCAGCGCGCACGCCATGCCGTCTACGAGAACAACCGCACGCTGGAGGCGGTAAAGGCACTCGAGGCAAACGATGTGAAGCGTTTCGGTGAACTGATGAATGCGTCCCACGTCTCCCTGCGCGATGACTACGAGGTGACGGGGCCTGAGCTCGATACACTCGCGGAGCTCGCATGGCAGCAGGACGGTGTCCTCGGCTCGCGCATGACGGGCGGCGGATTTGCAGGATGCACGGTCAGCATCGTGCGCGACGCGGCGATTCCCGCATTTGAGAAGAATGTGGGCGATGCCTATACGGCAAAGATCGGCTATGCGCCGAGTTTCTACGTGGCAAATATCGCGGACGGCGCACGCCGTCTCTCATAAGAAAGGGGAAGGATATACATGGCTATTTTGGTCTGCGGCGGCGCAGGATACATCGGCTCTCATGCCGTTCATGCACTGGTGGAAAAGGGCGAGCAGGTCGTGATCGTGGACAATCTCCAGACGGGGCACCGTGGGGCGCTGAATCCTGCGGCCACGTTCTATGAGGGCGATATTCGCGATGCGGCGGTGCTCGATAAGATTTTCACGGAGAACAAGATCGAGGCGGTCATCCACTTTGCGGCGAACTCCCTCGTGGGGGAGAGTGTCGAAAAGCCCCTGCTCTATTTCAACAACAATGTCTACGGGATGCAGGTGCTCCTCGAGGCGATGGTGCGCCATGGCATCGACAAGATTGTCTTCTCCTCGACGGCGGCGGTCTACGGCGAGCCGAAGCGCGTTCCCATTCACGAGGACGACGAGACGCACCCGACGAATCCGTACGGAGAGACAAAGCTCACGATGGAGAAGATGATGAAGTGGGTCAGCCGTGCGAACGGTGTGCGCTATGTCTCCCTGCGCTACTTCAATGCGGCGGGGGCGCTCCCCGACGGCTCGATCGGTGAGGATCATGCGACGGAGACGCATCTCATCCCCCTCATCCTGCAGGTGCCGCTCGGAAAGCGCGACCATATCACGGTCTTTGGCGAGGACTACCCGACGCCCGACGGAACGTGCCTGCGTGACTACATCCACGTGGTCGATCTCGCGGATGCACATGTGCGTGCGCTGGACTATCTGCGGCAGGGCGGCGAGAGCAATATCTTCAACCTCGGCAACGGGCAGGGGTTCTCGGTCAAGGAAATGATCGCCGCCGCGCAGAAGGCGACGGGACGCTCGATCAAGGTGGAGATCGGTGCACGCCGTGCGGGCGATCCGGCACAGCTGATCGCATCGAGCGAGAAGGCACGTACGGTGCTCGGCTGGAATCCGCAGTTTACGGACGTGGAGCAGGTCATCGGCACGGCGTGGACGTGGCACGAGAAGCATCCGAACGGCTATGGGGACTGAGGGAGGACTGTCATGAGTGACATACAGCGCAGCATCAGCCGCCTCCTGCATTTTGCGCAGCAAAAGGGGCTGATCGCCCCTGCCGATGAGGTGTATGCCGCGAACCGTCTGATCGACGTGCTCGGCGTGGAGGAGTATGTGCCGCACGCCGTCGATGAGACGCTCAAGACGGCGACGCCCGTGCTCGAGGAGATGCTTGACGATGCGGCGGCGCGCGGCTTGATCGAAAATACGGTGAACGAGCGCGACCTGTTCGATACGCGCATCATGGACTGTGTGATGCCGCGTCCCTCGGAGGTCGTGCGGGAGTTCCGCGCGCATTATGCGGCATCGCCGCAGGAGGCAACGGACTGGTACTACCGTCTGAGCATCGCATCGAACTACATCCGCAAGACGCGCATTGATCGGAACATCGCGTGGAAGACGGCGACGGAGTACGGTGACCTCGATGTGACGATCAATCTCTCGAAGCCCGAGAAGGATCCGCGCGACATCGCAAAGGCGAAACTAGCGAAGGCTTCCTCCTATCCGAAATGTCTGCTCTGCCGTGAGAACGAGGGCTATGCAGGACGGGCGAACCATCCCGCGCGCGAGACGCACCGCCTCATTCCGCTCGATCTGTGCGGAGCGCCGTGGTTCCTCCAGTACTCGCCCTATACCTACTACAACGAGCACTGCATCATCCTGAACGGCGATCATGTGCCAATGCAGATTTCACGCCATACGTTTGAGAATCTGGCGTGTTTCTTACGGCTGTTCCCGCATTACTTTGCCGGCTCAAATGCCGATCTGCCGATTGTGGGCGGCTCGATTCTCTCGCACGATCACTATCAGGGCGGACGCTATACGTTCGCGATGGAGCGTGCGGCGACGGAGAAGGAGTACGCGTTCCAGAACTATCCGACGGTGCGTGCGGGACGCGTCAAGTGGCCGATGTCGACCCTGCGGCTCACCTCACCGGATGCGGATGCGCTCATCGACCTCGCGGAGAAGATTCTCGCGGCATGGCGCGTCTACAGCGATGCGTCGGTGGAGATTCTCGCGGAGACGGACGGCACGCCGCACAATACGATTACCCCGATTGCGCGGCGGCGCGGCGAGGACTTTGAGTTTGATCTCGTGTTCCGCAACAATCGGACGACGGCAGAGCATCCGCTCGGGCTCTTTCACCCGCACGCCGAGGTGCATCACATCAAGAAGGAGAATATCGGCCTCATTGAGGTGCTCGGGCTCGCCATTCTGCCCGCGCGTCTGCGCGATGAGATGGATGCCGTGCGTACGGCGCTGCTCACAGGGACGGCAGATATTGCGGACAGGGCGGATATCGCAAAGCATGCGGACTGGTACCGCAAGGTGCGCGCGGCACATCCGTCGGTGACGGCGGAGAATGTGGATGGGATTCTGCGCGATGAGATCGGTGCGGTGTTCCTCGAGGTGCTCGTTCACGCAGGCGTCTTTAAGCGGACGCCCGAGGGGATGGCTGCGTTCGATCGCTGGATTGAGAGCGTGGAGCAGGTGTAATCCTGTCATTCTGCGCGTGTGCATCTTCGCATCGCGATAGGAGCAGAATTCATAACGGCATGATGATCGGAGATACACCGGGAGGAATGGAATGAAGGCGACGATTATCGATGTGGCACAGGAGGCGGGCGTCTCGGTGGCGACGGTCTCCCGCGTGGTGAACGGCAGCTATCCCGTGCGCGCGAAGACGCGCGAGAAGGTGGAACGCGCGATTGCAAAGCTGGAATACGTGCCGAACCTTCAGGCGCGTGAGCTGAACACGCAGCGTTCCTCGAGCATCGGCGTCGTCGTACCGGGCTTTGACAATATGTTCTTTGCCGAGGTGCTGGACGGGGTGGAGGAGCATCTGCGGCAGAGTTCCTACTCGCTGCTGCTTGCCTGTGCGCAGAACGATCCTCAGCGCGAGGAGGCGTGCGTGCGGGACTTCATCACGCGCAATGTCTCAGGGGTGATCGTCGTCAGCCCGAACACGGAGACGGCAGCGACGGAGTTCTACGAGACGACGGCGGCGCGGCTTCCCATGGTCTTTATCAACAGCGCGCGGGAAATTCCGGGCATATCGCATGTGACGAGCGATCAGCGCGGCGGCGCCCGTGCGGCACTCGAACATCTATTTCGCTACGGGCACGAGCGTATTCTCTTTGTCCGAGGCGAGAACAGCGATTCCTATCGTGTGAAGGAGGACGTCTACCGTGCCGTTATGCAGGAGCGGGGGATGTTCCATGCGGAGGATATCGTCAGCATCGGCGACGGCAATCGCATTGAGACGGTCGAGAACACCATGTTCATCCTCATGGATCAGATGCTTGATTTTGCACCAACAGCGATTTTCTGCTGCAACGACCTCATGGCGATGGGGGCGGTCAACGCCTGTCAGCGTATGGGACGGCGCGTTCCGCAGGACATCTCGGTGATCGGCTATGACAACACGGCGCTCAGCAGGTACACGGCGCCGCAGCTCACGACCATCGATCAGCACATGGGCGATCTTGGGCGGGAGGCGGCACGCCTCATGCGGAAGCGGATCGAGGAAGGAACGGCGGAGAATATCGTACGCGCAAACACCGTGGTGGAGCGTGAGACGACGGGGGTTCACGTAGAGGAAGATATGGGGCTGCAGAGGTTTGGCCGCCTTGCATAGCAATTTCATCACACAATCGAAGGGGGGATATACATGAATATCATCTATCATGAACAGGGCAAGGTCTTTCACCTTTTCAACGACACCGTCAGCTACATCCTTATGGTGCTGCCGCACGGCGGGCTGGGGAGTCTCTACTTCGGTGCGGCACTCCGCGATCGCGAGGGTTTCGAGCATCTCTTTGAGCGTGCACATCGCGGGATGACGACGTGTGTCTTTGCGGACAGCCGCGACTACTCGCTCGATGCGATCCGACAGGAGCTGCCGACCTACGGCTCGTCGGATTTTCGCCGTCCTGCGCTGAATGTGCTGCAGGAGAACGGCAGCCGCATTCTCGATCTGCAGTTCAAGGACTGGCGTGTGGAGGACGGCAAGCCGAAGCTCGCGGGGCTGCCCGCCACCTATGTGGAGTCGCCAAGCGAGGCAAAGACGCTCATCATCACACTGGAGGATGTGCCGACGGGGCTGTGCGTGGAGCTCCTCTACACGATCTTTGCCGAGGGGAACGCGATTGCGCGCAGTATGCGCTGCCACAATGCGGGGATGGAGATGCTGCACCTGCAGAAGGTGATGAGTCTCTCGATTGACCTGCCCGATACGGACTATGAGTGGCTGGAGCTGACAGGGGCGTGGGCGCGTGAGCGCCACGTGGAGCGGCGCGCGCTCGCCACGGGCATTACGGCGATTGGCAGCCGCCGCGGACACTCCTCGGGGCAGTACAATCCCTTCGTCGCCCTCGTGCGCCCCGAGACGACGGAGATGCAGGGCGAGGTGCTCGCCGTGAGCCTTGTCTACAGCGGTAATTTCGAGATGCTTGCCGAGGTGGACAACCACGGCGTGACGCGCCTGCAGGCGGGCATTCACAGCACGGATTTTGACTGGATCCTCGCTACGGGCGAGACGTTCCAGACGCCGGAGGCAGTGCTCGTCTGGTCGAACGAGGGGCTGAACGGCATGAGCCGCACGTATCACCGCCTCTACCAGCGGCGGCTGGCACGCGGCACATGGCGCGACAAGGTACGCCCCATCCTCATCAACAACTGGGAGGCGACCTACTTCGACTTTACGGAGGAGAAGCTGCTCGCGATTGCGGATGTGGCGGCGAAGTGCGGCGTGGAGCTCTTCGTGCTCGATGACGGCTGGTTCGGTGCGCGCACGTCGGATCATGCGGGGCTCGGTGACTGGACGGTCAACCCCGACCGTCTGCCGAACGGGATTGACGGGCTCGCGGAGAAGATCGAGGCGCGCGGCATGAAGTTTGGCATTTGGGTCGAGCTCGAGATGGTCAATGAGGACTCCGATCTCTACCGCGCACATCCCGACTGGGTGCTCTCCGTCCCGGGGCGGAGAAAATCACTCGGACGCTCGCAGTGCGTGCTTGATTTCTCCCGTCAGGATGTCGTCGATAATATCTATGAGCAGATGGCGGCGATCCTCTCGAGCGGCAAGGTCTCCTACGTAAAGTGGGATATGAACCGCAGCATTACGGAGTGCTGGTCGCACGCGCTGCCTGCCGCACGGCAGGGTGAGGTGTTTCACCGCTATATTCTCGGACTGTACGATCTCTATGAGCGGCTGACGACGGCATTTCCGCACGTGCTCTTCGAGTCCTGTGCGTCGGGCGGCAACCGCTTCGACCCCGGGATGCTCTACTACGCGCCGCAGGCATGGACGAGCGACAACTCGGATGCCGTCGAGCGGCAGAAGATCCAGTACGGCACGTCGATGTGCTATCCGCTGAGCAGCATGGGCAGTCACGTCTCGGTCGTGCCGAACCATCAGGTGAACCGCGTGACGCCGCTCCACACGCGTGCGAACACGGCGTACTTTGGTATATTCGGCTACGAGCTTGATCTAGGCAAACTCAGTGCAGAGGAGATCGCCGAGGTCAAGGATGAGATCGCCTTTATGAAAGAATATCGTGAGATCTTCCAGTTTGGTACATTCTACCGCCTGCAGAGCCCATTCGAGCACAATGTTATGGCGTGGATGTGCGTGAGCGGCGATCAAAAGACGGCGATTGTCGGATGGTACCGCACGCTGAACCGCGTGAATGACCGCTTTGCGCGCGTGCGCCTTGCGGGACTGCTGCCGGACACGCTCTATGAGGACAGCCGCAGCGGTGCGCGCTGCTACGGAGACGAGCTGATGCACTACGGGTTGATTACGACGGACGGGACGACGGGTGAGCCGCATCCCGAGGACGGCCTGACGACGGACTTCGACTCGCGTCTCTACGTGCTGAACGCCGTGGAATAAGACAGATTGACGATATTGGGGCACTACATGAAGCAAAAAACTTCGTGCGGTGCCCATTTTCTGGTTGCCGCATGAATCCATCGTTGCAAAATACGCTGAACTTCGTTAGAATAGAAATGTAGACAACATGGATGAAGGGAGATTCTTATGGCCGTCAAGCGAATCTTCGTCGAGAAGCGGCAGGGCTTTTTCGACGTTCCGGCACAGCGCCTTTGCAGTGATCTTGTGGAGACGTTCCGTCTGACCGACCTGCGCGCAGTACGCATGATTACGCGCTATGATGTGGAGGGCCTGAGCGACGAGGAGTTTGAACAGGTACGGGATATTGTCTTTGCCGATCCGCCTGTCGACACTGTCTATGAGGATGCACTGCCCGCTTTCTCCGATGCGCGGGTCTTTGCCATTGAGCCGCTGCCGGGGCAGTTCGACCCGACGGCGGCTGCGGCAGCGGAGTGCGTACAGCTCGTGACGCAGGGGGAGCGCCCCGATGTGCGCACAGCGCGCATTATCGTGCTGATCGGCAAGATCAGTGACCTCGTCTTTGAAAAGATCAAGGGATATCTCATCAATCGCGTGGAGAGCCGTGAGGCGTCTCTTGAAACACCAGCGACGCTTGAGATGCGGATTACCATGCCGGGGGATGTAGAGACGCTGACGCAGTTTACGCAGATGTCCCGCATCGAGCTCGAGCGCTTTCACGCGGCACAGGGATTTGCCATGAGCGAGGAAGATCTTGTCTTTGTGCAGGAATATTTCCGCGATACTGAACACCGCGCGCCGACGATCACAGAACTGCGTGTGATTGACACCTACTGGTCGGATCACTGTCGTCACACGACGTTTACCACGGCAATTGATGCGGTGAATATAGAGAACGGCTTGTTCTCCCTGCCGATCATGGAAACGTATCAGAAATACACCGACGACCGCAAGGCTCTCTATACGGGGAAGAAACGCGACATGACGCTGATGGATCTCGCTGTGATCGGGATGAAGGCGCTGCGTGCGGAGGGGAAACTGGACGATCTCGATGCCTCGGAGGAGATCAATGCCTGCAGCATACGGATCACGGTGGATGTCAATGGCAAGAACGAGGACTGGCTCCTCATGTTCAAGAATGAAACACATAACCATCCGACGGAGATCGAGCCGTTCGGCGGTGCGGCGACCTGTCTGGGCGGTGCAATCCGCGATCCGCTTTCAGGGCGTTCCTATGTCTATCAGGCGATGCGCGTGACTGGAGCCGCCGATCCGCGTACACCAATCGAGGATACGCTGCCAGGGAAGCTCCCGCAGAAGAAGATTACACTTGGCGCAGCGGAGGGATACAGTTCCTACGGCAACCAGATCGGTCTTGCCACGGGCCAAGTGCGTGAGATTTACCATCAGGGCTATCTTGCAAAGCGTATGGAGATCGGCGCAGTGATCGGCGCAGTGCCTGCGGCACAGGTTGTGCGTGAGCGCCCTGTGCCCGGCGATGTCATCATCCTCCTCGGCGGGCGCACGGGGCGTGACGGCATCGGCGGTGCGACTGGTTCGTCCAAGCAGCATACAGAGCAGTCGCTGACGACTTCGGGAGCGGAGGTGCAGAAGGGCAATGCGCCGACGGAACGCAAGCTGCAGCGCCTTTTCCGCAATCCCGAGGTCAGTCGTTTGATCAAGCGCTGCAACGACTTCGGTGCAGGCGGTGTCGCCGTGGCAATCGGTGAGCTTGCGGATGGGCTGACGATCGATCTTGATGCCGTTCCGAAGAAGTATGAGGGGCTGGATGGTACGGAACTTGCGATCTCCGAGTCCCAGGAACGTATGGCGGTCGTGCTGGCTCCCAAGGATGTCCCTGCTTTTTTGAATTATGCGGATGCAGAAAATCTGGAGGCGACACGTGTCGCTGTGGTGACAGAGGATCCATGTTTGGTCATGCGGTGGCGCGGCAAAGAGATTGTACGGATTGCCCGCAGCTTCCTCGCAACAAACGGAGTGCGTCAGCATGTGCGTGTCATTGTCGAGTCACCCAATGAGAAAACACCGTATATGCAGTGTGTTCCGCAGCTCGTGCGCAAGGCAGGACGCGCACTTGAGTCCATGTGGCTCGCAAATCTGCGGGATCTGAATATATGCAGTCAAAAGGGGCTGGGGGAGCGGTTTGATGCAACAGTGGGAGCGGCATCTGTCCTCATGCCGTTCGGCGGAAAGTACCAGCTGACCCCTTCGGAGGCGATGGTGGCAAAGATTCCCGTGCGCCATGGCACAACGAATACGGCATCGGCGATGGCGTTCGGCTTTGACCCCGATCTTTCTACGTGGAGTCCCTTTCACGGTGCTGTCTATGCCGTTGTCGAGGCAGTGGCAAAGATTGTCGCCGCAGGGGGGAAGGCGGATACAGTGCGCCTGACGCTGCAGGAGTATTTCGAGCGTCTTGGCACGGATCCCAAGAAGTGGGGCAAGCCGTTTGCCGCACTTCTCGGTGCACTGCGTGTTCAGCATGAACTGGGAATTCCTGCCATTGGCGGCAAGGATTCGATGTCCGGTACATTTGAGCAGCTGAATGTTCCTCCAACACTCGTTGCATTCGCCGTGGCGACGGTTCATGCGGATCAGGTGCTCTCACCCGAGTTCAAGTACCCCGGCAATCGTGTTATTATGATCCCGGTTGCACACGATGCACAGGATCTGCCTGTTTTTGAGCAACTGCGCAAGAACTTTGAAAAGGTACACCATCTGATTGCAGCCCAGAAAGTATTCTCGGCGCAGAGCGTCGGGCGCGGCGGTATTGCAGCAGCACTGTCAAAGATGTGTTTAGGGAATAACTTGGGCTTCCGCTTTACGTCATTCATCCCGCAGGATGATCTCTTTAAGCCTCTTTATGGAACGATTCTGCTCGAGGTAGCATCCTCGTTTCATCTGGCAGAAAATCTTGCGGGAACGGGCGCAGTTGAGATCGGTGTCACACGTGATGTGCCGAGCATCATCACAGATCTTGATACCATTGTGCTCGCCGATGTGAAGACGGCGTATACCGAGCCGCTTGAGAAGATTTTCCCGACGACGGTACCGCACTCCATGCGGCAGATCGATCGCCCGACATACGCTCCCTATACGAAGGGAAAGCATGTGGCAAGTTCTTTCAAAATCGCAAAACCGCGTGTCTGCATCCCCGTATTTCCGGGGACGAACTGCGAGTATGACTCGGCACGCGCGTGGGAGCGTGTCGGTGCAAAGCCTGAGATCCTGGTCGTGCGGAATCTCACTCCACAGGCGGTCGAGGAGACGGTAGCGGCGATGGCTGAGGCGATCAAGCACGCACAGATTCTCATGCTGCCGGGCGGTTTCAGCGGCGGCGATGAGCCCGACGGCACGGGCAAATTCATCGCAGCGATGTTCCGTGCCCCGCAGATTGCCGAGGCAGTGCATCGCCTTCTGCATGATCACGACGGCCTGATCCTTGGGATATGCAACGGCTTCCAGGCACTCCTGAAACTCGGACTGCTGCCCTACGGAAAAATTACGGATCTCGACGAGAATACGCCGACTCTGACGTACAACAATATTGGGCGGCATGTCTCACAGACCGTGCGCGTGCGCGTTGCGTCGAATCTTTCACCGTGGCTCTCGGGGGTCAATGTCGGTGATACGCATACATTGGCGGTGTCCCATGGAGAGGGGCGCTTCTATGCGGATGGACATACGGTGGCAGCACTGCGTGTCCGTGGTCAGATCGCCACACAGTACGTGAACGAGAAGGGCGATCCAACGCTCGATCAGCCGTACAATCCGAATGGCTCTGTCAACGCCATCGAGGGCATTACGAGTCCCGACGGCCGCATCTACGGGCGCATGGCGCATGCCGAGCGCATTGGACCCAATATTGGCATGAATGTACCCGGTGAGATGAATCAGATGATCTTTGAATCGGGCGTGGGATATTTTATACGGTAAAAGACGAAAAACATTCCTCCCTCGTTTTAGGGAGTACGGATAAAACAGTCCTTCAGATTGGTGTAAATGTTTCGTCCGACAGGGAGGAAAACCGAATGCGGAGTGATGCTCTGCACTAGATTTCCGCCGAAGTGCGGGCAAAGAGATGTACTAAGATGCCAGTGCTGGGTGGATATCCGTGTTTCCTTTTATCCGTTGGACTAGAAAGCGCAGGAAAGCGATTTCCTGCGCTTTTTGCGTATGGATGGTCTTCGGCGGTTCGTCATATCGGCGGCATTGTCTTAGGGAATCACTGATAAAATGAAGCCCGTCAGATTGGCGTAGATTTTTCGTCCGAACAAGGTGGAAAACCGGACGCAGAGTGGTGCTCTGTGGAGGATTTTCCGCCGAAGTACGGGCAAAAAAGATGCGTCAAGATGATGGTGCTGAATTTATCAGTGATTCCTTAGATGAAATATCGCTCGCAGAGCGCCTTGTACGCCGCCGCCCCCGTATCGGTCAGCAGATAGTAGCTGCCCGCGCGATGGAGGAGGTGCTGATCGATCAGCTCGCGGCTGACGCGGCGCACCTTCGACGCATCCCATTTCAGATGGTCGCCAATCTCGTTCGCGTGGTTTTCTGCACTCTCAACGCGTTCTGCCGTGTGTCTGCCGATGTGGAGCAGGAAGAGGTCGCGCTGCATCTGCTGCATACTTCTTTTGCGGCGGATGTAAGTCGTGACTGCCCCTTTCGGCCCCATGAGCAGGGCAAGCAGGTAGACAAGCATATTTATGACCGCGCAGAGTCCTGCAATCGAGGCGTTCATATGCACGGCAAGCGCGTAGCCGAGCGCGGAGTTCGCCATGCTGACGAGGAGGGCGAGGAGGAGCGTGTGCGACAGATGCTTTGTAAAGAGCAGAGCCGCCGCACCGGGGGCGATGAAAAACGAGATGACGAGAATCGCACCGACCGCATCGAATGCTGCGACCGTGGTCAGTGAGGTCAGAGACATAAAGGCGTAGAAGAGGATGCCCGTCGGTACGCCGATGAGCCGTGCGTATTCGCCGTCAAATGTGGAGACCTTGAGCTCCTTGTAGAACACGGTGATAAACACTGCAATCAGGAGGGCGAGCCCGCCCATCTTGAGCGCCGCTGCAGGAATCTCCACGCCGCCGATCTCGACCGTGTTCAGCCCAGCGTAGATGACTTCGCCCATGAGTACCATATCGGTATCGAGGTGGGCATTCCCCGCATATTTACTGATGAGGATGACGGCGAGTGCAAAGAGCAGGGGAAAGATGACACCGATTGCATCGTCGTATTTGACAAGGCGTGTCTTGCCGAGCAGCTCGACGAGAGACACCGTGACAACGCCCATAAGTGCCGCCCCGAAGAGCAGCCACGGCGAGCCGAGGTCATGCGTTACGAAGAAAGCGAGCACGATGCCGAGCAGAACGGTGTGACTGATTGCGTCCGCCATCATGGAGAGACGGCGCAGGATGAGGAATACGCCGAGCGGTGCGCACGCTGCCGCCGTCAGCAGGAGTACGAGCAGTGCGTCATCCATGTGAGTGCCTCCGTTTCAACACGCTGCCGAGGATGCCCTTTGTCCCGAAAACAATGGAAAAAAAGGCGATCAGCGAGGCAACGAGGATGATGGAGGGCCCCGTCGACATGCCCTGTTCGAGCGTGCTGATGTACGTTCCGACGAGCGCGGAGACCGCACCGATGAGACTGCTCAGCAGGAGCACGCGTACAAAGTTGTTCGACCACTGATTTGCCGCAACGCAGGGAATGATGAGGAAGGAACTGATGAGGATTGCGCCGACCGCCTTGATCCCGATGCCGATGACGGCAATCGTCATGACGAGCAGGAGGAGGTTCAGTAAACGGCAGGGCAGTCCGACCACCTCCGCATACTCCGCGTCAAAGACGAAGAGCTTCAGCTCCTTGTAAAAGAGCAGCAGGAGCGTGAGCACGAGGGCAGAAACGACGGCGATCAGCAGGACATCCGCCTCAAGCATGTACGCCGCCTGTCCGAAGATGTACGTCCCGAGCCCCGCCTGTGACGCGCCCGCGTAGTCAGGATTTCCTTGGATAAAACTCTTGAGCGCCATACCAAGCCCGAAGAAGCCCGAGAGGAAGATTGCAAGATTTGCATCGAGCCCCAGACGCTTGTCCCTGTGCGCGAGCTGAATGAGCGCGTAGCTTGCCGCACCTGCCAGAATTGCTCCCGCGAGGAGGATGACGGGGCTGCGCGTCGCGAACGCCATGTAGGCAAGGATGATGCCGGGAAAGGTCGAGTGCCCGATTGCATCGCCGATGAGGCTCTGTCCCTTGTAGACGCTGAGTGCGCCGACGGGAGCGGCGGCGACGGCGAGGATGACGCTGCCGAGCGCGACGATCTGAAAGGTGTAGTTCGTCAGAATGTCCATCGCTCACTCCTTCACGCGGTAGGCGCGCGCGAGTGCCGCCTCCTTGTCGATATCTGCGAGATAGTCCGATGCCTTTACCGTGCGGTTCAGTACGACGAGATAGTCGAAATAGGCATCGAGTGTGCTGAGATCGTGGTGGACGGCGATGACGGTGCGCTTTTCCTTCTGTAAATCCATAAACTTCTCCATGATGATGCGTTCCGTTGTCTCGTCAACACCCGCAAGCGGCTCGTCCATGATGTAGAGCTGCGCGTCCTGCGCGAGTGCGCGTGCGATGAAGACCCGCTGCTTCTGTCCGCCAGAGAGTTCAGAAATTTGACGGTCGGCGAAGTCTGCCATCTTCATCTTGTCGAGTGCCTCCATCGCAAGCGCGCGATCCTCCTTGCCGGGGCGGTGAACGAGCCCCAGATGGGCATAGCGTCCCATGAGCACAACATCGAAGACCGTCGTTGGGAAGTCCCAGTGCACCGAGCCGCGCTGCGGCACATAGGCGATCTGCTTGTGCACGGCGGAGAGTGCCTTGCCCCAGAGGAGCACTGCACCTGAGACGGGCTTCAGCAGCCCGAGGATCCCCTTCAGCAGGGTGGATTTGCCCGCGCCGTTCGGCCCTACGATCGCACAGCGTACGCACTCCGGCACATCGAGGTCGATGTCCCAGAGCACGGGCGTCTCACGGTATGCCATTGTAAGGTCTTCGACGTGGATCACGCTGTTCGTTCCTTCCATTCTGCGCCTCTTCTGTATGGTTTCTTTATCCGTACGAACTCCACGCAAACGCCTCGTTACGCAAGCGGTCGTGTGCTCGTCCGCCTAAATACCTGCGGACTTCTTAAACGCGCTGCGCTTGAACGAAAGAAATCCGCAGGGGGCGGGTCGCACACTCGCTTCCGCTTGCTCCACTAGGGTTTGCTTAGGAGTGTCGTATGGTTACGTTTCCGTTTGTTCATAACATCTGACAGCGAACATTTTTCTGCTACTTCAAATGTGAAACAATCAGATCGATGTTGCTGCGGTACATCGTGATATAGGTATCGCCCTTCTGGCCCTCGGGTGCAAGAGAATCCGAGAAGAGCTCATTGCCCTCACCGCCAACAATCTCGACATCGAAGCCCTTCGTCCTGCAGACCTCCTGCAGCTTCTTCATGCGCTCTGGGTTCGTCGTACTCTCGGCGAATACCGCCTTGACCTTGTGCTCGACAATGTAGTTTGCCGTCTTCTCGATGTCGGCATTCGCAACCTCGGAGTCCGTGCTGACCCCCTGCGGCGCGATGACATTCACGTGGTAGCGGTGGGAGAAGTAGTTGAACGCATCGTGCGGCGTGACGAGATTGCGCTGCCCCTCGGGAATCTGTGCGATCTTCTGTGTGATCTCGGCATCGAGCGCGTCGAGGTCTGCAAGATACTTCTTCAGATTCTCCTGAATCTCCTTTTCATGCGTGGGGAGCAGCTTGATGAGCTGCGCTGCCGCCTCCTCCGTTGCCTGCTTGTAGAGTGCGACATCAAACCAGAAATGCGGATCGACAATCTTCTTGCCGTCCTCCTCCATGTAGTTGATGTTTGCATCCGCGAAGTTCTTTGTCACGGCGATGCCCTTCTTCTCAAGCACCTCTGCCATCTTGCCCTCGAAGTGCAGGCCGTGGTAGAGGAGGAGATCTGCCTTCTTGATCTTCTCAAGGTCGGCCGGCTGTGCGACGTAGAGATGCGGATCCTCGCCTGCGGGGATAATCAGTTCGATGTTCACATAATCGCCCGCGAGCTGCTTTGTCATATCCTGTAAAAATGAGGTCGTGACCGTTACGGTTTTCTTCGTGTCGGCTGCCTTGTCGCCGCCTGTGCCTCCTCCGCCGCAGCCGACGGCGATCAGTGCCGTAAGGGCAAGAGCAAGGGTGAGTAAGAGATGCAGGGAAAATTTTTTTGCGTGCATGACAGCACCATCCTTTCATTTGTATTGAGAATAGCACAAAAATTGAATCTTGTAAATGAGAAAATTTCTCAATGATGATATTTTTATAAATGAAAAGCGTCCCTGCACGAATACACAGGGACGCCAATATGTGTTTTCCAAATTATTTTCCGAGCAGCTTCTCTTTGAGTGCGCGATAACGAATCGTCTCGTACGCGCCGATCTGTGATTCTGGATGGTCGCTGCCGTAGGCACGACCGCTGACGGACAGCAGCGGCGGTGACTGGATGCGCTTGGCGACTGCCATGCCCGTATAGAGCCCCCACCAGCGTTCGAGATCGGCGATAAAGTCTGCCGCCGTCGGGAAATAGTCTGCGACAAGCCCTTTCTTACAGCCGATATGTGCTTCGAGCGCGTTTTTGGCATAGTATTCCAGAATTTCCTCAGGCGTTTCATTGTTTTCCGCAAAGGCGCGGAAGAGATGATCGTGATACGGATAGCGGATGGGATCGCCCTTGCCCTCGTCGACATTTTGCGCGTCGGAGAGTTCGGCACTCGGCACGATGTCGATGATGCCCTGCGGGATGGCCTCGCGCCCGTAGACATGTTCGTTCAGGTAGCGCGCAAGGTCATAGACCTGATATTTCCAAAGATCGGCGAGCGCACAGAGAAAGCCTGCGAGGTCGCCGTAGAGAGTCGCATAGCCGACGGTGGTCTCTGCCTTGTTCCCGTTGCAGGTAAAGCCGGCACCCCATGCGGCGGCAATTGTCGCGAGGACGCGGCCGCTGCGGTTGCGTGCCTGCATATTCTCACGGACGAAGGAGGAGATTGTCAGATGCTCACCGGGAGCCGCAGCTGCCCCCTCGATGGGGATCTCGCTGAGCTGCTTTGCTGTGTACGAGACGCTCTCCTCGATGGGGACGATCATGTGGCGGCTGCCAAGATTGTCCGCAAGCTGTGCCGCAAGCCCCTTCGTTGTTGCAGAGTTGAAACGGCTCGGCATATTGACGAGCAGAACGTTCTCCGCGCCGATCGCGTCGACGTAGAGAGCGGCGGCGACGGCAGAGTCGATGCCGCCCGAGATGCCGATGACAACGCGTTCCATATGGATGCGTGCAAGGAATTTTTGCACGGCGTAGCGGAGTGTGCGATAGATGGGTGCGATGGCAGGTTCTGCGGGTTTGTTGGGAGGGGCAGGGAGTGCCGCCGTGTCGACGATGGTTATGCCGTCCTTATAGGCGGGCGTGATGAGGGCGCGCGCACCGTCCGCGCGGAATGCCTGTGCACTGCCCGCAAAGGTGTAGACGGTCTTGCCCTTGTCCTGAATGCCAAGCGCGTTGACATAGAGGAGCACGGCGTTCTGTTCCTGCGCCGTCTTGGCGAGGGTGCGCGCCTCAAAGCAGAGCGGGAAGGGACTGGCGTCGGCAGCGAGGATCACACGTTCTCCCGGCAGCTCGTAGAGCAGTGGTGAGAAACGCGTACTCGCACCATGGAGCGGACGACGTGCGACCTCGCGCAGGACGCCGCCGCGCGCGTGCAGGAGAGTGCGCGCGAGTCCGCAGCAGCCCTCCCCGCCTGCGGCGACGTTGCCGAACATGACGGTGATCCCATCTGCCGCAGCGGCAATCTCCTCGGCGTATGTCGCGCAGTCGCCCAGGAATGCGGGCTGTTTCCACCCGCCGCCGAGGAAGAGCCCCGAGAGACTGAGTGCGGGGAAAAGGGCGAGGTCGGCACCCGCCGCCTTTGCCTCTGCAATCTTTCCGCGCATTGTTGCAGCGTTCCGATCGGGACGACCGGGGACGACTTCCATGGAGATGAGTGCAATTTTCATAGTGATGCTCCCTTCCAAACGCGATAGCGTTTGATTTTTATTCCGGCTCAATGGTATAATCCGGAGTGGTGAGTAATATGGCAAAGAAGAAAATTCCAAAGACCAATGCGGCACGTATCTTGGATCGCCTTGGCATTTCCTACGAGCTTCTGACCTATCCCGTCGATGAGAGCGATCTTTCGGCGGCGCATGTGGCAGAGGTGACGGGCATCCCGCCTGAGCGCATCTATAAGACGCTCGTGGTGCGCGGCGACCGCACGGGCGTGTTTATGGCGGTCATCCCGGGTACGGGGGAGCTTGACCTGAAGGCTGCCGCCGCCGCAAGCGGAAACAAGCGTGCGGAGATGGTGCATCTGAAGGAGGTTTTTGACCTCACAGGCTACGTGCGCGGCGGGTGTTCCCCGCTCGGCGCGAAGAAAAGCTATCCCGTCTACTGCGACGAAAGCATGATGCAGCAGGAGCGCATTTGTGTGAGCGCGGGGCGGCGCGGCGAGCAGCTCTCGCTCCCGCCCGCCGATCTCATTCGTGCGGCCGAGGCACAGACGGCACATCTCGCACGCTAAGCACGACAACATCGCCCAAAACACGAATCATAGTATAGCACAGATGCAGGGCAATGCCCAAATGAAAGGATGTATACAATGGATTACTTCAGCACGCGCGGAGGCGCGGAGCGTGTTTCCTCTGCTGCAGCGATTCTCAAGGGGCTTGCCTCGGACGGCGGGCTGTTTGTGCCTGCGTCATTTCCGCAGATGCCGCTTTCCGCCATCGAGGAACTGGCGGGGCTCTCATACGAGGAGCGTGCCGTACGCATCCTGCGCCTTTTTTTGACGGATTATACGGAGGAGGAAATCGAGGGCTGCGTGCGCCGCGCCTACAGTCATACGTTTGACGACGTACGCCGTGCCCCCGTGACGTCGGTCGGTGAGCTCGAGGTGCTCGAACTCTGGCACGGTCCGACGAGCGCCTTTAAGGACATGGCACTCCAGCTTCTCCCGCAGCTGATGAGCACAGCACGCGTGAAACAGGGAGAGAAGGACACGATTCTCATCCTTGTCGCCACCTCGGGCGATACGGGCAAGGCGGCACTCGAAGGTTTCGCCGATGCCGAGGGAATCCGCATCATGGTATTTTACCCCGACGGCGGCGTCAGCCCCATCCAGGGACTCCAGATGGTGACGCAGGCGGGAGAAAATGTCCGCGTCGTGGCCGTGCGCGGCAACTTTGACGATGCACAGCGCGGCGTGAAGGAGATCTTCGGTGATGCGGCGATGGCAGCGGAGCTCGCCGCCGCCCATACCAAGCTCTCCTCAGCGAACTCCATCAACTGGGGGCGCCTTGTCCCGCAGATTGTCTACTATTTCAGCGCTTACGCCGATCTCCTTGCGGCGCAGAAGATTCAGGCAGGCGACGCTGTGAACTTCACCGTGCCGACGGGGAACTTCGGCAATATCCTCGCGGGCTACTATGCAAAACGCATGGGGCTGCCCGTGGGCAAACTCGTCTGTGCATCAAACGAGAACAACGTGCTCACGGATTTTCTGCGCCGCGGCATCTATGATCGCCGCCGTCCCTTCTATCAGACGATGTCACCGTCCATGGACATCCTCGTTTCGAGCAATCTTGAGCGTCTGCTCTATCATCTGACGGAGGACACGGCACAGGTTGCTGCGTGGATGAGGGAACTTGCAGAGAACGGAACCTATGACGCGAGCGGTCTCCTGCCCGTCCTCCGTGAGAATTTCTGGGCGGCATTCACAAGCGATATGATGACGGAGGAGGAAATCCGTATCGTCTGCGAGCGGACAAGCTATACCCTCGACACGCATACGGCGGTTGCCTATCGTGTGGCGGAAGACTATCGATGCGAGACGGGGGACATGCGACCGATGATCGTTCTTTCGACGGCAAGTCCGTACAAATTCGGCGCGAGTGTGCTTCAGGCACTGGGCAAGGATACGGACGGGCTGGATGAGTTCACGCTGATGGAACGCCTGCAAAAGCACAGCGGCATGCCGATCCCAACGCGTCTTGCCGCACTTCGTACAGCACCTGTCCGTCACAAGGAGGTCTGTGAAAAGGACGGGATGCGCGACGCCGTGCTGGACTTTGCACGTAGCGTTTGAGGAAGCACTGATAAACTCAGCACCGCCGTCTTAGTATATCTTTTTCGCCCTGTCTGTGCCCTAGAATCCTCCACATAGCTTTGGCTATGCGTCCGGTTTGTCTTTTTGACAGGACAAAAAATCTGCACCAATCCAAGGGACTGTTTTATCAGCGATTCCTTGAATCGCGGAATTTTTTCACAATAAAAGAGGGTTTTTCGTATTTATGTAGAATTGTGACAGAGTGTGAGATGAGAGAAAAAATCACTCATCCCGCATCCATGACGCCGATCTTTTGGAAGGAAGAGGTAACTATGGCAACAATTGATCTGACACAATATGGTATCACGGGGACGACGGAGATTGTCCACAATCCAGACTACGATCAGCTGTTCCGCGAGGAACTGCGCCCTGATCTCGAGGGCTATGAGCGCGGACAGGTCACGAATATGAAGGATGCCGTCAACGTCATGACGGGCATCTACACGGGACGTTCGCCGAAGGACAAATACATCGTGGATGACGAGACATCGCACGATACAGTGTGGTGGACATCCGACGCCTACAAGAACGACAACCATCGCGCCTCGCAGAAAGCGTGGAACTCTGTTCGTGAAATTGCCATCCGCGAACTCTGCAACAAGCGCCTTTTCGTTGTCGATGCGTTCTGTGGTGCCAACGAGAATACGCGCATGGCGGTTCGCTTTATTGTCGAGGTGCCGTGGCAGGCACATTTCGTCACGAATATGTTCATCCGTCCGACAGAGGAGGAGTTGGAGCACTTCAAACCCGACTTTGTGGTTTACAATGCGGCAAAGGCGCGTGTCATGCACTTTGGCGATCTTGGACTGAACTCCGAGACGGCGGTCATGTTCAATCTCACTAGCCGTGAGCAGATCATTGTCAATACGTGGTATGGCGGCGAGATGAAAAAGGGTATGTTCTCGATGATGAACTACTACCTCCCGCTGAAGGGCATCGCTTCCATGCATTGCTCGGCGAATACGGATATGAAGGGGGAGAACACGACACTGTTCTTCGGCCTCTCCGGTACAGGCAAGACGACGCTCTCGACGGATCCCGAGTGTCTGCTGATTGGCGATGATGAGCATGGCTGGGATGATGAGGGAATCTTCAACTATGAGGGCGGCTGCTATGCAAAAGTCATCAACCTTGATCCCAAGGCAGAGCCGGACATCTACAACGCCATCCGCCGCAACGCTCTTCTTGAGAATGTGACGGTTGATCTCGCCGGACATGTGGACTTTGCGGATAAGACTGTGACCGAGAATACGCGTGTCTCCTATCCGATCAATCACATTGAGCATATCGTTCTGGGCAAAGTCGCGAAGAAGTCGGCGGGTCCTCATGCAAAGCACGTGATCTTCCTTTCTGCCGACGCGTTTGGCGTCCTGCCGCCGGTCTCGATTCTGACGCCGGAGCAGACGAAGTATTACTTCCTCTCGGGCTTCACCTCGAAACTTGCAGGTACGGAGCGCGGCATCACCGAGCCGACGCCGACGTTCTCTGCATGCTTCGGTCAGGCTTTTCTCGAACTCCATCCGGCGAAGTATGCACATGAGCTCGTCCGCAAGATGCAGGCACATGGCTCGCGCGCCTATCTCGTCAATACAGGCTGGAACGGTACGGGCAAGCGTATTTCCATCCAGGATACGCGCGGCATCATCCACGCGATCCAGAGCGGTGCGATCGACAGCGCACCGACGAAGAAGATCCCGTACTTTGACTTTGAGATCCCGACGGAGCTGCCGGGGGTCGATCCGAAGATTCTCGATCCGCGTGACACCTACGCAAGTCGCGTGGAGTGGGAGGAGAAGGCAAAGGATCTCGCCGCACGCTTTATCAAGAACTTTGACAAGTATGCAGGCAACGAGGACGCAGACGCGCTTGTTGCCGCGGGCCCTCAGCTCTGATGATTCATTAGATATAAATGACGGCTGCCGCAGAAATGCGGCAGCCTTTTTTGAAAGGATGGAGGCAGTGCGTGAAGCTGACGGACAGTGTGAATGCCGTGCGCGGCGTCGGCGTCAGGAAGGCAGCCCTCTTGGCACGGCTCGGCGTACGGACGGTGTACGACCTTCTGACGTTCTATCCGCGCGCCTATGAGGATCAGAGCCGCATCACGCGCATCATGGATCTCGCGGCAGGGACGCGCGCGACCGTGCTCGGCATGATTCAGCAGGTGACAGAGCGGCAGACGCGGCGGCGCGGCTTTACTGTCCTCACGGCGCTCGTCGGTGATGGGACAGGGTATGCGCAGGCGGTCTGGTTCAACCAACGCTTTTTGAAAGGAAAGCTGCGCACAGGGCAGCGTATCCTCCTCACGGGGAAGGTGGATTATGCCTATGGCGGAGGCGGGCAGATGGCATTCTCGCCCGTCACATCCTTTGTTTTGCTCGGTGCACAGGAGGACGCCGCGGCGCATCTCGGCATTCTGCCCATCTATGCAGCAACGGAGGGACTGACGCAGAAACAGCTGCGGCAGATGACGGCAGATGTACTCGCGCACGCGGGCGAGGAGCTGACGGAGACTCTGCCGGAGCAGATTCGGGCAGAGTATCATCTGATTGGGCGTTCGGCGGCATTTTCCCAGATCCATTTCCCGAAGGATACGGAGGAGCTCGCAGCGGCGCGGCGAAGGCTCGCCTTTGAGGAACTCTACCTCATCCAATGCGGGCTGCTGGCACTTAAAAAGCAGACGGCGGAGGATGAGGAGGGGATTGCTCATCGTGCAAATGGTGCACTCGTTGCGCGTGTACGCGATGCGCTTCCCTTTGCCTTGACCGAGGATCAGGAGAAGGTTTGGGCGGAGATCTCGCGCGATATGGAGGCTCCGCTGCCCATGCGGCGCCTCGTGCAGGGCGACGTTGGCTCGGGCAAGACGGCGATTGCGCTCCTTGCCCTCGTCAAGACAGTGGAGAGCGGCTGTCAGGGCGCGCTGATGGCACCGACGGAGATTCTTGCGCGCCAGCACTATGACGGCCTGCGGGAATTCCTGACGCCGCTCGGCATCCGCGTGGGCTTCCTCTCGGGGCGGCTCACGAAGAAGGAGCACGCGGAGGTGCTGTCCGCTCTTGCCTCACATGAGTCCGACGTCGTCATCGGAACCCACGCGCTGATTCAGGAGGGGGTGGCGTTTGACCGTCTCGGGCTCGTGGTGACGGATGAGCAGCATCGCTTCGGCGTGGCGCAGCGTTCCGCGCTCGAAAAAAAGAGCGGCATCGTGCCCGATGTGCTCGTCATGACGGCGACGCCGATTCCGCGGACGATGACGCTGACGGTCTACGGTGATCTGGATGTCTCGCGCATCGAACATCTTCCGCCGGGGCGCCAGCCCATCCGTACCTTCCTGCGCGACGAGACGGCGCGGGCGAAGATCTACGCCTTCGTCCGCCGTGAGATCGAGCGCGGGCGTCAGGCGTATGTCGTCTGCCCCCTCATTGAGGCAAATGAGGAGAGTGATCTGCCGTCGGCGGAGGAAGTTTACAATGAACTTTCATGCGGCTCCTTTCGCGGCATCCGCTGCGGGCTTGTCCATGGCCGGCTGAAGGCGTCCGATAAGGAGGCCGTGATGCGTGGCTTCTACGCAGGGGAGATCAAGCTGCTCGTGGCGACGACCGTGATTGAGGTGGGCGTCAATGTGCCGAACGCGACGGTTCTCGTGGTCGAGCATGCGGAGCGGTTCGGCCTTGCCCAGCTGCATCAGCTGCGCGGCCGCGTGGGACGCGGCAGTGATGCGTCCTACTGTATTCTCATCGCGGGGCGGCAGGCGGCGGGAGCGGAGCGGCTGCGCGTGATCGAGGAGACGAGCGACGGATTTCGCCTGGCAGAGGAGGATCTGCGGCTGCGCGGGCCGGGACAGTTCTTCGGCGCAATGCAGCATGGGCTGGGTGACCTGAAGATCGCCGACGTGCTCGCCGACATGGATCTGCTGCTTCTGGCGCGGCGTGCGGCACTTGCGACTGTCGATGATCCTGCGGCACTCGATTTTGTCCGGCCGGCACTCCTGCAGCAGTATCGAGAGCAGTTTGAGCATATACGGGAGGTATGAGTGTATTCCTTGACAGCAGTGGATTCTCTGCGATAGAATAGGACAAATGATAACAGAGGAGGAGATTGCCTTGACAAATGTTTTGGTCAACGGTGCCTGCGGGCGCATGGGGCGCGCTGTACTGAAAGCTGTGATCGAGGATCCGGAACTTGCTCTTGTCGGTGCGGTGGATGTCTCTGAGGGAGCAGACAGTGGGGAACTTGCAGGGCTGACGAAGAACGGCGTGCTCGTGGAGACCGATCTCGCGGCAGCATTCGATCGTCTGCATCCGGACGTAATGATCGACTTCACGCGTCCCGATGTCGTCTATCAGAATGTCCTGCTGGCACTCACGCATAAGGTGTCGCCTGTGGTTGGGACGACGGGGCTCTCGGAGGAACAGCAGCGGGAGATCAAGGCAACGGCGGAGAAGAACGATACGCCGGCGTTCATCGCACCGAATTTTGCCATCGGTGCGGTGCTGATGATGCTGATGAGCCGCATGGCAGCGAAGTACATGCCCGAGGTGGAGATCATCGAACTGCATCACGACAACAAGCTCGATGCGCCCTCAGGGACGGCCGTGCGGACGGCGGAGATGATCGCCGAGGTGCGTGAGACACATGAGCAGGGGCATCCCTGTGAGAAGGAGACGCTCGACGGTGCGCGCGGTGCGGACTATGAGGGCATGCGCATCCACAGCGTGCGCCTGCCGGGCTATGTCGCACATCAGGAAGTCATCTTCGGCGGGCTCGGGCAGACCCTCACGATCCGCCATGACTCGATCAATCGTGAGTCGTTCATGCCGGGGGTTGTGCTCGCCGCGAAGAAGGTGCGCTCGCTCACCTCGCTCACGGTCGGATTGGATAAGCTGCTGTAAGGGGAAGAATATGAAGAAATATCGTGTCGCGATACTCGGCGCAACGGGTGCGGTCGGACAGGAATTCCTGACGCTCATCGAGGAGCGCAAGTTCCCGTTCTCGGAGCTGCGCCTGCTTGCGTCCAGCCGTTCTGCAGGGAAGAAAATCGCGTTTATGGGCAAGGAGTACACGGTGCAGGAGACAACGCCGGACTCCTTTGCGGGGATTGATATCGCACTCTTTGCGGGCGGTGCGGCAAGCAAAGAGTTTGCGCCCCATGCCGTCAAGGCAGGGGCGATCGTTATCGACAACTCAAGTGCCTTCCGCATGGACCCCGAGGTGCCGCTCGTCGTCCCCGAGGTCAACCCCGAGGCAATTAAGGCGCACAAGGGCATCATCGCAAACCCGAACTGCTCGACCATCATTATGGTGATGGGGCTGAAGCCACTTTACGATATCGCGAAGATCCGCCGCATCGTTGTGTCGACTTATCAGGCGGTCTCGGGGGCAGGCAAGGAGGGCATGGCGGAGCTCGAGGAGCAGGTCGCCGCCCTCGCCTCCGGCAAAGAGCCCGTGGCAAAGGTTCTGCCCGTCGGCAAACTGCCAAAGCACTATCAGATCGCGTTCAACCTCATTCCGCAGATCGACGTCTTCAAGGACAACCTCTACACCAAAGAAGAAATGAAGATGATCGACGAGACGAAGAAGATCATGGGGGACGATCGTATGCGCATCACGGCGACGACGGTGCGCGTGCCCGTCTACCGCAGCCACGCCGAGTCCGTCAACGTCGAGTTTGAGGACAAGGTGACGCTCGAGGCGGCACGTGCGGCCATTGCGGCGTTCCCGGGCATTATCCTGCGTGACAACCCCGCAGAGCAGGAGTATCCGATGCCGCTCTTCACCTCGAACAAGTACGATGTGGAGATCGGCCGCCTGCGCTGCGATGAGTCGCAGGAGAATACGCTGAACTTCTGGATCTGCGGCGACCAGATCCGCAAGGGCGCGGCACTCAATGCACTCCAGATCGCAGAATACATGATCGCACACGATCTCGTTTGAACGACAGCATAAAAAAGGACTTGCTTCCGGTAGGAAGTAAGTCCTTTTTTATGTTTGTCTCATCTCCGAGAAATGGAAAGAAAGTCTTGTATATTAGGGCTTACAGAAGATTTCATCCATTGTATACAGAGAAAAACGAATGTCTGTTTTCTTGAAAAAAAATGTCTTTTTTGCTATAACTGTAGATAAAAGTGGTGAATTGTGGTGGATTGTGTCATGATGTGGCGATAAGAACCTGAAAGGTGGTGCGGTCGGATGTTTATGGGGGAGTACGCCCACAGCATCGATGCCAAGGGCCGCGTCATCCTGCCGGCGGACTTTCGCCAGGAACTCGGCGTCTCCTTTATCATTACGAAGGGACTGGACGGCAGTCTGTTTCTTTTCCCACAGGCGGCATGGGATGAGTTTGCAGCAAAGCTGCGTACGCTGTCCATTGCTGATCCAAATGCACGCGCCTTTGCGCGATTCTTTATCGCAGGAGCACGGACGCTGGAGTGTGATAAACAAGGTCGTTTTCTCGTGCCTGCGAATCTGCGTGCTTATGCAAGTATCGGATTGAAGCAGGACGTTATCCTTACGGGGGCAGATACGCGCATCGAGGTCTGGGATAAGGAGAAGTGGACGCGCTATGCGGGCGAGGTGGATCCCAACATTACGGAGATCTCGACCCAGCTTGCGGGCTACGGGATTACGATATGACAGAGTTTCATCATGTGAGTGTTCTGTTGGAGGAGACGGTCGGTGCGCTGAACGTCATGCCAGACGGCATCTATGTGGATGCAACGCTCGGCGGCGCGGGACACGCACGGCGTATCGCTGCGCATCTGTCGGAACACGGACGTCTGATCGGCATCGATCAGGACGAGACGGCAATCGCTGCCGCGCATGAGCGGCTGGCGGATGTCCGCTGTCAGGTCTCACTCGTGCGGGATAATTTCCGCAATCTGTCTGCGATTCTCGCGGCGGAGGGCGTTTTCTCTGTGGATGGCGTGCTCTTTGACCTCGGCGTGTCGTCACCGCAGATCGATACGCCGGAGCGCGGCTTCTCCTATATGCAGGACGCACCGCTCGATATGCGCATGGACCAGAGAGCGCGGCTCAGTGCGTACGATGTAGTCAATGCCTATACGGCGGAGCAGCTCACGGAGATTTTCTACACGTATGGAGAGGAACGCTGGGCGAAGCGCATCGCCGCCTTTATTGAAAAGGAACGTCAGGCGCATCCCATTGCGACGACGGGAGACCTCGTTGCCGTGATTGACCGTGCCGTACCGAAGGAGGTGCGCGCGCGCGGCGGACATCCCGCAAAGCGTGTATTTCAGGCGATCCGCATTGAAGTAAATGATGAACTCGGAATTTTGGAGGGAGCGCTGTCTGCGGCTGTGAATGCACTGCGGATCGGGGGACGACTTGCCGTCATTACCTTTCACTCCCTTGAGGATCGCATCGTAAAGAATACACTGCGGCGCCTGGCACAGGGCTGTATCTGTCCGCCGCATACGCCGGTCTGCGTCTGCGGGCATACCCCCGAAGTGCGGCTTGTCGGCAAGGCAAAGGCGGCAGGTAAGGAAGAATGTGCCGCGAATACGAGAGCACGAAGTGCAAAGCTGCGTGTGGCAGAGAAGATCAAATAAGAGGAGGTGGGGCGCATGTTGGCGCAGAAAGAGGAAGAACATCTTTATGATGTGCCGATCGAGCCGCCTGTGGGTCATATTGATCCCCCCAAAGGACCGCTTGTGCGTCATGAATTGAATACCAATCTGCGCAACTGTCTGCGTGCTGTTTTCTTTCTTATTGCATTTGGCGCAATGACGGTGACATTGCTTGGCGGTATCAGTGCAAAGAGTGCCTACACTCTCCTTGAGACACGGCAGAAGGCGGATCAGCTGGAGCAGGAGAACGAGCGCCTCAAGATCGAGATCGCACAGCTGAAATCACCTGCGCGCATCGAATCGATTGCTGTGGATCAGCTGCATATGCAGATCCCAAAACACATATATTTTTCACATGAAGGGGAATGAGGTTCTATGACGAAGCAATTGGAGGAGCTTGTTGCCCTCGTGCCAGGGGCGCACGTTACAGGCAATGCGGGGACAGAGATTACCTCCATTGAACGTGACTCACGCAAGGCAGGGAAGGGGGCCCTTTTCGCCTGTATCAGCGGTGCACACGTAGATGCACACAGTTTCATACCGGATGTGGCGCGGGCAGGAGCCCGCGCTGTTTTGACAGAACGGGCATCGGTGGACGTTCCTGACGGGGTTGCCGTTCTCTACGTGCCAAATCTGCAGGAGGCTCTGGATACGATTGTGCCGTATTTCTATGACTATCCCGCGCGTGCCATGCGTGTCATCGGCATCACGGGGACGAACGGCAAGACGACAACGAGCTATCTCGTGCGCGCCATCCTGCGCCATGCGGGACATCGTGTCGGGCTGATCGGGACAATTCAGGCGATGATCGAGGACGAGGTGCTGCCGACGTCGAATACGACGCCTGATATCATCGTGCTTCAGCAGATGCTTGCCGAAATGCGCACGCGCGGCATAGATACGGTCGTCATGGAGGTATCCTCTCATGCCCTTGCGCTGGGACGCGTGGCAGGGATCGAATTTGACACGGCGGCCTTTACAAATCTGACGCAGGATCATCTTGACTTCCATAAGACGATGGAGAATTACGCGCTTGCCAAGGCACATCTCTTTGAGCTCGTGTCCGCGCCCGGAACGAAAGAAGGCAAAACGGCGGTACTGAATGCGGATGATGCTGCATCGGAGACGATGCGCGCGCATACGCACTGTCCCGTCATCACCTATGGCGTTGACCATCCTGCCGATCTGACGGCACAGGATGTGCAGCTCGCGTGCGACGGCATGGAGCTGACGCTGATGCATGGCGGGAAACGCCTCTTTCATCTGCATACGGGCATCACAGGGCTGTTCAACGTGCACAATGTGCTCGCTGCCGTAGGTGCGAGCCTTGCCGAGCACGTGGAGGCAGCGGATATTTCTGCCGCGCTCACGGCGTTTACGGGCGTGCCGGGACGGTTTGAGCTCGTGCGCGAAGGGCAGGATTTCGCTGTGATCGTGGACTATGCGCATACGCCGGATGGGATGGAGAATGTTCTGCGCACGGCACGCGCGGTGACCAAGGGACGCATCATTGCCGTCTTTGGCTGCGGCGGTGACCGCGATCGGACCAAGCGTCCCATCATGGGGCGCATCGGCGCGGAGATGGCGGATATTGCCATCCTGACCTCGGACAATCCGCGCACGGAGGATCCTGCCGCGATTGTGAATGAGGTGGAGCGCGGCGTCCTCCCCGTGATCGGGGATAAGCCATACGAAAAGATCGTTGACCGCCGTACGGCGATTTTTCACGCTATTCAGCGTGCACAGGCGGGGGATACGGTCGTCATCCTTGGCAAAGGGCATGAGACCTATCAGATTTTGAAGGACGGAACGATTCACTTTGACGATCGTGAGCAGGCACGCGAAGCGATAAGGAGCAGGGCATGAAAAACGGACTGACATGGGACGAGATTTGCGCGGCGACGGATGCGTCTGTTCGTCGTGGGGGCGTCGCAGGGGATACCGTTCTGCCCATTACGACGGATACGCGCAAGGTCGAGGCGGGCGATCTCTTTGTCGCGCTGCGCGGGGAGAACTTTGACGGAACGGCATTTGCGGCGGAGGCCCTCGAACGCGGTGCGGCGGCGGTTCTCGTCGACCAGAAGACACCTGCGTCCGTACTGGCGGCGCTCAATGCCGCGCACGGCGGTGTTCTTGTGGCGGAGGATACGCTCCGCGCCTATCAGGACATCGCGCACGCATGGCGCATGAAGTTCAATATCCCCGTCGTTGCGATCACGGGCTCGAACGGCAAGACCACGACGAAGGATCTAACGGCGGCGGTGCTCTCGGGGCGCGGCAAGGTCTGCCGCACGGCGGCAAATTACAATAATGAAGTCGGTCTGCCGCTGACCCTGCTCAGCATCACGCCGGAGGACACGGCGGCGGTCGTGGAGATCGGGATGCGCGGGATGGGGCAGATCGCTGCGCTCGCGCCGATTGCCGAACCCTCGATCGGCATTGTAACGAATGTCTGCGAGGTGCACATGGAGCTCCTCGGCTCGATCGAGAACATTGCCAAGGCAAAGGCGGAGCTGGTGACGGCGATTCCCGCCGGCGGCACGGTGATCCTCAACGCTGACGACCCACGTGTCGCGGGAATGCGCAGCAGTGCAGCAGATGGGGTGCGCGTCATGACTTATGGCATTTCCGCTGCTGCGGATGTGCGTGCCGAGGCACTGCAGTGCATGGCAGACGGCTCACGCTTTATGGTGACATGGGGCGGCGAGCGTCATGAATACGCCATTTCCCTGCCGGGACGGCATAATGTAAGCAATGCGCTGGCGGCGCTCGCGGCGGGATTTGTCCTCGGCATGACGCCGCAGGAGATGCAGGAGGGGCTGACTCACCTAACGGCGGAAAAGATGCGCTATGAAGTACATCAGGTCGGTGCGTGGACGTTGATCAACGACGCCTACAACGCCAGCCCCTCCTCGATGCGCGCGTCGCTTGAGACGACGGCAGCACTCTACCCCGGACGGCGCGTCGCTGTGCTTGGCGATATGCTCGAGCTCGGCACGGCGGCAGAGGCGGCGCATCGCGACGTGGGCAGACGGGTGGCGGAGCTTGGGTTTGCCATGGTTGTGACCTATGGCAGACAGGCGCAGTGGACGCATGAGACGGCAGAGGCGGCAGGCTGTCCTGACTGCTGTCATGCCGCCTCCCATGCCGATGCGGCGGCCTATCTGCGCCGCCATCTCATGGACGGCGACACCGTCCTCTTTAAGGGCTCGCGCGGGATGCGCATGGAGCAGATCATCGCTGCATTGACGGGGGAGGGAGCGCACTGATGGAAGCCCTCCTCGAATCCCTGAGCCCGCAGCTGCGTCTCCTGCTGTCCGCCGTGACGGCGCTCGCCATTGTGCTCTTCAGCGGCGTGTATTTTCTGCCGCTCCTGCATCGCCTGAAATACGGGCAGAGCATCCGCGAAGAGGGGCCCGCGAGCCATCAGCAGAAGAGCGGCACGCCGACGATGGGAGGCGTGATGATTGTACTCGCCGTGACCGCAGCGACACTGCTCTTTGCACCTCTCACGGTGACGACCCTGCTCGTACTCTTCATCTTTCTCGGACATTTTCTGCTCGGCTTTGCGGACGACTATATCAAGGTGGTCAAGAAGCGCAACCTCGGGCTGCGTGCCTATCAGAAGCTGCTCGGACAGCTCGGCATTGCCCTGGTCACCATTCTGATCGGACGGCATCTCCTCGGGCATGATACGAGCGCCTGGGTGCCCGTCCTCGGGAGATCGCTCGATATCGGTGCATGGTACTACGTTCTCGTTGTCTTTGTCCTCGTGGGCACGTCGAACGCGGTCAATCTGACGGACGGCCTCGATGGTCTGGCGGCCGGAACCGTGGCGGTCGCCGCGCTCTTTTATGCAATGCTCCTCTATGGGACAGACAGCAGCCTGATGGCGTTTTCCGCCGCGATAATAGGTGCATGCATCGGCTTTTTATGGTATAATCATCATCCGGCACGCATCTTTATGGGCGACACGGGCTCACTTGCTCTCGGCGGTGCGCTCGCAGGCATAGCGATTCTCTCGCGGACGGAGGCACTGCTGCCCATCGTGGGTATTATCTTCGTCTGTGAGGCACTCTCGGTCATTCTGCAGGTCGCGTCGTTCAAGACGCGCGGCAAGCGGATTTTCCGCATGAGCCCGATTCATCATCACTTCGAGCTCGGCGGCTGGTGCGAGACACGCGTGGTCTATACGTTCTGGGGCGTCGGCGCCCTCGGTGCACTGCTTGCGTGGGTGCTTGTGCTCGTGTCGTAGAGTTTTGCGTCACGTAAACTTTTGAATGATTCACCAAGGGAGATATCGGGAATTGTCCTATCATAATCAGTCGGCACTCGTCATCGGCGCGGGCATCAGCGGATTTGCGGCGGCAAAGTATCTGGCGGCGCAGGACGCACGGGTGGTACTCTCGGACGTGAAGGACGAGACGGATGCTGAACGCGATCCGCTCACACAGCAGCATATTGAGGATTTAAGGGCGCAGGGCATCACCTGCGTCTTTGGTGCACAAAGGGAAGAACTGCTCGGCGGGGTGGATCTCCTCGTCCTTTCCCCTGCCGTACCCGAGCGCATCCCCCTCGTACAGGCGGCGCGCGCGCGCGGCATCCGTGTCACGACCGAGGTGGAGCTGGCGGGCGAGATCGCACGTGCACCGATCTGCGCCATCACGGGGACGAACGGCAAGACGACGACGACGACCTTGCTCGGTGAGCTTCTGCGCGCGCATTTTCCTGTGGTCGGCGTGGGCGGCAACATCGGCGTACCGCTCATCGACGTGGCACAGGAGACGCCTGCCGAGGGGGCAATTGCCGCTGAGATCTCAAGCTATCAGATGGAAGCGACCACGCATTTTCATGCGCACATCGTCGCGGAGCTGAACATCACGCCGGATCACATCGTGCGCCATGGCTCGATGGAGGTCTATCAGGCGATGAAGGAAAAGCTCTTTGCCGCGCAGACGGCGGAGGACTACCTCGTGCTGAACGCCGATGACCCGCATACGCGCGGCATGGCGGAGCGTGCGGCGGGGCGCGTCTGCCTGTTCAGCCGCAGGGAGGAACTGGCGGAGGGCGCGTGCGTTCGTGCGGACGGCATGATCGTCATTCGCTGGGACGGCGCGGAGCACGTCCTGATTCCCGCCGATGAACTGGGCATTCCCGGTGCGCATAACGTGGAAAACGTACTCGCGGCGTCGGCGATGGCGCTCTTTGCCGGGGTGACGCCCGCGGAGATGCGCCCTGTGCTTCGCGCCTTCAAGGGCGTTGAGCACCGCATCGAGTTTGTGCGTGCGCTCGCGGGAGTCAGCTACTACAACGACTCCAAGGCGACGAATACGGACTCCGCGATCAAGGCACTTGAGGCGTTCGACGGACACATCATCCTCATCGCAGGCGGTGATGACAAGCTGACCGATCTGGGAGAGTTCATGGAGCTCGTGCACGCACGCGTCGATGAGCTGATCCTCGTCGGTGATGCGGCAGAGCGGTTTGCGGCAGCTGCGCGGGATGCGGGCATTCCGGAGGCACAGATCCACCGCGTCGGCTACCACATGGAAAAGGCCGTGCAGCTGGCGCGCGAGCTCGCTGCGGAGGGACAGATCGTCCTTCTCTCACCTGCCTGTGCCAGCTTCGATATGTACGGCGGCTACGAGGAGCGCGGGCGCGATTTCAAGAGGCTTGTGAACGAACTATGAACATCATCGTATCGGGCGGCGGCACGGGCGGCCACATCTATCCCGCACTCACGATCATCCGCGCGATCCAGCGGCGTGAGCCGTCGGCACGCATCCTCTACGTCGGTACGCCGCACGGCTTGGAGGCGGACATCGTGCCGCGCGAGGGGCTGAACTTCATCGCCGTTGATCTCGCAGGCTTCGAGCGGCATCTCTCGTTCGAGAATGTGCTGCGGGCATGGCGTGCCGTGCGTGCCGTTGCGCGGGCGCGCGGCATCGTGCACGGCTTTCATCCCAATATCGCCATCGGGACGGGCGGCTATGTCGCGGGGCCAATTCTCCTCGCGGCGAGTCTCGCAGGCGTCCCGACGCTCGTGCAGGAGCAGAACGCCGTGGCGGGCGTGACGAACCGCATCCTCTCCCATTTTGCGACGGCGATCGCCGTCGGGATGGAGGATGCGCGGCGCGTCTTTCCGGCGGAAAAGACCTACGTCACGGGCAATCCCATCCGCCCCGAGGTGCTCACGGCGACGCGGGCGGAGGGTGCGGCGGCGTTTGGTTTTGACGCCTCGAAGAAAACAGTGCTCGTCTCGGGCGGCAGCCGTGGGGCACGCACGATCAACCGTGCCATGGTCGAGGTGATCTGCCGCGCGGCGCAGCAGACAGAGGTGCAGTACCTCCACGTCACGGGTGCGGAGGAGTACGAGGACACGTGCGCGCGCATCCGCGATGCGGGCGTCGATGTATCGCAGTATCCGCATCTGCGCGTTGTGCCGTATCTCTACAATATGCCGCAGGCGATGGCGATGGCGGATGTTGCCGTCTTTCGTGCGGGGGCGACAGGGCTGGCGGAACTTGCGGCACGGGGGGTGCCCGCGATCCTCATCCCGTATCCGTATGCGGCGGAGAATCATCAGGAGAAGAATGCACGCGCCATGGAGACGGCGGGCGCAGCTGAGGTGATCCTCAACCGCAGCCTCGACGGCACAGTGCTTGCAGCGGCGCTCGATCGCCTGCTGGCAGACGACGCACGCAGGGATGCGATGGCGGCGGCAATGAAACGCCTCGGAAAACCAGAGGCGGCGGAGGAAATTGCAGCACTCGCGCTGCGTATCGGGAAAAGAGAAGGGTGAAGGCGTTGCTCAAGGAATTGAAGGGGATTCAGAAGATTCATTTTGTTGGAATCGGCGGGGCGGGGATGAGCCCCTTGGCAAAGATCCTCCTCCAGCTCGGCTACACGGTATCCGGCTCGGACACGGGCGACTCTCCGCTCATCGGCGAGCTTGCCCGTCTCGGTGCGCATGTGTGGACGGATGGTCAGCATGCGGAACACGTGCGCGGAGCAGATGCCATTGTCGTCTCCACGGCGATCCCGTACGATAATCCTGAGGTGATTGCGGCATGGGATCTGCGTATTCCAAAACTTCATCGTTCGGATATCAATGCAGCACTCGTCAATGAGTACGACGGCATCGCTGTCGCGGGCTCGCACGGCAAGACGACGACGACCTCCATGATCGGTGTGACTCTCGATCACGTCGGCGCATCGCCGACCATCATCGTCGGCGGTGAGGTGCCCGACCTCGGGACGAATGCGAAGCTCGGCACGAGCCGCTACCTCGTCTCGGAGGCGGATGAGAGCGACGGCTCCTTCCTCAAGCTGCGCCCGCATATCGCCGTTGTGACCAACGTCGAGGACGACCACATGGATCACTACGGCACGATGGAGAAGATCATCGCGGCGTTCCGTCAGTTCATCGAGCAGGTGGATACGGACGGTGCGGCGGTGCTCTGCTTTGAAAATGCAAATCTGAGGAATATTGCGCGTGAGACAAAGCGCTGTGTCGTTTCCTATGCCATTGACTATGAGGCGGACTACCGTGCATCGGACATTGAGACGCGTGGATCACTCATTTCGTTTACCGTTCACGAACGCGGCGCAGAGATGGGCCACATTTCCCTTAATATCCCAGGGCGGCACAACGTGCTCAATGCACTTGCCTGTATTGCTGTTGCGCGGCTCGTGGGCGTGGAGTTTCCCGCCATCCGTGCTGCCCTTGCACAGTTCCACGGCGCCAAGCGGCGCTTCCAGACTAAGGGAAAGGAGCGCGGCGTCTGGGTTGTAGACGACTATGCGCATCATCCCACGGAGATTTCCGTGACACTCGCGGCGGCGCGCCAGACGAACCCCGAGCGGCTCATCTGCGTCTTTCAGCCGCATCGTTACTCGCGGACGCAGCTCCTGCGCGAGGAATTCGGCAGATGCTTCGCAGATGCCGACCTGCTTCTCCTTACCGACATCTATGCGGCCGGTGAGGCTCCGATTCCGGGCATCAGCGGCGAGACTGTGATGGAGGAGGTCGCCAAACAGACGGGGCAGGATGCGGTCTACCTGCCCGACCGCGCGGATCTCGAGCGCTATCTCGCCCAGCAGGTGCGTGCGGGTGATCTCGTCATCACAATGGGAGCGGGCAACATCCTCGAGGTCGGCGAGGCTCTCGTGGCGCAGCTGCGTGCGGGAACGGCAGGAACGGCGGGCATCACGGAATCGGATGCGCATCCGATTGTTGTCGTCATGGGCGGTCCTTCGTCTGAAGCGGAGGTGTCGCGCCGCTCGGGCGGGGCCATCCTGCAGGCACTTCTCTCAAAGGGCTATCCTGCCGTAGGCATGGAACTGAACCCTGCCACATTTGCCGAGGAGATTCAGGCACTTCATCCTGCGATTGTATTCAATGCACTGCATGGAAAATATGGAGAGGACGGCATCCTTCAAGGCACGCTCGATATGCTCGGCATACCCTATACGGGTTCGGGCGTGCGTGCCGCCGCACTGACAATGGATAAGATTACGGCAAAGCGAGTGCTGGCTGCCGAGGGGATCCCAACACCGCGCTGTATGAGTTTTTATGCGAGCGAACGCACGGAGCATACTCCTCAGGAGATTCGTGCGGCGTTCTCCTTACCGCTCGTCGTCAAGGCACCGGAGCAGGGATCGAGCATTGGCGTCTACATTGTTGCGGCGGACAAGGAACTCGTTCCCGCACTCGATGCGGCATTCACTTATGGTGACGAGGTGCTTGTCGAGGAGTACATCGAAGGACGGGAACTCTCTGTTGTCGTCTGGGGAAGCCCTGCAGCAGCAGAGGTAATGCCCATCATTGAAATCGAAGTTCCCTCTGGACGGTACGATTATGAGAGTAAATATACACCGGGAGGAGTGACACATCTCGTCCCTGCGCCTATTTCTGCAGAGTGCAGAAGAGAAGTAGAACAACTGGCACGCCGCGCGTATGCCGCTTGTGGCTGCAATGGACTGGCACGCGTTGATCTTTTGCTGAGTGCAGAGAATCAGCCCTACGTCATTGAGCTGAACGCCGTACCGGGCATGACGGAGACCTCGCTTGTTCCCGATGCGGCGCGTGCCGTTGGCATTGACTTTCCAGAGCTGTGTGAGAAGATCCTCGCACTGGCGGGGTATCATCGATGAAATCCCGTCGCATCCTGCGCGGAGCCTTCTATTTGCTGTGTGCATGCGGCGTCATTGCAGCGCTCATTTATTCGCCGCTTTTCACTTTTCAGCAGCTTGTCGTCCATGGCAACGTGCATCTCGATGAGGATGAGCTCTGTGAGATTGCACGGATTCATTATGGCCAACGGCTTTTTGAACTAAAGACCGATGAGATGACGACAAATCTCATGCGGGACCTGCGCATTGAGTCTGCCGTCGTTCGTCGTCAGCTTCCGCACAAAATCGAGATGGATATCGTCGAGCGCATCCCTGTTGCGACAGTTGCCTGCGATTACGGATATCTCGATTTTGACCGTCAGGGAAAGGTAATTGCAAGCTATCGTTCCCTTAAGGGAGCGGACATTCCTATCATTACAGGGGTGAAGCTGCGTGATCTTTATATCGGCGACGACAACAATGACACACAGGTCGCGCAGGTGATCAGCTTTCTTGCGCATATTGACCCCACAGATATTGGAGGAATTTCGGAAGTCAGTGTTGCTGATCCGGATGCCGTTGTCGCCTACACGAAGACAGCCCTTCCCATTCGCCTCGGGAAAATTACAGGAATTCCGGACAAGTCGGCACTGACGCAGGATTTCCTCCGGGATCAAAAAACCACACGACATACCGTAGAGTATGTGGATTTCAGTTATGATGCGCCGTTTATCAAGTTGGCGGACAAGACAGCAGAGGGAAAATAAATGGAACAATTCCGTCGAGGCGGGTGGCTTATTGCCCTCGTTTGTATATTGATTGGTTTTATGATTGCCGTGCAGTTTCGAACGGCACAGGACTCAAAGGGAAGCCTCTCTCAGCAGCGTATTGAAGAACTGTCTGATCGCCTGCTGAAAACGGAACATGAGCGTGATGAGCTGAGCGAGGAGCTGCACAAGATGCAGACTGCGACAGGAGATGCCGAAAATACACAGGACCAGGACATGCTGCGCTATCGGGCGGCACTCATCCCACTCGCAGGAGAGGGGGTTATTGTGCATATGGATGACAGCACCAAGACGGTGAAGGCGGGGGAGAATCCGAACCTCTATGTCATCCACGATGACGATCTTCTGCGTGTCATCAATGAACTGCGTGCTGCCGGCGCAGAGGCGATCTCTGTCAACGGGCAAAGGCTCACAGGGATCTCCGAGATCCGCTGTGCGGGGCCGACACTCTCCGTAAACAATGTTCGTTCATCTGCGCCGTTTGAGATCCGTGCCATCGGCGACAAGAAATCCCTCGAGAGTGCCTTGCGTATGCGCGGCGGCGTAGCTGAGACACTCGGCGTGTGGGGCATTCAGATTGACATCAAAACAAGTGATAACGTCTATATCCCGCCGTATCGCGGAAGCATTCGGCAGACCTATGCACATGAGACCAGTGAGCGGGAGGAGGAGAGCAAATGATCTACATTGTTTTGGTCAGTTTGGTGATCGGCCTGCTCATCGGATATGCCAGCCCGATCGTCATACCGTTGGCGTACGCCAAGCTGTTCTCTGTCGCACTGGTCGCGGCCCTCGACGCTGCGTTTGGTGGACTTCGGGCGGCCGTGGCAGAACGCTTTGATAAGCGCGTCTTCGTTACGGGCTTCTTCTCGAACACGCTGCTCGCTGCAACGCTTGTTTTTATCGGTGATCGTCTCGCGATTGATCTCTATTATGTCGCACTGCTCGCTTTCGGATTCCGGATCTTTAAGAATCTCGCTATTCTGCGCCGATACTTGCTGAAAGATTATCGTGACGATGCACAGAAGCCGATGCTGAGAAGACCCTAAGAACTGCAGATTCTCCGCACAGTGAATGCTTGCCTTTGTCTAAAAATTTTACTTTTCTATGGAAATATAACGATTTTCATGGTAGAATACAAAAGGAAATTGCTGTTTATTGCAGATTACGTGACAGATAATATATGGAGGCTGAAGCTGTGTTCGAAATGGATGATAACTTTGAGGATGTTGCAAAGATCATCGTTGTCGGTGTTGGCGGCGGCGGCGGCAATGCGGTCAATAACATGATTGACTCCGGTTTGCAGGGCGTCGAATTTATTGCAATCAATACGGATGCACAGGCACTGCTTCAATCCAAAGCAGCAGTCCGCATCCAGATTGGGAAAAATGGTCTTGGTGCAGGCGCAAAACCGGAGATCGGTGAAGCCGCTGCCAATGAGAGCCGTGAGAAGATCGTTGCAGCTCTGCGCAACGCTAATATGGTATTTATCACTGCAGGGATGGGCGGGGGTACGGGAACAGGAGCTGCGCCTGTCGTTGCCGAATGTGCCCGTGAGGTCGGTGCACTGACGGTCGCCGTTGTTACGCGTCCCTTTTCCTATGAGGGGATGACGCGCGCGCGCAATGCAGACTCCGGCATCGAGAATCTTCAGCAGCATGTTGATACCATCATCACCATTCCCAATGACCGCCTGATGAAAATTATCGACAAGAGCACGCCTGTCACTGAGGCATTTAGCAAGGTCGATAATGTTCTCTGGCAGGGTGTCAAGGGCATCACGGATCTCATTACAAACCAGGGCGTAGTCAACCTTGACTTTGCCGACGTACAGACGATCATGTCGAACGGCGGTGCGGCGATCATGGGCATCGGCGAGGCACGTGGCGAAGGAGCTTCGATTGCGGCGGCAAAGGTGGCCATCGAGTCTCCGCTCCTCGAAACCAGTATCGAAGGAGCAACCTCTGTCATTCTCAACTTTACAGGATCAAAGGATCTTAGTATGTATGAGGTGACTGAGGCGTCTGAGTGGCTCAATGGGATGATTACAAATGCAGTGAATGGACATCAGGTCAATATCATTTGGGGTATTGGTACCGACGAGAGCCTTGGCGATACTGTGCGTGTCACCGTTGTTGCGACGGGATTTGATGGCGGTAATTCAGGCGGGGGCTCGGTGAATGCTGCCGTGCAGGAAGAATCTTCTGCCGCTATCACAGAGGACTGGATTCGTATGCCGCCAGGGTTTGGCGGTGCGACGAGCGCGGCAAAAGAACCCGAAAGACCTGCACAGCCGCAGGCACGCCCTGCATCTGCGATCGTCCCTCCGACGGGACGCAGCCCGCAGCAACGCCAGAGCCGCATGAATATTGTTGAGCCAAACAGCAGTGCCGACGGCTCGGATATCATTGATATTCCCTCATGGATGCGGAAGCGTTAAAATTTATGCAGACAGAGGAATATAGCAGTTCCGGAATAACACCACATCTCATGGATGAAATATAAAATAAGGAGCGCAGGAGATCTTCTCCTGCGGTTTTTATGTATCAGTACCTTGTAACGGCATTTTCACAAGAGACTTGACAACGTATGTTTGTATTTGTATATGGAGAAAATGAGGATGCAGAAACAGGAACGATGCAGACAAATTTTAGAGGTGCTGATCAACAATCCTGAAGGCATGACAGGAGAAACGCTGGCCAAGCATTTTGATGTTTCATCCCGCACCATTCGCTCGGATATAAAAATGCTCCAGACGCAATTGTCGAATTGTCGGACAGAGATCCTGGCTGCACCAAAACGTGGCTATCGAATTGTCCAAGAAGAGAGTACGGCAGACCTTGTCAAACTAGTCGATGATGAGTCAGGACAGGTGGGATTGATTCGAACCGAAGATCAGCAAAACTATATTATCAGCAGATTCTTGGAATGCTGCTTGAAAAATGTATCTGTTACACAAATGATGCTCGCTGATGAAATGTATGTCGGGCTGTCAACGATCAAATCGTATCTCAACAGCACACGCAAACATTTTGATGCATACAACATTCATATCGTCCAATACAAGACAGAAGGTCTGCGCATCGAAGCTGCAGAGGGGACTCTACGGAGTTTTTTCGTCGATTACCTGCATGAAGTACAGGATAAAAAACTGTGTCATATACTTTTTGAGAGAATTACTTATGACCAAATGGAAGAGATTCTGTCACAAGCGGGAAATGTTCGCAGACTTCAGTTGACCGATTCGGCAAGGCATGATCTTGCTGTACAGACGGCGCTGTCCATTCAGCGTTCTTTAACGGGACACGGGATTGAATGCAGTTCCAGCATGGCACAAAAGCTGGAAGATACATTCGAGTATAGTGCAGCAAAAGAGATTTTAAATAAAATATTGAACAGCATAGGGGTGGATATTCCATATAGTGAAGTCTTTTATCTTACCCAATGCCTTCTGACCGGAAAGAAATTGTTGGATGCAGGCAGCGGAGTCAATGATGAACATGTCAAGGAACTTGTTGAAAAAGTTCTTGTTGATGTGGATAAAAAATTTGGCTTGGACTTTACCGCAGATGAATATCTTAAGGATGGGCTTGCCCTTCATTTGCGGATTGCCATTGCCCGTGTAAACTTCCATGTAAATATCCGCAATGAGCTCCTCAGTTCGGTTAAACAGGATTACCCATTGGCGTTTCAGATTGCCGTCTACGCAGCTAAATTGGTTCGGGATATCGATCATATTGAGTTCAATGAAAACGAGATCGGATATATTGCGTTGCATTTTTGTGCTGCTATGAGCAGAAACAGCATTGCAGAAGAGGAACAGCCGAAAAATGTCTATGTTGTATGCTCAGCAGGACTAGGTGTTTCCGTTCTTATGAAGGCAAAACTCAAGGAACATTTCCGTAGCAGCATCCATGTAATTGACATCCTTCCGGCATATAAACTGACAGAAAAAATGCAGGAAGAAGCGGATTATATCATTTCTACGGTTCCTCTTCCCTCCAATTCCTCGAAAATCATACGCGTTAATCACATGCTGCGTACGGATGATATTGAAAAAATTCGCCGTATCCTGTTTAAACAAGCAAGTACACTTGATGCAAATGTTGTACGGCAATTTTTTCGGCCGGAAGGGTTCTACGTGGATCAGTTATTTCATACGAGAGACGAATGCTTAAATTTCCTGACGGATGAAGCCGTCCGCAACGGATGGATGGATGCGGAAGGAAAAAGTTCTGTCTTTGAGCGTGAGCATATGTCATCAACCGCAATAGGCGATTTCGTTGCCATCCCTCATGCACTGCTCACAGAACATATGATTTCCAATATATCAGTTCTTATCTTAAAGGAGCCGGTTCAGTGGGAAGATTTTCCTGTACGTGTTGTGTTTCTGCTCAACATTGAACAAAGTAAGGCATCTCTTTGGGAGAAGATGTTCCTGAAACTCTATTCATTTATCAAAGAATATCATGGATTGGAATCTTTGCTGAAGCATAAATCATACGAGCAATTCATGGAAGATTTTATAGCGGTTTTATAACCGCTTTTTTATTGCTGCTACTCCTATTTCCGCATTTACAATTGCGGAAAAGAGGGACAACATGATTCTTACTTTTCCGCTTTACAGGAATATTTCAGGAAATAGATATGTCTATGAAGAGCGTTGTAGAAACAGTATAATAATATTATATTCTTTATAGTGGAAGGAGGAAGAGCATGGACGTTGCACTTAATGAGGATTTGGTACTCATGGAGGTGGATGCAAAAGATAAGTTCGATCTTCTTCGCCAGGCAGCGCAGTGTCTTCAAACGCATGGCTATGTTAAGGAAAGTTATGCGGATGCGGTCATTGAAAGAGAGAAGGTATTTGCGACTGGTCTGCCGACAGTGATGGGGGGTGTAGCGATTCCACATACTGACGTGGAACATGTAAATACCCCTGCAGTTTGTATTGTACGACTCAAAAAACCGGTAGATTTCGTTATCATGGGGGATGACACAGAGACAGTGTCTGTGGACTGCATCTTCATGCTGGCAATGAAGGAGGCTCACGCCCAGCTGACACTGCTGCAGAATCTGATGGGGATCCTCCAGGATGCTGATGCCCTGAAGCTTGTAAAAGAAGGAACATCGGCAAAGGAAATTTGTGCCTTTGTAAAGGGGCGCCTGTCACAAGTGGCGGAGTAGAAGTTAATCTGTCTTATTTGTGCGGTGGAAAAGTTAATATATTTTTTTAAACCCAGTATGGAGGTAATTTAAAATGGCAGATAAAAAGCGCGTACTTGTTGCATGTGGTACAGGTATAGCAACTTCGACAGTTGTGTGTAAACGAGTTGAAGATCTTCTCAAAAATAACGGAATTGAAGCGGAAGTGATTCAGTGCAAGATTGCTGAAATTGGTACTTATGAGGAGCAGGCAGATTTGCTTGTGACGACAACGATTCCATCCCGTGAATATAAAATTCCCGTTGTAAAAGCTGTGAACTATCTTACCGGCATGCAGACGGAGAAAACGGATCAGGAAATTTTGTCGGCACTGCAGTAACTGCGTGTGAATTTTACTGAATGGAGGAAAAGTTATGGTTTTAGAAGTTGTGCAGTTTATTCTTGGATTAGGTCCAACCGTCATGCTTCCGATCGTTATAACGATCATAGGCATGTGTTTTGGTCAGGGATTTAAGAAAGCGTTTCAATCTGGCATTACGATCGGTGTTGGATTTGTTGGAATCAACTTGGTTATTGGGCTTCTGACCTCCAATCTTGGTGATGCAACGCATCAAATGGTTGAACGTTATGGTCTTGCGCTGAACATCATTGATGTTGGTTGGCCTGCTGCAGCTGCTATGACATGGGCATCTCCAATTGCCGCGATCATGATTCCAATCAGTATGCTCGTCAACATCGCAATGCTCATGACCAAGACAACCAATGTTGTCGATATCGATATTTGGAACTACTGGCACTTTGCAGCAGCTTCCGCAACGGTGCTTGTGCTCACTGGCGGCAATTGGATTCTTGCTATTATCGCGGGTGTTGTTTACGAGATTGCCGTCCTGAAGATTGCTGATTGGACAGCGCCAATGGTACGTGATTATTTCGGTATGGAGGGGCTTTCCTTCCCAACGGGATCCACGTGTGCACAGGGCTTAATTGGTATTCCTATCGTTAAAGTAATTTCAAAGATTCCAGTTATTAAGGATCTTAAAGCGGATCCGGATGCCATTCAGAAGCGGTTTGGTATTTTCGGTGAACCTCTTATGATGGGGCTGATCCTTGGCCTCCTCCTTGGAGCACTTGCAGGCTATCCTCTGGCAAAGATTCTCCAGATCGGTGTCATCATGGCTGGTGTCATGTTCCTTATGCCGCGTATGGTCAAGATCCTGATGGAAGGGCTCATCCCTGTATCTGAGTCTGTTAAAGCCTATCTGCAAAAGAAAGATTTTGGCAAAGATCGTGAACTTACGATAGGTCTCGACGCAGCTGTTGCAGTTGGTCATCCAGCTGTTATCGCTACGGCTCTTGTACTAGTTCCCTGTACGCTCTTCCTTTCTGTGGTTATTCCCGGCAACAACGTTCTTCCGTTTGGTGATCTTGCTACGATTTGTTTCTATGTAGCATTCATTGTTGGTGCAGCACGCGGAAATATTGTGCATTCTGTATTGGCAGGGATGATTGTTATGGGGCTGGCGCTTCTGATGGCGACCAATATTGCAGAGTTCCATACATCCATGGCAATTGACGCACAGTTCCAGATGCCGGCAAATACGACGATGATTTCAAGTCTTGATCTTGGCGGCAACTTCCTTAACTGGGCAGTTATTAAGGTCTTCCAGTTTTTCTAATACACATATTGCTATGTTCTGAACATGAGAGCCCCGATAGTTCACACCTTGAGGTGTTGAGCAATTGGGGTTTCATGTTAGGTACTTTTAGGTACAGGTTTTTGCACTATCTGAATATGGAGGGTAAATCGTGAAAGCAGGCGTTATATATAACACCGGTGATATCCGTTATGATGATTTTCCAGATCCAACCTGTGGTGCGGATGATATTATTGTACGCGTTGCAGCGTGTGGTATTTGCGGATCGGATTCGCCGCGCATCTTGAGTGGTTGGAAATATCCGCTTCCTGGTGTTCCCGGGCATGAGTTTTCCGGAACGGTTGTTGAAATTGGAAAAAATGTCAGGAAATTTCATGTCGGAGACAACGTAGCTGTTCAGCCGTTTATTCCATGTAATGCTTGTGATAATTGTCGTGCAGGATATGTGTCCATGTGTGATGGGGCACAGATGCTGGGGGCAGATATGCCGGGCGGATATGCTGAGTACTGCCGAGTGCCGGCGACTAATGCTATTGTGCTTGGTGATGTGAATCTTGTCGAAGCCGCACTCCTTGAGCCTTGTGCTGTATCTCTTTATGGTGTCCTTGGTATTCAGCCTGTACTTGGTGATACGGTGGCTATTCTTGGCTGCGGAACGATTGGACAGCTTGCGTTGAGATGGTTTCGTCTTGCCGGTGTTCGCCGTATCATCGCTGTAGATATTTCACCTGTCAAGCTGTCAGAAGCACGTGCTCTTGGGGCAGATGAATGTGTCAATGGGATGAAAGAGAATACCGTTGAAGCAATTCTTGAACTGACACATGGAAAAGGCGTAGATATTGCGATGGAGACAGCTGGCTCCAAAATTACGCAGGAGCAATGTCTGCTGGTCGCAAAGAAGCGTGGCAAAGTCGGATTCCTTGGTATTGCGCGCTCTGATATTCTGTTAAAGGAAAAATCCTTTGAGAGTATTTTCCGCCATGAGCTTACACTGCGAGGATTTTGGAACTCTTATGCGGCACCATTCCCTGGCCCCGCGTGGATGAAGAGCATCGAGGCATTTCAGGATGGGACGATTGATTTTAAGCCGTTTATTTCACATAAGTTCTCGTTGTGTGATGTAGCAACTGTATTTGATATGATCAGGGATAGGAAAGAGGAGTATAATAAAATCCTGTTTGTTATGGAGTGAGGGAGGAAAACAGATGAAAGCTTTAGTTAAGACACAAAAGGGGGCAGGGAACTGGGAGATCCTCAACAAGCCTGAGCCCTCTGTCGGAGAAGGCCAGGTAAAGGTGCGTGTCGAATATATTGGAATCTGCGGTAGTGATCTGCATACCTTTGAAGGGCACTACAATGTTAATGCCGAAGGTCTGACGATTGGTCATGAATTTGCCGGAGTTGTCGCAGAAGTGGGAGCTGGCGTTACGAATGTCAAGGTTGGAGATCGTGTTACCTCCGAGACAACATTCACCATCTGCGGACATTGCCGTTATTGTGCAAACGGAGAATATAATCTGTGTCCTAGCCGCAAAGGCCTCGGAACACAACAGGATGGCGCTATGGCACAGTATGTGCTGACGCGTGCCAAGAGTCTGCATATTCTTCCAGAGAATGTAACGACGCGACAGGCATCTATCACTGAGGCAGCAGCTTGTGCACACCATGGCGTAAATAAGGCAAAGTTCGACAAAGGTGCTATTGTCTTGGTGCTGGGCCCTGGACCAATTGGCCTGCTTGTTGCTCAGGTGGTTATGGCTTATGGCGGACGTGTTGTTATGACAGGTCTGACACAGGATATGGGACGCCTTAAAATCGCAAAGGAGAAGTTTGGTGTTGAACACATTGTTGACGTTCAGAAGGAGGATGTCAAGGCGATCGTCGAAAAACTGACAGATGGTTACGGTGCTGATGTTTGTTATGACTGCACGGGAGCGGTTCCCTCTATGCACCTTGGAATGGATCTTCTGAAGAAGAAGGGGCAGTATGTGCAAATTGGTCTTTTTGCAAAAGATGAAGTTTCTGTCGATTTCTCCAAGATCATCCAGAAGGAACTAACCGTTTGCGGCAGCCGGAGTCAAAACACGCATGATTGGGAGCCCACGCTGAAACTTATGAGTGAGCATAAGATTGATGCAGACAAGATGATTACACATGAAGTCGGCATCGATGAGTGGGATCGAGCATATCATCTGCTTAAGAGCGGAGAGGCGACGAAGATTGTCATGCATCCAATCGGCTGATGCAGGAAAGATGATGCTGAGCGGGTACAGCACTGTGTGGGTGCTGTGCCCGCTTTTGCCAGCAGCCTTGGAGAAAAGGGGTTCTAAGCAGAAAGAGGAGGGATATTCATGAGGCCTGTAATCGTGTTTGGTTCAGATCATGCCGGCTATCATATGAAGGAGTTTTTGATTAGAGAACTTGAACAGAATGGTTATCAAATAGAAGATAGGGGCCCTTTTTGTAAAGATCCTGTTGATTCAGGGATATATGCCATTGCTGTTGCTGAGGAAGTAGCACGGCATCCGCAGGTAAAACTGGGGGTATTGATCTGCGGTACCGGAATTGGTATGTCCATGATGGCAAATAAAGTGGTTGGAATCCGTGCCTCATTGGTTTCTGATTTGTTTTCTGCAAAGATGACGCGGGCGCATAATGCGGCGAATGTCCTTTGCCTTGGTGCACGTATTATTGCTGAAAATATGGCATTGGAAATTACAAAAACATGGCTTGCTGCAGAGCCATTGGGAGGAAAGTATGCGGCTCGTGTGGCACATATGATGGCATATGAGAAAGAGAGATGTGACCGTGGGTAGGAGTGTAAAATTTACAGATCATGCACTTGCCGTGTCTGCCTCTGTTTCCTGTATGGATATTGGTCATTTGAGTGATGCCATTGATAAAGTCAATCGTTCGGATGTCGCCTTCTGGCATTACGATGTTGTGGATGGAGTATTTAACCAGTGCCTTATCCTAGGTGATCTCCTCTATCCATATCTCAAGGAGAAGAGCCGGCTTCCCATAGAGATACACCTTGCTGTAGAGCAGCCGGAACGATATATTGACATCTTTTCGCGCTATAAACTCGATTATATTGCCGTGCATGCTGAAACAATGAACGAACCGGAGCGTGTTTTCAGAAGAATTCGTGAGTGCGGTGCACTGCCTGTTCTCGCCTATCGTGCCGAGACTCCTCCAGGTGAGGATTTTGTTGATTTGGCAAAGAAGTGTGCGTGGGTATTAAAACTCACTGTTAATCCTGGGTTTTCTGGTCAAAAAATTCAGGACGCGGCAGTTCGGCATATTCGAGAAATGTCAGATCGACTGATTCATGCCGGGATAGGCTGCCGTATACAAGCAGATGGTAATGTCAATGAGAAAACAGTGCACACGCTGTATGAAGCAGGGGCACGGATCTTTACTGGGGGAAGCTCCGGACTCTTTACGAAAGAGCGCAGTATTCAGGAGAATGTGGTTCGCCTCATTCAATCTGCGCAGTGCTCATAAAGTATTTTTGGTGGGAACTATTGTGCTTGCTTTAGTTTATAAGAAAAGCGTCGCTGCAAATACAGTGACGCTTTTCTTGTGTTATACTTACCCCTCCAGATCCGGCCGCAGATCTGCTGCAGCGCGGAGATAGACGTGGTGGATGCTGCTCTGGGGCGTATCGGTATTGACGAGGAGGAGGACGCGGATGCAGTGCGGGAGACTGTCCTCGATGGCGCACTGCCGCGCGTCAAAGAGTGGGACGAGGTCAAATCCTGCGATGCGGCGCACACCTGCCGTGGGGAATGCCGCCGTGAGATCTTCAGTGGCGCTGAAGATGGCAGCACCGATGTCGGCAGGCGTGATGTTGTTTGTGCACAGGATTTTCGTGACGAGTTCCTGGGCTGCCTGCCAGATTTCTTCTTTTTCGTTGCGTCCAACGGTAATGGCGCCGCGTATGCCACGCATACTCTACACTCCCTTGTGAATATCCCAGATGAGCCGTAGGCTCAGGATGAATGCGATGAGATAACCGAGGATGCCGAGAAGGGGGATACCGCCGATCTGCGGCTGCATATTCGTGGTGCAGATGGTGCTCGATGCGATGAGGAGTGCCGCGCAGAGGAGGGAGATGATAAGCTTATTGATCATCTTATCGAGACGCTGCACGGGTTCTTCCGACCCGGTGAGATCGATGTTGAGTTTGGTCTGTCCGCCCATGGTCATCTTGAGGAGGTCGGCAAGCTGCTCCGGGATCTGTACGGACTTGCGCAGGAGCATGATGCCCTCCTGGCGTGCCTTTGAGAGCCCCTCGCGCCATGTCATATCTTGTACGAATCCCAAGGAGAGGCTGCGTGCAAAGATCTCAAGGAAACTGACCTCGGGGGCGCAGCGGCGCATGACAATCTCGACGGTCATGACACCGCGCGCAAACATGGCAAGACCGCTCGGACAGCCGATGTGGTGCATACGCAGGATACTGAGAATCTGATTCGTCAGTACCCCCATGTGTACGTCGGTAAAGTCAAGAGAACCATACTGTTCCATTATGACATCGATGTCCTGATAGAGTCGTGCATGGTCAATGCGCCCCTTGACAATGCCAAGTGCGAGGACGGCTGCCTTCATTTCAAAGGTGTCGTGCGTGGCGAGTGCCCAGATCGCCCGCCGCAATGCCGTGCGGTCACGGTTGCTGAGGCGCCCCATCATACCGAGGTCAATCCAGACGATGTTTCCGCCGCGGATGCGGATGTTGCCGGGATGCGGATCGCCGTGGAAAAAACCGTCCTCAATGATCTGCTTGGCGTAGTTCTCACCGAGCCGTCGCCCAATCTGCGTGACGTTGACCCCTGCCGCCCGGAGGGCATCCGTCTGATCGAGGGGAATGCCGTCGATGTACTCCATGACGAGAATATGTTGGGTGGAGAGATCACGCAGTACGCGCGGGCAGGAGACAAACGGATTATCACGATTGAGGTGTGCGAACTCCTCAATGTGACTTGCCTCAATGAGGAAGTCCATCTCTTGTTTTGCAATGTTCCACATCTCATCCATCAGCGCGCGAAAGTCAACGACATCGTCGCTGCTGACAAGGCGGATGAGGGTGGCGGCGCGTTTCATCAGAGTGAGATCGGTGCGCATGATCTCGTGGATGCCGGGACGCTGTACCTTGATCACAACCTCCTCACCCGAGGAAAGTGCGGCACGGTGCGCCTGTGCGATGCTGGCAGAGCCGAGGGGGGTACTGTCGATCATGCGGAAAACTTTGTTCCACTCGCGGTTATACTCCTGCTCGACGATGGAAAGGATGACGGGGAAGGCGAGGGGCCGTGCTGCCGTCTGCAGCTTCATCAGCTCGTCGCAGTAGTCCGTCGGAAGAAAATCCGGGCGCATGCTCATGATCTGCCCAAACTTGACGAAGGTGGGGCCGAGATCCTCGAAGATGGCGCGCAGTTTCGCGGGGGTGAGACCATGGACGATGTCGTGGCGGCGCAGTACCGTCACCATCTCGCGCAGACGCAGTGCGGCGTTTTTGTTTTCGGTGCTGTGCAGCAGTGCCCCCAGCATGATCTTACCTCCCGACAGAATTGGATTATATCTATGTTTATCGTGTTGTCCAACACAGACGTTGTCGGATTACCCCACAGTCTTGTACTTTTCTGTCAGCTGCTGTTTTACTGTTTCGTTGCTCAGGTACTCGTCGTAGGTTGAGATGCGGTCAACGATGCCGACAGGTGTAATTTCAATGATGCGGTTTGCGACAGTTTGTGTGAACTCGTGATCGCGCGAGGCAAAGAGAATCGTGCCCGAAAATGACATCAGCCCATTGTTGAGGGCAGTGATCGACTCGAGGTCGAGATGGTCGGTCGGCTCGTCGAAGATGAGCACATTCGCCCCCGAGAGCATCATGCGCGAGAGCATACAGCGGACACGCTCGCCGCCCGAGAGCACCTCAGCGCGCTTCTGGCTCTCCTCGCCCGAGAAGAGCATCCGGCCGAGGAAGCCGCGCACGAATGTTTCATCCGGATCCTTGGAGTACTGGCGCAGCCAATCGACAAGGTTGAGCTTTACGCCGTCGAAGTAGGCGGAATTGTCCGAGGGGAGGTAGGTTTGCGTCGTGGTGACGCCCCATTTGAACGTGCCCTCGTCCGCCGCCTCCTCGCCCATGAGGATCTTGAAGAGCATCGTTTTCGCCGCGCCGTTTGGTCCGACGAAAGCAACCTTGTCACCTTTCTTTAGGGTAAAGCTGACGTTCTTAAGAAGCTGACGGCCGTCCACCTCTTTGGACAACCCTTCAACGGTGAGCAGCTGATCGCCCGCCTCACGGTCAGGTGTAAAGGCAATGTACGGATAGCGGCGCGTTGAGGGCTTGATGTCATCGAGCGTGATGCGCTCGAGCAGCTTCTTGCGCGAGGTCGCCTGACGGGACTTCGCAGCGTTGGCGGCAAAACGCTGAATGAAGGTCTGAAGTTCCTTGATCTTCTCTTCTTTTTTCTTGTTTGCATCCTTTGCCATCTGGAGGGCGAGCTGGCTGGACTGATACCAGAAGTCATAATTGCCGGCGTAGAGCGAGATCCTGCCGAAGTCCACATCACAGATGTAAGTACAGACCTGATTGAGGAAGTGGCGGTCATGTGAAACGACAATGACCGTATTCGGGAAGTCCGCGAGGAAGTTCTCGAGCCAATTGATCGAGGCAACGTCAAGGTGGTTTGTCGGCTCGTCGAGCAGGAGAATATCGGGTGAGCCGAAGAGAGCCTGTGCAAGCAGGACGCGTACCTTTTCCGCAGGGGTAAGCTCGTTCATTTTGAGATGGTGCTTGTCGTCCGATACACCGAGACCGTTCAGCAGCTGCGCCGCTTCTGTTTCCGCATTCCATCCGTCGAGTTCGGCGAACTCCGCTTCGAGCTCAGAGGCACGCATCCCGTCCTCGTCGGAGAAGTCGGGCTTTTCATAGAGTGCATCCTTTTCATCCATGATCTCCACGAGGCGTGCATGTCCCATGATAACCGTGCGCAGCACCTCGACCTCGTCATAGGCGTAGTGATCCTGCTGCAGGACAGCGAGACGCTCGCCCGGCGTGATATCTACGATGCCGCCTGTCGGTTCGATATCCCCAGAGAGCAGCTTGAGAAAAGTAGACTTCCCCGCGCCGTTTGCACCGATGATGCCGTAGCAATTTCCGGGCGTAAACTTCAGATTGACGTCTTTGTAAAGGACGCGTTTGCCGAACTGCAGACTGAGATTGTTGACGGTAATCATCTATCCGTTCTCCTTTTCTACTTGCGAAGGATGTCGCGGAACATCGAAAGAATACTCTGTCCATAAGAGTCGCCGGGTACTGCCCAACGTCCGTTCAGATCCTGCCAGTTGCCGAGTGTGCCCGTGCCGTAGACGCTGCGTACGAGGCTGTAACGCGGGTCAACGATGGGGAATGCCGGATGCCGCGTCGATGCGTAGGCAAGCAGATGCTGAATATGAGCGCGGACACCAAGCTGTGAGGTGGCAAAATACGCTCCCTTGACCTCTGTGCTCGTTGTTCCCAGTCCGCAATAGTTGTTCTGGTCAGGCGTGACTGTACCGCCGTAACGGAAAAACCCCGTCTCTTTGAGTGCCTGTGCAAAGGCAACATCAGGGCGGATTCCCTCACGTTCCCCCTCCTCATAATAATAGGAGACAAGTTCCTTCGGTGAGACTGAGATGGCGGGGGAGGGATTTATGCTGAGAAGATAGTCCACACATTGCTGCTGACTGGCGAGCGGAGTGCCGATGATCGCTGTATCGTATTCCGAGAGCGTCTTAGGGACACTAAACTGTGGATGTACTTCTGTTTCTTCTGCCGCTTTGAGCAGATGACCGATGCGTGCGCGGAAATCATCATCCTTTGCCGCATCTGAGCCACGCTCCGTGTGCACCTTGGTCGCTGTACTTGGATCATGAATGCGGCGTGCATCCGCCGTATGTACTGCCAAAATAGAAATACCGAGGGCGGCGGCAAGAGTGCCGCGCAAAAGAATATCCTTACGCAAAAGAATGTACCTCCCATATTTCAGAAGCACGGAGATGCTCCGTGTTCCTTATCGCAGCTGTGGAAACAGCTGCGATAGAACAAGAACTGCCGTCAGCACGGCTGTGCTGCGGTGAATATGATGATGAGCCCCACCCGCTGCCGTGAGCAGCACCCATGTCAAGAGGGCAAGTGTCAGTCCCGTTTGCAGGTCATAGGACGTGAGAACGAAGACAGCGAGGACGGCGGTATCGCGCAGTGTGAGACTGGTCGTTATCCGCAGCTGCACGAGTGCATGCCGCAGCAGCATGAGCCCCAGCACAGTGAGTGCAAGCGCAGGCGCGGCGGGAAACTCCGCGAGTGCCGCGAGAAGCGGCGCGCAGGGGAGCAGCAGGAGAAGCAGCAAAGCCACCCACATCGCCGTGGATGGGATGCCGCCGATGTGCCGCTCTTCTGCGGCGGGCAGTGCCGCAGAGATCGGTGCGATGATGAGCGGCGCTGCACCGATGAGGCTGGCGATACCACTGACGGCAAAAACGCGTGTGAGCACAGAATCGGCGGTACGTACACAGCGTACATCTGCCGCGAGGACGGCCGTGCTCTCCACTGTTAGTGCAATGAGGAGCGTTATGCCAAGTCCGATGGCAGCGGGAATATCGAGTGTCCCAACCATCGTTTCCATCGGAAGGACAAGCGCGGGCTGCAAAAATGGTGCGGCAGGGATTTCCCAGAACCCTTCTCCCCATGTGAGCAGCAGAATGATGCCAATGCCGACGGGCAGAGCCGTCGTTTTTTGCTGCACATACAGCAGGAGTACGAGGAGGATGCCGACGAGCGTGAAGTACGTCAGTGGATCGGACAGCATGCCGCCCATCGTGAGCGCCCATGGCGACGGCAGGAGAATGCGCGCCGCCTGTGCCGCCTGCGTCAGTATCCCGAGTGCGAGTGACAGCAGGAGTCCCGTGCGAATCACGGGCGGGAGTCCGTCGATCATGCGCCCCATGAATACGGTACGCATCAGCAGTACACCAATGAGTGCCGTGACAGCAGAGACGATGAGCGCATCCTGCCATGCGATGCCGCGCGCGATGATCTCCTCGTAGACCAGCCATGCCGTGATGGCAGGGGAGGGGAGAAGAATCCGCGTTGCACCATTGCGCGAGACGATGAGTGTCCCAACCGCAGCGGCAAGCACGCCGCCTGTATATGCGCCCGCAAAGGGCATCCCCGCACGCGTGAGCAGTGCTGCAGTCGCAGTGAGCACAAGCACGGCGGCACAGACGAGGACGAATGCACGACAAAGTGCCGCACCAATCCATCCGTACCGCTCGTTCATGTCACTCTCCTACATTACTCAAAACACTTCTATTTTAACACAAAAATAAACGTCGTGCCATAGTCCGTTGTGAAATCTATCCTCCATGACAGCGGGAGGACAAAAAAACTGCTGCAGGAAGACATTTCGTCTTCCTGCAGCAGCCAGCTGTCTACAGGAGAAAATACTTAGGACGATGCGGTGCTGTCACTGTAGGATGATTCACCGTTCGCACTGCTTGAGGAGGCCTTATCCCAGCAGCGATGCTTTGGCGCATAGCTGTTGTAGAAGAAGAAGCCAAGTACCATCAGCACGATGAATGTGATGTTTGTGACCGCCGACAGTGCCCAGATCAGATATAGGCAGACTGCCATGCCGATCGGTGCGAAGAGATAGAGCGCCGGGAAGTGGAACGTGCGCGGCAGATCGGGGGAGTTGCGGCGGAGCTGGATCAGACCGACAAAGACGATGAAGAATGCCGCAAGAACACCGGTGTTCGCGAGCTCGACGATGTAGAGCATCGGCACGCAGCCTGCGATGAACGCGATGAGCGCCGAGCCGACGAGCGTGATGAAGTACGGCGTGCCATACTTCGGATGGATGTTTGCCATCGACTTTGGGAGGAAGCCGTCACGCGACATGGCAAAGAAGACGCGTGCCTGACCGAAGATGTAGACGATGAGGGTCGTGATCATACCGAAGAGGATGCCGACCGTAACGAGGTTCGCGAGGCTCGTGTAGCCGATGAGACGCAGACAGTAGGCGACAGGATCTGCGCGATCGAGATCCGTGTAGGGGATCGTCGCCGTGAGGACGAGTGCCACAACGGAGTAGATGCAGAGGCAGACAAAGACCGATGCGATAATGCCGATCGGGAGACTCTTCTCCGGTGTTTTGCACTCCTCGGCGGAGGTTGCGACCGTATCGAATCCCATGAAGGAGAAGAACACGACCGCTGCGCCTGCCATGATGCCGCCGGCACCGAACGGGAGGAACGGATCGAGGTTCGCCGCCACTGCATGGGGCGACGTGACCACAACGTAGGCAACGATCGCGCACAGCGTGAGCGAGATGAGGATCGTGTTGAGACGCGAACTCTCCTTCGTGCCATGAGCGAGGATGGCGCCGATGATGAGCGTGATGACAACGGCGGGCAGATTGATGATACCGCCCTCCGGTGCTGTTGTGAGGAGTGCTTTCGGTATCTCCATGCCGAGGGACGCCATCATCCCGGAGAAGTAGGCGGAGAATCCGACGGCGACCGCACTCGCGGTAACGATGTAGCCGATGATCAGTGACCATCCGCAGAGGAATGCCATGCCCTCACCGAGGGAGGCAAACGTATAGGCGTATGCACTGCCCGCTGCAGGGATGAGCGACGCCAGCTCTGCGTAGGCGAGACCGACGAGCATACAGAGGAGACCTGCTGCAATAAAGGAAAGAACAATACCGGGCCCGGCATAGCGTGCTGCACCAATACCGGTCAGGACGAACACGCCTGAACCGATGATGCCGCCGATGCCAAGGAAGGTCAGATCCACTGTGCTCAGCGTGCGGAGCATGCCGCTGTCCTTACGCTGGGCACTGAAGTCTTCCAGTGTTTTTTTCTTAAAAAACATAAAGCCTTCACGCCTTTCTTTTAAAATATTGTAAAACAAAACTTGTAAAAA
>NZ_GG694006.1:606608-607717 GCF_000160695.1 Centipeda flueggei ATCC 43531 | reverse complement strand
GTGATACGGCAGGGTTTATCGGCCAAATAAACCAAAAGGATTTTGTATTTCGTATTTTAACACAATTTAGATAAATCGTCAACAACTATTGTCGAATAGAAAAAAGTAATAATTATCAGAGCACGGAATGCCGGCCGCCATCTTCAGGTCGAGGTATCCAGCCACTGTTTTATACCAAATGAATTCAGCGACAACGAAGGGGCTTGAGATGGATATTCGTCATCGCGCGAGCCGGGCTTGGCAGACATATCTCAATTATACATTCGAGTCAGGAAGTCTGACGGAGAGTGGAAATATTGTTCAAAATTGAGACTTGCCCAGACATATGGTTCGTTTTGGTGCCTACTATACGCATAAGAAATTTAATGGGATTTTGGATGCTCAATATGTGGGCGCGCGCCAGAAGGTCGATGCAGCGACAGGAGAATATAGGGCAGAGGACAGTTTCTTTCTCGCCAATTTATACCTTATATAATTTGAATCAACAGGCAAAGATTCAGCTAAACATCGAGAATCTCCTGAACCGTAAATTCTATGCCGGAGGGGCTGCCAAAGAACGGTCATATATGCTCAGCGTCAAATATATGTTCTGATGAACGGCGTGCTGACCGAACATCAACAGCATAGAATGATGCATAGCCTCGTGCAGCCCAATTAAGGAAACATTGATAAACTCAGCATCGCCGCATTGATGCATCTTTTTTCATGGAGTTAATTTACCGGTGCGTTTCGAAAGGACCTTGTCTTGTGATGTGATCAAAGGAAATGTGCAAGGATCAACAATATTATTTCCGTTGATGATTTTTAGCGCCACAGCAGGCGTCCGTAATGGATGCTTTTTTAATACGACAGTTCGGTGTCGGCTTTTCCGTTTAAATAGGGAGAGAATATTTGCCGATGTCGTATTTCGATTGCTGTGTGCATACAAAATATTTTGCAGAGACGCAAGGCGACACAAATAGACCGAATTACTCTGAATAAAACGCAAAAAACTGTGATAAAACGCACAAGAAGTTAAATTTAGTCTTGACAAAACTATCTGAATTATACTAAAATCACAATCAGGGTATACCTCTAGAGATTACTTAGCCGTTTCACCCTTCTGTTTT
>NZ_GG694006.1:552606-605394 GCF_000160695.1 Centipeda flueggei ATCC 43531 | reverse complement strand
CCTTTTTTACAGAAAACCATTCTGAAAAGACTGAAAGGACTGATCAAATTGACCTCTTGGAAGCGTGTCTGTATCCTTGCTGGATCCTATCTCGGCTTTATGATCGGGACAGGTGTGGCAACGGGACAGGAAATCCTTCAGTATTACACAGCGAACGGCTATATGATCTTTGGTACGGCTGTCGTCATCGCGATCATCTTTATCGTCGCAAACTATGGCTTTGCTCTCGCGGGGCGTGACCACAATGCAACGAGCGGGAAGCAGGCATTCATCTTTTACAATGGAACCTTCCTTGGAAAGTTCTTTGACTGGTTCACGGTATTTTTCTGCTATCTTTCTTACTGCGTTATGGTTGCCGGCGGTGCCGCAACACTGCAGCAGCAATACGGCGTGCCAGTCTATGTTGGTGCGGCGATCGTTGCCGTCCTTGCCGGTTTTTCCGTTGCCCTTGGCCTCGGCAAACTCGTCGATATCATCGGCCGCGTGACGCCAGCGATGCTCTTTGCCATCGTCGGTATGCTCTTTGTTCACCTCGTTCAGCACTATGACACGCTGCTTCCCAACATGGCGTTGATCTCCTCGGGACAGCTCGATATGACACGCGTCGGCAGCAACTGGTTCATGTCAGGAATGTCGAACGGAGGCTACAGTATTCTGATGCTTGCGAACTTCAGCGCGGTGCTCGGTGCGCGTGAGAACTTCAAGACACTGTTTCGTGCCAATGTTCTCTCGACGATTCTTCTCGTCGTGCTGAATACGATCATCGGCCTTTCGATCATGACACGCATCACGGATCTCTATCAGGTGCAGATCCCGAACCTCGTGGTTGTGGCAAGCCTTTCGCCGGGTCTGACGACCATCTTCGGCGTGCTGATCTTTATTGCCGTTTATACGACGGCGTGCCCGCTCCTTTGGACGGCTGTGGCTCGTACGGGACAGGAAGGGACGATGAAGTATAAAACCTGGGCTCTCGGACTTGCCGCCCTCGGATTCTTCTTCGGCATGTTCGTTCCGTATCACATGATGCTCAACTATGTGTATGGGCTGAATGGTTACATCGGCTTCATTGTGATGGCGCTCATGTCCATTAAACTCATTCGGATGAAGTTCTTCGGGAAGGGAAGTGATTCAAATGCCGAATCGAGCAGCATGGGCGGAGATTGATCTAGGGGCGCTCGCCCATAACTATCGTGAGATTCGCAGCCGAATCCAAAAGAGAGCAAAGCTATGTGCTGTGGTGAAGGCGGATGCATACGGACACGGAGCGATCGCCGCAGCGCGGGTTGCGCTCGATGAGGGGCGGACTACCTCGCGGTAGCAACGCTCTCGGAGGCACTCAAGCTGCGGGCGGCAGGCTTTACAGCACCACTCCTCATCCTTGGGCTCGTGGAGCCGGAGAGTGCACGTGAGGTCGTCGATGGTGATATCACCCAGACGGTCTGCCGCATGGATCTCGTTGAAGCACTGTCGCAGGAAGCTGTACGGCAGGGCAAGACAGTGAAAGTGCATCTGACCATTGAGACCGGTATGGGGCGTATCGGCGTGCATCCGAAGGATGCGGCAGAGACGGCGAAGAAGATTGCCGCACTCCCCAATGTGGAGCTTGAGGGGATCTTCTCCCACTTTGCACTCGCTGATATTCCGGATAAGACGTTTACCAAACAGCAGGTCAAACTCTTCAAGGACGCCTGCGATGCAATTGAGGCGGCGGGCATTCATATCCCCATCAAGCACATTGCAGAGTCAGCAGCGATCCTTGAGATTCCCGACGTGCACTTCGATATGGTGCGCGCCGGCATCATCCAGTATGGTCTCTGGCCCTCGGATGAGGTGACGCGCCCGATTGACCTCCGTCCGTGCATGAAATTCTGTGCGCGAATCGTCTATATCAAGACGATTCAGCCCGGAGAGTCTGTCGGGTATGGACGCAAGTTTATTGCAGAGCGTGAGACACGCATCGCAACTCTGCCCGTCGGCTATGCAGACGGCTACATTCGTGCCTATGCAGGCGGCAGTGTCGAGGTGTGCGGGAAACGCGCGCCCATCGCAGGACGTGTCTGCATGGATCAGTTTATGATCGATGTTACGGATATTCCCGAGGCAAAATTGGGGGATGTCTGTACGCTCTTCGGCTCGGATAGCCTGACGGCAGATGAGATTGCGGGGTGGGCAAATACAATCAACTATGAGGTTGTCTGTCTTGTTTCCGAACGCGTGCCGCGTGTGTATAAAGGGTAGTGTGCGAAACAGCATCTATCTTTATTGATTACGGGGCTGCTGCAATCTCTTTCGCGGCAGCCCCGTAACATTGTTTTGTATTCATTTGGAGGAAGGTGTTCTCATGAATACGCTTGTCAGCCCGGAGAATACGTGGGTGCTCATGACGGTGATGCTTGTCTCTGTTGCGGTATCGGTCTACTTGGAGCAAACCTATGCGTGGGCATCCCGTATTTCAGGCGCTGTGATTGCGCTGATTTTTGCACTTGTTCTGGTCAATACGAGTATTATTCCGCCCCATGCGGAGCTGTACGATGATATTGTCTGGGGCTACATTGTACCAATCGCTATACCATTGCTGCTCCTCCAGACCAACATCGTGAAGATCTGGCGGGAGACAGGGCGACTGCTCATCATCTTTTTGATTGGTGCGGCAGGGACAATCTGCGGTGCATTGATTGGCTGTGTTCTGCTTGGTTCTGCGATTGACGGACTGCCGAAGGTGGCAGCGATGATGACCGGCTCCTATATCGGCGGCGGTGTGAATTTTACCGCGCTTGCCGATGCGTTTAAGGTGAGCGGTACGCTGGTCTCATCGACGATTGTGGCAGATAATCTCAATATGGCGATCTACTTTCTGATTCTCTTGGGCATCGCCGGGAATGGATTTTTCAGACGTATGTATACACATCCGCTGATTGATCATGTGGAGAAGAACGGTGCATCCGATGAGGGAAAGACACTTGCGGCAACGTATTGGGGGCGCAAGGATATTTCTCTGCGCGACATTGCCATGTGTGTGACCTATGCCGTTGTCGTCGTTACCGTATCGAAGTTTATCGGTGCGACGCTCGGCACGCTGATCTCGCCCGATGTGAACTGGTTTACGAAGATGTGCAATACATTCCTCAGCAGCCAGTATGTCTGGATTACACTGATTTCGATGATTTTTGCGACATTCTTTGAGAAACAGGCATCGTCAATGAATGGTGCGCAGGAAATCGGCACGTTCTTTATCTATATGTTCTTCTTTGTGATCGGTGTTCCCGCATCCATCATGGAGATTCTGACGAATGCGCCGCTGCTCTTTGTGTTCTGCCTGATTATGGTCATCGTGAACATGCTGTTCTGTCTGATTGGCGGAAAGCTGTTCGGCTTTTCCCTGGAGGATATTCTCGTCGCATCCAACGCGAATATCGGCGGTCCAACGACGGCAGCCGGCATGGCAATCTCTCAGGGGTGGAATGCACTGGTCGGACCTGCGATGCTTGTGGGAACACTTGGGTATGTGATCGGCACCTATCTCGGGATTATTGTCGGCAGCCTGTTGGGGGCATAAGGAGATGGAGCAATGAAACGTGATATCGGTACATTCGATATACATTCTGATCTCTTTACCAATGTGACACTGCACCGTCAGGCTGGTGAAACGGATATCATCCGCAAGTATCATATCAAGCAGCTGCATAAGGGGAGTGTCGGTGCGATGCTCTGCTGCATCTGGATTGATCCGCCGTATACAGCGGATCCGCCGGCACGTATGATCGAGATTATGTCATCTGCTTGTGCCGAGCTTCGCGGTGCAGCAGATATTGCGGAATTCGCACGCTCTTCTGCTGATATTGAGCAAATCTGTGCCGCGGGCAAGCTTGCCATTCTCCTTGGCATGGAGGGGCTCAGCGGTCTGCGTGGACAGGTGGATTTTCTGGATGTCCTCTATGCGTGGGGAGTCCGTCACGCTATGCTGACATGGAACGAAGTGAACGTATTCGCCCACGGTGCGTCCTGCCATGAGGATAAGGGGCTTACGGAACTTGGTGTCAAAGCACTTGCCCGGATGGAAGAACTTGGTATGCTGATTGATGTGTCGCACGCCAATGAGCGGACGTTCTGGGATGTCTATGAACACACGGAGAAGCCGTTTATTGCCTCGCATTCCAATGCCTATGCACGTTGTTCCCATGCACGCAATCTGAAGGATGATCAGATCAAGGCACTCGCACAGCGCGGCGGCGTGATCGGAATGAATGCATGGCCGGAGTTTATCGATGCCGAAGCACCGAGTGTCGAGTGCCTTGCCGATCACGTGGATCATATCCGTGCACTTGTCGGTATCGATCATATTGCCTGTGGATTTGATTTCTGTGATTATCTTACGTCGGATACGCTGGATTCCTTTACATCGAGTGATGTGGTGACAGAGGGGCTTGAAAGCGCAGCAGATATTCCGGCGCTGTTTGCCGTGCTGGGTGCACGTGGGTATAGTGATGCAGATCTTGAAAAGATTGCCCATGGCAATATGATGCGTGTTGTCAGGACAGTGATCGGCTGAGTTCTATCCTTTGTTCATCTGATTCCAGTTGCCGCAGAACTGTCCGACGATTATGTATAATCTTATTGCGTATGAGATAAGAAATCGTTATAATAGGATGTATAGAGAATGAGGAGGTAATGCACATGAAGAAGAATACTGTTATTACCATTAGTCGCCAGTACGGCAGCGGCGGCCGTCAAATCTCTCGACTCCTTTCGGAGAAGATGGGGGTTAAGCGTTATGACCGCACGGTCGTTGCTATGGCGGCAGAGAGCCTTGGCGCAGGTGATCGTCTTGAGGATGTTTTGAGCCGTTCCTACGAGGTGCCAAAAGCGAGCCTCGGGGCAATCAGTACAGCCCAACTCGACACAGTTCCCGCGTATAATACGCTCTACAAGGAACAGGCGCATATTATTCGTTCGATTGCTGCCGAGGGAAATGGGGCGGTGTTCCTTGGTCGATGCGCTGAGATCGTTCTTGCGGGGCAGCCGGAGGTCTATTCCTTTTTCATCTGTGCGGATGACGCGTTCCGTACAAGGCGTGCCGGTACACATTATGGCGGTATGAGTCTTAAGCAGCTCAATGAGATCGAGGAGAAGCGCAGCAACTACTATGCCTTCTATACGGGCAAAAAGTGGGGAGATCCGCAGAATTTTGATCTTGTCATCAATACAAGCCGTATTCCGCTGGAACAGGCGGTTGATCTCATCATTGACTATGTGAATCGTGTGCAGGGCGAATAGTTCCTGCGGAATATGAAAAGAGGGCATGATTTTCCCTATGCGGGAGACATGCCCTCTTCGTATGCTCACCTTTCTGCCGCACGCGCTCTGATGATCTCGTTGATTTCACTCTGCTGCTGGTGTTCGATACGCCGCTGGATGAAGATGTTCGGGATAGAGACGCCGACAACGACGGCGAGGATGATGGTGACACCGTTGACGCCGAAGCGCAGCGCCTCGAGCAGTTCCTCGACGGAGATGGTCTGGATGTGGAGGACGGCGAAGAGGAGACGATAGAGGAGAACACAGGGGATGAGCGGGATAACTGGCGGGATGATGAGAAGGGTGTTTGGCGTGTGGACAATATGGATGACCTTGAGCGCCGCGATGCCGACGAAGGCCGCCGCCACGAAGGAGCCGAGTGCCTGTGGCTGTCCGAATTCGAGCATGAGAACGTTGCGGATGAGCATAGTGACGATGCCTTCGACGGCGACGATGGCGAGCAGCCTCTTCGGTGTGTTGAACATGACGGAGAATCCGCCGGCAGCAAGTGCGGCCGCGATTGCCTGATTGAGGTAGGTATCTGTGGGCTGGATATGGACATCGGAGATGTTTCCCACACCGGCGATGAGAATGGCAAAGGCAATGCCGAAGGTCATGCCGCCGATGATAAGCATGGTATCCATGGCGCGCGTCATGCCCGATGTGGTGAAACGGTTCAGTACGTCACTTGCCGCATTGATGGACGGCAGTCCGGGCATGAGGAAGATGGTGCACGCAACGAGCGCGTACCACAGTGTACCAAGTCCAAGTGCAGCGGGGATGGCCCACGCAAATATGGTGGCGACAAATCCGGTAATCATGGCACAGGCATAGGGATTGAAAGCATACTTGTTGCTGAGGCGATGTGCGATGAAGCCCATGAGTGCCGCAATGGTGGCGACGAGAGACTCTTCCCAGCTCCCGCCGAACAGCTTGCACGAGCCGCCCGAGCCGACGGCAGCTCCGAGCGCGATGCCCCAATGCGGGTAGCAGAGTGCACGTGCACGGATGCGTGCGATGGCGTTCTCGGTGGCAGCGATGGGCGTGTTGCCGCGCAGGATGCGCCAGGTAAGTTTGCTCACGGCGGCGAGAACGGCGAGGTTCACGCCGTGTTTCATGCACTTGCGGAACTGCGTAAAGGAGCGTTCGTCGTCGCAGACGTTCAGCATAAGCGTTGTGTAGGTAATGTGGGATTGGATGTTTTCAGCAGGGATGCGCAGGTGGACTGCCGCGCGTTTCATATCGCGGATGACGCGTGCACAGTCGGCACCGTTCTCCATCAGCGCCTGTCCAATGTCCAGCAGGAGCTTCATTTTGTAGTTGAGTGTCTTGTTGTCATCGTCCGCCATATTTCGAATTTCTTTGCGCCCCACAGTAGGATACTCCCTTCCTTGTTTCCCTATTTCTCTTTGATGACGCTATTATAACATAGACTTTGGCTGCGTAAAATACTGATGCATGGGAGAGGCGAGGGCAAAAAAAGGACCGCCAAAAATGGCGGTCAGTATGTGCGTCAAAGATCACTCAGCACTTGATGCCTGAGCCCTTGCGTGCGTAGAAGAACCATGTGATGATGATGGTCAGAACAGTGAAGGCGATGAGAATGTAGAATGCAGGAATAACGCTGCCCTGTGTTCCGTATGCCCAGCCAAAGATCTTCGGGATGAGGAATGCGCCGTACGCCGCGATCGCCGCCGTGAAGCCTGTGACGAGTGAGGCGTGTACAGGACTGTCAAAGACAAACGGGATCATGCGGAAGGATGCGGCGTTGATGAAGCCGGTCGAGAAGAAGAGCACAAGGAACGCGCCAAAGAAGAGCGCAAAGTTATGTGCCTGAATACCCATAACGGTGGCAATACAGGCGATAAGCATGAGGAGCAGCGAGTAGAATGTGACCTGCGAGCCGCTGTTGACCTTGTCTGCTACCCAACCGCCGATGGGGCGCACGCCCGCACCGATGAACGGTCCGAGGAACCCCGCATAGGCAAAGGAAACCTCGGGGAACTCGCGATTGACGAGAAGTGCAAGCGCAGCAGAGTAGCCGATGAACGAACCGAAGCCACAGGTGTAGATCACGGTAATGAGCCACGTATGTTTATTGCCAAAGATGGACATCATGCTGCGCGGACTCTGCTTTGGGATGGGCAGGTTGTCCATGAACATCCAGACGAGGATCAGGGTCAGAGCGGTCGGAATCGCCCAGAAGTAGCAGACATTCTGAATGTAGATCTCTTTGCCCGCCTCATTGAGGAGCGGTGCGCCGAAGAGTCCTCCAAAGCTCATGCCGAGGAGCATGGGGGCGGTCAAGTAGATGAGCGAGACACCGAGGTTGCCAATGCCGGCGTTGATGCCGAGAGCAAGCCCTTTCTGCGACTTCGGGAAGAAGAAGCCGATGTTCGCCATCGAGGATGAGAAGTTTGCGCCTGCGATGCCGATGCCCGCGACGAGAAGGACGAAGGTGTCATAGGTCGTCGCGGTGTCTGTGAGTGCATTCCCCAGACCAATGAGCGGGATGAGGAGCAGCGCAGTCGAGATCAGCGTCCAATTGCGTCCGCCGAGCATGGCGGGGAGATAGGTGTAAACGAGACGCCCCGTCGCCCCGACAAGCCCCGGTAGGGCTGCGAGGGTAAAGATCTCATTGTCCGTAAAGTGAAAGCCAATGTGGTTGAGCTGGGCGGCGATTGTCGCCCACATTGTCCACGCAACGAAGGCGAGGGTCAGCGCCCATGTGGAAGTATAGAGGTTCTGCTTGGCGATGCGTTCGCCCCAGCGTTTCCAGAACACCTCATTTTCAGGGTCCCAATGCTCGAGAATTTCTCGGCGTGTTGGATTCTCGCCAAGGACGGCGAGAATGTCCTTATTTTCCATTTCCATCTCTCCCTTATATATCGTATTAATAAATGAAATTATAGTGAAAAAAAATTACCTTGTATGTGACGAATATCACATGAACTTTTCTGTTTTTTCGATAGGATAAATTATAATGTTACTTCGTATCACAGAAGGGGGGGAACGGAGTGGATAAGGAGGCGCTCATTCAAGAACTTGCATCGATTCCGGGCAAGGTGGTTTCGCTGCACGATGGGGCGTTTCTCTATCGTGAGGGTGCACCGGCGCACTATTTCTATATTGTGCGCTCGGGACATATCTTTGTTGTCAAATACGGCGCATCAGGGCGTGTGCTTGCGCTGCGGCTGGCGACAACAGGAAGTCTCGTCGGGGAACTGCCGATCTACGAGGAGAAGCCGACCTATCTCTTCAGTGCGATTGCGCGCAGTGCCGCCGAGGTCTATGCAATTGAGTTCCCCGTACTGGAGGCGTATCTCGAAAAGAATCCGCCTCTCGCGGTTGCTCTGCTGAAGCTCATCGGGATGCACATGCGCAAGCAGCATCTTAAGTTCCGTGATCTCGTGCTCTACGGCAAGAAGGGCGCGCTCTGTTCGACCTTGATACGTCTGGCAAACAGCTATGGGATGGAGACGGATGAGGGAGTTCTGATCTCCGTGCCGCTTACCAATCAGGAACTTGCGAATTATTCTGCATCAGCACGTGAGAGTCTCAATCGGATGCTTGCTGAACTCAGAAAAAGCGGCGTGATCGATATGCGTGGGCACCTGATCCTGATTAAGGATATTGACTATCTGAAAAAAACAATCCACTGCGAGAACTGCGGTGTGGAGATTTGTAATATTGAGTGAATAAAGGCTGCTGCACGAAATGAATGTGCCGCAGCCCTTTTTTGCGGGGATTTTACGTCAGCAAGGTATTCCTACATACTTCGTACCGCACTCTTGATACACGGCGCACCCTGCCGTGCAGTCGGCCAGCGCCGCTTTGTGCCGTGCAATGTCATCGGGCGGAACAAAGAGGGGAAGGGTGACGACATCCGTATAGGATGTCTCTCCCTTCTGCAGCTCTGCATCCCGCACATAGCGCTCGACTGCAGCGAGCAGCCCGTAGTCTATTGTGACGGACAGCATTGTGAGGCGGGTCATATGTACTTTCGGCGCTGCATCGAGCCCAAGACCTGCCGCGTGTGCATAGGCGCGGATGAGCCCGCCCGCGCCGAGCTTGATCCCGCCGAAGTAGCGGACGACGGCAACGGCGGCGTCCGTGATGCCGCGCCCTTTGATCGCATCGAGGATGGGGCTGCCGGCCGTGCCGCCCGGCTCGCCGTCGTCGCTCGAGCGCTGCCGATCAGCAGCTGCGCCAAACACCATGGCATAGGGGGTATGACGTGCGTCGTAGTGTTCCTTTTTCAGCGCAGCAAGCCATGTGCGTACCTGTTCCTCATCTGCGGCGTGGGTGACGTAGGCGAGAAAGCAGGAGCGCTGGATCTCATACGAAACAGGGGAGACACCGTTTTCCGGTATCTCCCCTGCAATGGTCGTATAGTCACGATCGCTGCTCATTTATTTTTGCGGTTGAAGTACTCGACGATGCCCGCATCGAGCAGAACATAGGTAGGCCCCGTGCTGGCAGTCAGCTCGCCCGGCTGGAAGATGGGGCAGACGAAGCCGCGTCCGCCGAGAAAGTAGTTCGTCGGGATCTGACGGACGGATTTCTCGGGCTGAATCGGCGTGTTGCGTCCGTACTCATTGTAGAGATGCCCGTTTACCGCCTCACCGTCGAGATCGGACGGTGTGAGGTGCACAAAGAAGGAGAGCGGCAGACGCTGTCCCGTCTTCTTGTAGTAAACAAAGCCATAGTCGTGACGTACAGGCTGGTTGGCATGCAGGTCATAGCGGAGGTCGGTAAAGGTCACCGAGATGAAGTTGGCATCATCGAGGTGCACGCGGTAGCCAAGTTCTCCACGGAAGAATGCTCCGCTCTGATACTGCGTACGGAAATTGGCCGCAAATGCCTGGATATCGGTATTGATGCGGTCGGCAACGGCACTGTCATCAAGCGTGACAACAGGGTAGGCAAGGGATAGGTTCTGCGTTGATTCCCGATGTTCACTGATGGCGGCGGATGAGGTTCCGGCGATGCCAACGATGAGCGCAAGGGCAATCAGAAAGGCTCTGAATTTCATAATAATAGCTCCTCCTTTATCCGTTAATCAGATGATAATAAAATTTTACGACTTTGTCAAATAAATGATAGTAATCTACATACTCTTGTAGTATGATGAAGATGTTTTATCGATGGAAAGAAAGGTCGTGTTACGAAGCCCATGGGCGAATCGACAATGAAACGGAAGCTGAAGCATCGGCATCTTCAGCTCATCTCTCTCGGCGGTGTGATCGGAAGCGGATATTTTTTGGGTACGGGTTACGTTCTCGAGCAGGCGGGGCCCGCAGCGGTGATTTCCTATCTGCTGGGCGGCATCATTGTGCTCGCCGTGATGCTTTGTCTTGCCGAGCTGGCAGTGGAACAGCCGCTCTCCGGTTCGTTCGTTGTCTATGCGCGTGAGAACATCTCGGCAACATGGGCGTGTGGTGTCGGCTGGTCCTACTGGATGACGTGGGTGTCCTACGTGCCGTCGGAGATGATCGCTGCCGGCATTATCATGAACACATTTCTGCCCGAGGTCGGGACGATCTGGTGGGCTGTGTTCTTTGGCCTCATGGTTACTCTTTTGAATCTGTTTCGTGTCGATAAATTCGGGGAAAGCGAGTTCTGGCTCGCCCTGGTCAAGATCATTGCCCTTGTGGCGTTCAGTGGGGTTGCCTTTCTTATCTGCCTTGGGCTCATTGGGAACGAGGGCTGTATTGGAACACGCATCCTCCTTGGCAGCGGCGGTTTTGCTCCGCATGGATGGGGGAGCATTGTGCTGACGATGGTCATTATCCTCGTGAACTTTCAGGGCACGGAGATCATCGGCCTTGCGGCAGGGGAGACCGCCGACCCTGCACGCAGCATCCCAACGGCGGTGCGCAATGTAACATGGCGTATCATTGCACTCTACATCATCCCCATTACGCTGCTTGTCTCGATTCTCCCGTGGGATCACGCGTCTCTCTCCAAGAGTGTTTTTGCGGCGGCGCTTGCCGAGCATGGATTCTCACATCTGGGGGCTCTGTTCTCGTTCGTCGTGCTGACGGCGGCGCTTTCCTGCTCCAACTCGGGGCTCTACGGTGCGGCACGCACGGTGCACGCACTCGCGACGATGGGGATGGCACCGCGTGCGCTCGGCGGGCTCAGCTGCAAGGGGATTCCCTCGCGTGCCATCTATGCCTCGATCGCCTTTTGCTGGGGCGTGATCGCGCTCTATGCTGTCCACCCTGATGCGGCACTCTACACGTATCTGCTTGCACTCTCAGGATTTTCGGGTGCAGTTGCGTGGATCTCGATCTGCTGGAGTCAATATCGGCGGCGGCGCAGACTCGAGGCGGCAGGCATGGTGTCACTTCTGCGCTATCGGATGCCGTTCTTTCCATATGTACCGCTTTTTGGTATTTGGGCGCAGGTACTCTGCCTCCTTTTTATGGTGTTTACACCGGAGCTTCGCTCTGCACTCTATCTGGGTGTTCCCATGCTTGTCGTTCCCATGCTTCTTTACCGATTCTTGCGGAGACGGGATTCCGTGTGATATACTTAATCGATAGGGTGCTTTTCATTCATAGGGAGGAATATAATGTTTGGACTTTTTGAAAAAAAGAAAGAAGCGGAGGTTTCCCTTGCTGACCGCATTGCAGCAAAACCAATTCCTGCAAGTGTCGTAAAGAAGGATGAGGCGGGAAAGGTACGGGTACCCTTTGCCGCTCTTGGCAGTGTCGGTGCAGGGGATATGAAGTCCGCCTATCTTTCGCGCAATGAGCTGACAGCAGAGCGCTTGCGCGAACTCTACGATGTGCCGGGCGGACCTGCCATCGTGCTCGGCTTTGTCTCGTCCGATCTCCCTATGGCGGAGATTGCACGGACGGTACAGACGGCATCGCCTCCCAATGCGCAGATCCTGCTCGTCTCCTCGTGCGGGGAGCTGACGCATACGCCGGGGACGCGCTCCTACTATATGGACGCGAAGGACGGCCGTGCGATGGTACTCCTGCAGGTCTACAGCAAGCGCATGATTGCACAGACCCACATGATGACGATTCCTCTGCATAACGAGGACATTCGGCGCGGCACGGCGGAGCTGACCCCTGCTGAGCGCGTAGAGAAGATTGCCGCCGATGTGCGTGCTGAACGCGTCCCGTTCCCTGTGCGCTTTGACAATACCTTTGCCTTTGTCTATGTGGACGGTGTGACGGCATGTGAGTCGTTCGTGCTGAAGGCGCTCTATGACAGTGAGTTCCTGCCATGCCCTTACATTGGTGGGAGCGCGAGCGGTGCGCTCGACTTCTCCCACACCTATATCTACAATGGCAGGCAGGTGCTCGAGAACCATGCCGTGGTTCTTGTCGTGAAGCTCGCCGACGACTATCGTTACTCTGTCTTTAAGACGCAGGCGGCGGCGGAGACGGGGGAGAAATGGACGGTCATCGGGTCGGATACGACGTTCCGCACGGTGGACACCGTTGCCGATGAACAGGGGCATCCTGTGCCCTTTGCTGACGTGCTGATGGAGCATCTTCATGTCTCCGACGTGAATGCACTCACCGATGCACTTGCGGGTTACACCTTTGCCTCGCGCGTCGGCAAGCAGCATTTCATTCGTTCACTGCAGAAGTTTGATGCGGCGAAAAAGCGGTTCCATTTTTACTGTGATATTACGGCGGGGGAGGAGATCTACCTCATGCGGCGGGAGAACTTCATCCCAAAGCTGAAAGAGGAATATGCGGCGTTTGCAAAAGGGAAGCCGACGCCGATCGGCGCAGTGCTGAACGACTGTATTCTGCGCCGCCTGACCTTTGCGGGGGAACTCGCCGGCGCGGATCTCTTTGATGGGATGCCAATTGCAGGGTTCTCGGCATTTGGGGAAATTGCGGGGCTGCACGTCAATGAGACACTGACGGCAATTTTCTTCTATCAACTCTCAGGCGGGACGTTCAATGACGGATACATGGACCGATTCCCGTCGAAGTATGCGCTGTATCAGAAATCATATCTCGAACATGAGATCAATCGTCGCACGATCATTGCCAACTTGCGTGAGGGTATCATTCAGGAGTTCGATGGCTATCGCAGGCAGATGGCGGGACTCTCAGATGTCATGGAACATGTGACGAAAAGTGTTGAGAGCGTTTCCGGGCTCGTCAATCAGATGAGTGACGGCATCGGCGATCAGGGTGACATGACGAAGGAACTGCTCGCACGAAATGCTTCGATTACACCGAAACTGGAGCATCTGACTGAGAGCACGAAGAAGATTGAGCAGGTCATGCACATGATTACGGAGATCTCTGCGCAAATCAATCTGCTCGCGCTTAACGCTGCGATCGAGGCAGCGCGCGCGGGTGAGATGGGGCGCGGGTTCGCCGTTGTCGCAGGGGAGGTGCGTAAGCTCTCTGAGAATACACGGGAGCGGCTTGAGGCGTCTGATGAGGCGATCCGTGAGCTTCTGCATGATGTGAATGAGATCGATCAGATGCTCGCGCAGAATCAGGAGTTTGATACGAAAGTAGAGGACTTTGAGCAGGGGTTTGACGGGCACGTCACGGATATGAAGAGCAGTCTCGCGAGCGGTGTCGGCGCGATCCGAGAGTCAAGCGACTCTTTGGAACAGGCGGCGGCGCTTGGAACGTCGCTGGCGAAACGCCTTGAGGAACTTGATGCAGTGATTCGCTCCATTCGATAAATGATGGGATTTTGGCTGCTGGGCGAAGTGGAATGCTTCACACGGCGGCTTTTTCGTATTATTTGTCGCAGGCTCAGGCATTGACGCTTTCCGCCTGCATGAAGTATAATGAAATGAAATCTATGGATATTGGTATTTTGGGAGGAGTACGAGCAGAGTGGAGAGATATTGCCCGCAGGAGATTGAAGCAAAGTGGCAGAAAATCTGGGAGACGGAGCACAGCTGCCACACGGAGATGGATGCGGCGAAACCGAAGTATTATGCGCTCGAGATGTTTCCGTATCCGTCAGGAAAACTCCACATGGGGCATGTCCGCAACTACTCGATTGGCGATGTGATTGCGCGATTCCGTACGATGGAAGGGTATAACGTCCTGCATCCGATGGGATTTGACTCCTTCGGCATGCCCGCAGAAAATGCGGCGATCAAGAATAAGGTGCATCCGGCGGAGTGGACGTACGCAAACATTGCGAACATGGAGAAGCAGCAGCGTGCGCTGGGGCTTGCCTACGACTGGGACCGTGAGGTCATCACCTGCCGGGAGGATTATTACCGTTGGACGCAGTGGCTCTTTGAGCTGTTTTATAAAAAGGGGCTTGCCTACAAGAAAAAGGCATCCGTGAACTGGTGCGATACCTGCGGTACGGTGCTCGCAAACGAGCAGGTTGAGGACGGAAAGTGCTGGCGCTGCAAGTCAGAAGTGCATAAGAAGGATCTCGCACAGTGGTTCTTCAAGATCACCGACTATGCCGATGAACTCCTCGCCGATCTCGACAAACTCCCGGGCTGGCCCGAGCGCGTCAAAACGATGCAGGCAAACTGGATTGGACGCAGCGAGGGCCTCGAGTTCCGTCTGCCCGCGCCCGCTCTGGATGCAGAGATTCCCGTCTACACGACGCGTCCGGACACCGTGTTCGGTATGACCTTTGTTGCACTCGCCCCCGAGCATCCCCTTGTCGAAAAGATCTGCGCCGTCAGCAACAAGGCGGAGGAGATCCGTGCGTTCTGCGCACGCGTCAAAAAGCAGTCCGATATTGAGCGTTCTTCGAGCGAGTCGGAAAAAGAGGGCATTTTCACAGGGATTACCTGCACCAATCCGTTCAACGGAGAGCAGGTCGAGATCTGGGTCACGAACTACGTTCTCTTTGAGTACGGCACGGGCGCGGTCATGGCCGTGCCGTCCGAGGATCAGCGCGACTGGATGTTTGCGGAGAAATACGGCATCCGCAAGATCCTCACGATCCGCCCGAAGGACGGAGAGCTGCATCTCGAGGATATGACGGCGGCATACACCGAAAAGGAAGGCATCCTCATCAACTCCGGCAAGTTCACGGGGATGGAGATGCACGCGGCGATGCAGGCGATCATGGACGAGGCGGAGGCGCAGGGCTGCGGCAAACGTCGTGTCAACTACCGCCTGCGCGACTGGCTCATCTCGCGTCAGCGCTACTGGGGTGCCCCGATCCCCATCATCAACTGCCCCCAATGCGGTGAGGTGCTCGTTCCCGAGGAAGAGCTGCCCGTGCGTCTCCCAGAGGATGTCTCGTTCGAGCAGGGGACGGTCTCGCCGCTCTCGTCGAGCGAACACTTCCTCCGCTGCAAATGTCCCAAGTGCGGCGGCGATGCAACGCGCGAGACGGATACGATGGACACATTTATCTGCTCTTCGTGGTACTACTACCGCTATGCGGATCCGAAGAACACAGAGCGTCCCTTTGACCGCGACAAGGTGAACTACTGGGCACCGGTCGATCAGTACATCGGCGGCATCGAGCACGCAATCCTGCATCTTCTCTATGCGCGCTTCTTCACGAAGGTGCTGCGCGATGCAGGGATGCTCGACTTCGACGAGCCGTTCACGAACCTCCTCACGCAGGGCATGGTCATCAAGGACGGCGCGAAGATGTCGAAGTCACTCGGCAACGTCGTCTCGCCCGAGGAGATCATCGACCGCTACGGTGCGGATACGGCACGGCTTTTCATCCTCTTTGCCGCGCCCGTTGACCGTGATCTCGACTGGAGCGATCAGGGCGTCGAGGGAGCATACCGCTTCCTTGGCCGCGTATGGCGTATCCTGGGACAGTTTGCAGAGACAATCAAGGGAGCGCCTGCATCCTGCGATGCGGCATCGCTCAGCACAGAGGAGGCGGAGCTGCGCCGCGTGCTCCACGCGACCATCAAGAAGGTCACGGAGGATGTGCGCGACCGCTTCATGTTCAATACGGCGATCTCCTCCATCATGGAGCTGGTCAATGCGCTTTACGCATTCCAGGATAAGAAACTTACGCCGGGGCTTGCGCGCGAGACAGCAAGTGCACTTCTGCGGATGCTTGCACCATTTGCCCCACATATTACTGCAGAACTGTGGGCAAAGATCTTCGGCGGGAATATCCACGGCGAGTCGTGGCCGCACTATGACGCAGCGGCACTCGTGCAGGATGAAGTCGAGATTGTTCTGCAGATCAACGGGAAGGTGCGTGATCGCGTGAAGGTTGCTGCTGATCTTGACCTTTTGTCGACGGAGAAGCTCGTGACAGAGCTGCCGCGTGCCAAAGAACTCACGGCAGGCAAGACCGTGGTCAAGGTTGTCTGCGTGCCTGGGAAGCTGGTCAATATCGTTGTGAAATAAGAGCCGCTTGAAGATAGACGGTCAAGAGAAGAATGGGAGAGTGTATACATTATGCTGAAAGCGTTTGCTGTACGAAGTCTGCTGCCGGAAATGCTGATCGGCCGTACGGTTTATGATGGCGACAGTGAGAATGTACTCGTCGAGGGTGGGACGGTACTGGACAAAGAGATCATCAAGCTGCTCAAGGAGAAGGGCGTTGCTTCTGTCTACGTCGATGAGGACAGTATCCTTGCCGCCGTCCAGAAGGAAAAAGCGGTCAAGCGTGAGAGGGCAAAGGCGGATGAGCTGCCTGCGCCGGAACGTGATGCCAAGCTGGACCGCCAGTACGAAGAGGACTACCGCTATGTTTACAGTGAGATGGAGAAACTGTTTAAAGGAGCAGCGGAGACAGGCAAACTCAATATGGACATCCTGCAGAGCGTGATGTCGAGCGGGCGCCTGCGTGACCTCTACAAGGAGGGCGCGACGGCAGTTTCCATGATCTACAGCATGGATCAGGAGGGGGACTACAACCTGCATCACTGTGTTCATCTTGCCATCCTCGGCGGACTTATGGCAAGGTGGATGGGCCTCACGGGCATTGATCGCCAGAACATGGTGCTGGCAGGGCTTTTCCTTGATATCGGGAAGCAGATGATTCCGAAGGATCTGCTTGAGAAGAAGGGGCTTCTGACGGAAGAGGAATTCGATATTTTGAAGAATCACGTCGTTGACAGTTTCAAGATCGTCGAAAAAAGTGAACTTGCAGGCCGCACCGACCTTATGAACGGCATCATCCAGCATCATGAGCGTGACGATGGATCGGGCTATCCTTCGGGGCTGAAGGGGGATACGATCACGATCTTCGGCAAGGTGCTTGCCATCCTCGACTGCTACGATGCGATGGCATCCAGCCGCAGCTACGCGGAGAAGCGTTCTCCGTTCGAGGTGTTCAAGGTGCTCTATGCCGATGTACTGGACGGAAAACTTGACTCGGAGTATGCTGTGCTCTTCATGCGCAAGATGAACGCCGCACTCAACGGCTGCTGGCTCCGTCTCTCAGACGGGACGGCAGGACGTATCGTCTATATTGACGAGTCACGTGTTACGGCGATGCCTGTTGTTCAGCTCGCGGACGGCGGTTTTATTGACCTCAACACCGTCAAGGATATTACCGTCGTCGAGATCATGACGGCAAGCGAAGTCAGCAAACTGTAAATTGTACACGGCTTCCTGCAGCAGCCTCGAAGGCAGATACCTGTGCCATCTCCTTCATGGTGACAACGGAACGATGTTCCCGCGTGAAAATCGTGCGAAGGCAATCACTGATATATAGCATGAACACTAAATATATAAGGACTTTCAGAGCTCTTCTGCGCTGAAAGTCCTTTGTGTTTTACGATGGATAGTGATTCTTTTGGAAGGGCAGATCGATGCCGATGGACGAAATGCATTTTATCCGCAATTCCCCAACCGTTCATGTTGTATGAGTTTTGATATCCAAAAGATTTTCTTCTATCGTTTCAATTGTAGAATTTTTTCGCAGCGTTGGGTTTATTGAGTAAATTGTATGCAAAAAGCTTTCAGCGGTGTTTATTAACTCGTTAGAAAACTCCTCAAAGGAAACTTTTTCTTTTTTCCACTCACCATATTCTCTTTCGGATGGAAGAATATCCTCGAAAGAAAGATATGGTCCCTCTGTGCAATTTTCAACTCTTATTATACTGAGTTCAATATAATTTTCTTTATAGATAAACTCGATCCAAGTCTTATATGTCTCAAGATCATTTAATAAGGCATATTCATGTTTCTTGATCTCCTTTACGATTGCTGTCAGTTGTTCAAACCACCATGAAAGGTATACATAAAGTGTCGTGCATTTTCTTATTCTTTCTTCTTCACTATAGTCTCCATACCCTTTTTCATTTACAACGATTTCAAACAGCCCACAGATATAGCAATCAGATGGTGTAAAAGTCTTTATCTCATCTTCCGTATCCATTATTGCATAATTTATTTTGAACATATAAGCTTCTCCTCTATCATATTCAAAGCAATTTCTTTCTTTTATGTCTATTGCATTTCGGTTAAGGGGGAGCTATGAGTTTGTTTTCTCAAGAGTTATTTTACTCTCCCACGGAGATAATTCTCCTCACTTGCCGTTATATCCTTCTTACTTTTGAGTTCTTTTGCATCTATATGCTTTTGAACAAAAGCTGCGGTAGGGGACATCCTTTTATAAAATATGACAGGAAAAATTTTTGCACCCCTTGACGGATACGATATAATGAAGAAATAGCTTTTCGTGAAGGAGGGGAACGCATGGCGATGGTGCCAAAACTTAATACAACGCAGTTCGAGGGGGAGATCCCGTTCAAGGTTGTTGCGCCGTTTGAACCGATGGGCGATCAGCCGCAGGCGATTGCCGATCTTGCCGGCGGCATCGAGAACGGTATGACGGCACAGGTGCTGCTCGGAGCCACGGGCACGGGCAAGACCTACACGATGGCAAAGGTCATCGAGCGCGTTCAGCGTCCGACCCTCGTCATCGCACACAACAAGACTCTCGCCGCACAGCTCGCGAGTGAGTTCAAGTCATTTTTTCCCGACAACTACGTCGGTTACTTTGTCAGCTACTACGACTTCTACCAGCCTGAGGCGTACATCGCCCAGACGGATACCTATATTGAAAAGGATGCATCGATCAACGATGAGATCGATGAGCTGCGCCACTCCGCGACCTGTTCGCTCTTTGAGCGGCGCGACGTCATCATCGTGGCGAGCGTCTCGTGCATTTACGGACTCGGCTCGCCGGAGAGTTATCACGAGATGGTTCTCTCCGTGCACAAGGGGCAGACAATCACGCGCGAGGAGATCCTGCAGAAGCTCATCTCCATCCGTTACGAGCGCAACGATATCGCGTTTGAGCGCGGACGTTTCCGTGTGCGCGGCGACGTGATTGAGATCTTTCCCGCAGGGTACAACAACCGCGGCGTGCGCATTGAGATGTTCGGCGACGAGGTGGAGCGCATCATCGAGTTCGACGTGACGACGGGCGAGGTTTACGGCGAGCGGCTTCACTCCATGGTGTTTCCGGCGTCCCACTACGTCACGGACGATGAGGATATGAAGATCGCCATGGCTGACATTCGCACGGAGCTTGAGGAGCGGCTCGCCGTACTGAAAGGTGAGGGCAAACTCCTTGAGGCACAGCGGCTGGAGCAGCGCACGAACTATGACCTCGAAATGATGCAGGAGATGGGCTACTGCTCCGGCATCGAGAACTACTCGCGTCACCTCACGCACCGTGCGCCGGGCGCGACACCGTACACTCTCCTCGACTACTTCCCTGAGGACTTCCTCATCATGATCGACGAGTCGCATGTGACACTGCCGCAGATTCACGCCATGTACGGCGGCGACCGCAGCCGCAAGGTCTCGCTCGTGGACAACGGCTTTCGCCTGCCGTCCGCGTTCGACAACCGTCCGCTGACGTTCGAGGAGTTCGCGGCGCGCATCAATCAGATCGTCTACGTCTCCGCGACGCCCGGAAAATACGAGATGCAGCAGGCACAGCAGGTCGCCCAGCAGATCATTCGCCCGACAGGGCTCCTCGATCCCGAGGTCGAGGTGCGTCCGCTCGCAGGGCAGATCGACGACCTCATGGGCGAGATCCGCCTGCGCATCGGGCGCAATGAACGCGTCCTCGTCACGACGCTCACCAAGCGCATGGCAGAGAACCTCACTGAGTATCTGCGTGAGGCGGGCGTTAAGGTGCGCTACCTCCACTCGGACATCGCAACCATCGAGCGCGCGGAGATCATTCACGATCTGCGCGCGGGCGAGTTCGACGTGCTCGTCGGCATCAATCTCCTGCGCGAGGGGCTCGATATGCCGGAGGTCTCGCTCATCGCCATCCTCGACGCGGACAAGGAGGGCTTTCTGCGCTCTGACACCGCGCTCATCCAGACCATCGGACGTGCCGCCCGCAACGCCGGCGGGCACGTCATCATGTACGGCGATGTCATCACGGGCTCGATGCAGCGCGCCATCGACGAGACGGAGCGCCGCCGTGCGATACAGCAGGAGTACAACGAGGAGCACGGCATCGTGCCAAAGACCATCGTCAAGCCCATCGTCCCGCTCATCGAGATGACGCTTGTCGCGGCTGAGGATAAGAGCCCGTACGGGAAGAAGGACGGCAAGGCAAAGAAAAAACTCGGCAAGAAGGAGCGCGAGAACCTCGTCAAGAGTCTTCTGCGCGAGATGCGGCAGGCGTCGCGTGCACTGGAGTTCGAGCGTGCGGCAGAGCTGCGCGACATGATCGTCGAACTCGAGGGTGAACTGCCGAAGAAGAAAAAATAAGGACATACAGATAATGAATGAATACATCAAGATCGAGGGCGCGCGTGCCCATAATCTAAAGAATATCAACGTGCAGATACCGCGCGATAAATTAGTTGTGGTGACGGGGCTCTCCGGCTCGGGGAAGTCCTCGCTCGCATTTGATACGATCTATGCCGAGGGGCAGCGCCGCTATGTGGAGTCGCTGTCCGCCTACGCACGGCAGTTCCTTGGGCAGATGGACAAGCCCGATGTGGACAACATCGAGGGACTGTCGCCCGCTATCTCGATTGACCAGAAGACGACGAGCCACAATCCGCGCTCGACGGTCGGGACGGTGACGGAGATCTACGACTATCTGCGCCTGCTCTATGCGCGCGCGGGACGCCCGCACTGCCCGAACTGCGGCAAGCCGATCACGCAGCAGAGCGTCGATCAGATGGTGGATCGGATCATGCAGCTGCCCGCAGGAGCAAAGCTCCTCATCATGGCGCAGCTCGTGCGCGGCAAGAAGGGCGAGCACAAGAAGGTGCTCGAACAGATTCGCCGCGAGGGCTATGTGCGCGTGCGCATCGACGGAGAGCTGCATGATCTCGGCGAGGAGATCGCGCTCGAAAAGCAGAAGAAGCACACGATTGAGATCGTCGTAGATCGCCTCGTCGTGCGCGAGGGCATGGAGAGCCGTCTGGCAGACTCCCTGGAGACGGCGCTCCACGCAGGTGAGGGCGTGGTCTACGTACAGGTGGTGGACGGCGATCTCCTCATGTTCAGTGAGAACTTCGCCTGTGTGGACTGCGGCATCTCACTGCCCGAGATCGCACCGCGCATGTTTTCATTTAACAGCCCATTCGGCGCGTGCCCCGTCTGTACGGGGCTCGGCAGTCACAAGGAGTTTGACCCTGCGCTCGTCGTTCCCGACCCGACGCTCAGCGTGGCAGACGGTGTCTTTGCACCGCTCTCGAAAAATCCGAATTCCTATGGGATGCGGGCGATCACAGCACTCCTGGCGGCGCACGACTATGACGCGCATACGCAGTGGAACCGCATGGACAAGAAGACGCAGAAGATGCTGCTCTATGGGTCGGATGAGTATGTTTCCTTCCAGTACACGAATATGTTCGGCGAGGAGAAGGAATACCATGTCCCGTACGAGGGCGTTTTGCCCGCACTCACGCGCCGCTATCGCGAGACGGACTCGGAGGAGATGCGTGAGAGCTACGAGGACTATATGACAGATACGCCGTGCTCGGCGTGCCACGGGGCGCGGCTAAAGCCTGAGGCGCTCGCCGTGATGGTCGGCGGGAAGAATATCGCCGCACTCACGGCACTTACGATTCGTGAGGCAGATGCGTTTCTAACGGAGGCAGAGCAGGATTTTACGCCGCGTGAGGCAAAAATAGCCGGAGAGATTTTGAAGGAAATTCATGCACGCCTCCATTTTCTCCTCGATGTGGGACTCGACTATCTGACGCTCTCGCGTGCGGCATCGACGCTGTCGGGCGGAGAGGCACAGCGCATCCGCCTCGCGACGCAGATCGGCTCGGGGCTGATGGGGGTGCTCTACATCCTTGATGAGCCGAGCATCGGGCTGCATCAGCGTGACAACAACCGCTTGCTCGCGACCCTTCGGCATCTGCGTGACCTCGGCAATACGCTCATTGTTGTGGAGCATGACGAAGATACGATGTACGCCGCCGATCATATCATCGATATTGGCCCCGGCGCAGGAGAGCATGGCGGCGAGGTGGTTGCAGAGGGAACGGCGGCAGAGATCATGAAGAATCCTGCATCCATCACGGGGCAGTATCTCTCACGCAAAAAGTTCATCCCCGTGCCCGCAGAGCGGCGCAGGGGAAACGGCTATTTTCTGGAGATCGTGGGTGCGGCGGAGAACAATCTGAAGAATGTCAATGTGAAATTTCCGCTTGGCACGCTAACGCTTGTGACGGGCGTGTCCGGCTCGGGCAAGTCGACGCTCGTCAACGAGATCCTCTATCGCGGTGTCGCCTCGCGGCTCTACCGCGCGAAGGGAAAGCCCGGCAAGCACAAGAAGATCAAGGGGCTTGAGCATATCGACAAGGTCATCAACATCGATCAGCAGCCGATCGGACGCACGCCGCGCTCGAATCCCGCGACCTACACGGGGGTGTTCGATGCGATCCGCGAGCTGTTCAGTCAGGTGAGCGAGTCGCGTATGCGCGGCTATAAGGCGGGGCGGTTCAGCTTTAACGTGAAGGGCGGACGCTGTGAGGCGTGCCGGGGCGACGGCATCCTGAAGATCGAGATGCAGTTTCTTCCCGATGTCTACGTTCCCTGTGAGGTCTGCAAGGGGGCGCGCTACAACCGCGAGACGCTCGAGGTGCACTACAAGGGCAAGACCATCGCCGAGGTGCTCGACATGACGATTGACGAGGCGGTGGAGTTCTTTGCGAATGTACCGCGCATCGCGCGCAAGCTCGAGATCATCCGCGACGTGGGGCTCGGCTACATCCGCCTTGGACAGCCTGCGACGACGCTCTCGGGCGGTGAGGCGCAGCGCGTCAAGCTTGCGACGGAGCTGGCGCGGCGCAGCACGGGAAAGACACTCTATATCCTCGACGAGCCGACGACGGGGCTGCATGCGGCGGACATCCACAAGCTGCTCCTCATCCTGCAGCGGCTCGTAGACGGCGGCGATACGGTGGTCGTCATCGAGCACAATCTCGACGTCATCAAGACGGCGGATCACATCATCGACCTCGGTCCCGAGGGCGGCACGGGCGGCGGCACGATTGTCGCCCAGGGAACGCCCGAGGAGCTCGTGCAGGTGAAGGCATCCTATACGGGGCGCTTCCTGAAGCCCCTGCTGGAAGAGAAACATTGATGTCTCGAATGAATGTGATGCAAAGCCCCAAAGCGAACCCTAGTGGAGCAAGTGAGGAAAGCATGCGACTCGCCCCCGGCGTACTTCTTTCGTTCAAGCGAAGCGCGTTTAAGAAGTGCGCCGGTATTTAGGCGAATGAGCACGCGATCACTTGCGTAACTAAGTGTTCGCGAGGCGCTTGCATGAAAGAGAAATAACTGAAATAAAGAAGGTAATGTAGAAATGCTGATTTTAGGGCAGATGATCGTATTCTTTCTGATGATTTTTGCAGGGGCGCTTGCCCGCCGATACAAGATCATCATTCCGAACAATCAGGAGCAGTTTTCCTCCCTGATTGTCAATATCGCGTGCCCCTGCCTCATCATCTCCTCAGCGATGCACGCACAGGAGCACATGGATCTGGCGCAGGTTATTGACACCTATCTCGACTACGCCATTCTCCTCGTGATGATGTGCGCCGTCGGTTTCCTGCTGCCGATTCTCCTGCGCTATCGCGGACGTCTGCGCGGTGCGGTGAACCTCTCGTTTTGGTTCAACAACTCACTCTTCATGGGGCTGCCGCTTGTGCAGGGGGTGTACGGCGATCAGGCGGTCGTCTATATGACGCTGTTCTTCATTCCCGTCAATCTGCTCTTTTTCATCTACGGCGTTTCCTCCATCAGCATTCATAAACAGCGCGGTCTTGAGATGGTGCGCATGCTGCTGAATCCCGGCATCATCGCCTCGCTGATCGCCTGCGTGATCTACTTCGGTGAGATTCCGACAAATCCGCTCCTCCTGCAGGCGTTTACGATGATCGGTGCGATGACGGCGCCGCTCGCGATGATGATGATCGGCGCATCGCTGAAGGATATCCACATGCGCCACATGCTGACCGACCACAAGCTGCTCGTCTACACCTTTCTCAAGGCTGTGGTGCTGCCCATCCCCATTCTCTTTGCGATGAAGTTCTTCGTCACGAATCCCTACATCCTCGGCTGCAGCCTCGTCATCGTCGCCGCGCCGACGGGCGGTATGGTGGCGATGGTCGCCCTGCTCTACAACAAGGTCGCCTATCCGCTTATGACGGAGATCATCGCGCTCTCGACGGTCATCTCCGTGGCGACGATACCGTTCGTGTCGATGATTACGGGAATTTGACAGGGAGGTACATTTGCCCATCTTTGTTCTGATCTTAGTGTCTGCCATAGCCCTAATCGCAGGGCTGTCTGTATTTTTCCTGCGGTACCTGACGGAGGGACGGCGGCTGCGCGCGGCGCGTGCGGCGATCGTCCTCTTTGATGTCCTCGGCGTCGGCGCGATGCTCTTTCTTTTTGCTTCGCATCGGACGGAGGGCTGGGCGGGGATGCTCGCCCTGCCGATCTTCCTGGGCTACGTTGCGCAGATCATCGCACTGCTTCTGACGATGCTCGCCGTCCTCGTGCGTGCGGCAGTCCGCAGGATGCGCGGCGTCCCGTACAGTCCCGCACGGCGGCGCGTGCTGCAATGTGCCGCACTCTATCCGACGGCGGGAGCACTGCTCGGCAGCTACGGGGCATTCATCGAGCGGACGTCAGCCGTGCGCCATGACTATCGCATCCCCGTGAGGAATCTCCCGTCTGAGGCGGAGGGGCTGGTGATTGCGCAGATCAGCGACGTGCATCTCGGTGCATTTTTCTCTGTGGAGGAATTCGATGCGCTTCTCACCGAAACAGCGGCAGGGGGGGCTGATCTGCTCGCCGTGACGGGCGACCTCTTTGATGCGGAGCATCTGAACGAGGCGGCGGCTGCAGTGCTTGAAGCCCACGCAGAGGATTTTCCGCGCGGGATCTGGTACTGCATCGGCAATCACGAGTACTTTCGGCGCAATGCGCTCCCCATTGTCACGCAGATGGCACGCAGGGGGCGCGTTCATGTTCTCCTCAACGCAGCGGAGTGCGTTCCGGGCTGCGGCGCGCTCTACCTTGCGGGCACAGATTATCCCTTTGCACGCGGGGATGCATTCTACACGGAAAAGGCAGAGTTCTTTGCGGCAGCGATGGAGGATGTTCCTGTGCATGCGGTGACGGTGCTCCTCGCGCATCATCCCGAGTTCATCGATGATGCGGCGGCAGACGGGCGTGTCCCTCTGACGCTGACGGGACATACGCACGGCAGTCAGTTCGGCATTCTCGGACAGCCCATTTTCCCCGTCTTTAAGTATACGCGCGGGATGGTGCGCATCGGGGAGAATTATGGCTATGTGCACACGGGCAACGGCAGCTGGTTCCCCCTGCGGATCGGCTGTCCGCCCGAGACGGCGTATTTTAGATTGGAGCAAGCGACGTATGAGCTGGATTGAGGACTACAATGCCCTGCGTGAGGATATTCATACGGGGTACATCTACGAGGCGATTGAGGCGATTCTCTATATGCGTGCGCACGAGGAGATCCCCGCAGACGAGCAGTGGCGTTTCTCTGAGATGATGGGAATGTGCTGCTGTGCGCTTGCCGATACGGAGGGGGCGATTGCTGCATACTTTGAGGCGGCGACCGAAGACGAGAGCCTGCGCCTTCAGCGGGAGCATTTCTCCCGTTACCTCTATTTCTGCCATGCAGCGGCGCAGCTGACACCGAAGGAGCTGCAGCCGCAGTTCGCGATGTGTGCGTCGCTCTATCAGCGCGAGGAGCCGCTGCCGCCGCGTGCTTCCGTCCATCACGCGCGGCTGCGTATCGGCTTCCTTGCGCCGCAGTTTGACCATACGGCGTTCTATAGCGCACTGGCCGTGCATCTGACGGAGCAATACGATGTCTATGCCTATGCGCTCACCGACCGCACGAATGCACCTGCGTCGTGGGCAGCAGCGGGTGTTCATACTGCTGTGTTCGCGCAGGGGACGCCGCAGGAGCAGGCGGAGCGCATCTGTGCAGATGAGATCGACATCCTGATTGACCTCGGCGGACATCGGGACGGCGGTGCGACGCTCCCCGTGCTCGCGCTGCGCCCTGCGCCCGTACAGCTGGCGGGATTGGATGCAGTCTCTACAACAGGGATGCCCTTTGTCGATGCGTTCCTGACGGATGCGCTGCTCTCTCCTGCGGGGACGGAGGAGTTCTACAGCGAGGAGCTGCTGCACCTGCCGCATGCGTTGTGCTATGCGGCGGATGATGCCCTGCGCTGTGCGCCTCTTGCGGAGCGTGCGGCAGATGCACCGCTGACCTTCGGTGTGACGCAGGACTTCATGTGCATCAACGAGGAGGTACTGAAGGTATGGGGACGCATCCTGAAAAAACTCCCTAAGGCGCAGCTCATCCTGCAGGATACGGAGGACAGCCCTCTGCGCGTGACAACGATTGTCGAGATGCTGGACGGGCTGAAGCTGCCCATGAAGCGCATCTTTGTGAAGCCGGGCGGTGCGGGAGCTTTGGACTATGACTCTGTCGATGTCGTCCTTGATACCTTCCCCTTTTCCGGGGCGGCGGAGGCGGCGGAGGCGCTCCTCCACGGCGTTCCCGTTGTGACCCTGTGCGGGGAGACGCACACGGCGCGGCGCAGTGCGTCCGTGCTCGCGGCGGCGGGGCAGACGCAGTGGATCGCATCCGATGCTCGTGCCTATGAGCGCATTTCCTGTGCGCTCGCGGAGGATGTAGCCGCTCTGCGCACACGCCGCGAAGCACTGCGTGACGCAGTGCTCGCATCTCATCTGACGGGTCTGGCGGCGTATACGGCATCCGTCGCGGAGGCATTGGACAGCTATTGGGATGCGCATGGAGCAAAGGTAAACCAATAGACAATATTTAGTTGACGTAATAAAATTCCTGCTCTATAATAGACCTCATACGTACGATCTATGATAAGGCAGGGATTTTTTTATGCAGAAACGCCGTATTGCTGAACTGACGCAGAAGATTATCGCGGGCTACCGCGTCCGCCGTGAGGATGACCGCTCGATATTCATGGATGCTCCGCTGGAGGAGCTGCAGGAGGGCGCACATCGCCTGCAGCAGCAGTTCTGCGGAAACCATATCGATCTGTGTACGATCATCAACGGCCGCAGCGGCCGCTGCGGGGAGAACTGCAAGTACTGCGCACAGGCGGCGTGTCACAAGACGGGCGTGGAGACGTATCCGTTCCTACCGCAGGAGGAGATCATCGCTCATGCGAAGGCGAATCAGGATGCGGGGGCGAACCGCTTCTCCATTGTTACTTCGGGCGGGGCTCTCTCAGGTGAGGAGTTCGAGCGGGCACTCGATGCCTATCGTGCGATGCGGAAGTCGCTGACGATTGATCTCTGTGCGTCGCATGGCCTCCTCACGCGCAGTCAGCTGCGCCGCCTGCGCGAGGCGGGGGTGACGAGCTATCATCACAACATCGAGACATCGGAGCGGTATTTCCCGCAGATCTGCACGACGCATACGTACGCCGACCGCATCCGCACGATCAAGGCGGCACAGGCAGAGGGGATGTGTGTCTGCTCGGGCGGCATCATCGGCATGGGCGAGACGTGGGCGGATCGCTTTGATATGGCGTTCGCCCTGCAGGAGCTCGGCATCGAGTCCATTCCCATCAACTCGCTGATGGCGATTCCGGGGACGGCACTGGAGCATCTCGCTCCGCTCTCGGGTGAGGACATCCTGCGTACAGTGGCGATCTTCCGCTTTATCAATCCGACGGCGAACATCCGCCTCGGCGCAGGGCGCAAGCTGCTCCCGGAGAACGGCGCGACGGCGTTCCTCTCCGGAGCGTCTGCCTCCATCACGGGCAATATGCTCACGACCTCGGGTACGACGATCGCTCAGGATATGGAACTGCTGAAGGAGCTCGGCCTGACGAACCGCGACGAGGACTGCAGTGTGCACACGGGCTCGTGCGCGGCACGATGATTCATCAAAAACAAGGACCGCCAACGAAGCTGAAATGTTTCGTTGGCGGTCCTTTTGGTTATAGATAACTCTCAAATTTTTCCATATCCGTGATGCAGATCTTTCGTCCTGCCGCCGTGATGATGCCATCGCGCTGCATTGCACTCAGCTCACGTGAGAGGGAGGGGCGGCTGACGGCGAGATCGGCAGCGATGAACTCACGGCTGACGGAGAGTGCTGCACATCCGCTCTCGTCGATGTGGGGCAGGAGATAGCGGACGATCTTTTCGCGCAGCGTACCGCTTGCGAGCACTTTGAGCTTTGTGTGCATCGCATACGCCTTGCCCGCGAAGATGCGCATGAGGTTACGCTGAACGAGAAGGGCAGAGCGGTGCGGTGTCTTGCCGATGTCCAGCGTAAAGAGTCTGCTCGATACCTCGAGCAGGGTTGTCCGTCTTGTCGTAGAGACGTACATATCGTAGGGGCGCTGCAGCACCTCGTAGACCTCACCGAACATATCGCCCGGGTGATTGATCTCTGTGATGAAAATTTGACGCCCTGAGCGCGTGTCCTTGAGAATGTGAACCTCGCCTGCAATCAGAATGTAGAGCGAACGAGGCATATCACCGTCATGGAAGATGATGGTGTCCTTCGGATAGGTATGCAGACGCACATCGCTTGAGGCAAGCAGCTCTTCCACGTCATCCTCGTTCATGTCACGAGCGAGAGAGGAAGCGGCGAGAATGCGTGCAGCAGTTTCCTTGTCGTTCGTTGACATACTTACTCCTTTACCAGGATGCTATCGATCTCTGCGATATACATGGTGTGGTAGTCATGTTCCGGGTAGTAGGTATGAGGAAAATCCTCCTGCCCATTTACAGCAGCTTTCGTAAAGAAGGATGCATCCAACGTCTGTGCATAGAGCTTCTTTGTGAGCAGTGTGAGGCGTGCCTCATCAAAGTAGGTATAAGCACCATGTTCCTTCTGTGTCAGCGCGTACTTTGCGATCTTATCCTCATCACGCCCGGATACCGTTCCGAAATACTGCATCATCGGCTTGTATTTCTTCTCAAAAACCGAAAGGGTGATGCCGTCGGATGCATCGACGAACTCTTTCGTGTAGCGCGTCGGACGAATGAAAACATAGGCGACAGGACGTGCCCAAAGAATGCCAAGACCACCCCACGAAGCCGTCATTCCATTGATCTTCCCATTGTGTACGGCACTGACCAACATCCAGTCCTGACCAATCAGTTTGAACACATTCTCTGTCAAATCCGTTGGGCGAATTTCCTTGATTGCCATGATATACCTCCCGAATCATTCTGTGTTGGCTTCTATTATAGCATAAGAAAAGAAAGAATCAAAAAGCCGTCCCCCCACAGGGACGGCAGCGGATGTCAATATGGTGCTCACTGAGGGATTCGAACCCCCGACCCCCTCCATGTGACGGAGATGCTCTACCAACTGAGCTAAGTGAGCCTAAGAAAAAATCCGCACAACTGCGGATGAGAAATCAAATGGTGGGGTTAACAAGATTCGAACTTGTGACCTCCTCGATGTCAACGAGACACTCTAACCAACTGAGCTATAACCCCATAGTGCCGCTCATTTCCAAACGACAAAACAAATTATAACAGATAAAATACAGCCTTGTCAACCCGAAATTCTCAAAAAATAGCCGCGAAAGAGCGTTGGCGTTTTCCTGTTCAGGATCAAAATACGGTTGACAAGACCTACTGCTCAATATATAATTCTAATATAACATATCATATATGTATGAATTAAAAGGAAGAATATCATGGCAGCAATTGAAGATATAGAGGCATTTATCGCAGAGGAATTTGAGTGGTTCCATCGTCATCCCGAGCTCTCCTACGAGGAGGTCGAGACGACGAGGCGGATTCGCGCTGCTTTGGAGCGAGCGGGGATCCGCATTCTGGATTTTCCGCTGGAGACGGGACTGGTCGCGGAAGTGGGGCAAGGGGAGCCGCTCGTTGCTCTGCGCACCGATATCGATGCTCTGCCGATTGAGGAGCAGACAGATCTGCCGTACCGCTCGGAATATAGAGGACGGATGCACGCCTGCGGGCACGACTTCCATATCTCGTCGGTACTCGGCGCGGCGCTCCTGCTCAAGCAGCATGAGGCGGAGCTTACGGGGCGTGTGCGCATCTTCTTCCAGCCGGCAGAGGAGGCGCCGGGCGGTGCGAAGGTGCTCATCGAGGCAGGGGCATTGAAGGACGTTGCGGCGATCTTCGGTCTGCATGCATCTCCCCTTATGGAGGTCGGCACGGTCGGCATCTCAGAGGGAGCGGTGATGGCGGCAGTGGATCGCTTTGTCTTCCGCTTCCGCGGCACGGGGACGCATGCCGCACATCCCGAGTCCGGTGTCGATCCGATTGTCCTTGCGGCGGCGTTCATTCAGTCCGTGCAGACGGTCGTCGCACGCAATCTCAGCCCGTTCTCTGCGGGCGTTGTGAGCGTCACGCATATTGCGGCGGGGAATACGTGGAACGTGATTCCCGAGGAAGCATTGGTCGAGGGGACGACGCGCAGCATGAATGCAAAGGAGCGAGCACAGATCCGCGCGCGTGTCTGTGCACTGGCAGAGCAGCTGGCGGCAGCATACGGTGCTGCCGTGGAGACGGATTGGTACGAAGGCCCTCCTGCAACGCGCAACGATGGCTTTTGGGCGTCGTACGCCGCGGAGAAGGCGAAGGAGCGCGGGCTGAATGTCATACCCGCACCAAAATCGCTTGGCGGTGAGGATTTTGCCTTCTATCAGGAAAAGGTGCCGGGCATGTTCGTCCTCGTCGGGACAGGGCTTTCTGCCGCCATCCACAACCCGACCTTCCGCGTTGACCCGCGTGCCCTTGCGCCGACAGCGGACTATCTGGCGGAACTTGTGCGCACGGCGCTCAGCAAGGTGAAGGGGCACTGACCGAATTTATGGATGAGATGACGCAGTGTCAGAAATGTGACCATCGATAAATAAAAAACGCGGCAGCTGCCGCGTTTTTTCATATGTTTAAGATGTTATGCTTTTCCCGTACTGCCGAGGACGTCCATTTTCTGCATGACGTACGCCTGAACCTCTTTCATGCCCTGTGCAGCATATTTCTTTGGGTCAAAGGCATCCGGATGTTCCTGCATATATGCCTTGATGCCACGCGTGAAGGCGATGCGCAGGTCCGTTGCGTAGTTGACCTTGCAGATGCCGCGGCTGATGCAGTCACGAACCTGCTCATCGGGAACGCCGGAAGTTCCGTGCATGACGAGAGGGATATCAACAACGGAGCGAATGGCACTCAGGCAATCCACATTGACGCAGGGCGTTCCCTTGTAGACACCGTGTGAGGTGCCGATACCGACGGCAAGAAAATCTACGTTTGTGCGTTTGACGAACTCTGCGGCTTCGTCAGGATCTGTGTATGGACTGCCGTCCTCATTTTCGAGATCGTCCTCTTTTCCGCCAACCTTTCCAAGTTCTCCCTCTACGGGAATATTTCCGGGGTGGCAGGCATCCGTTACAGTTTTGGTAAGTGCAATATTGTCAGCAAAGGGGAGCTTTGAGCCGTCGATCATGATGGAGGTGTAGCCGGCGCGATAGGCCTGCATCGCCATATTGAGGCTGTCGCCATGATCTAAATGCATCACGACAGGAATTTTTGTCCGTTCGGCAGCTGCACGTACATTTGCAAGATAGTAATCCAGCCCCGCAAAACGGATGGTACCTGGTGTTGTCTGCATAATGACAGGGGAGGATGTTTCCTCTGCGGCGGCGAGTACCGCCATGACCATTTCCATATTCTCCACGTTGAATGCACCGACTGCGTAGCCGCCTTTCTGTGCATCGAGAAGAAGTTCTTTACTTGTTACGAGTGGCATTTATTTTACCCTCCTTACCTGAATATCTTTTTTGTATTCGTCCACCCTTGACAGGGTTCCGAGAGCATTGCTCTCGGCGACGTTTGCACCGACAGCCGCCATGTTTCTCAACGCATCTGCTACGTTCTCCGGATGCTCCAGCCATATGCTCAGGAATGCGGCGAGTGCCGCATCTCCTGCGCAGGCAGAACTGAGCAGCTGAATGGGGCGTGCCGAGGCGAAATAGACTGCATTGCCGTTAGAGAAATACGCACCGTGCTCACCAAGTGTGAGCAGTACGTTTTGTGCTCCTTCGGCATGAAGAAAATCAAGAGCCTCTATTATGTCACGTTCCGTTTTGACGTGGATGCCGAAGATCTTTTCCAGTTCCTCGTCATTTGGCTTGATCAGGAGCGGGGTCCAGTGCAGGAGATCGCGCAGCTTTGTGGAACTGATATCCAGTATGATGCGGATACCCCGTTCGCGACAGATGTCAAGAATCTCATCGTAGTAGGATGGTTCGATTCCCTGTGGAAGACTTCCGCTGATCGAGAGGTGCGTCATATCCGTCGCGGTTCGAATACGTTCCAACATTTCCTGTTGTTTTTCCCGCGGTACGAGGGCACCGTCGTTTACGAGCTTATACTCCGTTGTGCCGTCGTTCAGAAAAATATTGATGCGTGTAATGTCGTCGACTGCGACGGGAATTACCTCAAACCCTCGTCTGCGGGACTTCTCTACAATATAGCTGCCGGAGAATCCACCGAAGAATCCCATGATCTTTGACGCTATGCCGAAATGATGCAGAACGAAGCTGACATTGAGCCCCTTTCCATTCGGAGTGTAGACTGCATCGAAGGTGCGGTTCACCTTGCGCGGCTCCAAGCCGTTTGTGCAAATATTCATGTCAATGGCAGGGTTCGTTGTCAATGTGTAGATCATGAGCGCGCTCCTTCCATCTCTTGAATGTTAGCGCAAATCATGCTTACTCCTGTTCCGGTTTTTTTCTTGTAAGACCATAGATCACAGCTCCGACCAGAGAGCCGGTGAGAATGCAGAGCACCCATGCAATCGGCTGATCTACGAGTGCGAGGATCAGAAAGCCACCGTGCGGGGCGGGAACCTGAATCTTCATCATATAGGTCAGAACCGCCGAGATGGACGAGCCCAGCATGAGAATCGGGAGAACTGTCAGCGGCGACTTTGCTGCGAATGGAATCGCTCCCTCCGTGATATGTGTACAGCCTAGAATATAGTTGACAAGACCTGCAGCGCGTTCGTCCTTCGTGAACTTATTGCGGAAAATTGTTGTAGCCAGCGCGATGAGGATGGGAGGCGTGATGCAGGCCGCCGAAACACCGGCCATAAAGTAGTAGTTGCCCTGTCCGAGGAGCAGCGTTCCTGTTACATAGGCTGCCTTGTTGACGGGCCCCCCCATATCGAACGCTGACATGCAGCCGATGACGATACCAAGGATGATGGGGTTGGAATTCTGCAGATTGGAAAGGAAGTCCATCATTGCCGCATTGATTGCCGCAATAGGATCGGCAGTGAGACACATGATCGCACCAATCACTGCGACACTGACGAGCGGGACGAGGAAGATGGATTTCAGACCTTCAAATTCTTTGGGCAGACCCGACAGGGAACGCACGAGGTATTTGCAGAGGTAGCCGGCAAGGAAGCCCCCGAGAATACCTCCAATGAATCCGGAGCCTGTCCCCGCCGCAATGACGCCTGCAACAAAACCGGCAACAAGACCCGGGCGATTGGCGATGGATTCGGCGATGTAGGCTGCAAGGACAGGAACCATGAGCCCCATCGCGTAGCCGCCAATCTGTTTTAAAAGTGCTGCAGTGGGGTTGTACTGATCCGAGTTCGGATCAAAGGAAAAGATGCCCCAGAGGAATGAGACCGCAATCAGTACGCCGCCCGCGACAACAAACGGGATCATGTGCGAGACGCCGTTCATGAGATGCTTGTATATCTCATGTGCAGCTCCCGATTTTCCTTCGAGACGGAACATTTCATCGGTTGCATCTGCCGGCGCTGTTCCTCCGTATACGGGGACTTTTCCGGACAGGGCATTCTCTACGAGTTCCGCAGCATGCTGAATGCCGTGTCCGACAGAAACCTCCAGTACGGGTTTTCCGCGGAAACGATCCATTTCCACCTTTTTGTCACAGGCTACAATAATGCAGTCTGCTTCGGCGATCTCTTCCGCTGTCAGTGCATTCTCAACGCCGATGGCACCGTTTGTCTCCACCTTTATTTCTGCGCCCGCCGCTTCTGCCGCGCGACGCAGGGCTTCTGCAGCCATAAAGGTATGTGCGATGCCTGTCGGACAACCTGTGACGCCTAATAGCTTTTTCATCTGTCTCCTCCACCTTTCTATATATTCCGCTGATTCGAGATATACATCATGGTAAAAGAAAATCTGATGAAAATCTTTTCGATTTTGGAAAATAGATTTTCATCAGAAGATGTCAATAATCGTATGAGATTTTGTTTTCGTTCTGCTGTACGAGGTAATCGAGAATCATGCGAGCCATAATACTGAGAGCAACGCGGCTGGTGACCTCATACTCCCGAATGGATACATGCTTGTGCTTGAATCCAATCAGAGACTTTGCGGAGTACGGCAGAAGCGGACTGTCCTCTGCACAGCAGCAAGTGATGACATCCGCACCCAGAGAGTATGCATTGCGTGCGGATTCGACGAGCTCCTCTGTTTGTCCATTGAGGGAGAAGATAATGACAAGCGCAGTGGAGGACAGGTGGTTCGTGATGCTCTTCATGATGTTCGGATCATCCGTCTCCATCACATCGTAGTCGAGCAATTGAAGTTTCAGGCTAAACTCCTTTGCAACATATGAAGTCAGCCCTCTCGCCAAGACGTATACACGAGAGCCTTTTGCCTGCTCGATGCGTCGGACAATCTCGAGCAGGTTTTGCAGGGAGATGCGCTCAAGCAAAACTTCCGCTTCGATTAGGGATTTATTCATGATCTCGTTGATGCTGACAATCGCCAGATCCGTGTTCGGACGCATCAGTTTGTAACGCAGTTCGTTGAATCCATTGATTCCGCATTTGCGGATAGCACGAGAAACAGTAGATGGAGAACTAAAGGTTTCAAAGGCAATGTCAACAATCGACATACGGGAGAGCTTTGTTTCATTTTGATTGATGTATTTGACAATAGTTTTTTCTGTTTGCGTCAGATTTCCCGCGATTTCTTCTGTTATCTCGATGATCATTTGTGCTGTGTCCTTAGGAGATTTCGATAGGTTACACTGTTATTTCTCGTCTCTGCCCTTTTTGCGGTGGTCATACTTCTGTGGAGGAGAGGGACACTTCACCATTTCATGGGATTTACGCAGTCCGAGCCAGAGGAAGAAAACGAGGGCGATGGCCCCGAAGGCGAGGCTTCCCGTCTGCGCGCTCGTGAAGAGTCCGAAGTATTTCTCTGTGTAGTCACCGCGCAGATATTCGAGCGCAAAGCGCACGAGGCTGTAGAGCATGATGTAGAGGGCGAAGCACTGCCCGCGCGCATGGCTGCGCGCGCGGAAGAGGAGGAGGAGTGCGAAGATGACGATATCGAGCTGCCCCTCCCAGACTTCTGCCGGCCAGAGCGGCTGTGCGCCGTACGTGTGGTAGGCGAGAGTCGCCGCGGGATAGAGGATGCCGAAGTCTCCGCCGGTCGGTGCACCGAAGGCATCTCCGTTGAGGAGGTTCGCACAGCGGCCGAGTGCCTGACCGAGGACGATGGCGGGCGCGACAACGTCGAGGAAGTGGATGGTGTCGAGTCCCTGCTTTCGGCTGTAGAGAATGCCGACGAGTACGCCGAGAAAGACGCCGCCCTGGATGGCCATGCCGCCCTGCCAGACGTTCAGCAGTTCGGTCAGATGGTGCTGATAGTAGTCCCAGTCAAAGAAGAACACATCCCAGAGCCGCGCACCGAGGAGTCCAGCGATGCCGCAGTAGATGCCGATGTCGGTGATGTACTTCTCGTAGCCGCGTCCGTCCGCCTTTGCGAGGTAGTAGGCGACCCCTGTGGCAAGGAAGATCGAGAGGGAGATCACGACGCCGTAGGCACGGATGGGAAAATCTCCGATGTAGAAGAGATATTGATGCACGAAATGCCCCTTCCTATGCGGGCGCAAAGAGCGGCAGTGTCTCAAGGAAGATGATGTCTTTCCGTTGTGCCGCGTCGCCCTCGGCGAGAACGGCCGCCTGTCCGATGACGTGCGCTCCCGTCTTTTCGGCGAGATGGGCGAGTGCCTTCATCGAGCCGCCCGTGCTGATCACGTCGTCGAGCAGGAGGACGCGGCGTCCCTTGATGCGTGCGATGTCATCCGCCGTGAGGTAGAGGCGCTGTTTTCCGAGCGTCGTGATGGACTCGTCCTCGACCCAGATGGGATCTTCCATGTACGCCTTGATGGATTTGCGTGCCGTGATGTAGTAGGGCATGCCAAGCTGGCGTGCGAGTTCCGCCGCCAGGGGGATGCCCTTCGTCTCGGCGGTCATGAGGATCTCCGTGTCCGTCGGAATCACCTTTGCCAGCTCGCGTGCACACGCCGTGCACAGCTCCACATCGCCCAGCATGACGAAACCTGCGATCGCCAGGTGTTCGTTGAGGTTCAGGATGGGGAGACTGCGGCGGCAGCCTGCGACGGTGAGTTCATGGTAGCGTTTTGCCATAGCGTTAGAGTCCTTTCTCCGTCAAGATGATCTCCACCGCATTCAGCACGTCGCTGATGTTCTGTTCCGTGATGATGAGCGGTGGCTGAAATGCCATGACGTTGCGGGCGATGCCGTTTTTGCCGACGATGAAGCCGCGGTTCTTGAGCTCCTCGAGCACAGTATCCAGTTCGGCAGGGGCGGGGGATTTGTCCGCGTGGACAAATTCTGCACCGACCATCAGCCCGAGGCCGCGAATGTCGCCGATGATGGGATGCCGCGCTGCAATCTCCTGCAGCCCTGCACGCAGCTGTGCGCCGCGCTGCTCGGCGTTCCCCATGAGATCATGCGACTCGATATAGCGGATGACGCCGAGTCCTGCCGTGGAGGAGACGGGGTTGCCGCCGAGGGTCGATGCGCCGGGCTTCTTGTATTTGTCGGCGACTGTCGGCGTCGCGATAAATGCACTGATGGGCGCACCGTTGCCGAGTGCCTTTGCCATGGTCATGATGTCGGGCTGCACATCGTAGTGCTCGATGCCGAACATCCTGCCCGTGCGCGCAAAGCCCGTCTGCACCTCGTCCGCGATGAAGAGCGTGCCGAAATGCGTGAGGATCTCCTTGATGCGCTTGAAGTAGCCGGGCGGCGGGACGACGATGCCCGCGTTGCCCTGGATGGTCTCGGCGATAAAGGCGGCGGGGCGCCCCGATGTAACTGTTCGGATGATGTCCTCGACCATATTGGCACAGGCAAGGTCACAGGCGGGGTATTCCTTCCCCATGGGACAGCGGTAGCAGTAAGGATTCGGTGCAAAGCTGATGCCTCCGACGGGGTTCGGGTCGGTGCGCCACATGGCAATGCCCGTCAGGCTCATCGTCAGTTTCGTGCGCCCGTGGAGTCCGCTGCGCAGGGCGATGAACTCGCTGCTGCCCGTAGCGATCTCGGCAAGCAGTGCCGCGCCCTCATTTGCCTCCGTGCCTGTGGAGCAGAAGAAGCTTTTCTGCAGTGCGCCCGGGGTGATGCGTGCGAGCTGCTCGGCGAGATTGACGAAGTTCTCCGTAAGGTAGATGTTGCAGACGTGCTGGAGGGTATTGACCTGCTCCGTGACGGCGGCGTTGATCTCGGGGTTGCAGTGCCCGCAGTTGATGACGGAGACGCCCGCGAAGCAGTCGAGATACGCTCTCCCCTCGCTGTCGTAGAGGTACTGCATGGAGCCGCGTACGATCTGGCGCGGGTCGCTGTAGAAATGCCCCAGACAGGGCATGATGTACTTCTTTTTCTTTTCCAGTATGGCAGCTGCGCCGATGTAGGAGTGTTCGCTGATAGAATCTGTTGCCATGAAATATACTTTCTTGATTAAATCGAATTGCGGCTCCGACGGAAGCGGTAAGTTCCGATGCCCAAGGGGCGCGGAGCAATCTCTGTGAGGCGGTCGAATTCCGCCGCACGATAGCCGTCGCCGCCTGCAGCGAGACGGTCGAGTGCCGCACGGTAGATGCGGACGATCTCCGCCGTCACGTCCGCCGTGTAGTCCTGCGCTTCGATGCGGTACGAGCCGAGCCCATTGAACTTTTCGAGGTAGGGGTAGAGGCACAGATCCTTGGCAAAGTAGATGTGACTGCGCCCATACTGGTCGATGCGGATCGAATGGACGCCGCCTGCCTCGTCACGGAACGCATAGTGCGTGTCGAGCAGCTCGGGCGAATCGAGGTCGTTGTATGCGGGCAGCGACATCGCGGGGAAGTTGTAGTCGCAGATCATGGACTCGTACGCGCCGTGGACGACTGCCTCGATCGGCAGGACGGCGTTCTCGACGATCTCGCGCAGCTGACGGAAGGACAGCTCATAGGAGGCCGTCGCCATGGTGAGCCCGTTTTCCTTGAGAAAGGTCGCGGCGAGATGGTTAAAGAGGTTGAAGGAGTGATCCGCCTGAATGGGAAGCTTCGTGAGCGTGCGCGCGAGCTTCAGCGTACCAAGGTTGCCGACCATGATGCCGTCTACGCCGATGTCGTTCAGGGCGGTGAAGAACTGCTCGAGCTCCCCGCATTCGCGGCGCATGGTCGTGCGCGGTGTATTCACGATGATGTGGGCGCGTCCTGCTGCGTCGCGCACGAGTGCCTCGTAGTCGCGCAGCGTCCACGGACGCTGCGGACGAAACGCCTCGCCGCCGACGTAGACGGTGTCGGCACCTGCGTCGATGGCGGCGCGCGCCGCCGCGGGGGTGCCGACGCGGACACTCAGACGGCGGCTGGGTTCGTTCTCCTTCGCAATCGGCGTCTCCTCACGCAGTACCTCGTCGGCAAAGCCTGCCTCCTCGATCGCCTGACTGAAGAAGCGCGGCTCGCGCTCGCCCGTCATGCCGATGTCGATTGCCGTCGGCTGTCCAAACGCAAATGTGGTCGTGTAGTCGCGCACGCGGTTTTCGTAGAGGGTGCGCCAGCCCTCCTCATCCGTCGTATAGCCGTTCGGATCGGCGATGTAGGCGTCGATGGCGGCACGATAGGTGGAGACAAGGCGGCGGATGAACTCCGGCGCGCGCATCCGCCCCTCGATTTTGAATGAAAAGACGCCCGCCTGTATGAGTGCGGGGATGGCGCGATACATGCACATATCCTTGAGCGCCAGCTTGTACGGCCCGGGACTGGACGCGTCGAGCACCTCTCCCGTCTCCTCGTTGATGAAGGCGAACGGCCAGCGGCAGATCTTCATGCAGCGCCCGCGGTTGCCGCTCTGCCCAAAGAGAACGCCGGAGTGGATGCACTGCCCGCTCTCGGAGATGCACATATCGCCGTGCATGAAGTACTCCACCTCGATGCCCGTGCGCGCACGGAAGAGGGCGAGCTCGGAGAGCGTCATCTCACGGCCAACCACGATGCGCGTGATGCCGTACTCTTTGAGCTTTTCGATAGCGTATTCGTTGTGTGTATTCATCATGACCGAGGTGTGCAGGGGCACGGTGATGCCCATCTCGTGCACGAGCTCGAGCACGGCAAAGTCCTGTACGAGAATCGCATCGGGGCGGATCTCCTCCAGATAGGCGAGATAGTCGCGCAGAGCAGGCAGCTCCTCGTTGCTGATGAGGTTGTTGAGGGTTACGTAGAGGTGAACGTCATGGGCATGGGCGTAGTCAATCGCCTCCTTGAGCCGTGCATCGTCGAAGTTGAAATCGCCTTCATGCAGGCGCATATTGAAATGCTTGCCTCCCAGATAGACGGCGTCCGCCCCCGCATCGATCGCCGCTGTCATGGCATCCCATGTGCCGGCAGGCGCAAGCAGTTCGACGGATTTACGGTGTAACAGCATTGTGTAAAGTCTCCTTTGTTGCCGGAGGTGCCGCTGACAGACAGGGACACTTCTCCATCATTGTTTCTGATTATAGCAGGAAATCCCGTTTCTTTCAAATAAGCATGGTCTCCTTTTCCCTATTGTTCGATGTAGTTTATTCATAGAAAGTTTTTTACGCTGTATCTTGTAAAAAAGGCACTTTTCAGGTATGATGATATATAGATTTTATCGTTTATACTGACAATTATAAATACAACGTCTGTTGAGTCGTGATGATATTTTTTTACCCTTAAATTATTGTTTTGGATTATTTGTTTTTTTCTATGTATTTATCTAGTTGCTCTATAAGGAGGCCTTGTGTATGGGAGAATATGGAAGCTTGGGCATTTTTCTTCTCGTGGCGTTGTTTTTCCCCATCATGGCACTGGGACCGGCATTTCTGCTGCAGCCGAAGAAGCCGTCGCCGCAGAAGTACATTCCCTACGAGTGCGGTGTCGATTCGATCGGGTCGCCCTACGTCCAGTTTCGTGCGGGGTATTTCCTCTATGCGCTGCTGTTCATCGTCTTTGACATTGAGACGGTGTTCCTCTACCCGTGGGCAGTAGAGTTCCGCATGCTCGGTGTATTTGCACTCATTGAGATGTTCGTCTTTGTCGGGATTCTGGTGCTCGGCCTTGCCTATGCGTGGCGAAAGGGGGATCTCACATGGAAATAGCGGAGCGTGTTCCGGAGAGCCTGCGGGAAAATGTCTTTGTCGTCAAGCTGGATGAGCTGCTGCGCTGGGCGCATGCAAACTCGATCTGGCCGCTGTCCTCTGGGCTCGCGTGCTGCGCCATTGAGATGATGACCACAGCGACGGCACGGTTCGACCTCGCACGGTTCGGCTATGAGGTGTTCCGCCCCTGTCCGCGTCAGGCGGATCTCTTCATCGTCGCGGGGACGCTGACGTGGAAGATGGCACCGGCGGTTGTGCGTCTCTATGAGGAGATGCCCGAGCCGAAGTATGTGATTGCGATGGGGGCATGCGCGATTGCGGGCGGTCCCTTTGCGGATTCATACTCGGTCGTCTCGGGGGTCGATGAGCTCCTGCCTGTGGATGTCTACATCCCGGGCTGTCCGCCGCGCCCCGAGGCACTGATTGACGGCATGCTGAAGCTGCGCGAAAAGATCCTCCATCCCGAGCGCGTCCGCGCGGAGCGTGCCTGTTGGGCAGAGCGGGCGGCAGAGAGGGCGGTGAACACATGAGGAACAAGTATGTGACGCCCGCAATGCTGGAGGCACTCAAGGTCGCCTTTTCGTCGGCGGAGTACGATGCGGAGACAGAGCGTCCCGCACTCTACATTGCTGCCGAGGAGCTCCTCGGCCTGCTGCGCGTCCTGCGTGACGACGGGACACTGCAGCTGACGCGGCTGGAAAATGTGACAGCAGTGGACTGGAAAGACCGCTTCGAGATGGTCTACCATCTCTTTTCACCGACGGAGCTGCACTGGCTGACGCTGAAGGTGACACTGCCGCATGATGCGCCCGTGCTCCCCTCGGTGACGCCCGTGTTCCCGGGCGCGGAGTTCGAGGAGCGCGAGGTGTATGATCTCATGGGGATTGTGTTCACGGGGCATCCCGATCTGCGGCGCGTCTTCCATGCGGACGATTTCATCGGGCATCCGCTGCGCAAGGACTTTGTCCCGCCGCCGCCGCCCGCTGTTCCATCCTTTCGGAAGGAGGAGTCCTGATGCTGCGTACTGAGACCTATACACTCAACATGGGCCCGCAGCATCCGTCGACACACGGCGTGCTGCAGGTGCAGCTCGAGCTGGACGGTGAGCGCATCGTGAAGGCGACGCCGATCATGGGCTATCTCCATCGTGGGATTGAGAAGCTGCTTGAGGCGCGGACGTATGCGCAGGGGCTGCCTTATACCGACCGCCTTGACTACATCTCGGCCATGAACAACAACTTCGGCTATGCGCGTGCGGTGGAGGAGCTGGCGGGGATCGAGACAACGCCGCGCGCGGAGTACATCCGCGTTATCATGGCGGAGCTGAACCGCATCAACAGTCACCTGATCTTCATCGGGACGCTCGCGAATGATCTCGGCGCGTCGACAGGGATGCTCTATTGCTTCCGCGACCGTGAGAAGATCCTCGATATTTTCAATCTCGTCTGCGGGGCACGTCAGACCTTTCACTATATCCGCATCGGCGGGGTAAAGGAGGATCTCTCGCCCGAGGCGGCGGAGATGATCCGCGCCTTTGTCGACAGCGTGCCTGACTTCCTCGCGGAGTACAACCGTCTCCTCACGGGCAACGAGATTTTTGTCCGCCGCATCCGCGGCACGTCGCCCATGACAACGGAGGAGGCACTCGCGTGCAGTATGACGGGGCCAAATTTGCGCGCGACGGGGCTCGCCTTTGATCTGCGCAAGGTGGACGGCTACAGCGTTTACGATGATTTTGACTTCGATATCCCCGTGGGTGAGCATGGCGATAACTGGGACCGCTACATGGTAAAGCTCGCCGAGATCGCGGAAAGCGCGAAGATCGTGCGGCAGGCAATCGACGGACTGCCCGAGGGTGACTTCATGGCAAAGAAGGTACCCAAGGTCATCAAGCCGCCCAAGGGTGAGGTGTTCAGCCGGACGGAGGGGACGCGCGGGGAACTCGGCTTCTACATCGTCAGCGACGGTACGACGAAACCGTACCGCATCCACATCCGCCGCCCCTCGTTCGTAAATATGCAGGGGCTCGATCCAATGTGCCGCGGCATGCTCATCGGCGACTCAGTCGCCGCCTACTCGTCCATTGACCCGATCATGGGCGAAGTGGACTGCTGAGAAAGGAGACGAATGATGGAGAGCTCTTTTCTTTCTGCGATTGCGGTGGGGCTGGACGGACTCATCTACCGCCTGATCCCGATTCCGTTCGTGGTGGATCTCGTGATGACCTTCGTCGGTATTGCCATCCTGCTCGGTATCATCTCGATGGCGGCGATTGTCTTTACCTACACGGAGCGCAAGATCTGCGCGTTCATCCAAGTGCGCATCGGCCCGAACCGCGTGGGCGGAAGATTCGGTCTGCTGCAGCCCGTTGCGGATATGCTGAAGCTGATGAGCAAGGAGGACATTATGCCCGCCGGTGCGGACAAGGTGGTCTGGGCACTCTCGCCCGCGCTGCTCTTTGTCCCCGCAGCGCTCGTCTACGCGCTTTTCCCGTTCGATGCGGGGGCGGTGCTCGCCGATGTCAACGTCGGTGTGTTCCTCCTCTTTGCCATCTCAGGGCAGGCAGTGCTGCCGTTCCTCATGGGCGGCTATGCATCGAACAATAAGTATTCGTTTATCGGCGGCATGCGCATCGTTGGGCAGATGCTCAGCTATGAGGCGCCGCTCCTCTTCTCCCTGCTCGGCATCATTATGCTGACGGGCTCACTGCGCCTCGACGATATCGTCCAGATGCAGGCGCAGAACTACTGGTTTATCTTCATGCAGCCGCTCGCGTTTATCATCTTCCTGATCGCAGCGGTCGCCGAGACGAACCGTACGCCGTTTGACCTCGTGGAGGGCGAGTCAGAGATTATCGCAGGACCGTTTACGGAGTACTCGGGGATGCGCTGGGCGCTGTTCTTCCTCGCAGAGTACGCGAACCTCCTGACGGCGGCGATCCTCGCGACGACATTCTTCCTCGGCGGCTACAGCGGGCCGTCGTTCCTGCCGGGATTCGTCTGGTTCGGCATCAAGGCGGTGCTCATGGTGCTGCTCATCATGTGGTTCCGCTGGACGTTCCCGCGCACGCGCGTGGATCAGATCCTGACGTTCGGCTGGAAGGTGCTCGTCCCGCTCTCGATTCTGAACGTTGTTCTGACGGGCGCACTGATGTTCTGGTTCGGTATCGTTTAAGGGGGGACGCACATGTTTGGAAAAGGCCTTTTGACCGGCATGAGTGTCACATGGAAGCATCTCTGGGGCAAGAAGGAGACGGTCTGCTACCCCGAGGAGAAGCTGCCCATGACGGATAATTTTCGCGGCGGCAATCTCGCGATGGACTGGCGCGTCTGCATCGGCTGCTCGATGTGCGCCAATGCGTGCCCGAACAAGGCGCTTGATCTGACAATTGTCCCCGATGCGAAGAAGAAGCGCCACATGAAGTCCTACATTCATCACTCGGGGCGCTGTCTTTACTGCAATCTCTGTGTGGAGGCGTGTCCGGTCCATACGCTCGTCTGGGATAAGGACTACGCCATCGCCACGTGGAGCAAGGAGACGATGACGCACGATGCCATGACGGACGAGGACCGTGCTGATCTCGCGGAGTTCCTCGCACAGGTAGAGGTCGAAGCGGGAGAGGAAAAGGCGAAGAAAGAAGCCGCTGCCAAGGCAAAGGCGGAGGCAGAGGCGAAAGCCGAAGCGGAGGCTGCCGCAAAGGAAAAAGCCGCTGAGGAAAAAACCGCTGAAGAAAAAGCTGCGGCGGACACATCCGCCACGGAAAACGGCACGGCAAAGGATGCGCAGACGACGGAAGGAGGGGCGACATGAGCTTTATCTTTTACTTTCTCGCTGCCGTGACGATCATCGGCGCGCTCGGTGTCGTTCTCTCACCGAATGTCGTGCATAGTGCACTCTTTCTCGTGCTCTCATTCATCGGTGTGGCGGCGATCTATTTCTACATCGGCGCAGAGTTTCTCGGCGCGGTGCAGCTCATGGTCTACAGCGGCGCAGTCGCTGTCCTCATCGTCATGGCGATCATGCTGACGCGGCGTGACTCGATGGCGCAGTCCAATCCCTCGCAGAAGCTCTTTCGCCGCGTCGTGACGGGGCTGCTGGCAGGCAGTATCTTCTTCCTTATCGGGTGCGGTATTGTCCTTGCTCCGCTTCCTGCGGGCGAATTTGCTGCATCGACGGGGGCAGACGAGATCGCCCAGCTGATGCTCGGCACGTATCTCGTGCCGTTTGAAGTGACGGCGGTACTGCTCCTCGCGGCGATGGTCGGCGCACTGCTCTTGGCGAGAGGAGGGGATGCGGCATGATCGGTCTTCCTGATCTGCTCTTTTTGTCTGCACTGCTGTTCTGCATTGGGCTCTATGGGCTCCTCACGCGGCGCGGCATCATCCCGATTCTCATGTGCGTGGAGCTGATGCTCAATGCGGTCAACATCAATCTCGTTGCCTTTGACCGCTTTTACGCGCACAACGCGGAGGGGCAGCTGATGGCACTCTTCTCGATTGCGGTCGCTGCATCCGAGATTGCCGTCGGGCTGGCTCTCGCATTCCGCCTGTATCAGATTCGGTTCACGACGAATGTCGATGAGCTGGATACGCTGAAAGACTAGGGGAGGGGAGTGCTATGTTTACCTTTGCTCTGACACATGCCTATCTGATTCCCCTGTTCCCTGCGCTTGCGTTCCTCATTATTGCACCCTTTACGCGGCGGGAGAAGAACCTCTCGGCGACGATTGCGATTGTGATGATGGCTCTGGCCTTTGCGTTCTCCGTCTTTGTCGCACTCGCCGCGGTAAACTATCAGATCACGATGGGCGATCCCTACGTGATGAAGACGGTCTGGGCGCACATCGGTGCGGTGGAGCTGTCGATGGGCGTTCTGATCGACCCGCTGACGGCACTCATGCTCGTCATCGTGACGCTGGTCTCGCTGCTCGTCTACATCTACTCTGTCAGCTATATGGAGCACGATGAGGGGATGGGGCGCTTCTTTGCGTTCATCTCGCTGTTTTCGGCCGCGATGCTCGGGCTGGTCGTCTCGGTCAACTTTCTCCAGCTCTACGTGTTCTGGGAGGGCGTCGGGCTCTGCTCCTACCTCCTGATCGGATTCTACTACGATAAGGTCTCGGCGCGCGAGGCGGCGAAGAAGGCGTTCATCACGACGCGTATCGGCGACTTTGGAATGCTGGTCGGCATCCTGCTCGTGCAGGTGTCGTTCGGGACGATGGACTTCATCGAGCTGCGGCTGATGATGCCCGCGTATGTCCTCGTCGCGGGGACGGGCTACTTGACGGTGATCGGTCTGCTGCTCTTCATGGGGCCGATTGGAAAGTCCGGCCAGTTTCCGCTCCACGTCTGGCTGCTCGATGCGATGGAAGGCCCGACGCCGACCTCGGCGCTCATCCATGCGGCGACGATGGTCGCGGCAGGTGTCTTTCTCGTTGCGCGTGCCTTTTTCATCTTCAGTGAGTGTCCGCTCGTGATGAATTTCATCGCGGGGCTCGGAGCGTTTACGGCGCTTTTTGCGGCGGTTATCGCCGTGACGCAGCGGCGGTTCAAGGCGGTGCTTGCCTACTCGACCATCAGTCAGCTCGGCTACATGATGCTCGCGGTAGGGATTGGCGCGTTCTCCGCCTCGATGTTCCATCTCATGACGCACGCCTTCTTCAAGGCGATGCTCTTCCTCTGCGCGGGCGCGGTGATGCATGCACTCCACGATGAGACGGACATCACCAAGATGGGCGGGCTCTGGAAAAAGATGCCGCTCACCTTCGTGACGATGCTGATCGGTGTCCTTGCGATCTCCGGCATCCCGCCGTTTTCGGGATTCTTCTCAAAGGATGAGATCCTCGCCGCGGCGATGCACGCGAGTACGCCGCTCTATCTCATGGCGACGTTCACCTCCTTCCTCACAGCATTCTACATGGCGCGTCTCCTCATTGTCGCCTTCCTCGGTGAGAGCCGCAGTGAACACGAGGCGCATGAGGTCGATGCCTTCATGCGCTGGCCGATGATTATGCTCGCGCTGCTTACCATTGTGAGCGGCCTATGGGGCTACTTCGGCGGGTTTTCTATGTGGATCTACGCGGATGCACCGCATCATGAGGCGATCGACTGGACGGTGGCGGGGACGAGTACCGTGCTCGCCCTCCTCGCCTTTGCGGCGGCGTATCAGATCTATGGACGCCATCGTCTGCGCGCGGCGATGCAGCAGCGGAGCTTCGGTTTCCTCTATCGCGTCGTCTACAACAAGTTCTATGTGGATGAGCTGTATGGCTACTTCCGTGAGCGCTTCGTCTACGGCACGGCGGTGATCCTCAAGTGGGTCGATGAAAAGATTTTTGACGGCATCATGAATGGACTCGGCGCCTATGGTCTGGCGATGAGCGAGGTGCTGACGGAGAACGTCAACGGGCAGGCACAGCGGTATGTCGTCGTGTTCTACACGGGCGTTGTGATTCTCCTGTGCTATGCGCTGTACTGGGCGGTACAGGTTCTGATGTATCTGGGAGGAGGTCTTCTGCGATGACATTTCCGATTCTCTCGGTCATTCTCCTCACACCGCTCGTGGCCGCGCTCATCCTCGCCCTGCTGCCGGGACGTCTGCACGATACGATACGTCAGCTTTCGGCACTGGCGATGATCATTGTGACGCTGCTGACGCTCTTTGTTTACGCGGACTACGATATGGTGCTCGGCGGGATGCAGTACACGGAGTACATGCCGTGGATCACGGATCTCGGCGTTGCCTACTCGCTCGGCGTAGATGGGATCTCCCTGCCGATGCTCCTCCTGTCGAGCGTCGTGGGGCTCGCGGCTGTCTACAGCTCATGGCATGTGGAGAAGCGGGTCAAGGAGTACTTCGTTCTCCTGCTCATCGTGATCGCGGGTGTCTCGGGGGCATTCCTCGTGCGTGACCTTTTCTTCTTCCTCATCCTCTGTGAGATGGTCGTCATCCCCGCGTACCTGATGGTGATGATCTGGGGCTCGTCCGAGCGCGTGACGAAGGAACACGCGGCGATGAAGATGACCATTTTCCTCCTCGTCGGCTCGGCGTTCATGCTCGTCGGTGTGCTCCTTCTCTACGTGAGTGCGTACGAGTCCGGGATGCGGACGTTCGACTTTGAGGCACTCACCGCCGCTGCTATCGCGGGACATATCTCGTGGGAGGTGCAGGTGACGGCATTCCTCCTCCTGCTCGTCGGTTTCGGCTCGCATCTCTCGATGTTCCCGATGCATATATGGTCGCCCGACGGCTATGCAGGCGCACCGACGGCGATCTCGATGATCAATGCGGGGGTGCTGAAAAAGATCGGCGGTTACGCGCTCATCCGCGTCGGCCTCTTTATCCTGCCGCTCGGGGCAAAGTTCTGGGCACCGCTGATCGCGATCCTCGCCACGATCAATGTGATCTATGCGTCCTATATCGCACTCGCCCAGCGCGACATCAAGTACATGATCGCCTATTCCTCCATTTCTCACATGGGCTACGTTCTCCTCGGCTTCGCGGCACTCAATGTCGTGAGCGTCGGCGGCGCCGTCGCCTATATGGTGGCGCACGGCATCATGCTCGCACTCTTCTTCTCGCAGGTCGGCTACGTCTACGAAAAGACGGAGCTGCGCCGTGTGGGCGATCTCTGGGGCTTGGCGCACTATATGCCGCATATCACGGTCGGATTTATGCTCGCAGGGCTGTGCTCGCTCGGCCTGCCTGGGCTGATCGGCTTCGTGCCGGAGTTTACCATCTTTGTGGGGACGGTGGAGGCATATCCTATCCTCACGGTGATTGCGGTCTCCGGCATCATCTTTACCGCGTTCTACGTCCTGCGCATGCTCGCGCGCGTGCTCTTCGGCCCAAAGGTGGAACGCTTCGCGAAGTACCCCGATGAGCGGAAGATCGACATCGTCCCGCTTGTCGTTCTCGGCGTTTTCCTTGTCGGCTTCGGCGTATTCCCGGGACTCCTCATGGGCATGGTGGACGCGGGAACTGCGCCGCTGGCACCGCTTCTTGAGATGATTCAGGATGCTCCGACGATTCTGGGAGGTGGGCAGTGATGATGCAGGAAATGAATCTTGCCGCAATCTCCATCGAGCTGGGCATCGCCGTACTCATGGCGGCCGTGCTCCTGATCGACCTCTGTATGGCGCGTGGGACATCGCGCCGTGCCCTCGCCCGCGTGACTGCACTCGGACTGCTCGGTGTACTCGCTCTCGCCGTGCGGATGTATCCGCCGGATGGGGGAGCGACGGCGTTCTTTGCGGGGCTCTACATCGTTGACGGCTATTCCGTGTTCTTCAAGATTCTCTTTATCGTCGGCGTCCTCGCCACTGTGCTTTTTGCAGAGAGCTATGTGGAGAAGATGATCCGCCACAGGGGCGAGTTCTATCTGCTCCTCCTGTCCGCCCTGCTCGGTATGTGTGCTCTCGCTTCGGCGAACGACCTCATGACGGCGTTTGTCGGGCTGGAGCTCATGACGATCTCGTTCTATACACTCGTTGCGATCCGCACGGATGCGCCGCTCTCGGCAGAGGCGGGCATCAAGTATCTGGTGTTCGGGTCGGGCTCGACGGCTGTGCTCCTCTACGGCATGAGCCTCGTCTACGGGATGACGGGGACGATGGTGTTCCAGGGCATCGCACAGGGACTTGGTCTCGTGCTCTCCCTCGGGCTCATCGGTGTGGTCTTTATCCTCGCAGGCTTCTTCTTCAAGCTCTCGATCATCCCGTTCCATCTCTGGGCACCCGATGTGTATGAGGGCGCACCTGCGCCCGTGACGGCACTCCTCGCCATGTGTTCCAAGGCGGCGGGGGTGGCGATCCTCCTGCGCGTGCTCTTCGTTGCGTTCCCTGCGCTCTCGGCGTACTGGACGCATCTGATGGCGGCACTTGCGTGTGTCTCCATGGTCGGGGGCAACATCATGGCGTTCCGTCAGACGAACATCAAGCGGATGCTCGCCTACTCCTCGATTGCGCAGGCGGGATACATGATGACGGCGATGGTTGCGACGAACGCGGCGGGTATCAAGGCAGTACTCTTCTACGCGATGGTCTACGTCTTGGCGAACGTCGGGGCGTTCGTGACGGTCTCCTATCTGGAGACGGAGCGCGGCGGTGCGGACTTCCGCAGCGTGCGCGGGCTGGCGCATGACTCTCTGCTTCCGGCGGGCATCCTGATGGTTGCGCTCCTGACAATGGCGGGCATCCCGCCGACGGCAGGCTTTGTCGGCAAGATTTACATCTTCTCCGCCGCGATAGATGCAGGCTATCTCTGGCTCGCAGGGCTGGGCTTTGTCGTGTCGATGATGTCCGTCTACTACTACCTCCTCGTCATCAAGGAGATGTTCCGCGATGTCGAGGCAGATGAGCCGATGATCGACACGCCGCTGCGCCTCCCGTTCTCGGCAGGAGCCATGGGCGTCATTGCCGTCGCCTTTACCCTCATCATCGGCGTCTGGGCAGAACCCCTCTCGATCTTCAGCAATATCGCCGTCTATACCTTTATGCGGTAGAAATATTTTGTGATAAATCAAAACCACCAGTTCAACTGGTGGTTTTGATTACTGTCTGTTCTCTGGGGAGCAGACCAAACAACTTATTCATCGAATATGTCTGCATAGGTTCCAGTTTCGACTAGGGTCAAGGTTAGGACGTCGTTTTCAACGAGGTATATCAACAACCAATCCGGTTGAATATGGCACTCGCGAAATCCCTCCCAATTGCCATGAAGTGCATGGTCACGGTATTTGGCATCTAGCTTGTGCCCCTGTCCCAATGCTTCGACGACATCATCCAATAGCTTGAGATTCAAGCCACGTTTCTTGGCACGCTTGTAACTTTTCTTATAAACGTTGGTGAACTTGATGTGATAGGTCATTCTTCCAATGCCCTCTTCAAGTCGTCCATGTTGTCATAGCTAGGGACATCCGGGTCGCGGGAGATTTTTCTTGCTTCTTGCATAGCCGCCAAGGTGCTTTGTTTATAATGGGGCATTTCGATAGAAAACGGAATACCTCCACGAAGGACACACTGATGCAGAAACATATTAACGGCACCGGACATATCTAGGGAATCACTGATAAAATGAGGTCTGCCAGATTGGCGTAGATTTTTCGTCCGAACGAGGTGGAAAACCGGACGCAGAGTGGTGCTCTGTGGAGGATTTTCCGCCGAAGTGCGGGCAAAAAAGATGCGTCAAGATGGTTGTTCCGAATTTATCAGTGCTTCCCTAGCCCCAGCTCAGAAAACAAAGCGCCGGCCTGTTCTTTTATGCTCCGGTCAATTCTTATTTGAGTGGGGACAGTTGACATGATGACCATACTCCTTCCTTTTAGAACCAGTATAGTTTGTTTAGTTTACGATGTAAACTAAAACGTTTGAGTATAAATAAGGAGAGGAGATCAATGGTCATGGAGGATGGGCAGGTGATCGTCGTTTTTAAGAGTGAGATTGAGGTTGGTGTTGATGGATGAAGTATGTCTGCATGTTGCGTAGACTGGATAGAATGGTTCTGTTCACTAGTTACCATATGATACGATCTTTTCTCGTTTTTTTCAGCCAATCCAAGAGGAATTGACGGAATGTACGCGCCGCTTCGGTGAGGATGACGGTCTTGTCCTGTATGAGGCATACCTCCTGCCCCACATCTTTTCCGTCGCCAAGTTCTCGCATGACAATGTCCGGCTGTCTGTTCATGACGGCTGCGTAGTCGTAGCCGAGATTGATCGCAGGATTATGACGCAGCAGATCAACAATGAGGGATTCATCGGCAGTTTCGGCTAGAATCTCGATTTTGAGACCTGGCAGGAGGATGTGTTTGTCGATATTATGACGGAAACAGTGATAGGCGCGTCCTTTACTGATGATCATTTGTCCGTCGAGATCTGTGTAGGTGATACGGCTCTTTTCTGCCAAGGGATGATGCGCAGAGAGACGAGCACAGTAGCGGGAGAAAAAGAGTACGTCCCCTTGAAAGCGTGTCTGATCAAAAGGGGCGGTGACAATGGAAAAATGAGATCGCTTTGTTAGAAGTCCCTCCATTGCATCGTCGTCTGTTGTATCGACAATGCTCAGAATAATGCTCGGATGAGTAGTATGAAAATCCTGTAGAAATTGCGATCCAAGATAAGAAAAGACGTGATCCAGTGCAAAAATGGCAACGACGCTTTTCGAGTGGGTGGCGAGGGATGTCATGCTTTCGATGGATTGATATTCATCCAGCAGACGTTGGACATGGGGCAGCAGTGCTGCTGCATAATCGGTCGGAATGATTCCGCGCGGGGTACGGATGAAAAGCGGCTGTCCAAGCTCCTCCTCGAGTGACCGCATCGCTCTGCTGAGACCCTGCCTTGCAACATAAAGATGATCCGCCGCCGTCTGGATATTGCCGCAGCGATAGATCTCAATAAAATACTCCATCTGCTTTCGATTCATCTTCATACCTCCCGTCTCTTTCATCGGTATCTATTCTACCGCAACAATATTGTTGCGGCAAGTCCCGTTGTTTTTCTTGCCGTCATTTGGGAAGTACACTATACTATGAACAGATCAACCAAATGATGAACAGGAGAAACACTTATGAAACTCACACAGATTCGCAATGCAACGAACCGTTTGAATTATGCGGGGAAGGTA
>NZ_GG694006.1:544726-552556 GCF_000160695.1 Centipeda flueggei ATCC 43531 | reverse complement strand
TTTTTGATTGACCCGTGGCTTGCGCCGAAACATCAGCTGTCATTTGTCGATATTCCAGACATGCCGTTCCATGTCCCCGATCCGATGAAGGAGCATCTTCCGATGCCGTTCTACAATTTGCCGATGGATATGGGGCAGATTTTGAGCGGTGTCGACTACTACATCGTTACGCATCTGCATCCCGATCATATTGATATGGCACCGGACGGGACGGTCGGTGCGCCGCTTGATAAGGCGGTTCCAGTCATCTGTCAGTCGGAGGAGGATGCCTCTGTTCTGCGGAGTTCCGGGTTTTCAGAGGTAATCGTCCTGCCGACAAGCGGTATGGAGTTCGGTGCGGCGAAACTGACCCGCGTCCCTGCCCTGCACGGCACCGTTGTTCCGTGCGGTGACGCGATGGGGATTGTGTTTGAGGCATCGGAGGAGAACACCTTCTATTTGGCAGGGGATACGGTCTGGTATTCCGGCATAGCTGAGACACTGCGGAACTATCAGCCTGAGGTGATTGCCCTGAACTGTTGTGCCGCAGAGACCGTGGAAAATGGACGCCTCATCATGAACGATGAAGATGTTCACTGCGTTGCAATGACTGCGCCTAACGCCCGTCTTTATCTGACGCACTTGGACAATGTCGCACATGCTGCGCTTACGAGGCATACACTGCGAGGTTGTTTGGCACGTCGCGGCGTGGTGAATTATGATATGCCGTCCGATGGTGCGTCGGTTGAATATAAAGCCGCAACAGCCAGAGCTTAATTCCTGTCATACGGTAAATTCCGCACACAAAAGAGATTCCATTCGCCCCACTTAGCGCCTGGAATCTCTTTTTTGTTGCAAAGAATCATTAGGCAACATATACCCTCTCTTGTGCTATAGTTTTCTTATATTTGAAACGTAGAAGGGAAGACTGTCGTTTGCAAAGACCTATGGTGCGACGACACTCGGGATTGACGGACGAATTATCGACGTTGAGATGGATGTGTCGCTGAGACCGGCGGGCTTTGAACTGGTGGGGTTTCCCGATACGTCAGTGAAGGAGTCGAAGGAGCGGGTATGGACTGCGATCCGTAACTCCGGCATTCAGTTGCGGCAGGAGCGGGTGACGGTGAACTGACAACATTTCTATTTCTGTATACTTCCTAGACATGACGAATCCCTCCTGTTGTAGTTTTTATTTTACAACAGGAGGGATCTTTTCATTGCCATGAAGTGCATGGTCACGGTATTTGGCATCTAGCTTGTGCCCCTGTCTCAATGCTTCGACAACATTATCCAGTAGCTTGAGATTCAAGCCACGTTTCTTCGAAGATTTTACCGAGTTCGTTGAGTGAGTTTGCAGTGTCACGGCTAAGGGCGGAGATGTCCTGCGTCGGATTATCTCGGATGTCGATTGTTCCTGCGGCAACGGCAGATTTTGTTGTGCTGCTTGCATCTCCCTTGACGGGCATGGAGATGTTCGGGGCAAGACCGATGGTGTTGTAGACTTTGTTCTGCTCGTCCTCGGTCATGTTTTTATAGTTGCCGTATTTGTGGTAGGATGCACCGATGCTTGCCGAGCTGAATTTGTTCTCGGTGGAGGTGTGGCTTGTATTTACTCATGTAACATACTTATATTTTCCCATCCTGCATAATAAGACGTTTTCCTAGCAAGTCATCTTCATGTGTAAATACAATAGTCCAGCTTAACTCTTTGTTTGTGATATATATGTCCTCCGGGAAGAATTCTAGATGATCTAGTAACAGATTGTAGTCGAGTTCTATCATATCCTTTTTGTCAAATTTCCAATAATCTTTTATGAAAATCCTATCTCTAGAGTTATTATCCCAAAAAACAAATACTTGCTTTAAAAAATTACGATACTCTTCGATTTGTGTTTCTCCAATGTAGGTTTCTGATTTTAAGAAATCCCATAAATATCCTTCATAACAAAGTCCATCGGAAAATTCATGCAAGCACTCAATTCGTTCTTGATAACACTTCGCATGTGTATACGGATCTACAAATTTTTTTATATATAAATCGCGATACCTTTCCGCTTCTTCTTTGCCTAATATTCGGAGATGCCTTTTAAAAATTTCTAGTTCCACGTTCTTGAACTATCTCCTGTATTCTTGTCGTTCTCTTTTTTCCATCATGCGCAGATATTAGTATCCTGCATACCATAGCTCATATAAAAAATCTAAATTTTCCTCTTTTGATAAGAATAATATTGCTTCCTCCCAACAGTTACTCGTTTTAGGAAATGATATACTGTTGCTTATGGCAGGCTGAATTCCTCTTCCGGTAATAGAAAATGCATCGAGGGAATCTATATGTATATTATAATTTTTGCAGGTGTGAATAAAATCTTTTGCAACACTATTGAAAAATAGATACATGTTATCGTAAATGATAACTTTCTTCTGGTATTTTTCTTCCAAGAGCTTAATCATAAAAATCTCCATATTTACACTTTAATCATGTGGCTTATAGCGATCTTGGATTGTACGTTCTAGTTGTATGAGTACATTCAGTAACATCTTTTATAGAATCAATACGCCATCCTCTCTTCTTAATTGTGAAAAAAACAGAAGAAACTATTGCACGAAGGTAAATTTATCTTTGTGCAATAGTTTCTTCTGTTCTGTTTTAGAATAGTTCGGCATGTGATCCTGTGCGTGATGCAGTTAATATGAGCTGCCCGTGGTCGATGGCATAGATGAGCAGCCAATCCGGCATGATATGGCACTCCCGAAAACCGCTGTAGTCTCCCGTCAAAGCATGATCGCGATAACGGGCGGGCAAGCGTTCGTCGCGGCGCAGAACTTGCAAAACGGTGTCTAATTTTTCTATTGGAGCACCCTGTTTGCGCAGGCGTTTCAGATCTCTGCGAAACTGTGTGGTGAAGACGAGGTCAAGCATTTTGCCTCTCCGCGTCCATTTCATCAATCAGTTCGGACAGGGATGTATAATGCTTTGCCTTGACTTTTCCACTCATGATGTCACGCGCTTCCTCCATGGCGCGTAGCGTTTCCTTGTTATAGCGCGGTTGCTTGGGCTGAAAGGGAAAGCCGCCTTCCATGATGGATGCATGGAGAAAGATATTGATGGCATCCGTCACGGAGATACCGAAACGCGCAAATACGTCCTCCGCCTGAGTTTTGACAATAGGGTCAATGCGCATATTGATGCTTGCTGTTTTGGGCATGGCAGTACCTCCTTTTGTTTTATTGTAACGCAGAAGTGAAGCAATAGCAATACATTTTTATATGTCCCAGTGGAGCTGTGCAGGATCGGGGGTGGCGCGGTCGATCTCGCGCAGAATCCATGAGGCGTTTTCGTGTGTCTGTGCAAACGCATCGGCAAGCGGCTGCTCGTAGGCGGGCGGGATCTCCATCGCGTGAATCGCCATGTGCATGTAGTCCTTTGCGATGAGGACGACACCGCGCTCGGCGGCGAGATGCGCCTTGAATCGGTAGCCGTAGTACAGGTAGCTGTTGTGCGGGACGGCATCCTCCAGTTCATCAAAGGCGGAAATGCGCTCATCTGCCTCCGCCTCGGCGTCCTCGGTCATGCCGAGTTTGTGCATGAGGTTCCATCGATCCGCCCACAGTTCACCGCGCAGGATGTATTTGTAGAGGAAGTCTGTCCCCTCGGCGCACTCGATCGCAAGATTGATGTGCTCGAGTGCCGCTTCCTGTGTTTTCTTTTCCTCCGCCTCAAGTGCCGAGAGTCCCTGCATGGCGTAGACTTTTTCCTCCACGTCCTGCGCGAGTTCCTCGTTCACCTCGGCATCCATGACGCTTTGAAAGAGTTCGATCGCCTCCGCGCGCTGCTCCGGCATCTGTGCGAGAAAATGGGCGAGCCGCGCCCGTGCGTGCCAGTCCTCCACACCGCCGGCAAAGAGTTCGTGGGGCGGAGCATTTTTCCCGAGACGGTCGATGACGAGATGGATGCGTTCATGAAATGTTTCCGGCGTCATAGTTTTATCACCTGTTTCATTTGATTCAAAAGGGGAAGATCGTGTGTGATGACGATGAGCGTTGCGCCGCGTGCATCGGCATCTGCCAAGACGGATGTGATGAGGCGTGCGCCGCAGGCGGCATCGAGCCCTGCCGTCGGCTCATCGAGGAGCAGGATCGGCGCATCGCCCGCAAGTGCAAGTGCGGTGAGCAGGCGGCTGCGTTGTCCCCCCGAAAGACGGGAGGCGTTCATTCCGAGCGGCTCGTCGAGCCCTGCGGGCAGCGCCCGCACAATGTCCGCGAGCTGCGCCGTTTCAAGTGCGTGCCATATTGCTGCCTCAGAGATATCGCCGCGCAGACGCAGGAAGTTGTCCCGTATCGAGGCGGAGAAGAGCCAGCTGCCCTGCAAAGCAGCACCGAAATAGGCACGCGACGCTTCGGGGGAGAGTTTCGTATGGGGAACGCCGTCGTAGGAGATCGTGCCTGCATCCGGTTCCCAGAGACGGAGCAGAAGGCTCGCCAGCGTCGTCTTGCCCGCACCGCTCTCACCGATGATGGCCGTGTGCTCACCGCGGCAGATCGTAAGGCTGAGGTTCTGCACAATGGGGATGTCCGTATGATAGCCGAAGACGAGGTGTTTCGCCTCGATCAGAGGTGTGTTTGCCGGCGTTTCGGAAGGCGGTGCAATGGGGACGGGCTGTGTGCGCTCTCTGGATGATGGGAGAATGTGCCGTGCGGCACGTACTGATTCCTGTGCGCCGAGAACAGCGGGGGGGATCGGGCGGAGCTCGGCGAGTACTGTCTCGAGGGCGAGAACCCAGACTGCGTACTGGATGCCCGTGAGCATTCCCTCGGTCACGCGGGGGATGAGCAGAATGATGGCTGCGATCCAGACAATGATCCGCAGGACGTCGAGCAGGGTGAAGAGCTGCTCGCGCCGCCGCCCTCGTGCTGTTCGCTCACGCTGAAACCTAGCCGCCGCCTCATCCAGCACTGCCTGTGCATGCTGCGTACTGCCGGCAGCGCGCAGTTCTGTGCGCCCGTCGAGCTGATCGAGGAGACTGCTGCGATAGTCGGTACTTTGCACGCGCAGTTCCGTTTCGCAGAGGAACAGGGGGAGCGAGAGATGGAGCAGAAAGAGCAGGAATACGGCAGCGGCCGCAGGGATGCTGAGCGGCAGGAGAGCCGCACAGGTGAGCAGCACCAAGGCGAGGGCGATCAGCGGCGGCGGGACGGCGCGCAGGTAGAAGTCGCGCAGGGTCTCACAGCCCATCAGCAGATCATGGAGGAACTCACCTTCGCATACGTTGCCCTCACGCATGGGAATGACGGCGGCGGAGCGGCGGTAGGTAGCCTGCTGCAGCGCCTCGTAGCAGCCGAAGGCGAGACGGTGGGAGAGCAGGCGCTCAAGATAGCGAAAGACGGCACGTCCGATGCCGCACGCCCGTACGCAGGTAATCGCGAGGGCAAGTGACGAGAGGGGCGGCGCGAGCGCCGCACTGGCGATGATCCATGCCGCAGAGGCAATGAGGGCAATGCCCGCCGCAGCCGCGAGAAATCCCGCGAGGAGGGCGGGGAGAGCCGCCGCAGGTGCGGCAATGGAGAGCAGCCGAAAGAGCATTGCGGTCATCATGCCTCACCTCCCAGTGTCACAACCTGATCTGCCCATGTGATGAGCGCAGGACGGTGCGCCGTCAGAATCATCGTGCGGTGATGTGAAAATGCCGTCAGAGCATCGATCACGCACCGCTCTGTCTTCTCATCCAGCCCCGCCGTCACCTCGTCCAGAAGAACGATGGGCCGATCCTGAAAGAGGGCACGTGCCAGACCGAGGCGATGACGTTCCCCTGCCGAGAGCGGATGACCGCCCATGCCGAGGCGTGTATGCAGCCCCTCGGGCAGCGCGCGCAAAAAGCCGTCGAGTGCCGCCGCCTCCAGTGCCGCCGTGATTTCGGCATCCGCCGCGTCCCGCGTCCACAGCGTTACGTTTTCTGCAAGGCTCGCACCGAAGATATGCGGCTCCTGCGGAACGTACGTGATGAGCGCGGTGCGTGTCTCCTCCGTGAGACGTGCGAAGTTATAGCTGTGCTCTGTTCCCGCACCGTCCGCGAGGGTAATCCTTCCCTCTGAAGGAGAGAGCTGCCCCGCAAGGAGGAGGAGCAGCGTCGATTTTCCACTGCCGCTGTCTCCCGTGATTACGGTGGACTTCCCCGCGGGAAAGGAGAGCGTGAGATCCGTCAGAACGGCCTCGTCGGTCAGCGGGTAGCGATAGATGAGCGCCTCCGTGCGTACGGAGGGAGGGGAGAGAATCTGATCGTGCGTTCCCGTGATGGACGGCGGTGCATCGAGGCAGGGGGCAAGCGCCTTCTCTGCCGTCGCGGCATCCATCGCCGCATGAAAGGCAATGCCGCCTTCGCGCAGCGGCTGATAGAACTGCGGCGCGAGGATGAGCACGAAGAACGCCGCCTGAAAGGTCATGCCGCCGTCCATGAGACGCAGACCGATGGAGACCGCAATGAGGGCAATCGACAGCGTCGTAATCAGTTCCAGTGCAAAGGAGGAGACAAAGGCAAGCCGCAGTACGGCAAGCGATGCCTCGGAAAACACATGGCTCATCTGCGCGAGATGAAGCCCCTCCGCATCGACGCGGCGAAAGATTTTAAGCGTCGCCGCCGCACGCACCAGATCACCGAAGCCGTCGGTCAGCGCGCGCATCTCATCCCATTGATGCTCACTGGCGCGGCGCGTCGCCTTGCCGATGAGATAGAGGAGAAAGGGGGCGATCGGCAGCGTGACCAGAAAGAGCAGCGCCGACAGCGGATCGACGACGGCAGTCACGAGCAGAACGAGCGGGATGATGACGACTCCTGCGATCATGGTGGGCAGGAGCGTGCGAAACCATGGATCGAGCGCATCGACGCGCTCAAGCGTAAGCGTCAGTACACCTGCACCGCTCTGCCCGTGTGCAAGCATTTCCCTGTGGAGAGCACGCCGGCAGGAGAGCCGCAGATCATCGGATAGCTGCGACTCGATCCGGCTCTTCGGCAGACGCAGGAGAGCCATGGCGAAAACGCACAAAAACAGCATCAGAAGATCTGATGCTGTTTCGGCAAGTCCGCCATGCCGGAGAAATACAGCGTTCACGATGGCGGCGGTCTTCCATGCCGCGAGGATGGTCAGCCCTCCGTGCAGGAGTTCGACCGCGACGCGGATGGAGAGGACACGCCGCTGCGAATGCAGCATTTGAAACAGGATGGACTTTCTTTTTTTCATTGTTTCCTTTAGTATGCCTGATGTCCCGAATCGTTCGGAGAAACGCGCTTGCGGAAGATGTAATACGTCCAGATCTGATAGCAGAGGACGACGGGGACAAGAATGGCGGCGGCAATGGTCATGATGGAGAGTGTGTACTCCGTCGAGGACGCATTGTAGATCGTCAGACTGTATCCGGGATTCAGGCTCGAGACCATGAGACGCGGGAACAGTCCGGCGAAGAAGCCGACCGTCGTGCCGACGATGGCGAGGGCGCCGAGGATGAACGCACCCTTCTGAGAACGTCCGTAAAGTGCACCGATGGCGAGCACGAAGGAAACTGCCGAGAGGAAGAGTGCCGCCGAAGCAACGGTGCTCTGGTAGAGGTCGGTCTCAACGTAGGTAAGGATCATGCAGATCACGTAGAGGACCGCCGCGGCGACACCGAACTTCAGACCAAGCCTACGTGCGCGGCCCATGAGGTAGGTGTCGGTCAGCCGCAGCTTTAAGAATGCCGCACCGTGGAACGCAAAGACGCAGACGAATGTGATGCCGCCGACAATCGTGTAGGGCGTCAGGAGATCAAAGAATCCGCCTCGATAGACCTTATCTGCACCGATGGGCAGACCTGCGATT
>NZ_GG694006.1:542284-544342 GCF_000160695.1 Centipeda flueggei ATCC 43531 | reverse complement strand
AAATTCGTGACCGCAACGCCCCAGAGAAATGCAGGAACAACGCTGCCGAAAGCAATGGCGTACGACCAGCGGCGCTGCCATACTTCATCCTCGCGATGATGGCGGAACTCGAATGCGACGCCGCGCAGGATGAGCGCAACCAGCATGAGGAAGAGCGCAATGTAGAAGGTGCTGAACATCGTCGCATAGACGTGCGGGAATGCTGCGAACGTGGCACCGCCCGCCGTAATCATCCAGACCTCGTTACCGTCCCAGACAGGACCGATGGTGCGGATGAGCTGGGAGCGGTCACTCTCCTTGTCGGAGATGAGTGTGAGCAGCGTGCCGACACCGTAGTCAAATCCTTCGAGGAAGAAGAATCCTGTGAAGAGGATGACGATCAGTACGAACCAGAGAATATTGTAGTCCATTCTTACTTCCCTCCTTCGATGGCAGGGGTAATCTGCGTGCGGCGGATGAAGCGGAAGGCAAGATAGAGTGCGGTGATGATCAGCAGCAGGTAGAGCACCGTGAAGCCGATCATCGTGAACCAGATCTCACCTGCTGTGAGATTCGGCGACACGCCGTTCACTGTCTTTTGCAGTCCCACCACGAGCCACGGCTGACGTCCCATCTCGGCGACGATCCAGCCGCAGGAATTGGCGATAAACGGAATGACGACCAGCCACGGCAGGGCATAGAGAAGCTTCTTTGCCGAAAGAAGCTTCTCTTTTTTCGTCAGATAGAGCACGACGAGCGAGACGAGCACCATGAAGAAGCCAGCGCCGACCATCGCACGGAAAGCGTAGAAGAGCATCGTGACGTGCGGACGGTAGTCGCCCTCGCCATATTTTTGAACAGCTTCTTTCTGGAGATCGTTGATGCCGCGCACCTCGCCCGAGGGGCCGTCATGTACCATGATCGTGAACATGTAGGGAATGGTGATTTCGAAATCGTTCTGTCCCTTTTCCATGTTGGGGTAAGCGAGAACGGCAAACGGCGCGGGGTCCTCCGTCTCCCAGAGTGCCTCCATGGAGGCGAGCTTCATCGGGTTTGCCTGTGCGAGGTACTGTGTGTGGAAATGTCCGCTCGCGATGACGCCGACCACACCGACAAGCGTGTAGATGGCACCCGCCTTGATCGCCTGCGTGAACGCATAGCGCGACTCCGTGTCGTGCATTAGCTTCCATGCCGAGACCGCCATGACGACAAAGCCGGCGGTCGTGATGCCCGCAAAGAGCGTGTGGGACTGCTCGCCGAGGATGTAATGGTTCGTTACGAGCTCGGCGAAGCTCGCCATCTCGGCGCGTCCGTTGGCGAGTACGTAGCCGACGGGATGCTGCATGAAGGAGTTCGCGACAAGAATCCAGAAGGCGGACAGATTGCTGCCGAGTGCGACGAGCCAGATGCAGGCGCAGTGTGCCTTCTCCGAGAGTTTGTCCCAACCGAACATCCAGATGCCGAGGAAGGTGGACTCAAGGAAGAACGCCGTGAGTGCCTCGAGTGCGAGCGGCGCACCGAAGATGTCACCCATGAAGCGTGAGTACTCCGACCAGTTCATGCCGAACTGGAACTCCTGCACCAGACCGGTGACGACACCCATCGCGAAGTTGATGAGAAAGAGTGTGCCGAAGAAATGCAGAAGCTTCCGGCAGGTCTTTTTCCACTCCGGTTTCTTCGTCTTGACATAGCACGTTTCGAGCAGAGCGACAAAGATCGCCATACCGAGCGTGACAGGGACGAAGAGAAAGTGATAGATGGTGGTGATTGCAAACTGCCATCGGGACAGCAGCACTGCTTCCATGTCCAAATCCCTCCTAAAAAACAAAACCTACGATAATGACAGCGACGGCTTTTGTCCGCAAAATGTGACAAAAGCCCTTCGATTCCCTGCATTATATCATAGGTCAAAATGAAATACAAGTTAGATTGATAAAATAAACTATCTAGGAATAAATCGTAATTATTTTCGCAGAGCGTTTGCTGCCTGCAGTCCGAGTGTTAGGATAAGTGCACCGCCGACCCACGGGTAGGGAAGCGGCACATCGAGGAGCGGCAGAAATCCCGCTGCCGTCGGGG
>NZ_GG694006.1:529930-541902 GCF_000160695.1 Centipeda flueggei ATCC 43531 | reverse complement strand
TGAACAGGGCGATGAAAAGAGCAGTAAGCCATGTGTTTTGGCGCGCACGTACACGTGCCGCCTCTCCTGCGTCGATCAGCGTGACGAGACGCGGCAGCCCCACGCTGTCCAGTGTAATGTCGGGAACGTAGTTTTCGATTTTGCCCTGATTGCGCCGCGTCTGTGCCTTGAAGTAAGCGGCATCCTCGGGCGGGATGAGCGGCTCGACCACCTCGGCGGCAGCCTCGGTGCCGTCCGGGCCTTTCAGCAGTTCGGCATGCAGTGGATCGGCCTCCGTCTCCTCCTTTGGCTCATTTGGTACTTTCACGAGTGTGGATGGGCAGCCGATACTGATATCTGCCGTGCGCAGGGCGGCCTGGTCGGCAATCGGGTCGCCTGCCATGGCGACGATGGCGCCGCGCGACTGCAGCAGCCGGATCTCGCGTGCCTTGTCCATCTCCGTGAGATCGGAACGCACGTCGGGGATGCGCAGTTCCTTGCCCGTGGCGTTGGCAAGACGCTTCGTCTCTCCCGTAAGGAGGACAAGGGAGAACCCGTGTTGGCGCAGATCGCTCAGTGCTCGTTTTGCCTCCATGCGCAGGTCGTCGCGTACGGCGATGATGCCGCGCGCATACTTGCTCGAGCTGACGAAGAGCGGCGATTGTCCGCTTGTCGCAAGCTGATCGGCACGCGTCAGGAGTGCGGCACTGATCTCGATGTTTTCCTCCTGCAGCCATTCTTTCTTGCCGACGCGCACGGGTGTACGCACGATCAGTGCCTCCACGCCGAAGCTCTCCTCCTCGCGTGCAGCGGAGTGCCGCGTGAGGTGCAGCCCGCGCTCAAGTGCCGTGCGGTAGAGTGCCTGGGCATAGGGGTGGACTGCATCGCGTTCGGCGCTTGCAGCGAGTGCAAGCAGTGAACCCTGCGTCATGCCCTCGGGAACGAGCGCCGAGATGAATATATTCCCCTCGGTCAGCGTACCATTGCGGTTGAAGGCAATCGTGTCCACGTGCATGAGTTCAGTGAGCGCACTCATGCGGCTGCATGAGATGCCGTCCGCACGCAGATGACGCTTGATCCGCAGGGCAATCAGCCAGCGTGACACGAGCCATGGAATCGGTGATGCTGCAAGGAATACGCCGAGGAAGATCTCGGAGGCCGTCTCAACGGTCACATTTCCCGTCATGTACCAGTAGCCCGCAGCCGCCGCTGCGGCAATGACGCTGAGGACAAAATGAACTGTGGAAGAAAGAAATTTTTTCAAGGATGCTCAGCTCCTGTCATACGATTATTACACGGGCATTATACCATAGGAAGAGAGAAGAAACAAACGCGATGCGTTCATTGGGGGGGATATGCAGTCATCTTATACCGTAACATTTATCATAGATAGGGGACATTGTCCTTTCTATAATGATATGGTATAAAGAAAACGCATTCGCGCCGTCGCGGCGCATCTATTTTGTCCATGCTTCGGCGGAGAAGATCAACGGGTTTTTGATTCGTGATTCCAATACGATACGGGAGGGGAATACCATGACGTTGCTGCATGCAGTGCTTTCGATTATGACGGAGCGAAGTACGTTTTTTTTGCAGCTGATGATCGAGCATCTTTGGATTTCGGGCGCGGCGATCGGCATTGCCATCATCGTCGGCGGTACGGCGGGCATTCTCATTTATCGCTATGAGCGTGCGGTGGCACCGACGCTCGGTATGGTCAACTTTCTCTATACCATCCCGTCGATCTCGATGCTCGGCTTTCTCATTCCGTTTTTCGGCATCGGCAATACGGCGGCAATCATTGCGCTCACGATTTACGCCCTTCTGCCGATGGTGCGTGCGACGCATACGGGACTGGCACAGATCCCTGCGTCGCTCTCCGAGGCAGGAGCGAGTCTTGGCGGGTCGGATTTCTATGTGATGACGCGCGTCCAGCTGCCGCTCGCCATGCCCATCATCATGGCGGGCATCCGCAATATGGCGACGATGACGATCGCCCTCGCGGGTATCGCCTCGTTCATCGGTGCGGGCGGACTCGGTGTCGCGATCTATCGCGGCATTACGACGAACAACCCCGCCCTCACCATCGCGGGCAGCCTGCTCATCGCCGTTCTCGCGCTCTCAGCAGATGCTGTCTTGGGACGTGCGGAGGCATGGCTGAAGCATCCCCCGCGGATGGCAGGAAAGAGACGCGTTGCCTATGCGGGCACGGCGGCAGCTGTTCTCATCGCTGCAAGCGGTGTGACGTATGGATTTTTCGGCAGAGCGGATGTCATTCACATCGCGACGAAGCCCATGACGGAGCAGCTTATCATGGGTGAGATGCTGAAGATGGTCATTGAGCAGAATACGGGATTGGAGGCGCGCATTACGGCGGGGGTCGGCGGCGGTACGTCGAACATCCAGCCGGGGATGGAGAGCGGCGCATTCGACATTTATCCAGAGTATACAGGGACGGGCTGGAATATGGTGCTCAAGGAGGACTCGAAGTACAGCGAGGAGATGTTCCCGCAGCTGACCGCGGGCTATGAGAAGAAATTTCGTATGCACTGGGTCGGCATGTACGGATTCAACGATACCTTTGGCATCGCCGTGCGCCGTGCCGTCGCGGAGCAGTACGATCTGCACACCTACTCCGATCTGCGACGCGCAGCACCGCGTCTGACCTTTGGTGCGGAGTACGATTTCTACGAGCGGGAGGACGGCTATTCTGCGCTATGTGCTGCATACGGGCTTTCCTTCGCGCGGACGGTTGATCTCGACATCGGTCTCAAGTATGCGGCACTCGCGGATGGGCAGGTGGATGTGATGACCGTGTTTACAACTGACGGACAGCTCTCTGCGGCAGATGCCATCGTCCTCACGGACGATCAGCACTTCTTTCCATCCTATCGCTGCGGCAACGTCGTACGCGAGGATGTGCTGACGCGTCATCCCGAGCTGAGTACCGCACTTCTCTCCCTTGAAGGCAGCATTTCGGATGAGGAGATGGCGGCGATGAACCATGCCGTTGAGAGCGAGGGCAGGGAGCCACGTGCGGTCGCTGAGGAGTTCTTGCGCAAAAAAGGAATATTGAATTGAAGTAAATACAATTTAATGATAAAATACAGAAAAGTATAGAAACAATAAATTTCCTAATGGGAGTACAGGAGGATCCGGCATGACGACAGCGGCAGCAGCGGAGGATAAGGTTCTTCGCCTGATGGCGGAGAAATATCCGACGAAGGAGATTGTCTACGAGAAGATCATCTACCTAAAGTCGCAGCTCATACTGCCGAAGGGCACGGAGCACTTTATGAGCGATCTGCACGGTGCATACGATTCCTTTTTCCATATTCTCAACAACTGCTCGGGCGTCATCAAGGAAAAGGTGGACTATTGCTTTGAGACCCGCATGACGGTGGAGGAGCGCGCGGAGTTCTGTACGCTCATCTACTACCCGCGCGAGAAGATGGAGCAGCTGACGGCGGAGGGGAAGACCTCTGCACTCTGGTATCAGCAGAATCTCGCGAATCTCCTTGAACTGACGAAGCTCATGAGCTGGAAATTCCCCGCGAGCAAGATGCGCAACTACATCCCGAAACGCTATGAGTCGGTCATCGTGGAGCTGCTGAGCACGCGTCCCGAGCACGATGAGGCACAGCTTTCGTACTACCGCCAGCTGATTGAGACCATCGTGGAGATCGGCGGCGGGGCAGACTATATCGAGGCATTCAGCACGCTGGTCAAGCGGCTTTCTGTGGAGCGCATCCACATCGTCGGCGATTTCTATGACCGCGGCGACCGTCCTGACGGCATTCTCGATCTCCTCATGGAGCATCCGTCCGTCGATATCCAGTGGGGCAACCACGATGTGCTCTGGATGGGCGCGGCACTCGGCAGCGAAGTCTGCATCGCGGCGGTCATTCGCAACAGTCTCCGCTACCGCAATACCGATGTATTGGAGCGTGGCTACGGCATCAGCCTGCGTCCGCTCACGACCTTTGCCTCGCGCATCTACCCCGATGAGAACCCCATCAAGGCGGCAGAGCGTGCCGTTACGATGATGATGTTCAAGCTCGAGGGGGCGCTGATCCGCCGTAATCCGGACTTTCAGATGGAGGATCGCCTGCTGCTGGACAAGATCGACTTCGATCTCTCCTGCGTGACGCTCGGCAGCGGGCGCCGTGTGGAGCTCGAGAGCGCGTACTTTCCGACGATTGACGATCCTGCTGACTGTTGGGCGCTCACGGAGGATGAAGAGAATATCATCGCCGATCTGCGCTCGTATTTTCTCGAGAGCAAGGCACTCCAGCGCCATGTGGACTATCTCTATGAGCGCGGCAGCATCTATACGTGCTACAACGGAAATTTGCTCTTTCATGCCTGTGTTCCGATGGAAGAGTCGGGGGAGTTCCGTTCAATCACGTATAACGGCAAGTCATATCGCGGACGTGCGTGGATGGACTTCTGCGAGGAGAAGGCGCGCGAGGGATGGAATGAGCACACGCAGGAGGGGCTGGACTTCATGTACTTCCTCTGGTGCGGCTACAATTCTCCCGTGTCGGGGCGCTCCTTCACGACGTTCGAGCGCTCCTTCCTCTCCGATGAGAGTACGTGGAAGGAGCCGTCCGATCCGTATTTCCGCCTCGTGAACGATGAGGCGGTCTGCGAGAAAATCCTGGAGGAGTTTGGGCTCGATCCGAAGCGCGGGCACATCATCAACGGACACGTCCCCGTCAAGGTGCAGAAGGGGGAGAGCCCCCTGCGCGGCAGCGGGCGCGCTCTCATCATCGACGGCGGATTTGCCGCACCGTTCCGCGCCAAAACGGGCATCTCGGGCTATACGCTCATCTACAACTCACGTGGGCTGCGCCTCCTGCAGCATCAGCGCGTAGCGAGTGTGCGCGACGCGCTGCGTGAGAACCGCGACATTGAGTCCGTCTCCCAGACGGTTGAGCTGCAGGCACGGCACTCACTCGTGCGCGACACGGATCGCGGCGCGGCGATCGAGAGCAAGATCGCTGATCTTCATGCTCTCCTGCGCGCCTATCAAACGGGACATATTAAGCCACAGTAAAGAAATAAGGAAGAATAAGAAGGCCCGCACATCGAATGCAATGTGTGCGGGCCTTCCTATGTCCTTATGGATTCTTCTTCAGCCACGTACTCCACGGCACGGCATAGCCGCTCTCATGATTCTGCTGAACGTAATCGTAGAACTTTGCGATCATCTCTGTCTTGTGATGGTAGTCTGCGTCCTCCCATCCCGTCGCCGCATGCTGTGTGGTCGGGTCGTAGGCGAGATATGCCCCGCCGAGCAAGTACTGACGATAGAGAATGTCCTTCAGCGGGACGGAGGGATTTTTCATCATATCGTACATTGCCATGAAGCTGGTTGTACGTCCCTTGCCTGCCTGACAGTGAAAGTGCATCCATGTGTCCGCAGGCATTTTCCTCACGAGATCGACAAAAGCGTCAATGGTCTGCGGCTCTGCCCACTTGTGATCGGTGACAGCGAGACGAACGTAGCGTACGCCCGCACCTTCGACCAGCTCACGCTCCGTCATCGCCTCGGTGACGCGGACGGTCTGCGGATTCTTGGGCTGCTTTTTCTTATCAAGGTGCGCGAGTACGACATCCTTGCCCTGTGCACCGCGGATACGCGTGCTTTCGTCGCGCAGTGCCTCGTGCTGCGTCCTGCCGATGTTGCCCCAGTCGTGCTTGCCGTACCAGCTGACGGCATTTCCATTCATGAAGCCGTGCGACTCCTGCCGCAGATCGACGATGCAGATCGCGCCCTTTGTGCGCGCGTGCAGGTCATTCAGCAGCGCGTGAAAGGCGGGGGCGGAGAACTCTGCACTTCCCGAGAGCGGCAGGGCGTCCAGTCCCTCCCGCGAGGGAATGTAGTTCGGGTCAACGCCGAACTTCGTCGCGTCTGTCCGCGGCTGAAACGGTGATGCCGCTGTGCGGAAATTGTGCGGCAGCTCCGCCGCATCCCCCGCCGCCGCGTCGATGCGCCAGACATAGCCGCGGTAGTCTGCCTTCGCATCGGCAGCAGAGACGGTATATGTTATAAGAAGAGATATGACTAGGGTGGTTATTGTCAATAAGTTCCTGCACGTCTGCATTGAAATGCCTCCTGATGTTTTGTGATGAATTAAATCCCTCTTATATTCTATACGATATGTCAAATGGAAGCACAGATAAAATGGAGTTCGTCAGATTGGCATAGATTTTTTCGTCCGAACAAAGTGGAAAACCGGAAGCAGCGTGGTGCACTGCGCCGGACTTTTTTGCCGAAATGCGGACAAAAAGATGCACTAAGAGATGCACGCGGAATTTATTCGTGATTCCTTAGTATATGGGGCAGGTTCAGGCGATAGGAACATTGACATTATTTCATGCATTTGTTAGGATGGAACGGATTGAAATTCGTTTTGGGCGCATGACAGCGGGAGGATTCATGGAAAATGTCTACGCGTTGGTCAAGCGCTTTTATTTGGCGCATGGTCGCGCACAGATCTTTGTTCCGCGCACATTGACGGAGCGGTATCTGCGCGAAGCGGCGTGGCGGGGGGAGAGCGCTGAGGGGCTGTGTACGGACTGGTACTGCATCGAGGACTTCCTCACGGTCATCACGAGGCGCGACGATTCGCTCGCGCGGCTCTTTATCCATATCGACTATCTTGCGCTTTTTTTCCGTTTTGCCGATGCGCATATTGACCGCCGACCGCTGAAACGTCACGCGGAGGATTATTTTAAGCGAATGAATGACTTCCTCTCGTATTTGGATGGGACGGGAAAATATGAGATTGAATTCGGCGAGCTGGATGCCGATCTGGAGATGTTCTATCTGACGGGGCGGTTCCGTCTGCCCGAACGTGTGGAATGGGAGGAAATCGAGGGGCTGACACTCGAGGACATTGAGGAAGATGAACGACTCGAGATGGAAGAACTGAACCTTCAGCTCAATGATCTTCTTCATAAGATCGGAGTGTATTTCCGCCGCCCGAAGTACCAGCGTGAGATCAGTCGGGCAGCGATGATTTATACGGGAAATCTCTATGATGTGACAGCGTATGAGCACTCGTCCGAAGAGGAGAAGGAGACCTTCTGGCTGCGATTCTGGGACTATTTCTTCTTTGATTATCACCTCATCAGCTCCGATGAAACCCCGATCGAGCATTACAATGTGCAGGAGGAAAAGCACCTTCGGCAGGATGAACGCGAGATACTGTGTGACCTCCTGGCGGCGCGGTTTGCCGTGCTCACGGTGGAAGAGGCGTACGAGGATCATATCATCTGCCGTGACCTTCTGCGGGAGGAGGAGGTCATCCTTCCGCGCCCGGATATTCCGGGGAAACTCGAGAGGAATGTCCTTTTTGGACACGTCTGCGATGAGGGCATGATGATGCTCAACTACATTACGGCTGTTCCCGCGAGCAAGCCTCTTCAGCGGCGTATGCGGGATACCATTCGGCAGGAGTATGAGCTGTTCCTCTATCAGGAGCCGCAGGCGGATATGGATGATTTTCTCGCGCGGCAGGCGGCACTTGTACGCCATACCATTGATATGCTTGCATTGCAGGCCAGGCTGAATGTTCTGCCGCAGCGAGCACTGCCGCCCAAACGTCCGAAATGGACTCTCTCTCAGCGCACATGCTCTGAGGAGTTCGGTGCCCTTGCCGCCGTGAGTGAGGCGTTGGGATTCAGCCGCCATGCGCGTGTGCTGATTGAAACAATGTTTTTTGACTATGCACATTTTGATCTAAAGCGGGCACAGACTGCCGAGACACTGACAGCGACCATTTTCCTCTTTGCCGAGATCAACGGTATTGATCTTACATCACTTACAGAGCTTTACCATGTGCTCGGCTCAGACAAGCGACGTGTTAATGCAGCATGTCAGCGTATGCGTGAGGTGCTTGGCTGTATTCCGTTCGACCCACGCTATCTTGGTGAGGAAGGTTTTGTGACGATGCTGTGCAGCACAGCAGGAGATCAGATGAGCGTCCCAAAGATACCGTGAAGGGAGGGGTCACGATGGAACAAGATCCACGCGTTCGGCCGATGAGCCGGGAGGAGAATGCCGCATATCGCGGCATAACGGTGGATGAGAACGGCGCGGAAACACAGGAGGAACGTCGTGGTTCTGCCGCCGGAGGAGAATCCGGTTCGATACGCTATATCCGCATAGGGGCGGGAGGGACACAGCACTCGCTGCTCTCACGTATGGCATGGGCTTTACTGCTCGTATCTCTCCTCGCAGCGTTCTTCTTTGTGGCCTTGCCGGTGATTATCATGGTACTCGCGGTCATTCTGATCGCAGGTATAATTCTTCGCCTCATCGGTCCGAACAAGGTGATGTCATGGATCGTGCGGCGGCTGTATGGAAGATAGAAAGGCGGATCCAATGAAATCATGTGAAAAATGCGGTGCCTCCATTGATGAAGATGTCAAGTTCTGTCCGCACTGCGGCGCGTCCCAAGAGCAGCCGCCGGATGCAGCGGAAAACCCTGTGAAAACGGCGGATGCAGAAGATGTGCAGCAGCCCGTGCAGACGGCAGAGGCTGAGGAGAACACGAAGAAGCTCACGAAGTTGCGTGAAAACCTGGTCGTTACTTCTTATATCAGTGCCGGAGCCGTTGCTGTTTCGGTGTTTATGCCGTGGATTTCTCTTGGGAAAATGATTGATGTGACGATCATGGACATCAGCAAAGGGCTGATGCTCGCCATCATCTTTGTCGGGGCGGCTTCCGCACATGCACTTTTGAAAAAGAAGAATTATGTTTTAGCTGCAGCAATGGGGCACGCACTGCTCATTTTCGCTGTTATCGCATTTATCCGCTATCAAAGTGCAATTTCAGAACTGAAGAAGACGTTCTTTGGGGCAATGGCAGGATCAGCAATCTCGATTGATTGGGGCGCGATGTTTTTCTTTGTCGGAGCGATCAATCTGTGTGCGGTGAGTGTTCTGCTGTATGTGATCGACCAGCTGCTGCCGCAGGGCGGCGCACTGACGGGTGATGTCCTCTTCCGCACGTGGAAGGAATTGGTGCGTGCGAAGGTGAAGCTCGCATCGATCGAGGTACCGGCGTGGATCTACTCCCTGGTCATCGGCATTCTGCTTGTTCTGCTTTTCTCACAGTCCGGGATGAACCGCATGATACACTGAGGAAAATCGCCGCGGGGGCTTTACAAGAGTCTAATCCTATGCTATACTTCAAGAAATTCATTTAAGTTTCGGAAAGAGTGGGTGGAAGCCCACTCTTTCATTACGTATGAGAAGAGGGAGAGCATGAGCGCGAAGATCGAGGAGCGCGTCGAGGAGATGGTGCGCGGACTGCTGACTGATTTGCCTGCAATCGAGCTGGTGGATGTCGAGTACGTGAAGGAGCGCGACTCCTATCTGCGCGTCTACATCGACAAGACGGGCGGCATCGATATCGACGACTGCCAGAGTCTCAGCGAGCGGCTGGAGGAAATGCTTGATCGGGAGGACTTCATTCCCGATGCTTACATATTGGAGGTATCGTCGCCGGGACTTGACCGCGTCCTGCGCAAGGAACGGGATTTTACACGTGAACATGGGCGCACAGTCGACGTGACGCTTTATGCGCCGTTTGAGGGAAAGAAACAGTGGACAGGAACCCTTGCGGGGTATGACGGCGAGACACTGACACTGGATGATGGGGTACAGATTCCCATGAAGCAGGTCTCACAGGTGCGCCTGCATATCGATTTTTAGGAGGCTTTGGGGTTGGCAAGAAAAAATACCAAGGAGAAGGATAACGGCAAGGAGTTTTTGCAGACGCTGAAGGAGCTGGCGTACGAAAAGGGGATTGACGAGGAACTCCTCTTTGAGACGATCGAGGCGGCACTGATCTCGGCGTACCGCCGCAACTTCGGTGCGGCGCAGAATGTCCGCATTTCCCTGTCGCGCGAGACGGGTGCATTCCATGTTTTCGCCATCAAGACAGTGGTTGACGAGGTGGAGAGCGATGTCACGGAAATCTCACTTGCCCGCGCCAGAGCTATCAATCCGGACTATACCGTCGGTGATGTTGTTGAGATCGAAATGACACCGGCGAACTTTGGACGCATCGCGGCACAGACGGCAAAACAGGTCGTCATGCAGCGCCTCCGTGAAGCAGAGCGCGGCATCGTGTATGAGGAGTACATGAACCGCTCCTCGGAGATTGTCACGGGGATCGTCCAGCGCATCGAGGGGCATAATGTGTTCGTGGATATCGGGCGCGCTGAGGCGGTGCTCATGGCGACGGAACAGCTGCCGACGGAGACATATAACTATGGTGATACGGTGCGCGCCTACATCATCGAGGTCAAGCGTACGAGCCGCGGCCCGCAGATCATGCTCTCACGCACGCATCCGGGACTGCTCAAAAAACTCTTTGAACTGCAGGTGCCGGAGATCCAAGAGGGGGTCGTCGAGATTCGCTCCATTGCACGCGAGGCAGGCAGCCGCTCCAAGGTGGCGGTCTGGTCATCCGAGGAACGCGTCGACCCCATCGGTGCCTGCGTTGGTCCGCACTATATGCGCGTGCAGGCGGTTGTGGATGAACTGGCCGGAGAGAAGATCGACATTGTGAAATGGAGTGACGATCCCGCGACCTATATCGCCAACTCGCTGAACCCTGCCAAGGTGATCTCGGTCGCGGTGAACGAAGCGGAAAAAATCTCCCGCGTCGTGGTGCCCGACTATCAGCTCTCGCTTGCCATCGGCAAGGAGGGGCAGAATGCCCGCCTGGCTGCGAAGCTCACGGGATGGAAGATCGACATCAAGAGTGAGACGCAGGCACGGGAAGAAGAGCAGGCAGACGGTGCGACTACGGATGCGCCGTCCGAAGACCAAGCGGCGGCCGGGGAGGCCTAAATGGGGCAGGCGAAACAGCCCGAGCGGCTGTGTGTCGGCTGCCGAACGCTGCATCCAAAAGGCGAACTGCTGCGTATTGTGCGTCACGCGGATGGAACCGTCGGCATTGACCCGACCGGAAAGAGCCCGGGACGCGGGGCGTACCTCTGCCGCTGTACCGCCTGTGTGCAGGAGGCACGTCGGCATGGCGGCCTTTCGTGGTCACTGAAAGGCCGCGTTGCGCCTGCGGTTTACGATGCGGCGGAGGCGGCGGTCTCCGGAGAGGAGTGTGCTCATGGACGCGGCGACTGAAACGCGCGTACAGAATCTCCTCAGTATAGCGGCGCGCGCGCGCCGCATTGTCTCAGGGGCATTCATGGCGGAGGAGATGCTGCGGAAAAAGCGCGGTGCCTATCTCCTGCTCGCGACGGATGCGTCGGAAGAGACGAAGGATAAATTTACCCGCATGGCGGCACAGATGGACGTGCCGGCGGCGAAACTGCTGACGATGCAGCAGCTGGGACACTGTCTCGGCAAGGAATACCGTGCTGTTGCACTGCTGATAGATAGAGGATTTGCAAAGAGGCTCGCCGCCTGCTTGCATGATATACCGACGGGGGTGGATTGATGTCAGAAGCGAAATACAGAATCACCGATTTGGCGAAGGAATTTAAGACGGACAAAGGTACCATTATTGACATCCTGAAGAGCAAGAACTACAAGGTCAAGAATATGTTCAGCGCTGTCGGTGAGGAGGAGCGTGCTGCTGTGAAGGCGGAGCTCGGACGCACGGCAAAGCCCGTGCGCAAGGAGTCCCTGCCAAGCAAAGCCGCATCGAAATCTGCGGCACCGAAGGCGACTGCGCCCAAGAAGCCTGTTGAGAAGGCTGACGACACGGAAAAGCCGGCAGTAAAGGCTCCAAGTGCGCCCACTGAGGAGAAGGAGCGCCCTGTTCTTCGTGCGCGCACAAAGGCTCCAGGCATTGTCATCGTGCGGCAGGCACCTGCCAAGACTGCGGCAGAGGCGCCGCAGCGTCGGAGCAGTGCAGGGGCAGCAGGCGGCTCTGCCAGCCGCAGCGCCCGTCCGGCAGGCCGCTCCGGCAACGCACGCCCCGCGGCACCAGCGATGCCCGCGATGC
>NZ_GG694006.1:426531-529640 GCF_000160695.1 Centipeda flueggei ATCC 43531 | reverse complement strand
GCGGACGCAGTAATGAAGGCGGCGCGGGATCGGACCGCGGGCGCGGCGGGCGCGGCGGTGCGCGTCGTGACCGTGAGGAGCGCAGCGATCTGCGCCAGAATGACCGAAGCCGCGGCGGTGTACGCAAGGGACGCAAGGGACGTACCGCTGCTCCTGCGCCCGCAGCTAAGGCGGAGATCGCGCGGCCGAAACACATCAAACTGCCGGAGACGATTGCCGTCAAGGATCTTGCGTCCAAGATGAGCTATACTGCATCGGATATCATCAAGAAGCTTATGCTCATGGGTGTCATGGCGAGCATCAATCAGGAGATCGATTTTGATACGGCAACACTTGTCGCAGGGGAATTCGGTGTCACCACCGAGGAACTGCCGCCGGATATCGATCCGACGCTGATCCCTGAGATCGTGGACGATCCAAAGTCGCTGAAGGAGCGTCCGCCAGTCGTTACGGTCATGGGTCACGTCGATCACGGCAAAACGTCGCTGCTCGACGCCATCCGCAATACCTCGGTCAGTACGCATGAGGCGGGCGGCATCACACAGCACATTGGTGCCTATCAGGTCGTCTGCAAAGGAAAGAAGATCGTCTTCCTCGATACGCCGGGACATGAGGCGTTCACGGCGATGCGCGCACGCGGCGCGCAGATTACGGATGTCGCGATCCTCGTGGTTGCGGCAGACGACGGCGTAATGCCGCAGACCATCGAGGCAATCGATCATGCGAAGTCGGCGCATGTGCCAATCATCATTGCCATCAACAAGATCGATAAGCCTGGGGCGAATCCCGAGCGTGTCAAGCAGGAACTCATGGAATATGGTCTCATTGCTGAAGAATACGGCGGTGATACCATCATGGTGCCTGTCTCAGCAAAGCAGCACACGGGCATCGATGATCTCCTCGAGAATATCCTTCTCGTCGCCGAGGTTGAGGAGCTGAAGGCAAATCCGAACCGTGAAGCACGCGGTGTCATCATCGAAGCAAAACTTGACAAAGGACGCGGTTCCGTGGCGACGGTGCTTGTCCAGAGCGGTACGCTGCGCATCGGTGACTCCATCGTCGTCGGCACGGCGTATGGGCACGTGCGTGCGATGATCAACGACCGCGGCGACAACGTTAAGAAGGCAGGCCCGTCGATGCCGGTTGAGATCCTCGGTCTCAACGATGTTCCCTCGGCAGGCGACATCCTTGCTGCCGTCGATGAGAAGCAGGCACGTTCTATTGCTGAGGCGCGTCTTGGCAATCAGCGCCGCGATCTCATCAAATCGAAGAGCGTCTCGCTCGATGCTCTCTTCCAGCAGATTCAGGAAGGTGACATCAAGGATCTCAACATCCTCGTCAAGGCGGATGTACAGGGCTCGGTCGAGGCGCTGAACTCGGCACTCCTTGGGCTCAACAAGAACGATGAAGTGCGCGTGAATATCGTGCATTCGGGCGTCGGTGCGGTCAGCGAGTCTGATATCATGCTCGCTTCTGCATCGCAGGCGATCGTCATTGCGTTCAATGTGCGTCCCGATGCGAACGCACGGCGTCTTGCCGATACGGAGGACGTTGACATCCGTACCTACCGTGTCATCTACGATGCGCTCAACGATGTCAAGGATGCGATGAGCGGCATGCTGAAGCCGAAGTACAAGGAAGTCATTCAGGGACGCGTCGAGATTCGTCAGGTCATGCGATTCTCCAAGGCACTGGTCGCGGGCTCATACGTTCTAGAGGGCAAGATCAGCAACAACTCCAAGATCCGTATCCTGCGCGACAATGTCGAACTGTTCGACGGAGAGATCGACTCGCTGCGCCGCTTCAAGGATGAGGTGAAGGAAGTTGCCGCCGGCTATGAGTGCGGGATCTCGATTGTCGACTTCCGTGACTTTGCCGAGGGTGACATCATCGAGGCATATACGATGGAGGAAATTGAGACCTCCATTGCTGAGGCAAACAAAGCGGCAGAACAAAAGCGTGAGGAACAGGCTGCTGCTGCCGCTGCCAAAGCAGAAGAACACACCGAAGAAGAATAGTCATAACAGTGCAGTCTACCGCCTGTCATATCGGCGGATGGTGGGCTGCGCTCTTTTGTCTGAGCGGCGGCGGGGAATCCTTGCCGTTTATCCATAGGAGGAACAGGCCTTGAGTAAGGTTCGTGTGGAAAAGGTTCAGGAGCTGATGAAACAGGAAATCAGCGATATTATTTTTAACGAATTGAAAGATCCCCGTATTGGTTTTGTGACGGTCACCTCGGTCGCGTGCACGGAGGATCTGCGTGAGGCGAAGATCTACGTCAGTGTCATGGGGGATGAGAAGAAGGCGCGCGATACGCTGAACGGGCTTAACAGCTCGCTCGGCTTTGTACGGCGCGAGATCGGCAAGCGCATCCGTCTCCGCTTTACGCCGGAGATCAGCTTTGCGCTCGATACGTCGCTGAACTATAGTGATCACATACAGCGGCTGCTCAATGAAATCCATGAGGATCAGCCACAGGAGAAAAAGGAGGACGTATGAAGATCACCATGGATGCTGCGGCGCAGATGCTCCGCGATGCGCAGACTGTCGTTCTCACTTCGCATATCCGTCCCGATGGGGATGCCATCGGATCGACGCTTGGACTCATGCACGTCCTGCGTGCACAGGGGAAAGAAGTTCGTATCCTGATTGACGATGAGATTCCCCGAATTTTCAGCATTCTGCCGGGCGTTGACCAAATTGAGCGTCCCATAGAGAGTCAGCGTTATACCGCTGACCTGCTTGTCGTCTGCGATGTTGAACTCGGCAGGACGGGGGCGTCGGTATCCGTTGTGGATGCCGTTCATCTGCTTAATATTGATCATCATGTGACGAATGATGAGAAGGCGGAGCATCTCTGTCTGAACCCTAAAGCTGCCGCTACCTGTGAGATAGTTTATGACCTTGTTCGCATCCTCGGCGTCATGCCGATGCTCGATGCGGCGGTCTGCCTTTATACGGGAATGGCGACGGATACGGGCTTTTTCCGATTCTCCAATACGACGCCGCATACGATGCGCGCGGCGGCGGATCTCCTTGAGATCGGCGTGAAGCCGAATATCGTTTCCGCAGCGATGGAGATGAAGTCATACGATGAAGTGATGGCACAGGTCAGAGCCATCCGAAACCTCGAGATGTTCTTTGACGGCAGGGTTGCCGCTGTCTTTATCGACGAAGAACGGGCACGCGAGGTCACGACGACGGAGGGACTGCTTGACGAGCTGCGCGTGATCGAGGGGACACAGATTGTATTCTTTATGAAGTGGCTGGAAAAGGATACCTACCGCATCAGTATGCGCTCAAAGGGGACGAACGTCTCGCGCATCGCGCAGAAATTCGACGGCGGCGGACATATCCGTGCAGCGGGATGCACGATCCACGCGCCGTTTGCCGAGGCTCGTACGGCGATCCTCGATGCCATCGGGGAGGAGCTGAACGCGTAAATCGTGGACGGATTCATCAATGTACTGAAGCCGACGGGGATGTCCTCGCACGATGTCGTCGATGTCGTGCGGCGCATCTTTCACCAGAAACGTGTCGGTCATGCAGGGACGCTCGATCCCGCGGCGGCAGGGATTCTCCCCATCGCCCTTGGGCGCGCTGCGCGGCTCGTGGAGTACCTTGAGGGGGCGGATAAGTCCTACCGTGCCGAGATCGCCTTTGGCTATGCGACGGACACGGGGGATGTCTACGGGATGGTAACGGAGCGCTCAGAGCACCCCGTTCTGCCGGCGGCGGAGGAGATTGAGGCGGTGCTCGCACGCTTTCGCGGGTGCATCACGCAGCGCCCGCCCGCCTACTCGGCGATCAAGGTCGGCGGGAAGCGTGCCGCCGATCTTGTGCGGCAGGGACGAGCAGTGGATATCCCGCCGCGCAAGGTCACCATTCACCGATTGGAGCTCCTGCACATCGATGCCGTGCGGCAGCGCATCCGCATCGACGTGGACTGCTCCAAGGGGACCTATATCCGGTCCCTCTGCGCCGACATCGGTGCGGGACTGCATCTGCCCGCGACGATGCGCTTCCTTCTGCGCAGCCGCGTCGGCGCGTTTACCCTCGCGGATGCCTATACGCCCGAGGAACTCGCAGAGGCGGGGGAGGATGCGGTCTGCGCGGCAGACCGCGCCCTGTCGCTCCCATGCTACGAGCTGACACAGCAGCGTGTCAAGGCGTTTTACAGCGGGCTCTCAACCACGGAACGGCGCCCTCTCGCTGCAGGGCTTTATCGTGTCTATGCGGACGGCGTTTTTCTCGGTATCGGACGCTATGATGCCAATGCACAGGAGATGTACCCGGAGAAGGCGTTTCCGCCGGTTTGAGATTTAGAGGCATTTATTCATATTTCCCTTGTTGGGCTGTCGTATCGACAGTCCTTTTGTTTTGAGAATCTCCCTCTCTATGGTATAATGGCAGGCGTAACGATAAGGAGGATACGTTTGATGAAAATAGATGATGTGATTCACGGGTTTCGTCTGCTTCGCTCGGAGCAGATTACAGAGGCAGAGGGAACGGCACGCACGTTTGTGCATGAGAAGACGGGAGCGCAGCTGTTCTTTTTAGAGACGGCGGACGACAACAAGGTGTTTTCGATCAGCTTCCGTACGCCGCCGGTCGATGATACGGGGGTGGCGCATATCGTGGAGCACTCCGTGCTCTGCGGCTCGCGCAAGTATCCGCTGAAGGAGCCGTTCGTGGAGCTTGTGAAGGGCTCGCTCAATACGTTCCTCAATGCGATGACGTTCCCCGATAAGACGATGTACCCTGTGGCAAGCCGCAACGACCGCGATTTCCAAAATCTGATGGATGTCTATCTGGATGCAGTGTTTTACCCGGCAATGCGTGAGAATCCGCAGGTGCTCATGCAGGAGGGGTGGCACTACGAGCTTGAAAATACAGACGCGCCGCTGACGTACAGCGGAGTGGTCTACAATGAGATGAAGGGCGCGCTCTCCGCGCCGGATGATCTCCTCGGCAGCCGCATCATGGCGGCACTCTATCCCGATACAACATATGGCTATGAGTCGGGCGGCGATCCCGAGGCGATTCCCGCGCTGACGCAGGAGCAGTTCCTCGCGTTTCATGCGCGCTACTATCATCCGTCCAACAGCTATATCTATCTCTATGGCAATCTCGACATTGAGGAGAAGCTGGCGTATCTCGACCGTGCCTACCTCTCGCATTTTGACCGCATTCCCGTGCCGTCGCGCATTGATCGTCAGTCTGCATTCCCGGCGTGCGTCCGCAAGGATCATTTCTATCCCATCGGCGCGGAGGAGCCGCTCGCAGAGAATGCCTTTCTTTCGCTTAGCTGGGTGATCGGCGATACGTCGGATATGAAGCGTGTCATGGCACTGCAGATTCTCGACCATGCGCTGCTGCGGATGCAGGGCGCGCCGCTGCGGCAGGCGCTCATCGACGCGGGGCTCGGACGCGATGTGGATTCGAACTACGAGAGTGACATCCTTCAGCCGTTCTTCAGCATCGTGGTCAGCAAGTCGGAGACGGCGCGCGCGGAGGAGTTCGCACGGGTTGTGCGGGAGACGCTGACGCAGCTCGCGGATGGGGGACTCAATCATCAGCTCGTACAGGCATCGCTCAATACGCTTGAGTTCCGTCTGCGCGAGTCGGACTTCGGCTCATCACCCAAGGGACTGATCTACGGAATTCGTCTGATGAAGACGTGGCTCTACGGCGGTGCGCCTGAGGACTATCTGCGCTATGAGGATACTCTTGCCGCGCTCAAAAAAGGACTCAAGGACGGCTACTTCGAGCAGCTGATTCGCGAGGCGTTCCTCGACAATCCGCACGCCGCTCTCGTGACACTCGCGCCGAGCCGTACGCTCGGTGCGGAACGGGCGGCAGTCCAGGCGGCGGAGCTGGCGGAGAAGAAGGCTGCGATGAGTGCAGACGAGGTTGCGGAGGTTATGCGCTCCTGTACGGCGCTGAAGGCGGCGCAGGAGGCTCCTGACACGGAGGAGGCACTGCGCTCGATCCCTATCCTTGCACGGTCGGACATTCGCAAGGATGCGGAGCGTCTGCCGCTCGAGGTGCGCGATCTCGCGGGGACGAAGGTGCTCTTTTCGGATCTCGAGACGAACGGCATTGTCTATCTGAATTTCTACTTCCCGATGGCGGCGGTTGCACAGGAGGATCTGCCGTATGCGTATCTGCTCGCAGAGATGTTTGGTGCGGTCGATACGGCGGCGCACGGCTATGCGGAGCTTGCCATGCTGCGCAGTCTCTATACGGGCGGCATCGGAGCGGACATTGTCGCCTATACGCGTGCGGGTGAGGCGGACTCACTCATGCCGCGCTTCAAGCTGCGCGCCAAGGTGCTGCGCGGGAATCTGCCGCGCCTGTTTGAGCTCCTCACGGAGATCATCGGCACGAGCGACTTCTCGGGCAGCAAGCGTATCCGCGAGCTGGTCGATGAGGAGAAGACGGGCATGGAGCTCTCGCTCCAGCGTGCGGCAAATCAGGTTGTCGCCTCACGCATTGCTGCCTACCTGACACCGGCGGGCGCCTATGCGGAGGTCGGCGGACTGCCGTTCCACGATTTTCTCTCTGCATTCAAGGAGAACTTTGACGCGGATCATGCGAAGATGCAGGCGGCATTTGCACGCATCCTGCCGCAGATCTTTAACCGCAATGATCTGATCCTCAGTGTGACGGCACCCGCCTCCATGTATGATGAGACGGCAGAGCAGCTCGCCGCGTTCAGGGACACGCTCTCTGCGGCAGTGTTCCCGCCTGCGCCGTACACGTGGAACATCTGCGCACGCAACGAGGGACTGACGACGCAGAGCCGCGTGCAGTACGTGGCAAAGGGGGCGAATTTCCTCAAGCTGGGCTATCGCTACACGGGGACGATGCGCGTGCTCGAAACACTGCTCCGCTACGACTATTTCTGGACACGCATCCGTGTGCAGGGCGGAGCCTACGGTGCGATGACGCAGTTCAACCGCAACGGCTTCATGGTGTTTTCTTCCTACCGTGACCCGAACCTCGCCGAGACGCTGGATGTGCTCGATGAGACGGCGGACTATGTGCGCACGTTTGATGTGTCCGACCGTGAGATGGATAAATTCATCATCGGCACGATGAGCGGCGTGGATGCGCCGATGACGCCGCAGATGAAAGGGGATATTGCCGCAACGTTCCATCTGCGCGGCATCACGCAGGAGGATCGCCAGCGTGCGCGCGATGAGATTCTCACAGCACAGCAGGCGGACATCCGTGCGCTTGCACCGCTCGTTGCGGATGCAATGCAGGCGAATGTGCGCTGTGTGCTCGGCGGAGAGGAGAAGATCCGCGAAAATGCCGTTCTCTTTGATGCGGTGCGGCCTGCGCTGCGGATGTGACAGATCAACAAAGCTTTTGACTTTTCGCGCGGCACGTGGGATAATGATGACAGAATAAATAAAGGGGGAGCTTGCCATGAGGAAAGAGATTTTTCGCGGTGCGGGCGTTGCCATTATTACGCCGTTTACGGAGACTGGGGTCAACTACAACGAGCTTGGACGCATCATTGAGGATCAGATTGCGGGCGGGACGGATGCCATCGTCATCACGGGGACGACAGGCGAGTCCGCGACGATGACAGATGCAGAGCATCGCGAGGCAATTCGCTATACTGTGGAGAAGGTGGGCGGGCGCATTCCCGTTGTTGCAGGTACGGGCTCGAATGAGACATCCTATGCGATCGAGCTGTCGCAGTATGCCGAAAAGGTCGGCGCCGATGCGCTCCTCCTCGTCACGCCGTACTACAATAAATGCACGCAGAATGGTCTCGTTGCCCACTATATGAAGATTGCGGACAGCGTCGGCATTCCGGCAATTCTCTACAATGTGCCGTCGCGTACGGGTGTCGGTATTAAGACGGAGACGTATGCAAAGCTTTCGCAGCATCCCCGCATCGTCGGCGTGAAGGAGGCGAGCGGCGATCTCACGGCGATCCTGCGTCTGCGCGCCGCGACGGGCGATGATTTTGCGGTCTACTCCGGCAACGATGACCAGATTGTGCCGATTCTGTCGCTCGGCGGTTCGGGTGTGATCTCCGTGCTGTCGAATGTTGCGCCGCGCGCGGCACACGATATATGTCAGCATTATTTTGACGGTGATGTGCGCACGGCGGCAAAGATGCAGATCGACTATGCAGATCTTATCGATGCGCTCTTCTGTGAGGTCAACCCCATCCCCGTCAAAACGGCGATGTGCCGCCTCGGCTATGATGCGGGACCTCTGCGCATGCCGCTTTCGGAGATGGAGCCGGTCCATGCGGCACAGCTCGATGCGGCACTGCGTAAGCATGGCCTGCTGAAGTGACCACATCTCTCGCTCTCCTGCCGCATGGGCTGTGTCCCGCGTGCAGGGGGGCATTTTTTGGCCTGGAGGGATGGGATGAATGTCTTAGAGGTGCGGCTTGCGGCGCAGGATGTGCTCGTCCTTGACGGGGCACTGGCAACGGAGCTGGAGGCGCGCGGCTTTTCTGTGGACGATCCGCTCTGGTCGGCAAAGGCTCTCTTTGAACGCCCTGACCTCGTGCGTGACATCCATCTGGACTATTTGCGTGCGGGCGCAGATGTCCTGACGAGTGCAAGCTATCAGGCGACCGTCGACGGCTTTATGCAGCGCGGCTTTACAGCGGAGGAGGCAGCAGAACTGCTGCGCCGCTCCGTGCGGCTGGCGCAGGAGGCACGCGGCCTCTATCGGGCAGAGCGCAGCACTGGCACTGCTGTGCCGCTCGTGGCAGCGTCTGTCGGTCCATACGGAGCATATCTTGCCGACGGCTCAGAGTATCGCGGTGACTATGACGTGGAGGAGGACGCGCTTACAGCGTTTCATGCACAGCGGCTGCGGATTCTCGCCTCCGCTGCGCCCGATCTTCTCGCCTGTGAGACCCTGCCGTGCCTCCATGAGGCATGCGCCATCGTCCGCTCACTGCGGGCTGAGGGGATCCGTATCCCCGCGTATTTCTCGTTCTCCTGCCGAGACGGTGCGCACATCAGCGACGGGACGGAGATTGCGGAATGTGCTCGTGTGCTCGATGCCGTGCCCGAGGCAGCAGCAATCGGTGTGAACTGCACAGCACCGCAGTATGTGAGCGGTCTGATCCGAATGATTCGGCAGGAGACCGATAAGCCCATCGTCGTCTATCCGAACTCCGGTGAGTACTATGATGCGGCGGCACGGGTGTGGCGCGGTGCGGCGGAGGATTTTGGCGCACGGTCGCGGGAATACGCAGCGGCGGGGGCTCGCATCATCGGCGGCTGCTGCCGTACGACGCCGCACGATACGGCGGCGATTGCGGCGTGGGTAAAGGCCGGCAGGAAACGGGGGGACGGAGATGGAGACAGAGTACGCGGCGGATCTTCCGCGCGCCGTACGCGCCATGCGTGAATTTCTCACAGCACTTGGCGTAGATACTGCGGCGCAGGGGATGGAGGAGACGCCGCAGCGTGCCGCACAGCTCTATGCGGAACTCTTTGCGGGGCTGCATGAAGATACGGCGGAACTTTGGGCGGATGTCCTGACGGAGGAGACGGACGGCCTCGTTGCCGTACGCGCCATTCCATTTTATTCGATGTGTGAGCATCATTTGCTGCCGTTCTTCGGCACGGCGCACATCGTCTACCAGCCCCATGCGGGCCACGTGGCGGGCTTTGGCGTATTTGCGCGGCTGGTCGCGTCGATGGCGCGCCGTCCTCAGCTGCAGGAACGGCTGACGGGGGACATCGCGCGTGAGATCGAGTGCGGACTTGGGGCGGAAGGCGTGCTTGTCGTCCTCGATGCGCAGCAGCTCTGCATGATGATGCGCGGCGCACGAGCACACGGTGCACAGACAACGACGTCGGCGTCCTGCGGCATATTTCGCACGGATGCAGCATCACGGATGCAGGCATGGACGATGCTTGGGATGGAGAGAGGAGCACAGGATGACGGCGAATCGACACTATCGCTTTGCTGACGGGAAGGAACTGACCCTTGGCGGGCGAACGCTTGTCATGGGGATTCTGAACGTGACGCCGGACTCGTTTTCTGACGGCGGCAAGTGGAACACGCGCGACGATGCGCTCCGCCACATGGAGGAGATGGTGCGGGACGGGGCGGACATCATCGACGTCGGGGCGGAGTCCAGCCGTCCCGGCTTTGTGCCGATGAGCGCGGCGGAGGAGACGGAGCGGCTGCTGCCGTTCCTCGAAGCCGTTTTGCCCGCATGCCCCGTGCCCGTTTCCGTGGATACGTTCAAGGCGGAGACGGCACGCGCGGCACTGCGTGCGGGCGCGCATCTCCTGAATGATATATGGGGGCTTCAGTACGCCGAGGAGCCGGGGGCGATGGCGCATGCGGCGGCAGAGATGCATGCGCCCGTCGTCGTGATGCACAATCAGAACGGAACGGTATACGCGGGAGACATCATCGAAGCAATGCGGGATTTTTTCACGCGTTCCTTTGCAGCGGCGGATGCGGCAGGACTGGCACGGGACAATCTCATCCTCGACCCCGGCATCGGCTTCGGCAAGACGGCAGAGCAGAATATGCACGTTCTTCGGCGCATGGACGAGCTTATCTCCTATGATGGGACAGACTATCCCGTGCTGCTCGGTGCGAGCCGCAAAAGCTTTATCGGGGCGGCGCTTGGTCTGCCCGTCACGGAACGCATGGAGGCGACGGGGGCGGCGTGCGTCCTTGGTATTCTGCGCGGTGCATCCATTGTGCGCGTGCATGATGTGAAGCCGATTGCGCGAATGTGCCGCATGACGGATGCAATATTGGGGGCGTAGGATGGATCGTATTTTTCTGCACGGTATGCGGTTTATGGCTTGTCATGGTGTCCTTCCTCATGAGCGGGAAGTGCCGCAGTCGTTCGAGGCGGATGTGGAGCTGGGGCTTGATCTGCGTGCGGCAGGGGAGACGGACGATCTTCGGAACACCGTGAACTACGCTGAGGTCTATGAGCTGATACGTCGGGTGATCGAGGGAGCACCGAAGGCGTTGCTTGAGACCCTTGCGGAGGATGCTGCGGCACAGATTCTTGCGGCATTCCCTCGGGTCCATTCCATTACGCTCACCGTGCATAAACCTGCTGCGCCGATCGCGGGTATCTTTGCGGATGTCGGGATCTCCATCACACGGGACAGGGGACAGTGATGGTACGGACAGCGTATATCGGGCTTGGGGCGAATCTCGGCGAACGCGGTGAGACGATACGCGCGGCACTGCGGCGGCTGTCGGAACAGGACAGCATTCGTGTGGAGCGTGTCTCTGCATTTTATGAGACGCCGCCATGGGGCAAGACAGATCAGCCTCCTTTTTTGAATGCCGCCGCGCGCATCACGTTTGACCGTACGCTCGAGGAACTGCTCGCGGCGATGCAGTGCATCGAACGGGAACTCGGACGCGTGCGGCATGAGCATTGGGGCGCACGTACGATAGATCTCGATCTGCTCTATGTGGACGGCGTCACGTCTGCACAGAAGCGGCTGACTCTGCCGCATCCCTATCTGACGGAGCGCGCCTTTGTGCTCGTTCCGCTGGCGGAGATTGCACCGACGCTCTGCGTTGACGGCAGACCAATTTCCGCATGGCGGGAGGAGGCGGATGCGTCGGGGATTGTGCGTGCCCCCGAAGTATCTGCCCCGTATCCGCTCGAACTCATCGCAGCAGTGGATGATGCGGGCGGTATCGGTCGGGCGGGGCATCTGCTCACCGACTGCCCCGAGGATATGGCACATTTTCGCCGTATGACGATGGGCGGCATCGTCGTTATGGGACGGCGTACGATGGAGAGTCTGCCGGGGAGGCGTCCGCTCGTGGGGCGTATGAATATCGTCCTCTCACGAACGATGCAGGAGACGGACGGATTCTATGCAGCAGCCGACATCTTGGCACTCTGGCGTCTTCTGGGGCGCCTGACGGCAGAGGAGGCGCGTCCGATCTTTGTGATCGGCGGCGCAGCATGCTACCGCCTGCTTCTGCCGTATGTATGGCGGGCGTATGTGACGCGCCTTTTGGGCAGCTACGATGCAGATGTCTTTTTTCCTTCGCTGGATGGATTTTCCATGACGAGCAGCAGCGCAGGGCAAGACTGTATATTTGAAGTTTACGAGAGAGTTTAGCATGGCAAAGGCAATTTTCCAAAACGATTGGCAGGAACTCCTTGCGGATGAGATGGCGCAGCCCTACTATCGTGAACTGCGCGCATTCCTCATTGAGGAGTACCGTACACGGCGTGTGTACCCCGATATGTATTCGATCTTTAATGCACTGCACTACACAAGCTTTGCCGATACGAAGGTCGTCATTCTTGGTCAGGATCCCTACCATGGAGACGGACAGGCGCATGGGCTGTCATTTTCCGTGCAGGTCGGCGTTGATCCGCCGCCGTCGCTGCTGAATATCTACAAGGAGATGCAGGACGATCTCGGGATCGTCCCGCCTGATCACGGCTGTCTCATCCCGTGGGCGCGGCAGGGCGTGCTCCTCCTCAACACCGTTCTTACCGTGCGCGCTCATGCGGCGGCATCACACGCGGGACACGGGTGGGAGCGATTCACTGATACCATCATTCGCCTCCTCGGGGCACGTGAGAAACCGCTCGCCTTCATCCTCTGGGGCAGTCCTGCACGGAAGAAACGCAGCCTGATCACGAATCCGCGCCATCTCATCGTCGAGTCGCCGCATCCGAGCCCCCTCTCAGCGCACCGCGGCTTCTTCGGCAGTCATCCATTCTCGCGTGTCAACGACTTCCTCACGCGTGTGGGGGAGACGCCCATCGACTGGCAGCTCCCTCCGGCAAGTGAGATCAAGCCGTAATCTTTGATTCTTGCTGAAAGGAGATTATCATGAATGCATTACTGCTGCGCGGTATCTGTGCCTTTGTCCTGCTCAGCTGCATCGGCGGCTGCGGTGCACCCGCATCGTCGTCGAGTGAGATGCCGCGTGAGATCGTGCAGGAGAACAAAGCTGCCGCAGGACAGAAGGAGATCTATCTCGCCGGCGGCTGCTTCTGGGGGACGGAACTCTACCTCAGTCTGGTGCCGGGCGTTGTCTCTGCAGAGTGCGGCTATGCAAACGGCATGAGTGCCCATCCTTCCTATGCGGAGGTATGCAGCGGCAGCGGGCATGCGGAGGCGGTTCACGTTATCTATGACCCGCACATCATTTCGCTCGATCAGCTTCTGACCGCATTTTACGACTCCATCGACCCGACGGCAGTCGATCGGCAGGGCAACGACGTCGGGCGGCAGTATCGTTCGGGCATTTACTATGTGAAGGCAGACGGCGGCAAGGATGCATCGATCATCCGTGCGTCGTTGGACGCACTGCAGAATCGTCTCGGTCAGAAGACGGCTGTCGAGATGGGACCGATCGTGAACTTTTATCGTGCAGAAGACGATCATCAGGAGTATCTCGAGAAGCATCCCAACGGTTACTGCCATATCTCCCCTGCGCTCATCGCTGCGATGCGTGAGAAACGTGCGGAAGCCGAACCGATGGGGGAGAAGAAAAACGTGCGTCATGATGAAAAGCCGACAAAGGCTGAACTCAGAGAACGTCTCACGGATCTGCAGTACGCCGTTACCCAGGAGAAGGCGACAGAGCCGCCCTTCCGCAACGAATACGATCACGAGTTCCGTGCGGGTATCTACTGTGACATCACGACGGGCGAGCCGCTTTTTGTCTCCACGGATAAATATGACTCGGGCTGCGGCTGGCCGGCGTTCTCACGTCCGATCGATGCGGCGCTGATTGCAGAGCAGGAAGATCGCTCGCACGGCATGGTGCGTACCGAGGTTACGGCGGCGAACAGCGGCGCGCATCTCGGGCATGTATTTGACGATGGCCCCGCCGCAACGGGTGGGCTGCGCTACTGCATCAACAGTGCGTCCCTGCGGTTCATCCCGAAGGAGGACATGGAGGAGGAGGGCTATGGGGACTATCTCTATTTGCTGGAAAAATAGACTCGGAAAAATCCCAGCGTATTGAGATGATTCGTAAAATATCCCTTTGTCGTATTGACAAGCGATTCTTCCAATGTTACTATAAATGCGTTTTATGAAAACTTTATATGAAGTGGATCAGGTATCGGCGCGAACTGCCAGGTCGTTTGACAGTTTGCAGAGATATAATAGAGAATCCGGTAAGGAAACGTATTTTCCCATCAAGCCGGAGCGGTCACGCCACTGTATCAGTGAGCAACCCTGCATGGAGCCATTGTCTCCGTCACTGAGAGATTTCTCTCGGGAAGGCGCAGGTGCGCGAGGAACTGGAGCCAGGAGAACTGCCTGATTGACAATCGCCGTTTGACCTGCGAGTGATAGGGATGGGGATTTCTGCGCGTCTTCTGATGCCGTTGTGATCCTTTTTTGTGTACCCCTTCTGCGCATGCAGGAGGTTTTTTTATGCGTATCATCTCGTTTTACGTGCAAGTTCATCGGCGCAGGATGGAGAAAGGGGACAAAGAACAATGAAACACAGGAAGCAGCTGGCAGCAGCTGCATGCATGGCACTGGCTGAAATGAGCTTTACCGCTGCAGGGCATGCAGAAGAGCAGCCGGGAGCCGATCCCGCCGTTGAAGCAGATACACATGGCCTCGGCGAGACGGTGGTGACGGCACAGCGACGTGTGAAGCGTGATATTGATACCCCGGCGACGACAACGATCATTACGGCAAAGGATATTGAAAAGGCAGGCTATCGCAACGTATTCGAGGCGATTGATCAGCAGATCGGCTCGACGAGTACCTCTTACGGTGAGGCAGGGCAGGATTTCGGCTTCTCTGCCGGCCGGCTCAGCCTGCGTGGCTATGACCGCGGTACGCTTGTCATGGTGAACGGTGTACCAATGAATCTCAAAAACTATCCGAGTACGGAGGGGATACCTGCGTCGATGGTCGAGCGGATCGAGATTGTCAAGGGGGCGGCATCGACACTTTACGGTGCGGAAGCGATGGGCGGTGTGGTCAATATCATCCTGAAGCGGCCGAAGGAGGGAGAATCGCAATTTACACTCAATCAGACCCTCGGCAATCAGTTCAAAAAAAGTGAAGCGACATATGCAGGTGATCGCATCATCATTGATGTCAGTCGTGAGTGGACAAAGGATCGTCCCCATTCGAATGATTTTGGTGTGGGCAGAGTATCTTTGATTGACTGGTGGGTTGGCAAAGGGAAGAAAAGTCGTGTGGGTATTATCGCGAAAATGACGGATGAGCTGACGCTGAACTACAACTACATGGAAGGGGACATTACGCGGGGAGGACGAAAATATCTGCCCTCCGGGATACCATCGGCTACGCGCTATGAGTATCGCTATAACGATTACCGCCATACAGCCAGCCTCGTCTATCAGGGCAAAGAGAATGGCATTCGCGCTGTTCTTGGATATAATTACCGCAAGGTCGATGGTTATGATTCTGTAGCACATCGAAAGGTTGCCAGTAATGCCACACTGAACGGGCAAGTTCTTGATGTACAAAAGAATTGGCACATGGGACAAGATTCTCTGGTATTTGGCTATTCTTACCAACGTGAGGCGGCAGATGTTCCTCATTACAGCCGCAGTGCTGCACGGATAAGCAACTCACTCTACACATCTTATTCCAAGCAGCTTACATCGAAGTTTAACGTGACGCTCGGGCTGCGTGGCGAGCTCATCAACGATCCTGAGAAAGATCAGCGCGTACTTTTGCCGCAGATTCAGACAGAGTATAGGTTTGACCGCAATACGGCATGGTATACGAATATTGGAAAAGCGTTCCAGATGCCGACGGTCGATGACAGCTTTAAGTACCCGGCATTCAATCCGACAGGGCTAAAGCCTGAGCGCGGGTGGACGTATGAAACGGGGGTGAAGATGCGCCGCGGCAAGGATACGTGGAAGGCAGCCGTCTATCACATGGCAATGAAGAATAAAATCGGTTGGAAATGGGATCCCGTGACATTGAGTTATTACGCGACCAATGTGGGTGATTTCCGTAATTTGGGGGTCGAAGTTGAGTACACGCGCAACATTAACAGCATGTGGAGATTTACGCTTGGCGGTTCTGTGTCGAATCCGCAGATAAAAACGCCCAATAGCGGAACGGGATGGACACAGGATGCGGGCCGCCTTGAAGGTCTTATCCGCATCGATTATGAGAAGGCAAAGTGGCAGGGAAATTTGAATTTCAAGTATCTCGGCGATCGCGAGTATTATAAGCCGAGCCCGAGCAGCGGTACGCCGCAGGATACACCCGATAAGCTGCAGCTTAACATGAATGTGATCTATACGGCAGGGAGGTCTGATACATTGACGTTCGGGCTCTACAATCTGCTGAACCGTAGGAATTATTCCAATCGGTACGGCAATCTTGACCTGCCGCGTAACTTCCGTCTGACTTACAGCCATGTATTCTAAGAGGGTGTTCTGTGCACTTCTCCTTGCCACTGTACTGCTTCTCCTTGCTGCAGGCTGTGGCAGCGGAGCGCATGTGCCGACAGAGAAGGATGCGTTCTATCGCGGTGTGGATGATGATGGAACGGAGATTGTTCTCAGAGAGAGGCCGCACCATATCGTTTCGCTGGGACTGAGCACGGATGAAATCCTGCTTTCCCTTGCCTCGCCTGAACAGATCGCAGCACTCACTTCGTATGCAGATGATCCGGGACTGTGTTCGATGACCGAAGCGGCACAGGCGGTTTCGGTCAAGATCAAGGATAAAAGTCCTGAGAGCGTGCTCGCACTTGATCCCGATCTTGTCCTTGTAACGGACGGAGTACCGAAGGAGCTGGCAGATAGTCTGCGTGATCTTGGGATTTCCGTCTTTGTCTTCCATACGCCGAAACGCATCGACGGCATCTTTGCCCACATTGAAACGATAGGGCAGATGATCGGTCAGGAGGAGAATGCCGCGGCCCTCATCGCGGAGAAACGTGCTCTTCTTGCTGATGTGGAGCGGCGTGTCGGAGACATCCCCGAGGAAAAACGCCCCATTGTCGTTGCGTTCGCGTTCAGCGGTGTGTTTGGGCGCAAGGATGGGCTGTTTGACGATATGTGCCGTCATGCGTCCCTGCGCAACGGCGCTGCGATGGTCGGGCTGACGGCAGAGACGTCCGTCTCAATGGAGCAGGTGGTCGCGCTCAACCCCGATGTATTCCTCCTTCCAACGTGGAGTGCGGAGGGGAAAACGACAGAGGAGTTTCGCGACAAACTTCACCGTGATCCGTTGTTTCTCCATGTGAAGGCGGTGCAGGAAAATCATCTCTATGTCGTGCCGGACTACTACCGTTACAGTGCGTCCCAGAATGCCGTAAACGGCGTCTATGCGCTGGCACGTGCCGTTTATCCTGAACGTTTTGCAGACGTGAATCACTAGGAAAATGGGAGTGATGCCCTTGCAGATGCTTGTGCTGAGCCTTACAGGAGCGTGTAACATGGCCTGCCGATACTGCTGTGCTGCAGGACAGGAACAACACACAATGACATGGGAGACAGCGCGACGTGCCATTGATCTTGCTCGTGCAGGCGGTCTGCCATTTATCCTGCAATCCTCGGGCGGATAGCCTCTCCTCGTTCTGCCGCTGCTGCAGCAGATTGTGCACTGAAACGATCTGCTATGATGGCGTCAGGAGGATGAAAGATCGTTTGATGAAGAGCATGGCATAGGAGCAGAATGCCGGACAGTGAGCAGCATGAGGGAAATGGCCGGTGTGATACAGCGGCCTCATGACATATCATGGAGAGACGGAGCGGATACCATAAGAGCATTGTTGGGGCAGTGCCATTTCCAGAAAGGACATGTGAATGGAGAAGAGGGCAGCCTATCCTTTTGCTGCGATCGTCGGACAGGAGGAGATGAAGACAGCACTCCTTCTCAGCATTGTTATGCCGTCGCTTGGCGGTGTGCTGATCAAGGGCGAGAAAGGGACGGCGAAATCCACTGCTGTCCGTGCTGCTGCGGCACTCCTGCCGGATTTGCGGGCGGTGACTGGCTGTGCCTGTCACTGTGATCCGTCGCTGCCGGATCTGTACTGTGATGCCTGCCGTGCAAGGCGGGAATTTGGAGAAGAGCTCACGGCAGAGGAAATTCCGATGCGCGTGGTGGAACTGCCCGTCAGCGCGACGGAGGATCGTGTGGTCGGAACGCTCGACATGGAGGCAGCGATTCAGCACGGGCGCAAGGAGTTCGAGCCGGGCATTTTGGCGGCGGCAAACCGCAATATCCTCTATGTAGATGAGATCAATCTGCTCGAGGATCATATCGTCGACATTCTGCTCGACTCTGCGGCGATGGGCGTCAATACCGTGGAGCGTGAGGGCATCTCCTATGCCCATCCGGCGCGCTTCGTTCTCGTTGGGACGATGAATCCGGAGGAGGGGGACATCCGCCCGCAGCTCCTCGATCGTTTTGCGCTCTCCGTGACCGTTGCAGGCGAATGTGAAGCCGAGACGCGCGTTGAGGTGATTCGCCGCAGGATTGCCTATGAGCGCGATCCCGATGCCTTTGCTGAGACCTATGCAGGCGCCCAGCAGGAGCTGCGCGAACAGATCACTGCGGCGCGTGCGCGTGTCGCCCACGTGGCGGTGCCGGATGAAATCCTCGGCTATGCAGCTCAGATCTCGCTGACGCTCGGCGTCGACGGACACCGTGCGGATATTACGCTGATCAAGGCAGGCATTGCTCATGCAGCGCTTGCAGGACACATGGCGGTGACGGCAGAGGATCTGCAGTGCGTCAGCCGCCTCGTCCTCGCACACCGTATGCGCCGCCGCCCGTTCGAGGAGGGGGCGGTCGACTGGAGTGCGGTGGATGCGATCTTGGGAGAACGTGCATAAATAGCTTTTCGGAGGAAAAACTTGGATACTCCGCGTTATCCGCTGACTGCCGTTGTCGGGCAGGAGCACGCACGGCGCGCACTTTCGATCGCGCTCATCAACCCGCGAGCGGGAGGCCTCCTGATCTCCGGCACGCGGGGCACGGCAAAATCCGTTCTCGTCCGTGCGGCAGCACCGTTTACACCAGCCGGAAAAATTACGGAACTGCCGCTCGGAGCGTCGGAGGATATGATCTTCGGCACAATCGACATGGAGACGGCCCTGCAAAAAGGCAAGCGGCGCCTGCGGCACGGCCTGCTGCACCGTGCACGCAATACATTTCTCTATATGGACGAGGCCAACCTCCTGCGTGAGGATATTCTGTCCACGGTCCTGAAATGTGCGGGAGATGGTTCTTTTCGCCTCGAACGGGACGGGCTGTCGTTCATCGAGGAGGTTTCCTATACGCCTGTCGGTACGATGGATCCTGCAGAGGGTACGCTTCGCCCCGCTCTGCTGGATTCTTTCGGCATGTTTGTGACGATGGAGGAGGAGGGGGATGCGGCGCAGCGGAGCGAGATCGCCGCACGTGTACTCGCATACGAGCGCGATCCGGCATCCTTTCGTGCTTCCTATGCTGCGCAGGAGGAGGCATTCGGAGCGATGATCAGCCGTGCCCGCGCATTGCTGCCGCGCGTAGAGGTCCCGTCTGCCATTCTCCGCTTTGCGGCAGCCTGTGCTGCGCGCGCATGTTGTGTCGGCAACCATGCGGAGATTTATCTCATCGAGGCGGCGTGTGCGACTGCAGCGCTCGCAGGAAGATCGTTCGTCATGCCTGCGGATGTGGAGGAAGCTGCGGAGTTCGTGCTCGTGCATCGGATGAGCCGCCCGCAGGAGGAACAGCAGCCGCCGCCCGATGCTGGGAATGCCCCGGAGCAGGGCGGGAATGACATGCCGGATGAGCCGCAGGAAGCACCTCCTCCGCAGGATGACGGAGGAGCGGAGAGTCCTCATGGAGCCTCGTCGGAGAACGAATCCCAGAATGCGCCTCAGGACGGGGCGGACGATCCGTCCCCGCCGGAGGAAGCGCATGAGGATGGAGACGATCGTGTCGCAGCCCCGCTTGAGAACGTCATGGCGCGGCTCTCGCTCCTCTCCATGACGATGCGTGCCCAGGGCAGAAAGAGCGGAAAGCGCGACATCGTTCAGACGCATACGGCGGACGGCCGCTGCCTGCGCACGGAACTGCCGCATTCAGGTGCCCGTCTCGATCTCGCACTCTCTGCTACGCTGCGTGCGGCAGCCCCGTATCAGCGCGCGCGCCAGCGGACGCAGACGGTTGTGATCCGTCCTGAGGATGTGCGCGTTTGGGTGCGTGCGAAACGCGCGGCGGCAAATATTCTTTTTCTCGTCGATGCGAGCGGTTCGATGGGAGCACGCGAACGCATGAGGATGGTGAAGGGTGCAATCCTTGCCCTCCTGCAGGAGGCATATCAAAAGCGCGACTGTGTGGGGCTGATTGCCTTTCGGCGGGATCGTGCGGAGACGCTCCTGCCGATGACGCGCAGTGTGGAGCTGGCGGAAAAGCAGCTGCGCGACCTGCCGACGGGCGGACGGACGCCGCTTGCCGAGGGGCTCGCCTGCGCTGTGCAAACGCTGCGTGAACTGGAACGCAGAGGCAGCGAGAAAACGGTACTCATCCTGATTACGGACGGGCGAACGAATACGGCGCGGGACGGAGATGACGGCGTACAGCGTGCCCTGCGTGCAGCGGAAGAGATCGCAGGCACGCAGGCGCTCACGCTTGTTCTTGATACAGAGCGCGGCGTGCCGCGGGTTGGAGCTGCACCGGAGATCGCCCGCCGTATGGAGGCGCGTTATTATACGTTGGAACAGCTCTCAGCCGAGGGGGTTCTCGAGATTGTCCGCGCATCCCGCAGCATGCAGAGGTAGCATCTGCAAAGACAAGGAGTCAGAATAGATGAAGATTGCACTCTATACAAATATTCTGCGTGTCCGTGTACTGGCTCGGCGCTGCATAAGTGCTCTTGAAGACCCTGCAGTATGTATCCGTCCTGCAGATGCTGCGGCAGACTGGTCTGAGGTGCGCGCAGATGCGGATCTTCATCTCTTTCTCTGGATGGGCACAGGGCTGGACAATGACTTCTTGAAAAAGGCGTCACGCAATTTGCAGAGGAATCGGACGCCGCACCTGATCGTCGTGGACAATGCCAATCATGATAAGGTGACATATGGATTCTCGGAGGAGCAGATTCAGACGGCATGGGCATATTTTCGCTATGACGGCGAGGAGAATATGCGCAATCTTTTTTACTGGCTCGGCAGAGAGTTCGGAGGGCTTGCCTGCACAGCAGAGCCGCCGCGTCCGCTCGCGTGGAACGGCGTCTATCATCCGGACTGGACGGGGGATCCCGAGGACATCGCGGGATATCTCGCCTCGCATTACGAGGAAGGGCGTCCGACGGTCGGGATGATCTTTTACCGTTCGGAATGGATTACGGGGGACTTCACGTACCATACTGCGCTCGTTCGTGCAATCGAGGCGGAGGGGATGAACGCGGTCGCTGTGTTTTCCAATTCCTATCGTGACGAACGCGTAGAGTCGCCGACGCTGATGGATGCGATCCGCAAGTATTTCTGCAGGGATGGAGAGCCCCTTGTCGACGTGATCATCAGTACGATGAAGTTCTCCATCAAGGCAGGCGGCACGTGCATTGAGGACCTCTATGAACTCGGCGTGCCCATTCTTGAGGCGTATACGGTGCTTGCAGAAAAGGAGGAGTGGGAGCGCTCTCCGGCGGGACTTGATCCTATGGAGGTCTCGATGAGCGTCGCCATGCCGGAGTTTGACGGCGTGATCCATGCCGTACCGATTGCAGCGAAGGTGCGCGACGAAAGCGGTGAGGTCAGCTATGCAGCCCTCGATGAGCGCATGGAGCGGATCGCGTGCAAGGCACGCAAGTGGGCGGCGCTGCGGCATAAGCCGAACGCGGAGAAGAAGATTGCCATTGTTTTCCACAATTATCCGCCGACGAATGCAAACATCGGAAGCGCTGCGGGGCTTGATTCGCCGGAGAGCGTGCTCCGTCTGCTCATGGCGATGCGTGCCGCAGGCTATGTCATGGATGAGATTCCGGAGAGCAGCAAGGCGTTTATGAAGCTGCTGACGGATCACGCGACAAATGACCGCCGCTTTATGAGCGTGGAACAGGCAAAAGCTGCCGATGGGCAGCTGACGGCAGAGCAGTACCGCGCATTTTTCACGGAGCTGCCCGCGCAGGTGCGGTCGCAGCTCGTGCGAGACTGGGGTGATGAACCCGGCGACGTTTTGAGCTATGACGGGACACTGCTCATCCCGGGCACGCTGAACGGGAATCTGTTCATCACGGTGCAGCCGCCGCGCGGGTTTGGTGAGGATCCGGGGAAGCTCCTGCATTCGCCCGATGCTGCACCGACGCATCACTACATCGGGTACTATCACTGGCTGCGCGATATCTGGAAGGCGGATGCCGTGATCCACGTCGGAACACACGGATCGCTGGAGTGGCTACCGGGGAAGAGCACCGGCCTGTCCGATACCTGCTACCCGGATGTGTCGCTGGGCGATCTGCCGGACGTCTATCCCTACTGGATCACGATCGTTGGGGAGGGGATTCAGGCAAAACGCCGCGGTGCGGCGTGCCTCATCAGCCATCTCTCCCCGCCGATGCAGCTGGCAGGAGGATTCGAGGAACTCGAAGAGCTCGAGCAGGCTCTCGATGAGTACGTCCACTTCCGTGCGGCGCAGCCGGACAATATCGAGGCTGTGCAGGATATCGTCCGTGAAAAGGCGGGTGCCTGTCATTTTGAGGATGAGATTGATGAGGGCGATGACTTCGACGATTATACGGCGCGCCTCCACAACTATGTGACAGACATCAAGAATATGCAGATCCGCACGGGCCTGCACATTCTTGGCCGTGCGCCTGAGGGCGAGGGGCTGATCGACTTCCTGTGCGCTCTCGTGCGCATGGAGCACGGTGGGGAGAACTCCCTTGTTCGCCTGCTCGCCGCGCAGGCAGGCTATGACTATGAGGAGCTCCTCACGCACAGCGAGCGCATGACGGCAGATGGGATGACCTATGGCAGGAAGCTGGATGCGGTCGAGGCAGAGATGCGAGCGCTCATCTCCTTCCTTGCCGAACATGACTATGCACCGGAGGCTATCGAGCAGGCAATGGTACTTCCCAGGATTGCCGCTGCCTATGCGGAGGCGCGTGCATCATTTTCCCATGCGCTGCACGAGATTGTGGAGGATATGGTGCCGCGCCTGCGCCGTACAGAGGGGGAAATTACGGAGACGCTGCGCGCGCTCACCGGCAGATACATTGAGCCAAGCCCTGCAGGCGCACCGACGACAAACGGCGTGGATGTGCTTCCGACGGGGCGGAATTTCTACGGCCTCGACCCGCGCTGTATGCCGACGCCTGCTGCTTGGGAGTACGGAAAACAGCTCGGTGATGCCCTCATAGAGCAGTATATCAGCGACGAGGGTCGCTATCCGGAGGCGGTCGGGATTGTCTTCTGGGCGGGTTCGAATATGCGCAGCCACGGGCAGTGCATCGCAGAACTCTTCTACCTCATGGGGGTGCGCCCCATATGGCTGCGTCCCTCGCAGCGTGTCTGCGGTCTCGAGGTCATCCCCATCGCGGAGCTGAAGCGGCCTCGTATCGATGTGACGGCACGCATCAGCGGACTGTTTCGCGATGCCGTTCCGAATGCGGTGCATTGGGTCGATGAGGCAGTGCGCATGGTGCGCGATCTCGATGAGAGCGACGAGGAGAACTATGTGCGCAAGCACGTTCTCGCAGATACCGCTTGGCTCGAGGAGCAGGGGGAGGCGCGGGAGAGTGCATGGGAACGCGCCTCCGTACGCATCTTTGGCGACCCGCCGGGTGCGTATGGTGCGGGCATCGGTGACCTGCTCGAATCGAAGGCATGGGAGACGCTCGACGATCTGGCGGCGGTCTATACGCGGTTCTCGGGAACCGCATACGGCGGTGACGGCTTCGCACGCGGTTATGATCCCGAGGTATTTCAGCGCCGTATGGCGGGGCTCGATGTCACGGTCAAGAACGAGGATACGCGTGAGACACATATGTTCAGCTCGGATGACTACAACGCCTACCACGGCGGCATGATCGCGACCGTGCGGGCACTGACGGGCAAGGCTCCACGTTCCTACACGGGCGATTCGAGTGATCGCCAGCGCATCGTCGTGCGGACTGTTGAGGAGGAGGCGGTGCGTCTTTTCCGCGGGGAAGCGATGAATCCGAAGTTCATCGAGGGAATGAAGGAGCACGGCTATAAGGGTGCCTCTGATCTCGCGAACTATCTTGCGCACAGCTATCAATGGGATGCGACAAGCGGCGTGATGAAGGATTGGATGTATGAGGGCTACGCGCGCAAATATGTGCTGGACGCGGGCATGCAGGAGTGGATGCAGGATGTCAATCCGTGGGCGCTTCACCGCATGGCGGAGACACTGCTCGAGGCACAGCAGCGCGGCTTGTGGAACACATCCGAGGAAACTCTTGCAGAGGTGCGCAGTCTCTATCTTTCCATTGAGGGCGATCTCGAGGAGCGTTCGGAGGGGACCGTATGAGCTGCAAAAATCAACTCATGTCCTTTTTCATAGCGATTCTCACCGTATGCTTTCTCACGGGCTGCGTTGACCTTTCCAATAACCAGGGAGGGGGTTATCAGGTTACGGATGTGGAGGGCACGGTCATCACGATCGCGCATAAGCCGCAGCGGATCCTGACCGTCAGTGCTGGTACGGATGAGCTGATGCTTGGCCTTGTGGAGCCGGAGCGCATGGCGGCGATCAATGAATCTCTCGCCGATCGGGAACATACGAATATTCCGTGGGTGTGTGACCGGATTCTGACGGTCATCCCCCGCAGTCCGTCAGCCGAGCAGATTGCGGCGCTGCATCCGGATCTCGTCGTCGTGACGCCGTGGATGCCGCGTGAGAACATCGATGCCATCCGCGAGCTGAACGTGCCGGTTCTCGTCTGCAAGTCCGCTGCGACAATAGAGGATATTCACGATAATATCCGACTCTATGCAGCGGCTATCGGCGAAGTGGAGCGCGGGGAGAAACTCGTCGGCATGATGGAGGAAAAGCTCGCCGAGATCCGTGCGAAGGTGGCAGAGGTTCCGGAGGAGAAGAAGCATAGGAGCATTGCACTCATCTCCATCATGGTGAACTACGGCGGCGCAGGCTGTACCTTTGACGAGCTTTGCCGCTGTACGGATTCGATCAACGCCAAGGCGGCGGCAGGCAACCGCATGGGGCAGGAGATGACGAAGGAGCAGCTCGTCGCAGCGAATCCAGACTATCTCTTTTTCCCAAGCTATGAAGATGGCGCGACCAATGAGGAGAATTACGGACGTCAGTATCTGGAGGACCCTTCGCTCGCGCAGATGACTGCCGTGCGGGAGCGCCAGATCGGACATCCGTGGGCGCGCTACGTTTACAATCTCTCGCAGAACATTGTGTATGGTATTCAGGAGACGGCGTGGATTCTCTACGGCGACGAGTTCAAACAGTCACGGCATGAGTTTCTTACGGCTGTGGAATAAGGTGATCCTATGAAAAAAATTGCCTTCTACGGCAAGGGCGGCATCGGCAAGTCCACGACAGCCGCAAATGTATCCGCCGCGTTCTCCCGCATGGGACGGCGCGTCTGCCAGATCGGCTGTGATCCGAAGAATGATTCGACGCGCCTTCTGCTCGGTCGTATTGCACCCTCCACGATCCTCGATCTGGAGCGGGAGAAAAAGGGAGCGGCGCTGACGCTCGCAGATCTCGTGCATGAGGGATTCAGCGGCATTCGCTGCATTGAGGCCGGTGGGCCGGATCCCGGCGTCGGCTGCGCGGGGCGCGGGATTATCGTGGCGCTCGAGCGCCTCAAGGCACTGCATGCGTTTGATGACCTCGATGTCGTTCTCTATGATGTCCTCGGCGATGTGGTCTGCGGCGGCTTTGCCGTGCCCATCCGTGAGGGTTATGCCTCAGAGATATACATTGTTTCCTCGGGTGAGCTCATGTCGCTCTATGCGGCGAACAATATAGCAAAGGGCGTGCGCCGTTTTGCCGAGCGCGGTGCGGTGAAGCTCGGCGGCATCATCGGCAACGGCAGGGATGTCCTGCGCGAGCGAGAGCTGCTCGAGGCATTTGCTGCGCGTATCGGCACGCAGCTCATTACCTACATTCCGCGGTCGCGCGCTGTGCATGAGGCAGAGATTCATCGGCAGACGCTCATCGCCTATGCGCCGGATTCGGAGCAGGCGCAGCACTATACGGCACTCGCGCAGGCGATCGATACGAATGAGATGCTGACCGTTCCGACGCCGATGGAGTTCGAGGAGCTTGAGGACATGGTGGAGCGCTATGGGGATTGAGGTCAAGCGGGTCGGCGTCCGCCGGACGAACTGCAGCTGCAGCATGCCGGGTGTCTGGCGCGCGCTGTCCTTCGTGCGGGGGGCACTCGTTGTCTTTCACAGCCCGCGTCCGTGCGCGCATATTGCGCACGGCATGGATGTGAGCAGCTTTCACCGGCTGACGGCAGCGGGGACCTCCGTACGTCTCTCTCCCGTGCCGCTCCTGACGAGCGGCCTTGGCGAGAGCGAGGCGATTTTCGGCGGCGAGGACCGACTGCGGGAGTGCATTCGCTTTGCCGCAGAGAAGTATCACCCGCAGGCCGTATTCATCGCAAACTCCTGCGTCAGCGGCGTGATCGGTGATGATACGAAGGCGATCGCGGAGGAGATGGAGACGGAGCTCGGGATTCCCGTTATGGCGGTGTCTGCGCATGGCTTCCTCGATGGGGAGTACTATGCGGGGTATCTCGATGCTGCGCGTGCGCTCGTGGACCGCTTCATGCACCCCGCAGAGCGAAAGCCGGGAACCGTTGCCCTCCTCGGTGACTGCGGGGGAATGCACGGAGAATATGCGAAGGAGCTGCGGCGGCTGCTTGCCCTGCTCGATCTCAAGGTGACGGCGCAGTTCCCGTCGTATCTCGCGCTCGATGAGATGCAGGCGGTGCCGGAGGCGGAGCTCATCATTCTCCTCGGACGCCGGATGGATGACGAGAAGCAGGGGCAGCTGGCGGAGCTTGCAGAGCATATGCATGAGCGTTTCGGCACACCGTATCTCGCCGATGTCTATGCCGTCGGCGCGGAGGAGACAAAGATCTGGCTGCGCCGTGTCGGCGCGCTCTGTCACCGAGAGGAGGCGGCAGAGCGTGCCATCGCATCAGAGGAGGCATCCTTTTCCGCAGTTGTCGAGAAGGCGCGCGCTGATCTCGCGGGGCGCAGATGCGGGCTTGCGATTGGCCGCGACCTTACATGGTTTCAGCCGGAAATCATCCTGCGCCTGCTGAACAAGGCCGGCGTTGCGCTGTCCGGAATCGTGCTGCTGGACTGTTTTATGCCCGCACGGCGTGAAGTGATGGAGGAGGCACTGCGGTGTCTGACCGATGTCCCCATCTATTACGAGGGGGATGCGGCAGCGGATGAGATGCTGCATGCGGCAAACTTCGTCCTCACAACACATGAACTCGTTGATGCGAAGCTGCGCCAGCTTTTCCTCGCACTGCTGCCGTCGGTCGGATGGTCGATGGAGCGTCGTCTGCTGGACGATATGCGGCAGATACTGCACCGGCATGAGAGCAGAGGAAGGCTGATCTATGGGTGAGCGGGAGAAATCCTTCGACGATGTCTGTATGTGCACGGATACCTGTGCGCTTGCAGGCGCATCGGCCTTTTTTGCAGGGCTGCGGGATGCTGTCATTGTCGTCAACGGACCTCTCTGGTGCTATTTCTTTGCGATGCGGCATATTGAGCACAGCCAAAGCACGATCTCACACCGTATGATCTGCACGCAGCTGGATAATGATGCGATTGTATTCGGCGCAGAGGAGTATCTGAGTGAGGCACTCGCACCCTATGCGGCGGAGCCGCCTCCGCTGCTCGCGATCATCAGCAGCTGTGCAGCGGGTCTCATCGGTGACGATATTGAGGCGATTGCGCGCGGGGCAGGGCTCTCCTGTCCGGTCGCCGTGCTGGACAGCAGCGGTCTCTCAGGGAGTTTTGCCGATGGTTGGGATAAGGCCGCGTGTGCCGTGCTTTCGGCATTTCTGCCTGAGCAGCGTGCGGGGCAGGCGAATGCCGTCAATCTCATCGGCATGACGAGTGCCTACTACAACGGGGAGAACGACGCGCACGAACTCATGCGGTTCCTTGCACTGGCGGGATACCGTGTGAATGCCGTTCTGGGATGTGATATGTCCGCTGCAGATCTGAGCGGTCTGACGCAGGCATCGCTGAATATTGTAGTGCATGACGAACTCGGGGGCGGTGCCGCCCGTCTGCTTGCGGAGATCTGCGGCATGCCCTGCATTGCACCTCTGCCTCCCTACGGCCGCGCGGGAACGCGGAAGTGGCTTGCAGAGATCGGACGTGTGCTGCCCGCCCCCCGTGCCGATGCTGCGGAAGAGGAGATCACGCGCGTTACACGCGAGGACTTCCTGCGCATCAACGAGTGCAAAAGCCTTTGGGGAGAACTCCGCTATGAGACGGCACTCATCCGCGCCCCCCGCTCCACGGCTTGGGGGATCGCGCAGGCACTGCGTACGGAGTGGGCAGATGTCTGTCATCTCGCCGTTGCGGCGGACGCTGAGGGCGTGCCGACAGCAGCTCCGATTGCAGATGAGATCCTCGGTGAGACGGATGTCGTGCGCATCCGGGAGCTCCTCAACGGGTTGGATGGGGGGCTTCTGATCGGCAGCAGCAACGAGTCCGCACACATCAACCCGCGCACGGCGGCGTATTTTCCCGCAGCCTATCCCGTGCAGGATGCCCTGCACCTTTCGGATGCTCCATTTATGGGACTGCGCGGAGCGCGCCACATCGAGGAGACACTATGGAATGGACATATTCTACAGAAAAAATTTAATCTCATAGAATAAATAGCAAACAATATTTATGCTATAATTCATATGAAATTGATGGAAGGGAAGATCGCTGTTGTTTCAAAAAAGGTTGATGGCTGCTCTCCTATGTGTATTGAGCGTGCTGCTCACGGCATGCAGTGAGCCGAACAATACGGCGGAGAAAAACGCCGCATACACAGTTACGGATGCAGAGGGGACAGCCGTTGATTTTCCTGCGCCGCCGCAGCACATCCTGACACTTTCGATGAGTACGGACGAAGTGATGCTCGGCCTGGTTGAACCAGAGCGCATGGCGGCGGTGAACCAGCTGCTCGATGATCCTGTGAGCTCGAATGTGACGAAACTCGTAAAAGCCGTTCCAAATCGTATTGGAAATCCGACAGTGGAGGAGATCATGGCACTGCAGCCGGATCTCGTCGTTGTACCGGATTGGGGGGACCTCTCCATTGTGCCGTCTCTGCGCGAGGCGGGACTGAAAGTGGTCGTCTGCAAGGGGGCCAAGAATCTCGCGGAAATCCGTGAGACGATCACGCTGCTCGCAGCAGCGGCGGGGGTTCCGGAGCGTGGTGCACGCCTGCAGATCATGATGAACGACAAGCTCACTGCAATTGCGGAGAAGGTGGATCGGATTCCGCAGGAAGATCGTAAGCGCGTGGTGCTCATCTCAATCATGAAGGGGTACGGCGGGCTCGGGAGCAGCTTTGATGAGGCGTGTCACTATGCGGGGGTCATCAATGGACGTGCAGAGCTGGGAATTCGGGATTTTAACATCATGACGAAGGAACAGCTCGTGCAGATCAATCCGGATATCCTCTTTTTGCCGACTTACAACGACAACGGAAAGTACGATGTCGATGCGTTTCGCAAAGAGTATCTGGATGATCCGTCGCTGCAGACGATGAAGGCAATCCGCAATAAGGCGTTTGCGGAGCCCTTCGAGGGATACATTTACAACTGTTCGCAGGACTTCGTCTTTGGCGTGCAGGAGATTGCATACCGTGTCTACGGTGACGCATTTCAGCAGTCCACAGATGAGCACCTCTCGGCAGTGGACTGAACAGCGAGGGAACGATGTTGGAGGAAATCATTCGCGTCGAAAACCTTTATGCCGGGTATCGCGGCAAGGTGATTCTCGACGATGTATCCTTCTCTGTGAGGGCAGGGGAGATCATCGGACTGATTGGACCAAACGGCGCTGGGAAAAGCACCCTGCTGAAGACCATGCGCGGCATTCTGCCGCCGCTCGCAGGGGATGTGACACTGATGGGACTGCCGATCGGTCTGCTCTCACCGCGTGACTTTGCACGACGGGCGGCATATCTTCGGCAGGGCGGAGAAATTACTTTCGACTATACGGCGCAGGATGTCGTACTGGCGGGGCGTTATCCCTACCTCTCGTGGTGGCAGCAGGAAAAGGAGGAAGATCGTGCCATCGCAGCAGCGTGCATGGCGTATACGGGCGTTGCAGCACTTGCTGATCAGCCGCTCCATGCGATGTCGGGCGGGCAGCGTCAGCGCGTCCTGCTCGCAAAGGTGCTTGCCCAGCAGACGCCCGTGCTCTTTCTCGATGAGCCGGCGACGGGACTCGATGTGATCTATCAGGAGGAGATCTTCCGCTTTTGCCGTGAACTGTGCAGGGCAGGAAAGACGGTGCTTCTCGTTGCGCACGAGCTGAGTCTCGCGGCGCGGTTTTGTTCGCGCCTGCTCCTCATCGGAGGCGGTGAACTTCTCGCGGACGGTGCGCCGCGTGATGTGCTGACAGATGCCCTCCTGACACGAGCGTACAGGGCTCCCGTGCGGGTTGCCGAGAACCCGCTGACGCATCATACGGAGGTTTATACAGAGGCGGGCGGAAGCAGTGCGGAGAAAACGGCACTGCTTCAGATCATCCTCGGTACTTCAGCAGAGGGGGAGGTGCCAGAGTGAAGAACGGTATGGTCTTTGTCGTACTTTTGGCGGCACTTCTTGCCGTCATTATTCTGTCACTGTGTTCAGGACAGTATGACATCAGCGTGGAATGTGTCGTCGCGTTTTTCGCTCATGCTGTTGGGCTTCCAGTTCTTCCGCACGTCATCCTCACACCGGAGCAGGAGGCAGTGCTTCTGCACATCCGTTTGCCGCGCACCATCGTCGGACTCTTAGTCGGTGCGGGGCTTGGCATCTCGGGTGCAGTGCTTCAGGGGATCTTCAGCAATCCGCTCGCCGATCCCGGCATCATTGGCGTATCGAGCGGTGCATCAGTCGGTGCCGTGCTTGCCATCGGCATCGGGATCAGCGCATCGAGTGTGCTGCTGCTCCCAGCCTTTGCCTTTGTCGGAGCAATGCTCGCGGTGGGGCTGACGGTATCACTCTCCATGCGCCACGGGCGGATTCCCGTTATGACGCTGCTTCTCTCGGGCGTCGTGGTGGGGATGTTCCTTGCCGCGTGTACGGCGGCCATTCTCACGGTTGTCAATGAGCAGAAGATGCAGCAGTATCTCTTCTGGACGATTGGCGGGCTCGACTATCGCCGCTGGGATCACGTCCTCTTGGGCATTGCGCCCATTGGAATTGGTGCATCGGTGATGCTGCTTCTTGCGCGGCATCTGAACCTCCTTGCATTCGGTGATGTGGAGGCGCTTACGGCGGGGATGTCCGTGACGCCGTTTCGCCTGCTGTTTCTCGTGCTTGCGGCACTCACTACAGCAACGGGGGTCTGTATCAGCGGCAATATCGGCTTTGTCGGACTCGTTGTGCCGCATATGATGCGTCTCATTGTCGGACCCGATCATCGGCGTCTGCTTCCTGCGAGCCTTCTCGCGGGGGCAGTGTTTCTTGTGCTTTGTGACTCTGTCGGGCGAATTCTCATCACGGGGATGGAGATTCGCGTCGGCATCATGACGGCGTTTATCGGCACACCGTATTTCTTGTATCTGCTGCGGCATCGTGTGAAACTGGAGGGGTGAAATGGATACGGTAATGGAGGAAAAGAGGGGAACATATACGGCACTCAGCCTGTCCCTGGCACTGCATGTGATTCTCCTATTGGCAGCGGGAGCATTGGGGCTGTTCTCGATTGCTGCACCGCAGGATGCAGGGACACCGGTGGAGGTCACACTCTATGATGCAGGGCCTGCCGCGGCGGATGCGGGCGATGCTGCGCCCGCTGCGGCGGTGAGTGCGGTGAGCGATGTTGTGATCGCGGACAAGACCCTGCCGCCCGAGACGACACAGGAGACAGCGGCACAGACGAATCCCACGGCAGCGCTGCGGACGGATGGAACGGCGGCAAGCGGCAGCAGCGCACCGACAGGCAATTCAAACGGTAAAGGCGATGCTGCAGGAACAACGAATGGGAGCGCGGCGGGCACTGCGGGCGGCGGAGAGACGAATGGAACGTCTGCACCGCCCGCCCCGCCGGCCGAGCGTGTGGCGGCAAGCCTGCGGGCAGAGGCAAAACCCGAGTACCCCCCTGAGCTTATCGAAGATGATATCGAAGGCTCGGTCAGTGTCAAGATACTCGTTGCTGCCGACGGTTCGGTCGAGTCTGTCCAGCTCACATCCTCCTCGGGGTATACGGCGATGGATCGAGCGGCGATTGCGGCGGGGTACCGATTCCAGTTTAATCCGGGCGACAACGGACGCAGAGGCGTTTTTCCGTGGACTTTTCATTTCCGGCTGACTTGATGAGGAGATGGAAATATTCGTATTGGTGACTGTCCTGGTAAAAGGAGGATGGCGATGCAGATATGGAACAAGAGAATGCTGGTGACGGCAGTACTGTTCTCCGCACAGGCGGGGCAGGTCTATGCGGCGGATGTGGTGACTCCTGCTGCTGAGGATGTTACGATGCACAGTGCCGGCGAGACTGTGGTGACGGCGACGCGGACAGAAAAACGTGATGTTGATGTTCCTGCTGCGACGGTGACGATCACGGCCGACGATATCGAACGGAGCGGGGCGGTAACGGCATCTGATGTCCTGGCTAAGGTCAATGGGTTTGCGTATACATCCTTTGGCCCGAATGGCGCGGCCATGGGAAGTATGACCAATGAGCTGAACATGCGCGGTCTCAAGGGCGGTGTTCTCGTTCTTATGAACGGCAATCCGATTGCATGGCGCGGCAAGTACAACCTGGATCAGATCCCCACGGGCAGCATTGAGCGCGTCGAGGTGGTCAAGGGGAGCGGTTCTGTGCTCTATGGCAGTGATGCAGTGAGCGGCGTCGTCAACATCATCACGAAGAAAACCCTGCCCAATGAGGTGCATGCGGGCTTCGGCAACTACGGTCAGCGCAGCTATGGCATCTCTGTCGGTGATGAACGTTTTGGATTTTACTATAATGCAGACAAATGGGGGCGCAGAGATGGAGTTACTGATACGGACTATGCCGTTCCCAATTTTCACGGGACAGCGCGTACGGATATCAGCGACATCATCAAGCGCAATACGGGGCTGACCTATCACATCAGCCCGCGCATGGACTTTCAGTTCGGCTGTTATGAGACGGAGGGGACATATGCCCGTACCGTTACCTTTGTCGATACAGGCCACTCAAATCCCTATGGGCTTCATGCAGGTACACCGATCAATCGGCGCAAGTATGAGACAAAACAGTACATTACCCAGCTGAATTATCACGATCGTGCGTGGAAAGCGAATCTTTTCTTCAATACAGGGACGCTGGATTATGCGGGGGTCGTTCAGTTTCGAGACAATCCATTTATCCATACGCCGAATGCGCCCTATCATACGCGCGAAAAGAATACGATGTATGGACTCGATGTGCAGCGCACATGGAAGCCGCATGCAAAAGCATCCGCTGTCGTCGGCATGGATCTTGCTCACGAGATCTATGCGGCACTGCCAACAAATGCTTCGGCATTTTCCGCACGATATGCACGCAGTAACTGGGCCCTTTTCGGACAGTGGGAGCAGCGTTTTGATGCGCGCAACACAGGGATCTTCGGACTGCGTGAAACATGGACGACGGGAGCAGCGCGCAATCAGAATTACCACAACCTCAGTGCATCTGCACAATGGCTGCACAAGATCGGCGCACGCAGCAGTGCCTATCTGAATATCACGCAGTCATTCGTCATGCCTACGTTTTCGCAGATGTATGCGGACAATGGGCGGCAGCATGCTGCCCCTGACCTGCATCCGCAGAAGGGTGTCAACTATGAGATTGGCTGGAAGAAAAAGCAGGGTACGCACAGCTGGAAGACGGCCATTTTCTATATGCGCGTACGGGACAATATCTCTGCACGCCTGCTCCCATCGAACAGGTACCAGTATACCAACGAAGAGTTTCGTAATGTTGGGCTGGAGGTCTCGGATGATATTCACGGCACGCATGGACTTTCCTATCGCTGGGGTGTGACACTGCAGGATCCGCAGATCAATAACTCCAAGAAACATCTCGGTTGGGAGCGCAGCCTTGGACGCATTCAGCTCACGGGCGGGATTTCCTATCAGCGTGGGAAATGGACATCCGATCTTTCTGCCTCCTATTTGGCGGGACGCGTGCAGCTGCCGTCTGCAAAACCTGCCTACAGGACGAAGCCATATCTGCTCACGACTTGGAATACGAGCTATGCACCCGACGAGCGCAGCGAGATCAGTCTTCGCATCGACAATGTACTGGATCGGTTCGACAGCACTTCGCATGCAGGAGCGGAATACCATACGGCACCCATCAACTATCTCCTGAGCTGCCGTTATCGGTTCTGATCATGCTTGAATTGACGAACCTGTCCAATGCGGACTGCGATGTGCAACATATTCTTCACGGAGATACAGATGCCCTTCCTGCCATGATAGAGGAACTGGATCTTGACGGCATTGAGTTTATGCTCTGTGCGCCGTGGAACCGCGCGATGTTCCCGTCTGAGCTCATCTGGGGGGTTCACCTCATGTTCTGGCCTGCCTGGCTGGATTTTTGGCGCGGTGACCGTGCTGCACTCATGGCGGAGTTCGGCAGTGAGGAGAATATTCGTGACTATTACGGTACGTTGCATGTCGCCGATTGGATCGAAGGATGGAAGGCAAATCTGCGTCAGGCAGCAGCCTGTCAGCCTCAGTACGTTGTTTTTCACGTTGCCCATAACCGGACCTCGGAGATGTATACACGGCAGTTTTCCGCCTCGGATGAGGATGTGATTTCAGCTGCAATTGCACTGGTCAACCAGTTTGTTGCGGAGATGCCGACAGACTGCACCCTGCTTTTTGAAAATCTCTGGTGGCCGGGGCTGACCTTTTGCCGACCCCAGCTTGCCGTACGGCTGATCGAGCAGGTGGATTACCCGCATACGGGATTTATGCTGGATGTTGGGCACCTGATGAATACGGATCCCAACCTGCGGGATGAGGCGGATGGTGCGGCATACGTGCAGAAACGCTGTCGTAATTTAGGGGAATTGGGGCGGCGAATCTATGGCATCCACCTGCATCAGTCCCTTTCGGGGACATATACGCGAGAGATGATGCGCAGTCATGCGGGAGAGCACCGCTCACTGCGTTGGGAGGAGGCGATGGCGTACGTGCTTCACGTAGATCGGCATGAGCCGTTTCGTACGGATGCGGTGCGCCGCATCGTGGAGACGCTGCAGCCGCAGTGGCTCGTACATGAGTTCCTGCATCGTTCGCGTGAAACGTTTATGCAGAATGTGCGTGTTCAGCGCAGAGCATTGGGATACTGTTGAAATGACCGGTGCTTCCATGCGCTATAGGAGGAATTTTTCAATGAAAAAACATCTTTGCATGCCTGTGACAGCCGCACTGACCTTGGGTATGATGTCTCTAGGCGGGGCACATGCGTTCGCTTCAGATACAGGCGAACCTGCGGATGAGCATTCACTGGGAGAGACCGTCGTCACCGCGACGCGGACACCGCTGAGCGTGCGTCAGGCACCGGCGAACGTTGCGGTCATTACGGCACAGGAGATCGAGCAGAACCACTATCGGAGTGCCTCAGAAGCCCTCGAACACGTCAACGGCGTTGTTGTTGATCGTGCAAGCGGGGAGGAGTATGTGCGCCTAAACGGTGATGATCGTGTTGTCGTCATGGTAGACGGTGTGCGTCTGAACAACGATCAGGGCGTTGTGAACGGACGTGCCGGTGTCGACCTTCGTATGATCCCATCGGTGAAGGATATCAAGCGCATTGAGGTTGTCAAGGGCGGCGGCTCGGCGCTCTATGGCTCAGATGCCGTCGGCGGGGTCGTCAACATCATCACGAAGCGTGCCGTGAAGAACGAGACAGAGCTGGACCTGCGTACAGGGTCGTGGGGCTCGCACAGCTATGAACTTTCACATATGGGAACCGCAGAGAAGCTCAGCTGGCAGCTCACAGCGGGGCTTGACCGCAGCAGCTACATGAGGTATAAGGGGACGGATGGAAAGACGCATCGGATGCCAAGCAGCGACTATGCGAACAACAGCCTTTCTCTGCGCCTTGATCATCGGATCGATCCGCGTCAATCGCTAACACTCTCGGTACTGCACCGGACGATTGATGCAAATTCCTATTATAATTTTCTTCCTTCGTCGCATCATGATGCAATTTATAATACGGTATCTGCCTCCTATAATTTCAAGGAGGGGACGGGAACGCCGGGGTATCTGCGCTGCTATGGCAATTTTAAGTCCGTGGACTTCAGCGGGAAATACGATACACGCGTGCAGGGAGGCGAGTATCAGAACAGCTGGAAGCTGGGCAAGGATCACACGCTTGCAGCAGGACTGGAGTGGCGTACGAGTCATTCGACAAATGTTGCCAATGGCGGGTATAGCAATAAGAAGATCACGAATAAGGCGGTCTATGTGCAGGATACGATCCGTCTCGGGGATAAGTGGGTACTCGTACCGGGCGTACGTCTCGACCATCACAGCAGATTCGGCTCACACAGTTCACCCAAAGTTGCTGTGAACTACAATGCGGATGAGAAGACGCGCGTCTACGCCTCATGGGGACGTGTCTACAAGGCTCCGACGGCAGATGATTTGTTTTATAACAATATTGGGTGGAGTATGTATGGCAATCCAGACCTTCGTCCGGAGAGCGGGCATACGGAGTCGCTTGGCATATCCCACAACTTCGATGCGCGTACTTCTCTTAGTGTGGACTTCTTCCAGTCGAAGCTAAGTGATGCGATTCATTGGTACTATGATTCCCTGACTCTTACAAGTCATGTCGCTAATATTGCGCATGAGAAGAAGCGCGGCATGGAGATTCTCTTTAAGAAGAGGGTCAATGCGAACTGGAGTTACGATCTCGGTTATTCTTATACAGGAATTGAAGCCCGAGGCAGCAATGATGCTGCATCACGCTATCTTAACAACAACAATCAGCCGAATGGCGGGCGCATCGGCGTGCACTACAACAATAGCCGCTGGCACGTGAATGTCCTCGGCACGATGGCAAGTGGCCTGTCCAAGCAGTACTATGGGCGCAGCCGCTATGCAGCATTTGAGTTAAACGCGGGGTATGACTTCGCAGATGGTGGGACGATCTATGCGCGTCTACGCAATGCAACGAATCAGGCATACTCCTCCTACAGCGGGACTCGTTATCCTCAGCCGGCACGCTATGCCGAAATCGGCGTGCGCTATCAGTTCTGACAGCATACGATTGGTGAAAATTCCCTCGGGCAAAAAATGTCCGAGGGAATTTTTATATGTGTACGCATTAGGGCTTGCATATATGGAGGGGTATGGTACAATAAAACTAATATGGGGCGTAATGCTTTTGGGAGGGAATGCAATGTTGGACAAGAATAGTGCCGCTGCCGGTGATACACAGGATTTTGCAGGGAAGATTCAGGGGATTATTGCGGGGCATGAGAAGAATGAGCTGTTCTCAAAGCTGCATGACAGCGAACCATACGCCGCAGAGCTGAATGCACTGATCGACTGTGTGAACGAGGAGCTTGAGTATCAGCGCTTTCGTCTGCGTACGGTCAACGAGGCAATCAAATCCGGTATGTGGTACATGAAGATCAATCCAGATTTCAGCATTGCCTATGCAATCTGGTCGGATGAGTTCCGCCGTATGATCGGCTTCCGTGACGCGTCGGACTTCCCAAACACAATCGAGTCGTGGAGCTCGCGTCTGCATCCGGACGATGTGGATGGAACGTTTTCCTCCTTCAACGCCTGCATTCGGGATCTCACGGGCCATACGCAGTACAATGCAGACTATCGTCTCAAAGTTCATGACGGCAGCTATCGTTGGTACCATGCGTCCGGCAATGTTGTACGCGACAAGAGCGGGCATCCGGAGGAGATCATCGGTGTCTTTGTCGATATCGACGAGGAAAAGCGGAAATCGGAGGTGCTGGATCAGACCGCACAAAAGAAGGAAAAGTTCTACGGCGAGCTTGAGACGATGCTCAGCAGCCTGTATGCGTCGATTGATACGATCACGGAGAGCGTGAGCCGGACGATGGAGCGCACGATGGAGATCTCAAACGTACAGGAGGAGATCACGAAGGCTGCAGAGGATACGCGCGGACAGACGGAGAACACGCTCAAGATGTCCGAGCTCGTTATGACGATCTCAAAACAGACGAACCTTCTCTCACTGAATGCCTCTATCGAGGCGGCACGCGCGGGCGAGGCAGGGCGCGGCTTCTCCGTTGTGGCGGAGGAGGTCAGAAAACTTGCCGACAGCAGCCGCGATGCCGCAAGCAAGATCTTCGAGGCACTCGAATCCATGGAGAAGGCCGCAAGTCATATCGCCGAGCGCATTAAGTCCATCAACGGACTGATTGAGAATCAGGCGGCGAACATGAAGGAGATCAGTGCCTCGGTTGAGGAGGCAAAGGCTATGTCGGACAACATCGAGGCATTGTCCAAGAAGCTGTAACCATATATCCATGGGTCAATATTGACTTGTAAACGACCCCAGTCCCCCATAAGCAGCATCTTTCGTGTGCTTATGGGGGAAATTTAGTTTATCTATTCAAATAAAAAGGGGATGAGAAGATGGCAAGTGACATCATGCTTCGTACCTATCAGCCGGGAGATCCAAGCAAGGTCTGTTATTTTCAATATGAGCTCTATAAGCGTCAGTATGGCTTTAACGGATTTTATGAACAGGAGATGCTGCGCGGGATGGCGGAGCTCTACGATGACGTGGAGGGCAGTCAGATGTGGATTGCCGAACTGGATGGGAAGATGGTCGGTGATATCGCAGTCATCAAAAAGGGAGCGAATCGGGCACAGCTGCGTTGGCTCGGCGTAGATATGGATGTGCAGGGACATGGGCTTGGAAATCGTCTGCTGGCGGAGGCGATTTCTTTTTGCCGCGGAAAAGGCTACCGCCAGCTCTTTCTGGGGACACTCGATCTCTTAAAGCCTGCACGCCATCTTTATGATAAATTTGGATTTCATCGAACGAAGAGTGAACCTTACAATGAATGGGACAAAAACAGAGAAATGTGCCGTGAGATTTGGGAATGTGAATTAACGTAATACAACAGCTGTAAAGAGCGTGAATTTATTGACAGCGCAGGGGGATTGAAATATAATATTTAAGGAATCACTGATAAAATGAAGGTCGTCAGATTGGCGCAGGTTTTTCGTCCGAACGCGGTGGAAAAACGGAGGCAGAATGGTGCTCTGTGGAGGATATTTCGCCGACGTGCGGGCAAACAAGATGCGTCAAGATGATGGCGCTGAATTGATCAATGCTTCCTTAAGACGGCTGTTTATGCCGTCGTACTATTGACGGAATGGATGAGTTTATGAATTTCGATATGAATCTCGTGGTTAATTCGTTCCCGCTCCTGCTTGTCGGTGCTGGAGTGACGATTCAGATCACGGTGCTCTCGACAGCGATCGGTTTTGTGATCGGTCTGATCGTGGGCGTGGCGCGCATCTCGCATCTGCGCCCGCTGCGGATGCTGGCGGAGGTCTATGTGGAGTTCTTCCGCGGCACGCCGCTGCTCGTGCAGATTTTCCTCTTTTACTTTGCCCTTCCTGTGATCACGGGGCAGCGCATCGATCCGTTCATCGCAGCGATCTCCGCCTGCGGCATCAACTCCGGCGCGTACGTGGCGGAGATTTTTCGTGCGGGGATACAGTCGGTCGATGAGGGGCAGATGGAGGCTGGGCGCTCACTTGGTATGACGTGGCTGCAGACCATGCGCTACATCATTGTGCCGCAGGCGTTCAAGCGCGTCATTCCGCCGCTCGGCAACGAGTTTATTGCGATGCTGAAGGATTCGTCCCTTGTCTCCGTCATCGGCTTTGAGGAGCTGACGCGGCGCGGGCAGCTCATTATCGCGAAGACTTACGGGTCGTTTGAAATCTGGATGAGCGTCGCCGTGATCTACCTCGTGATGACGCTGACGATCTCGCGCTTTGTCGCGTATCTGGAACGGAGGTGCCGCGTCCATGATTGAGATTAAAGAACTGCGTAAGTCGTTCGGCGCGGATGAGGTGCTGAAGGGCATTGATCTCTCCATTGCGGAGAAGGAGGTCGTTGTCATCATTGGTCCGTCCGGCTCCGGCAAGAGCACGCTTTTACGCTGCATGAATCATCTCGAGGAGCCGACGGCGGGCGAGGTCACCATCGACGGCATCACACTTTCGGGCGAGGCAAACATCAATAAAGTGCGTGAAGAGGTCGGCATGGTGTTCCAGCGGTTCAACCTGTTCCCGCACATGACGGTGCTCGACAACATCATGCTCGCCCCGATGAAGGTAAAGCATATCGCACGCGCCGATGCTGAGAAAACGGCGCGTGAGCTGCTGGCACGCGTGGGGCTGGCGGAGAAGGCGGATGCCTATCCCGACAATCTCTCGGGCGGTCAGCAGCAGCGTGTTGCCATCGCGCGTGCTCTCGCGATGCACCCGAAGGTGATGCTCTTCGATGAGCCGACGTCGGCACTCGATCCCGAGATGGTCGGCGAGGTGCTCGATGTCATGCGTGCCCTCGCTAACGAGGGCATGACGATGGTTATTGTGACACATGAGATGGGCTTTGCCCGTGAGGTAGGCGACCGCCTGCTCTTCGTGGACGAGGGACGCATCATTGAGTCGGGGGCACCGCGCGAGGTGTTCGAGCATCCGCAGGAGGAGCGTACGCGCAGCTTCCTGTCAAAGGTGCTCTAGGATGCGCCTGCGTGGGAGTTTGATGCTGCTGGCGGCGGCTTTCTTCTGGGGGACGACGTTCGTCGCACAGATTCTCGGGATGGAGGGGCTTGGTCCCTATACCTATGCAGCAGCGCGCTTTGCCCTCGGGACCCTGTTCATGACGGCGCTCTGGCTGCTCTATCGCGGACAGCGTAAGGCGCAGCGGCGCGCGGGCACGTTCCATTCGGGCTTTCGCGCCGGGATTCCCGTCGGGCTGGCGATGTTTGTCGGCGTGACGCTGCAGCAGGTGGCGCTCCTCTCGACGACAGCGGGTAAGACGGCGTTTATCACGACGCTCTACATCGTACTCGTGCCGCTTGCCGCCGTTCTTCTCGGACGCCGTATCGGACGGCTGCAGTGGGGCGGGGCATTGCTTGCTTTTCTAGGGGTGTACTTTCTTTCCGCCTACGGGGAAACGACGCTGAACCGGGGCGATGTGCTTGTCTTTATCTGTGCGTTCTTCTGGATGGCGCAGATTCTGCTCATTGACCGTTTTGCGCAGATGGTGGATGCCATCGAGCTGTGCCTTATGGAGATGCTGATCTGTACGCTTGGCAGTGCGCTGCTTGCCGTACTCTTTGAGTCCTGTACATGGGAGGCACTTTTTGCTGCGGTACTCCCGATTGCCTATGCGGGGATTCTTTCCTGTGGTGTTGCCTATACGTGTCAGATTCTGGGACAGTCGTATGTCGAACCGACACAGGCGGCAATTCTCATGTCGATGGAGGCTGTCTTTGCCGCTGCGGCAGGATGGGCGGTGCTCGATGAAGCGATGAGCATGGCACAGCTGCTTGGCTGTATGCTGCTGCTGTGTGGTGCTTTTATGGCACAGACAACACCGAAAGAGTGCGATCAATAAGGAGGTGTGATATGCCGACCGAGGGAATCATCAAACCCAAAATTTCGATCAAGGTCGTTGGTGTGGGCGGCGGCGGGGGCAACATCCTGTCCAATGTGCGCGAGAACTATGATCTTGACATGATGCTCATCAGCATCAATTCTGATTTGCGTCAGCTCAACACACTGAGCAAGCAGGGGATTACGGTGCTGCCTATCGGGGAGAGACTGACACAGGGACGCGGCACAGGCGGCCGCGTCGAGATCGGTGAGCAGGCGGCGCGCAATGAGGAAAGAGCCATCCGAAAGATGCTGGATGGAACGGATCTTGTCATTATTACGGCGACGATGGGCGGCGGACTCGGAACAGGGGCGGCACCTGTCGTGGCAGAGATCGCACACGATATGGGGATCCTCTCCATCGGCGTGGTGACGACGCCGTTTCACTTTGAAATGCCGCGCAAGATGCAGACGGCACAGGCAGGAATTGCCTGTATGCAGGAGCTGACCGATGCGTTCATTACGATCCGCAATGACAATCTTTTGAAAATCGCACCGAATCGCAAGATGTCTTTTATCGACGCCTTTGCTCTTGCCGATGAAGTCCTGCGCCAGACCGTTGGCTGCGTGGCGGAGCTGATTCTGACGACAGGCGTCATCAATGTCGATTTTGCCGATGTAATGACGATATTCCGCCAAGGGACATCCAGCGACACGCTGCTCGCCATCGGCACGGATGAGACACCCCAAAAGGCAGTGCAGCGTGCCATTGAAAGCCCTTTGATTGACCGTGATATCACAGGAGCACGCGGTGTTGTGCTCAACCTTACGGGAGGACCAAAGATGAGTCTGTGCGATGTGGACGAGGCTGTGCACTATGTCCATACGCAGACGCATCCTGCCGTGAATATCATTGCAGGATTGGTTGTGCAGGATGATATGGAGGAAAAGGTGCAGGCGACGCTTGTCGCAACGGATTTTGACGATGCCTATACTGCACCGGCAAAGGGCTGATTGGGGGTGTGTACGTGAAAGGAAGAACGCAGATGCAGGATATGCTGACGGAGATGCACCGCTGGATGGTCTCCTATATGCGTTCCTTCCGAACGAATGACCCCGAGGTCATGCGCGGCATTCAGCTCAAGGAGATTCATACCGGCTATGTGACGGCACATGCCCGCGCACTTGCCAAGCATCTTGGATGCCATGCGCACGATATGGCTATTGCTGAGATCATCGGACTCTTTCACGATGTTGGACGGTTTCGGCAGTATGCCCGCTATCGGACGTTCAACGATGCTGCGTCGGAGGATCATGCGGAACTCGGACTGAAGGTACTCGCAGAGGAGAATATCCTCGCGCCGCTTAGCGATGTGGATGCAGAGGCGGTGCGTTTTGCGATCAAATATCACAACAAAAAGGAAATTGCTCCGACCAGAGATGAGCGCAAGCTGTTTTTTGCCAAGGTGATCCGTGATGCGGACAAGCTTGACATCTATCGCGTTCTCCTCCCGTTCCTCACGCCGGAGGGCGCGGAGAAGGCACCGAACTTCGTCCCGTCGGACGCAGCGCAGGAGGTCAGCCCCGATTTCGTGGCGGACTTTGCCGCAGGACGACAGGCGGACTACTACCGTCTGCGTACGAATGGAGACCGCAAGATCGTACGTCTCATGTGGATTTACGATATCAACTTTATGTGGACGCTGCGCCGCATTGTAGAACGTGGCTATGTGGACACTTTTATTGCGAGCCTTCCTGCGCAGGCGGGGATTGCCGAGGGCGTAGCAAAGCTGCGCGCTTACATCGATCGGTACTGCGCACAGAACGATTGATATGGAATTATACGGACAGAGGGATAGGAACATGGCGGATGTAAAGACATCAAATTTTATCCGAAATATCATCGACGAAGATCTGCGTGCGGGACGACATGCGGAGGGGATCCATACGCGGTTTCCGCCCGAGCCGAACGGCTATCTGCACATCGGACACGCAAAGTCCATCTGCCTTAACTTCGGTGTTGCTGAGGATTACAATGGTCTCTGCAATCTGCGCTTTGACGATACGAACCCGACGAAGGAGGACGTCGAGTATGTGGACTCCATTCAGGAGGACATCCGCTGGCTCGGCTTCTCGTGGGGCGATCGGCGGTTCTATGCCTCGGACTATTTCGAGCGGCTGTATGAATATGCAGTCGAGCTGATTAAGAAGGGGCTTGCCTATGTGGATGATCTCACGGCGGAGGAGATCCGGGCCTATCGCGGTACGCTGACCGAGCCGGGCAAGGAAAGTTCGTGCCGCGGGCGCTCGATCGAGGAGAATCTGGATCTCTTCACGCGTATGCGTGCGGGTGAGTTTCCGGACGGAGCACGCGTTTTGCGCGCCAAGATCGACATGGCGTCGCCGAATCTCGTCATGCGCGACCCCGTGATCTACCGTATTGCCCATGTGTCTCATCATCGGACGGGCGATGCGTGGTGTATCTATCCGATGTATGACTTTGCCCACCCGCTCTCGGATGCGATTGAGGGCATTACGTACTCGCTCTGCACGCTGGAGTTCGAGGAGCATCGCCCGTTCTACGACTGGCTGCTCACGTCACTGGGCTTCCCTGCGGGGGAGCGGCCGCGTCAGATCGAGTTCGCACGTCTGAATCTCTCGGGCGCGATCACGAGCAAGCGCAAGCTGCGCCAGCTCGTTGAGGAGGGGCATGTGCGCGGGTGGGACGATCCGCGTATGCCGACCATCTCGGGGATGCGGCGGCGCGGCTATCCGCCCGCAGCCATCCGTGCCTTTTGCGAGGAGATCGGCGTCGCCAAGAGTAACAGCACGGTGGACAGCGCCATGCTTGAGCACTGTGTACGCGATGAGCTGAACCACAACGCGCCGCGCATTATGGCGGTGCTGCGTCCCTTGAAACTTGTCATCACGAACTATCTTGAGGGCGAGACGGAGTATCTGCTCGCCGAGAACAGCCCGACGCACGGAGGACGGCGATATGTGCCCTTTGGGCGCGAACTCTACATCGACCGCGAAGACTTTATGGAGGATGCGCCGAAGAAATTCTTCCGCCTGAAGCCGGGCGGCGAGGTGCGCCTCAAGCACGCCTATATTATCCGCTGTGAGGAAGTCGTAAAGGATGCGGCGGGCGAGATCACGGAGCTGCGCTGTACCTATGATCCAGAGACGCGGAGCGGCGGTACGGCGGCGAACCGCAAGGTGAAGGGGACGATCCAGTGGGTCGCGGCAGAGCATGCACTCACAGCGGAGGTGCGCCTCTATGACAGCCTACTGCGTACGGCAGAGGAGGGCGAGGAGGAGCCGGCAGACTTCATTGCGGCGCTCAACCCGCACTCACTTGAGGTGCTGACAGACGCGAAGGTGGAGCCGAGCGTCCGTCTCACAGCGGCAGGGATGCGCTATCAGTTCCTGCGCGTCGGTTACTTTGTTGTTGACCCGGATACTACGCCGGATCATATAGTGTTCAACCGCATCGTCGGGCTGAAGGATACGTGGAGCAAAATCAAGTAGCGCATTCTTTTTCTCGATGTGTTATGTGCCACGGACGGCAGGAGGAGGTTTGCTGTGGCAAAGATACCAAAAGATTTGTCCGACAAGGATATGATGCAGGGGCACGAGGCAGAGGAAACTCTCGCCGAGACTATGCTGCGTCAGGAGCGGCAGGCAGAGGAACGCGCCCAGGCGGCAGCGGCAAAGGAACCGCCCGCCGATCTCGCGCGTGCGGGACTCAGCGCCGCGCAGGCAGAAGAACTCGGCAAGGCTCTGCTAGAGCTGAAGCTGGCACTCGCGCAGGAGGGCGAGACAAATGTCAAGCTGAAGATCCGCCGCAGCGGCCGACAGGTGATTATCACGGCGACGTGATGGATTTCTCATAACGAGAAGTAAGGATGTGTAATGATGGAAACAGCAACGATTGTGGCGATTGTCATATTCGTCGTCGCATACGCGCTCATCATCTCCGAAAAGGTGCACCGCACCATCGTGGGACTCTTTGGCGCGATGCTCATGATACTCTTCGGGATCATCGATCAGGAGGTCGCAGTTCACCATATCGACTTCAATACGCTCGGACTGCTCATGGGCATGATGATCATCGTCAATATTACGAGTGAGACGGGGCTATTTAATTTCCTCGCCATCTGGGCGGCGCAGAAGGTCAAGGCGCAGCCCATTGCGCTCCTCGTCGTCCTCTCGACCATTACGATGGTCTGCTCGGCTCTTCTGGACAACGTCACGACGGTTCTGCTTACCGTGCCAATCACGTTCAGCATCACATCGCAGCTCAAGGTCGACGTCATGCCGTATCTCATCTCGCAGATTTTGGCGTCGAACATCGGCGGTACGGCAACGCTCATCGGCGATCCGCCGAACATCATGATCGGCAGTGCGGTCGGGCTCGACTTCATGGCGTTCGTTGAGAACCTTACATTGATCTCGATAATTATCTTTATCTTGGTACAATTCATTCTTATTGGCCTCTACCATAAGGGCCTGCATACCCAGCCGGAGCTGCAGGATAAGATCATGCGTCTCCCTGCGGGCGCACAGATCACCGATCATGCTCTTCTGCGCAAGTGCCTTGCCGTTATCTTCCTCACGATTACGCTCTTTGTCCTGCACGGCAGTCTCGGCCTTGAGTCCGCGACGGTCGCACTCTCGGGCGCAGGGCTCCTCCTCCTTCTCACGGCGACGCGCGATGAGGGCGCGATCGTCAAGGTGCTCTCAAAGATTGAGTGGCCCGCGATCTTCTTCTTCGGCGGGCTCTTCATCCTTGTCGGTGCACTCGTAGAGACGGGCGTCATCCGTATGCTTGCGGCTGAGGCGATCAAGGCGACGGGCGGCAATGTCGAGGCAACCGCCATTCTCATTCTGTGGATGAGTGCCTTTGCCTCTGCCTTTATCGACAACATCCCATTCGTCGCCACACTGATTCCGCTGATTCAGGATATGGGGCAGATGGGACTCAGCAACCTCGATCCGATGTGGTGGTCGCTTGCTCTCGGCGCGTGTCTCGGCGGCAACGGAACGCTGATCGGTGCAAGTGCGAACGTCGTTGTCGCGTCGATGTCGGCACAGCGCGGCCGTCCGATCTCCTTCCTTGGCTTCATGAAGGTCGCGTTCCCGGTCATGGTGTTCACGATCATCGTCTCGAACATCTACGTTTATATTCGGTATCTTTAAGAATATGTAGAATACTGTCCCCGACTGCTTCTGCAGCCGGGGATTTTCCTTTTCCTTCCATTCGTGTTATTCTGTGAAAAAGGGGGGATGAACGATGATACTCAACACGGGCATGCGTACGGATATTCCGGCGTTCTATGCGCCGTGGCTGGCGAATCGGCTGCGTGCGGGCGAGGTCTGTGTCCGTAATCCCTATGACACACAGCAGGTGACGCGCTATCGCCTTGATCCGCGCGTGGTTGACCTCATCGGCTTCTGTACGAAGAATCCCGCACCGATGCTCCCCTATATGGATCTCCTCGCACCGTTCGGGCAGTTCTGGTACGTCACCATCACGCCCTATGGCAGGGATATTGAGCCCCATGTTCCGCCATGGGAGGAAGTTGTGCGTTCATTTCATCAGCTCTCGGCTGCTCTCGGAACGCGCGCCGTCGGGTGGCGCTACGATCCGATCATCCTTGACGAACATCATACGCTGGCGTGGCACAGAACAATGTTTGCCGCGATGGCAGAGCAGCTGGCGGGGCAGACGGAGGTGGTCGTCATCAGCTTTCTCACGCGCTATGCCAAGACGCGCCGCAACTTTCCCGAGGGACGTGATGTCACGCACGCAGAGCGCATGGAGCTCGGTGCATTTATCATTGAGACGGCACGGCGGTGCGGTATGACCGTCTATCCGTGCGGCGGCGGTGATGCACTCGCTCTATACGGGGCGGATACGGGCGGCTGCATGACCCCTCGCATCTATGAGCGGGCACTTGGGCGGCGCATTCACTTCCCGCGCTATCAGCCCCAGCGCAGGGAGTGTCGCTGCTATCTTGGCGCGGACATCGGCGCATACGACAGCTGCCCGCATCTCTGCCGCTACTGCTACGCCAATAGGCATCCTGCACGTGTGCGCCGCAGCCGTCTCGCTCACGATCCCGCATCCCCCTTTCTCATCGGCCATGCGGAGGAGGGTGACCGTATCCATGAGGCGCGGCAGGAAAGCTGGCTCGAACGGCAGGAGAATTTATTTTAGCGGATATAAAAACGGGAGAGCCATGCGAGACGATTGGTCTGTGCATGACTCTCCCGTTGATGCGATTCCTCTATTGTTTAGAAAATATGGTCGTCTGTATCAGCGTCACTCGCGAGGAGTGCGCCGGTCACGGCGTCGATGCGGAGCTTGTAGGTGATGTTGTTTGCCGTGCATTTCACCTTGTAGAATGGGCGGAAGTCTGTCTGTGCGGCAGGATCAGCAGGCACGGCAGGTGCCGCTGCGTCCTGCGCCGCTGCAGCAGGTGCGGACTGTGCCTGTTGTCCTCTGTGGTCCCGATTTCCGTGCTTCCCCTTCTTGTGCCCTTTGCGGTCGTGGTCACGATCGCCGTCGTGATCGTTCAGCTTCAGTTCGAGTGGGCGGAAGGTCAGCTCTGCCTCGGATTTTCCGATGGAGTCGGCGGCAATCGACCGCACCTTGTCCTCATCGAGCAGAACAATGTTTCGCTGTGCTGCCTGAGCAGCGATCATTTCCGAGCGAGCCTGCCGCTTCATGAGGGATTGTGCCTCGGCCTGCTGATAGTGGAAGTAGGCTGTGCCGGCGGTGGCGACGCCGACGAGAACAGCGAGAGCTGCTGCCTTCTTCAGATGTGCGGGACTGAATACGCCCTTGACCTGTTCTTTGATTTTCTGTGCTTCCATGATGAAATCCTCCTTTTGTTCGTCACATTTTTGCTGACAGGTACATCCTATCGGAGAAAGTTAAACAAAGTGTAAACACGCGTAAAACTTTTTCAAAAATCGACGGACAGCGCGGATTTTTTCTTCTGAATCCATTATAATGGCATCATGAAAGTGAGGTGTCGATATGCACCTGCGTGATTTGTCGCTGAAAATAAAGCTCCTGTTGACCAATGCGCTGATGGTCGTCATACCGATCTGCGTCCTTGTCGCCATCGGTGCGGCGCTTCTTGGCGGACTGCGCCATGCAGGAACGCTGCAGCAGCAGGCACTTGAACTGCTCTGGCCGGAGAAGGGGACAAATCTCTCTGTACCCTTTGCACTGAGTTCTCTGCGTGCTGCCGCAGAGAGGAAGCAGTTCAAATGGAATCATGTTGAGCGTGACGTTCATCTGCTGGAGTCGGCAGGCGTCCGCGTCTCTATCGTGCAGGATGGTCTCCTCTATCTGACCGATGGGGCAGATGCCGATGACATTCGGTATGCGGTCATGCGTGAATGCGGGGCGCGCGGCTCCGCACTGACATGGAACGATGCGGGACTTTTTTTTCGCTATGAGGGGGACCGCAGCGGCATTGTTTTCATGGGGGCAGGCGCTGTTCCTATGATGCGGCATCACGATGAGATGCGCATTTCGCCGCCGATGCGGGAGACGGTGATCAACGCTGTGTTTATTTTCTTCATCGTCATCACCTCGGCAGGGATTTTACTGCTCGGGCGTTATCTTGCCCGCCTCCTTTCGGCGCAGATTCTTGCACCGCTTGCTGCGATACGTGATGCCTCTGCTGCCATGCAGCATGGTGATTTCGACCATGCCATGCCTCCGATGGGCAGTGATGAGGTGGGGGCGACCTGCCGCGCTTTTGATGCCATGCGCAGCGATCTGCGGCGCGCACGCCTGCGGGAGGAACAGGAGGAGGCACGGCGGCGGGAATTCCTCATCGGTGTACTCCATGACATCGCAACGCCGCTGACCGCCGTCAAGGGATATGCGAGCGGCCTGATCGACGGGATCGCTGCGACGCCGGAGAAGCAGCGCGCCTATGCTGAGCGCATCGCCCGTGCGGCGGTGACGATGGAGGGGCTGACCACACAGCTGCGCTCTTTTTTGCGCACGGGGACAGGCGAGGTGCCGCTTACATGGGAGGTCGTTGAGGCGCAGACATGGCTCAATGCGTTTGTTGATGCACATGCGGCGGACTTTCGCGAGCGGGGCATTGAGCTGTCGATGGAAGAAGACAGGGAGCAGACATACATTCGCATTGACCGCAGTGCATTCGCCCGCGTGCTCGAAAATCTATGGGAAAACAGCGGGAAGTACCGCCGCGGGGAACGAGCGCACGTCTGTATGTCGCTTTCTCATGAGGGAGATTTTCTCTCCATCCGCTGTGACGACGACGGCGTTGGCGTGCGCGAGAAGGAACGGGAGCGGCTGTTTGACCTCTTTTACCGCACGGATGCAGCGCGTACCCATGTCGCTGACGGCAGCGGGCTGGGACTGGCGATCGTGCGCCGGATGATGACGACGTTCGGCGGCAGTGTGCGGGCAGAGGAATCCCCTATGGGAGGGCTGCGCATCGTCCTGCTGCTGCCAATTCAGAAAAAGGAGGACACGCATGAAGAAGATACTGCTGGTCGAGGATGACGCTGCTATTGCCGAGCTGGAGCGTGACTATCTGGAAGCAGATGGCTTCGCCGTCGATATTTCCGCGGACGGCGATGCGGGGAAGCGCCTCGCCATGACGGGGGACTATGATCTGCTTTTGCTGGATGTGATGCTGCCGGGGGCGGATGGATTTGCCATTTGCCGTGATGTTCGGAAAGCATACGATATCCCCATCCTCATGGTCTCGGCGCGTCTTGAGGATGTCGATAAAATACGCGCACTCGGACTGGGGGCGGATGATTATATCATCAAACCGTTCAGTCCGAGTGAGCTGGCGGCACGCGTCAAGGCACATCTTGCGCGTTATGAGCGCCTCAAAGGCAGTGCAGGAGATGCGGCTGTCCTGCGTTTTGGCGCGCTTGAGATTCAGCCGCAGACGCGGCGCGTATTTCTTGGGGGAAACGAGGTGATTCTTGCAGCACGCGAGTTTGATCTTCTGCTCTTTCTCGCGCAGCATCCGCAGGTCGTCTTCAGCAAGGAGACGCTGTATGACCGCGTCTGGGAGCTGGATGCCATGGGCAGTACGGCGACCGTCTCCGTCCATATCAATCGGCTGCGCGAAAAGATGGAACGTGATCCTGCCCATCCGCAGTGGCTGCAGACGGTCTGGGGGGCAGGGTACCGCTTTAATGATGGAATGTAAAAGGGAGATGAAGGCATGACAGCCCTACCATCTGAACGACAATAAAAAATGCTTGCACTTCATGAAAAATGCCTGTATAATACAGAGCGTTGAAATCCGTTCCTCAAGTCCTGATCGTCGTTCAATGAACGAGTGAAGCACTGTTTATATATGCAGTGTTTGCCCGAACCATAATCTCAGTGAACGCTTTCCGAGTGCGGCGAATGGAGAGTCAAAATTATTTTTCAAGGGAGATTGTGGAAGAATGGCTTTTGAAGACAAAACCCTCGTATGCAAAGAGTGCGGCAAGGACTTCGTGTTTACCGCAGGTGAGCAGGAGTTCTACGCAGAGAAAGGCTTTGAGAACGAGCCGGCGCGCTGCCGTGACTGCCGCGACAAGCGCCGCCGCAGCCGTGACGATCAGAATCATGGCGAGCGTCAGATGTTCCATGTGGTCTGCGCCGAGTGCGGCAAGGACACGGAAGTCCCGTTCGAGCCGAAGACGGATCGTCCGGTTTACTGCCGCGACTGCTTCAATGCAAAGCGCGCAGCACGTTTCTAAAACGATTTAGATTTCATGGGGGGATAGCAGCACAGACGGTGCGGCATCCCCCTTTGTTTTTTGGAATCACGGATAAAACAGCCCGTTGGATTGGAAATAATGCGGCTGGATTTATCTGTGTGTCCTTTATCTTTTGAGGAGGTTTCCCATGAAGCTGAAGAAATTGGCACTCGTGCTGACGGGTGCACTCGTGAGCCTTTCCCTGCTCGGATGCGGCGCAGGCGGCGATCAGGCGAAGCAGGCAAGCAAGCTCCGCGTCGGCGCATCGATTGACTTTGCCCCGTTTGAGTTCCAGGATGAGGGACAGAAGGACTATCAGGGCTTTGATATGGATCTCATCCGTGCCGTTGCCAAGGAGATGGGCAGCGAGGCAGAGATCCAGAACATCGGCTTCGACGGTCTGATTCCTGCCCTGCAGGCGAAGAACATCGACGTGATCATCAGCGGTATGACGATCAACGACGAGCGCAAGGAGAAGGTCGCGTTCTCTGATCCCTACTATCAGTCCGGCCTGACGATGGTTGTGCGCAGCGATGAGGAGAACATCAAGTCGTTCAGCGATCTGAAGGGGCATAAGGTCGCCGCTCAGATCGGCACGACGGGTGCCAAGATGGCAAAGGAGATGGAGGGCGTCACCGTCAGCGAACTGAATACGCCGGCGGACTGCTTCATGGAGCTGAAAGCAGGCGGCGTAGATGCCGTGATCAACGATCGACCGGTCAATGACTACTACATCAATCAGTCACAGGCAACCGGTGTGAAGACACTCGCAGACCGCCTCTCTGCTGAGGACTATGGCATCGCTATGGCGAAGGACAACACCGAGCTTCAGCAGAAGATCAATGCGGCACTTAAGAAGCTGCATGATAACGGCGAGTACGATAAGATCTATCAAAAGTGGTTCGGCGCGAATAAGTAAGGAATCGCATCGGGCATAAAGTGGGCTGCTGCACGAGGTAACCATCCCTCGTGCAGCAGCCCATTCTTTATGCTGTATTATTGTCAATCTCCGCTGTAATCCGCGCCATATCTGCAGGGAGCAGGGCGGAGAGCGCAAGCATTTTCTTCGTGCGCGGATGTACGAGGGTGAGATGAGCGGAGTGGAGTGCATGACGTGCGATCTCCGCGCGTGTGCCGCCATAGAGATCGTCACCGAGAAGCGGATGGCCCAGATGAGCGAGGTGGACGCGAATCTGATGCGTGCGTCCTGTGTCGAGCTGCAGGCGCAGGAGGCTGTATCTGCCGTCCGTCTGCACCGTCACGTAATGGGTGCATGCCGACTTTCCTTCTGTACTGACACAGCGTAGGATGATGCTCGGCAGGGCACGCGCAATCGGTACATCGATACATCCTTCGGGTGGAGTGAGTGAACCCGCGATCAAGGCAAGATATTCTCGTCTCAGTGTATTTTGCTGGGCAATTTGGTACTGCACTTCGGGATGCTTTGCGATGAGGAGCAGGCCGCTCGTGTTGCGGTCGAGACGGTGGCAGGGATGAAAGTCGAGATGCACGCCGCATGCGGCATAGTATCCGCGCACGGCGTTCGCGATGGTGCCGTGCGTTTCCTTTGTTGTCGGGTGGACGAGCTGTCCTGCAGGCTTATCGAGGACGAGCAGATCATCGTCTTCGTAGATGATCGAGAGCGGCAGTGACTCGGGAATGACGCTGCTGACAATAGGAAGATCGTATGCGATCCAGTCGCCGTCCTTTAGCATTGTGCGTGCGGCAACGGCAGGGATGCCGTTCAGCGTGAATGCACCATGGTGTTTGATGCGCCTCCACAGACTGCCTGAGATACCGTGCACGTGCATGAGATATGCCTTTGCGGAACATGTTTCGCCGGCAGGCAGGGCAACATGTATCTCCGTCATTTCTGCGCGGCGGCATCCTTGCGCCGCAGGGCGAGGATGATGCGGAAGGAGATGGATAGAATGATGGCAATAACGGTGGCAAGCGACATACCGCGCAGGGTCACCGTGCCGATGGTGATGCTGGCGGTCGATACGCCGATCCCCATGACAATGGAGGTTAGGAGAAGGTTCATCGGATTGTTGTAGTCCACCTTTGCCTCGACGAGGATGCGGATGCCTGAGGCGGCGATTACGCCGAAGAGCAGCATGGAAACACCGCCCATGACCGGTGTCGGGATGCTCTGGATGAGTGCGGCGAGTTTGCCGAGGCAGGAAAGCAGAATGGCGAAGATCGCTGCACCGCCGATGACCCACGTCGAGTAGACCTTTGTGATGGCAAGGACGCCGATGTTCTCTCCGTAGGTGGTGTTCGGCGTGGAGCCAAAGAAGCCGGAGAAGATGGTCGAGATGCCGTTGCCGAGCAGGGAACGGTCAAGTCCCGGATCCTTGGCGAGGTTGCGTCCGACGATGTTGCCCGTCACGATGAGGTGCCCAATGTGTTCGACAACAACAACGATGGCGGCAGGCAGGATGATGAGGACGGCGTTCAGCTCGAAGGTCGGCGTGTAGATGGTCGGGAGGGCAAGCCACGGAGCAGCGGTGACGTGCGAGAGATCGACAATGCCGACAGCATAGGCGATGAGATAGCCTGCGATGACACCAATGAGAATCGGGATGATGGAGAGGAACCCGCGGAATGCCATGGAGGCGAAAATTGTGATCGCGAGTGTCGCGATGGAGACAAAGACAACCGTAGGATCGACGTTCTCTGCCGTCAGACCTGCCATGCCTGCCGCTGTCGGCATCAACTCAAGCCCGATGACGGAGACGATTGCGCCCATCGAGGCGGGCGGGAAGATCACATCGATCCAGCTTGTGCCGATGGTGTGAACGATCAGACTGACCAGACAGAAAACCATGCCGACAACGATAAAACCGCCGAGTGCCGCCTCATAGCTGTACTCGGACAGAACAATAAAAACAGGGGAGAGAAAGGCAAAACTCGAGCCAAGGTAGGCAGGAATTTTTCCCTTGCATAGGATGAGGTAGAAGAGTGTGCCAATGCCGTTGAAGAGCAGCACAGTCGCGGGATTGACATGGAAGAGGATGGGAACGAGCACCGTCGAGCCGAACATGGCGAAGAGGTGCTGCAGGGAGAGAGGAATGGTTCGTTGGAGCGGCGGGCGCTCGTTGGTGTCGATCTTTGTTTGAGACATGAAATCACCCCGTTTAGATATATCGCCCCTCTGTGGGGCGGCGGCGATTCTTATCATATCATAGACGCAGGTGAGGGACAATCGGGACTTTTGAAGGAGTAAGGGGGTTACGGGGAAATTCAGGGAATCGACGGACAGCGAAATCTTTTCCTTGAAGATTTCAGAGGGTTTCGATAAGATGTTAGAAAAACAAGGAGGAATTGCCGATGCATGAGCCGATGAAACTGACTGCTCCGCTGAAGGACTATCTTTGGGGCGGCACGCGCCTGCGGGACGAGTACGGCAAGCACACGGAACTGCCGAAGGTGGCCGAGAGCTGGGAGCTCGCCTGTCACCGCGACGGAAAGAGCGTGATTGCAAGCGGTGCATCAGCAGGAGAGACGCTTGAGTCGTGGCTTGCGCACGAGGGTGCGGAGGTACTCGGCACACGGGCGGCGCAGTTCCCATATTTCCCACTGCTCATCAAGCTGATCGATGCGCATGACAATCTCTCTGTGCAGGTGCATCCGAGTGACGAATATGCCCTGCGTGTGGAAGGAGAGTACGGCAAGACGGAGTTGTGGTATGTCGTGGACGCAGCACCAGGGGCGGAGATCCTCTATGGTTTTGCCCACAAGATTTCAAAGGGTGAATTTCGGCAACGCATCAGGGACAATACCCTCCTTGAAGTTGTGCATCACGTACCGGCCAAGAAAGGGGATGCGTTCTTCATCCCCGCAGGCACGCTCCACGCGATCGGCAAAGGGCTGCTCATCTGTGAGATACAGCAGAGCTCCAATGCAACGTATCGTGTCTATGATTACGGGCGAGTCGGAGCAGATGGAAAACCGCGCGGGCTCCATATCGACAAGGCCCTCGATGTGACTTCGCTTATTCCCGTCTCTGCACGTGCGGAGCAGCTTCCTGCGGCGGATGCCTTTACGGGCGCAGAGGTGCGTCTGCTCGCTGCATGCCCGTACTTTACCGCCTATCATCTGCGCATCGGCCATTGTTGTACTTGTGAGGCGGAGACAGACTCATTCCACTGCCTGACGATCCTTGCGGGGGGATTTGCACTGACGTGGGCAGACGGAGAACTCTCTGCCGCCAAGGGGGAGAGCGTCTTTGTTCCTGCGAACTTTGGACGATATACCCTGCGCGGGGCGGGGGAGCTGATCCTCAGCAAGGTGTGACCACTGTGAATACCGTACACGGAAGGCTTTCACTGTACTTGACGGCTTTGTTATAATGGATACACGATAAATTCATGAGGAGGATGCGGATGATTGACTTCCGAACATTAAAAAAAGAAGATAAACCGCTGTTAGACCGTTATTTTCATGCGAATTACTATGAAAACTCGCATTTTAACTTTACCAACCTTTATATGTGGCGTGCGCCGTTCTTCGTGCATATTGCCGAGGAGGACGATGTGCTCTATGTAGTAAGCGAGTGGAAGGGGATCATTTCGGCGCTGCAGCCGTTTTGCGATCCTGCCCGCTATCCTAAGGCGACCAAGAAGATCCTCGCCTACTTTGAGGAGATTGAGCAGCCATTCCACATCTACGATATGGAACGCGGCTACGCGGATTTCCTGCGCGGCTGCGCCTGCGCGGATTTCGAGGTGGTCGCCGACCGCGACAACTATGACTATGTATATCTCTCGGACAAACTCATCAGTCTCGCGGGGCGCAGGCTGCACTCGAAGAAGAACCATCTGAATGCATTCCGCAAGGAGCATCCCGAGGCGGAGTACCTGCCGATCACGGAGGACGTCGTCACACAGTGCAAGCTGGAGCTGAATAGTTGGTACAAGCAGCATATCCGTGAGGACGGTACAATCGACCCCTTCATCGACTATGAGCGTACGGCGATTCTCGAAGTGCTGAACGACTTTGACTACTTCGGTCTGCAGGGAGGAGCAATTCGTCTGGGCGGACGCATTGTTGCCTTTACCTTCGGGGAGCAGCTCAATACGGATACGGCAGTCATCCATGTGGAAAAGGCGGATCCAGAGGTGCGCGGCGCGTATCCTGCCATCAATCAGGGGTTTGTGGAGCACGCATGGAGTCATCTCACCTACATCAACCGCGAGGAGGATATGGGCATCGAGGGGCTGCGCAAGGCGAAGGAGTCATACAAGCCAGAGAAGCTGATCGAGAAGTTTAATGCGCGGCTGCGCTGATGGATGAAATATATGGATGCGGGGGAAACGATCATGATGAACTACGAGAAGTACACCAAGGGCTATTTTATGCCGCCGGAGATCCGCATGGACTGGCTGAAAAAGGATGCACCGGATCATGCACCAATCTGGTGCTCGGTTGATTTGCGCGACGGCAATCAGGCACTTATCGTCCCGATGAGCCTCGATGAGAAGCTTGCGTTCTTTGACCTCCTTGTGCATGTTGGGTTCAAGGAGATCGAGGTCGGTTTCCCTGCGGCATCGGATACGGAGTATGAGTTCCTGCGCCGCCTGGTCGAGGACGATCTCATCCCCGACGATGTGACCGTGCAGGTCTTGACACAGGCGCGCGAGCACATCATCCGCAAGACGTTCGATGCCCTGCGCGGTGTGAAGAACGCTATCGTCCACGTCTATAATCCCACCTCGGCGGCACAGCGTGAGCAGGTTTTCGCGCGCTCGAAGGAGGAGATCCTGAAGATCGCCGTGGACGGAGCAAAACTCCTCAAGGAACTGACAGAGGAGTCAGGTGCGACGTATCGCTTTGAGTACTCGCCCGAGAGCTTTACGGGCACGGAGCCGGAATATGCCCTTGAGGTCTGCAACGCTGTGCTCGACGTGTGGCAGCCGACGCCCGACCGCAAGGCGATCATCAATCTGCCCTCGACGGTGCAAATGTCGATGCCGCATGTCTACGGGATGCAGATCGCCTATATGAACGATCATCTGAAGTACCGTGATGCCGTTGTTCTCTCTCTCCATCCACACAATGACCGCGGCTGCGGCGTATCGGATACGGAGATGGGCCTCTTGGCGGGGGCGGATCGCGTTGAGGGAACGCTGTTTGGCAATGGGGAACGCACGGGCAACGTGGATATCATCACGGTGGGGATGAATATGTTTGCCCTCGGCGTTGACCCACAGCTGGACTTTTCCAATCTGCCGCATCTCGTCGAGGTCTATGAGAAGGTGACGCGGATGCAGGTCAATCCGCGGCAACCATACTCCGGTTCGCTTGTCTTTGCCGCATTCTCCGGCTCGCATCAGGATGCCATCGCGAAGGGCATGCATTACTGGGCGGAAAAGAAGCCGGAGCATTGGTGCCTGCCGTATCTCTACATCGACCCGAAGGATATTGGGCGCACCTACGACGGTGATGTCATCCGCATCAACAGTCAGTCGGGGCGCGGCGGCGTCGGCTACATTATGGAGCAGCAGTATGGCATCGACATGCCGAAGAAGATGCGCGAAGATCTCAGCTACCGCGTCAAGGCTGTCTCCGACGCTGGACACAAGGAACTGCAGCCGGACGAGATCTACAAGGTGTTCATGGACACTTATGTCAATGTTGTATTTCCCTACGAGCTTTCAGATTTCTGCCTGAACAAGCAGCCGGACGGCACGCGGCGCGGCGACGTGCATCTGCGGGTGGACGGCGAGGATCGTACCTATGAGGCACACGGCAACGGCCGTCTTGATGCCGTATCAAATGCGATGCAGGAGAATCTGCACCTTTCCTATACGAACCTGACGTACAGTGAGCATGCCTTGGAGCTGGGGCAGAGTTCCCGTGCAATCTCCTATATCAGCATTACGGGCGGAGATGGCAGCGTATACTGGGGAGCGGGGTTGGATACGGATATTATCACCTCGTCAATTTTGGCCCTCTTCTCCGCGATCAACCGCATGAAGGCAGGGCACTGATGTGACCGATATTGTTGCAGAGAAACTGAAGCTGCTGCCGGACAGTCCGGGGGTCTACATTATGAAGGACGATCACGGAAAAATCATCTATGTGGGCAAGGCAATTGTCCTCAAAAACCGTGTTCGGCAGTATTTTCAGAGCAGCCGAAACCACACGCCAAAGGTGCGCGCAATGGTCTCGCATATCGCTGACTTTGAGACGATCATGACGGCGAACGAAGTGGAGTCGCTGATCCTTGAGGCGAACCTGATCAAGAAACATCGGCCGCGTTATAATATACGGCTGAAGGACGATAAGAGTTACCCCTATGTCAAGGTGACGGTGCAGGAGGAATTTCCGCGCGTCTTTATCACGCGGCGTGTGCTGCGTGACGGCGCGCGCTACTTCGGCCCCTATACGAATGTGACGGCGCTGCGGGACAGCTTGAAGCTCCTGCGGCGTCTTTTTCCTCTGCGTACGTGCCGCACGATGCCCCAGCGTCCTTGCCTTGAGTACCACATCAAGCGATGCCTCGCCCCCTGCGTCGGCAAGGTGGGGGAGGAGGACTACCGTGCGATGATCCGCGCTGCACTGCTCTTTCTTGAAGGACGGACGGATGATGTAGAGGGTGAGCTGGAGCAGCGGATGCACGCGGCAGCGGAGGCATATCACTTTGAGACAGCGGCGCGCCTCCGCGATCAGCTCAGTGCTGTGCGTACGGCGGCAGAGCGGCAGAACATCGTAACGGGGGCAGGCGATCAGGATGCGATTGGCATGGCGCGCTCGGCGGCGGGCGTCTGTGTGCAGATCTTCTTCATCCGCGGCGGCAAGATGATCGGCCGAGAACACTTTCTCCTGCGCGGCAGCGAGGAGGAGACCAATGCGGACATCCTGCGTGCCTTTTTGGAACAGTACTACAATCAGGCGACCTTTGTACCGCGTGAGGTCCTCCTGCCGCAGGACATCGATGATACGGCACGTGCGACTATTGAGTCGTGGCTTGCTGCGCGCAAGGGGGGGGGCAAGGTCGCGCTCCTCTCTCCGCAGCGCGGCACGAAGCACGATATTGTGCAGATGGCGACCGGAAACGCGGAAAAATTTCTTTCAGATGAGGAGACGCGGCGCAGCCTTATGGATGAGCAGACGCTTGGTGCCGTGGAGGAACTCGGGCGGTATCTTGGACTGAAGCATCCGCCGCGCCGTATGGAGTGTTTTGATATCTCGCATAATCAGGGGCAGGAGACCGTTGCGTCGATGGTCGTCTTTGAGGATGGTGCTCCGAAAAAATCGGATTACCGCCGCTTTAAGATCCGCAGCACGGAGGGCAAGCCAGACGACTTTCTCTCCATGCGCGAGGTGACGACACGCCGCTATGTAGGACTGGCTGAGGAGAAACTGCCCGACCTCATCATCATTGACGGCGGCAAGGGACAGCTCTCCTCGGCCCTCGAAATCATCCGCCATGCAGCAGGGCATAAGGATGTCCCTGTTGTCGGGCTTGCAAAACAGTTTGAGCTGGTCTTTACAGAGGGAAATCCAGATCCTGTTGAACTGCCGCGCCGCAGTCAGGCACTTTATCTCATCCAGCGCATCCGTGATGAAGCGCATCGTTTCGCCATCACCTTTCATCGCAAACTGCGCGGCAAGCGCAATCTCGTCTCCGTCCTCGACCACATTGTCGGTATTGGTCCAAAACGGCGGCAAAGCCTGCGCACCCACTTCGGATCGCTGGAAAAAATCAAGGAGGCATCCGTGGAGGAACTCGCTGCCGCCCCCGGCATGAATCGCACTTCTGCGGAGGCAGTACGCCATTTCTTTGACGCACAGCAGGAATTGCGAGGGAAACAGTAGACTGTTTACCCCAACGATAAACGGGAAACCTTCCGCTGCATTCTGATAGGAAATAACGGCGTAGGGGAAGATGATCTTGATGCCATGGCTGTCATCCTTAAATCATAGGGGGGACTATGGATATGGCTGATGAGGACAATGCAGACCTCATCGATCAGGTACGGAAAAACAGAGACTCGTGAAACAAAGGACCGCAGAGAACATGCAGTAATCGCCAGTGTGTTTTGAATGGTTGCGAATTATCAAGATAGGATTATCACACCAAAATGATGGACTGTACGATTGAATTGCAGTTCTGATTATTGTAGAATTATCAAAAAGATTTGAAATTGATGACATCTCATTTAGGAGGTGTCGCACGATGCTCATCTTTCAACGTATGCAGATATTGTGTGCGGCACTCCTCCTTGGCGTGAATTTCATCCTCGTCGGATGCGGTACTGTTCGGCAGGATCCTGCGGATGATGAAAACCTTGTCGTTGTCTATAACTGCGGCACGGAGGATTGGACAGCGCCCATTGCAAAGGAGTTTCAAGAGGAGACAGGCATTCAAGTCAGGCTGGTGAGTGATTCGTCCGATGCACTCATGACACGTGTCCGTACGGAACAGGAGAATCCGCGTGGAGATGTGCTGTGGGGCGGTATGGAGGATACCTACATATTCCTTGCATCCTATCTGGAACGGTATGAGTACCCGGAAAAGGATGCGCTGCGCGGGAATTTTTCCTGCGAGGGTGCCGCATTCTGCTCTATGACGATGGATCCCTATGTAATTGCTTACAATACGGATCTTGTTGATGCAGAGCATGCACCTGCAGGATGGAGCGATCTTCTCAATCCTCAGTTTCGTGGGCATATTGCTCTTGCTGACCCGACGAAGTCAATTTCTTCCTATGATGTCCTCATTACGATGATGGATGTGCTTGGCGGTGATTCTGCTGTGATCTCCCGTATGGCAGATCAGTTGGATGGACGCGTCACGTCTACATCGGCGGAGCAGATCAAGGCGCTCGCCGATGGAGCGTACATGGTTACTGCGACTCCTGAGCAGGCGGTACTGAAGTACAGAGCTGCCGGTGCACATATACAGATCGTTTATCCACAGGAAGGGACGCGTGTTTCTTCCACAGGAATAGCGGTCATCAAGAATGCTCCGCATATGGAGAATGCAAAGAAATTTCTTAATTTTGTTATGAGCCGTCAAGTTCATGAACGCCTCGGCGTCTATGAACGACGTTCTGCGCGTGCCGATGTATCGGCACCGCCGAATCTCCTGCCGCTGGCGGAGATTCGTTGCACACGGTTTGATGCCCGGCGTGCCGTCGCCTTCAGAGATGAATTTCTCAGCAAATGGCGTGCTGCGGTTATCAAATAAATCCCCATTTCCCCCCATCCCCCATTCCCATATTTTCCCCTTCCAAGACCGTCACATTGCGTGGCGGTTTTTCCTTTGTCTTTTTTAATGGAGCACAATAAAAATATATACGAATTGATAATTTTCACTTGACAGAGAAAGAATTTGTCTTTATTCTTTCTTTATAGTCTGAAGATTGAGGAATAGAGCGATTCTTTATGACGGATATTTTATAGAATGATTCTCCGATTTTGAACGAGGTGGATTGCACCAATGAAGTGGTATTCGATCAGCTATCAAAAGCGCTTGTTCGCATACCTCCTTCTGGGCGGGCTCTTTCCTCTTTTGATCGCCTCAGCGATTATCCTTTATGCTGCGGATCGTGCCTATGAGGATACGCAGGCTAAGGCAGGGCGTGCAGAGGTACAGCGCATCTCACGTGAGATAGATCATCTCGTCCTCGGCTATCAGCGACTGATGATGCCTCTTCTTGTCAGAGATGAGGTCTTTGACTATATGGAGGGCATGCAGACGGATCTGGCTCACCTCTATGCAGATCTTTACGGAGCACTCTCCGGACGCTCCGGCGAGGCGGCCGTCTATTTGCTCCCCGCGGATGGGAGGCGTGCTGTTGCCACGGATGATGTACCACGTGCATATCGTTTGCCGGAAAATCTTTATTGGGGAGTGATTGGCAGGGCGACGGCGGAGGATCACTGGGCCCTTTTGGCGGCAGATCGTTCTGCTCCAGATCAGCAGGATACCGTGTTCTCGATGGCACATGCACTGAGACACGACGGAAAACTCCTCGGCGTTGTTGTTGTCGATGTGCACCGTGAGGCTCTTGTTCCGCTTATTCAGCGCGTTCAGGACGGCAACGAGGGACAGATCATCCTAACGGACCGTCATCATTACGTGATGATGGATATGCTCGATCATCACCGTGAGGGATTTTCTGCACTTTTTTCTCCTGCGGCAGAGGAGGAAACATCAGCATCTGTATTTCGTGACTATGTGTACACCTCAGCGGCAACTGGGATTGCCGTTCATCTGCGTCAGCGTATGGATGCTGCGCCGGTGGATGAACTCTTTCGCCTCGTTCTCGCCGTAGATGGTGCTGCTCTGGCGGTAACGGCATATCTGACATGGCAGCTCAGCCGCCGGCTCTGGCGTCCGCTCCACACGCTGACAACAGCAATGCGGCGGGTGCGTACCTCGGACGATTTCTGTACACAACTGGATGCGCGGCGACACGATGAGATTGGCGAGCTGGCACGTACGTTCAACAGCCTTGTCGAGCATATACGGATACTTCTGGCGGAGAACCGCGCGCGTGAACGGCGGTTGCGCATGGCAGAGGTCAAGTCGCTGACGGAGATGATTCGCCCGCATTTTATGTATAATACCCTGAATCTCATTAAGTGGAGCGCCAAACTCGGTGATGCAGAGGGGGCTGCAGATACTGCGGTACAGCTTGGAAAGCTTCTGCGTGCTTCAATGGCTATGAAGGAGTTTGTCACAGTGGCAGAAGAATTGGCATTTTTGCGAACTTATTTGAAAATCCAGCAGCGGCGCTTTGAGGGACGTCTGATGGTGGCGATAAATGTGGAGCCGGGAATTGCAGGAAGCTATGTGCCAAAGCTAATCCTTCAGCCACTCGTTGAGAATGCGATACAACACGGCATTGAGAGTGTGGAGCGCGGTGGACACATCGCTGTCACGGGGCGGCAAGATGGCAGTCATGTCATTTTTGTGGTGAAAGATGATGGTCAGGGAATGTCTGACGAGCGACGGCGGGAAGTGCTTGCGCGGAAGGACGACAATCACTTCGGCCTCTATAACGTCCATATGCGCGCTGCTTTAAATGGAGATGCAGACTGCGGCATTGATCTCTCCAGCGTGGAGAAGAAGGGGACTGAGGTGCGGCTTACGTTGAAGTACATGAAGGAGGCTCCGTGCGATGATTAAGGTGCTTGTCATTGATGATGAACCAATGCAGCGACAGGGCATTGTGCAGCTGACCCCGTGGAAGGATTTTGGCGCTGAGGTCGTCGGCGCTGCCGGCAGCGGCATGGAGGGGATCCTCATGGCGCGGGAACACCGCCCCGACATACTGATTGTGGACATCAAGATGCCGGGGCTGACGGGGCTGGAAGTCATTTCCCGTCTGCGCGGTGAACTGGATGCGGAGTATATCATCCTGTCCGGATACAGTGAGTTTGAATATGCCCAACGGGCCATTTCTCTCGGGGTGTGTGCGTATCTTCTTAAGCCGTTGGATGACGAAGAGCTGGCTGCCGCAATGAAGCTTGCTGCGGGGCATATCATGGGGCGCCGTACGGAAAACATTCATCCTGATCAAAGGGAGGATATGTGCGGGAACATTGCTCTGCCCAAGGAAGAGCCTGTGCGCGGGTATCTCCTGCATGCCATGCGCCACATGGAGGAACATATAGCAGAACCGATCACGGTACGTGAGGTCGCCGACGAGCTGGGGCTGAGCGTCAGCTATCTGCACAAGCTCTTTTCCCGCTGCGGAACATCGTTCAGCTCTTATTTGACGGAGTGCCGTCTGCGCCGGGCGGGGCATCTGCTGCGTGAGAGTGATGCAAAGGTTTATGCCGTTGCTGCCGCCTGCGGCTATCAGGACACGCGGTATTTCAGCAAGATCTTTCAAAAGCACATGGGCATGAAGCCGACAGAGTATCGCTACGGAAAAAACTCGTAAAATTTTTTCTTTCTCCCTATAGACAAAAAGGGAAAGATGCTATAATATAATAATAGTTATTGGTTAGTAGATACGCAGCCAATATCATCAATGATTATCGGTGTATTATATATGAGGAGGAGTTCTTATGAAGACGTGGGTTTGCACAGTGTGCGGCTGGGTGTATGACGAGGCGAAAGGGGATGCAGACTACGATCTCGCTCCCGGTGTAGCGTTCGATGATTTGCCGGAGGATTTTGTCTGCCCTCTCTGTGGGGTGGATAAGAGCATGTTTGAGCAGCAGGAGTGACAGGATACTTCTGCTCTTGCCCCGCGCGTGCGCGGGGCTTTTTGTATGACAGAGCAGAAGGGCTGGGAAATATTTTGCTTTTCCTTCCGAAATCCCGTATAATGAACTGGATATTTTGAGAAGCACGGACTGCGGAGATTTTATCGGTGCTTCTTTTGTGCAGTTAGGAGATTTGTTGTTGGCAGAGCGAATTGAGATCAGTGCCATTTTTCTCGTCTATATGCTCATAATGATGGGGATTGGTGTCTACTATTATCGGCGGACACGCAATATGAGTGACTACTTCCTCGGCAATCGGAAGCTTGGCGCCTGGGTGACATCAATGAGTGCCGAAGCATCAGATATGTCGGGGTGGATGCTGATGGGGCTGCCCGGCTTCGCCTATGTGGCAGGGCTCAATGCCGGGTGGATTGCGCTCGGTCTTGCGCTTGGGACATGGGCAAATTGGCAGTTTGTCGCGGCGCGTCTGCGTGTCTATACGGAGCTGGCACAGAACTCCCTGACTTTGCCGGATTTCTTTGAAAATCGTTTTTTTGCCCATTCGGGCGCACTGCGCGTTGTTCCGGCGATCTTTATTCTTATCTTTTTTATTCTTTATACCTCGTCAGGCTTTGTGGCGGCAGGGCGTCTCTTTGAGATGATCTTTCAGCTCCCGTATTTGACAGCACTGCTGCTCGGTGCGGCGGTTGTCGTGTTCTATACACTGGTCGGCGGATTTCTCGCCGTGTCACGCACAGATTTTATTCAGGGCGCAATGATGTTTTTTGCCATCCTTGTGGTACCCGTGGGAGCAGCACTGATGTTGGGAGGATTCACGGCAACGGCGGATCTGATCTATACGCAGCACCCCGCATTTTTCTCACCATTAATGAAAGCGGACGGCAGCACGCTGGGGGTCATCGAGTTCATTTCGCTGATGGGGTGGGGGCTTGGCTACTTTGGACAGCCGCATATCCTTGTGCGCTTTATGGCGATCCGCCATGCAGATGAGCTCCCTCAGGCGACACGCATTGCCATGTCGTGGGTAGTGATTTCCCTCTCGGCGGCGATTCTCGTCGGCATGGTGGGAGCGGTATATCTTGAGGTTCCGCTGCTGGGTACGGCTGCAGAGACTGTGTTCCTCACGATGGCGGGCAAGCTCTTTCCGCCAATCGTCGCAGGACTGATCTTGGCGGCGGTGCTGGCGGCGATTATGAGTACGGCATCGGCACAGCTCCTGGTCGCGGCTTCGGCATTCGCACAGGATATCTATCGGCGCAGCTTCCGCCCTGCGGCACAGCAGGGGGAACTGGTCTGGGTAAGCCGCCTGTCCGTTCTTGTCATTGCGGCGGCGGCAATCTACCTCGGACTCAGCCCGGACAATTTTATCCTCGATATGGTGGCATACGCATGGGCAGGCTTCGGCGCCGCTTTTGGCCCTGCGCTTCTTCTGTGCCTCTTTTGGCGGCGGACGACGGCACGTGGTGTGCTCGCAGGCATTGTGACGGGCGGCATGACCGTGCTCGTCTGGAAGCAGTTTGCCTTCTTCGGCCTCTATGAAATCGTCCCGGGCTTTCTGCTGGCACTTCTCGCCGTCTGCCTTGTGAGTTGGATGGATGCAGAGCCGCCTGTGGCCGTGACGGAGCTCTTTGACCGTGTGAATCGGCAGTAGAGAACGGCGCGATGCTCTTATGATGATGACGGAATTTGCCGATATAGAAGAAGTGCTGATATTCAGCCTGCGCCTCTTGGTGCTTACGACGATGGGGAGGATATTATGGCGTTTACCTTTACACATGTGAATTTCAACGTACTTGATCTGGAACGCAGCATGGCGTTTTATGAGATGGCATTTGGCTTTCGGGAGAAGCGCCGTCTGGAGGCGGAGGGCTTTACCCTCGTTTACCTGACGGATGGCACGACGGACTTTGAACTGGAGCTGACGTATCTGCATGAACGCAAGGACCCCTATAATCTTGGGGAAAAAGAGTTCCATCTGGCACTTCATGCGGATGACTACAAAGCGGCACATGAAAGACATACGGAGATGGGAATCATCTGCTATGAAAACGCAGGGATGGGAATTTACTTTGTAGAGGATCCGGATGGTTATTGGATTGAAGTTCTCCCAAAAAACATGTGACGAACGGTTCTTTTTTGTGTATAATATATTCCAAGCCGATTGTTCACAGCAGAGGGGGCGCTTGAATGGGAAAATTGCGGGTGCTGATCGTGGATGACTCCAAGATCAGCCGCGTGATGCTTGCTGAGAACCTAAGGGAGACGGATTTCGAGATCTGTGGGATGGCTGGCGATGCAGCAGAGGCACTGAAGCTCTATACAGAGATGCAGCCAGATCTCGTGACAATGGATATGAATTTGCCGGACACCAACGGGCTGGAGTGCAGCAGACGTATCCTTATACAGAATGCAGATGCACGGATTCTAATGATCAGTGCAATGAAGGATTTGAAGCTTATCACCCAGGGCAAGGCAGTTGGGGTACGTGCATTCCTTCAAAAACCGGTGTCGAAGCATGATCTGGTGGATACGCTGCATCTGATCGCACACGGAACGGAAAGCAGGGAGGCTGCTTTCCGTGAACTTTATGCAAAGCCATTTGCACGGGCACTTCAGCAGGGAACGGCCGGCCTTCTTAAGATGGAGGGCGAAACGGAAATCACACCTTATGTGCCGCGTACGCTTGATGTGAATGGTGCCGCTGTCATCATTGGGATCACGGGGTATACCACTGGTCGTGTCATTCTCTATGCAGAAGAGCCGGTAGTACGCCTTTTTACTATGCATATGCTCGGGCGCTCCACGGTGGAGGAACTTGGTGAAAATGAGGCAGTGGATGCAGTGGAAGAAGCTGCAAACATCATTGCAGGCCGGGCCGTTTCGAAGATCAACAATGTGCTGGACGGGAAGGAACTGCGCTTGACTCCTCCAGGAACGATCTGTGGGACAAAAGTGCATATTGTGAGTCCCCGCATGACGACGTTCTGTATCAGCATACAGCTGCCGATAGGGACGGTCCAGATGAATGTGGGCTTTGCAGAAGGAGAGTAATCGATGGACGCAAAACTGATCAATCCTTTTGTGGATGCCTTTACAACGGTCATGCCGATGCTGGGGTTTCCAGAACCGACGCGCACAAAGCTCTATGCGGCGTCGAGCCGGGTTAAAAGCCACGGCGTGTCCATGCTGGTCGGCTTTACGAAGCAGATTCGTGGGAATGTGGTTTACAATATGAGCGAAGATACGGCGAAGTTCATTGCCTCCCAGATGATGATGGGGATGCCGGTTGAGTCGTTTGACGAGATGGCGCAGAGTGCAATCTCGGAGCTCAGTAATATGCTGACGGCACATACGGCAACGAACATCACGGCACTGGAGCTGGATGTTGATATTTCGACTCCTTCGCTGACGGTTGGTGCCGACTTCGAAGTAAAGGTCTGCGATGGACAATATCTCGTCGTTTCCATGGATCTGAGCGGGAAACTTGTCGAGCTGGATATCGCTGTTGACCAGGTTTAGTATCGAAGGGATGACAGATATGCAGCTTTCTGTCATGCTTTCGCTGCGCAGAACACTTTTTATCGGAGGGGTTGTTCGATGAAGGGTGCAGAGCAGGTGCGTGTCTTTTTTAGAGGAAGACAGGTAGATGCTGCGGGTGAGGAGAGCCGTATTACGCTGTCCGTTATGGGACGGCGTTTTTTGCGTGGAGAGAGCCGCTATGTAAGCTATGACGATGCTGAGCTGATTGAAGGAGCGACGGTGCCGACCATTCTGCGCATCAATACGGAGGAAGTGCGCCTGCAGCGGCGCGGCGTTGTGCGCTGTACACAGAGTTTTGTGCCGGGGCAGGAACGGCACGGAGACTACCGAACACCCTATGGGCGGTTCTCGCTCTCTACATTGACGCGCCGCCTGCGTGTACGCACGCTCTCCAATGGGGTGGAGGAGGCATATATTTTTTATACACTCTATGTTGACGGTATGCGCCAGAGTGACAATACCCTTGAGATACGAATTGAGCCAATGCAAAGGAGACCAAATCAAGGTGGATATCAAACAGCAGATTGAGCAGGCGCTCATCAATGCCGTAAAAGCGGCGGTGTCAGCGGGAGAACTTTCGGAGGGCGGTACGCTTCCGCCCATTCTTCTGGAGGAACCGCCGAACAAGGAACTTGGCGATTTTGCAACAAATTTCGCCATGCAGTCGGCACGTATTTTTCATCAACCTCCGAAGAAGATCGCGGAGATTCTGGGGACTCACATCACGGGCTCATGGCTTGATCATGCAGAGGTGGCGGGTCCCGGCTTTCTTAATTTCTATCTCAAGAAAGATGTGATTGCAGATACGCTGCGCGACATTCTCCGTACAGGGGAGAACTATGGCGCGCTTCCGCCGAAAGATCTGCCTCCGATACAGGTAGAGTACGTCAGTGCGAATCCGACGGGGCCCCTCCACGTCGGACATGGACGCGGTGCGGCGGTTGGCTCGGCACTGGTGAAGCTGCTGCGTACGGCAGGCTATGAGGTCCAGAGTGAATATTATGTCAACGATGCGGGGAAGCAAATGGATCTGCTTGCCATATCGGTGAATGCGCGCTATCTTGAACGACTCGGACAGAAGATTGTATTTCCAGAGAACGGCTATCACGGTGCGGACATCATCGATACAGCACAGCGCATCATTGACCGGGATGGGGATCGCTATCTCGCCTTGTCCGAAGAGGAGCGGTTGGAGAAGTTCAAGGATATTGCCTATAAAGAGAAGCTCGCGGTTCTGAGAGAAGATCTGGCGGATTTTAGGGTGACATTCGATCGCTGGTTCAGTGAGCGCACGCTTCATCCGGAGGCGGTGCAACGCGTTGTTGATGTGCTGCTGGAACGCGGCACAGCCTACGAGAAGGATGGTGCAGTGTGGCTGCGCTCAACGGATTACGGGGACGATAAGGATCGCGTGATTTTCCGCGATAACGGTGTGCCGACGTATCTCGCAGCGGACATTGCCTATCACGATAATAAGTATGCACGCGGCTTCGGCCGGCTCGTCAATATCTGGGGGGCAGATCATCATGGCTATGTTGCCCGTGTGAAGGCAGCGATGGAAGCGCTTGGGCACGATTCAAAGCAGCTGACGGTGCTGCTTCTCCAGATGGTGAGCCTCTATCGGGACGGCGAGGTTGTCAAGCTGAGCAAGCGTACGGGCGAGACGGTTACCCTGCGGGAGCTGATGGAGGAGGTCGGCGTTGATGCGGCACGATATTTCTTCCTGATGCGCTCTCTCGACAGTCAGCTCGATTTTGATCTTGACCTCGCGAAAAAGAAATCGAATGAGAACCCTGTGTACTACATCCAGTACGCACATGCGCGCATCTCGAGCATTTTCCGTCAAGCGGCCGAGATGAGAATTGACCCTGCCGAAGGAGAGAAACTGGATGTCCTGACAGATGAGACGGAGATAGCCCTCATCAAGAAGCTGGGGGCATATCCAGAGGAGATTGAGCGCGCAGCATCGGAACTTGCCCCGCAGCGTATTGCACGGTACAGCCATGAGCTTGCTGCAGCGTTCCATTCGTTTTACAACAAATGCCGCATTGTCGGACAGGAGCCCGTTCTTGCAGCGGCGCGACTTTCTCTTGTGCTTGCGACAGGGCACGTGATTCGTCACAGTCTTGGTATCCTGGGCGTCTCAGCTCCGGAGAAGATGTAATATGACGCTGGTGTGAAAGGAGTTTATCCATGGATTTTGAACATATGTCGGAGGTCGATACGGCCTACCATATCCTGACAGAGAAGAAAGAGCCGATGCATTACAAGGATCTCATCACGGCGGTGATTGAGGCGACGCACCGTCCGGTGCAGTCGTTGGCGATGGCAATTTCAGAGATTTATACGCTGATCAATATGGACAGCCGTTTCCATTATGAAGGGGAGAGCAAGTGGGGACTGACGGAGTGGGTGCCGCCCGAGGTGAAGCGCTCCTCGTCACGGTCATCCTCCGGCTCATCCAAGACAGCTGCCGCAAAGGAGACGACACGCAAAAAAAAGCTTGAGAGTATTCAAAACTGACTGGACTCGGCGGAGGAACGATATGGCAAAGTATATATTTGTTACGGGCGGCGTTGTTTCATCTCTCGGCAAGGGCATTACGGCGGCGTCTCTCGGACGCCTGCTCAAGAACCGCGGCATTAAGGTGACCATCCAGAAGTTCGACCCCTACATCAACATCGACCCGGGAACGATGAGTCCCTATCAGCACGGCGAGGTGTTTGTCACGGACGACGGTGCGGAGACAGATCTGGATCTTGGCCACTATGAGCGCTTTATCGATATAAACCTGACGAAACGATCGAACATTACAACAGGGAAGGTGTATGCCTCTGTGCTCAACAAGGAACGGCACGGAGACTATCTTGGCTCGACGGTGCAGGTGATTCCGCATATTACAAATGAGATCAAACAGCGCGTCTATGATGTGGCAAAGGCAGATAACGCGGATGTCGTTATCACAGAGATCGGCGGGACGGTCGGTGATATCGAGAGCCTTCCGTTCCTTGAGGCAATCCGCCAGGTCAAGAAGGAAGTTGGAAAAAATGATGCTCTCTACATTCATGTGACACTGCTCCCATATATCACGGCGGCAGGAGAGCTCAAGACGAAGCCAACGCAGCACAGTGTCAAGGAGCTGCGCGCCATTGGCATTCAGCCGGACATTCTTGTCTGCCGGACAGAGCAGCCGATCCCGCGCGAGATGAAGGAGAAGATTGCGCTTTTCTGTGATGTGGATGCTGATGCGGTGATTGAGAATCGTACGGCAGCGACGATCTACGAGGTTCCTCTGATGATGCAGCAGGAAGGGCTTGACCGCATTGTCCTCGAAAAGATGGCGATGGATTTTGACCCCTCCAACATGGAAGCATGGGAGAAGATGGTCTTTAAGATCAATCACCCGGCCAAAAAGGTGAAGGTCGCCGTTGTCGGAAAGTACGTAGCTCTGCCCGACGCCTATATGTCCGTGACGGAGGCACTTAATCACGGCGGCATTGAGAATGACGCACAGGTCAAGATCGCATGGATCAATGCAGAGGAGCTGGAGGACCCGAATGCGGATCTCGATGAGCTTTTTGTTGGCTGTAAGGGCATCCTGGTTCCCGGTGGCTTTGGTGACCGCGGCGTTGAGGGCAAGATCCGTGCGATTCAGTATGCGCGTGAGAACGACATTCCATTTCTTGGATTGTGTCTCGGTATGCAATGCGCTGTAATCGAGTTTGCACGGCATGTGGCAGGACTGCCGGGAGCACACAGTACAGAGTTTGTTCCAGAGACGCCGCACCCGGTCATCGCTCTCATGGAGGAACAGCAGGGCGTGGAGGAGAAGGGCGGTACGATGCGCCTCGGTGCCTATCCCTGCGTGTTGGCGGAGGACTCGCATTCCCGTGAAGAATATGGCGAGAGCGAGATCAGTGAGCGTCATCGTCACCGCTTTGAGTTTAATAATGCCTATCGTACACAGCTGACGGAGAAAGGGCTGCGCATCGCGGGAACAAGTCCCGATAATCAGCTCGTGGAGATCGTGGAAATTGAAGATCATCCGTGGTTTGTCGCTTCACAGTTCCATCCGGAGCTGAAGTCACGGCCGAATCATCCGCATCCGCTCTTTGCCGGCTTTATTTGTGCGGCGCTCGCCGCGTCCAAATGAATACACTCTTTTCTCTCCTGCGGTATGATTCTGCTGTTCGACGGCTGACAGAGGTGTTTGGTCGGGCGGCGGAGCAGACCATGGTATACGGTGCTGCAGGGGCATTAAAACACGCCGCTGCTGCTGCTTCCTATGATGCCGCTCCACGTCCGCTTGCCGTTGTGACAGCGGGACGGGAAGCTCTGCGCGGCTGGCAGGAAGATCTAACGGCACTCCTTCCCGAGGCGGATATCTATGAGCTGCCGGAGCTTGACCGCATCGATTTCGCCGCGCCAGGCGCAGCAAAGGGACTGGAACGCTCAGCGCAGCGCATGAATATTCTCGCACGCCTTCTGCGCCATGAACCGATCATTGTGCTGGCGGATATCGGTGCAGCGGCACAGAAAGGGCTCAGTACGGCGGAGTTTTCCCGTGCCGCACTTTCTCTGCGGCTGGGGGAGCAAATTCCGCGTGATACCCTGATGGAGCGGTTGACAGCGCTTGGTTATGAACATGTGCCTGAGGTGGAGAACATTGGGCAATTCAGTGTGCGCGGCGGTATTGTCGATGTGTTTCCCATCAATGCACTTTCGCCCCTGCGCATCGAGTTTTTTGATACGGAGATCGACTCTATGCGGGAGTATGATCCCCAGACCAAGCGCTCCATTAAGAATGTCGGTACGGCTTCCATTATGCCGCTGCGCGCTGCGGATGACCATGGGGAAGCCTGTTTTTTGAGCTACCTCGGCGCAGAAGGGACGAGTGTATTCGATGAGCCGTCGCGCCTGATGGCGGCATTGCAGGATGCCGTGCATGAGGATGCCGTGCGGGCGGCGCGGTGCTTTACATGGGCGGAGATGACCGCAGCCGGCATGGAGGGGCATGAAGTGTTCATCTCTCTGATGAACCGTTCCTTTCCTGCGTGCACTCCGCAGACACTCATTGACATCCGGATGGTACCTATGACCGCGTTTCAACGGCAGTTTTCACTTCTGGAAAGCGAGCTGCACCGTTATCTGGACGAGGGGGCGCGCGTTCTCGTTCTTGCCGGCGGAGCAGAGCAGGCGGTGCGAATGCGCGATATGCTGGCACGCTGGAAGATTCCCGCTGCTGTGTCGCGCGGTACCGATGCGCCGCCTGACAATGCTGTCACTGTCTCCTCCGGGACGCTGCGCGCGGGCTTTGAGTTGAGTGCGTCCCGCATTGCTGTTCTGACGGAGCAGGATATTTTCGGGCGTCACAAGGCAAAATTACGCCGCACGGCATCGGCAGGAGAGCGCATCCGTCATTTTCGCGAGATTGCCCCCGGTGACTATGTCGTGCATGTTTCACACGGCATCGGAAAGTATCTGGGCGTGGAGACCATCGAGGTTGCAGGAGTGCACCGCGACTACCTGCACATTCAGTATGGCGGAGATGACAAGCTCTTTGTCCCGACGGATCAGGTCGGTCTCCTTCAGAAATACATTGGTGCAGAGGGCAGTGCACCGCGACTGCACCGCATGGGGTCGGCGGACTGGGCGCGTGCACGTGCCAAGGCGCAGAAGTCCGTCGAGGACATTGCCGATCACCTGCTTGAGCTCTATGCCGCACGGCGGTTGGCGAAGGGACATGCCTTTGCGCCGGACGATGCGGGACAACGTGAGTTCGAGGAGGCGTTTCCGTATCAGGAGACGGATGATCAGCTGCGTGCCATCGCCGAGATCAAGAACGATATGGAGAGCGAGAAGCCGATGGATCGTCTGCTCTGCGGCGATGTCGGCTTCGGTAAGACCGAGGTTGCGATCCGTGCGGCGTATAAGGCAGCGATGGACGGCTATCAGGTTGCCGTGCTCGTGCCGACGACGGTTCTCGCGCAGCAGCATTATCAGACGTTTGCTGCGCGTTTTGCCGACTTTGCACCGAAGGTGGATGTGGTCTGCCGCTTCCGCACGCTGAGGGAGCAGGCGGAGACACTGCGGGATGTGGCACGCGGGCGCGTGGATATTCTCATCGGGACACATGCAATTCTCAACCGAAAGCGCGTGCGCTTTCATAAACTTGGACTGCTCATCGTGGACGAGGAGCAGCGTTTTGGTGTTACGCAGAAGGAGAGAATCAAGGAATTCGCTGCAGGTGTCGATGTGTTGACGCTCTCGGCGACACCGATCCCGCGCACGCTGCATATGTCGCTGGCAGGGGCGCGCGATATGAGTGTCATTGAGACGCCGCCGGCCGAGCGCCTTCCGGTACAGTCCTACGTGGTGGAGAGCAGCGATGCCGTGATGCGCGGTGCGATCGAGCGTGAGCTGTCGCGCGGCGGGCAGATCTACTTTATTTACAACCGTGTGGAGAGCATCGACCGGATGCGGGAACATCTTTTGCAGCTTGTCCCGCAGGCGCGTATCGCTTCTGCACACGGGCAGATGAGTGAGGATATCTTGGAGCAGGTTATGATGGACTTTTACGAGGGCCATTATGACATTCTGCTTGCAACGAGTATCATTGAGAACGGCATTGACGTTGCCAATGCGAATACGATCATTATCTATGATGCGGATCGCTTCGGGCTCTCACAGCTCTATCAGATGCGCGGGCGTGTGGGACGCTCAGCAAAGATGGCGTTCGCCTACTTTACCTATCGCCGCGACAAGGTGCTCAGTGAAATGGCGGAGAAGCGTTTGCAGGCAATGAGGGAGTTTGCGCGGCTCGGCTCAGGCTTTAAGATCGCTATGCGGGATCTCGAGATTCGTGGGGCAGGAAGCCTTCTCGGAGCGCAGCAGCACGGGCATATTGCGGGTGTCGGATTCGAGATGTACGTGAAGCTGCTCGAGGAAACAGTGGAACGCAAAAGGGGAGAGAAGCCTGCTCCGCCGCCTGTGCAGACCGTCATCGACCTTCCCGTGGAGGCGTATCTGGACGGTGGTTATATCGAGGACGCCATGCATAAGATCGAGATCTATCAGAAGATTGCGGCTGTGCAGACGGAGGAAGATCTCGATGCGCTTCTTGACGAGCTGATCGATCGTTTTGGCGAGCCGAGTACGCCTGCCCTTGCTCTGCTTGATATCGCACGCATCAAGAATGCAGCGCGGACGTTTCATGCGCGGAGTATCGTGCTGAAGGAGAATGCACTCGACATTGCGCTGCCGACGGACGAGAAACTGCCGCTGCCCGCACTTATGCGCCTCGATCATGTTTTCGGGAGGCGTATTGGTCCCTTGCCGGAGGGGAGCGGCTACCGTATCCGCTTGTCGGCACGCGAGAGCCAAAACGTGTTGGATACGGTGCTGGAGGTTGTACAGCTGATCACGGGAGAGCAGCATGAATAACTATCGTTTGACCGTCGCGGGACTTGGCCCCGGTGATGCAGGGCTGATGACGCGTGAAACATGGACGCGGATTGAACAGGCGGAGCAGATTGTCCTGCGTACGCACATCCACCCGAGTGCAGAAGCACTGGATACTGCGCACATTGACTATGAGTCGTATGACGGACTCTATGAGAAGACGGCGGACTTTGAGACGCTGTATGCGGCGATTGTCACCGATCTTTGTACGCGTGCCCGTACCGGAAATCTGCTCTATCTCGTTCCCGGCAGCCCGCACGTTGCGGAGCGTACGGTGCAGCTCCTGCGTACGGCAGCAGAGGAAGAGGCAATCTCTCTCGAGATTTTGCCGGGCATGAGCTTTTTGGATCCGCTCTTTGCAGCAGTTGGCATCGATCCCGTAAATGGACTTTCCATTCTCGACGCGCTGAACGAGGAACAGGTCAGTGCACCGCTGAGGCAGGACTGCATCTTCACGCAGGTATATTCCCGTGCAATTGCGTCTGATCTCAAGCTCCTCTTGATGGAACACCTCTCCGATATGCAGGAGGTATACTATCTGCATCATCTCAGTCTGCCCGATCAGGAGGTACGGCGCATACCGCTTTTTGAACTGGATCGGCAGGACAATATGGACCATTTGACCACCATTTTTGTCCCTTATTCACCGTTTTTTTGAAAAAAAAGCTAAAAAATCGACATGTTTTTGGGAAAAATCATCTTTTTTTAATTTTTCCCCTTGATTTTTCGGGGTAATTCTGTTAAATTCTCTCATGACAGCGCGACCCCATAGAGTCGCGAGGAAAATGGAAAATATCTTAAAGGAGGATGCTACTTTGAACAAGCAGGAATTGGTCGCAAACGTAGCAGAGCAGGCAAGTCTCACGAAGAAGGACGCGGAGAAGGCAGTCAACGCCCTTTTCGAGACGATCAAGGGTGCGCTTTCCGAGGGTGACAAAGTTCAGCTGATCGGGTTTGGCACGTTTGAGGTAAAGGATCGTAAGGCGCGCAAGGGCCGCAACCCCCAGACGGGCAAGGTGATTGAAATCGCGGCTTCGCGTAACCCTGTGTTCAAGGCGGGCAAGGCTCTGAAGGATTCTGTGAACTGATTTTGCAGAGTGACCGGACTTCCGATGGGAGTCCGGTTTTTCTGCGTTGTGGAATAAATATGAAGAACCAAGTCTTTGCCGTGGATGCATTTGCCGGGAAGACAGCGTTGATTTCCGGAGGGACATCCGGCATCGGGCGTGCGGCCGCCGCAATCTTTCTGGATGCCGGCGCACAGGTCGTACTCATGGGGCGTGATGAGGAGCGCGGGAGCGAAGCACTCCATTTCCTCTCGGGGGCAGAGAGGGCATCGTTCTGTGCGGGAGACGTGCGCTTCTCTCAGGACTGCAGACGCGCTGTTGAGAAGACCATGGCCTGCTGCGGCGCACTCGACATCCTTGTCAATGCGGCAGGAGTCTACGAAGAGGGGGCGATTGACCATATTGCTCCGCAAGAACTGGATGCGCTGATTGATACAAATCTCAAGGGAACAATTTATCTGACCCAGGCTGCACTCCCGTGTCTGCGGCAGACGCACGGGAATATCGTGAATATCGCCTCCGATGCCGGTCTGCATGGGAATTATTTTTGTGCGGCTTATGCAGCAACTAAGGGGGCTGTCGTCGCGCTGACGCGTTCGCTTGCCCTTGAGACGGCGCATGACGGTGTGCGTGTGAACGCTGTTGCACCGGCGGATGTGCTCACCCCACTCACGGAGCACCAGCTCTGCCCACATCTTTCACGTGAGGATCAGCTGCGGGAGATGGCGTCCATCTACCCGCTTGGACGCATCGGCACGGCAGAAGAGGCCGCTGCCGTCGCCGTCTTTCTTGCCTCCTCCGCGGCGGCATGGATCACAGGAAGTGTTTATACAGTTGACGGCGGGCTGACGGCGTAATCTCCATATAGCTGTGTCCTGCGTAAAAAATTTTGTCCATTGTTCAAAATTGTGCTAAAATAATTGTATTCGAACGAGGAGGTGTCCGATGGGGCAAGCCCGCATTCTCATTTTAACCGCCTCCATCGGATCGGGGCATACGCGGGCGGCGGAGGCAATCCGTGCAGCCCTGATGGCGCGGCCGGAGGCAGCAGAACTGGAGATCAGCGTTGTGGACTTTATGTCGCGTGACGTGTCCATGATTCACTACCTTATGAAACGCGTTTATTTGACGATGCTTCGTTTTGTGCCCAATCTCTATGATGTGTTCTTCCGTATGGCAGGAAAGAGAGCCGGCGGAGGCATGGTGCGTGCTGCATTTGCTTGGGTAATGGTGCGCACGATGGGGCGCATCATACGGGGGCATCAGCCCAATCTTGTGGTCGCAACCCACCCTTTTCCTGAAGGGGCGGCAGCGCTGTGGCGCATACGGCATGACGCGCACTTTCTGCTTGCGGCACTCCTCACGGACTATGCTCTTCATGCGATCTGGTTTGTTCGTGACGTAGATGCCTACTTTGTTGCGACAGAGGCAATGGCCGATGATATGGCGGCGTTTGGCTTCGACCGTCAACAGATTTATGCGACGGGGATTCCCATCACTCTTACCGCAAGCCGCTTGGCACGTCGTGAGGCGCAGGAACAGGCGGGGCTTTCGGAGGATCTGCCAACCCTGCTCCTCATGGGCGGAGGGCTCGGTCTTGGCGATATGGACACGACTCTTGCGGCATTAGAGCAGGTAGAGCAGCGGCTTTCCATACTTGTGGTGGCCGGCCGCAATACCGCACTTGAGGAACGTGCGCGGGTCATGGCACAGCGTTCGCACCATGCGGTATATGTTCGTGGGTATACCAATGAAGTAGCGGTATTGATGCGTGCATCGGATCTTCTTATTACAAAACCTGGTGCACTCACGATCAGTGAGGCGTTCGCGGCGGGTCTGCCGCTTCTTCTGCACGATCCGATCCCCGGCCCCGAGACGGAGAATGCCGTCTATGCCACGCGCTGCGGTGCGGCGGTGTGGCTGCATCCGGGAGAGCGCATGGCTCCTGCTGTGGAGGAGATCCTTGCCCATCGGCTTCCGGCGATGCGCAGAGCGGCACACGCCTGTGCCAGAGAGGAAGCGGCACAGCGTGCAGCAGGGATACTGATGGAGATGCTGAGGGGAAAGTGAGGAATACATACGGATGACTCGGAAAAAGAGTGCGCGGCGGCCGCGTTGGTTTATGGTCGTTATGCTGCTGATCCTTGGCTATTTCGGTACGATGATCATATCGCAGGGAATCTATCTTTTTCATGTCCGCGCGGAACAGCACGCGGCATCTGAACGCCTCGCTGCGGCACAGGAGGAAAACAATCATTTGCAGGCGGAAAAGACACATCTTGGCGAACTTCCATACATTGAAAAATTGGCGCGTGAGGAACTTGGCATGACAGGGGCAGGAGAACTTCCTTATGCCCCCGGAAAACGTTCAGGCGGCAACTGATACGGCATGCATCTTCTTGACAGGTTGGGCGTATGACCTGTATAATGAACGGGTCTGACAGGGGGAGAGTTCCCTCGGTGATTTGTAGTTGAAGGGAAGAGTTGCTTTGGCCATTGAAGTTGGCAGCGTAGTGGAAGGCGTCGTCACAGGAATTACGAATTTTGGCGCTTTTGTCGAACTTCCGGAAGGAAAGACGGGGCTGATTCACATCTCTGAGGTTGCCGATGTTTATGTGAATGATGTCCATGATTTCCTCAAGGAGCATGACAAAGTCAAGGTCAAGGTGCTCACCGTTGACGAACGTGGAAAGATCGGCCTGTCGATCAAGGCACTTCAGGATAAACCGTCAGCGGGGCAGCAGGCTGCTGCAGCTCCAGTGCGCCCCCCACGCCCGTCGCGTGATATGCGCCGCACGGCGGCATCACGACAGATCGGTTCGCCCTCGTTTGAGGATAAGCTGTCGCGGTTTTTGAAGGACAGCGATGAGCGGCTGACAGATTTGCGCCGCAAGACGGATTCTAAGCGCGGAGGGCGTGGGTCACGGCGCGGCTGATCTTGGCACATCTCTTTTGAACCCGATGGGATATGAGGAGAAAAAAGACACTCCATATGGAGTGCCTTTTTTATGGAATCATGAATGGATAAATCTCCTCGATGGTTGTTCATAAGGCAGGCGGGAATATGCGAAGCTTTATCCGTAACTCCTGTAATCAGGAGAGCATATTGAACGCACGGGTGACCGATGTCCTGCGTGCACATGATCTCTATACTCCAAACAGCTCTGTGCTCTGTGCCTGCTCAGGGGGGACGGACTCCCTCGCTTTGCTTGACGTTCTCATGAGATTACGTGCAGAGGGGGGGCCGCACGTGATGTGTGCCCACTATGAACACGGGATTCGCGGAGGATCATCACGGGCGGACGCAGATGCTGTTGCCGCGTATTGTGCGGAGCACCATATTCCGTGCGTGATCGAGGCGGGGGATGTGCCGTATTATGCGCGCGCACATAAGTGCTCGATAGAGACAGCGGCACGTGTCTGCCGCTATGACTTCCTCCATCGGGTACATATCCGTGAGCAGTGCGACGGCATCGCACTTGCCCATCATGCAGACGATCTCGCAGAAACGGTGCTGATGCGCATCCTTCGCGGGACGGGGCCGGCGGGGCTTGCCGCTATGCGTGTGTGGGACGGCGTGCACCTGCGGCCATTTCTCTTTACGGCACGTGCTGAGATTGAGGTGTACATCCGAGAGCACAATCTTCGTCCCTGCCATGATGTGACGAATGATCAGCAGGATATCCAGCGCAACCGCATTCGTCATGCCTTGCTGCCGGAGCTTCGTACCTACGGCAATCCTGCCGTAGACGATGCACTTGTGCGTCTCAGTATACTTTCCGCGGAAGAGGATGATTATCTCGCACAGCTTGCTGCGGAAGAGCTGCGGCGGGCTGTGTGTCGGGATGGACTTTCTGCCGCCGCTGTGCGTGCCTTGCATCCTGCGATGCAGCGGCGTGTCCTGCGGCTTTTTTGGGCATCGACAACCAAGGAGCAGGATTTTTCGTATCATCAAGAGGAGCGGATGCGTGCGCTTCTCGCTTCCCGGGGAACGGCGCAGTGCAGCCTGCCGCATGGATGGACTGCTGTCCTGCGCTATGATATGCTCTTCCTGCAGCATGGAGCATGTCCGACGAAACAGCCGCAGGGGGATGCGGAAGAAATTTTCCTTCCCTTGCACTGCGAATATGATATAATGACCTTCAAAGGAAGATTATTTTCTCTGCGGCGGGGGATCGTTATGCGGGCGGACGAATGGCAGAAGGCAGTGTGCGGAAAGGCTGTCTATGCTGATGCGGCGGAGCTGCCGCCGCTTGTTCTTCGAACGCGGCGGCCAGGAGACTATATGCAGCTCCCCATCGGATGCAAAAAACTCAAAGAGATTATGATCGATGATAAGATCCCGCGTGAAACGCGGGACAGTATTCCGGTGCTTGCCGTTGCAGGCAGCAGTGAGATCTTTTGGATGGTCGGGGGAAGGCGAAGCATCCTTGCACCGGTGACGGAGCATAGTACTGTTTTGGCCGTTGAGTGGGAAAAGGAGAATACAACATCATGATGAGTGATGATATTGAGCGCATATCTTTCTCGGCCGAGGAGATCCATACGCGCGTACGGGAACTTGGTGCGCAGATCACGCGGGACTATTGTGATGCACAGGAGACGGTCTACTGCGTTGGTATTCTGAAGGGTGCAGCCGTTTTCTTTACGGACCTTGTACGTGCGATTGACCGTCCGGTTGACTTTGATTTTATGATTGTGTCCAGTTATGGGGATGCCGCTGTGTCCAGTGGGCAGGTCAAGATATTGAAAGATCTTGATTTTTCCATCGAAGGAAAGCATGTCCTCATTGTTGAGGACATCATCGACTCGGGGACAACGATGCACTACCTGAAAGGATTGCTGCAGGGACGACATCCCAAGAGCATCCGCCTCTGTGCATTTCTATCGAAGCCGTCACGCCGTGTAACGCCGGTGAAGATTGACTATCTTGGGTATGAGGTTCCTGATGAGTTCCTTGTTGGCTATGGTCTTGACTACGCGGAGAAATATCGAAATCTGCCCTATATTGGAGTGCTTCGGCATTCCGTTTACGAATGAAGGAGGAGTGTTTTGAATCAATCATTACTGCGCAATCTTGCGTTCTATGCGCTCATGTTCTTCGTCGTTTGGACCGTCGCTGACTATATGTCTGGCAGTCATCAAACAGCGCAGGCAACAGCACTCAGTTACAGTGATTTTACTGAAAAAGTAACAGACGGTGAAGTGGACAAAGTTGTTATCGTCCAAAACAACATCCGCGGCACACTGAAGGATGGAACGGAGTTCACCACGATCGCGCCGGATGCGCCGAGCAGTGACCGTAATCTCTATACGCGCCTCTCAGAGAAAGGGGTATCCATCTCGGCGGAAAATCCGCCGGAGCCGCCGTGGTGGCAGACACTCCTCACATCGCTGATTCCAATCGCACTGCTGATCGGGTTCTGGTTCTTCATCATGCAGCAATCTCAGATGGGCGGCGGCCGTATGATGAACTTCGGCAAGTCGCGCGTACGGCTCATGGTGAGTGACAAGAAAAAGGTAACGTTTGCTGACGTGGCGGGCGCGGACGAGGCGAAGCAGGAACTCGAAGAAGTCGTCGAATTCCTCAAGACGCCGGATAAATTCAACGAGCTTGGGGCACGCATTCCGAAGGGGGTTCTCCTCTTCGGCCCTCCGGGTACAGGTAAGACACTTCTTGCAAAGGCCGTCGCAGGTGAGGCAGGCGTTCAGTTTTTTACCATCAGTGGTTCGGACTTTGTTGAGATGTTCGTCGGTGTCGGTGCGTCACGCGTGCGTGATCTGTTTGAGCAGGCAAAGAAGGCGGCACCCTGTATCGTCTTTATCGATGAGATCGATGCTGTTGGACGCCAACGTGGTGCGGGACTTGGCGGCGGGCATGATGAGCGTGAGCAGACGCTTAATCAGCTCCTCGTTGAGATGGATGGTTTTGCCTCCAATGAGGGCATCATCATTATCGCAGCGACGAACCGTCCCGATGTACTTGACCCGGCACTCCTGCGTCCCGGCCGTTTCGACCGGCAGATTGTTGTCGATAAGCCGGATGTGCGCGGACGTGAGGCAATCCTTAAAGTGCATACCAAGGGGAAGCCAATTGCCGATGATGTCGACCTTGATGTGCTCGCACGGCGAACGCCCGGCTTTACCGGCGCGGATCTCAGCAACCTTGTAAATGAGGCGGCACTCCTCGCCGCACGCCGTGACAAGAAGAAGATTACGATGGCGGAGATGGAAGAGGCGATAGAGCGCGTCCTCGCAGGTCCGGAGCGCAAGTCACATGTCATGACGGATGAGGAAAAGCGTCTTACCGCGTATCATGAAGGCGGACATACCCTCGTTGGACTCCTGCTCGAACACGCCGATCCCGTACATAAGGTTACGATCATTCCGCGCGGGCGCGCGGGCGGCTATATGCTTTCCCTGCCGAAGGAAGATCGTTCCTACCGCACGCGCTCTGAGCTCATCGACCGCATTAAGGTCGCCCTCGGCGGACGTGTTGCGGAGGAGGTCGTCCTTGGTGAGATCAGCACGGGCGCGTCCAGTGACATTCAGCAGGCAACGCGCATCATCCGCAGCATGATCATGGAGTACGGCATGAGCGATGCAATTGGCCCGATTGCCTATGGTGAAGAGAATCATCAGGTGTTCCTCGGCCGTGATTTGAATCGCGAGCGGAACTACTCCGAGGAGATTGCGGGCGAGATTGACCGTGAGGTGCGCCGTTACATCGAAGAGGCGTATGAAGCGTGCCGTACGATCATCGTGGAGAATCGTGACAAACTCGACCTGATCGCCAAGGAACTTCTCGAGCGTGAGACGCTCAGTGCGGCTGAACTTGAGGAGCTGATGACGAAAGGCTCGATCAGCGACAAGGATGAGAAAGATGACGATACGGACGACATGGGAAATCCCGCGCCGATTCCTGTCGATGTCGTGATTGATGACTCCACCCAGACCAGCGAGGAGGCAGAGCGTGCCGCCGAAGAACGCCCTGCGCCAGTCGCCGCACCAGAACCGAAGTTCAACGTAACCCAGTGGGATAAATAATGGAAAGGCATTGCCGCAAGGAAAGGTGAGCGACAGTGCCTTTTTTCTTTAAATCATGTATGATTCTTCCGATAGTTATAATATAGGGAAAAGGGTTCAGCAGGGGGACAGAGAGGTTTGTATGCAGTGGTATGAGGAGATCATGGACACAGCACAGGAAGCTGTGGAGTACATCGGCAGTGCGCTTTCCACAGACGGCAGCATGGAAGAACCGACGCGTCAGGTGCTGACGGATTTTGCTGCGGCGATGAACGGAGTTGCAGAGCGCTTATCCCAGGAGAAGGGGACGCTCATGGAAAAGTGCCGTCGCTATGCACTGAATGCAGCGTGCAGTGGACAGAAAGCGTTGGCTGCGGAAGACGCACGGGATGCGAGGAAGTATTTTTTCTACGAATTGCGGCCGCTCTTTTTGGATCTGCGCTATCAGTTGGATGTGGAATATCACATCCTGCAGCATCCAGAAGGACGGGATGCCTATCTGGCGCAGACGATTGCGGCATTTGAGGCGGCGCGGAAGAGACCGCGCCGGACGGACTTCAAATACCGCGTGTCGATCATCGTCCCTGCCTACAACAAAGTGGAGTATTCGCGTTGTGCCATTGACAGCCTCTTTCGCCATACGGACTTTTCACATGGAGATATTGAACTCATTACGATCAACGATGGATCGTCGGATGGAACAGAGGCGTATTTTAACAGCCTGCCTCACGAGAAGAAAATCAATCTGAAGTACAACGTATACAATCACCTCGGGTGGGGGATAGCCCGTCATATCGCAGAGGGCGAGTACGTCGTCTACTTCTCCAACGATGCCGTCGCCACACCGCATTGGCTGGAAAATCTCCTTGCCGTGCACCAGGCGGAGAAGGATGTCTTCTGGGTCGTTCCCACGTGTAATGAGAACTGCATCTCCAATCGCCAAGGAATTCCGGTAGACTATGAAAATCGGTTTGAGGCAATGCCGGAAATGGAGGCGTTTGCTGCAGCGCATAATGTGTCGAACCCACTCCTCTGGGAGGAACGGGCCGTTCTTATGCCCTTTGTGAGCGTTGTGCCAAATCTTTTTGATGTGCCCGAGATTCGTGCAGACTATCGCTATGTCCTCTGTGATTTTGAGGATGATGATTTTTCTGCAACACTACGCCGATCGGGATTTCGTCAAATTCTCGCAAAGGATACCTTTGTCCATCATTTCGGGGGAGTAACCTTAAACGAGGTGCGCACGAAGCGCGGAAATTATAAGACCATTATATCCATGCGTCCGGTCTTTCAAAGCAAATGGGGTGTCGACCCGTGGGAGTCACGAGGTCATCTGCCTTTTTTGGATCAATTGTTGGAGAGCATTCCTGCGGGTGAAGTTCCTGCGCGTATTCTTTTCATTGAACCAATGTTTGGCGAGGGCCTTTTGACCATTCGCAACTACTTCCGCCGTATTCAGAAGAAGGTCGTGATCGATGCTGTTGTCTGCAATGAGAGATATTTGACTGAAGCAAAGTATATGGCAGACACGGTCCTGCGACTGACAGCTCTTGACAACCTGCCGGATGAAGTGAAAGAGAACTATGATGCTGTCATCTTGGGAGCATTTCTCAATGTGCTGCCCATTTCAGGGATTGTTCCATTCTTCATACAAATGCATGACATCCTGAAATCTAATGGATCTATTTATGTATCTCTGCTCAATTACAACAGCTTTGAACATGTAATGGAGAATCTCCCCAACGATATACCTTGTCTCATCTATGACAGCATTCTGTCGTTAAATGGAGGACGCGTTTTTCCCATTCCGCGCCTTGTCCATGCATTGAAAGAGCAGTTCTCCGCTGAACGTGTACATGTCGGCTATTGGACGCGTGCTCATTATTTTGAGGATATAACTGGTTTTGAGCAGATGGTGACACAGATTCTCGGGGCATCAAGCGATCTGCATTATTTATTGGCAGGAGATGTCGTCATGCTGTGTGTCCGATAATGTATAAGTGAAACGCGTCAGGGATACGAGGGGAGTGTGAGGCGCTGTGAGAGCAGCTGCGGCCGATGGTATGGTTTGCATTGTAGACTCGGATGAGAAAGAGCCTATCGTTTATGGAGATGTATTAAATCCCTATGCAAACCGTGAGAAGAATATGGAGACGATCGCCGAAACGGATGATCCTTATGTCAGTATTTATTTCCAGGCATACAATCATCTGGAGGACTATACAAAACCAGCGATTGAGGCGCTTTTTCGCTATACGAAGGATATTGATTATGAGCTGATCTTAGTGGATAACGGATCGACCGATGGGACCTTTGAATATTTCAAAAGTCTCGATCACCCAAGAAAACGCATTTATCGCATTACAAAAAATATTGGTGCTCTATACGGGTATTTTGGTGCAAAAAACGCGACATGCGGACGCTTTATACGCGGAAAATATTTTGTCGGTGTGCCGAATGATATTTTGGTTACCGAAAACTGGCTGAAAAACATGCTGATCTGTGCGGAGTCTGATGAACGTATTGGATTTATTGTCCCCATGTCGGATCATGTATCAAACTTTCAGGATGTGGATTTGGGGTATACTGATTTTGAAGATATGCAAAAAAAGGCGGCGCAGTTCAACCAATCCGATCCATCCAAATGGTATGACCGTATACGTCTGATTCCGACGGTTTGTATGATTCGTGCATCTTTGCGTGAATTTTATGAAGCAGACTATGCCTTTTACTATAATTTTGCCGATGATGATATTTCGTTTGCCTATCGTCGGCTTGGCTACCGCAACGTGCTCTGCGGGGATGTGTTTGTTCATCATGAGGGGAGTACTGTTGTCGGTGCTGATCCTGTGAAGCAGGCAGAAGATCTGGCGAAAGGGCGCAGACTATTTCAGCAAAAGTATTGTGGGATTGACGCTTGGTCTGATGTAGTTAATTATGAAGAGTCTATGCTGGATGTACTCCTTCATGAGTCGGAGCTGCTTCGACAGAATTCTCCACACATACTAGGGGTTGATGTGCGGTGCGGCACTCCGCTTCTCGAAGTGAAGAATATGCTGCGTTCGCGAGGAATAGCGGATACTTCCTTAGCTGCCTATACAACCACGCCAAAGTATTGGCAGGATCTGTATTTTGTCTGCGAAGGGGAAGCATTCTGCGGCGATGCGGATCGTGTGAAGAACAAAGCAGGCGGACATCCATATGATGCCATTATTCTGGGAGAATTTCCGGATACCTATGAGAATCCAATTGCACTGATACAAGATCTTACTGATCTGCTTTCCGATGGCGGTGTTTTGGCATTAAAAGTCAGGTATTACGATGTGTCGGAGGATCTGCAGGAAATCGCAAATGCACTAAGGGACACGCCCCCAAAAGTTTCATGGCACGTGGATGCATTGATTCCCCTGTTGGAGCAGATGAACTATGAGATTCGTCTGTTTCCCTATATGGAATTTCCTGCCGAGGTGAAACAGGCTTTCTTTGATCAACTGGCATCGATAGAGGAATATCATACGGATGCACACATGAGGGCACTGTATTCGGAAGAGCGGTTTGATACATTAATGACGAAATATGTCATTCTGCTGAGGAAAACGCAATGAAGCATTTTGGAGACAGTGAGTCCTTGAACCGCTTCTTTGCGGAGAAGCCAAGAGCCGGCTGTGTTGGCGGATTTTCTGCATGGAAAGAATCCAAGATACTGCTCTATGGGGCGGGCAATCTTGGCAGAAAGCTGTATGCGTGTCTCATGGAAAATGGTGTGCAGCCGAGCTGCTTTATTGATCGGAATGCTGCTGCTTGCAGCACGCCTGTATCGGCTTTTATTCCGACAGCAAAGGAACTGGAGCCTTTCCATGAGGATGCGGTTGTCATCTTGGCAGGACTGTTCGGACGGACACAGGATGCCATGATACGGCACTGCCTACAGGAGGAGGGGTTTCGTCATATATATGCCCTCCATGAAATCAACTGGCAGACCATCGAAAGTCAATCCTTTCTGTCTCATCTGTTTATCGGATCTTATGATTCTGCCAATCTCGCACGTGATGAACAGCAGATAAGGGCAGCATACGAACTGTTCTCGACGGAAGAGGAGCGGGCGTTTTTTCTCGCCGTCCTCATGGCATATCGTGCAGGTGATGTCACACGATTTCCTGTGCCTCTTCCTCTTGAAGGGCAGTATCTTGCGGAAGATGTCCCGGAACAGATGGACTATCGGCGCCTGATCGACTGCGGTGCCTACGATGGTGATACTCTGCGAAGTCTGCTTCATCACGGCAGGAGAATTGAGGCGTATGCTGCATTTGAGCCGCAGAGTGATCTTTGTGCGGGGATTCAGTCCTTTGTTCAGCAGCGAGATGATATTCCTGAGTCATATATTCTTCCGCTGGGGGTATCGGATTGTTATGAGCAGCTGCACTTCACTGAGACGTCGGATGGGCGATCGGCTGCGAAAGCAGATCCATCCGGGACGGCGATACTTCAATGCGTACCGCTTGACGGTGTACTGCACGGCTTCGCACCGACGATGATCAAGATGGATATCGAGGGGATGGAGCCACTGGCACTTGCAGGAGCAACAGGACTCATCCGTCAGTATCATCCGCAGCTTGCCGTATGTGTTTATCACGATATTTCGCATCTGTGGGAGATCCCTCTGCAGATCAAGTCGCTGTATGACGGATATCGCATTTATATCCGCAACTATCAATTTATGGGGCTGGAAACGGTCGTGTATGCCGTTCCATGACCACGTGGCGAAGGATCGCCGCTAGGAGAGAGAAGAGTAATGGCAGAGATTAAGCCAAACTATGATACGAAGAGGAAGAAGCTTGCGGAGATCATCCCGCTCGCCGCTCCGTTTACCGTCTATATTGAGCAGACGAAATATTGCAATTTCAAATGCTTCTACTGCATTCACTCCACACGTGATGAGGCGGATGGGGAGTTCCGCGCACTCGGACATCGTATGCAGCACATTGACGAGGGCTTTTTTGAGAAGATCATCCATGATCTGAAAGCATTTCCGCAGGGGGGAATCAAACGAATCGTATTCTCAGGACTCGGTGAGCCGCTGATGAATCCGCGTCTGCCGGACTATGTGCGGATGGCAGTAGAGGCGGGGATTGCCGGACGCGTCGAGGTCATCACCAACGGGCTCCTTCTGACACCGGAGAAAAGTAAAGCACTTGTAGAAGCAGGCATCACAAATATCAATATCTCTGTGCAGGGACTGGACGCCGAGGGCTATCAGGAAACTTGCGGTGTCCGTATTGACTTTGACCATTATTTGGAGAATTTGAAATATCTTTACGAACATAAGGGAAACGTACAAATCTACATCAAGGCGATTGACGCGACGCTCAAAACGAAGGAAAACGAGGAGAAATTTTTCCGGATTTTCAGCCCCTTTGCCGATCGCATCTACATTGAGCATCTCGTTGTCATGCAGCAGCAGATGGATGGACTGCGTGAGATTGTTGACGGCACAAAGAATTTCTATGGAGAAGAGCTTGACGTAAATCGTAAGGTCTGTGCTCAGTCCTTCTACTTTATGCAGATCGGCTGCGAGGGAGATATCTTTCCTTGTCCTGTCCCGGGGCTTGGCAGGAATCTCTCCATGGGAAATGCGAAAGAGCATACCCTCGTGGAGATTTGGAACGGCAGCCGACGCAGGGGATTTCTGCGCAAGATGCTGAAGAAAGAGAAGGATCAAATTCCGGACTGTGCAACGTGTACATGCTTTAATGCGATCAACAATCCGATGGAACAGCTGGATGACGATGCAGAACGTCTGCTGCCGCTCTTTGAAGACTAGGGAGGAGGAGTTATGGCATCAGAGATTAAACCCATCTACGGGACAGACCGTGTCCAGCTTGCCTCAGTGCTCCCCCTTGCGACGCCATACAGTGCATTTGTCTTTCCAACGACTTTCTGCAACTTCAAATGCGCCTACTGCGGCCATTCGCTCGGCTTCACTGAGATGAAGAAACAGTATGACTTCACACCTGAGCACATGACGATGGAGACCTATGAGAAGACCATCGAACAGCTTGCCGAGTTCCCGCAGAAGCTCAAAATGCTCTCGCTCACGGGGCAAGGGGAACCGCTGCTGAATCCTCACATTGCCGATATGGTGCGCATCGCCAAGGAGAAGAATGTCGCTGAGCGCATTGAGATTATCTCGAATGCATCGCTGCTTCGCCCGACTCTTTCTGATGCACTGATCGATGCGGGGCTGGATACGCTGCGTGTTTCTTTGCAGGGACTCTCCTCAAAAAAATATGAGGATATCTGTCGGGCAAAGGTAGATTTTGATGAATTTGTCGAAAACATTCGCTATTTTTATGCACATAAGAAACAGACCAATCTCTTCCTCAAGGTGATGGATGTTGCCCTGGATGAGGGGGAAGAGGAGCAGTTTTATCGCCTTTTTAGCGACTGTACCGATCGGATGTACATCGAGCACATGCTGCCCGCCTATGATGGTGTTGAGATGACAAAGGATATGGTGATCGAGACTGACCGCAACGGCGTTAAGACCGATCGTATTTATCAGGTATGCCCGCTTGCATTCTACATGCTCGGAGTTTTTCCGAATGGTGATGTCGAGCCGTGCGACACCATTTATAAGCCCATTGTACTCGGCAACGTTCATCATGGTCATATTCTGGATATGTGGCATGGTGAAAAGATGCATGAGTTTTGGCGGATGCAGCTGGAAGGCCGTCGCAGTGAGAATATACGCTGTGCAAACTGCTGTGCGCCGAATGACGTAGCACATCCGGAGGATCATCTTGATGATGCGGCACAGGGGATTTTGTCACGTCTCGCGGAGGTGCATCGATGAAAGCACAGCGCATTGACGGACAGACTCCGGGAGGAAAACGCACTCGTCTCGCTGACGTGCTGCCGCTTTCCACGCCTTTTTCTGTGCAAATATTTCCCATCTACGGATGCAATCTTGCCTGTGCGTACTGCATTCACTCTGTTCCGACGGAACAGCGCGGATTTGTTGCGGGCAAGGCTGTGTTGGATGACGAAATCTATCGGAAATGTATTGACGGGCTGATGGAGTTCCCGCATCCATTGAAGATGCTCCGTTTTGCCGGGACAGGTGAGCCGCTGCTTCATCCACGTATCGCCGATATGGTTGCCTATGCCGCAGAGCGTGGTGTTGCCGATACCATCGATATCGTGACGAACGGGCTTGCCCTTACGGAGGAACTTTCGCGTGCGCTTATTGCAGCACGGATTGGACGCATTCGTATATCAATACAAGGACTTGATGATGCGGCATACGCACATACACGACGCAGCGGTATTTTTCGTACACTCGTTGAGCAGATTCGTTTTTTTTATGAGCATCGTCAATCGTCAAAGGTCTATATAAAGATTATTGACTGTGCCCTGAAAGAGGGGGAGGAGCAGACTTTTCTGGATACATTTGGGGACATTTCTGACTTCATTGCCGTGGAGCATCTTATCCCCGCCGTATCACAGATTGATTATGACAGTCTTGGCGGCACTGCGGACGTGACGCAGAACGGCGCTGCCGTTGGACACGCCGCTGTCTGTCCGCAGCCTTTCTATATGATGCAGCTGAACCCTGATGGAATGATCGTGCCCTGCTGTTCGATGGAAACGCCCTATATTCTTGGTGACCTTTCCAAAGAATCCATGCGGTCGATCTGGCAAGGGAAAAAGATGGAACTGTTTCGCCGCGCACAACTGGAATTTCATAAAGGGCAGTATCCAATTTGTGCAAAATGCCAACAATATCAGTATGCCATGTTTGAGGAAGATATCCTTGATGCGGATGTTGCGGCTCTGTTGGCACGCGGTGTGATTGCGTAGGAGATATTTCGGGTGAATCCGCTGATAATCTATTTGAGGGCACTTTTGTTGAATTATATACTGGTAATGCCGCGTTTCGTTGACAAAGTCGGTGAATGGTATCAGTTCCCGCTGAGTATCCCTTATGCATCCTCCTGTATGAAGACGGCAGGGCTGAGAGTATATACGGTCAACATGAACCATGAGGAGGGGAATGTTGCCGAGACGGTGCAGGCATATCTCAAGAAGTACAACATAGGAATGGTTCTATATCATCAATATATTGGATCTGATTCAACCCACTGAGGAGTGAGACGCATGTGTGCTGAAAGAACGAATGTCTTTGCTGAGCTGTGCGGGAGGGACTATGTGCTCTGGGGGACAGGGCGTGTGGCGCGCGCATTTTATCGGAGATACTGCGCAGAGCGGAACATGCTGCAGAAACCGCTTTATTACTGTGATAACGCAGAAAGTAAGCAGGGCACAACGATTGACGGAATCGAAGTACAGTCATCTGAGCAAATCTTCGAGCTTTGCCGCCGGTATTATTTGACGGATCAGCCTCTTGTTATCATTGTTGGGGTCACCGGCATCAATCTGCTGCAAATCATCTCTCAGTTGGAGAAGCAGGAAGTAAAGGCGGATATACGATCTGCTGTTCAGATGGATGCGTCATGTTACTTTGCGGAGCATGAGCAGGATATTGATACAATCTGTGCCTCATTTGCCGATGAGAAATCACGCCGACTCTATCGCAGCCTGATTGATAATATGGTTCATGGTCGGCCGGTGGATTTCTCGCTTGTTGATGCCAATCAGTACTTTGCCAACGATGTGATTCCGACGCTTCGTGATGACGAGGTGTTTGTGGATGCGGGCGTATGCGGCGGTGAGGAGATCGACAAGGCACTCGCCATGAATCCAAAAGTCCGCGTGCATGCATTTGAGCCGGATGGGAAGAGCTGTGAGCTGCTCAAGAAAAAATATGTGGATCTTCCGCAGGTCTCCCTCTATCCCTATGCTCTTTGGAATGTGGAGGAGCGGCTCTCGTTTTCAGGAAATCAGGCAACCCCCTCTGCTTCTCGTTTGGGGATTGAGGGAGACGGAGATGGGGCGCAGATCACGGCAATGCCGCTCGATGCAGTGATGACCGAAGCGCCGACACTGATTAAGATGGATATCGAGGGGGCAGAGTACAATGCTCTCCATGGGGCAGAGCGGACAATCCGTGAGTCTCATCCAAAACTTGCCGTCTGCGTTTATCACAGCCTTGAAGATTATATTCGTATACCGCTGTTGATTCAGTCGTTTTATGGCGGATATCGCTTCTATTTCCGTCATCACAGTGTGACGAGCGGAGAGTCTGTATTTTATGCAGTTTGAATATAAGGAAGCACTGATAAATTCGGAACAACCATCTTGACGCATCTTTTTCGCCCGCTTATCGTTAGCAAATCCTCCACATAGCCTCTGCCCTGCGTCCGGTTTGCTGCCTTAATCGGACAAAAAATCTACGCCAATCTGGCAACCGCATTTTATCAGTGATTCCATCATTGTGTGCGGAAGAGGTCAAATGTGAAAATCTCACGCAGGGACGCTTTGTGCCATCTGGATCAAGCGCGTACTCTTAACAATGGCGGATGGATTTTCCATTCGCTTGCCGTAGGAACGGCGGCGGAGCGTATCGCTGTCCATATCGAAGAACTGGATGCAGAACGTGCCTTTGTTCTTGGCGCTCTGCACGATATTGGACGCAGATTTGGCGAGATGGGCATGAATCATGTGATCCTAGGCTATCGCTTTCTGCTGGCAGAGGGCGATGCAGAGGCTGCAGAGATATGCCTGACGCATTCTTTTCCCGTGCAGGACATCACGGGCGTTAACGGAGGATGGGATCTGAGCGATGAGGATTATGCGTTTTTGGATCATTTTCTGCAGAAGCGAACCTATACACTGTATGATCAGCTCATTCAGCTTTGCGACGCGATGGCGACCCATGAGGGGATTGTGGCGATTGAACGGCGTATGATGGATATCATGCTCCGCTATGGCGTAGATCATACTTCGATGCCGCGCTGGCGGAAGCTGTTTGCGATGAAAGCAGAATTCGAGCGCAGGATGGGACGGTCGGTGGAGTCTGTGCTCGGGCTCTGTACTGTTGTGCCGCTGTGAGGAGGCGTAAGTATGTTTGATGCAGAGGAGACCTTGCTGCCCGGATGTCTGAGAATTCGTCCCGTTGTACGTGCAGACCAGCGCGGCATATTCATCAAGACCTTTCATGTTGAGGAGTTTCGGCGATTGGGGCTCCCCACGTCCTTTGCGGAAGAATATTTTTCTGTTTCCCATTGTGGTGTTTTGCGCGGACTTCACTTTCAGACCCCACCAATGGATCATGAAAAGATCGTTTATTGTGCACAGGGGGAAGTCCTGGACGCGGTTGTTGATCTGCGCTGCGGTTCGCCGACGTATGGACAGCACGAGCTCTTTCATCTGTGCGCGGGAGAGGGCACAATGATCTATATCCCGAAAGGGATGGCGCATGGCTTTTATGTGCTCAGTGAAAATGCATTGATGATGTATCAGGTAACGAGTGTCTATGCACCGGACTGTGATGCAGGTGTACGATGGGATTCGGCAGGAATTCCGTGGAACGCCGCTCATCCTATTCTGTCGGCACGGGATGCGCTGTTTCCTCTGCTGGATGAGTTTGTCAGCCCGTTTGTGTTCGAGTGAAGGAGACCTCTATGCGCGAAGTACTGCATATTACGACGCATATGGGCGGCGGTGTCGGCAAGGTGCTCTCGGGCGCTGCATCGTATGCGGCACGCACAAACGCCCCGTATCGGCACCGCATTCTGCTGCTGGAGCAGCCGCAAAAGATGAACTTTATTGATGCCTGCCGTGCGAATGGGGTGGAGATTCTTTGCGCACCGGGCAGAAAGGAAATTGAGGCAGCCGTTCATGCTGCGGATGTTGTGCAGATCGAATGGTGGCACCATCCGCGCATGGCGGCTTTTTTGGCAGATTTTCCGCAGACACGGATGCATCTGACGGTCTGGGCACATGTCTCCGGCTGTTGGTATCCGTATATTTCGCCTGCATTCCTGCGTGTGCCGCAGCGTTTTATTTTTACATCGCCGTACTCACTGGATAATCCTTATTGGAGTGAAGCAGAGCGCACATGGGCGCGTGCGCATACGTCGATGATCCACAGTTCGGGCGGATTCGATGCGATCCGTCCACATGAGCCGCGTGTGCGTAGTGACCGATTCGTTGTCGGCTATGTTGGTACCCAGTCCTATGCGAAGATGAATCGGGACTTTGTGAGGTACTGTGCGGCCGTGTCGCATGTCCCTGGGATTGAGTTCGTTTTGGTCGGCGATCTGACCAACGTGACGCAGATTCGCGCGGAAGCGCGCTCCCTTGGGATTGAGGAAAAGTTCCGCTTTGTTGACTATGTGCGGGATGTGAGTGCGGAGCTTGCGAAGATGGATGTATTCGGCTATCTGCTGAGCTCCCATCATTTTGGTACGACGGAGAATGCACTTCTGGAGGCCATGGCAGCAGGGCTTCCTGTGATTGCACTTGATCAGTGTGCGGAAAAGTATCTCATTACACATAATGAAACGGGCATGTTGATTAAAAACAGGGACGATTACCGCCGGGCCATTGAGTTCCTTTTTGCACATCCGGAGGAGCGTGTTCGTTTGGGGAATGCAGCGCGGGAAAAAGTCCGGCATGATTTCTCTGTTGCCAATACGGTGCGGCAGCTGCATGAGCTCTATGACGAAGTGCTCCAAGAGGATGAGCGGCAGTATTGTTTTTGTCATGCCGTTGGGCGCGTACCGCATGAGTTCTTTCTGTATGGACTGCCTGTTGAACTGCGTGATCTTTTTTGCAGACAAAAACCGGTCATGCGTGAACTGCCGCCGATCCTCAGGGAAGAGAACAAAAGCTCACTGCCGCATTTTGCGCGTGTGTTTCCTGCGGATGTTCAGCTGCAGGAATGGCGGAATGAGTTTTGCGGAGGAGAACAATGAAGTACCGGGCATTGATTACAGGCGCCACAGGCTTTGTCGGAGGATATGTGGCGGAGTGTCTGCATGCGGAGGGGTGGCATGTTTCGGCCGTTGTACGCTCGACATCGCAGCGCGATGTGCTGCCGCCGACGGTGCGGGACGATATGCAGTTTTATGATGCAGATCAAATGCCTCTCTTGGAGATCGTGCGTACAGCTGCGCCGGATGTTGTCTTTCATCTCGCCACGTACTATACGACGGTACATTCTCCGGCGGAAATTGATGCACTGATTTCCGCCAATATCACCTTTGGGACAAAGCTGCTCGACGCCATGGCACAGCATGGCGTACAAAATTTCGTGTATGCGCGGTCTTCGTGGCAGTACTATCGTGGTGATGCATATGAGCCGGTGAATCTGTATGCGGCATCAAAAGAGGCGTTTGATGCGATGGTTCGATTCTATGAGTCGGCGCACGATCTGCACAGCATCCGGTTGACTCTGTTTGATACGTATGGAGAACATGATCGCAGGAATAAGCTTCTTGCCGTTTTGCCGACACTTGCTGCGCAGGGAAAACGGCTTGCTCTGTCAGAAGGAGAGCAGTACGTGGATTTTGTCCATGTAAAGGATGCCGCAAGAGCTTTTCTATTGGCAGGACAGTATCTTGCAGAAGGGCATATTGAGCGATGCGGCAACTATGCTGTGTCATCAGGGCATGCCATTATGCTGAAGGAATTGGTTCGTCGCTATGAACTCCTTTTGGGGGTAAAGTTTCCTGTGGACTGGGGGGCAAAGCCATATCGGGCGCGTGAAGTGATGATGCCATGGCGCGGAGGCAGGATTCTGCCAGGTTGGGAGCGAATGTATAAAGAATTGATGTAAGCATCTCAGGCGTTGTTGATGCCGGTCTGTTGGCAGCAGAGGGGAGAAACTGTATGAAGGTCGTGATTCTGGCAGGTGGACGTGGAACGCGCATCAGCGAGGAGTCTGTGTCCAGACCAAAGCCCATGATTGAAATCGGTGGGAAACCAATTCTCTGGCATATTATGAAGATTTACTCCCACTATGGGTTTCATGAGTTTGTCATTTGCCTTGGCTATAAAGGGTATATGATCAAGGAATACTTTGCAGACTACTATTTGCATACCTCAGATGTTACCTTTGACTTTACACAGGGCAATCGCATGACCGTGCACAACAATGTCTCTGAACCATGGAAGGTAACGCTTGTCGATACAGGGCTTGATGCGCAGACAGGCGCGCGTATTAAGCGCGTGCAGAAGTATATTGGAAATGAGGCCTTTATGCTGACCTATGGTGATGGGGTGAGCGATGTAGACATTCATGATTTGCTCGACACACATAAAAAAAATCATGGAAAAGCCGTGGTGACGATGACAGCGATTCAGCCCGGCGGCAGATTTGGCGTGTTGGATATTGATTCTGGAACGAACGAAATTAACCGTTTTGTCGAAAAGGCGAAGGAAGACGGCGGATGGATCAACGGCGGCTTTATGGTTGCTGAGCCGACAGTATTTGACTATCTGCGGGATGATGATCTGTGTGTTTTTGAGACGACACCGCTTGAGAGCATTGCACGAGAGGGAGGGCTGCATGCCTATAAACACAACGGCTTTTGGCAGTGCATGGACACCCAGCGAGATAAGCTGCGGCTGAATGATATGTGGAATAAGAACAGTGCTCCGTGGAAGCTGTGGGCATAGCAGAGATTGTGAGGTAATCAGGTGGCAAAATTAAGCATTATCCTTCCGGTTTACAACATGCGGGAACATCTGGAACGCTGCCTCTTTTCTGTACGGAATACAGTGCGTATTCCGTATGAAGTGATTGTTGTCGATGATGGTTCGTCGGCAGATGAGCAGATTTTTACATCTGATGCGATGGACCATGTTCGTATACTTCGCAGTGAGGAGCATCATGGCTATGCACATGCGGTGAATGAGGGGATTCGAGCCTCAGAGGGGGAGGTCCTTCTTTTCCTTCATGCAGATGTGATGCTCGCGCAGCATACGGTGGAGGATATGTTGGATGTGCTCATTGCGGACCCAAACGTTGGGGCAGTGATTGGCGTTGCCCCTGTGGCATATCGGAGGGCGCAGCTGATCCCACCGAACGACTATCTCTCGTGGAATGACTATGTGCATGTGGCGGAGGAGATTCGTGCGCAGGGGAATCCGCCTCGTCCAGAAATCTTTGTGGAGATGTTTGCGCTGATGGCACGGAGAGATGCCGTATCGGCGGCAGGAAATCTCGATGAGCGTTACTCTCTTCCTGCACTCGCGTCCTATGACTTTACGGTCCGTATGACACGGGCAGGCTATGGGCTGGCGTCCTTGCCGAGCACCTATGTGCATCGTGATGGAGAAAATCCCGATACGACGTCGGACAGCTATCGACGGGAATGTGATTTCTTCCATGAAAAATGGGGCGTTTCACTGGACTATTCATTTTTCCCGCGCAGAGATCTTATGTCTTTGATGGACTTCTCAAAAGCTGGTTTGCGTGTCCTTGAGATCGGCTGCGCCTGTGGGGCGACCCTGCGGGAAATCGGTGCACAAAATCCATCAGTACGTCTTTATGGTGTGGAACTGAACGAAAAGGCAGCAGAAATTGCTGCACCGTATGCGACGATTCTTTCGATGGATGTAGAGCGTCTTGATCCATCACAAGTTGCCGAACGCTTCGACTATATCGTCATGGGCGATGTCATTGAGCACTTACAGAATCCATGGAAAGCAATCGAGAATATGCGGGAACTGCTCGCTCCCGGCGGAGAAGTTATCGCGAGTATTCCCAATGTGGCCCATATCAGCACGTTTTATGGTCTTCTTTCCGGCCGCTGGACCTACGAAGATATGGGAATTTTGGATCGGACGCACTTCCGGTTTTTTACGAAAAAAGAGATAATCAAGCTCTTTCAGGAAGCCCAATTTGATATCCAGGACATGAGATACGTAACCGTTCCATCTCCTGACATAGGGAAACGGCTGCGCGAGGAACTTCTGTCACTCCAAACGATCTCTGTGGATGCGGAGGACCTCGATGCCTATCAGTGGCTTGTTCGGGCGAAGCGTGTTTAGAGATCGGATTTATCGTTCAATGTTTTTGTAGCGTGGAAAAGTGATCTGCTGTATAATGGGGCAGATCACTTTTTGTTTGGAGGTGCGGCGATGCGGAGCGATGTATTGGAACTGCTGCGTGAGGCAGGGGGCTGTGTTTCGGGGGAGAAGATTGCGGCACGGCTCGGTGTGACGCGCGCAGCAGTGTGGAAGAAGATTGCGGCACTGCGTGAGGCGGGCTATGACATTGCAAGTGCACCGCGCAGCGGATACATCCTGCGGGCTGCTCCGGATCGGCTGATTGAGGCGGAGATCACAAAGGATCTGGGAACGGCACTCGTTGGGAAAAAGATCATCTGCTATGATGCTGTGGATTCGACGAATCTTGTCCTGAAACAGCTGGCACATGAGGGCGCAGAGGACGGCACGGTCGTTGTTGCCGACAGCCAGGGGACGGGACGCGGGCGTATGGAGCGGCATTTTTTCTCACCGCCGGGCAAAGGAATTTGGGTGAGTATTCTCCTGCGCCCGACGTTTCTGCCGCAGGATGCACCAAAGTGTACACTGATGGCGGCGGTTGCCGTTGCGCGCGCGATGGAGCATTTCGGTCTGCGTGCAGCAATCAAGTGGCCGAATGATATTATTCATAAGGGGCGTAAACTGGTCGGTATTCTCACGGAGATGAGTGCAGAGATGGATCGCGTGGACTATGTCGTGATCGGAATCGGCATCAACGTGAATATTGCACGTGAGGATTTTCCCGAGGAACTGCGGGACACGGCGACATCGCTGATGCAGATGAAGGGGACGCCGCTGCCGCGCGTAGCATTTTTGCAGGAGCTCCTGCGTGCGGTGGATGTGCTCTATCAGGAGGTACAGCGGGAAGGCTTTGCTCCTGTGCTTGCAGCGTGGCGCAAGTATGCCGTGACGCTCGGGCAGACGGTACGCGTTATAGGCCCGGCAGGCGAGGAGTTCGAGGGCGTTGCGGCGGATATTGACGCAGACGGAGCGCTCTTTGTCGATACAAAGATGGGGCGGCGGCGCGTGCTCGCAGGAGACGTTTCGATTCGTCCGAAGAAATGAGTACGTATACGTGCGCAAAGCGTTTACGTGACAGAATGGCAGAGACGTTTGTATGGAGGAAGGAATTTGCTGCTTGTACTGGACATCGGAAACAGCAATATCGTGATGGGGGCCTATGACGGGGCGAAGCTCCTGCGGCATTGGCGCATTTCGACAGATCGTCAGAAGACAGGAGATGAGTATGGCATCCTGATCAATGAGCTCTTTCACTATCAGGGGCTCTCTCTGTCGGATATTCAGGCCGTCATTATCTCGTCGGTTGTACCGCCGCTGGTCGTCCCACTGCGCAAGATGTGCGAGCGATATTTCCACATCCGCCCGCTCATCGTCGGTCCCGGGATACGGACGGGGATTCGGCTGAACTACGAGAATCCGCGGTCCATCGGTGCAGACCGTATTGTGAATGTCATCGGTGCACATGAGCAGTACGGCGGCCCGCTGATCGTGATCGACATTGGAACGGCGACGACATTTGACATTGTGGCAGAGAACGGAGATTTTCTCGGCGGCGTGATTGCACCGGGACTTGGCTCAAGTGCCGAAGCGCTCTTTCAGCGGGCAGCGCAGCTCCCGCGCATCGAGCTCGTACCGCCCAAGACGGTGGTCTGCCGCAGTACGATTCAGGGCATGCAGGCGGGCATCATCTATGGCTACGTGGGTCAGATTGATGCAATCGTGCGCCGCATCAAGGCGGAGCTCGCGATGGAGATGAAGGTCGTTGCCACGGGCGGGTTTGCTCGTATGGTAGCAAAGGAGTCCCAGACCATCGACAAGGTCGATCACTTTCTGACGCTGACGGGTCTGCGCGTCCTCTATGAGAGGAATCTGCCGTGAACCCAATGAAACTCGGCGCGTTTGCCTTTGACGATCCGATTTTTCTCGCGCCGATGGCGGGGGTCACGGATACTTCCTACCGCGTGATTGCGCATGGAATGGGCTGCCCGCTCGCCTTCGCGGAGATGGTCAGCAGTCAGGGCATTCACTACCGCAATGAGCACACGATGAATATGCTGCGTACGGAGCCGGATGAGCGTCCGATTGCGATGCAGATCTTTGCCAAGTCGGCGAGGATGGCAGCCGAGGCGGCGGCGTATATCGAGGAGCTTGGAACGGCGGATATCCTCGATTTCAATATGGGATGTCCCGCACCGAAGGTCGTCAGGAACGGCGAAGGATCAGCACTGATGCGTGACCCAAAGCGGGCGGAGGAGATTTTGACGGCGATCCGCCGTGCGACGCGTCTGCCGTTCACGGTGAAGATGCGGCTCGGCTGGGACGATGCCTCGCGCAACGCAGTGGAAATCGCACGCATGGCGGAGGCGGTCGGCGTGGACGCGGTCGCCGTGCATGGGCGGACGCGCGAGCAGTTTTACAGCGGCAGCGCGGACTATGCAGCGATTGCCGCGGTGAAGCGTGCGGTCGGGATTCCCGTCATCGTGAGCGGGGATGTCCGCCGTCCTGCCGATCTCAAACGTGCACTTGAGATCACGGGGGCAGATGCAGTGATGATCGGGCGCGGTGCGCAGGGAAATCCATGGATTTTTCCGCAGCTGATTCACTGGCTGCATACGGGGGAGGAGCTGCCGCCGCCGACGCTGGCGGAGCGTGCGGCGGTGATTCTGCGCCATCTCGATCTCTTAGTCGGGTACAAGGGCGAGTACATTGGGATCCGCGAGATGCGCAAGCATGCGGCGTGGTACACGCGCGGTCTGAAGGGCAGCGCAGAGCTGCGTGAGCGATTCAACCGCGCGGCATCGCGGACAGAGTTTGCAGAGATTCTCCATGGGGCATGGGGAGTATAGGTAGAAAGGAACCATTATGAGTGACGATAAGAAAAAGTCCGTTTGGACGGGCTATTCGGCAGAGGAACGCGCAGCGGTGGATGCGCTCGCACGCGGCTATATTGATTTCCTCTCGGACTGCAAGACGGAGCGTGAGAGTGTGCAGGAGGCGGTACGTGCTGCTGAGGCGGCGGGCTACCGCGATCTGGCGGACATTATCGCTGAGGGGACGCAGCTCCGCGCGGGGGACAAGGTCTACGCCGTCAATATGAAAAAGGCGATTGTGCTCTTTCATATCGGCACAGAGCCGATGGAACACGGCATGAATATCCTCGGTGCACACATCGACACGTGCCGCCTTGATGTGAAGCAGAATCCGCTCTATGAGGACGGCGGACTGGCGTACTTTGATACGCATTACTACGGCGGCATCAAGAAGTATCAGTGGGTGACGATTCCGCTTGCCCTGCACGGTGTTGTCGTCAAGAAGGACGGCACAACGGTCACGATCACGCTCGGGGAGAAGGCGGACGACCCCGTGTTCTGCGTGACGGATCTGCTCGTCCATCTCTCGCAGGAGCAGCTGGAGAAAAAAGCGGCAAAGGTGATCGAGGGTGAGAAACTCGATGTGCTGATCGGCGGAATCCCCCTCGCAAAGGAGGAAAAAGAGTCCGTCAAGGATGGCGTGCTGGCTCTCATCCGGAAGACGTACGGCATTGATGAGGAGGATTTCCAGTCGGCAGAGCTGACCCTCGTTCCGGCAGGCCGTGCGCGTGAGCTGGGATTTGACCGCAGCATGGTGCTCGGCTACGGACAGGATGACCGCGTCTGCTCCTATACGGCACTCCGCTCCATGGTTGAGACGGCGGATGTGCGGCGTACGGGGTGCTGCCTCCTCGTTGACAAGGAGGAGATCGGCAGCGTCGGCGCGACAGGGATGCAGTCGCGCTTCTTTGAAAACATGGTCGCCGAGGTGCTCTCTGCCTGCGGGCAGTATACGGAGCTCTCCCTGCGCCGTACGCTCGCCTGTTCGCGGATGCTCTCCTCGGATGTTTCGAGCGCCTATGACGCGCTCTATGCGGATGCGTTTGAGAAGAAGAACGTTGCCTATCTTGGACGAGGAATGGTATTCAACAAGTTCACGGGATCACGCGGCAAGTCCGGCTCCAGTGACGCGAGTGCAGAGTATCTGGGCGAACTGCGCCGCATGATGGATGAAAACGGCGTCCGCTATCAGCTTGCAGAGCTTGGACGCGTCGATCTCGGCGGCGGCGGGACGATTGCCTACATTATGGCGCGCTATGGGATGAACGTGATCGACAACGGGGTTGCAGTGATGAGCATGCATGCACCGTGGGAGGTTACGAGCAAGGCGGACATCTATGAAATGAAAAAGGGATATGATACCTTCCTGCAAAGTGTTTGAGATTTTATTTTCCACCACACGGTAAAAAAGCACGCAGTGTAC
>NZ_GG694006.1:324546-426235 GCF_000160695.1 Centipeda flueggei ATCC 43531 | reverse complement strand
AACGGTAAAAACGCCACGCAGTGTACTGCGTGGCTTTTTTACCGTGTGGTTTGATTTACGTGCTTACAGCATTCCGCTCATCCAGATCAGACGAAGTCCGAGTCCGAACATGGCGAGAGCGAGCAGAACAAGGATAACCTTGGATTTTGTCTTCTGTGAGAGTGCCGCACCGATCTGCGCGCCGATGGCAGCACCGATGGAGATGCAGATGGCGGGTGTCCAGATGACATGACCGAGCCAGACATGGCTGATGACGCCGAAGGTCGCCGAGCAGGCAAGGACGAAATGCGAGGTTGCTGTCGCAACGTGTACGGGGAAGCCAAGCAGGTAGACCATGAGGGGGACGTGAATCACGCCGCCGCCGATGCCGAAGATACTCGAGATAAAGCCGACACCTGCGCTTGCCCCAACGCCGAGGGAACGGTTGAAGGTGAAGTCTGCTGGCAGAGTGTGCACATCCGCGTGCTTTTTGTGTGTAGCATTCCAGTACATCATAAGAGCCATGAGCAGGAGAAACGAACCATAGGATATGTAGAGCATCGGCCCCGTGAAGTCATCGACGATGTACGAGCCAAGGAACGCACCAGGCAGTGTCGCAAGGGCAAAAGGGACTGCTGCGGCGAAGTAGACGCGTTTTTGACGGATGTAGGCAAATGTCCCCGAGAGGGCATTGGCACAGACGATAACGAGTGATGTACCCGTGATCTGCGCTGCCGTGTGAAAGTATGGATAGATCCCGCCGTCCGACAGAAAGAAGATAAAGATCGGCACGCAGATCAGTCCGCCGCCGATACCGACCAGTGTACCAAATGTGCCGACAAATAGCCCGAGCAGAAGGAACAGAAGAATATCAAGCCCCATGGAAAAACCTCCCCCAATATATATGTGCACGCCGGAAAGGGAATCTGTGTGTGCAATGTATTCATGATTATAGCACATCGAAAGGATTAGACAAGAGGGGAGAGTTATGATATGATAATCGCCAAGAAGCCAATAATTCTTTAGGACTGATTTTAAGGGGCTTCTTTATCATTGTGCGGAAGGAGGACAGAAAGTGGGGGGCCGGTATACACCGGCGTGTGGATTCTATGTTTTAGGAAGAAGTGACAAGCAATGGTTACATTTCTTGGCGCGCTCGCTACGCTCATTGTCGGCTATCTTGTTTATGGGGCCATTGTCGACCGTGCATTCGGACGTACTGGAGAGGTGGCACCTGCGATTCGGCTCGAGGATGGTGTGGACTATATCCCTCTGCCAACGTGGAAGGTATTTCTCATTCAGCTTCTCAATATCGCAGGTCTCGGCCCGATTTTTGGTGCACTTGCGGGAGCGCTTTGGGGACCCAGCGTTTACCTCTGGATTGTCTTTGGTACAATTTTTGCAGGCGGTGTGCATGACTATCTATCGGGTATGATTTCATTTCGTGAGGACGGGAAAAGTCTCTCGGAGATCGTCGGTAAGAATCTGGGGTATATCATGCTCCAGATTATGCGTATCTTTTCGATTGTCCTCCTTGTTCTCGTCGGTGTCGTCTTTATGACGGGGCCTGCGATGCTGCTTTCCAAGCTGACAGGGCAGGCGGTGCTCTTCTGGCTTGCCGTCGTCTTCATCTACTATACACTGGCGACGCTGCTCCCCATCGACAAGATCATCGCGCGGTTCTATCCACTCTTCGGCATCTGCCTTATCGTTATGGCACTCGGCATTATGGGCGGAATGCTCTTTGGTGTCGGCGGACACACGATGCCTGAGATGACGCTGGAGAACCTGCATCCGCAGCACCTCCCGATCTGGCCGCTGCTCTTTATCACGGTTGCCTGCGGTGCAGTTTCGGGATTCCATGCAACGCAGTCGCCGATTATGTCACGGTGTCTGAAGGACGAGCGGATGGGACGCCTCGTGTTTTACGGTGCAATGGTCTCTGAGGGCATCATTGCGCTCTGCTGGGCAGCTGCCGGCGCAACGTTCTACGATGGAACTCCCGGACTCGGCGCAGCACTCAAAGCGGCAGGTCCAGGCGGTGTCGTCTACGAAGTCTGCAACGGCTTCATGGGAGCTATTGGTGTCGGCGGGGTCAGCATCGGGGCCATTCTTGCCATGCTGGGCGTCATTGCCTGTCCGATTACCTCGGGTGATACGGCATTCCGTTCGGCACGTCTGACGCTTGCCGACTGGATGGATATTCCACAGAAGGAAGCGCCGAAGCGTCTCATGATCGCTGTGCCGATGCTCGCCATCGGTTTGATTCTTTCGCAGATGGACTTCTCCATCATCTGGCGTTACTTCTCGTGGGCGAATCAGACCCTCGCGATGATTATGCTGTGGACAGGTACGGCGTACCTCTACCTGCATAAACCGGGCTCGTATGCCTATGTGATCGCGCTTCTGCCGGCCATTTTCATGTCGGCGGTGACGACAACCTACCTCCTGCAGGCACCGGAGGGGTTCGGGCTGCCGACAGATATTACCTATCCGGCAGGAATCGGCTTTGCCGTTCTCTTTACAGCACTCTTTGTACGTGCGTTTATCCTGCGCAGGAAAACTGCCTGATACAGTGGACGTACCGCTGTGCATGGTGTTTTTCTCAAATTTTAGAGGAAATACCGCGGCACAGCGGTTTTTTCTTGCAAATATCCGAATCTATGGTACAATAGTCGCATGTTTAGTGGGGGGAACCCGCTCGTATAAAATAAGGGAGGCACTATTTACATGGCAAAGAGCACTGAAAAAGAGCCCAAAGTTGAAAAGCAGGTAGAGAAACTGGTTGAGAAGAAGCAAGCGGTCGCCGCAGAAGGAGCGACGAAGGCGGATCAGTTCAAAACGTTCCTCAAGGAGAATGATATCAATTTCTTCGAGGTCAATGATCTCTCTGATGAGCTCCATACGTCGATTTTCCGTTCACGCATCGAGGCAAAGGGCGGCGTTATGCCGATGGCGATTTTTATCGATGACAGCATCTTTACAATTATCCGTACCCAGGTTGTGACGGGGATCAATGAGAAGAACATCGATGAGATTAAAGATCATCTGAATACGCTCAATGCAGAGTACAAGATCTTTAAGTATTATCTCCGTGACGACGAAAACATTTATCTTGATGTTTGCATCCCGTTCGTTGATGAGACGTTTGACAGCCGTATGATCCAGACCCTCCTGAAGATTATTGTCCAGCAGCTTGAAACGGTCTATGATGATCTTATGGCCGTGGTTTGGGCAAAGAACTAATCAACTGCACAAGAGACTGTCCCGATGGAGACAGTCTTTTTTGTTTCCAGTCGCACATATTCTTGATTTCCTGGATGAATCTAAGTACAATGATAACAGTGACAGCTTCGTAGGACGTGGGGGATGACATGGATGTAAAAAAAATGATTGGCGGGCGGCAGTTTTGGTCATTGATTGCTGGCCTCGCCATCTTACTTGGTATTCTCTTGATTGTCGGACATCCGAAGGAACAATCTGCTCCCACCGCCTCATCTCCGCCGCCGGAGGACGATGTAAAGGTGCTTGTGCTCAACTATCACATGGTTAACTCAAGATTTCTTTCACTTGCGGTCGAGCCGGAAGATTTCGACTGGCAGATGAAGTATCTTGTTGATCACGGCTATCATACGATTACGCCAAATGAGCTGTATGATTATCTCGCGAGGAACGGGACGCTTCCTGAGCGCCCTGTTCTCATCACATTTGATGATGGCTATGTGGATAACTATACGAAGGCATTTCCAATTTTAAAAAAATATCACCTTAAGGCGACGGTCTTTGTTGTCACAGGATTTTTGAGTAAGCGAAAAGGATATCTTACGTGGGACCAGGTGCGTGAGATGGAGAAGAACGGCGTCACGATTGAATCGCATACCGTGACGCATGCTGCTCTTCCGGAGCTGCCGGATGACCGCATTCGCGAGGAGCTGGTGGAGTCGAAGCGTCAGGCGGAGAGTGAGCTTGGACATCCTGTTGAGTTCATTGCCTATCCGACGGGGGCGCATGATCTGCATATTGCAGAACTCGCGAAGGAGGCGGGGTATAAGGCGGGCTTTACGGTCAAGTACAGCAATGTGGACCGCAACAGCAACATCTATGCCCTTGAACGCGTACCGATCTTCCGTACGGGCGCGACGAACGAGGACTTCGTTGATCGTCTGCACTATACATCGAATCTTACCCAGTATGGCTGGATACGGAACTGAATACAAACGAAAAGAAGTGCCGCATCACGGCACTTCTTTTCGTTTGTATTTTTTACAGTACTTCACTCAGAATCCATGGGATAAGCGGTGTGCGGCAGGGAGGAGCGATGCGGTCTGCCGCATTCTTTGCTACTTCTGCAGCATCCTCGGGGGCGATGCCGATGTCTGCCATACGTAAAAGTTCAACGTCGTTTTCGTAATCACCGCAGGCAATGATGCGGCGTTCCCCATACTGCGGCATCGTCCGCAGCACCTCTGCCATCGCGCCTTTACTCGTACCAGGCGGGACAAATTCGAGGTAGTTCGCCTCCGAGTAGAACGATGTGGAGCATTTGTCGATGCCAAGTTCCTTTGCGAGCCGCTCGACAAATTTGAGATTGATGGGGGCGTCGCAGATGAAGAACTTGAGCCATGCCTCGTCTTCCACGGCACGGAGTTCCGTATGGTTGACGTTGTAGAACTCATCCGTGAGGCGCGGGTCATCATTGGCCTCGGGGCTGATGATGTGGCAGTGTCCCTCCGTGTAGACTTCGACGCAGGCACGCGGAAATTGGTAGAGGATGCGCGCGGCGAACGTGCGCCAGAGGTCGCCGTCCAAGGTGCGTACTTCGAGTACATGATTTTTCGTCAGATCTTTCAGCATTGCACCATTGAAAAAGATGCTCGGGGCGTTGACGGTAATGCCGTCCAAATAGGGGCGTGCTGCCTCGGGGGTACGTCCTGTCGCAGCGGCAAAGGCACCTCCTGCTGCTGTAAATGCGTTGAGCGCCGTGCGATTTTCGAGGGCGATTGCTTCATGGCGCGGGATCAGTGTACCGTCAAGGTCGCTGATGAGGAGGATGTCGTCATATCGTTTTTCGCTCATACTGCACCGATGTCTTTTAGATAGTTTTTCATCATCGCACGCCCATCAGGCGTAAGAATGGATTCGGGATGGAACTGGATGCCCTCGATGGGGAAGGTTTTGTGGCGTACGCCCATGATGGTGCCGTTATCCAGCTGACTCGTCACCTCCAGCACATCGGGCAGGCTTTCACGCTCGATAATGAGAGAGTGGTAGCGGGCGGCTTGCGTATGTTCAGGAATACCTTGATAGAGCCCTGTGCCGCAGTGACAAATGGGGGATGCCTTGCCGTGGACGATTTCTCCCGCACGGACGATGCGTCCGCCGAAGACCTCGCCGATGGCCTGATGCCCAAGGCAGATGCCGAGAATCGGAATCTCGCCGCCGAGCTGACGAATGACCTCCTCGGAGATGCCCGCGTCCTGCGGAATACCCGGACCAGGCGATATGATGACGCCGTGGTAGTCTTTCGTGCGAATCTCATCGATGGAAATTTTGTCGCTGCGGATGACCTCGACCTGTGCGCCGATGTCGCTGAACAGCTGATAGATGTTATAGGTAAAGGAGTCGTAGTTATCAAGCAAAAGCAGCATTGTTCTCGACCTCCTCTACCACCTCGAAGAGAGCCTTTGCCTTCTGCAGGATCTCGAGGTATTCCTTTTCGGGCACGGAATCCTTGACGATGCCCGCTCCCGCCTGGATGATTGCCGTGTCGTCGCTTTCGATGCACATGGTGCGCAGGGTGATGCACATATCCATGTTGCCCCGAAAGTCCATGTAGCCGACGGTTCCCGCGTAAAAGCCGCGTTCCTGCGGCTCGAGCTCGTGGATGATCTCCATGGCGCGCAGCTTCGGCGCACCACTGACCGTGCCGGCAGGGAATGTGGCACGCAGGACGTCCATGGGTGCGTAATGCGGGGCGATTTCACCGACGACACTGCTCACCATGTGGGAGACGTGGGAGAACCGTTCGACCGCCATCAGCTTTGGCACACGCACCGTGCCCGGGACGCTGATGCGGCCGAGGTCGTTGCGTGCGAGGTCGACGAGCATGGCGTGCTCGGCACATTCCTTTTCGTCTGCACGCAGATCAGCAGCGAGACGCGCATCCTCCTCGTCGCTTGCACCGCGTTTTCGCGTTCCTGCGATGGGGTAGGTATAGACAGTGCTGCCCGCCACCTTGATCAGCATCTCAGGGGATGCTCCGACGAGTTTAACTGCGCCGAAGTTGTAGTAGAACATATAGGGGGAAGGGTTGACCTGCCGCAGCCGTCGATAGAAGAGGAACGGCGGGCGCGTGATCTTGGCGCAGAAGCGGAAGGAGGGCACTGCCTGAAAGATGTCGCCGGCATAGATATGCTCCTTGACCGCTTTGACCGTCTCCAGAAACTCCGTCGGTGCCGTCCCATAGCGTGACATAAAGTCAATGGGCGCTGACCGTTTGCTCGGCGGTGCTGTGGGCAGGGTACAGGGGGCGGCAAGACGGCTGCGCATGGCAGAGAGGCGGTCGGCAATCACGTCATACAGCTCGCCCGCATCATCCCCCTCCTTGATGTCGGCAAGGTAGTGCAGACGTGCACTGTTGCGCAGAGCATCGTAGACGACGAGATAGCGGCACATCATGAATTGTCCGAGCAGATGCTCACCGCCGAGATGAACGCCGCGTACGCGGTCAAATGTCGCAGCCATTTCGTATGAAAAGTAGCCTGCCAGTCCGCCGTGGACGAGCGGCAGTTGTTCCTTGTTCTCCGCAGGGGTAAAGCGCGCCGCATATTCCTTCATCGTATCATGCGGTGCACCCGAGATGCTCTTCATCAGGCCGTTTTCGTTGATGAGCAGCTTGTCGGCAAAGACCTGCACGCGCACGAATGGCTCGCCGCCGATAAAGGAGTACCGTCCAAACTGCTGCTGTGTCGTATCGACGGACTCCATGATGTAGCCTTTTTTTTCGCCGACCAGCTTATAGTAGATGGAGACGGGCGTGTCGAGATCCATCGTCAGCTCTGTGGAGACGGTGACGAGATTTGCCGTTTTTGCCGCTCTGATAAAATCCTCTTTGGTGTGGCTCAGCTTCATTGATTGATCTCCATGACGACCTCGCGCTCCTTACGTCCGAGAATCCAGCCGAGCACCTTCAGCTCCGCGTAGAGCATCTGCTGCTGCTCACGGTTGTTCTCGCGGCTGTGTTTCAGCTGCTTATACTGCTTGCGGCCGAGATTATAGCGTGCGAGGATCTCCGCCTCACTGCGCATTTTGTGGCGTCCGCCTGCATGCATCCGTACCAGCTCCTCCACATCAGCATCGGTGTAGGTGGGGGGCGCGGGGGGCTTTGCCATCTGACGGACGAGGTCAGTGATCTCGTGATCGTTCATGCTCATGGCACTCTTCCTTTCTTCTTGGGGAAATACGGGCGTTCTTGGCGGTTACACGTTGGCTTCGCGCGCTTTCAGGTATCGGATCATGGCGTCGGCGGTATGTTTCGCCTCCTTGACGACCTGCACGACATTCCACGGGCCGAACACGACGTCGCCCGCCGAGAATACGCCGTCGCGGTCGGTCATGCCGTTCTCATCAACCTTGACCAGCCCCTTCTCGTTCAGATGGATGCCCGTCGTCGTGCGCACGATCTTATCCTTTGCCGCTTGACTTGCTGCGATGACCGTGCTGTCGGCAGGGATGAGATATGGCTCCCCCTCGCTGATGAGCTTCTGGTTCTCGTCGAAGACGCGGTCGTACATCATGGGACCCTCGGGGGTGACGGAGTGAATGCCCTTTGCATACTGGATCTCACAGCCGTCCATGAGTGCGTATTCCAGCTCGCGTTCACTCGCGGAGATGCCGTTGCGCCGTGCGTAGATCGTGACATAGCGGCTACCCTTGCGGATTGCCGTCCGCGCAACATCCATCGCGGAGTTGCCCGAGCCGATGACCGCGACGCGGTCGCCAAGATGATATACGTCGGGGTTCTGGAGATAGTTGACGGCAAAGTGGCAGTTTCCGAGGGTTTCTCCATGGATGCCAAGACTTTTGGCACGCCATGCGCCTGTGCCCATAAAGATTGCCTCATAGCCGTCGCGGAAGAGGTCATCCACGCTGATTGCACCGCCGATGGTTGTATTCGGGCGGATGTGGATGCCGAGCGTCAGGAGCTTCTCGGCATAGCGGTCAATCGTCGAGGGCGGCAGGCGAAAATCCGGAATGCCGTAGCGCAGCATGCCGCCGATTTTCTGCATCCGCTCGAAGATGGTGACACCGTATCCCTCCTGTGCCAGCTTGACCGCGACGACAATGCCTGCAGGTCCTGCCCCGATGACGGCGACATTGTGCCCATTGTAGGACTTGCGTGCGAGGACGAGCTTGTCCAGGTAGGTATCCGAAATGTAGTGCTCGATGCTCGAGATCTGAATGGGCGCGCCGCGCCGCCCCTGAATGCAGTGCCCTTCACACTGGGCATCATGGTCGCAGACCAGTGAGCAGAACACACTCATGGGGTTGTTGTCGTAGAGCATCGCACCCGCCTCGTTGATCTTCCCGTCGAGGAAGAGGCGGATCATCTCAGGGACATTTGTCTGCACGGGGCAGCCCTGAAGACGGCACAGCGGCTTTTTGCACTGAAGGCAGCGCCGCGACTCATTAATGACGTGAACAGCCATATAGCTAATCCTTTCGTTTCGTCGTATCGCTTCTTAAAATAATAAAAATACACGAAGACATTATAGCACAACTCGTTCCCTCTGTCATAGGTACAGAATAGAAAGCGTTCCTATTGTCATGCGGCGTATTGTGCCTTTTAAAAATTATTTGCAAAGAATTAGAATACATGATACTATTTCTGCGTTGGAATTACGACGTGGGAGGAGATATCATGCAGTTCAGGTCCATTCGGACGAAGTTTTTGGCATCGCTGCTGCCGGTGATGCTGATCGGATTTCTCGCGTTCTTTGGCATCAGCTATAAAATGGCAAGCAACATGCTCATTGACAGCGCGGATACGATTGGCAAAGGGGTCGGCAAGCAGGCGGCACTTGAGGTGCAGCGTCTCTTTGAGACGAATGTGGTGCATTTGGAGATCCTCGCGGAGGACAATGCGATTCTGCACGGCAGCGATGAGGAAAAACTTGCTGCCCTGCAGGCGGTGCAGTCTCAGACAGAGGTGTTCTCGAATGTTGCATACCTCGATCGAAACGGTGTCGGAATTGATACGGAGAGCGGCTCTGTCGATCGTTCGGATCGCGGCTATTTTAAGCAGGCAGTTCAGACGCAGAAGACGGCAATCTCGGGGCCGATCATTGCGACATCAGGGAAGGCGATTGCCGTCATCGGTGTTCCTGTAAAGGAGAACGGCTCGGTCGTCGGCGTGGTCGCGGGGACAGTCGTTCTGTCGCGCTTCGACGAGCTCCTTGCGAAGATGAGCCCCTACCGCACAGGACAGGTGCTTGTGATGGATGAGTCGGGCATCGTGATGATCCATCCTCACGAGGAGGCACAGGTTGGCAAGCTGGATTTCAGCAAGGAGAATTCGAGTGCCAAGCTCTCAAAGGATCTTGTGGATGGCTTTAAGTCCATGCTCGACAAGGATCAGCCGACGCTCGTCCACTATGAGCGTGAGTCCGGCGAGGAGATGACGGGCGTTCTTGTACCGATTCATCTCGACGGACGGCGCTGGGTGGTCATGTCCGAGGCATCGAACAGTGAAATCCTTGCGAATGCCCATGACCTCCTGCTGGTGCTTGCAGGGCTGACCCTCATCATTGTGATCCTTGTTTCAGGCGTTATCTTCTATATCTCGAATAGCTTTGCAGACAACATCAAAAAGGCGGTACACGTCTGCGAGGTTATCAACAGCGGGGATCTGCGCGAAACGCCAAAGACAATTACCTCACAGGATGAGTTGGGGCAGCTCTCGGACGGCCTGGTCAAGATGCGCCATACACTCAATACGCTGATTCAGCGGATTCAGTCCAATGCGGCGGAACTTTCGACATCGGCAGAGGGGCTTACCGATGCTTCTCAGCAGTCTGCAGAGGCATCCAATCATGTTGCCGTGTCGACCACCGAGATCGCAGAAGGCGTAGAGCGTCAGTCGGAGGCTTCCTCCTCTGTCGCAAATGCCACGGCGTCCATTTCAGGTCAGGCAGAAGAGATGTCGAAACAGGTCGGAACAGTCGCGGAGGTGACGAACAATACGGTAGAACGCGTCCGCGAGGGACGTCGCTCCATCGACGAGGTCGTCAAGTATATGGAGCAGATCAAGACTGGTTCGGAGACCGTGGATGCCGCAATCTCTGCGCTTGGCAAGAGCTCGGAGGAGATCAGCCACAGCGTCGAGGTCATCGGCAGCATTGCCGAGCAGACAAATCTGCTTGCTTTAAACGCTGCGATTGAGGCGGCTCGCGCAGGTGAGCACGGACGCGGATTTGCCGTTGTTGCCGAAGAGGTCAGAAAGCTCGCCGAAGAGTCCGGTGAATTCTCGAAGAAGATCTCTGAGACGATGCAGTCCGTGCAGGCAGATATGGAACGTGCCATCGAGGCAGGAAAGCACGGAGATGAGTACGTCGGGCATGGTCTGGATTCAGTCCGTACGGCGGATGAGGTGTTCCAGTCGATTGCAGAGTCAATTCAGCAGCTCGGCGACGGCGTGAAGGATATCACTGCAGGCATCCGAAAGATGGAGGATGAGACACAGACGGTACGTGCACAGATCGAGGAGATCCAGAAGGTCAGCGCATCGAATGCGGACGGCGCACAGAATGTATCGGCGGCGACGGAGGAACAGTCTGCCTCGATGCAGGAGATTGCGGCATCGACGCGTCGCCTCTCAGGGCTTGCAGACGAGCTTGCGGATGAGACGAAGAAGTTCAAGATCTGAGGAAGCACGGATAGAATGAAGCGGTTTGTACTTCCTAAAACATAAAGTTTCCATGAGGGTCGCTGCTCTTGCAGTGACCCTTTTCCTGTTGTATGATAGAAACATCGATGAAGGAGGCGTTTTCATGGGAAAAACGATGATTATCGGTGCGGGCGGCGTGGCGAGCGTTGCCGTGCATAAATGCTGTCAGAATCCCGAGGTGTTTGAGGAGATCCTCATCGCCTCGCGTACGAAGTCAAAATGTGACGCGCTGAAGGCGAAACTGGACGGCGGCAAAACGAAGATTCACACCGTTGCCGCAGATGCAGACGATGTACCTGCCCTGACGGCACTTATCAAGGACTTTCAGCCCGACGTCGTGCTGAATCTGGCACTCCCGTATCAGGATCTGCACATCATGGATGCGTGTCTTGCGGCGGGGGTTCACTATGTGGATACGGCGAACTACGAGCCGGAGGATACGGCGAAGTTTGAGTACAGCTGGCAGTGGGCGTATGCGGACCGCTTCCGTGCGGCAGGGCTGACGGCTCTCCTCGGCTCGGGGTTTGACCCCGGTGTGACGGGTGTCTTCAGCGCCTATGCAATGAAGCACGAGTTCGACGAGATCAACTACATCGACATTCTCGACTGCAACGGCGGCGACCATGGCTATCCCTTTGCAACGAATTTCAACCCGGAGATCAACATTCGAGAGGTGTCGGCAAACGGCAGCTATTGGGAGGACGGCGCGTGGGTCGAAACGAAGCCGATGGAGATCAAGCGTGTCTATGACTTCGCCGAGGTCGGCAAAAAGGATATGTACCTCCTTCACCACGAGGAGCTGGAGTCTCTCGCGAAGAACATCAAGGGGATCAAGCGCATCCGCTTCTTTATGACGTTCGGCGAGAGTTATCTGACGCATTTGCGCTGCCTCGAGAATGTCGGCATGACCTCGATCGAGCCGATTGACTTTGAGGGAAAGAAGATCATCCCACTCCAGTTTCTGAAGGCAGTGCTGCCAGATCCCGCGAGCCTTGGGCCGCGGACGAAGGGCAAGACGAACATCGGCTGCATCTTCCGTGGGAAGAAGGACGGTGCAGAGAAGAACTACTATCTTTACAATGTCTGCGACCATGAGAAATGTTACGCCGAGGTCGGCTCGCAGGCGGTCGCCTATACCACGGGCGTACCTGCGATGATCGGTGCAATGATGGTCATGACAGGAAAGTGGCGCAAACCCGGCGTCTTTAATGTCGAGGAGTTCGATCCGGATCCGTTCATGGATGCGCTGAATCGGTGGGGGCTGCCGTGGCAGGAGAGCCATGACCCCGTGCTGGTGGATTGATGGCGGCGAATGCATGGCGTGCGGAGTGGAATGAGGTTCCCACGCCGTCCTATCTCGTCTATGAGGAGCTTTTGGAGAAGAATCTCAAAGTCCTTGCCGAGGTCGCAGAAGATACGGGAGCAGCGATCCTCCTCGCACAAAAGTGCTTCTCCATGTATCACTACTATCCGCTGATCGGGCGCTATCTGGCAGGGACGACAGCGAGCGGCATCTACGAAGCGCGTCTCTCGCAGGAGGAGATGGGCAGAGAAAACCACGTCTTTAAGCCCGCCTATGAGGATGAGGAGATCGAGCAGCTTGCGTCGATCTGCGATCATATCATCTTTAACTCATTTTCCCAGTGGGAACGGTTCGGCACAGCGGCACGTCTGCACGGTGTATCCTGCGGGATGCGCATCAACCCCGAGTGTTCGACGCAGGATCATGCCATCTACGATCCGTGTGCACCGGGGTCACGCCTCGGCGTAAAGATTGCGGACTTTCGCGAGGATCTCCTCGCGGGGCTCGACGGCCTGCACTTTCATACACTCTGTGAGCAGGGAGCGGATGCGCTTGAAGAGACGCTTGATGCCGTAGAGGAAAAGTTCGGGAAGTACCTCCATGGGATGAAGTGGCTGAACTTCGGCGGAGGTCACCATATCACGCGTGTGGGCTATGATATTTCCCTGCTCAAGAAGCTGATCCGCCGCGTACAGGAAAAATATCATGTGGCGGTTTATCTCGAACCGGGCGAGGCGGTTGCGCTGAATGCGGGATTTCTCGTCTCTGAGGTACTCGACGTACAGGCGGGCGGGAACGTGATCCTGAATACTTCCGCCGTCTGCCACATGCCGGATGTCATCGAGATGCCCTACCGCCCGCCTGTCGTCGGCGCGGGCAAAGCGGGAGAGAGGGCGCATACGTACACGCTGGCAGGTCCAACCTGTCTGGCGGGCGACACGATTGGGACCTACTCGTTTGACACGCCGCTGTGCATCGGTGACCGCGTTGTATTCGGCGATATGGCAATCTATACGATGGTGAAGAACAATACGTTCAATGGGATGCCGCTGCCGCATATCATTGCCGTCTCTCCGCAGGGAGAATGGGAGACGGTACGCACATTCGGCTATGATGATTTTAAGATGAGACTTTGACCAAAGGGGAGAACTGTTGTGAGGGCAGATTCTCTCTTTTTGAATAGATATTGCCTATGACAAACTAACTTGTGTTTATTTCTGCGCCGCCTTATAATATTCCCATAGAAGGGAGCAGATCGTATGAAAGAGAACGCGGAACTGAGCCGCAGAAACTTTCTCAAAGGGAGCGCATTTGCGTTGGGAGGACTCGTCGCTGCGCCGACACTGCTGACGGGCTGCGCCGCGAATCCCGACGATCACCTCATCCCGCCCAAGGCACCGGAAGGAGCACCGCCGCCGCCCGCATGGCTTGGAACAGCACCGGAGATCCCGGCGGAAAAAATCAGCGATACGTACAGTGTGGATATTGTCATCGTCGGCGCAGGACTTGCAGGCCTGACGGCGGCGCGTGCAGCATCGGAGCACGGAGCATCCGTCCTCGTTATGGAACGCGCGAGCACATGGCAGTGCCGCAGCGGACAGTTCGGCACGATCGGCAATCGCTATCAGCGGGAGCTGGGCATCAGCTTTGACAAGAACGCCGCCATCCTCGAAAATATGAAGCAGATGGGCTATCGTGCCGATCAGCGCATGTGGAACTACTGGGCGGAGCACAGCGGCGAGGATTTTGACTGGATGCTCGACCTCGCTCCTGCCGTCCACGTGATGAAGGAGACGGATACGGAGCTCGACCGCGCAAAGATCAACCTGCAGATGATGCACTATCCGCTCCCGTCGGGGTACAATCGCAGCGAGGAGAACAGCCCGACCTATCCGACGGTGATGACGCTCCTGCCGAGTCAGGAGCCGCTGCTGACGCTGGTCTATGAAAAATGTCTCGCGCAGGGATGCAAGTTCATCTATGCAACGCGTGCCAAGAAGCTCGTCCGTGAGGCGGACGGCGGGCGTGTGACGGCGGTGATCGGCGAGGACATTCACGGAAAGATTGTCCAGTGTACGGCACGCAAAGCCGTGATTCTGGCGACAGGGGACTACGGCAACAACAAGGAAATGATGTCGTATTTTGTTCCGTGGGCAGTCGATTATCTGAACGTCTTCCCAAATCGCGACGCGTGGGATACGCCGACGAATACGGGCGACGGACATCGCATGGCGGCATGGGTCGGCGGCAAGATCGAGGACGGTCCTCACGCGCCGATGATCCATACGCTCGGCGGTCCGCTCGGTGTCGATGCCTATCTCCTGCTCAACGACGACGGACAGCGGTTCGTCAACGAGGATATTGGCGGACAGCAGCTCTCCTGCGCCATTTATCGTCAGCGCGGCAGCTACGCATGGCAGATCTTTGATGACAACTGGCCGGAACAGCTGGGGGCGATGGGGGTTTCCCACGGGAGCGTAAACCACTGTGTTCCTGCCGCAGAGAACCCGAAACTTCCGCCTGACTGTCAGTGGGCGATCGGACGGACGTCCTATACCTCGCGCGAGGATCTGGATAAGACGCCGGGACTCATCAAGGCGGGCAGCATCGAGGAACTCGCGGCGGCACTCGCGCCGGACCGCCCTGCCGTACAGCGTACGATATTGGCGGAGATCGCACGCTATAATGAGCTTGTCAATGCGCATCAGGACCGGGATTTCGGTAAGGCCGCGAAGCGCCTCTTTCCCCTTGAGAAGCCGCCGTTCTATGCGGGCAAGATGCTTGGCGGGGCTCTCTTGGTCAATATGGGTGGACTGACGGTGAACCCCGAGGACGGCAACGTACTGGATGCAGAGTACCACGGCATCCCAGGACTGTATGCGGCCGGAAATACGCAGGGCGGACGCTTTGTCGGAGATTACCCTGTGGTGACGGCAGGCGTCAGCCATGCCTTTGCGCTCGTCTATGGGCGGCTTGTCGGCAACGTTGCGGCGCAGCTCTGAGAAAGGCGGGACAATGAAGATGTTTCAGAAATTCAAAGAGCCGCGTACCCTATTGGTGCTCGTGATCGTACTCGCAGCGTGCGGCTTCGGCGGACTCGCTATCCTTTCCCAGGTCAGTGCAAACCCTGCGTTCTGCGTGAGCTGTCACAATATGCGGCCCGAGTATGACAGCTATGCGCAGGGGAATCTGCTCGCAAAGCAGCACGCAGATGCAGGCGTAACCTGTCACGACTGTCATGAGCCGACGCTGCTCCAGCAGATGAATGAGGGCTGGCTCTTCGTAACGGGGAACTATGAGAACCCCATGCCGAAGTACGGCTATACGAATGAGCAGTGTCTCTCCTGCCACACCTTTGAGGGGATCAAACAGGCGACGGCGCAGTATGGCAAGGAAAATCCGCACGACCCCGTGCATCTGGCGGGCAATGAGAATCCGCAGAACTGTGCGGACTGCCATTCGATGCATCATCCACAGTCGGCAAAGAAATGTACGGCCTGTCATCCTGTGAGCTGGAAACTGGATTCCAGTTGGGAGAAGTAGGGGAGAAGGCAAAGTACCTTGACAATATCCATGTAAACAAAAATAATTATTAAAAAGTATAAATTTCTATTGACATGAAAAATCTTCCGTGCTATGATGTGACCATCAAGAGAACAACGATGGCCGTGCGAATGACGGGCGGCCGTTTCCATCATCGAAGGAGGATATTTATGTCACTCATCAACAAGGAAATTAGCGATTTTAAGGCAGATGCTTTCCAGAAGAAGGCAGGCGCACAGGGCGAGTTCACGCAGTACACGAAGGCGGATCTCAAGGGCAAGTGGAGCGTGTTCTTCTTCTATCCGGCAGACTTTACGTTCGTCTGCCCGACGGAGCTTGCCGATCTGCAGGACGAGTATGCAGAGTTCCAGAAGCTCGGCTGCGAGATCTTCGGTGTCTCCTGCGACTCCCACTTCGTCCACAAGGCATGGCATGAGAGCTCCGAGCTCGTCGGCAAGATTGCCTATCCGATGCTCGCTGACCCGACAGCGAAGCTTGCACGTGATTTTGACGTCTACATCGAGGAGGACGGGCGCGCTGAGCGCGGCACGTTTGTCGTGAATCCCGAGGGCAGGATCGTCTCCTATGAGGTGAGCGCGGGCAACGTCGGCCGCAACGCGAAGGAGCTCCTGCGCAAGGTACAGGCACTGCAGTTCGTCGCGGCACATGGCGATGAAGTTTGTCCCGCACGTTGGAAGCCGGGCGAAAAGACACTGAAGCCAAGCTTTGATCTCGTCGGTAAGCTTTAAGCCTGTATCGTAAGGGCACTTCGCGAAAGCGCTCGCGGAGTGCTTTTTCCTGTGAATCGGACAAAGAGGTGGTTTCGTGGATAAAATGTATGATGCCGTGATCGTCGGCGGGGGACCGGCAGGACTTTCCGCCGCCATCTATTTGGCGCGTGCCAAGTGCAAGGTGCTTGTCATTGAAAAAGATAAGATCGGCGGACAGATTACCATTACCGCTGATGTCGTGAACTATCCTGGGACGGGAAAAGTGAGCGGCACCGAGCTTGCGGCTCAGATGGAGGCGCAGGCACGTGGATTTGGGGCGGAATTCATCAGTGCCGAGGTCACTGCACTCACACTGAATCAGGACATTAAGAAACTGGAGACAACGGCAGGAACGGTACAAGCACTCAGTGTGATCTTGGCTACGGGAGCAAATCCGCGTACCGTCGGGTTTGTCGGTGAGGAGCAGTTCCGTGGACGCGGCGTTGCCTATTGTGCGACCTGCGATGCAGAGTTCTTCACAGGAATGGATATTTTTGTCGTCGGCGGAGGGCTTGCAGCGGTGGAGGAAAGTATCTTCCTCTCGCGCTATGGCCGTTCCGTTACGATTATTGTGCGCGGTGACAGGTTCCGTGCACCGCAGACGGCAGTGGATGCGCTTGCGGGGTATCCGAACATCAGCGTGCGGTTCAATACCGTAGTGGAGCGTGTCGGCGGAGAGGAGCTGATCTCTTACGCCGATTTTCGAGATGAGGTGACTGGAGCAGTCGAGCACCACATGGCAAAGGAAGGAGAGACGTTTGGTGTTTTCGTCTTTGCCGGCTACGTCCCGAACACATCGCTTTTTCATGATCAGATTGCCCTGAATGAGAAGAACTACATCATTACGAATGAGGATAAGGAGACAAATATCAAGGGAGTGTTTGCTGCCGGTGATGTCTGTATCAAGTCCCTTCGCCAGGTGGTGACGGCAGTCTCCGACGGTGCAGTCAGTGCTGTCTCTGCCGAGCGCCACGCAGCAGCGACGCGCGATCGGCTGAAACTCCCCTCGTTCCCACGCCCTGATGTAGATCCAAAGCGCTTCGAACAGCGCAAGACATCGATTGAACAGAAGTCGGCGGCGCGCGATGACGATGGCTTTATATCGCCGGAGATTCGTGAACAGCTGGCATCCGTTTTTGCGAAATTCGAGACATCAATCTGCCTGCTTGGACACTTTGATCACAGCGAATTTTCCTCTGAACTGCGCGGCTTTATGGAGGAGTTTGCCGGTCTTACCGATAAGGTAGACTGCAAAGAAGCTGAGACGCCGACAGAGGAACCTGGCATAGAGATTCTCCATGCTGATGGCACTTCGAGCGGCATTGTTTTTCATGCTGTTCCGGGGGGGCATGAGTTTAATTCGTTTGTTCTTGCTCTTTATAATGTGGCAGGGCCGGGGCAGGAACTTCGTCCTGAGACACGTGAGAAGATCGCGCAGATCTCCACATCTGCCGATGTCAAGGTACTCATGTCTCTTTCCTGCACGATGTGTCCCGATGTAGTGTCAGCCGTGCAGAGGATCGCAGCAGAGCATATGGGTGTGCGTGCAGATATTTACGATATTCGCTATTTTCCTGACCTGAAGAAGAGGTACAATGTTATGAGTGTTCCCTGTATGATTGTTGGGGAAGATCTGTATTTCGGCAGGAAAAATATTGATGAGATCGCTGATGTATTGGTCAATCGTACCTGACATGCTATGCCTATGAGCAGGGCGCAGAAAGGTACTTTTGAATAGATGTGTATTGTATTTGTGGAAGGAGAACTATGATGGAACTAAAGGGATCACAGACCGAAAAGAACCTCTGGGCGGCATTTGCAGGGGAGTCGCAGGCACATACGAAGTATCTCTACTATGCTTCGCAGGCAAAAAAGGACGGCTACCAGCAGATTGCGAACATCTTTGACGAGACGGCACGCAATGAGAAGGCACACGCAAAGATCTGGTTCAAGCTGGTACACGGTGTCGGCGATACGAAGGAAAATCTTGCCGATGCTGCTGCCGGCGAGCATGGTGAGTGGACGAGCATGTATCCTGAGTTTGCCCGTGTGGCACGCGAGGAGGGGTTTGACAAGATTGCCCGTCTCTTCGATGCAGTCGGCAAGATCGAGAAAGAGCATGACGAGCGCTATAAGATCCTTCTCTCGAATGTGGAGGAGAGCAAGGTGTTCCGCCGCGATGAAAAGATCATCTGGCAGTGCCTGAACTGCGGCTATGTTTGTGAGAGCCCGCAGGCGCCGGCAAAGTGCCCGGTCTGCGAGCATCCACAGTCGTTCTTCCAGCAGTTGGTGCAGAACTACTAAGGAAACTCTGTGATACGCATACAGCAAAAATCCCCGCCGCAGGCGGGGATTTTTTATGAGATATGTCGTCCTTTATTCATAATATTTCAATAGACTTTGTGTCCCTTCTGTGCCGACGCCTTTCTCCTCAAGAGAGCGCGCTTCACAGAGTACCTGTTCGAGCACGGGAAGGTCGATGCCGTATTCCTTTCCCGTTTCGGCACCGATTGTCATATCCTTGACAAAATGCTTGATCATGAATCCCGGTGCAAAGTCTCCGTCCAGTGCTTTGCGGAGCATATTGCTCATCTGGAAGCTCGCTGCTGCCCCTCCTGAGATGGAGGAAAAGACCTTCTCTGCGTCAAGCCCTGCGGCACGCGCATAGGCGAATGCCTCACAGGCGCCCGCCAGTGCTCCCGCGATGGCAATTTGATTTGCCGCCTTGGTTTTTTGTCCTGCGCCGGCACCGCCTTCGTAGACGATATTCTTGCCCATTGCGGCAAAGACGGGCTGCATGGCATGAAATGCATCTTCATCGCCGCCGACCAAAATGTTCAGCGTGGCTTTGCGTGCGCCCATGTCCCCGCCTGTGACGGGGGCATCCAGCGCGTGGATGCTGCGCTTCTTTGCCTCCTCATAGATGCGTACGGCAAGCGATGGGGAGGAGGTCGTCATATCGGCAGTGTATGTGCCTGCGGAAAGGTTTGCGAGAATGCCGTCCGCGCCAAGATAGATCTCCTCCACATCCTTTGGATAGCCGACGATGGTGATGACGGCATCCTGCCCGGCCGCACATGCACCCGGGCTTTCGCAGTAGCGGGCGCCGCGTGCGGTGAGAGGTTCTGCCTTGCTCTTCGTGCGGTTGTAGACGCTGAGCTCGTACCCTGCATCAATGAGATGCCCTGCCATTGACACACCCATGATGCCAAGTCCGATGAATCCAATTTTCTTCATGATATTCCCCTCCAATTCCTCTGAGATGCTTCGGTTTTAGTCTAACAGGATGGCACGAAAAATCAAGAGAAATGGCAGGATTTTTTCAATGGATTCCGAATCTTATACATAAAGAATAGGAACGTTCAGATTTGAATTACAGTAGGAAGGACGGATGACGGATGCGACTGGAATTTTTAGGGGCAGCACATGTCGTTACGGGCTCGTGTTTTCTGATCCATACGGGCGACCATAAGTATCTGGTGGACTGCGGTATGTATCAGGGCACGCGACGGCTGCGCGAGATGAACTATGAGCCATTCCCGTTCAACCCTGCTGAGATCGATGCGGTCTTTCTGACCCATGCGCATATTGATCACTGCGGTCGTATTCCGCGTCTCGTCCGTGAGGGGTTCAGCGGAAAAATCTATGCCACGCGCGCGACCTGCGATCTCGTTCGCATTATGCTGCCAGACTCAGCGCATATCCAGGAGAGCGATGCAGAACTGCTGAACCGTAAGAATGCGCGCCGCAATGAGGCGCCGATCACACCACTCTATACGCAGGCAGATGCCTTTGCGGCACTGGAGCACTTTATGCCGGTGCTCTATCAGGAGACTGTGCAGGAGGGAAATGTCAGCGTGACCTTTCACGATGCGGGGCATATCCTCGGCTCTGCGATCCTCGAGATCGTGGTGCGTGAAGGAATGCAGGAGTCAAAGCTTGTCTTTTCAGGGGATCTCGGACAGCCGCATCAGCCGATCCTGCGCGACCCCGAACTGATGACGGGGGCGGATTTTCTCGTTGCGGAGTCCACCTACGGTGACCGCATTCATCGTGATTATGATAAGGAGACGGCTCTGCTCGAGGTCATACGGGATACGATGGATCGCGGCGGCAATGTCATCATCCCGTCTTTTGCTGTTGGACGGACACAGACGCTCCTCTATTACTTTTACAATCTGTGGAAGGAGGGGCGGTTGGACGACGACATACCGATCATCATCGACAGCCCGCTTGCCATCCAGGCAACGCGAGTTTTCCTCAAAAACTATGAGGACTTCGATGAGGAGACGATCGCATTCTTTGGTGCGGAAGGGATGACTCCGGCATTCCCGCAGGTACGCATCGCTGAGACGGCGGCAGAATCACGCGCACTCAACTCGGCAGAAGGCTCGGCGATTATCCTCTCAGCGTCCGGGATGGCAGATGCAGGGCGTGTACTCCATCATCTGAAGCATAACCTTTGGCGGCCGGAATCCACAGTTCTCTTTGTCGGCTATCAGGCGGAGGGCAGCCTCGGGCGGCGTCTTGTGGACGGCATCAAGCGCGTGCGTATTCTCGGCGAGGAAATCGCGGTTAAGGCAAAGATCCAGGTGTTGGATGGCTTTTCTGCTCATGCGGATGCAGAGCAGACCGTGGAGTGGATGCGTTCGATCACCTCGCCGCGTCCCGCTAAGGTGTTTCTTGTACATGGCGAGGGACAGGCACAGGAAGCGCTGAAGGAACGCATTCAGGAGGAGCTTGGACTGGAAGTATATGTGCCTTTTTTGGGCGATCTCGTGACGATCCAGGGGCGGAGTGCCGTGCTGATTCCTTCGAATATCCCGTCGGTTTCCGTGGAGGCGGAGATGGAGGATGCGCTGCGTGATTTTGATGCAGAGTACCGTTTGCTGCGCAAATCGATCATTCGCGCTGTCATTCGTCAGCCAAAGCTGATGGAGCCGATTGTCCGCGCCCTGATGAAGGCACGCAGTTACTTCAAAAAACTGATCGCGCCGTATAATATATGAGGAGAGTTTTCCTTTTCGGCAGTGACCTTAAGGCAAAGAGCTGTGATGTGTGTGCTTGCATCCGTTTATGAAATACGTTAAAATAGGGAAGTCTTTGGTAAGACTTTCTTATTTGAATATGACGAAGGGGAGAGGGACATGTCCCTCGTTTTCCTATGGGAATCGCTGAATGGATCAGTGCTTCCTATGGATATGATGGGTGGTGTAATCGTGGAATTTCCATTTCGTGTGGGTGTGGATGTCGGCTCGACGACCATCAAACTGGTCGTTATGGGGGAGCAGCACGAAATCCTGTATAAAAATTACGCACGGCACTTCTCGGAGATTGGCAAGGCACTGCAGGAGAATTTGAGCCAGCTGCGCGATGTCGTCGGCGAGGCGAAGTTCACATTTGCCCTCACGGGGTCAGCAGGCATGGGCATTGCACAGCGCATTGGCCTGCCTTTTGTGCAGGAGGTTGTTGCGTGCGCCTCGGCAGTGCGGCGGCTCATTCCTGCAACTTCGACAGCCGTCGAGCTCGGCGGTGAGGACGCCAAGATCACGTACTTCGGCGATGCGCCGGAACAGCGTATGAATGGTGTCTGTGCAGGGGGGACGGGCTCCTTTATCGATCACATGGCATCCCTGCTCTCAACGGATCCAATCGGGCTGAATGCCCTTGCCGAAAAGGGAAAGCGCATCTATGCAATCGCCTCGCGTTGCGGGGTTTTTGCCAAGACAGATGTTCAGGCACTCATGAACGACGGTGCGGAGAAGGCAGATATTGCGCTTTCGATCTTTCAGGCGGTGGTCAATCAGACGATCGGCAACCTCGCACAGGGGCGTCCCATTGAGGGCAAGGTTGCCTTTCTCGGCGGACCGCTTCACTTTCTCCCGGAACTGAAAAGACGCTTTATCGAGACGTTGAAGCTTGACGAGGATCACGTCGTCAATGTGGATTACGGGAATTATTTCGTCGCGGTCGGCGCGGCGCTCTCCGATGATGCCAAGGCAACTGATATGCGGGAGATGGAGGCGTGTATTGCGCGTGCAGAGGCAGCTGCGGCAGCGGAAACGCGTACGGCGGACTTTGTGCTCTTTAAGGATGCGGCGGATTATGCCGCGTTCAAGGAGCGGCATGATCGGGATCGCGTGCGGCGCGGTGACCTTTCGGCCTATCGCGGTCCAGTCTGGATCGGCATCGATGCCGGCTCGACGACGACGAAGCTCGTCGCCGTCGGAAAAGACAAGGAGCTGCTTCACACCTATTACGGCAGCAATCAGGGCTCGCCCCTGCGCTCGGTCATCGAGGCACTGCGGGACTTCTATGCTGTGATGCCCGCGGGCTGTCACATCGCAGGCGCTGTGACGACAGGCTACGGCGAGGCGATTGTCAAGGCGGCACTTCATGCGGACGGCGGTGAGGTGGAGACCTTCGCCCACCTGCGCGCTGCACAGGAGTTCTGCCCTGAGGTGAGCTTTGTGCTCGATATCGGCGGACAGGACATGAAGTGCTTCTTCGTCCAGAACGGCAGTGTTGGCAATATCACGCTCAATGAGGCGTGTTCGGCAGGCTGCGGATCCTTCATCCAGAACTTTGCCGAGGGGCTGCACATGACGCCGGCGGAGTTCGCCGCCAAGGCGATCGACGCAAAGGCACCCGTTGACCTCGGCACGCGCTGTACCGTCTTTATGAATTCCAAGGTCAAGCAGGCGCAGAAGGAGGGGGCGGAGGTCGCCGACATTTCGGCGGGCATTGCTCTTTCTGTCGTAAAGAATGCTCTCTTTAAGGTCATGCAGCTGAAGGATGTTCATGCCCTCGGCGACCACATTGTCGTGCAGGGCGGGACGTTCTACAACGATGCCGTCCTGCGCTCCATCGAGAACCTGCTCGGCAAGCACGTTATCCGTCCCGACATCGCAGGACTGATGGGCGCATACGGCGCGGCGATCCTTGCGATGGAGGCGGGGACGGAGCACTCCTCTCTGCTGGGCGCGGAGGAGTTGGGCGCGTTTTCCGCCAAGACGAGCACCTACCGCTGCGGAAAATGCGGCAACAAATGTCTCATCACGATGCAGCAGTTCCCCAATGGAGAGCGTTACTTTACGGGCAACCGCTGCGAGCGCGGCATCGGCGGCGAGAAGGCAGCGGATGAGACGCCGAACATCTACAAGTTCAAGTATCGCCGCCTCTTCAAGCACTATCAGTCGCCGGATGAGCCGCGCCGCGGCCGCATCGGCATCCCGCGCACGCTCAATATGTATGAGGACTATCCGTTCTGGTTCACCTTCTTTGATCGGCTTGGTTACGGCGTCGTTCTTTCAGGAAAGTCCTCTCCTCAGCTGTTCTATAAGGGCATGGCGACCGTTCCGTCGGATTCCCTCTGTTACCCGGCAAAGCTTGCCCACGGGCATATTGCCGACCTCATCGAAAAGGGCGTCGATACGATCTTCTATCCGTGCGAACCGCACAACATGGAGGACAAGACCGACTCGTCGGCGAACAACTACAACTGCCCGATTGTCGCATCCTATGCGGAGAACATCCGCATCAACATGGATGTCCTGCGTGAGAAGCACATCCGCTTCCTGCAGCCGTTCCTGCCCATCAACGACCGCAAGCGCATGATCGAGCGGTTGGTGGAGGAGTTTGGAAAAGCCGAGGGCATCGGCAGGGCGGAGATTACCGCGGCAGTTGATGCCGGCTATGCCGAGATTGAGCAGTATCGTCAGGATGTCCGTGACTATGGGCAGAAGATCCTCGACCGTATTGAAAAGACGGGCGAGCACGCCATCCTGCTCGCGGGTCGTCCCTATCATATTGATCCCGAGATCAATCACGGCATCCCCGAGATGATCCAGTCCTATAAGCTGCCGATTCTCTCCGAGGATGCAGTATACCACATGCCGGTCAGCAAACGGCGTCTGCAGGTCGTCAATCAGTGGAGTTATCATGCACGTCTTTATCATGCGGCACAGTTCGTTGCGGAGCATCCGAACGTGACGCTGATTCAGCTGAGTTCCTTCGGCTGCGGTCTCGATGCACTCACGACGACAGAGGTACGCGAGATCCTCGAGTCGCATGAGCGGATTTACACGATGATCAAGCTCGATGAGGTGTCAAACCTCGGTGCAGCGCGCATTCGTCTGCGCTCGCTGATCGCGGCTCTCGCGCGGCGGGAGATGCCCGTCTATCATGACGCGCCTGTCATCGAGCGCCCGCGTTTTACCGAGGACTGCCGGAAGACGCATACGATTCTCGCCCCACAGATGGCGCCGATTCACTTTGATCTGTTCCGCACGACGATGAGAAAGCACGGCTATAACGTCGTCATTCCGCCAATGCCGGACAAGGCGGCCATTGACCTCGGTCTGCGGTACGTACACAACGATATGTGCTACCCTGCCATCGTCGTCATCGGACAGCTCCTCGCCGCACTGAAGGCGGGGCTGTGCGATCCCGATCACACGAGTATCGCGCTCTTTCAGACCTGCGGTGCCTGCCGTGCGACCAACTATCTCGGTGTCCTGCGCAAGGCGCTGCGTGATGCGGGTTTCCCGAATGTTGCGGTCTTTGCCGTGCGCGGTCTTCCCGAGGAGACGGATTCCTTTGCATTCAACCGCGAGATGATGGTCGACGCCATCAAAGCGGCGATCTACGGCGATCTCCTGATGAACGTGCGCAACCGCATGATGCCGTACGAAATGGTCAAGGGGAGTACGCAGGCGGCATATGAGAAATGGATGGCGCGCGCAAAGGAGGAGCTGCTGCACGGCAGCGTCTTCAAGTTCCGCCGCATGGTGAAGGACATTGTGCGTGACTTTGACCATATCCCCATCGACGAAACCTTGTGGAAACCAAAGGTCGGCATCGTCGGCGAAATCCTCGTCAAGTACCACCCCGTCGCGAACAACGACATCGAAAAGGTACTGATGGGGGAGGGGGCAGAGGTCGTGATGCCCGACTTCGTCGACTTCTTTCTGTACTCCGCCTACGACCCGATCGCACAGCACAAGCTGCTCGCTGGCTCGTATAAGGATCGTCTCTATGGACGTATGTTTATCAAGGTGATCGAGTTCTTCCGCGCACCAATGCGCAAGGCGCTGAAGGAGAGCCGTCACTTCCGTCCGCCGCAGTCTATCGACCATACGGCGGAACTCGCAGCACGCCACGTCAGCCTCGGCAACATGGCGGGGGAGGGATGGTTCCTCACAGGTGAGATGGTCAAGCTCATCGAGGAGGGCGTCCCCAACGTCGTCTGCCTGCAGCCGTTCGGCTGTCTGCCGAACCATATTACGGGCAAGGGCGTTATGCACGACCTGCGTAAGGCATATCATGGGGCAAATATCACGGCGATCGACTGCGATGCCGGCTCAAGCGAGGTCAACCAGCTCAATCGACTGAAGCTGATGCTCGCCGTGGCAAAGGAACGTCGTCCGCAGACGGCACAGATGATGTCTGCCAAGAGTGAGATGGCAGGGCAGCATTGAAAACTTGACACCGATTGAGATGTTGTACAGTGTACAGCATCTCTTTTTGTTTGCGAAAAAACGTTCCGCGAACAAATTTTTCTCAAAAATATGTTCGAAAATACTTGACCGAACACATTTTCTGTGATATCTTATATACGAACAAAGGTTTTGAGAATACATATAAGATATGATGGGTTCGGAGGCATGGATATGAGACACAGAAAAACCCGCAGAACAGTAAACAAAAGGTACGTTGCCGTTCTTCTCGGCATGATTGCCTTTGTTTGGATGGGCATCTCCGCGCTGCATTTGACGAATCCCTATCTTCGTTCCGCCGATTTTGTCGAGGTATCCGTATCGAGTGGGGAGAGTGTCTGGTCGATTGCACAGACCTATGCGGCAAGGGAGTCAACGGCAAAGGATCTCGAGGAGGCGATCATCGAGGTGAATGATCTGCCGCCGGATGGTGCTGTCTATGCGGGGCGTCATCTCCGTGTTCCCATACTTGCCTCGGGAGAACAGCTCCAGGCAATGGCAGAGCACAAAGTCCTTGACACAGAGAATTGACCGCCTTATAATGACGTTACCGTTTAGGGTGGAAACAGACAGCCTTGTCCCTATGGGATGGATTTCCTATCCCATAGGGACAAGGCTTTTTGTATAGGAATTGCAGAATTTATCCGTGATTCCGGATATGGGAAGGAGAGCGTTCTATGGTAAAGCTGACACTGCCGGATGGATCCGTTCGTGAGGCAGAGGCAGGGACGACAATACTGGACGTAGTTAAGGGGATGAGCAACTCACTGGCGAAGAAAGCACTTGCGGCGAGTCTTGATGGTGAGGTCGTCGATCTGACAACGCCTGTGACAAAGGATGCAGCACTGCGTGTGCTGACGTTTGAGGATGAGGGCGGACGCCATGCGCTGCGCCATACGGCCGCGCACGTTATGGCACAGGCGGTAAAGCGCTTGTATCCAGAGAGCAATGTGCAGCTGGCGATCGGACCTGCGATCGAGAACGGTTTTTACTATGATTTTGATATGGAGCATCAGCTGACGGATGCCGATCTTCATGAAATTGAAAAGGAAATGAAGAAGATCGTCAAGGAGAACTTCCCGCTCGTGCGTCGTGAGATTTCACGTGCAGATGCGATTGCCCTCTTCCGTGAGAAGGGGGAGAACTACAAGGTGGAGCTGATCGAAGATCTGCCGGAGAATGCAGTGATTTCCCTCTACACACAGGGGGAGTTCACTGATCTCTGTGCTGGCCCTCATGTTGCATCGACGGGGAAGGTCAAAGCATTCAAGCTGCAGAGCGTGGCAGGTGCTTATTGGCGCGGCAGTGAGAAAAACAAGATGCTGCAGCGCATCTATGGCACGGCATTCGAGAAGCAGGAGGAATTGGACGCCTATCTGCACATGCTTGAAGAGGCGGCAAAGCGTGACCATCGAAAACTGGGCAAAGAACTCGATCTTTTCAGTCTGCATGAGGAGGGCCCGGGGTTCCCGTTCTTCCATCCGAACGGCATGGCGCTGCGCAATGCACTGCTCGACTATTGGCGTGAAGTACATCGTCGCTATGGCTATCAGGAGATCAGCACGCCTGTCATTCTCAGCCGCAAACTGTGGGAGACATCGGGGCATTGGTTTCATTACCGTGAGAATATGTATACCACGGAGATCGATGATGAAGATTATGCCATTAAGCCGATGAACTGTCCCGGCTGTATGCTTGTTTACCGTTCCCAGCTGCACAGCTACCGTGATCTTCCCCTGCGGCTCGCAGAACTTGGATTGGTGCATCGCCATGAGCTGTCGGGTGCACTGCACGGATTGTTCCGTGTCCGCAACTTTACACAGGACGATGCACATCTCTTTGTAACTCCTGATCAGATTGAGGGTGAGATCCAGCATACGATCGATCTCTTCGATGAGGTCTACCGCACGTTTGGGCTGACGTACAAGGCGGAGCTCTCGACGCGCCCCGAGGACTCGATGGGGACGGACGAGATGTGGGAACTCGCGACGAACGGCCTGCAGAAGGCGCTCGACAATCGCGGACTGGACTATGTCGTCAACGAGGGGGACGGCGCATTTTACGGCCCGAAGATCGACTTCCACCTGCGCGACTCCATCGGACGTACGTGGCAGTGCGGAACGATACAGCTCGATATGAGTCTGCCCGAGAAATTTGATCTCACCTATGTCGGCGAGGATGGGGAGAAGCATCGCCCTGTCATGCTGCATCGTGTGGTCTACGGTTCCATCGAACGCTTTATCGGCATTTTGATCGAGAACTATGCGGGCGCTTTCCCCGTATGGATGGCACCCGTGCAGGTGCGTATTCTGCCAATCACGGAACGTCATGCAGAGTATGCGGAAAAGCTCTACAAAAAGATGTTTGACTGCGGTATCCGTGTCGAAATTGATGAGCGCAATGAAAAAACGGGCTATAAGATTCGTGAGAGCCAGGTCAAGAAGACTCCGTATACAATTGTTGTCGGAGATCAGGAGCAGGAGAGCGGCACCGTTGCTATGCGCAAGTATGGCGAGAAGAACAGCACGACCATGTCTTCTGATGACTTCATTGCTCTTGTGCAGGAAAAGATTGCGACACGCGCGCAGGAGTATTGACAACAGGATAATGTCTGTGGTAATATAACTTTCGTTGAAAGCAGAAGCCACCGCTTCTCCCCTGCGGACAACAGATGTCCGATGGGTTTTATGAGAGAATATCAGGGTGGCTTTATGCCGCCCTTTTCTATTGCCGGATGGCGTAATCTTGCGCATCCGTACCAGGAGGTGTTCTTGCCATAAGCAGGGAATCTTTGCGAATCAATGAGGAAATCCATATCCGTGAGGTGCGTGTCACCAGTGCGGAGGGGGAACAGCTTGGCATTATGCTGACGCGCGATGCCCTTCGCATGGCGGAGGAGCAGCATCTCGACCTGGTCGAGGTGGCACCGAAGGCGAAGCCGCCTGTTTGCCGCATCATGGACTTTGGGAAGTTCCGCTATGAGCAGCAGAAACGAGAAAAAGAAGCAAAGAAGAAGCAAAAGACCATCAGCATCAAGGAAGTCAAACTCCGTCCAAACATTGATGAGCACGACTTCAATGTCAAGCTGAAGAATGCGCTCCGCTTCGCTGAAGAGGGCAACAAGGTCAAAGTGACGATCATGTTTCGCGGAAGAGAGCTCTCTCATCCGGAACTCGGACGTGCGGTTCTCGACCGTGTCTCCGAGCGTTTGGGGGATCTCGTGTCGATTGAACGCGGTGCAAAGCTTGAGGGAAAGAACATGACCATGATTCTTTCCCCAAAGGTGCAGAAGCCCGCCAAGACGGCGAAACCCGCGAAACAGGAAGATAAAGGAGGAAATGGCGATGCCGAAAATTAAGACGCGCCGTGCTGCAGCAAAGCGCTTCACCGTAACCGGAGGCGGAGAGTTCCGCCGCAATAAGGCGTATAAGAGACATATTCTGGAGAAGAAGACGCCGAAGCGCAAGCGCAACCTGCGCAAGGCGGCGCTTGCCGACAGTTCGGACTACAAGCGCATCCGCAAGATGCTCCCCTACGCATAATCGGGGCAAAGAAGAAATCTCCCATATGTGGGTAGGAAACAGGAGGAATTGCCATGCCAAGAGTAAAGAGCGGTGTTACGGCACACCGTCGTCATAAGAAGATTTTGAAGCTCGCAAAGGGCTATCGTGGTTCGCGCAGCAAGCAGTTCAAAAAGGCAAATGAGACCGTCATGAAGGCGCTCTACTATGCCCGTCGTGATCGTCGTGCGAAGAAGGGGACGTTCCGCCGTCTTTGGATCGCCCGCATCAATGCAGCAGCGCGCGCGAACGATATATCATACAGCCGCTTTATTGCGGGACTGACAAATGCAGGCGTCGAGGTCAACCGCAAAATGCTTGCCGATCTCGCCGTTGCCGATGCGGCTGCCTTCACGCAGCTCGTGAACGTTGCAAAGGAAAATCAGTAAATTACTAAGGAGAGAAGCCTGATGAGTCAGCGGATTCATCAGGCTCTTTTTATACGATCATGAAAAAGATTGAGATAATCACGAGTGCGGAAAATCCGCTCATTCGACGTCTGGCCATGCTCATACGCAGTCCGCGCCGCGCCGTCAAGGAAAATGTTTTTTTTGTTGAAGGCCTGCGCCTTGCAGAGATGGCTGTGCAGTCGAATTGGGCGATTTTGCACGCTGTGGTGACGGAACATGCCATGAAGATGGAGCGGATGCAGTTACTGCTCACGAAGCTGTCCGCACGTAATATACCAATTGCATCTGTCTCAGAGCGGCTGTTTTCTGCCTGTTCGGAGACGGATTCCCCGCAGGGGATTATACTGCTTTTGCAGCGCCTCCCGTGTACGCCTCTTGAGGAAATGGTACAAGTTACTGAAGGGCTGCCGCTTTATCTTGCCCTGGATCGGGTGCAGGATCCAGGCAATGTGGGGACGATCCTGCGCACAGCAGATGCGGCAGGTGCATCTGGGGTGATCCTCCTGCGCGGCTGTGCGGATGTATATGGCAGCAAAGTTGTTCGTGCGGCGATGGGATCGCTGTTTTATTTGCCCTTTGTCACTGGCGTGGATGAAGAAGACCTCGTCCGCTTCGCAAAGGAAAATGTTCTGTGTTTCTATGCTGCCGCCTGTGATACGGATGGCGTGACACATTTTGCGGCGGAGCTGTCCCGTCCGTCGCTCGTCGTCCTCGGCAACGAGGCAAACGGGGTGTCGGAGCGGCTTCTGCGCGCAGGACAGCATCTCTATGTTCCCATGTGTGGACGGGCAGAGTCGCTCAACGTCGCTGCTGCTGCCACAGCCATCCTTTATGAAGCAATACGTCAGCGCAAGTATGCAGGGATTTAAGGAGATAAATTCAGACCCATCCTCTTGACGTATTTTTTGTCCGCGTTTCGGCGAAACATCTGCCGAAGTACACTGCAATGCGCCTGATTTTTCATCTCAGACGAGCAAAAAACCTTCGCCCGTCTGAGGGATTTCATTGGATCCGTGATTCCAAAAAACTGCTGCACAAGTGTGTGATCTTTGCGCAGCAGTCTATGCTATATCTGTTGTCTTTATTGTTGTTTTGGAAGCATTGCCAGCAAACGTTCTTTTGAGATAAGCCCAATGGACTCGTTGATCGGCTCACCATTCTTGAAGAAAATGAGGATTGGCATACTCATTACGCCGTATCGTTCGGCGATATCCTGTGCTTCATCCACGTTGAGCTTACAGATCTTGACATCACTGCGCTCTGCTGCGATCTCTTCCAACACTGGGATGAGCATACGACATGGTGTACAGTAGGCGGCCCAAAAATCGACGATGACCAGCCGCTTTTCCTGCAGAACTTCCGTGTAAAATGTTTCCCGTGTCAACTCCAGCACAGCCATGGTCTGCACCTCCTTTATGGACTTTATTCATACTGCCTTAATGTATCATAATAAAAAAGCACATACTTTTCAAGTCAATTTGCCAAAAGAATCTCGGGAATTATTCTGTGTCAGCAAGAAAGTACAGGGGAGTGATTGTCGGCGGCGGGGGCGTTTCTGTCCTGTGGATTGGTTGCATGGATGTTGGAAAAAGTATATAATACGGGGACAGACATTTCTTTTTGCATGTGACTGGGATAGAGAAAAGAGGCAAGGAATATGGCAGGAAAGAAGAAGATCCCGCTGAGCCCGATACTCAAACAAAACAAGCTCCTATTTGATTTGATGAAGAATACCAGCCCGGATTACCTCTTTATGATGGATCCAATTGCGGATGTGTTCCTTGCTTCGCCGGCATTTGTTCGTATCTACGATCTTCCGGCGGAGACATTGATGCATATTTCAGATCTTCTTTCGCCTCTTGTCGAGGCGCAGGATCGACAGGCGTTTACGGCGATATTTTCATCCTTGGCAGGATCGACAGAAGAGCGGGAGCGTTCGCTCAACTTTCGTATGCGTGATGCCAAGGGCGAATATGCATGGCTGCGTCTGAAAGGAAAGATTGGTGTGTCTGCGGATGGACAGCCGAATCTTTTCGTTGGGACGATCAGTCAGCTGGCACGGCGCAATCCGGCCGATGTCGTGACGGGGCTGCTCAATCGCTACCAGTTCATTGAGGATCTGGGAAATGCATTGCGTGAGGCACGTGAAACAGGGCGCGGCGGCGGACTGCTCGTCATGGGGATTGATAACTTCCGTACGGTTAATGAAGCCTTCAATCATGAGGTCGGTGATATTATTCTGCGTCAGATCTCAGAGCGTATTCTCCAAAATGTTCCGCGTCGCCTTGCACTCTATCGTCTGGACGGAGATGAGTTCGGTCTCATCTACCCAGGGGCAGATGAGGAGATGCTGCAGGAATTCTTTATTCGTGTCCAGCGGGAGTTTGCCCATCCGCAGGTCTATGACGGGCGTCAGTATCTTGTCACTGTATCGGCAGGAATGGTATTCTATCCGCAGTCGGCACGAGACCCACTTGTCCTGCATAAGTACGCACAGGCAGCACTGGATGCGGCAAAATCAGGAGGGAAGAACCGTCTGAGTGAGTTCTCCAAAGCCGTATACAATCGTTGGCTCCGCTCGCTGACGATACAGGAACAGATCCTCGAGGATGTCAAGGCGGGATGCCGTAACTTTGAGCTGTACTTTCAGCCGCAGATTGCAGGAGATGACCAGCATCTCGTTGGGGCGGAGACGCTTCTTCGCTGGAAAAACGAAAAGGGGAATATGGTTGCCCCGATGGAGTTCATTCGTATTCTCGAGGAGACCAAGACGATCGTTCCCGTCGGACGCTGGATCTTTGAGCAGGCCCTGCGCGTTTGTAAAGAGTGGCGGAAGAAGATTCCAGAATTCCGCATGAGTGTCAATATGAGTTATGAGCAGATTAAGGACCTTTCGTTCCTGGAGTTTGTCAAGGACTGTCTGCGGCGGCACGATATGCCGGCAGATGCAGTCGTACTTGAGCTTACAGAGAGCAAGATTATCAGCGACCTGAAATTTGTGAATGCACAGTTTGACTCATTCCGGATGCATGGCATCAAAATTGCCATGGATGATTTCGGCACGGGTTACTCATCGCTGTCTTCGCTTAAGAATTTGAACTGTGACATCATTAAGATCGATCGTGCGTTTGTTATGCGAATTCTGGATAATAATTTCGATCAGAAATTAGTCGAGTATACGGTGGATCTCTGCCACAGTATCGGTAAGACTACCTGCATTGAGGGCGTGGAACATCAGGATGAGTATGACTGCCTTGTCAGAATCTGCAAGACGGATACCATCCAGGGGTATTTATTTGGACGTCCCGAGCCGCAGGAGGCATTTGAGAAAAAGTTTTTGGGGATGTAATGGCACGAGAAAAAAATCAAGATGGACTGACATCCCTTGGGGCGCAGCGGACGGATTACGGTTACGATTACGCACCCGAGGCATTGGAAACCTTCCAGAATCAGCATGCAGATCATGACTACTGGGTGCGCTTTAACTGCCCTGAGTTCACGACGCTCTGCCCAATCACAGGACAGCCGGACTATGGGACAATCTACATTTCCTATATGCCGGCAGAGCGCATGGTCGAGAGCAAGTCATTAAAGCTCTATCTTGTGAGCTTTCGCAATCATGGGGATTTTCATGAGGATGTGGTCAATGTTATTATGAGAGATTTGATTCAGCTGATGGCGCCGAAATATATCGAGGTGCAGGGAAAGTTTCTTCCGCGCGGCGGGATTTCGATTGATCCATACGCGAACTATGGCATTCCAGGGACGAAATACGAAACACTCGCATGGGAACGCCTCTCTCAGCACGACTGCGTACCGGAACGGGTGGATAACCGTTGACGGCGCGGCAGAAACGGATTGCCCTCATCAATGATGTGACAGGATTTGGACGCTGTTCGGTGACGGTGCAGCTTCCGCTGATCTCCGCGATGCGCATCCAGGCATGCCCGCTCCCCACGGCAATTCTTTCCGTACATACGGGCTTTCCCAAGCACTATCTTGATGACTATACAGCGCATATGCGCCCCTATATGGAGAACTGGACGGAGAACGGTCTCGATTTTGATGCAATCCTTACGGGGTTCCTTGGCTCGGAGGAACAAATTGAGGTAGTATTGGATGCGGTGCATCGTTTCAAAGGCAGGGATACACTGATCATCGTCGACCCTGTGATGGGGGATAACGGCAGGCTTTATTCCTCTTATACACCCGCACTTTGTGCAAAGATGCGTCAGCTCCTGCCGCACGCCGATGTCGTGACGCCGAACCTTACGGAGGCGTGTCAGCTTCTCGATTTGCCGTATCCGGCAGACGGCGAGGTGACAGAGAACGAACTCTTGGTGATGGCAAAGCGGCTTGCTGCGATGGGACCGCAGGATGTCATCATTACAGGCCTCCATGCGGGGAACTGTGTGCGTACGTATCTCTATGAGGCTGGTGTTGGCAGTTCCTTTGATAACGTAAAAATAGGCCGTGACCGCTCCGGTTCCGGTGATATATTTGCAGCAATTGTTGCGGCATCCCTCGTGCGCGGCATCTCCCTCTCTGAGGGGGCGAAATGTGCTGCTGCCTTTATTGGGCATTGTCTTTCCTTTGCGGAAGAACTGGATTTGCCATGGAACTACGGGCTGCCCTTTGAGGAGTTTATGGGGGAACTGACAAAACTGTGAGTGATTACCAAAAATAAGCTGCCATATTGGCAGCTTTTCTCATTTCTGTGTATGATTAGGAGTATATTATGATTGTTTATGCGACCCATGCGGGCGGACGTTACCTGCCGATGGAGGCGAGCCTGCGCGAGCAGCCTGAGGGTAAGCGTGCCGTCTATATTAATATCACCAATTCCTGCAACTGTGATTGTGTCTTCTGCCTGCGCAGCATGAAAGAAATGGCGAAGGAGTCCTCACTCTGGATCGACCACGATCCGACACTTGCCGAGATCACGGAGCAGCTTGATCACCTGCCGTGGGAATACGTATCCGAGGTTGTATGCTGCGGCTTTGGTGAGCCGCTGATGCGTCTTGACACGGTGCTCGATGTACTGCGTCATGTCAAGAAGTATCATCCGCAGATACCGACGCGCGTCAACACGAATGGGCTTGGTGAGCTTGAGCACGGAATGGTCTTTGCACAGCGCTTTGCGGGACTGCTCGACACCATTTCCATCAGTCTCAACGCATCGAATGCCGAACGCTATCTTGCGCTCACGCGCTCGAAGTTCGGCATCGGCTCCTATGAGGCAATGCTCACTTTTGCCGAACACTGCAAGCCCTACATTCCCCATGTCGTTCTTACGGTCGTGGAGAAGGTGGAGAACGAGGAGGAGATCGCCCTCTGCCGTGAGATCTGTGCGAAGCGCGGGCTGACCCTGCGCGTGCGCACGTACGAGGACAGCTAAGGACTCACTGCTGAAATGTGAGGGCTGCCGGATATCAGCCATTCCCTAAGCCATTACAGCGTCAGCTTCGCCCCATAGAGCGGTGTTTGCCGATCCATGGCGGCGAGGAGGCGCGGCACGGGGAGTACGCGCAGCAGGATAAAGCAGATCACCGCCTCGGGGACGAGGTAGGTCGCATTGAACACGAGGGAATACAGATAAGGCGACATTCCCTCCGGCGCGTATGAACCGAAGAACACTGCCCCCGAGATAAAGTGGCAGGCGAAGCGTGCCGCAAAGGCGAGAGCAGCTCCCGCGAAGATCCGTCCCGGTAGGGCAGCAGCAATCGCGAGTGCCATATAGGGCAGCGGATAGTCGAAGAGCACCTGCAGGGGGTGCAGGATGAACGCATCCTGCATGAGGTTAATCATCCCGTAAAGGAAGCCTGCGAGGCAGCCAATGCCCGCTCCATAGCGGTAAGTGAGAAAGAGGAGGGGAATCATTCCGCCGATGGTGACGCTCCCGCCCTGCGGCATATGAAAGATGCGCAGCTGATGCAGTACGATTGTGAGTGCCAACATGAGCGCGACGTTGATGAGCATATGGGTAGTGAAGTGAATGCGGCGCGTCTGCAGATAGCCGAGGATCAAGATCAGAACAGCCAGCAGCGCAAAGAGACTGGTTGGCTTTGCAAGCAGCTCCGCAGAACTCCTGATCAGTGCGTCCATGAGAACCTCCTTGATGGATGAGGGAATGTATCGTGGTCGTTGTACCGTAGTACTGTACCGAGAAAACGGACTGAATGTACCGTCGATTCCTATAGCATACTATAAAAGAATCGCTTGTTCAATCATTTGGTCTGTTGCTGCCTGTAAAATTTTTGTGATCGTGAGGCGTGCTGTTCACGGGCACCACAGATATGTCAAATTATCCGCCTCTCATGGATTTTTTTACCTAAATATGGTACACTGAGAATTGTTTTTTCATCGAATCGACGGAGCGGCTCGGACCGTGACTTCGTGTGCATATAGGAGGATGTTATGGACGAAAAGATCAGAGAACTCAAGGCGCGTGCCCGAGCTGCGATTGCAGAGACGGCGGGCTCGCTGAGCGAGCTCAACGATATTCGCGTCAAAATTCTTGGCAAGAAGGGAGAGCTGACGACCCTTATGCGCAGCATGGGGGCGATTGCACAGGAAGAGCGGCCGCGCATCGGCAAGATCGTCAATGAGGCACGAGCCGAGCTGGAGGAACTGCTCGCAAAGAAATCCGCTGAGCTGGCAGACCGTGAACTTGCCGCAAAGATCGCAGCCGAGCAGATTGATGTTACCCTTCCCGGACGCACGGGAGAGGTCGGGCATCTTCATCCGCTCACGATTACGCTGAACCATATCAAGCAGATCTTCCTGCGAATGGGCTTTACGGTGGAGGAAGGCCCGGAGATCGAGACGGATTACTATAACTTCGAGGCACTGAATCTGCCGAAAGATCACCCTGCGCGCGATATGCAGGACTCATTCTATATCACCGAAGATATACTCCTGCGTTCGCAGACATCGCCGGTACAGGCACGTACGATGCAGAAGAATGAGCCGAATACGCCAATCCGCATGATTGCACCTGGACGCGTCTATCGCCGCGACTCCTACGATGCGACGCATTCGCCGATGTTCACGCAGGTGGAGGGGCTCGTCATCGACAAGGGAATCTCCTTTGCCGATCTCAAAGGAACGCTTGAGCTGTGCCTGCATGAGCTCTTTGACGCCGATGCCAAGGTGCGTTTTCGCCCGAGCTTCTTCCCGTTCACTGAGCCGTCCACCGAGGTCGATATATCCTGCTCCGCCTGCCATGGTGCGGGCTGCCGCGTGTGCAAGGGCACAGGCTGGCTTGAGATCCTCGGCGCGGGCATGGTGCACCCGAACGTCCTGCGCATGAGCGGCTACGATCCCGATGTAGTTTCGGGCTTCGCATTTGGCATGGGCGTAGAGCGCATCGCAATGCTCGCGTACGGCGTGGATGATCTGCGTCTGTTCTACGACAACGACGTGCGTTTCTTACATCAATTCTAAGGAGGCGGGACTATGCAGGTTTCCATTAAATGGCTGAAGGACTATGTGGATATTGATGAGACGGCAGAGGAAATCGCTGACCGTCTGACGATGGCTGGTGTTCCTGTGGAGCATATTGTGCGTGCGGATAAGGGACTGGAGAAGGTCATTACGGGGCGTATTGAGAAAATTACGCCGCATCCTGACTCGGATCATCTGCTCGTCTGCCAGCTGAACATGGGGGGCGATGCCCTCCTCCAGATTGTAACAGGTGCACAGAATGTGCGTGAGGGAAATGTGGTTCCCGTTGCCATGGTCGGTGCTGTCCTTCCCGACGGGAAGAAGATCTCAAAGGGGAAGCTTCGCGGTGTCGTATCCAACGGAATGATGTGCTCTGCGGGGGAGCTCGCGATGGATATCGAGGGACTGCCTGATGAACAGGTGCACGGCATCTACATTCTGCCGCCCGATACGCCTGTGGGGATTCCTGCGGCGCAGGTGCTCGGCCTTGACGATGTGGTGCTCGAGTTTGAGCTGACGGCCAACCGTGCGGACTGCTTCAGTGTGATCGGCATTGCACGGGAAGTCGCCGCGCTGACTGGCAGGAAGCTGCGTATGCCGTCGATTGAGGTGCAGGAATCGGCGGGCGTACGCGCTGCGGATCTCGTCTCCATTCACATCGACGACAAGGAGCTGTGCCGCCGTTTCTCCGCGCGTGTCCTGCGCGATGTGAAGGTCGCACCCACGCCCGCATGGATGGTGGATCGTCTGCGCGGTGCGGGCATCCGCTCGATCAACAATGTCGTCGACGTGACGAACTTTGTCATGCTGGAGCTGGGACAGCCCCTCCACGCGTACGACTACGACCGTATCGCAGGACATACGCTGACGGCGCGGCGCGCACACGCAGGGGAGCAGCTCCATACGCTGGATGATTCAAACCGCATCGCCGTCGGGGATGAGCTCGTCATTGCCGACAGTGAGAAGCCCACAGGGCTCGCCGGCATCATGGGCGGACTCATTTCCGAGGTCACAGATGCCACCACGGCTGTCGTCCTCGAGGCGGCGTCCTTTCATGGAGCGACCATTCGACGTACGGCGCGGCGCATTGGGCTGCACTCTGAGGCTTCTGGACGCTTTGAGCGCGGCGTAGATGAGACGGAGACCATTCGTGCTGTGACGCGTGCCGCACAGCTCCTCGCAGAGATGGGGGCGTGTACAGCAGCAGAGGGGACGATTGACATATATCCGGCACCGCGCGTCCCGACCGTGCTCACGTTCAGTGTGCGCGCCGTCGCGGAGCGCATCGGCGCGCACATCCCGGGCGAGTGGATGGCATCGGCACTGCGCTCCCTCGGTTTTACCATCGAGGAGCAGGGGGGTGAGACCTATCGCGTCGTCGTTCCCTCATGGCGCGGAGACGTGACGCTGATGGAGGACATCTCGGAGGAGGTTGCGCGGCTCTACGGCTTTGACAACATCGCATCGAAGATGCCGTCGGGGGCAGTTCTGCAGGGATCGGTCAGTGAGATGCAGGCGTTTGTCGATACCATGCGCGAGACCTTTGCCTCCCTCGGCATGACCGAGGAACTTTCGTTCAGCTTTACGAGTGAAACGGCTCTGGATAAACTCTGCGTACCGATGGACAGCCCTCTTCGTCGGGCAATTCCTATCATGAACCCGCTGACCGATGAGTATCCGCTTGTCCGTACAACACTCCTGACGAGCATTCTTGAAAATGCGGCACGCAACGTTGCCCGAAAGAATCTTGATTTGCGCCTCTTTGACATTGCCCCTGTCTTCTTCCCAAAGGCATTGCCCCTGACGGAACTCGCGGAGGAAAAGCTGAAGGCGGCAGGTCTTCTCACGGGGCGGCGCAGTCCCATTGCATGGGATACAGATAATACTGTGGTAGATTTCTACGATGCCAAGGGAGTCCTGGAACGCTTCCTTACCGTCATCGGTGTACAGAAATATACTGTGGAACGCGGTGAGCATTTTGCCATGCACCCCGGCAAGACCGCTTTTTTCAAGAAGGGGCGCGACGTGATTGCGGTTCTTGGTGAAATTCATCCGACGGTCGCAGCAAACTTCGGTATTGGACAGAACGTTTATGTCTTTGAGATGGATGCGGAGACACTGCTGCGCTATCGCAGGAAAAAGAGCACGATCAAGCCACTGCCGAAGTATCCGGCATCGGCACGTGATCTTGCCATTATCGTGGATGCTGATCTTACGACGGCAGAGATCGAGCGCGTCATTGCGAAGAAGGGCGGAAAGTACTTCCGTCATGCAACACTCTTTGATATCTACGCAGGGAAACAGGTCGGGGAAGGTAAGAAGAGCATGGCGTTCCATCTGCACTTCCAGTCCGATGACAAGACGTTGACCGATGAGGAAGTGGATGCTGCATTCGCCGCGATCCTGCAGGCGGTTGAGGAACAGCTTCATGCACAGCTTCGTGGATAAAGGCGGTGAAGGGCCATGACAGAGGAAAAAAAGACGACACAAAGGGTCGTCGTTGAGATGTTCGGGCAGACCTATCAGCTCAAGACCGACGAACCCGACCGCCTAAAGCATCTCGCGGCAGAATGTGACCGACGCATCAAGGAGATGGCTAAAAAAGCACGCAGCTTCGACGTCCAGCGCATTGCTGTACTCACCGTCCTGCAGCTGTTGGACGAGCATGAGCAGCTGCGGCGCGACTACGATGAGCTCGTGCAGCTTCTGGAAGAAAAATAAAAAAAGACGAGCTATGGGGAATGGTTTCCCATAGCTCATCTTTCTTTATTGAAGATAAAACCTGACGTTGCTGTCTATGATCTTTGTCGCGCCAGTGGGATTCGGATAGCTGCCGACGGCATACGCTGCTGCGACTGCCGCCTCGTCCAGTTCGCTGTGTCCGGAGGAGGAGCTGACGACGACACTCGTAATTGCCCCTGAGGCACTGATCGTTGTGGTGATCCCTGTCGTGCCCTCAAGGTGACGTTTCATTGCCATGTAGGGATATTGCTTGTTCGCATCGACCGCTGCACGGAATCCTGCCACATCAAATGGTGCGGTGCCTGTACCAGGTGCCGTACTGTCCCCTGATCCCTGACTTGCCCCCGCTCCGGCACCGGCGCCTTGTCCATCACCCGTGCTGTTGCCGCTGCCGTTTCCTAACCCCGCACCTGTGCCGCTTTCTCCGCCGCCGCTGGTGCCTGAGACAGAACCGCTTGGGGAGGATGATGCAGCGGAGGAATCTGTCGCTGATGCAGCAGGTGATGCCGCATCCGGTATGGTCACTGCATCCGGGGATGGGACGGCAGCTGTGGACGGCGTTATGGGCACCGGCATCTGCTGTACCGTCTCGACGCGTTTTGCAACCTCCTCTGCTTTTAGTGGCTCGGGGAAGAGACTTTCTGCACTGCCGCCGCCCTCATGCCCGCTGCCCTGGCTGAAATCCGAGGCCTGCAGATCGATCTCATAGACCTGCTGTTCCTGTTTCGCGACAACGGCACCAAGACCAATGGCAAGCAGGAGGAAGATGACGAAGTGGATGACGGCAGAGGTAATATAGGCTCTTCTCCATGAGAGATGCTGCTCCATAGACCTATCCCTTCTGCTGTGCGGCGATCGAGAGACGTTTTACGCCTGCCCCTTTGAGCATATCCATTACAGCGACCACCTGACCGTGTGCCGTGCGCTTGTCCGCCTGAAGGACGACCGCCGCATTCGGGTTTTCCTCCATGTGCTGCTTCATGATGGCTGCGGACTCTGTGATGCTTACGGGATGATTGTCAACGGTAATATGTCCCTCTTCGTCGATCGTCATGATGATGGGAAGCTGTGCCGGTGCCGTCGCCGTCTGCGCCTGCGGGAGCTGCACAGCAAGTGCCTTCTGGGCGACCGTCTGCAGACTGTTCATCATGAAGAAGACGAGCAGGAAGAAGATGATGTCAATCATCGGGATGATCATGAACTCAGGCTTCTTTTTGAGCCGATAATTGTTGAAATTCATTGTGCCGCCCAACTTTCTTTCTTCGCCGTGACAATCGTGGTGCAGAGACGCTCCGTGTCCGTGACAATCGCATCGAGCTGATGGCTGAAATAGGTGTAGACGCAGAAGGCGATGATCGCCACGCAAAGACCGGTTGCTGTCGCGACCAGTGCCTCCCCGACACCGCCCGTAATGGCAGCCGCACCGCCGCCCGCATCCAGAACGCTGAACGTCTGAATCATTCCTGTGACCGTGCCGAGGAGGCCGAGCAGCGGGGCAATCGTAACAATCGCACTCAGATAGTCGAGATAGCGGCGGAAGTTGATCGCCTCCATGGACATGCGGTCAGCGAATGCACCCTTCATTGATGCCTCCGTTCCTGCATTCTCCATGCCGCTCTCGACGATACGGCTGATGGCGGAGGGGAACTCCTGGACGAGCTTGGTGATGGTGCTCCAGTCCTTTTGCATGGCGGCGTGATAAACTCCCTGGAAGAATACCCGCGAGCCCTTACGGTTGATGCGGTAGTAGTAGAACCGTTCCACCGCAATTGCGATGGTAATCAGCGAGAGCAGCATCTGAGAGTGTGAGCGTTTTGTCTTTGCCCAGTGTAAATTCAGCACGCAGGCTCATCGGATTACGCTTGCCGTAATACTGCATAGATGTGCCGTCGCTGTCATAGAGAAAGGGCGCGGTTCTGCTCCATCCGTAAGAAAAGTCTACGTATGTACCATTGCCAAGGTTACCTGTGGAGTAGCCGATACTGTGGTTGTACTGACTCCCGCCTGCCTCAATTAAGGAGCCTTCAGTCGTCAGACGGATGCGCTTCTTATGTGAGATTTTCGTGACGATATTGATGACACCGCCGATGGCATCCGATCCATAGAGTGTCGTGCCCGCGCCGCGTATGACCTCAATATGATCTACGTCATCGAGACCAAGGCGGTTTACCTCGTCCGTCGCGCCGTAGAACTTGCTGAGACCACCTGCGAGCCTGCGCCCGTCGACGAGGATGAGCGTGTGGCGCGGGTCGGCGCCGCGGATGCTGACGGTCTTGCGTCCCATATTGTCCGTGCCATTTGGATGTCCTGTTCTGCTGCAAGTGCATCGGAGAGGGTTCGTGCCCCCTTGCGGTCGAGATCGGCACGGGAGATGATGGTCTTCGCCTCTGGTTCTTCCTTGAGCATTTCCTTATCGACATTCGCAGTCACGTAAATGTCATCGGTGGATTCCCTCGATGTTTCGGCAACGTCCTCCGAAGCGTATGCGATGGAGGAGTACAGACAGGTCAGTATTGTCACTGCTGCCGCTGCATATCCTGTATGGCGTAGTTTGCCGTGAAAAGCCACTGTTTGCTTATTTCTCCTTCTTGTCTTTTTTGAATAAGATTATCATTATACGGATAAAAATGTATATGTCAATAGGAAAATTCACTTTTATCTTGTCATGTCTGTTTTGACAATGGTATTTTTTTTTATTATACTGGATATGTTGAGAAGGGGTGTATTCAAGCCCGATTCTTGACCTTTTGGCTGAGAAGGGAGGTGAATTTTTGTTATTTGAACGAATTTTACGGTTCTTCATCGTGCTCATCACAGCAGTCGTTGGTGCAACCTTGTTTGAGCTGGCTGTTCCAACGGCAAATTCCTACTTTTCTGCGCCATTGTGGCGGATGGATCTCGGCATCTTTGATCTTTCACTTGCAGGACTGCTCTGCATCCTGTGCGGTACAATGCTCGGCGGCTTGATCGGTTATCCGCTCGCACCATTTTTTACGGAGCGGCTGAGAAGTCTTTCGATTTGGGTCGAGGGACAGCTCGCGAAGATGCCGACACGCGACGTGATTGCTGGGGCGATTGGGCTTTTTATCGGACTTATCATTGCACGCCTCTTGGGTGATGCATTTTCTACGATTCCCATCGTCGGCGATTACATTCCTATCGTGTTCAGCATAGTGCTCGGGTATCTTGGCGTTCATATTATGGTGCAGAAGCAGCAGGATCTGGCCGAGGTCTTTGACTTTGTTCCGCGTTTCCTGCGGGAGGTGATCCGTATGCGCCCGGAGGGGCGCTCCCCCGTTCCTTTGGTGGTACGGGATGGGCAGGAGAGCCGGCAGTACAAGCTGCTCGATACGAGCGTCATCATCGATGGGCGTATCGCTGACATCTGCGAGACGGGGTTTCTTGAAGGAACGCTGCTCATTCCGGTCTTTGTGCTTGAAGAGCTGCAGCATATTGCCGACTCGCCGGATTCGCTGAAACGCGTACGCGGACGGCGCGGTCTGGACATCCTTCAGAAGATCCGCAAGGAGTCGCGCATGAAGGTGGAGATCACTGAGGTGGACTTTGAGGACATCGCAGAGGTGGACTCCAAGCTCCTTCAGCTTGCACAGGAGGTAAGCGGGAAGATCATCACGAACGACTTTAACCTCAACAAAGTGGCACAGCTGCGCGGCGTCTCTGTGCTTAACATCAATGCACTGTCGAACGCAGTCAAGCCCGTGGCAATTCCCGGTGATCTGATGTCCGTGCAGATTGTCCGACCGGGCAAGGAACATGGGCAGGGACTCGCTTATCTGGACGACGGTACGATGATCGTTGTGGACGGCGGCTTCCGCTGTATGAATGAAGTGGTCCCTGTCGAGGTGACATCGGCGCTTCAAACCGCAGCCGGGCGAATGATTTTTGCAAAAATGGTGCGGTGATGGATGCACCTTGGGAGGCATGTATGGTAAGTGTAGTTTTTCCGGCGGCAGGGCAAGCGCATCGGATGCAGGTCGGTCTCAACAAGGTATTTTTAACCCTTGCGGGAAAGCCGATGCTGCTGCGGACGCTGCTGACTTTTTCCAAGGTTCCGGCTGTCGGTGAACTGATTATTGCCGTCGGTGCCGATGAGGTAGAGGCGGTCAAAGGGCTTCTCAGTCACGTCAAGGGACTTGCTCCCTGGCGTGTCGTCGAGGGCGGCACGGAGCGTCAATACTCTATCCGCAACGGACTTGCGGTTGTCTCGGAGGAAGCGGATCTTGTTCTCGTCCACGATGCAGCACGACCGCTCATCCGCCGCGAGACCATCGAGAAGCTGATCCGTGTCGTACGTGCAGAGGGAGCAGCGATTGTTGCTGTTCCAGAGAAGAATACGATCAAGATTGCTGCTGAGGATGGCACTGTCTCTGCGACGCCGCCGCGAAGAGCGCTCTGGCAGGTGCAGACACCACAGGGATTTCACAAGGAGATCCTGCTTGAAGCCAATCGGCGTGCCGATGCGGACGGTTTTCTCGGGACGGATGATGCGAGCCTTGTCGAGCGCATCGGCGTTCCTGTTCACATCGTTCAAGGTGAATACAGCAACATCAAGGTGACAACACCTGAGGACATGGTGGTCGCAGAGGCGATCCTGCGCAATGATATGGGTGCGGGGGAACTGATGAAGACCGCTGTGCATGAGGCAAAGCGGCTGCTCGGCGGTGTTGTCCGCCGGCGCAAGGGGGATGGCGTATGACCAGAGTCGGCATCGGCTATGATGTGCACCGTCTTGTGGAGGGGCGCAAGCTCATCCTCGGCGGTGTCGATGTACCGTATGAAAAGGGGCTGCTCGGACATTCAGATGCGGATGTCCTGCTCCATGCAATTTCGGATGCGCTCCTCGGCGCGGCAGCACTCGGGGATATCGGACAGCATTTCCCTGATACGGATGCGCGCTATGCGGGAGCAGAAAGCGGCACACTGCTTTCCGAGGTAGTGCGCCTCGTGCAGACTGAAGGCTATGCCATCGGCAATGTGGATGCCTGTATCGTAGCACAGGCACCGAAACTAATGCCTTATATTCCTGCGATGCGTGAAAATATTGCAGGCAGGCTGGGGGTTGCTGTCTCCAATGTTAATGTCAAGGCAACGACGGAGGAGCGTTTAGGGTTTACAGGCGCGGGCGAAGGAATGTCCGCCTATGCCATTGCAGGCATAGAACGAGTCTAATATATAGGAGGGATTCATATGGCAAATCAGCTGAAGGAACTTTTGGGGCTGGATGTTCCCATCCTGCAGGGCGGTATGGCGTGGATTTCGGAGGCGAACCTTGCTTCTGCGGTATCCAATGCGGGCGGTGCGGGCATCATTTCGACGGGCGGACGCACGACGGAGTACACACGCAATGAAATTCGCCGCTGCCGCAGTCTGACCGACCGTCCGTTCGGTGTCAACATCATGCTCATGGCGCCGAACAAGGAAGAGATCGTGGACGTAATCTGTGAGGAGAAGCCGGCGTTTGTCACGCTCGGCGCAGGCAATCCCGTTCCGTATTTTGAGAAGCTTCATGCTGCCGGGGTCAAGGTCATTCCGGTTGTGCCGAGTGTCAAACTTGCAAAGCGTGTCGAGGAAAAGGGAGCAGATGCGATCGTCGTCGAGGGAATGGAAGCGGGCGGACATATCGGTGTCCTTTCGACGATGCCGCTCATGGAGCAGGTTATCCCCGCAGTAGAGCTCCCAGTGATTATGGCGGGCGGATTCGGTGACGGACGCGGCCTCGCTGCAGCACTCCTCATGGGGGCTGCTGGTGTTCAGATGGGGACACGCTTTCTCATTGCGGAGGAGTGCGTTGTACATCCGAATATGAAGGAGAAGCTGCTCGCAGCAGTGGATACGGATACGATCGTGACGGGGATTACCATCGGCGGTGCGGTGCGCGGCATCAAAAATAAATTTTCTGAGGACTTTGTCGCGCTCGAGTACTCCGGCAAGGCGACAAAGCAGGAGCTTCTCGACCGTGCAACGGGGACGAACAAGCTCGCCGCCGTCGACGGCGATGTCGTAAATGGTATGATACAGGCAGGCGAGACGCTGACACTGCTGCGCAAGGTCGAGCCGGTTAAGGCTATCATCGACGGCATTGTGCGTGAGGCGCGTGAGACGCTTGCCCGTGCACAGTCGATTGCACTTTAGGGAATCGCTGATGCAATGCAGCCCGTCCAGATGACAGTGCTGAAATCATTCGTGCTTCCTTGGGAGGTAAAACAGGGGAATGGGAACTGATGAACTGACACGGATTCATGAACTTGCGAAGCGTGTCACGCTGCTCGAGAAAATGGTTCTGCGTCAGCAGAGCCGTATCGACGAATTGACGCAGCATCTGGAACAAGTGGTGCATGCAGAAGGACAGCCGCAGTACTTGTCAGAGGAAGAGAAAAATACAGATAACGGTACTCTGCACGAAGAAACGACGGCGCGAACACCTGTCTCAGTCAGTGATCTTCTCGATGAAGAAATGAAGCGTGAAATGGCGCGTGCCTATACGGGGGCATCATCTGCGCAGCCGACTGAGGCAAAGCATAAAAAACCGCAAACTGCCATGAAGCGAGCTGCGGGGAGCTATGCACATGCGACCGGCGGCAAAGAACCGGTGCAAAGCAATCAGGCGAAGCAGACGGAAGCTGCACGAAAGAGGTCAGCCGAGGCAACGCTTGCAGGAATTCCCCAGCACGAACTGCGTGAGCTGACGCCCGAGGAACGTGCGGCGGATTTTGTTCGGAAGTATAATGCCCTCTATGATGTGCCAGGGACGATGTTTCAGAAGAAGAAGGCACAGGATGACTTCATCAAAGAATTTGAAGTGCAGGGGATGCGCTGTACGAATATGCAGCTCCGCCACAGCCGCCCTGAGCTTGAGCCGCGTTTCGTCGCTGTGACACCAACGCGGGATGCGGATTACTGGGCAATGCCGCTTGGAAATAATCTCTTTGCTGTTGTTCCCAACCCCTTTCTTGTCTATGGGGAGGAGATGCATACGGCGGGGGGGATGCGCGAGGCATTTAACTCAAACTACCGTGCAGGAAATACCTATGGACGTTTTACGGTCAAAGAGCCGGCAACCTTCCAGTTCGGTACGATCGGCAAAGTTTTTAAGCGCGGTCAGCTTGAGGCAGAGATATAATGTTCAAAATAAAAATACGGCAGATCTCTCTGCCGTATTTTTATTGTTCCCGTACCTGCCGTCCTGCGCCTGCACCGTCGATGGCAACGGCGACGTTTGCCTCAGAGAAGGTCTTCATATCGTTGATGACGTGGAGGGCGGCGCGGACAATCTCAAGCCCGAGGAGACCGCCAATGCCTGCAGGCGCATCGATCTCTGCTGTAATCATATCGGGCAGAACGTGTAAGAGATAGGGGCGCAGCGCAGCATCCTCCGCACTGTAATCACGTGCGATGCGGTCGGCTGCAGCGTCACCCGGCAGGAGCAGTGCACCGCCCTCTGCACCCGCATGGAGTACCGCGCGGACAGCCGCCGTATGATCTCCAATGCTGCCGAGGATGAGGAGCAAATGCTCGGCTGCGATCCTGCGTGCAGCAGTGCTGATGTCCTGCGCATCTGCTGCTCCGGTGCAGAGGAGATAGACATCAATGCCGTTTCCCTTCGTCATTGCGGAGATGATACCGCACAGTGCAGGGGACATCTCCTCCGCATCAGAAATGATGAGCAGTGCCGCTTTTTTATCGACGGGCGGACATACTTGCCGCGTGATGCCGGCAAGCTGCACGGCGACACGCTCAAGGTAGCCGAGACTGTGAATTGGCTTTGCCAGATTGTCGAGTCGGTATTGGGCGTCATCCATGACGCTGCTGTCGGGAGCTGGGATGGGCAGTGCCTCTGTCGCTGTTTTTTGCGGCGGAATGGGAAGGATATCACACATCTTCACGGGAGTGTCGATTGTTTTCCATACCTTTAACATCTGTTCCAACATGCGCAGGGCAATCGATGCGCCTGCTGCCTCACTCAGACGTATATCGAGGCGCAGCATGGGTGGGAGTCCCATGCGCTGCAGGGCGTGGGGTTGGGAGTGCTCGGTCAGAGAGACGTGCGAGGCGAGGAGATAATGCACGCAGTGGGGGGCAATGGTGTGGGCAATGAGCGCTGCTGACGTGGTGTTCGCTCCGTCCAGAATAACGAGCATACGATGTGCGGCGGCACCAAGGATGATCCCGGCAATGCAGCCCAGTTCAAAGCCGCCGACTTTGGCGAGTACGTCGATGCCATCGCGCGGATCAGGATGATTGACGGCGAGGGCACGCCGTACAATGTCAATTTTATGCTGCAGTCGTTCGTCCGAAATGTTTGCTCCGCGTCCCGTAACTTCCTCGGGAGGGAGTCCCAGAATAGCGGCACTGATGGCGGCACTCGACGTTGTATTTGAAATGCCCATTTCACCGGGCAGAATGCAGTGGTCGCCGCGGGCAGCGCAGTCGGATGCAATTTGAATTCCTGTTTCGACGGCACGCACGGCTTGTGTACGTGTCATCGCTGGCCCCTTTGTCATATTTTCCGTACCGCGCGCAATACTTCGATGCAGGAGCCCCGGGATTGCGGATGTGTCAGCATTGACACCGAGATCGACAATGAGAAGGCGGGCATTCACGTAGTTTGCTGCGGCATTGGCGGCACCGCCATGTGCGATGAGGTAGTTGCACATCATGTTCAGTGTCGTCTCCGGCGGATACGCACTGACACTTTCAGCGGCGACACCATGGTCGGCGCAGGAGATGACAACACTTGTCTGCGGCAGAGGGGGATGCCGCTCACCCGTAATGTTGATATAGCGGAGGAGGGCGGTCATCAGTTTGCCAAATCTGATGTCCTGTACTGCCAGTACGGAGAAAGCAGAAGAAGCAGGGAGTGTTGCAGGGACTTTTATGGATGCGATTGTTTTTTCAAGAAGTGTCATGCGTGCTTTTTTTCCGCCTCCATGCGTTTTACTGAGAGCCCGATACGGCCGCGTGCCTCATCGATGCTGATGATCATGACGTCGAGAGTGTCGCCGACGGACAGAACATCAAGCGGATGGCGTACACGGTGACAGCTCATCTCCGAGATGTGGAGAAGTCCTGCCTGTTTCAGCCCAATGTCGATAAATGCGCCGAAGTCCGTGATGTTGCGGACGGTTCCGCGCATGATGGTACCGACGGCGAGGTCGGAGAGCTTGACGATATTCTGCCGCGTGAGCGGTGCGGGAAGATCCTTGCGCGGGTCGCGTCCCGGACAGGCGATTGCCTTTAGAATATCTGTAACGGTTGGAACGCCTGCATGGAGCTTCTGTGCCAGTGTCTGCGGACTGCTTTGTGCAGTTTTGCACGCCAATGTGGGAAACTTTGTGCGGTCGCCGAGATCACTCTCCTTTGCGCCGAGTTCGGCGAGAATACGGCGGGCAAGTTCATAGGATTCGGGGTGAATGGCGGTACTGTCAAGCGGCGTTTCACCGTCATGGATGCGCAGAAATCCGGCGCATTGGGTGAATGCAGCATCGCCAAGGCGCGGGACGCCGTGCAGGGCAGCGCGGTTTTTGAAGCGTCCATGCTTATTGCGATAGGTCACGATGTTCTTTGCAATTGCCGTATTAATGCCTGCGATACGCTTGAGGAGTGCCGGTGAGGCGGTGTTCAGATCAACGCCCACATGATTGACAGCATCCTCGACGGTAGCGTCGAGGGTATCCTTTAGTTCCTTCTGACTGACATCGTGCTGATACTGCCCAACACCGATTGCCTGCGGATCAATTTTGACAAGCTCCGCCAAGGGATCCTGTACACGCCGCGCGATGGATACGGCACCGCGTATCGTTACGTCGTAGTCCGGCAGTTCCTCCTTTGCCAGCGCGGAGGCAGAGTAGACCGATGCACCTGCCTCGTTTGTGATGAGATAGCGTACATCGCTCCATCCATTTTTGCGAATCAGTGCCGCAACGAACTGTTCTGTTTCATAGGATGCCGTACCATTGCCGATGGAGATCAGCGTGATGCCATATGCGGTGACGAGTTTTTCCACCGTCCTTGCCGCTGCCGCACGTGCGCCGTCACTCTGTGTCACCTGGATCACGCCGCTGTCGAGCACATTTCCTGTCGCGTCGACAACGGCCATTTTACATCCCGTGCGGTAACCGGGGTCAAGTCCGAGTACCGTATGCCCTGCGAGCGGCGGCTGCAGAAGGAGCTGACGCAAATTGTGCCCAAAAATGCGGATTGCCTTTTCTTCTGCATAGGCGGTTAGGCCGGCGCGCAGTTCACGCTCCAGTGCGGGGACAAGAAGACGCTTATAGCCGTCCTCTACAGCAGCGTGCAGTTCGTCGGTGAAAATTGATGGATGCTTATGGATGTGCCGCTCAATCCATGTTATGTTTTCTTCATGATCGATGCTGATGCGGACGGACAGGCAGCCTTTTCTCTCCCCGCGGTTTATGGCGAGAATGCGGTGCGAGGGAAGCGTACGGGCAGGCTCTCTGTAACCATCATACATGGCAAAGGTGCCGGCATCCTCTGCCTCGTGATGGAGTGTTGTTTCAAGGATGGCGCTGCGTTTGAAATTCTCACGTATGCTGCGGCGTACGCCTGCCTCGTCCATGATGATCTCGGCGAGAATGTCACGTGCACCTGCAATCGCGTCAGCAGAGGAAGAAATGTTCTTTTCCGCATCGATGAAGGCAGCCGCATATTCTTCGATGCTTCCTTTTGTCTCACGCTGCAGCAGCATGGCATCGGCAAGCGGGGCAAGCCCTCGTTCACGTGCAATGGAGGCACGCGTGCGTTTTTTTTGCTTATAGGGACGGTAGAGGTCCTCGAGCGTCTGGAGTTTTTCGGCCGTATCAATTGCTGTGCGCAGGTCATCTGTCAGCTTGCCCTGCTCCTCGATGTGCGCAAGGATTTCCTCCTGGCGTTTGACGAGATTACGAAGATACGTCAGACGCTCTTCTATGCGGCGCAGCAGTTCATCTTCAATGGAGCCTGTTGCCTCCTTGCGGTAACGTGCGATAAAGGGAATCGTATTGCCGTTGTCGAGAAGTGTGATGACGGATTCCACCTGTTTGGGATGAATGGACAATTCTTTTGCTATGGCTGCGGGAATATCGGAAATGCGCATGCTGTCCAGCCTTTCTCAATTTAATATATGCCATTATAACACGATTTTTTATGGACAGGAATAAATTACTGTTCCCATCGTATGATGAAGAAAGAAAAGGGAAGAAGGGACTATTGACATGAGTTTTGAGATAGAGTATTATAATACATAAATAATAATGATTTTAGATTTTTTGAAATGGGAAATAGGAATAATTATGCGTGAACGAACAATGCTGACCGTCGGTGAGGTAACAGATATTCTTCGCCGAAATAAAAAAAAGGTTACCCCTCAGCGGCTTGCCGTCTATGCGGCACTGGCGCAGACGACGGAACATCCGACAGCAGAGACGCTGTATAAGGAACTGCGTCCGAGCTATCCGACGATGAGTCTCGCTACGGTGTATAAATCCCTCGATGCGTTTTGTGAGATTGGAATTGTACGTGAACTGAATGTGGGTGAGGAGGCGTTTCGTTATGATGCGGACATATCCCAGCATCCGCATGTGCGGTGTATCTCCTGTGATACAGTTGCCGATGTACCGATATCCTCGATTCCTTCGTTGGATAAGAACGTGGCATCTGTGACCGGATATCGCATTGTTTCTCAGCAGATGTATTTCTTTGGCTATTGTCCGGCCTGCCAGAAAAAAATATAACAGTATAAAATTGAAACGTCCTCCGCAATCTGCCAAATGAGGTGGTAAACCTGCGGAGGACGTTTATTTTGTTCATGATCTGTTAACGTCGATTTCGACGGGCAAGAATACGGATAACCTTTGCCCCTGTACTTTTAATTTTTCGTATCGGTGCGACGCGTGTTGTCGTTTTTGGACGAATCTCTGACGATGAGCGGAAATCGCCGCGGCGCAGATGGGTGCTCTTCATTTTGTCCGGCTGGAAGATCCTGCGCATTGCATGGGTAACGGGATCGAGCGATACGTTCTCCTGACAAAGGTAGATGTCAAGTGATGCATGCCGAAGGTCAGGATGTACGTGGACAGCAATGTGCCCGTCCGGGAGGAGTGCCAGCAGAGAGATGTGTCCGCTGTTCTGCTTGCTGCTGATGATCTGCAGAGGGGTAAGGTTCAGCGTGCGGAGCGCTTCGGAGACGCTTTCCTGCAGAGTCTGCACACTGCCGCACCGATCGCCTTTGCAGTCGTAAAAATCCACGGTCAGCAGCCTCGATTGAATGTCCATCTGCTATCGTCTCCTCTTAACAGTGTTCCCTTGAGAAATCGCCGAGTTTATCAGCGAGTCCTTAAATTTATTATAGAGGAAACATAGGTCGTACGTCAAGGAATCCGGGAAGATTGTCTGAACTGCTATGCATGGGAAGAAAAGGGGATGAATATCGCTCTTTCCAAATAAAATCTCATGGAAAAAAATACCTTCTTATGCTATACTGATTCTGCACGTCTGTCGGCAGGAAAACTCTGTGCATATATTTGCCCAGGGAAAGAATCGGCCAAAGAACGGACTTATACAATGCTGCTTATTTTGCGGAAGGAGACTCCATTTACAATGTTTGGTCTTTTTGGTGGAAATGATATGGGGATTGACCTCGGGACGGCAAATACGCTGGTTCATGTCAAGGGACGCGGAATTGTTTTGCGTGAGCCCTCGGTGGTTGCGATAAAGAATGATACAGGCGATGTTCTCGCGGTGGGCGAGGAAGCGAAACAGATGATCGGCCGCACACCGGGGAATATCGTTGCGATTCGCCCGATGAAAGACGGCGTCATTGCCGATTTTGACGTGACACAGGCGATGCTGAAGTACTTCATCCGCAAGGCAATGCGTTCGAAGTCGTTCGTTCGGCCGCGTGTTGTGGTCGGTGTCCCTTCGGGGGTCACCGAGGTGGAGAAGCGTGCGGTCATTGACGCAGCGCAGCAGGCAGGGGCACGTGAGGCTTATCTCATTGAGGAACCGATGGCTGCAGCGATCGGTGCGGGGCTCCCTGTCGAAGAGGCGACGGGAAGTATGGTCGTTGATATCGGCGGCGGCACGACGGAGATTGCGGTAATCTCGCTCGGCGGTATTGTGACGAGCCGTTCCATTCGCATCGGCGGCGATGAGATGGATTCCTCAATTGTCCAGTACATCAAGCGTATGTATAATCTCATGATCGGCGAGCGTACGGCAGAGGAAATCAAGATCTCGGTTGGTACGGCAATTGTGACACCGGATACGGATCGCACGATGGACATCCGCGGACGTGATCTTGTGAGCGGACTGCCCAAAACGCTTACTGTTCATGCCAAGGAGATTCGTGAGGCACTGAATGAGCCAATTTACAAGATCATCGATGCGGTGAAGAACACATTGGAAAAAACGCCGCCGGAACTTGCTGCGGACGTCATGGATCATGGCATCATGATGACAGGCGGCGGAGCGCTCCTCATGAATCTCGACAAGCTCCTTTCTCATGAGACGGGGATGCCGGTTCTCGTTTCTGAAGATGCGCTCTCCTGTGTCGGTGAGGGGACAGGGCGTACTCTGGAGAACATCGGACTTCTCAAGAGTGTCGTTATGTCTTCGAAGAAATTGAAGCAATGATTGACCGACTCGAACGGGCAAGGCAGTCGGGACGCAAAATATGGGCACTGCTTTTTGTCCTTCTCGCACTCTTTTGCGTGATCTTCTTCGCTGCACGCGGTCGGTTTCAGGCCACTGCGTCAACGAGTACTGTGGGGACAATACTCGCTCCATTTGAGATGGCGTCCTCGTTTGTCGGACAGCAGATTCAGTCGATCTCGGCGAATCTCTGGGAGATCGCTACAGTGCACGAGCAGAACAAGATGCTCAAGAATGAAGTCGAGCAGCTGCGGCAGCAGAATACGACGGCGGCAGAGTATGCCGCTGAGAATGAGCGACTGAGAGAGCTTCTTTCCTACAAACAGGGAGCACATCAATTTGATCTGCTTGCGGCACGTGTGATTGGCAGAGATACGGCACTGTGGACGAGTATGATCGTCATTGACCGTGGCGCGAAGGACGGTGTACGTGAAAACATGCCGGTGGTGACGGGGAAGGGCCTTGTCGGGCATGTAACCGAGGTCGACCCTGTCTCCTCCAAGGTGCAGCTCATCCTCGATGCACGTTCCTCAGTTGGTACGTTGGTTCAGCGCGCTGAGTCGCGTGTGACGGGCATCCTAACCGGCACGATGGATAACCCCTATATGCCGCAGATGATCAATATTCCACGGAATGCGGACGTTGAAGACGGAGATGCTGTCGTTACGTCCGGGTTCGGGGGGATCTATCCGAAGGGAATTGCGGTTGGACGTGTTGCTTCACAGCACAGTGATGACAGTGGTCTCTTAAAAGTGGCAGTCATCGAGACGGCCGTGGACTTCCAACGCTTGGAAGACGTGGCGATCATCACGGCGTCACGGGAGGCTCCCCCCGAGCCGATTCAGCCGCAGCCGCTCAGCCCCGGGGCTGAGGCGGCAGCACAGATTTCGGCGGCGCAGACGAAGGCGGCGGCACCGTGAAGAAATATCGTCTTTTTGTCCCTTTCTTTCTGCTCCTTTTTGTTCTTCAATTTTCTTTTCTGCCGCTCATTTCCATCTATGGTGTTGTTCCAGACCTGCTGATCTTGGCGACGGTCTCCTTTTCCTTCCTGCGTGGGAGTGTGTGGGGGGCATTGGTCGGATTTTTTCTTGGACTGGTACAGGATCTCAGTACAGGCTCCTTTTTCGGTTTGAATGCATTTCTGCTGACCTTGATTGGGTTGTTTTTCGGGCGCTTTTCGGATCGCGTGCTTCAGGAGCAGTTCTTTTTCCCTATTACGGCATCCGTTGCTGCAACAGCGGCGAAATATCTGAGCTCGGCACTGGTCGTATATCTGCTCGGCTATCGCTTTAATTTGTTTCTGCATATGGGGCGCATCCTTTTGGTTTTGCTCCTCTTTCAGGTGATCTTTGCTTATCCGATTCACTGGGCAACGTTTCATCTGGAGCGACGCATACGCGAACGCAATTGATCGTTTTCTCGGAGTGTGACTGTGAACGAAAATGAAGATTTCAGCGGACGCCTGCATTTCCTCAGCGGCGTGATCGTTCTCATCATTGCCGTACTCATCGGACGTGCTGCTTACCTTCAAATATATGAGGGAGAATTATATACCCGTCTTGCGGAGGGAAACCGTATTCGCATCATCCCCGCAGAGGCGGCACGAGGGACGTTTTATGACCGCAATGGGGAACTGCTGGTGACGAATCGTCCCGGGTTCACAGTCTCGCTGCTTCCCCTGACTGAGCCGATCTCCATGGAGGTGATCGCGCGGGTATCGAAACTCATCAACGTTCCCGTTGCTGAGATTCAGAAGAAGATCGATGCACATGTCGGGTTCGATCCCATCCGCATCAAAAATGATGTGCTTCCCGATATCGTCACGGTGATCGAAGAGCAAAAGGATGAGTATCCAGGTGTTGTCATCGAGGTTCTTCCCGTCCGTGACTACATCTATGGTGAATATGCAGCGCATGTGTTCGGCTATGTTAGTGAGATCAACGAGGAGGAACTGGAAAAGCGCAAAGGTGAGGGGTATAAGTCCGGCTATATCATTGGCAAGTTTGGTCTGGAACGTGTCTATGACAAGGAGGTGCGCGGGGTTAATGGCGGCGACCAGGTCGAAGTGGATGTATCCGGACGTCCCGTACAGATCCTCGGACGTCAGTCGCCCGTTCCGGGCAATGATTTGGTTCTGACCATTGACAAGCACATCCAGGAAGCTGCAGAGCGTGCCGTCGATGAACAGCTTGCTGCTGTTCATGCCAACGCCGCAGCTGCTGTCGTCATGAACCCTCAGACAGGTGAGGTGCTCGCGATGGTCAGCCGACCGGCGTTTAATCCAAATCTCTTTGCAGGAGGCATCTCCACGCAAAACTGGAATGTTCTCAACAACAACCCGTTCCATCCCATGGACAACAAGGCGATTACGGGGGAATACCCGCCGGGGTCGACCTTTAAAATTGTCACGGGGACAGCAGCACTCGCAGAGCATAAGGTGACCCCGCAGGAGAAGATCTTTGACTCCGGGCGCCATTGGATCATTCCGAAGACGAATGCCGCAGGCGAGGCCCTGGGCTGGATCAATTTCCAGCAGGCGATGGCGCACTCGGATAACGTTTACTTTTACGAGATGGGCAACCGTCTCGGTGTTGATACTCTCGAACGCTATGCCCGCATGTTCGGGCTCGGGCAACGTACGGGGGTCGATCTGCCTTATGAGGCAGAGGGGTTGGTGCCAAACCGCAAATATAAGAAGGACAACTATGAAGATGGTGACTGGTATCTTTCGGAGACCTTTGATGCAGCGATCGGGCAGGGATTCAACCTTGTGACACCGCTCCAAGCAGCGATGGTCATGGGGGAGATTGCGGCGAACGGCAGGCGCTATCAGCCGCATCTTGTGCAGCGTATTGTGGATGTCAATGGAAATACGGTGCGTGAGTTCCAGCCGGTGCTGCTTTCGGAATTGGATGTGAACAAAGGGGTCATTCGCCAAGTGCAGGAGGGACTGCACGAGGTGACGAAGATCGGCACGGCAGCGGGGGTCTTTGCCGGATTTCCCATTGATATTGCCGGCAAGACGGGGACGGCGGAGAATTCGCAGGGGCGAGATCATGGTTGGTTTGTGGCGTATGGGCCTTTTGCGAATCCGAACATTGTGGTTGCCGTGATCGTAGAGCAGGGCGGCTTTGGTTCCCTGTCGGCCGTACCGATCGGCCGACGCATCATGGAAGCCGCCTTTGGCCTGGATCAGGAGCGGCCTGCAGGGAGCAAGTGAGGGATGGAAATGAGTGAGGAAAAGATCAAGATCAAGGGGGAGAACGGCGGCTTGTCGCTTGCCTTTCCCCCTGCCATGCCCTTTTCGGAGATCATGGAAGAATTAGGGAAAAAACTGGATTCCGGCGCTGGATTCTTCCTGCGCGGGACACTGGTGCGTGTACCGCGTGATCTGTTCTCCAAGCAAGAGCTGGCGGAGCTGCAGGAACTCTTTCGGACGCATGGCCTGATCTGCCGCCAGGAAAAGCCTAAGCCGGCACCGCTGCCGCCGCAGATGGCTGCCGATGTTCAGGCACCTGCCGTACAGGAGAGTGAGGAGCCGGAACTCCGGCAGATGCTCGTTGTCGAGAAGACGCTGCGCGGCGGGCAGGCGATCGAAACGGAGGGATCGGTCATCGTCTTCGGCAACGTCAACCCTGGGGCACAGATCACGGCAGGAGGAAGCGTTGATGTACGCGGTACATGCCGTGGCGTAATCCATGCGGGAGCGGCAGGAGATACGACAGCATTTGTCATTGCAGATCATTTGATGCCGACGCAGATCCGTATTGCCAACTATGTTGCCCGCTCACCGGATGAGCCGGAGGACAGCGGAAAAGCAGAGCGTGCATATGTGAAGGACGGTCGGATCGTCATTGAACCAATAGAGAGGTAGGTCCGTAGTATGAGTGAAATCTATGTGGTGACATCAGGTAAGGGAGGCGTTGGAAAAACGACGACGACAGCGAACATTGGCGTCGGATTTGCCATGCGCGGCAAGAGTGTCGTGCTCATTGATACCGATACGGGGCTGCGTAATCTGGATCTCTTGCTTGGCCTTGAGAATCGCATCATGTACGATCTCGTCGATGTGACATCCGGGCATGTACCGTATAAAAAAGCACTGGTTCGCCACAAGAAATACGATTCGCTCTATCTCCTGCCGACCTCACAGGTCAAAGATAAGAGTGCCGTAAATCCGGATGAACTCGCAGCGCTCTGTGAAGAGCTGCGCCGTTCTTATGATATCATCATCATCGACTGCCCTGCAGGAATCGAGCAGGGCTTTAAGACAGCAATTGCTGCGGCAGACACAGCAATTGTGGTCACGATGCCGGAGATTTCTGCGGTGCGTGATGCCGATAAGATCATTGGGGAACTCGGCCGTGCCGATAAGGAGGATATCTGCCTTGTCGTCAATCGTATCCGTCCGAAGATGATTGAGAAGGGCGATATGCTGGATATGGACGATATTGATGAGATCCTGTCAGTCAAGTGCATCGGACAGATTCCCGATGATGAGATGGTCGTAACGAGTACAAACCGTGGCGAGCCATGTGTCACCATGAAGGGGTCACCTGCCGGACAGGCATATCTTGATGTGGTTGCGCGGCTCTGCGGCGAGGAGGTTCCTTTCCGTGAACTAGGAAAAGAGAGCCTCTGGGAAACGATTAAGGGCAAACTCTTTGGGAAGAAGTAAGGGGGCGTTGGCGTGATTGAGGCACTGAAAAGACTTCTCGGCAGAAAGGAGAGCTCAGGCGATGTCGCACGCCGCCGTCTGCAGCTCGTTATCATCAATGACCGCGCGAATGTTTCCCCGGAAATCATGGATAACATGAGAGCGGAGATCATTCAGGTGATTTCGAAGTACATGTATATCGATACGCGGGAAATGGAATTTGCGCTCGAGAATGAAAATGATACAATGGCACTCGTCGTCAATATTCCTGTCGTCAGCGTTCAGCACGGCGGCGGTCATAGGAATGTGCGATGATTCTTTCGAAACGCCTGCTGCGCCGCACAGATCTGACACTTATCGCGGCAGCGGCTGCCATTGTCATCATGAGTCTCATCATTATCGGCAGTGCGACACATGTCAATACACCGAGTGAGGAACGCTACTGGTTTGTGCAGAGGCAGGGCATTTCCATTCTGGTGGATATTGCGATTGCCGCCTTTTTGATGAACTTCGACTATAAAATCCTCCAGCGGTACGGAAACCACTTCTATGTGTTCAATCTTGTCCTGCTGATCCTTGTTATGCTTATCGGGCAGACAGCGCTTGGTGCGCAGCGGTGGATCGCACTCGGTCCGATCAGTATACAGCCATCAGAGTTCTCTAAACTCATCATGATTATCGCGCTTGCAGCAATGCTCGAAAAGCGTGGAAAGATTGATTCCTTGATGGACCTCGCCCCTATTGCAGCCTATGTCGGCATACCATTCCTGCTCGTCTTGAAGCAGCCGGATCTTGGGACATCGCTTGTCTTCCTGGCGATCTTCTTCGGCATGATCTTCGCGGCAGGGATTCGTCTCCGTATTCTCTTCGGAATTTTCGCTGCGGGACTGGCGGCGATGCCCGTGCTGTGGCATTTTCTCAAAGACTACCAAAAAATGCGCATCATGGTGTTTATGGATCCGAATGTCGATCCGCTCGGTGCAGGCTATCACATCATCCAATCGAAGATTGCGATTGGCTCGGGTATGCTGTTCGGGAAGGGGCTCTTTGGCGGGACGCAGAGCCAGCTGAACTTCCTGCCCGAGAACCATACGGACTTTATCTTCTCCGTCGTAGGAGAGGAGCTTGGCTTTGTCGGCTGTACCATTTTGCTCCTCCTCTATCTCGTCGTCCTATGGCGTGGGATACGCATCGCGCAGAATGCAAGCGATACATTCGGACGGCTGCTCGCGGTCGGAATCACATCAATGATTGCTTTCCATGTTCTCATCAATGTTGGAATGACAATGGGCATCATGCCGGTTACGGGCATACCGCTGCCGCTCATGAGCTACGGTGTCAGCTCACTGACGACAAATATTATGGCGATCGCCATCCTGCTGAACATCCAGCTGCGGCGGCAAAAGTTACTCTTTTAGATTTTTCGGGGCTGCCTGCCTTCGTGCAGCGCAGCCCCTTTTCTTATGAACGATACAAGGTGGGGACAGGAAATGGTGGTACAACTCGATCACAGCATGCTCCAGTCGGTGCTGAAGCCTGCGCGGTATACGGGGGGGGAGTGGAATGCCGTCCATAAGGACTGGGACGGCGTTCGGTGCAGATTCGCACTGGCTCTGCCCGACGTCTACGAGGTCGGCATGAGCAACCTCGGGCTCGCCATTCTCTACGAGATTCTAAATCGCCGTGCGGATATCGCGGCAGAACGCGTCTACGCTCCGTGGATCGATATGGAGGAGGAGATGCGTGTGCGCGGGATTCCGCTCTTCTCACTGGAATCTCGTCACGCAGTTCGTGCATTTGACTTCGTCGGCTTCTCTCTCCAATATGAGATGATCTACTCGAATGTGCTGAATATGCTCGATCTGGCGGGAATCCCGCTTTATGCGGCGGAGCGCGGTGAGGATATGCCGTTCGTCGTCGGCGGCGGCCCATGTGTTTACAACGTCGAGCCGATTGCCGACTTCTTCGACTTCTTTGTCATCGGCGAGGGAGAGGAGGTACTGCCCGAGATCTGCGACTGCTTTATCCGGTGGAGCGCAGCGGACAGACCGGGCGGACGGCGCGGATTCTTGACGCAGCTGCTCGGCGTGGACGGCATCTATGTGCCGTCATTCTATGCGCCCGTCTACGATGCACAAGGAAATTTCGTGCGCATGGATGCGCTTCACCCTGATGCGCGTCCCGTGATCTACAAGCGCGTGGTGAAGGACATGAACGATGCTGTCTCAGCAGAACATCCCATCGTTCCCTATATGGACATCGTGCACAACCGTGCCATGCTCGAGCTCTTTCGCGGCTGTTCACGAGGCTGCCGCTTCTGTCAGGCGGGTATCGCCTACCGTCCTGCACGTGAGCGCACGGAGAAACGACTGCGGAATATGGCGCATGAGATGATTTCCTCCAGCGGCTACGATGAGATGAGCCTAACCTCGCTCTCTTCGGCGGACTACTCGGGGCTTGGATGTCTCGTGGATGATCTCATCGATGACTATCGGGACGAGAAGGTCAGTGTCTCTCTCCCGTCTCTGCGCATTGACAGCTTTTCCGTGGAGCTCGCGCAGAAGGTACAGCGTGTGCGTAGGTCTGGACTGACCTTTGCGCCTGAGGCAGGGACGCAGCGTCTGCGCGACGTTATCAATAAAGGGGTGACGGAGGAGGATTTGCTCACAGCATGCGGGGCGGCATTCCGTCACGGATGGAAGCAGGTGAAGCTCTACTTTATGATGGGGCTGCCGACGGAAACGGATGAGGACATCATCGGCATCGCCCTCCTCGCGAAGAAGGTCGTCGATCTCTATACGGAGATTCGCGGACGGCGTGGGTGCAAGGTCACCGTCTCCGTCTCCTGCTTTGTACCGAAACCGTACACACCGTTCCAGTGGTTTGGGCAGCTATCAATTGAGGAATTTCAGCGGCGTCAGCAGCTTCTGAAGGAGAATATCGCGGATCGAGCGATCACATTTCACTATCATGATGCGCGCCTTTCCGTGATCGAGGGAGTCTTTGCACGCGGTGACCGCCGCCTTGCGCCGGCACTTCTTACCGCGTGGAAAAATGGGGCGAAGTTTGACGGCTGGTCGGATCTCTTCGACGATGCACGTTATTTCGCTGCCTTTGCGGACTGCGGTGTCGACTGGACGTATTACAGCCGCCGCACACGCACGATCGGAGAACCACTGCCGTGGACACACACCTCACCCGGCGTGCTCGAACGCTATCTGAAAACGGAGTGGCAGAAGGCACTTACGGCATCTCTTACGGAGGACTGCCGACGCACGCACTGTACGGGCTGCGGGATTTGTCCGACGCTCGGCGTCGACGTAATCGACTATGCTGCCGAGGAAGAGCAGGATATACCTGCAGTACATGGAGCGGCGGACATGACTGCTGATCCGTCAAAACAGGGAGGAGCGCCGCAGGAACGCATGGCCGTACGCTATCGCGGACTCATCACCAAGGGCGAGGAACTGCGCTATGTTTCCCATCTCGACTATGCGAACCTCTTTGTCCGCGCATGCAAACGTGCAGGGCTTCCCATGGCGTATTCGGAGGGCTTTAACCCGCACATGAAGGTCGCCTTCGCCTCGGCGCTCTCGTTGGGCGCAGCGAGCGATGCGGAATATGTGGACTTTGAGATGACCGAGGAACTGCCTCCTCATGAGGTCATGCAGTGCCTGCGGTCGCAGCTCCCGCGCGGAGCAGAGATCATCCGTCTGCGCCTTCAGGAGGGGAAACACCGCGCCCTGATGGCAGAGGTGGATGAGGCACGCTATCGGCTCAAGATCCCCTATGATGGAGATCTCGCACCCGTACGTGAGAGCGTACGCCGCTACAACGCCGCCGTGCATGCTGTATGGGAACGTGTGACCCCGAAAAAAAGCCGCAGCATAGAGACAAAGGAATACATAAAGGCACCCATTTCGTTTCAGTATGAAAATGGATGCCTCATTCTCTGGATGCATCTGGCGGTCAGACCTGCAGGCAGTGTGAAGCCCATCGAGGTGCTCAGCGTGATGGCACGGGATTTTGCTCTGCCGATCGACCCTGCCGAAGCGTACGTGACGCGCACGGGACTCTTTGCGGAGGAAACAGCACTCATCGACCGCTGAACGCCCTAACGGCGCGGGCGCAGAATAAGAGCCTGCAGCTTCGCATCTTCCGCCGTCCGCGCATCAATCATTCCCTGTGCCTGCATTGCATCCAGCACGACCGCCTGCCGCTTCTTCGCCGCGATGAAGTTCACGGATGGTGAGACCTCGGACGGTGCATTCGGAACACCCGCGAGCATGGATGCCTCGGGCAGATCGAGTGCGTCAGGAGACTTCCCAAAGTACCCGTCGGATGCCGCATGTACGCCGTAAAATCCGTCACCGTAGTAGACAACATTCAGGTACATTTCGAGGATTTCCTCCTTTGAACAGGCGATCTCGATGTCCAGGGCGAGCAGAAGCTCCTCGGCTTTGCGTACAAAGGTCTGCTCACTGCCGAAGAAAAGATTCTTCACCAGCTGCTGTGTGATCGTGCTTGCCCCCTCCTCGATGCGCCCATGCTGGATGTTGACGAGGGTCGCGCGTGCCATGCCCGTCATGTCGAATCCATGGTGCTCATAGAAACGTCGATCCTCCACCGCGATGATGGCATGCTGCAGATCGGGGGCGATGCGTCCGATGGGGACGTAGTCCGCACGGTCAAGACGCGCATCGATGGCGCGTCGTACAAAGAGCACGCGCAGAATTCGATCGGCCGCATCCGGCTCGCAGATCTCATGCAGCTGATTCGCAGGCTTTTGATGCTCCGCCTCGGGCAGCAGTGTACCGAGCTCCTGCCATGTATGCGGTGCGAAGAAGAATGTCCCCGCACCAACGAGAAGCAGTATAGGAATCAGTATCATGAAAAAACGCCCGAGGGAAAGGGGCGTTTTTTTTCTGCGCGATGGCTTCTTTCGCACGCTGCTTCTGCGCCGCGTTTTCCTGCGGCGCGGCATTTCTTCAATCGTGTTGTTCATGTCCTGCATTTTGTATGGTCGCTTTCAAAATATATTGTTCGGATCTCATCCCGCATCTCCTTTAGATTCGATGGAAGCAGGCGGATGTTGTAGCCGATAAAGACAGGGGAGGTCGCAAAGCGCGGCAGAATCTTGATGAAGATATCCGCGCCGTCATGGTAGAAGAAAATATTATAGCTGTCATTGCGCCGCCGGATAAAATCCACGGCAATCTGTATGTAGTCGGCAATCACATTGGTTGTACGCACATTCCGCGGGATAATATTGAGCTCGCGAAAGCCGACGCGCGGATGCGTGGAGAGCGTGAACGCCACGCCGTCCGTTTCGTCAATCGTTAGTCCCTCAAACTCCTCACGGGAGAAGGCAAGCTCCGGACGAAAATGGGGGAAGCCGACGAGCTGCATGTGCGGGTGGCGGATCGTTCCGCCTGAGTACGGACCGTAGTTCTTGAAAAAGAGCACTGTATCGTATGCGCCGCTCTCGCGCATCTTCTTCCAGTGCCGCATGCCGAAGGCAATGAGGCGGCGGATATGCGCCTTGGAATACTCGGGAATATCGGCATAACAGTCTGCCCCCTCGATGAGGACGAATTGGTCGGCTTCCTCAATCACATTGTATTTATTTTTGAGCAGGATGATGTCGCCGTCCCTTTCGATGATGCCCGTCAGTTTTGACGTGTCGCAGAACGGGCAGGGAACATCGCTGTGCAGAATATTCTCAGGCTTTTGCCGTCCGATGCTGACATTGAAATGTGCAAGGTTGATTTCCATGGTACCGCTCCAAATCACTGCCATAGTGTTGACTTCTCCATTATATATCAAAGTGCAGTTTTTCTGAATATATTTATCAAATATTTTGCAGAGACGCCGCAATTTGTCTGCGGCTTCATGCTATAATGAAGGATATGCAGAAAGTAGGATGAAGCAGCTATGAGAATTGACCTTGTGACGCTTTTTCCCGCGATGTTTGCGGGCGTATTTGGCAGCAGCATCATTGGACGCGCAGTGCAGCGCGGGCTCATCGACATCCACTATACAGATTTTCGCGACTACGCGGCGGATAAGCATCATCATGTGGATGATACGCCGTGCGGCGGCGGGGCAGGCATGGTGCTGAAGCCTGAGCCTCTGTACGCCGCCGTGCGCGACGTGTATGGGAGGACCGCTGCGTATGCGGAGCACCGCTGTACGATCATCTTCGATCCCGCAGGGGAGGTGTTTACCCAGCGTGCAGCAAAGGAACTCGCATCGTATGAGCAGCTGGTGCTCATCTGCGGACACTATGAGGGCTTTGACGCGCGAATCTATGATCTCGCAGATCGACTGATCTCCGTCGGAGATTTTGTCCTGACGGGCGGGGAGATTCCTGCTATGCTGACCGTGGACGCTACGGCGCGGATGCTGCCGGGCGTGCTCGGTGATGCCGCATCCGCCGCAACAGACTCCTTCTTCGATGGGCTGCTCGGCTATCCGCAGTACACACGCCCACGTGACTTCGAGGGCAAAGCTGTCCCCGACGTCCTCCTCTCGGGCAATCATGCAGAGATCGCCCGCTGGCGGCACGAACAGGCACTTCTCACGACGATGCGGCATCGCCCTGAGCTCCTCGCACGCGTCACGCTGTCACAGGCAGACCGTGATTTTTTAGAGCAGCAGACGAAAACAAAAGAAAATAAAGAATCTTTGCGTGAATCTCCAGAAAATGCTATAATGGATTCGATTTGATCTGTCTTGTTTCTATGCCCGATAGGGGGAACGCGCTGTGACACAGTTTGATAAACGAAATCTATCCATGATGATGGATTTCTACGAAATGACCATGTCCTATGGATATTTTCATCAGCCGAACCGCGATGTTCGCGTGGCGTTCGATCTCTTTTTCCGTTCCGTCCCCGACAAGGGGGGCTACGCCATCTTTGCGGGGCTTCAGCACGTCATCGAGTTCGTGGAGAATATCTCCTTCTCCGATGCGGACATTGCCTATTTCCGCAAACAGAACCTCTTCTCTGAGGAATTCCTGGACTTCTTGCGCGGTTTCCGCTTCCGCGGCGACATCTACGCCATGCCTGAGGGAACGATCATCTATCCGAATGAGCCGCTCCTGACGATTGTTGCACCGATCATCGACGCACAGCTTGTGGAGACGGCGATCCTCGCGCAGATCAACCATCAGTCCCTCGTCGCGACAAAGGCGTCGCGCATCGTGCGTGCCGCCGAGGGGCGCAAAGTTGCGGACTTCGGTGCGCGGCGCGCGCACAATATGGACGCGGCAACCTATGGGGCACGCGCGGCGTACATCGGCGGCATCGACATGACGGCGACGGTCTCGGCAGGGCAGCAGTTTAATATTCCCGTCTCGGGCACTATGGCGCACAGCTGGGTCATGTTCTTCAAGGATGAGTACACGGCGTTCAAACAATATGCAGAGATCTACCCACAGGCCACCGTCCTCCTCGTCGACACCTACGATGTGCTTCACTCGGGTATCCCAAACGCCATCCGTATCGCCCATGAGGTTCTCGCGCCGCAGGGACATCGTCTCGCAGGCGTGCGTGTGGACTCGGGCGACCTCGCCTATCTCTCGAAGCGCATTCGAAAAATGCTCGATAAGGCGGGTCTTGAGGACTGCAAGATCATCCTCTCGAACAGCCTCGATGAGTTCACCATCTCATCCCTCCTCCTGCAGGGCGCACGCGTGGACAGTTTCGGTGTCGGCGAACGGCTCATCACGGCAAAGTCCGATCCTGTCTTCGGCGCCGTGTATAAGCTCGTCGCTGTGGAGGAGAACGGCATCTTTCAGCCGCGCATCAAGATGTCGGAGAATGTCGAGAAACTGACGAATCCGGGACTGAAGGATCTCTACCGCATCTATGACCGTCACGGCAAGGCGGTCGCGGACATGATTGCAGTGCAGGGCGAACCGGTCGACCTCACGCAGCCGTTCCGCTATGTTGATCCGCGCAAGCCATGGAAAAACCGCTTCTTCGAGGGTGGTTCGGCGGTGAACCTGCGCCGTCTCTATGTCAGGGATGGGGAGCGGGTCGAGGAGCTGCCGCCCTTGGAGGAGATTCGCGCATATGTGCGCCGTCAGCTGGCGGAGGAGATCTGGCCGGAGGAACAGCGATTTGAGAATCCGCACCGCCACTATCTCGATACGACGCCGAACTACTACGAGCTGAAGATGGGACTGCTCGAAGAGGTGCGCGGGAAGCACAGCTGACGGGAAAGATAAGAGGGATGCACGTGATTACGGGGAAAACAAAAATACTGGGTGTGATCGGTGCGCCGATTGCACACAGTTTGTCGCCGATCATACAGAATGCGTCACTGCATGAGGCAGGTCTGGACTATGTTTATACGGCGTTTCCTGTGCGGCGTGATGCACTGGCTTCGGCGGTATGCGGACTGCGCGACGCGGGTGTGACAGGGTTCAACGTTACGATTCCGTTCAAGACAGAGATTATGCCGCTCCTCGATGCGCTGAGCGAGGATGCACAGCGCATTCGGGCGGTCAATACCGTCGTGATTGCATCGGACGGGACAATGACGGGGCACAATACGGATGTAACAGGCTTTATGGCAGGCTTTGCCGCGCGTGGGATTGGGCTTGCGGGAAAACGCACTGTCCTCATCGGCGCGGGCGGTGCAGCACGTGCCGCCCTCTGGGGACTCCTGCGCAGCGGCGTATCCTCTGTGTGCATCGGTGTGCGGAATCTCGCAAAAGGCAAGGCGCTCTGCACCGACTTTGCGGCAGACGGCACACTTGCCGTGTACTGCTTTGACGATCCGCACTTTCGGGATGTGCTTTGTACGGCAGACATTGTCGTGCAGACCACGCCGATCGGCATGAGCCCGCAGACGGATGCAATGCCGCCTGTGGATCCTGCGGCAATCAGCCCCTCTGCCGCCGTCTACGATCTCATCTATACCCCCGCCGAGACTGCATTTCTTCGTGCGGCGGCAGCGCATGGGTGCACGACAATCAACGGTGAGACCATGCTCGTTATGCAGGGCGCGGAGGCGTTCTCCCTCTGGACAGGTGTCCGACCGAACACCGACCTCATGCAGCGCGTTCTGCGCGAGGAACTCGCACGGAGGGAAGGTGCATGAAGCTCTTCTGTCGTTGCAGAGGACTGTTTGCAGCTTTTCCGGTCACTGCCGCTGACGGTACGAGTCGGCATGCGGTCGGATGTCAGCGGTATTTCAACATTCTCTTGATTTAATGCAATTCTCATACTATGCTAAGCAAGCAATTTACGCGCTATGTTTTTCAAACCGCCGTACCTGTGGCATACGCTATGGTACGGCGGTTTGACTGTGGCATGCAGTCACGGGGGAGCAGGCGGAAACGCCGCTCCCTGCCCGCAGAGATACTCTGCACTGCAAAGGAAAACCGGCAGAATGGCTGCTCTTTTTGTGTGCAAATTCTCGGATTTCCGGGGATTTTTTGTTGTATAAAAGAAAAGCTGCGGTACGGGGATATACCTCGTACCGCAGTCTTTTTGCATTTGTACTGATCTATACCATCCCTTTTTCCCAGTCGCGGATGATGTCAAAGTCGAGCTTGTCCGCCGTACTCTCGAGGAGGGTGATCTCCTCGGCGGTGAGTGTGATCTCCGTCGCGCGCAGTGCATCGGTAACGTGATGTTCCTTGGTCACGCCGATGATGGGAACCGTACCCTTGCCGATCGCCCATGCGATGGAGATCTGGGCGATGTTCGCCTTGTACTTGTCTGCGAGCAGTTTGAGCGAGAGGTTCAGTGTGTCGATCTTGTCCATGATCGGGTTGTAGACTGCTGCGCGCGCCGCGTCCGCCGGCATCGGATACAACGTGCTGTAGTGACCTGTGAGCGCGCCCTGTTCGAGCACCATGTAGGAGAAAAAGGGGATATCCTTCTTGCGGCAGTAGTCAAGGATGCCAGCCTCCTCGGAGAAGCGGTTGATCAGGCTGAAGTGGTTCTGTACCGCGCCGAGTTTCAGTCCATGATGTTGGAGGATGGTATCTGCTTCCTCGATCTGTCCCATGTTGTGGTTCGATACGCCGATGATGGGCGTATGTTCCGCTTTCTCGAAGAATGCGGCAAGGTGCTTGATCCACTGCGGTGCCTCAATTGCGTTGTGCACCCAGTAGATGTCGATGCTGTCTGTGCCAAGCAGCTTTTTTTGCATGGCCCACATATCCGCGACGGGACTGGCGGACGACTCATCCATGCACTGCGGTGTGAGCTTATCCGAGAGGAGGAAGGAGTCGCGTGCATACCCCTTGAGAAATGCGCCGAGTGTCTTCTCCGCTGTGCCGATCCCGTATGCATAAGCCGTGTCCCAGAGGGTCAGCCCATGCTGCATAGCGGAATCAAAGACGGGGCGCAGCTGATCCTCCGTGTATGCCGCGCCGAACGTGCCGTCGTTGCCCCATGCCCATGTGCCGAGTGCGATCTTTGGCAGCTTTGTCATTGTGAGTCCTCCCATTCCCATTGTGCTCCATTCTTTCTCTGTGTTGTTCTATCGGCAGTATACCATAAATTGTCGGTGTTCTGCAAAACGGTGGAGCATTATATCGATGGGCAAATGGCGCAAAACGCACAGAATTTTTCGTGCCATTGTGGTATTCTATATGAAGAGACAGTAAGGAGAGATAAGTTTGAAAAAATTGCGTTCTGGCAGACGTACGGCATCTATGCTCCTGACTTCGCGCAGGTGCAGGGCTATCGAAAGCTGGCGGAGGACATTGATCGGAACGAACAATTCAGCGTACCGACGCCGATGACGTTCGAGAAATTGGAGAACATGGTGGAGCAGTATGGGGATTGAGGTGAAGCGCGCCGGTGTGCGGCGTGCCCAGTGCAGCTGCAGTATGCCTGCCGTCTGGTGGGCGCTGTCTGTCCGCGCACGGGAGAATCGATGACGATACCACGCTGGTCAGGAGAGCGTTATGACGGAATCCATTGTGACACAAAAGGAGAATCCGCTTGCCATTGCATCCGTGGGCGGACTGATTCGGAAGTTTGCACTTCCTGCCATCGTCAGTATGCTCGTCAATACGGTTTACAACATCACGGATCAGATCTTCATCGGACATACGGTCGGCATCCTAGGAAACGCTGCGACGAATACCGCCTTTCCCATCGTGATTCTCTCCACGGGACTGGCGCAGCTCGTGGGCATCGGGACGGCGGCAAATTTCAACCTCTCTATGGGGGAAAAGGCGCAGGACGCCGCACGCAGCTACGTCGGCACGGGGCTCGTCATGTCCGCCGTGCTCGGCATCCTGCTCGGCGGTCTTATTTTCATCTTCCAGACGCCTGTGCTCCTGCTCTGCGGAGCGACGGAGAACGTTCTGCCGTATGCACAGCGTTACCTCGGAATTACGGCATGCGGACTGCCGTTTCTCCTCTTTTTCACGGCGCTCATCCGCGCGGATGGCGCGCCGTCCTATGCGATGCGATGTATGGTCAGCGGAGCCGTTCTGAACATTTTGCTGGATGCACTCTTCATGCTCGGATTCGGCTGGGGAATGGAGGGGGCGGCGCTCGCTACCGTCATGGCGCAGATCGTCTCATTCCTCGTATGTATTCGTTATTTCTCCCGCTTTCAGGCGTTTCCAATCGTGCGCACCATGCTGCGGATGCGGAGGCATGAGATGCTTCGTATCGCCAAACTGGGTCTGTCGAATTTTTTGAATCAGATCATCATGATGACTGTCGGCATTACGCTCAACAATATCCTCACGCATTACGGTGCGGCGAGCGTCTACGGTGCGGATATTCCGCTCGCTGTGGCGGGGATTGTCACGAAGCTCAATAGTGTGCTGATCGCCTTTACCGTCGGCCTGGCGCAGGGGTGTCAGCCGATTTTCAGCTTTAATATGGGGGCGGAGAACTACGGACGCATCAAGGAGACCTATCGCAAGGGACTTGTTTTTGCGTTGCTTTTAAGCATGGCAATCTTTCTGGTCTTTCAGCTCTTTCCACGCCAAATCACCGCCATCTTCGGCGGCGGGTCGGAGCTCTATTTTGACTTTGCCGAAAAATATCTGCGCATCTATTTGATGATGGTCTGCATCAGCGGTGTCCAGCCGCTCACCGTTAACTACTTCACGGCAATCGGCAGCGTTCGAACGGGGCTCATGCTATCCCTTTCGCGGCAGGGGCTCTTCCTCCTGCCGCTGCTCATCCTCCTGCCGCGCATCTTTGGGCTGGATGGCGCGCTGTACGCGGGCCCCATCGCCGAGATCCTCGCCTTCATCCTCGCTATGTCAACGATGTACCGTCACTGGCAGCAGCTGACACGCATGGAGCGGGAGGAATTGTGAAGGGGTGAGACATGTTCAGTAGTAATAGCTGCCCTGCAAGCGATAGCTCCAGCCAAGGGATTTCATGCAGAATTCAAATATCTGATTTCGCGGAATGACGACTGTGGTATGGTCACCTTTCATATCGCTGGTGACGTATCGCCACATATCCGTTTTATATTTACTGAACGTCCAGTTGACGACTGACAGAAGCTCTCCATCTCGTACTTCTTTGACGGATACCTTGAAAAATTTTCCTGTGCCTGATGTGCCGGTTTTCAAGGTTTCGTCCATCACATAGATGTCGACATCCTCGTAGTTCCAGTGTTCCACCCAGACATCTTGTGCCTCGCAGCTGTTCGTCGGCATGAAAATCGCAGCAGCTGCGACCAGCATCATGAACAAAATAAGCTTTTTCATGTTTCATTCCTCCATTTTTATGAAACAACTGATGATTAGGGAATCACTGATAAATTCAGTGTACGGCTTTTGACATATCTTTTTTGCCTGCGCTTCGGCGAAAAATCTCCCGCAGAGAACCACTCCGCATTCATTCTCTCATTTTGTTCAGACGAGAAAGCCGTGCCAATCTGATAGATTTCATTTTACCAGTGATTCCTATGATAACGCAAACAAAAAATGCTGTTGCTCTTATTTAATGACATCATGAGAGCGATTGGATGAATCTTGTTATGTCTGTCAACCAGGATTATGGAGAAGGAGCAGGAAAGTTACACATCAGCCGGCGAACAGACCACCATTTTGAATCACATCAATATGGAAATCGCCATATTAGCGGTTGGAATCTTTTTTGTTGCAAAGCATCATTAGGAGATGTATGTGTGGGACCATGTTTGCTGGACCTATGGTGCAGGGAGTTTAAGGTATTTATATCCGCCTGGAGAAATGTACAAAAAAAATGCACATCGTCTGTGCTATACTCTCTGTGTGAGCAAGATGAGAGGGAGATAGAGCAATGTATGGTGCAAATAAGAAAATGCTGAACCTGCTGATTCTGAAGGTACTGCAGGAGCACTCGGATGCAGAGCATAGGCTGACGCAGGGCGAGATTATCCGTCTGCTGCATTTGCAGTATGGGATTACCTGCGATCGCCGCTCGGTGCGCAGCAACATCCAGTCCCTGCAGGACATGGGGTACGGCATCGCAACGCATGGCGGATGTTGGCTTGTGGAACGGGACTTCGATGATGCCGAGCTGCGCATGCTGATCGACAGCGTGCTGTTCTCGCGGACGCTCTCGACAGCGCAGGCAAGGCGGCTCGTTGAAAAGCTGCGGTCATTCGGCAATCGCTACTTTCATGCAAAGGTTGCGCACATCTCGAATCTGCCCGAACTCGCACATGCGGACAACAAGCAGGTGATGATCGCCCTTGATGTGCTCAACGATGCCATCGAGGAAAAACGCAAGGTGCGGTTCACCTACAACACCTATGGGACGGACTTTAAACTCCATCCGAAACGGAGTAAGCCTTATATCGTCAATCCTTATCAACTTGTTGCGAACAACGGTTGGTACTATCTCATCGGCAACTACGACAAATACGACAACGTATCGCACTACCGCATTGACCGCATCACGGCGATTGAGATGCTGCCCGATGCGGCAAAGCCGAAGAGTGCTGTGCGCGAGTTTGCTCGTGGATTCAACCTCCCGCGCCACATGACAGAGCATATCTATATGTTCGGCGGCGAGAGCGTTACCGTGAAGATGCGAACATTTCCCTATATGATGGATGCGCTCGTTGACTGGTTTGGCAAAGCCTTCCGCATCATGCAGGAGGAGAACGATCAGATGATTGTCACGCTGTCGTGCAATGAGACGGCGATGAAGTACTGGGCACTGCAGTATGGTCTGTATGTTGAGATTCTAGAGCCGCAGAGCCTGCGCACGGCAGTTCGTGAGGCTATACGACGGATGGCAAGAGTGTATGAGGAGGACGTATGAATCTTTGGAGCAACATCTACACCTACTGACAGACACCGGAGGAGATCGATTGGGTACGCAGGACATTTGTGACAGACTTTGGCTATCATCAGCTTCACTTACAATAGCTATGGCAAAGACTTCCAGCTGCACCCCAGACGGAAAGAACCGTACATCGTGAACCCGTATCAGATGGTGGCAAATCAGGGCAGATATTATTTGCTCTGCAGTTACGACACAAGTAATCGACTTTCTCACTATCGCCTAGATTATATGACGAAGCTGGAGATGCTCGATGAGAAGGTCAAGCCGATGGATCAAATGGAAGATTTTGTCCAAGGCTACAGTTTACCCAAGCATATGGCAGAGCACATCTATATGTTCAGTAGTCCGAGCGTGCAAGTGAAGATGCGCGTCTCTGAGTACAAGATGGGAGCGCTGATCGACTGGTTCGGTAAGGAGTTTCGCATTGTTCAAGAGGAGTCGGGTAAACTTATTGTTTCCGTTGCCTGCAATAAACTGGCGATGAGATACTGGGCACTGCAGTACGGGGAGTATGCAGAGATTTTAGAGCCGGAAAGTCTGCGGGATGATATTCGTGACGCAGTCGATTGTATGGGAAGTGTTTATCGGTAAGTCGCATGCACTAACGATCACTTTTGTGGGAAGAATGTGCCACACACCGGAGGAGATGCGGGCATCATTGCTTTTCAAGCTCCATTTGCCAAAGGATCTAAAGGGATCCTGATGTTTTCGATGATAGGTATACACGGATCGGAGTTGAGGTACAATGAGAAAATTTGACAGTGAGTTAAGGAGAGCTCTTACGAAGCGATTGCCAAATAGACTCGATTATGTTGTGTCGTACAGAATTGAAGGGGCGGTAGAACTGCGCGAGATAACGACAGGGCATGATCGCGTGGTCATTATCATTGACTGCGAAACAGACGCAAAGACGATAGTGCCGATTCTGGATGCGCTCGTTCGATTTATAAAAAAGGACAATTACTTTTGGCTGTCGTATTACAGCGTATTTTTATGGCGGGATGAGATATTTTCGCCACTGTCACCTTTGCGTGTGTCGGCATCGAGACTTGGGCGGCACTTTGAAAAAATCGATGCATACGGAAACGCGAGCGGAAGTTGGGAAAATTTTAAGGAGATATATAAGTCCCACAAAAATGTAGGGCAGGCAATCCTCATCACGACAGCAAGGAAGGTCACTCAGTTGAGAGAAATGCGTACGATTGGAGCAAATAATCTGCTCCTTTTATATCCAAAAGATGATGAATCAGAAAACAAGGGGACAATTGCAGGTGTTCCTTGCATTGCTTATTGAAGATGGTTTTAGGTAATAGAGGGGGATATAACCGATATGAACTTTTATAGTCCAGCTGAGGAAAAGATATTGGAAATGTATGCAGCGAAACGTTTAAGTGTTCACCATGATGCTTCCACGAATCCCATTTGCGTTGCATGTAAAAATTTTTGCGACCAGAATGGGCTTGAACTTCAAGGTCCGATCAGCGCATGGTGCGTAGGTAAAAATTTTTATAAAAACTCTTATCGTGTATTATTTGTAGGGAAAACAGCTCGTGGTATTCCGGGAAGCGCGGAGACGCATTGTTACAATAACTTTACTGTTTCCAGAGATGTATTGTGGTATAAGAGAAGGTGGGCATACTGGAATTATACAAGATTGATTTGTCAAAACGTGTTTGGGAATGACAGCATTGAGAATATTGCTTTCACTAACATGGTAAAATGCAATGTTTCATCGACAACGGATAAGAATCCGAGAGAGATGAAGGATTTTTGTATTGCGCAACTCGAAATCATAAAAGAAGAGATAAAAATTATTAAACCCGCTAAGATCGTCTTTTATACGGGGAGAAACTATGATGGCTATATACGGAATTTGTTTGGTGACTTTACGGTCGAGGTCGATGGACAGTGTCAAATCGGAAAAGGGAATATGCCGTGGCTAGAGGCTGCTTCCGAGACGGATGGTATCCGTATATTGCGTGTCGGTCATCCTGAACGGAAAGCAATGGATTTTACGGATAAGATCAGCGCATGGATACAATCCTGATGTTATCGATCCGGTTCCATTGATATGTGGCGCAGAAGTCAGGGGAGATGATGTGATATTTGTATAAGGCTTTGAGAAAAATCCAGTCTTGACTGAAACGGATGAAAAGAGGGGGAACAATGTTTGAGGAAATGTTCAAAGACAAAGAGAATACCTCGATGGATCATGGGGTAAGACTCACCTGCACGGATGAGAGCGTGTTTTCTGCGCTTGCTCACTATTACTCTCATGTCGAGGAGTATGAATCCCGATGCGGGATGCCCGTGCGTCTATTTTATCCGGAAGTGGAACAGGAACATGAAACTCCAATCTCCATGGATGAGGTGTCTTGGCGAAATACCGTGTTGCTTTCGGACATGCAGGTGAGAAGCATACCATCTGAAGTGTTGAAAGAGCAGGATGCCATCTGTGTTTACCGTACGGATTCTGAGAAAAACTTTGCCGCCTGTGCAGAGCACTTGGTCGCGCTGCAGGAGAATGGCGGTGACCGATGCGCCATGCCTGCCGTCCTTTGTTTCACGGATGCCGATTCTGCGAAGGCTTATGTTTGTGGGTCGGGCTTATGGGCACCGCGTCAATCTCAGGTGGTTGGTGCGACATGGGACGATGTTTTACCGCTTCTTGCATCGACAAAAGGGATTCTGCAATGGATCTCGGGAGAATCTCTCCCGTTAGAGGAGCTGCCGTCTCGGAATGGAGCAGTACAGGGGGTACAGCTGATCTTCCGAGGTTCGGCAGATCTCTCCATGTTCGAAGTTATGGAAAAATCGGAAGCCATCGCCGGTTGTTTTGCAGATGGGGTAAATGTTCTATGGCAGATTGAGGTGCATGATAAGAACGAAATCCTTGTTTTTGTCGCACAGCCCATGCCCTAAAAACCATAGCACCCAAAGGGCAGTGAATTGAGTCGGCTCTATTTGTATGCAGGAAATCAACTTGGTGAGGAGAGAGCGAACATGCGAGTCTACGAGAGTACGCGCGAGCTTAGAATTGCGTGCAAGCATGATGATTTACTGCCGTCATTGAGCGAATACGCTCCTCATCAGGAGAGCTGTGAGATCGAATGCGACATTCCTGTCAAGCGGTTCTGTCGAGGGACAGAAAAAGCCGATTTGACACATGCCGAAGATGATGTTCGGGTCTGGCGAATCCTCTTGACGGCGGATGTATCCGTAGCAGAGATCCCTGTCGAAATGCTCAAGAAGCAGGATATGGTACTTGTCTATCGGACAAACAGCGAGAAGCAGCTGGCCGAATGCGTGCGACCGCTCTTTTCTCTGCAGAAGAGGGAGCCGGGTGAGGTCGTATGTCATCCTGCAGTCTTTTGTTTTGCCAATGTGGATGCAGCAAAAGAGTTTATTCGCTTCATTGGATGGCAGATGCTCGCTGATGTTCAAGTGATTGATATTGACTTCGATGATGTGATCAAGGCATTCGCATCACAGCAAGGCAATATTCTCTGCATATCGAAGAAAAATCTGTTTCCGCAGGAAAAATTGTCCGCACAAGATGCAGAAGTACAGGGAGCTTTGTTAATCTTTCGAGGGGATGAGCAGCTTTCAATGCTTGAAGTATGTGGACAAGCGGAGGAACTTAGTCGTTCTTTTCACGAAAGTGCAGACATTATATGGATGATCATAGAGTGTCATGAGCAGAGCGTGACTGCACTTCTTGCAACGAGTCTGACCGATCAAGGGTTTCGCTCGCGCGACGAATTATGATCAAACTGATGGGCATAGAGAGGTGCAGCATTCAAAAACTTGTGCGCGGAAAAGGCGTGCGATCAATCGAATGGATGGGGGGAAGAAATGTCATCCTACAAGGAAATTTGGGATCTGCGGATTACCTGTACCGATGAGAATTTGATCCCTCCGTTGGAGCACAATTATTCCTGTGTTATGGAATGTGATCCCTTATATGGTATGCCTATGCGACGGTTTTATAAAGAGCGCGAGAGATACGAAGGGGATGATGAGCCGTACGTGATATGGAAGTGGGCTTTAGACAGAGAAAGCTGCGAGGACAATGTGGACGAGGATGAAGTATGGCTATGGCGTGTTTTGCTGGTCTCGGGCACTCACATTGCAGAGATGCCGCCAGAGATATTCGAACAGCAGGATATGCTTCTCATATATCGTACAGCTTCCGAGGGGGAATTTATCGAATCCGTGCAGCCCTTGCTGGCGCGGCAAACGGATGAGTTTTACCGACATTTGAATAATCCCGATATTTTTTGCTTCGCAGATGCGGATTGTGCAAAGGCCTTTATGCACTGGTTTGGACTGTGGTGGGGCAAAAGCTGTTATGAGGATATGGGGGACTTGGACTATTTGCATGTCAGTAAAACGCTGGCATCGCGTGATGGGAAAATCCAATGTGTCTCTGAGGCAGGAGAATTGCCTGTCCGGGATGAGACAGTAGAGGGCGTGCTGATCTCTTTTAGTGTGGACGAAGAACATTCTCTCATCCCAGATGAAATGCTGGAATGGTGGGGGGTGTCAGAGCAGGAGGATGAGCTTTTCGATTATATTAGCGAAAAAGTGCAGGCGATTATCCCTTGCTTCCCGGCAGCACGATTTATATGGACAGTGAGAGTGGGTAAGAAATGTGAGGAGGTCGTGTTTATTGCCAGAGCGTTGATTTCCACATTAGGCATAAAAATTTAGCGAATTATTGATAAAAGGGGTGATATTAATGAGCGTCCTACTGAACCGCAAATGCTGTGCTACTTGTGAACATTGGATGGGCAAGCGAGAATCCGGCAAGTCTGTTCGCTGTGAAAATGATCGAGTTTTGGGTGTGTGCATCAATAAGAAGAGTTCGTTCAAGGGCAAAGAAACCAAGGCGGGGTACCACTGTGCCAATAAATACGAGCAGTGGACTGGGTACAAAAAATAGAGGGATTGCCCGATGCCCTATCGGCGATAATGCTACTCAAAAATATAATTACTGAACAAAATAATGCACATCCAATATGCTATACCATCTTTAGCTTAAGGATGTGTATTTTCTTTTAGTTGAAAGACTCTCAACATAAACAATGGGCGTGAAGAATACAAGATCAACACAGATTCCATTCGCCCGACCTAGCGTTTGGAATCTCTTTTTCTTTGCAAAGAATTATTAGGCATCTTCACCTCTTTTGTGTCATAATTTTCTTATATTTGAAATGTGGAGGGAAGGCCGTTGTTTGCAAAAACTTATGGTGCGATGACCCTCGGGATAGATGGACGGATGATCGACGTTGAGGTGGATGTGTCGCCGGGGCGGCCGGGTTTTGAACTGGTGGGGCTTCCTGATACGTCGATAAAGGAGTCGAAGGAGCGGGTACACACTGCGATTCGGAACTCCGGCATTCAGCTGCGGCAGGAGCGTGTGACGGTGAATCTCACGCCCGTCGATGTGCGAAAGGATAATTCGGGGCTCGATCTTCCGATTGCCGTCGGTCTGCTTGCATCCTACGGTATGGTTCCGGAGGCGGCGGTGCAGCAGGCACTTTTCTCAGCGGAACTCTCTCTCGATGGGAACTGCCGTCCGATCAGCGGCATTCTCCCGATGGCGATTACGGCGCGTGAGCGAGGTACGGAGTTTTACGTTGCACCGTCCAATGCAGATGAGGCACTGCTCGTCGACGGACTAAAGGTCTATGCGGTCGAGAATCTGGCGCAGCTTGTGCGTCATTTGACGGGTATGGAGATGCTGACTCCTGCTGTGCCACATCCAACAGAACAGAAAAAAGATGCGGCTTTTACCGATGACTTTGCGGATGTGCAGGGGCAGTATCAGGCGAAGCGTGCGCTTGAGATTGCAGCGGCGGGAGGCATAATGTATGGAATCTCTTGCGTAAGGGTATATTTCCACTCGACGATCATGTATATATGACACATTAGCTTTCAGATACTTCAGATAGATCAGGTCAATTACTTGATCTGCATTCACAAAACGCCGCACATTCAAACACTTAAACGCTTATCTGCACGGGCCGATCGAAGCGATGCTGCGTCTTGGAATTCCTAAGGTGAAAATCGCCAAAGCCCTCGGCACCGCATGCTCCACTCTGTACGCTGAAATAAAGCGCAGTACAGCAAGGCAGATGCGTTCAGACTGGACATACTATGACCAGCATTTTGCCGAAACTGGTCAAATCGTTTATGAGCGTAATCGCAAGAACGCAGTAAAGCCCTCCAAGCTCATTGCGCGTGGGATTTCACCCGATATGTAGAAGCCCCCGCATTCTTAAAGACAAGCATTCCCCTGGTGCGATCTGAGGGCTCAACAGACGTACATGTCTATTTGAGGTTCAGATCTGCACGAAGACCACCTAACTAAGAGATCGCTGCGGGGCACAGTTTTCACAGGTGTTTCATACGACCACCTGCGACAATGGGAGCGGTTTGCTCGTCTGCAAGACGCTGTTCCGGAGGCGAAGGCGTACTATGCTCGTCCTTACGTCCATAGGGAACGTGGAACGAAGGGGCAGCAGAATGCGCTCATTCGGTATTTCATTCCGAAGGGGATGGATATGACGAACTTGAGCGAGGAAGAAGTGGAGCGCGTAGAGGATTGGGTCAATACGCTGCCACTCAAAATTCTAGGTTATGAGGCGCTGCAAGAATGCTTCGATGCCGCACTAAAAAATCTTTGGCCATAGTTTTTGATTCTGTTATGTTCTGCTGTCTGATTTGATATTGCGACTTAGGATACATTTTGCGCGGAGGCAGGGATACGGCTGAGGAGAGCGGCGCAGCAGAGTGCAGCCGATGCGGCGCACACCTGAAGGGCGAGACCGTCCACATAGGTGGCGGGAGAGCTGAGGGATGCGCCGTCTCCCATGAGAAACTCACCCGTAAGCACAATCCCAAGTGCACCTGCGAGCTGCTGCCCCGTCGTCAGGATGGCACCGCCAACGCCCGCATCAGCCATCGGCAGATAGCGCAGGACAATACCCGTCGCAATGGGAATCACCGTGCCGTTGCCGATCCCAAGGAGAAAAAGAGAGAGGAGGACAAAGGGAATCGCAGTGGACAGCCCCGTGATCGAGCCGAGCAGGACGGCGAAGATGCCCGCGCTGGTACAGATCGTTCCGCAGATCAGTACGCGCGGCGGCGCGAACTTCCGCATGAGTGCAGGACCTGCGGACGAGGCGAGGACGAATCCCGTACCGACTGCCATAAAGACGAGCCCCGCCGTCTGCGGTGTGAGGTCACAGATATTCTGCAGGTAGAGACCGAGCACGACAAAGAAGGGGACAATGGCGGCGTACAGGCATACGTTGAGAAAAATTCCGACCGTATAGCCACGATAACGAAAGAGTCGAAGAGGACTTCCGAGCTGCTTTTGGTGTGCCCCGTGTGCAGCGTTTTGGCCTGTGGGCAGCGACCTGCAGCCAATGCCGGCGATCAGGCAGATCGGCATGTTGGCAAGGAAAATCATGCGCCAACCGAGTCCGAGGAAATCCCATGCGGGAATCCAGCCGCCGAGTATCTGCCCCATGATCTGTCCGAGTCCAATGGACACGCCGAATGCGGATAGTGCCTGCACACGTGCATTATCTTCGTATGAGACACGAATCAGAGCAAGTACCTGCGGCACCATGACGGCGCCCGAAAGCCCCTGCAGAAGGCGTGCGACAACAAGCTGCGGTGCTGTCTGAGCAGCACCGCAGAGCAGCGAGGTCACGGCAAAAAGAAAAAGCCCGAGACGGTAGATACGTCGCCGTCCGAAACGGTCGCCAAGGCGCCCGCCGACCATCAGCCCCGCCCCATAGACGAGCGCGTATCCGCTCATAATGCCCTCGAATTCTGCAGCCGACGGATGTAAGGAGGAAATAATGGCGGGGGCGGCGACATTGATAACGAACTGGTCGAAGATGGACAGGAACGAGCCGACCAGGATAAAGGGCAGGATATAAAGTGAGGCAGATATCGCTGTGCACGTTGAAGTAACGTTGTTTTTCATCTCCACTGGCATCCCCTTTGTGATATAATACATACAATTATTATGTTAGACTGCTTATTGTATGATTTCAACAGTAAAATTGTATGTATGACAATGTTGTAGGAGATGTCCTATGCCCATCAATTCGTTCGATAATTATCCGATGACATGGAGTCCCGCACGCGCGGGGCTCCATCCTCCGTTCTATCGTGCACTTGCCGTGCAGCTTGAACGGGATATCCTCAGCGGACGACTGCCGCCGCATACAAAACTCCCGCCGCAGCGGGAGCTTGCCGACTACCTCGATCTCAATCTGAGCACGGTGACGCGCGCCTTTCGTCTCTGTACGGACAAGGGGCTGATCTATGCGGTCATTGGGCGCGGGACGTTCGTCTCGCCGAATGCAGCATTGTCGAATACAACAGGAGATACGAAAAAGCCCCTTATCGAACTTGGCAGCATACATCCGTACGATTCACTTAGCGAGATTCTTGCGGATACCGCGCGGGAGATCCTGCGCGGCAGGGATGCAGCGCGGCTCTTCACGCTTGGCAGTGCGCAGGATGAGGACCGTCATGCGCGGACTGCGTGCCGCTGGCTTGCACGTTTTTTTCTCACGGCAGAGCCGACGAATCTCCTCCTTACTGCCGGAACGCAGAGTGCACTTGCAATCGTACTCACTGCGCTGTTCGATGCAGGAGATCGAATTGCGGTGGACAGGTATACGTATGCGAATTTCATCAGCCTTGCAAAACAGCTGAACATCCGCCTCATCCCCATCGAGGGAGATGCGGACGGGATGCTGCCGGATGCGCTCGCACAGCAGCATCAGCAGATAAACATCAAGGGTATCTATCTTATGCCGTCCTGCGCGAATCCGACTGGCATCGTCATGCCTGAGGAGCGGCGCAGGGATATTGCAGCAGTGCTGCGTAAGCACAACATCCTTTTGATTGAGGACGATGCCTACGGCTTTACGGCACGCGGGAACGCTGCGCCCATGACCGTGCTCCTCCCGCGGCAGTCCGTTTATCTGCACAGTCTTTCAAAACTTACCTGTCCCGGACTGCGTGTTGCATACATGCTTGTTCCATCGCATTTTAGGCAGCTCATTCGAAGAGCGGCGCGCAGCATCAGTATGGCGATCCCGCCGCTGAGTGCCGCGATTGCATCAGAGCTGATTGCCAGCGGCGCGGCGGAGCGTATAATGCGGGAGAAATGTCGGCTGACTGAGGAGCGCAATCGCATCTTTCGAGGGCTCTTCCCTGCACATACGGGGAATACACGCAGCTTCTTCCAATGGATGCCGCTACCTGTGGGATGCGGTGGGGCGAATTTTGAGGCGCAGGCGCAGCATCGCGGTGTGCGTGTCCTCTCGTCGGATTGCTTTGCCGTCGGCAGCGAGGCGGAGCATTCCTTTATCCGTCTTGCCCTCTGCTCACCGCCAACGAATGAGGAGCTCGTGCGCGGACTGCGGATTGTTCATGATCTGATGGAGGAAAATACGATCCCGCCGCAGACGGAGACATTGATCCTTTAGGAAGAACAAAGGCAGAGCGGGGTGAATTGTCCTCCCTACAATTTTTACCTTGTCATGACGGACGGGCGGTGTTATCGTAACGGCAGAGGTGATATGATGAAAACAATAGGGCTGATCGGTGGTATGAGTTGGGAAAGTACGGTGACATACTATCAGGTCATCAACGAAACGATAAAAAAGCAGCTGGGCGGTCTGCACTCTGCAAAATGTATTCTATACAGTGTTGATTTTGATGAAATCGAGAAATATCAAGCGAGCGGGGAATGGGATAAGAGCGCAGATGTTTTGTCTGAAGCCGCACAAGCATTGGAACGGGCGGGGGCAGATTATATCGTAATCTGCACCAATACGATGCACAAGGTAACACCTGAAATCGGCAGGAGAATTCATATCCCAATCCTGCATATTGCGGACATGACCGCTGTACAGCTAAAGAAACACGGCATCCGAAAAGTCGGCCTGCTCGGCACGAAATATACCATGCAGCAGGATTTCTATAAGAACGTTCTGATCAGACAGGGGATTGAGGTCATCATTCCGAACGATGATGTCGATGTCGTCAATCGCATTATTTACGATGAACTGTGTCTTGGGAAAATCTTGGAGGAATCCAAAGCCGTATATCTGGACATTATTCATGAACTCGCACGGAACGGGGCGCAGGGGATCATCCTAGGATGTACTGAAATCGGACTTCTTATCCAGCAATCCGATACCGATATTCCACTCTTTGATACCACACGCATTCATGCGAAGCAGGCAGCACTCAAATCACTTGAGCGATAAAAAGAGATTCCATTCGTCCGATTGACGTTTGGAATCTCTTTTCTATTTCATCGGCCAGGTATTCTATTTGCAATTATTCCATCATGCGGGACAGTACATCGGCAGCAATGGGGAGTGTTGTCACGCCGTCAGCGTCCAGATAATGCCTGCCCGTCTTGGTCTCATAAAAGACTGCATCGAACCGTTCGGCAAACGAGCGGCTGAACTCGTGGGGGACAATCGGATCGTCTATGGCGGAAACAACAGCTCTGTTTGGGATTGTTCTTGAAAGCAGTTTATAGTTTGGGATTGTGGCGGTGAATTCATCGAGGAACGAAAAGTCTGGAATCGGCTGATCGAATCCGGAGACGAGCACAGTGCCGCCGATTGGTGCAGCGACTGTTTGTAAATATCGCAGCGTTGTAATGCATCCCAGACTATGGGCAATAAAATAGGTGTTTGATGTTACGCTCGTGAGATGCTCTGAGAGAAATGATATCCATGTTTTGCAGTCCGGCTGTGCTGGTGTCGGCATATCGATGGATTCAGTGGTAACACCTTTGTCTGTCAGAAATTTGTTCAGCCAGGGGAACCAGTGCCGCGTGGATGATGCGTCAAACCCGTGGTTCTTATCAGGTGTTTGATTATGGGGGCTTGACGCAGATGGTATGCTGAAAACAGATTCATTGACGGAAAGGAGCATACGATGCATCAAAGAATTGAGCGATTTGGGTTTTACTACGGGTTTCCCGTGTTTTTCATGACAACGAAGGACTGCGCGACCGGCGCGGACGATCTGACGCCGCTGTCCTCGTCCTGGACGCTTGGCAATACGATGGTGATCGGCATCGGTCAGGGGAATAAAGGCTTTCAAAATCTGGAAGAGGGTGCGGAGGCGACGTTCAGCGTGCCGGACAGCACGCTCTATGAGCAGCTGAAGCGCATTGAAAAAATGACGGGCGTCCGAGAGCCTTCCGGCGTGAAAAAAGAGCTCGGCTATACCTATTGCCCGGATAAATTCGCCGCCGCCGGCCTCACACAGCTGTCCGGCGAGACGGTGCGGACAGTGCGGATTGCGGAGTGTCCCATCCATATCGAGACCGTCGTGGAGAGCATCACGCCCAAGGATTGGTTCGCCGTTGTCGTCTGCCGGATCACGGCGATCTTCGTCTCGGATGAATTGTTGCGGGACGGACGGATTGACACGGCGAGGTGGCACCCGCTCATCTACAAATTCAAAGAGTATACGACGACGGGCGAGCGGCTCGGTCTGAATTTTGGGTTCAGCGAGTACTGAGATTACAGTACGTCGCGGTACTCCTCTTTGCTCGTCATCATCTTCGCGGCGTAGGAGCAGAGCGAGACGATCTTCTTCTCAGCATGGCGCGCCTCGGCGACGACCTCCTCGATGAGAGGGGGATTGCCCTTGTCTGGACGTTCAATTTGTGAAGGAGTGGAAGTGCAAGTATAAGGCAAGGCGACGGTACGGAATGCACTTTTCTTAGCGGAACTCTCTCTCGATGGGAACTGCCGTCCGTTTAGCGGTGTTTTCTCGATGGCGATTACGGCAAGGGAAAACAGATTAACGGAGTTCTATGTTGCACCGCCCAATGTGGTGAAGAATTTCATCTGACAACATTTCTGTTTTTGTATATTTCCTAGGAATTTGCCGAACGCTGTCCAACCAATATGAGCGGGGGACAGCGCCAGCGTGTAGGAATTGCACGTGCATTGTTATTCCGGATGTGGAAATCTTCGCATAGCAGGTATTTCAGCAAGATAAAGAGCAGCGATGAAATGACCTGACCCCCAAAAGTTAGACTTGAGAAATCTAACTTTTGGGGGTCACTACAAAACGTTGCTCTTTTTTTACCAAAGACCCAAAACTTTCCACCATGCTGCGCCGATTGTCAGGTAGATCAGCGTCGTAATGGTCGTCATGATGAAGCCGTTCTTCCACCATTCGCTTTGCGAGACATAGCCTCCGCCAAAGTAGATGGGGGCGCAGCCGTTGCCGTAATGCGTGAGGGAGATCGGCACATCGGCGAAGATGCCGAAGATGATGGCGACCAAAAGGGGCGGTGCACCGACGCTGACGCTGACAGCGATGAATGCCGCATAGAGGGCACTGATGCGTGCCGTGACACTGGCGAAGGCGTAGTGGATGTAGGTGTAGAAGAGCAGGATGATGAGGCAGGAAACGACCCAATCGAAACCGAGCGACGAAATCGCCGCGCCCGCACCGTTGGCGATCCATGTGATGATGCCCGATTTTGCGAGAGCCGAAGCGAGTGTCATCAAAGAGCCCATCCAGAACATCGCGTCCCATGCACCCTTTTCCTGGATGACGTCCTGCCAGTTGATGATGTCGAGTATCAGCATGAGGCAGACTGCGCCCATGGCAACGGGTGTCGCGTCGATGTTCGTGAGGCCGGAGCTTGCCCAGAGTGCGAGAGAGACGACGAAGATGACGGAAAGCCCTTTTTCCGCAAGGCTCATCGGCCCCATTTCGGAAAGCTCACGCTGTGCCAGATCCTTGGCGTCCGGAATACGCACGAGTTCGGGCGGCGAAAGTTTCATCATGACATAGGGGACGAGCAGGAGCGCGATGAGTCCCGGCACGATTGCGGCGCTCGCCCAGCCCATCCACGTGACCTGAACGCCCAGCGTCTTCTCTGCGAGCGCCACGCAGAGCGGGTTGCCCGCCATCGAGGTCACGAACATCGTGCAGGTCACGGCGTCCGTATGGTAGCCGACCTGCATGAGGTAGGTGCCGATGCGGCGTGCGCTCTCACCGGGTTTCGAGCCTAGAGCCTCCGCGAGTGAACGCACGATTGGATAGAGAATGCCGCCGCCGCGCGCTGTGGCCGAGGGCGTCGCGGGCGAGATCACAAGCTCGCTCAGGGCGATGGCATAGCCGAGCGACAACGCGCTCTTGCCGATTGCCTCGATGATGCGGAAAGCGATGCGTTTGCCGAGTCCGCTCTTGATGAAGCCGCGGGAATAGAGGAACGCACAGACGATCAGCCAGATCGTGCTGTTGCCGTAGCCTGCCAAGGCATCGGACGTCTTTAGCAGGCCTGCCCATGCGGAGAAGGAAATCGCGATGAAGGCCACCGCGCCGATCGGCAGCGGATGCAGGATAAAGCCCAGCACTGTCGCGATAAAGACCGCAAGCAAATGCCAGGCAAGTGGTGTGACTCCGTCAGGAACCGGCAGGAACCATAGGATGAGTCCGACGCCGATCGTGATGAGTGCATTTCTTCTCTTCGTGTTCATGTGTTCACCCCATCAAAAATATGAGTTCTTCGCCGCAGTCCCCTTTTTGCTGAAAGCATTTCCTGCGACGCCCATGGAAGCTGTAGATTTGCAGAGCATACGTCCGAGGTCTGTGAGAAGAGGTGCTGTTTTGCGTCTTGGACATTCGCAAAATAAAGGCAGCCCCTTTCTGCGAATGAGAGAAGAGACTGCAAAATATCCTTGCCTCGCCGCGTGCAGCGCCGAAGTGCAGAAAATCACCGCCGAAACGACGCCGCAAAGATGCGGATCGATCCGGCGCAAGACGCAGATCCCCTCCCCGTCGCTCGCAGGTCAGACGGTGATCGTTGATCAGGCAGTTCTCCTGGCTCCAGTTCATCGCTCCTCTGCGCCTTCCCAAGTTTCCTCAGTGACGTTTCCTGCAGATTCGCTCGCTGACACAGTGGCGGGACCGCGCCGGCTCTTCCGGCTTCTCTATTGAGTCTTGCGACACCTGATTCATCAGTATGCTGTTTGTCGTGATGATGGCTTCCGTGAGGAAGAATATCACTGCTTCTGCCTATTGTCAAGAGAGAGGCGGAAGGAGTCGAATCATCGGCTTGACTGTACGCGCTGATTGACGTTTAGATGTTTGAATACACGGTGTTTTATGGTAGAATGAGCGTCGAATATACTGGTCTTGGCAAAGGTGTTTTGCCGGAACGATTTTGTATGTTCGACTTTTTATGTGTCCAATTTCATTTTACAATGAACGATTTCTTCTCTACATTTTTTTGAGTATTTCGTACTTGCCAATGAGGATAGATACGGATGGAGCTAAAGATATTCACGACGTTCAAGACAATTGTACGCACGGGCAGCTTTACAAAGGCGGCGCGTCTCCTCAGTTACACGCCGTCGACGATTACGTTCCACATCGCGCAGCTGGAAAAGCTGACGGGCGTACCGCTTTTTGAGAAAAGCGGGCGGCGCATGATCCTGACAAAGGCGGGAGAGGAACTGATTCCGTATGTGGACGAGGTGCTTGCTGCAGTGAAGAAGGTCAAAAGCTTTCAATACGGCATTGCCACCTATCAGGGGACGCTCACAGTCGGCGCGCCGGAGTCACTGCTCTGTTTCCGTCTGCCCCCACTGCTCCAACGTCTTCATGCACATGCACCGCGCGTCGATCTGCGCCTGCGTTCGCTCACGAGCCGTGATGTTGTTGCGGCACTCAGTGAAGGGCAGATCGATGTCGGTCTCGCGTACACGATTCAGGAAAGAGATAAGGAAAGTCTTGCATTCTGGATGTTTGAGGAAAATCCCGTGCATTTCTACACCTCGGTTGATGTGGCTGTATGGTGCCCGAACTTTCGTGAGAGGGAAATGGAGATTAACGAGATGCCGCTAGTTACAATGCCGTATCCGGGCGAGATTCGTCAGATGGTGGATGATTATCTGCGGAAACAGGCGATCTCATTTACGAATATGATTGAACTGCGGAGCACACAGACGATCATCAATCTGGTTGAGAACAACATGGGGGTTGCACCACTGCCAGATTATGCAGTACGACAGCGCGTCGGCCTCGGCCGGCTGTCTGCAGCGCAGTCGGATCCGATGACTGTCACGTCATACTACGGGGTTCATCGGAATAAATGGCGCAGCCCTGCAATGAATCTTTTTCTCGAAATCCTTGAGGAAGAGAGTGGACTCTCGGGTGGGGAGGCACTGCTGCGTTACGGGGAGGATGCGGATGCAGCCAATCGTCGTTGAGGACATTAAAGACTTTGATACGAGCCTCGACAGACTGTGGGCACGACGCGATCTCGTCGTCGTTGCGGCAGGGGCACTCATCTGTTTTCGCTCCATTTACCGGCGCGCACGGCAGATCGGAGCACTCGGGCAGTTCCGCTATGCTGCCGTGCGGGCAGAGGATTATGTGCTCGGAACGGCGGAGGAAGCGATCCGAGATGCGGTGCGGGATGCCGCACGCCTTCCTGGCACACGCGCGGTCGTGATCTATCTCTCCTGCCTCGACATCCTCACACGCCCAGATTTTTCAGACATCGAGCGCACACTTTCTGCGGAGACGGGCTGCATCGTGCGCTGTTTCTTTCGCGGGCCTCTGGCAAAGGCGGACGGCATCCGTCACGAGACTGCAGAGGAGATCCTCGCCGCACTGCCGCCGGAGGAGGGGACGGTCACGGCATCAGCCCAGCTGCCGCCGCCGATGAGCGATACGGCAGGCGTGGCGGATTTCCTGCGGAAAGAGGGCGCGGCGCATGTCCTTGTCACGCCGTCGGGCTGCCGCAATGCGCTCGCACGCATGGATCTCATGCCGGGGCGCAGCGATATCTATGCGCTCATACCGCAGGCAGAGGACTACATCTTCGGCATGGAGGAGACTGCTGCCGCAGAGACTGGTGCGCTTGCGGCAGAGGGCGCGTACCGCATGGTGCATCTCCTCAGTTCGCCGGTGCCCGCGTTTATGGCGATGGAGACGACGCCTGTTCTGCATGCGGCGGAGGAACATGGCTGCCGCGCATGTGCCTCACCGACGGACGGCTTTCATGATGCCGTGTACGGTGCTGCAGAGGCGGCACTTCGTCTTGTGCAGGAGGCGGCCGACGGATGGCGGGAGGCGGGACGGACAGCTCTCATCCTCGGGTACAGTCCGCTGCTGTTCGGCGATATGGCGCAGCTGGATGCCCCGATTGATTTTCTCACTGCGTACGGCTGCAATGTGTGCATTGCAGGACGCGATGCACTGACCGAACGCCCTGCGCTGGTCTGGCTGGTATCTGCTGCCGGTGTGTCTGCGGCGGAATGGCTGCACAGGGAGTGCGGTGTGCCCGTTGTCCGCAGCCTGCCGCTCGGGGATGCCGGCCGGACGGCCTGGCGGGCTGAGATCGCTGCGGCGCTCGGTTTGCCCTCAGAGGGCACATTTGCGGAGCAGACAGCGGGAGATATGCGTGCGGATAAGATCCTCATCATCGCCGATCCGATTGCTGCCGTAGCCATTGCTTATCTGCTTCGTTCATATGGGTTTTGCAATATCCACAGCGCAGCCTATGCGTGGGGAGAGGAGACAGCAGTACTTTATCGGCAGGCAGCCGATACCGACGTGCTCGTCTTCCGTACGGCTGCAGACCTGCAGTCTGCATGGAATGCGGCAGATGCTGTCATTGCCGATCCTGCGCTGCTGCCTGTGATGGGGGAGAAGCGTATTGTTCCGCTGCCGTCGGGGCTGCTTTCGGGCAGAGATGCTGCAGGAGAGGGAAGTGGTGTACTTGGCGCGGACTTCACTTCGCTATTACAGGCACTTCTGAAACAATAATCATTCGAAAATATTGAAGTATTGTTTCGAATTTATTCAATTGCATTCGATTAAAGACTATGATAACCTTTCCGTCAATTGATAATCTCGGGCGGATATTTAAGTGTAGGCAGAAATAGGAGGACATGATGACACATCGTTTTTCATTCGGTCTCCTTGCGGGACTGTTGCTTATATGCGCTGTGCTCGCAGGATGCGGATCACAGCAAACGTCCGCGCCCAAGGCGGAGCGGGTCGTGACGGACACGGCCGGACGCGAGGTGCATTTGCCGGAAGAGGTTAAGAGCATCGCCGTTGTGCCGATTCCGTGGGCATCTGTTGCCTTTGCGGTAGACGGTTCGGCCGACCGCATTGCGGGCATGCACCCGTCGGCGAAGGCGTCGTATGAGAAGTCCATGCTCAAGGTGCTTGCGCCGGGGATGGCGAATGCCGCAACAGACTTTGTCGGGCAGGACTTCTCCATCCACATGGAGGAACTCGGCAAGCTGAACCCAAGCGCCATCATCGTCTGGAACTATCAGGAGGATGAGATCGCGCAGCTCGAGAAGTTGAAGGTTCCCACGATTGCACTGAAGTACGGTACATTGGAGGATGTCCAGCAGGGCATCCGCGTCATCGGGCAGGTGTTCGGCAAGGAGGAACGTGCCGAGGAACTTGTGCGTTTTCAGCAGGACATCATGGCGTATTTTGAGACGAAAAAGGCGGCGCTCGAAGGCAAAGCAACGCCGAAGGTACTCTACCTGCGCGATCGCGATCTCAAGGTTGCAGCGGGCGGAACCGTCAACACGATGATGATCGAGACGGCGGGCGGCGTGAACGTCGCAAAGGATGTGCAGGGGCAGTGGACGCCGGTCACAATGGAGCAGATTGCCGCGTGGGATCCCGATGTCATCATCCTCAGCAATTTTGACCCGATTCAGCCGGCCGATCTCTTCGAGGATAAACTTGAGGGACAGAACTGGAAGAATATCAAGGCGGTGCGTGAGGGGCGTGTCTACAAGGCTCCGATTGGTCTGTACCGCTGGGATGCACCCTGTGTCGAGACACCGCTGATGATCAAGTGGATCGCGCAGAAACTGCATCCGGATGTTTTTAATGACTACCGTCTGACGGATGATCTGCGCGGCTTCTATGAGAAATTCTTCTCATACACGCTGACGGATGCCGATCTCAAGATGATTCTGCACGAGTGAGCTGCCCGATGAAACGAAGCAATGCAGCTCTCTGGACGATCATGACGGTGCTGCTCATCGTTGTGTTCTTCCTTTCTCTTGCAGCGGGGCGCTTTGCGATCGAGCCGACGGCTGTCTGTGACATTCTCATGCGCGCGGCCGGAGGCAATGCGGGGACGGATATGGCATCGACCGTCGTTCTGGAGCTGCGCCTGCCGCGGACGCTCCTCGCCATGCTCGTCGGCGCGGGGCTTTCGCTCTCGGGGGCTGTCTACCAGGGCATTTTCCGCAATCCGCTTGTCAGCCCCGACGTGCTTGGTGTCTCAAGCGGTGCAGGGTTCGGTGCCGTGCTTGGCATCCTCCTCTGGGGGACAGGCACGGGAACTTCGGTTATCGCCTTCGTCTGCGGCATGGCAAGTGTCGGACTCGCGTACTACTTCTCGCGCAGCCGCGGCTCCGTCTCGATGATGTCGCTCGTGCTCTCGGGCATCATCATCTCATCGATCTTTTCCGCGCTCATCTCACTCGTGAAATATACCGCTGACCCCTACGACAAGCTGCCCGCCATTACCTATTGGCTCATGGGCAGCCTTGGCAAGGCGGACTTTGATAAAATCCAGATCATCGGACTCCCCATGATTGCCGCAGGGGCGCTCCTGATCGCGATCCGCTGGCGCATCAACATCCTCTCGCTCGGCGAGGAGGAGGCGCGCAGCCTCGGGGTGAATCCCGCGCGCATCCGCAACATTGCCATTGTCGCGGCGACGATCCTCACGGCTCTCTCGGTGACGGCCTGCGGCATTGTCGGATGGGTCGGGCTCGTCATTCCGCACATATGCCGCCGCATGGTCGGCGTCGATCATGCGCGGCTTTTGCCCGCTGCGTGCTTCACGGGGGCGATCTTCCTCGCACTCGTTGACATTTGCGCGCGGAGTCTCCTTGCGGCAGAGCTGCCAATCGGCATTCTCACGGCACTCCTCGGCGCACCGTTCTTTGCCTTCCTGCTGAAGCGTACGCGGGAGAAACAGGGGGATTGGTCATGATTACGGTGAAGAATGCCGCCTTTTCCTACGACGGCAGAAATGAGCTGTTCTCCGATCTCTCCTTCTCCCTCGCGGCGGGTGAGGTTCTCACCATTCTCGGGCGCAATGGCATCGGCAAGACGACGCTCCTGCGCTGTCTGCTCGGTATTCTGCCGTGGACGCGCGGGGAGTGTCTGGTGGACGGGCAGCGACCCGACCCTGCTGCGGTCAGCGATGTGATCGGCTATGTGCCGCAGAGCCATGCCCCCGCCTTTCCCTACACCGTCTTTGAGATGGTTATGATGGGGCGTGCGCGGCGCATCGGACTCTTTCGGACACCTGCGGCGGCAGACCGCGCGCGTGTTGCGGAGCTGCTCGATCTGGTCGGAGTCCTGCCGCTCGCGGAGCGTGCGGCGACCGAGCTGAGCGGCGGACAGCTGCAGATGGTCTACATCGCCCGCGCACTCGCGGTCGAGCCGAAGCTGATAATCCTCGACGAGCCGGAGGCACATCTGGACTTTCATAACCAGATGATTGTCCTGCGCCTGCTGAAGAAGCTGTCAACAGAGCAGAACATGACCATTGTCATGAATACGCACGCGCCCGAGAATGCACTCAAGATCTCGGACAAGAGCCTGCTCATGCGGCGCGGGGAGCACCTCTTTGGGCCGACGGAAAGCCTGCTCATCGAGGAGAACCTTCGTCGGTTCTATGACATCGACTGCCGCATCACAGAGACCCGTGTCGGGGATGAGGTACATCGGGGACTACTGACACTGCTGTAAATCTGCGGAGCTCTCTCGACGAGAACTGTCGTCTGAGCAGCGATATTCTCCCAATAGCGATTACGGCGCGTGAACATAGGCTGACGGAGTTTTGCATTGCACCGTTCAATGCAGTGGAGAATTTCATCTGACAACATTCCTATTTTTGTATACTTCCTAGACAAGACGAATCCCTCCTGTTGTAATTTTTATTTTACAACAGGAGGGATCTTTTTACTGTCCGTTCTCTAGGGAGCAGACCAAACAGCTTATTCATCGGATATATCTGCATGGGTTCCAGTTTTGACAAGAGTCAAGGTTAAGATATCGTTTTCAACGAAGTATATCAACAACCAATTCGGTTGAATATGGCATTCGCGAAATCCAGCCCCATTCCCATGGAGTTCGTGGTCACTGTATTTGGCATCCAACTTGTGCCCTTATCTCAATTCCTCGACAACATCATCCAGGAGCTTGAGGTTCAAGCCGCGTTTTTTGGCACGCTTGTAACTTTTCTTATAAGCGGTGGTGAATTTGATGCGATCGGTCATTCTTCCAATGCCATCTTTAAATCATCCATGTTGTCATAACTAGGGACATTCGGGTCGTAGGAGATCCTTCTTGCTGCTTCCATTGCCATCAAGGCAGTTTGCTTATAACGGGGTATTTCGATAGAAAACGGAATACCTCCACGAAGGACACACTGATGCAGAAACATATTAACGGCACCGGACATATCTAGACCCAGCTCGGAAAACAAAGCGCTGACCTGTTTTTTATGTTCCGGTCAATTCTTATTTGAGTGGGAACAGTTGACATGATGACCATACTCCTTCCTTTTAGAACAAGTAAAGCTTATTTAGTTTACGATGTAAAGCAAAACGTTTGAGCATAACTAGGGAGAGGCGGTCAAAGGTTTCATTTTTACAAAAGCAGAGAGCTGTGTGGGGGGAAGCAATAATCTCCAAGCCGTGCAGTACGAGGCATCTGACAGAAGAGGAAATCAAACGGATTTTCGTCAAGGCTCTGAACTCCTTGGTGGAAGTCAGAGAGAACGTGATTGCGGAACTCACGGAGCTGATTGACGGCGTTTGCCAGACAGAGAAGTTGATGGAGGAGCACGGTAAGATAGAGCAGGAACTCAGCGTTTTGGCAGAACGTCTTGAAACGCTGATTCGCGAGAATGCACGGGTGGCACAGGATCAGACGACGTATCTGAAACAGGAGAATGAGATTCGCGCACGCTATCTGGAAAAGCAGGGGGCTTTGGAGAAGTTGGACGAGCAAATCACCGAGAGGGAGAGCAAGAGAAACACCTTGGAGGGCATGATTCAACTGGTATGTGGTATCGACGGGGAGCAAGTTGAGTTCGATGAGGAGCTATGGGGCGGATTGCTCGATCACATTGTAGTCAAGGAGGACGGGCAGGTGGTTGTTGTTTTCAAGGGAGGGATTGAGATTGGTGTCGGAGGATGAAACGCTAGAACTTCATCCCGAGGGAGAATCCATACGTCACATCCGGCGTACGGAATCCTTCGGGTTTTTGTATGGGCGCGGCGGCGAATACGTCATAGGAGAGTGCATCCATTGCGCCGCGCAGCCCGAGCACGGTGCCCGCAATTACGTGTCCGTTGTAGACCTCCGTGCCGTATCCGTAAACTGCACCGACATCAAGCCCAAGATAGAGTTCTGCTTTTTGCTTCGGGAATCGTGTCGAAAGCTCATTTCGCAAATACCAGCCGTTTGTTCCCGTCAGTGTTGTTTCTCCGTCAAATCCGCGCACCGTATAGCGATTGCCCATGCTGATCATATCCACGCCGTAGAGCCGCATCCCATCCATCGTATACTGTCCGTGAAAGGATGTTGTAAATGTTGCGGGATGATGACAGAACTCGAACGGATGCACAAAATCTACATTGAGCAGCCACATCCGATAGAGTGTCTTAGGGGCATCGGGATAAGTTTTCTCCTTCTGTGCGCCAAGCCATCCGAGACCGAAACGGTGCGCCAGACGGAAATAGAGCGTATTGCGCTGCAGATAGAGCCGCTCAGCAAAGCCGACCGCCATCGACGTTTGGTGCATCGCTTGAATGGGCAGCTCAACACCGTTCAAGAAACTGTGTGAATTCCGTTTTCGCAGACGGATATCCATGCTCGTCTTCATCGCAGCCGAGCGATGGAGAACATAGTCCCATGACAGTGTAGAAATATTGGAATCGCCTGCACTGATGAAGTTATAGGGAACACTCTCTACCGTCTGATGATATTTTGAGCGTTGATAGGAAAACGAGAATGTATGCCGCCCATAGGGATAGGTATAGCTGATATTATGCCCGCGCGTTCCTTTCTCATACCCGTCGTGCGCCCCGTCGAGATTCATACCGATGCGGAGCATATCGTTCTTGTGAAAGGGCTGGTCGATACCGATGGACGTATACCATTGAAGCTTTCCCGTGTCCTCAAGCCCTGAATCATCCACCGAGATCGTACCGTAGAAATTCTTTCCACGTTTTACCGTGAGCACGACATCCGTTCTCTGTGGCTCATTGGCAGGCAGGAGCTGAACAGAGATATCCTGTGAAGGGAGACGCTTCGCCTGTTCAATGCCCTGTTCGATGTCCCGTACGTTGAGGATATCTCCCTCGTGAAAGGGAAAGAGATTCTTCCAGTAGAGATTATCACTGCCCTCGGCGAAACGAACAGTGCCAATATAGCCGATCTGCAGAACGAGACGGAGCTCCCCGGAGGAGAGATTTTGTTCCGGGATAGCAATACGGCTCGTGGAGAACCCACGAGCCATGAGGGACTGATTCATCGCATTGATGAGCTTGTTGATGTCGCTGAGAGACAGCTCCTTATTCTTGTAAGGGCGAGCGATACGTTCGAGGAAGCGGAATCGCTCCACTTGGTTCTCAATCCTGATCTGAGAGATGTGGAGTCGAACGCTCTCATCTGCGGGAAGATCAGCAGACGGGGGAGGGGCGACAATCGTCTCCACACGCTCCTCACCGAGTCGCTCCTGCCGCTCTGCCTCCTGCGCCCGTGACTGGCTGAGCTGCTCCTGCTGTGCAGGTGCGGCGATAGTCGGGGCAGCAGAGAGGGAGAGGATGGGGATGAGGAGTAGTAAAGAGGGGCGGTTGAGTGTTATCAAGTGATATCACCGTATACTTTCAAAGATTGATATTATTGTGTAATTTTTGTGGAAATTTATTTTCAACTTTAAGCAATAATTCTTTTGAGAATTTGATTTCGTCATTATACTCTCCATGAAGTTCCAAGGGTTCATCAATTGCCTCAAAAAATTGAATAGAACCTTTAAGCAGGGTCGTTAGTAGTTCTTTTTCTGGCAAGATGTATGTTTTATCATTCCACTCAGTGTACATTTTAATGAGATCGTTACCACACTCTTTGAAAGTGATCTTTGCCGGTTGGTCTGGCATGTATAGCCATCCTTCCCCTTCGTCTAAAACCATCTGAACTGCCAATGTGATATACATCCACCAATAATTAACATCGTCCCAATTTCTATAGGTGAAAATATTTTCATTGTTATAACTTAATAGAATTACCCCCTCTATATAGTTTCGGTCATCAATATATTTAGATATTTTTTTGAGACCTTCTGCATCCGTTGCTTCAGTGAACCATGAGGGTTGAATAAGATCCACGTCTACGATTTTATTTCTTGGATCACGCACTAAAGACTTACAAATGAACATACTATATCCTCCTACTCTTTAATATAAAACTGACCGATTCTTCCTTTTGTAAATCCTACAACGTAGTTTACTTCATTAATAACCCCCTCAATCTGTTTTTGGTAGAAGGAGGAAATATTTGAGAGAGAACTTCGATTTTGATATATGATCTCTTGAATTGTGTACTCTATATCTTTTATAGAGGTTTTTAGTGCAAAAAACGTTTGTTTTTCCTTCGCTGTTTTTCCAGCCCAGAATGCCGGATGATATCGTTCTAAAATATGTTTCATGCCAGATTTATCCAGTAGGATTTTTTGATTATCAATGATCCATACTTTTGGTTGGAATGTTTTTAGCTCGCTCACAACCCTATCAGCTGCGGCTTTGCTCAAATCCTTTATGAGTGGCTCTGTCAGGGGCTTTACTGCTTGAGCAACTTTAACAACCCTTCCGGCCCCCATATAATCTGCTGGATCTACGTAGTATGCTACACCTTGATCCACTTCTTTTTGAAAATCTTCTGAAGTTCCCTTCGTGGGAAATAGCTCCGTTTGTTTCACAACAAAATCTATTTTATCTTTCAGTGATTTTGTTGCGAATGGGTGCTCTGCCACATCAGCTTCCCAAATAACTGGCTTATGTTGCTCATCAAGGAAGATATCACCATTTTTATTGATTCCGACAAGAATGTCATCGACATATTTCCATCCGTAGATGCCGGGATTCTGTTTGCTTTGTACACTGCTTCGATCGTAAATATAGTTAGAGAATTGAAAATCCTTCCCTATATATTCAGAATCGACAAAACCGCTACCATTTCCAATACCGACGTATGTAAATGGATGCTTAGAGGATTTATTCACGTGATCTGTATATCGATTTAAGAAATGATTTACACTTTCTTCTGTATACCCTAGAGAATGCAGTCGATCTGCGACACGTACGATATTTGAAAATTTTTCTACAAGAATTTTCCTTGAATTTGCTTTTTCTGGTTCCTGCTCCATCATAAAATTATCTAAGTCCGTTAATAGCTGAATTGCTTCTGTCTCAGATAAGGTGCTTCCATCTTCTTTTACTAAGGATTCTTTGACCATCTCTACAAAAGTGTACTTGCCATCTACTGAGCCGGCATACATTTTATCTGGGCGATAAGCAAAACCAAAGAAGTTCCACTTTGTCCCACTCGCCGTCGCAGTTGCTCCTGCTGTTGCATTTCCTCCGATTGCCTTCGCCGCAGCTGCGCCGATGATGCCGCTGACGATCTGTGCCGTGCCGGGATCTAGACCCTTTAGGTTATTAATGAGTGCCTCGTTGAGTCCTGCACCGATGGCACCCGAAGCGAAGCCGGCGCCTGTGATCGCACTCATGATGCCGCCAATAGCGAAATGAATGGCGATCTTGCGTCCGCTGCCATCGTCCTTCAAGTTATGAGCGAGACGGAATGCCTCTTCGCGGAATACGCGCACGAGCTCCTGTTGTTCCTCAATCTTCTTCTTGTCAAAGATTCGGCCGAGCTCGTTCAGTGAGTTAGCAGTGTCACGGCTCAGCGCCGAGATATATCCTGCGTTGGATTCTCGCGGATGTGGATATGGTTCCGGGTACTGCCACAGAGTTTATAGAGAACTCAACTATTATTTTTGTTCGCTTTTACCTCCTGGAACCATTTATCAAAGATGTGTTCTGAGATAAATTCTGTTCCCGTTATTACGTTCTCATAGTTGTAATTGGCTTCTAATGCGTTCGATTTTACATCATATATCAATTTCATTTCTGTCGGTACAGATCGTTCATATTCCGTACATAATTTAGCGATTTTTTCCATATCTTCTGTTAGAATCCTTAGTACTGCAAGCTGACGATCATCTGATGTGTCATATAATAGATCAGTGCATCCAAGATTGCTATTTAGCTGATCCCTCTCAACAATTTTTCCGGAAATCATATAAAAGAAGTCACCATAGATCGAATTTGCCTCATATGCACAATAAATATAGATCTTATCTGCTCTGTCTTCAACGTATTCTAAACAAATCGAGACCATATCTGCTTGGAATTCTGTAAAATAATCTTCAAATATCTTTTTCATAATAATTCTCCTATTGCGTTATCGTTTTATGGTTTAATTTACCGTCTATCCAATATGCAACATCAAATGACGATGGTCTTGCATTAGATCCTTCATACAATACATTTACTTCAACTTGTACATTCTTTCCCTCCTTAATGGCCTTCGCCCACTCGTTCTCTAGTTTCTTGTACTCACTCAGATTTACATGTGAACTCTGAGATACCAGATTCGCGAGCTCTGGTGAACCCCCGAAACGATCTGCCGCAAGATGAGCTGCTTGGTCTCCTTCTTGTTTGCCAGGAGTATTCGGGTTGTGCCTGAGCCTCTTATCACGTTCAGTAAGCTGAAGATTGTCTGTCTTGAATTGGCTGAGACGCCCTGCCTCATCGGTCTTATACAAATACTCGAATTCTCCCGCCTTATATTGAATATTGGGGCGTAGAGACTTGCCATCCGGCATGTATATGTCTTTTGAGCCAGGCTTTATCCTTCCAAGATCTTCCAGCGGTATAGAAGAAGAGGCCGGTTTTCCTGCCGGCAAACGCACTGGAACATTCTTTTCGGTTCGTATAAGGCGTGAAATTCCCAGCACACCAGTCAATTTCTTTGCGGCTTTGAGATATTTTGCACCAGGAATGATCATTCCGACAGATCGTATAGCTTCTTCATAATTTCCATCTGCAACGTATAGGATTCCATCTGCTATACTTGCTGCAGAACCGACTGCTGGAATATATCCGAGAAAATCTAATACTTTGTGTGTGGTAAAGCTAAACTTTTCAAAAGAGAAAGTTTGCTGTCCTCGATCTTTTAATTGGTTGGGTTCGGGGATTAGATTAGATATATGACCATCGTTTTCTCCCAATGAAACAGTAAATGTATTGCCATCGTCCGTTGCCGATCCTAGGGTCACGCGACGTACAATTACCGCACCATTCTTTATTTCAGGGTGCGCATCTGCGTATTCGGGTGGTAGATCAAGATCTTTTAAGTTTCCTTCAGAATCAACAGAAACGCTAATAGTGTTTCCATTTTCATCTTGTTTTACGACAATAATACGTTCGTTTTCTTTAAGATCATCGAACTTTTCATTTTTTTAGTATTTCTTGTAATTTTTCTTTTATACGAGGATCTTTTTGATATTCATTCCACTTTGCCCCGCTTGCGGCAGCACTTGCTCCAGCTTGTGCATTTCCTCCGATTGCCTTCGCCGCAGCTGCGCCGATGATGCCGCTGACGATTTGGGCGGTGCCGGGATCTAAACCCTTTAGGTTCTTGATAAGAGCCTCGTTGAGTCCTGCACCGATGGCACCCGAAGCAAAGCCGGCGCCTGTGATCGCACTCATGATGCCCCCAATAGCGATATGAATGGCGATCTTGCGTCCGCTGCCATCATCCTTCAAGTTGTGGGCGAGACGGAATGCCTCCTCACCGAAGACTGCGGCAAGCTCCTGCTGTTCTTCGATTTTTGCCTTGTCGAAGATACGTCCGAGTTCGTTGAGCGAGTTTGCAGTGTCACGGCTGAGGGCAGAGATGTCCTGCGACTTATTCTCGCGGATATCGATTGTTCCTGCAGCAACAGCAGGTTTTGTTGTGCTGCTTGCATCTCCCTTGACGGGCATGGAGATGTTCGGGGCAAGACCGATGGTGTTGTAGACTTTGTTCTGCTCGTCCTCGGTCATGTTTTTATAGTTGTCGTATTTGTGGTAGGAGGCACCGATGCTCTTTGCACTGTAATCGGCTTCATTTTTGAGGTCGCTAACTCAACCTTCCTCTTTTTTCTTGACCTCCTCAAACCATTCTTCGCAAATATGTAATCCTAATTTTGTTTCAGAATCTGTCCATAGATTCTCATAGCAGTAGTCTGCTTTGAGGCTATTCTTTTTTACATCATATACCAGTTTCATTTCTGTCGGCATGTCTTTTCCATATTTCATGCAAAGTGTATAAATTTTTTCTATGTCCTCAGAAATAATATCCAATAGACCTCTTTGTCGCTCTTCAGATACATCATATTCAAAGCCTTCCTCCTTTCCTTTGATATCATTAAGTTGGTGCTTCTTTACAACTTTTTTAGTAATTTCAAAAAAACAATCACCATAAATCGTATTACTTTCATATGAGCAGTATATATATATAGCATCTGCACGCCAATCAACATACTCAAGACATATAGATACCATATCTGCTTGATATTCTGTAAACTTCTCCTCAAAATCGTTTTTCATAATCTGTCTCCTTTAATTGTCATTTATTTAAAATCGTTGTTTTTTTAGCGAGTTTGCCGTGTCACGGCTGAGGGCGGAGATGTCCTGTGCTGGATTCTCACGGATGTCGATTGTTCCTGCGGCAACGGCAGATTTTGTTGTGCTGCTTGCATCTCCCTTGACGGGCATGGAGATGTTCGGGGCAAGACCGATGGTGTTGTAAACTTTGTTCTGCTCGTCCTCGGTCATGTTTTTATAGTTGCCGTATTTGTGGTAGGAGGCACCGATACTCTTTGCACTGTAATCGGCTTCGTTTTTGAGATCGCTAAAGGAGAGTGTACCTGTGGAAAGATGGTTCTTGTCCGAAGTCGTCTTGCTCGCGATCACGCCGCCCTTAAGGTCGGTATTCTTTTCTACGTAGATATCAAAGCCTTTGCTTCCTGCGAAGAATCCTGCCTGATCGCGTGCACTGCGATAGTGGGAGTCGATATTTCCTTTACTGAAGGAACCTCCGATGTTGGGCATGGAAAATTTGCGGTAGGCATTTTTAGAACCTGGCGAAACAAGTTTATCGGTGGTTTTATCAAAGAAGTTGACGTTCCACGAGACACCAAAGCCGGTGGAGTGGTTGTCTTCCTCGTAGGTTTCTTTCTCCTGCAAGGTCTCAATCTTGAGATTCCCGCCGACCTTTGCCGTGATCTTCTCGCCCTGTGCCTTACTCCCGATGATGTCCATATCCTTGCCGGCGGAGGTGAGGCTGAGGTCGTTCTTTGCAGAAACGATGGTGGGGGAATAGGCGGTCACGGATTCTGTACTGTTGCCATTGCCTTTGTTTGCGCTGACGCTGGTGTTCGGGAGTCCCTACGGAGAGAAGGATGCACCGATGCTTGCAGCGCTGAATTTGTTTTCGGTTGAGATAATGGCTGTGTTTATTTTTCGTGAATCATAGTAGCTGAATTTCAGGATCATAGCTAGTGATGATATCGATAAACTCGTCCGATGTAATTAGGGTAAATTGCTTCACATGACGATACATTTCGATAGCGTCATTGCAACCGCCATATATTGATTCTTCTCGTGCCCA
>NZ_GG694006.1:311503-324496 GCF_000160695.1 Centipeda flueggei ATCC 43531 | reverse complement strand
TTTGAGTAGAACAGAATCCTGCACTTCAAACAGCGTCCATTTTGCATAAAAATCTGTTCCGTATTCTTTATCTAAAAAGCCAAGTGTTTTACACCGGTTCTCTTCCTCTGTACTTTGATAGGAAATAACGGAGTAGGGGAAAATTATCTTAATGCCGCGACTGTCATCGCGTGCCATTAAGGTAATCTCCAAGCCATCACAAGTTTCGATCAATTTCTCTGTATACATCTTTCCAGGAAGATCCGACACTGGCTTCCATTGACTCCATTTTCCATACATTGTATTTTCCTCCAAATCTATAATTAGTCGTTGTACCTTATTTTTATCCGTGTATTATTAGGCTGAATGATTTCTAGAGTAGGATGCCCTTCTGAGCTATTCTCTCGTACATTCACATCCCTGCCATCACGCAGTTTCCCTGTTTTTATCTTTCCTCTTTCACCTGTTCTATCTTTAACACTTCCTTCTTCTAAATCTAATGAGTTGAAGTCTTTTTCTGCATGGTCATATCCTCCTGTCTTATCGTATTGTTCTGCCCGTCTTTTTGGAGGTCTAGGTATTGCTTTTTCCAGTATCTTGTCTACCGAGTCGTTTGCATTTTTGCCAGACGTACCGGCACTAAATCTTGAAAGGTCATCGGCAAGGTTTTGCTTGCCTGTCCAACGGTTATTGCTCCGTGTGTTGCCATAGTGGCTCCAGTGGCTGCCACTGCAGGAATAGCAGGACTTGCTACAACGATAATTCTCCGTACTTACCGTCATATCCTTCTCGCTTTGAAGTTTCTTAGTGTCAAGCGAGATGTTCTCGCCCGCAGAGAGAAGAACACTGTCGTTTTTGTCCAGTGCGGCAAGTGTCGCTCCTGCAAGAGCAATGTTCTTTCCTGCGCTCACAACAAAGGCGGGATCCGTTTCGGCAAGATACTTTGTCGTGCTTGCTGGATGGACACGGTAGAGCACGCTGAGGGCAAGACCAGTGTGGGCTACAGTGCCTTTCTCGGCTATGACAAGGATTTCAAAATCAACGAGGAACAGGCGCAAGTGGTGAAGCTCATCTACAAACTCTTCCTTGGCGGGCGATCCTCCTACGCCATCACTAAGGAACTGGAGAAGCGCGGCCTCAAATCCCCATCGGGAAAGGACAAGTGGTACATTTCCACAGTGCGCTCCATCCTCACCAACGAGAAGTATCGTGGCGATGCGCTGATCCAGAAAGAGTATACGGCGGACTTCCTCGATAAGACGCGACGGAAGAATACGGGTGAGATTCCGCAGTACTATGTGGAGGAACATCACGAGGCGATTATTCCGCCGGACTTGTTCGACTTTGTGCAATCGGAGATAAAACGCAGAGAGCAGAACGGCAAGCACAGCGGCGTGAGCATCTTCGCGAACAAAATCAAATGCGGCTGCTGCGGCGGTTGGTACGGAGCGAAGGTATGGCACTCGACCGACAAATACCGCAGAGTCATCTATCGCTGCAACAAGAAATACGCCCACAAGGGCAAGCCATGCAGTACAAGGCATCTGACAGAGGAGGAGATCAAACAGATTTTCGTCAAGGCTCTGAACTCCTTGGTGGAAGTCAAAGAGAACGTAATTGCGGAACTCCGATCCCTGATTGACGACGTTTGCCAAACGGTAGAGCTGACGGAGGAACGTAACAGAGTAGAGCAGGGACTTTGTGTTTTGGCAGAACGGATCGAAATACTGATTCAGGAGAATGCGCGGGTGGCACAGGATCAGAATGCGTATCTGAAACAGGAAAATGAGATTCGCGGACTCTATGTGGAAAAGCAGGGAAATTTGGAAAAATTGGACGACCAAATCGCCGAGAGGGAGAGCAAGAGAAAGACCTTGGAGACCATGATTCAAGTGGTATGTGGTATCAACGAGGAGCAGGTTGAGTTTGACGAGGAGCTATGGGGCGGACTACTCGATCACATTGTGGTCAAGGAGGACGGCACGGTAGTCGTTGTTTTCAAGGGAGGGATTGAGATTGGTGTTGGGGGATGAGTGCCTCTAGAAAAAATAGATTCCATTATGCTCCCCATCCTACATTATAGTCAGATGCACATTCCTTTTCAAAGAGAATGAGATTTTGGATATCGTAAAGCAGAACTGCATCACCACATTCGGTGGTTCTGTAGGAAAATCGGCATGGAGCGCCTACCGCGCTCAAGGGATGATGAAGATTACCGTTCTGGATGCTGACCTCATAGCAAGGAAGCAACATAGATTTCCGAATCTCGTCTGTATGGAAACTATCTGGTTATCATAAATCCGGAGAAAATGACGTACATTACGGCTTTATCGAGGCGTTTATTGAGCGGCTTAGCGAGAAGTACAACATCCGCGAAATTGTCTTTGAGCGACGTGACGCGGTACAGATGGTGCAAAACCTCGAGGGGATGAGCTTCACCGTTGTTCCATTCGGGTAGGGCTTTAAGGATATGGGGGCACCAACCAAGGAGTTGATGAAGCTGACGCTGGAAAAGAAATAGCGCACGGCGGGCATCCCGTCATGCGCTGGATGGCAGACAATATATTCATTCGCACCGACCCTGCAGGAAACATCAAGGCGGACAAGGAGAAATCCACCGAGAAGATCGACGGCGTGATCGTGCTTATCATGGCGCTTGACCGTGCGATTCGGTGTGGGAATGATACCTCCGCATGTGTCTATGATGAGCGAGGAATTTTGTTGCTGTGAATTAGTGTTTATTCGAGCGGTTCCAGTTTTGACAGCGTGACCTTGTCGTATGCACCGTTTTTCTTATCTTCGGGATGGGGTTCCAATCCGATGATGGTAATATCTTTCTGCTCTGGGCCATACACCCAATACATTCGCATGGCGCGACTGGTTCGGTTCTCCAAATATGACTGCCAGACCTTTTGTCCGTACCGTCTGGTTAAATCTTGGATTTCGTGTGTATGGAGGCTTGGATAGAATGGATTGGAAGCAAGAAGTTTTAATGCTTTGCCCCATTTTTTATAAAGGTTGGCATCTGCTTTTGAAATACTTCCATCCATGCTCTCTTTGTGCAGACGCATCCACAGTTCAAGCATTTCAGGAATACCCATATGAATCGAAAAATCCATATTCAGAATCCGGAGAGGTCAATCGGTGCAGAAACTTTTCCTGCATTCAGATTGCGGATGGATTCATCCATCATCTGTAGCGTACGTTTCGATATTTCCTCTGGACGAACCAGTTCTCGCGGCTCTAGCAGGATAATGCCGTTATCGTATTCCTGTACTTCGTAATAATCATATTTAGCACCGCGCAGTGTCAGACGTTTCTTTGCATCCAAGTGAGCCTGATAGCGACCTTTGATTGCAGCTTGCATACATATTCCTCCGTTCTAAGGAGTGGGATTTCCCACATTTGATATGGTTAGTATAAATCAAATTCGAATATTGTGCAAGACATGGGGATTGGGAGATTGCAGCGGACATAAAAATTACAAACCTGAAATGGAGGTTTCCATGAACTTCTTCACAAAACTCTTCCGTTCACGGGACAAGCCCAAGAATCACCTCGGCGGCTTGTCCTTTTTGTTTGGACAGACAGCGGCGGGCAAGGCGGTCAATGAGAGGACTGCGATGCAGACAACAGCGGTTTACGCTTGCGTGCGCATCCTTGCCGAATCCATCGCAGGATTGCCGCTCCACGTCTATAAATACAAAGGGCAGGGAAAAGAGCGTGTGTATCTACCTCACTTTCGTTGGATTTTCTATATATTTTCATTATACTACAGTCCACCCAATAATATGATCAGAAACACATAAAAAACACTAACTTTAATTTTTCGACTTGCATTAACAAAAGAACTGTGCTATTATTTCTAACAGGTCGTATGAACGATATGCAGACAGAAGGGAATCACCATGACAAAGCCCCCCCATCGACAGATGAACAAATTCGGTTCTTGTCCCTTTGCTACGGCGCAAAAACTCATCGCAGGGAAATGGGCGATCCTCATCATGCGTACCCTTGCCGCCGGTGCAAGGCGCTTTGGCGAAATTCAAAAGGAAGTCGGCGCAACACAGGCGACACTTGCCACACAGCTGAAAACGCTTGAATATGAAGGCCTGCTGACACGCACCGCCTTCCCCGAAGTCCCGCCGCGCGTCGAATACGAGCTGACGCCAATCGGTTACGCGTTCACCCCCGTCCTCGATTGTATTGAAGTGTGGGGAAACCGCTACATCGACTATCTGCATCAACACACGACACAGGCAGAATCTCTGCCGCAGGAAGAACCCACTCTATCATCACATAACGAAAGGTGATGCCACATGAAAATCACATATTGGTCCGACTACGCCTGTCCCTTCTGCTACATCGGAGAGACACGCATGAAAAAAGCCATTGCCGCGATGGACACCACCGAGCCGATTGAACTTGAAATGAAAGCGTTCCAGCTTGATCCAAATGCACCGCGAAAATCCGTAGGCAACATGACCGACCTCTTCGTACGCAAGTACGGATTCTCGCCAGATGAAGCAGAAAAGCGCATCGACAGCATTACTGCCATGGGCAGACAGGAAGGACTGAACTTCAACTTTGTCGATGCCCAGTTTGTCAACACCGTGGATGCACATCGTTTGACCAAGTATGCACAAAGCAAAGAGCCGGAGAAAGCCGACCGTCTTATCGAGGTTCTCATGGATGCCTATTTCGGCAAAAATGCCGCCCTCTCCGAACCCGATGTTCTGCGCTGTGCGGCACAGTCGGCAGGTCTTAATATGGAAGAAGCGGAAAAAGTGATCAAGTTCGACACGCTCTATCTGGACGAAGTGCAGCAGGATGAAACGGAGGCCTATATGCGTGGCGTCAGCTCCGTGCCGCTCTTTATCATCGGTGATGAACGCATTGCCGGCGCAGACAGCATCACACGGATGAAAGCCGCACTCCAAAAGGCACTGGAAAAATAATTTTTATAGGTTGTAAAATCAAGTTGCACAGGAAAAATTCCATAGCGGAAGCCTTATGGTAAAATAGAGTTGAACAGACCAATCTACCAAAGGAGTCACGCTATGGAACAACTAGAATGTACCACAAAATCGGAGCATCGCAAAGGGGCACATCTCACTTATGAAGAGCGCGTCATCATCCAGATCAGACATAGAGACGGACGCTCCCTTCGCAGCATCGCACAGGAGATCGGCTGCGCGCCCAACACCGTACACAACGAACTGAGGCGGGGCAGAGTTCTGCTCCACAACGGGAAGCGCGTGGGATACAGAGCTGTCAACGGTCAGGAAGTATACGAGAGCAACCGCGAACACTGCGGACGCCCCTCGTTGCATGAAAGCAAGAAAGCATTTCTCTCCTATGTAGTGAAGATGTTTCAGGAGATCCCTTCACCAACAAAGTGTACTGCGCCTCCTGCGGCAGCAAGTGTGAGCGTGACACTTGGACGAAGGGAACTAAGGTGTGGTCTTGCAGTCAGCCGCGCACGAAATGCGGATTGAAACGGCTGCCCGAATCCGAACTCAAGGAAGCGGCAGAATCCTTGTTCGGTGACTGCTACGAGGGCAAGATCGTGCAGAACGTCGAGCGGGTTTCCATATCCGATATGGTTCCATAAACCCATACAAAAGAGATTCCATTCGCTCCACTTAGCGCCTGGAATCTCTTTTCTTTTGCAAAGAATCATTAGGCATCTTCCCCTCTCCTGTGTTATAATTTTCTTATATTTGAAACGTGGGAGGGAAGGCTGTTGTTTGCAAAGACCTATGGTGCGACGACCCTCGGGATTGACGGACGAATTATCGACGTTGAGGTGGATGTGTCGCCCGGGCTGCCGGGTTTTGAGCTGGTCGGGCTTCCTGATACGTCGGTGAAGGAGTCAAAGGAGCGGGTACGCACGGCGATTCGGAACTCCGGCATTCAGCTGCGGCAGGAACGGGTAACGGTGAATCTTGCGCCCGCCGATGTGCGAAAGGACAGCTCCGGGCTTGATCTGCCGATTGCCGTTGGTCTCCTTGCATCCTACGGTATGGTTCCGGAGACGGCAGTGCAGGGTGCACTTTTCTCAGCGGAGCTTTCTCTTGACGGGAACTGCCGTCCGATTAGCGGCATCCTTCCAATGGCGATTACGGCGCGTGAGCGGGGACTTACGGAGTTCTATGTTGCGCCGTCCAATGCAGACGAGGCACTCCTCATTGACGGACTGAAGGTCTATGCGGTCGAGAATCTGGCGCAGCTCGTGCGCCATCTGACGGGCACGGAGACGCTGACTCCCGCTGTGCCACAAGCAACAGAACAGAAAAAGGACGCCGCCTTCACCGATGACTTTGCAGACGTACAGGGGCAGTATCAGGCGAAGCGTGCACTTGAGATTGCAGCGGCGGGAGGGCATAATGTCCTGATGGTCGGCGTACCCGGCTCGGGCAAGACGATGCTGGCACGCCGGATGCCTTCGATTTTGCCGGAGCTGACGAAGGAAGAAGCCATCGAGATCACGAAGATTTACAGCATCTCGGGGCTGCTCGGCAAGGATACGGGGCTTGTGACCACGCGTCCCTTCCGCAGTCCGCACCATACATCCTCGATGGTGGCGATGATCGGCGGCGGGAGCATCCCGCGTCCGGGCGAGGTGACACTCGCCCATCACGGCGTGCTCTTTCTCGATGAGCTGCCGGAGTTCAGCAAGAAGACACTTGAGGTGCTGCGCGAGCCGATTGAGGATCGCCAGATTACCGTGTCGCGTGCCAATGCAACACTGACGTTTCCCTCTAGTATCATTTTGGTAGCGGCAATGAACGAAGTAACGTCGATAACGATACAATGTAATGATAGACGAAATGCCGCCTAACTTTTCAGGATGAAGCAAGAGTGTCCTGATCGTGGTTCTTGCCAGCATCGTATGGCAATCAGAGGAAAAGGGGAAGAGCTGCGCGGTTATGTGATATAATGATATGAGTGAATAGGAGGGATTATGATGCAGAAGCCTGTATTTACAATGGAACATATCGTTGCGAAGGTAAAACCACTTGCTGATAAATACCATGTGAAAGAAATTTATTTGTTTGGCTCATATGCGAGAGGTGAAGCAGACGAAAATAGTGATTTGGATTTTTTGATTTACGGTGGAGAAAAGTTTAAGCGAACGATGATTTTTGCTCTGGCAGAGGATTTGCGAGAGACGCTAGAGAAAAAAGTAGATGTTTTTGAGATCGGTGAAGTCAATCCGGACAGTAATTTCTACAAAACAATTATGAAAGAAAAGGTTTTGGTGGCATGAAGTATTCCGATCGACAAAGAGTTCAAAAGATCTATGACTATGCCGTTCGGTTGCAGGAATATATCCTAAAAAATAGCATTGAAAAAGAAGCACTGATGACACAGCTGCCGTTGCAGTGGCTTGTCACAACGCCGCTATATAATATGGGGGAGCATAGCCATAACTTGACCCCGGAGTATAAAGCGAAACATAATGAGATTCCATGGGCGATGATTGCAGGCTTGCGGCATCGTCTTGTGCATGATTATGATGGAACAAACTGGAATATTATAGCGGAAGTCGTTTTTGAAGAATTACCAATCTTGATAAGACAGTTAGAGACGTGCTTGACGGAAAAAGAGAATACGGATGCTGTATGACAGCAAATGACGATTCTCTAGGAAATTGTATCATCACATAAAAATGACTGCCGCATAAGGAAACGTATCCTTGTGCAGCGGTTATTTTCTTATGGAATCACCCATGTGCAGAGTTCTCTTCTGCAGATTCTGCATCCGCTTCATTCGGGAGAAAATTGCTGATGTAGGGCGTGCGCCCTGCGAGCACATCGTCATAGAATCCCTGCTTCCAGTCAATGTAGTCGATGGATGCTTGGACAGCAGTGAGCCGATCGACGAGTTCCGCACGCTTGCCTGCAAGGAGTTCTTTGCGCTCGGGGATGGTGGGGACGCCGCCGAGACAGAGTGCGAGGTATTCCTTCATTTCGGCAAGTCTCATGCCGCAGTTTCTGAGGCAGATAAGGCTTTTCAGCCACCCAATATCGTGATTGTCGAAAACACGGTGATTGTGTGCGTCACGCTTGACGTTCGGCAGAAGGCCCTGATTGCAGTAGAATTTCAGGGTCTCATAGCTCATTCCTGTCGCTTCACAGGCTCCCTTCATTGTATACATGATTTTCCTCCAAAAAATTTCAAAAAGGGCTTGCGCGGTAGCTGCTACCGCCTGTTATGATAGCATTGTACTACGGATGGCAGGGCAGGGCAAGTCCTCTCCGAGGAGATCTGTTTTAGGAGGATGATATCATACGAACACAGTATGCTTTGACGGCAGCACTTTTGGTGAGTCTATTTATGGGGAGTGTCGAGGCACTGAGCCGTCCCGTGACGATCGAGGATCAGGGCAGCTTTATGGCGGGCGGCGTGACAATTACCGCGCCCGGCGTATACAAGGACAGCGAACCGACGAACTACGACGGTGAGACACTGCACGGCGATGCCGCCTATGTTTTCTGGCAGCGTCCCGTGAATGCGCGGAAGAATGCGCTCATTTTCCTGCACGGCTACGGGCAGTCGGGCAAGACGTGGGAGACAACGCCCGACGGGCGCGATGGCTTCCAGAACATCTTTCTCGCAGACGGATGGACGACCTACATTGTCGACGAGCCGCGCCGTGGGCGTGCAGGACAGTCGACCGTGCCCGCAGAGCTCAAGGCACAGCCGCAGGATCAGCTTTGGTTCAACAACTTCCGCATCGGGCAGTACCCGATGATCTTCGATGGCATGGCGTTCCCGCGCGACGAGGAGTCGCTGCGGCAGTTCTTCCATCAGATGACACCCGACACGGGAAAATTCGATGTGGAGGTTGTCGCAAAGGCGATGGAGGCGGTCATTGACCGTACGGGCGATAATGTCCTCATCACGCACTCGGCGGGCGGCGGTCCGGGGTGGCTCGCGGCGATTCGCAGTCCCAAAGTGAAGGGCGTGATCGCTCTCGAACCGGGTACGTTCCCGTTCCCGCCGGGCGAGGTGCCTGTGGTTGAGGAGACAACAAGCCCGTTCCCCGCGCGCGGAATGGAGGTGACGGCGGAGGAGTTCGAGGCTCTTCTGAAAACGCCGATGGTCGTCTATTTCGGCGACAAGATCCCGACGGGCGATAAGCCGCACGAAATCTGGGGGCTCGACAACTGGCGCACGCGGCTGAACCTCGCAAGCCGCTGGGCGGAGGTCGTGCGGACACATGGCGGCGATGCGGAGATTATCGTTCTGCCCGATGTTGGCATCAAAGGAAACACGCACTTCCTCATGTCCGACCTCAACAACGCAGAGGTCGCGGCGGAGATGGAGCGATGGATGCACGAGAAGGGCTTGGATAAAAAGTAATAATCATTTGGGGATTTGGGAAAGGAAGTTTTACCAATGAAAAAATCAATCATGAAATCAGCACTTTTGATGTCTCTCGGACTCTTTGCATTCGGGGGCGGCGGTGCCTCGGCGAGCGAGAGCAAGCGTCCGAACGAGAATCCGTTCGGGCTCGTCTATCAGGGCGCACTGACGGAGAATGTCACGGGCAAGGTGAACATCCGCCCCGTAACGTACGAAGTGGAGGGCATCGAGGTTGCCGCGAATCTCTACCTTCCCGCAGACTACGATGAAACGAGCGACAAGAAATATGCTGCCGTGACCGTGGCGCATCCCAACGGCGCGAGCAAGGAGCAGGTGGCAGGGCTGTATGCACAGCGACTGGCGGAGCTTGGATACATCGCCCTTGCCTGCGATGCACGCTATCAGGGCGCGAGCGGCGGCACGCCGAGACTGAGGGACTATCCCTCGAACCGCATCGAGGATGTCAGCGGCATGGTGGACTATCTGTCTCAGCTGCCGAAGGTGGACAAGACCCGCATCGGTGCGCTCGGCATTTGCGGCGGCGGCGGCTATACACTCGCGGCGGCGCAGACCGACAAGCGCATCAAGGCGGTTGCCGCGCTGTCGATGTTCAACTCCGGCAGGGTGCGTCGGAACGGTTTCCAGGATGCGGACATCAAGGGCATCCAGACACGTCTGCAAAAGGCAGCGGATGCACGGGAGAAGGAGCTCGCAGGGGAAATTGTCTATGAGGGATTCCTCCCGCCGAACGCCACCGATGAACAGCTCCGCGCCAAGATGGCGGAGCTTCCCGAAAACACGCTCTATCGCGACGGCATCGAATACTACGGCCTCTCCCACCGTCATCCGAACGCTACGGGAATCTACACCACCGAATCCTTTATGAAGCTCATGGCGTTTGATGTGGAGGATCGTATGGAGCTGATCAATCAGCCCCTCCTGATGATTGCAGGCGAGAAGGCGGACACCCTCTATATGACGAAGGATGCCTTTGCCAAGGCGACCGGCACGGAAAACAAAGAGCTTTTCCTGATTCCGGACGCGAGCCACATCCGTACCTACTGGGTGCCTGAGTACGTGGATCAGGCGGTGGCGCAGCTCCAGATGTTCTACGCAAAGAATCTTTGATGGAATGAGATGATGTCGATGAAAAAGGGCAAGAGCTTTATCGCGGCGGCGACTATGTCGCTCGGCCTCACTGTCGGCTCCGCGTGGGCAATGCCGCTTCCCCTCGGCACAGATATATCGGATCGCTTTCATGGGACGGTACACAAAAATGACCTCATTGCCACCGATGAGACATATGTCCTACCACACGGCAGAGATTCCCTTTGTATTTCACAACATTGACCGCGCGGAGAAAAGCATCGGCGGAAGCGCGGAGGCAAAGAAAATCGAAGCGCAGATGAGCCGCGCTTGGATTCATTTCGCCCGCACGGGAAAACCCGAAGCGCCCGGCATGCCGAATTGGGATGCCTATACACTGCAAGGAGGCGCAACCATGATGTTTGACGCTGATACGAAGCTCGTATATCACCACGATGCAGAATTATTGAAACTGCTCGCACTTGCGCAATAGATTTGGCAAAGTAAACATATGGGAATCGAATGAAATGGAGGTCATGACATGAGAACCCTATTGACAATCCTGATGACGACGATGATGCTGCTGCTGACAGCGTGCGGCGGAGGCAATGCGCAAACGGGCGCAGATACTTCTGCACAGAAAGAAACACAGACGACAGCATCTGCACGAAGCGATCAGCGTGTCCTTGTCGTGTACTTCTCGCGCGCCGACGAAAACACAGGCGGTGTCGGCTACATCGAGAAGGGAAACACAAAGATTCTTGCAGAGATGATCGCCGAACGCACGCACGGTGACATCTTTGAAATCAAGACCGTCAAGCCGTATCCGAAGGAATACCGTCCCGCGACGGAAGCCGCCAAGCAAGAGAAGGAAGAAAACGCCCGTCCTGAAATCGTCGGCGAGCTGCCCGATCTCAGCAAGTACGATGTCGTCTTTCTCGGTTATCCGATCTGGTGGAGCGACATGCCGATGCCTGTCTACACCTTCCTCGATCGGGAGAATTTCGCGGGCAAGATCATCCTGCCGTTCTGCACACATGAAGGGAGCGGGCTCTCTGATACGCAGCGGTCGATTGCGGACGTGACAAAGGCGGATGTCAGGGAGGGCTTTGCACTCCAGGGACATATCGCGCAGAAGTCGCCCGAGGAGGCGCGGACGGCACTCTATGAATGGATGTCGAAACAAGGATATTAAGGAGGATTTCAAATGGCAGTGGAAAATGTAAAACTCAATAATGGCGTAATGATGCCGCTTGAAGGCTTCGGCGTGTTCCAGATTCCCGACCTTGCAGAGTGTGAGCGCGTGACCATCGAGGCGATTCGGCAGGGCTACCGCCTGATCGACACGGCGGCAGCATATCAGAACGAGGAGGCGGTGGGTGCGGCGATTGCAAAGTCGGGTGTGCCGCGTGAGGAACTGTTCATCACAACGAAGCTCTGGGTGCAGGATATCTCCTATGAGGCGGCGGGTACGGCGTTTGAGCGTTCCCTGCAAAAACTCGGGTTGGACTATCTCGATCTCTACCTCATTCATCAGCCGATGGGGGATTTCTTCGGCGCGTGGCGGCGGCTCGAGGAGCTGCACCGCGCGGGGAAGATTCGGGCGATCGGCGTGTCGAACTTCTATCCTGCCGTGCTTGCGAACTTCTGTGAGACGGTGGAGATAAAGCCAATGGTGAATCAGGTGGAGCTGCATCCGTTCTTTCAGCAGGAGGCGGCACTCGCGACGATGAAGGAGTACGGTGTCGTGCCGCAGGCATGGGGACCGCTCGCCGAGGGCAAACACGGCATCTTTACGCATCCCGTACTGACGAAGATCGGGGAGAAGTACGGAAAGACGGCGGCGCAGGTGGCACTCCGCTGGAATACGCAGCGTGGCGTGTCGATCCTGCCGAAGTCCGTGCGTGCTGAGCGCATCGCGGTAAATCTCGATATCTGGGACTTTGCGCTGAATGAGGCGGAGATGGCAGAGATCGCAAAACTCGACCTCGGGCACAGCGAGATCGTCAACCACGACGACCCTGCGTTTGTGAAATGGCTGCACGAGCGCAGGATTCACGATTGAGGCATAGCGAAGAATAGAAATGAGGGAACGTAGTGGTGACGGTATGCGGCTTTTCGTCTGCAGCATCATCGCAGCAGCGGCGGCTATGCTGTGCTTCGGCAGCTGTTTATCCTTTGCGCGGGAGGCAGACAACATACAGACCGGCACCGATGCAGCGGAGGAGAGGAGATGAGCGTGTTTTCAGCAGAGTCCCGTGTGGAGGATGTGGCAAGGGCACTCCTGTTTGCACCGTACGGTCGGCTGCTCTTTCCCGTACAGAGCGGGTACATGGATGGCGATACGCTCGGCAGTCTGCGCCTGGCATGGTATTCTCACATCTCGCCTGCGCGAACCGTGGCAGTTGTGAATCGGCTTGCGGCAGACGCAGCGGCGGGGCATCGGATTTTCTATCCGATCTACACAGAGGAGGAGATGCGGCGCGACCCCGCGAAGCGTGATACAGGGCTGTTTTTCTTTCGTGGGCGAACGGGAGCGCCTGTCGCCGTCGT
>NZ_GG694006.1:200328-311184 GCF_000160695.1 Centipeda flueggei ATCC 43531 | reverse complement strand
GGAGCGCCTGTCGCCGTCGTGAGTGCGGGCGGCGGATTTGCCTATGTGGGGGCGATGCAGGACAGTTTTCCACATGCGCTCGTCCTCTCTGAGCGCGGAGTGAACTCCTTTGCACTGATCTATCGACCGCGTGCGCAGACGGCGTGCGAAGATCTTTCACGCGCGGTTGCCTTTCTCCACGAACATGCGGCAGAACTGGGCGTTGACATGCGTGGTTACTCCCTCTGGGGCGGCTCGGCGGGAGCGCGTATGGCAGCGTGGGTCGGTTCGCATGGAACGGAGGCGTTTGGACAGCGTTCATATCCGCGTCCTGCCGCCGTCATTATGCAGTATACGGACTTGTCGGAGGTCTATGGTACAGAGCCGCCGACATACAGCTGTGTCGGGACGGCCGATGGCATTGCCTCATGGCAGACGATGCAGCGGCGTACACAGGCGATCCGCAGAAACGGACAGGCGGCAGAGATCGAAGTGTTTAAAGGTCTGCCGCATGGCTTCGGGCTTGGTGAGGGCACTGCTGCCGAAGGATGGCTGAACCGTGCCGCAGATTTTTGGATAGCACAAAGATAAAATGAGGAGGCAACGGTATGAATATACTGTTTATCAACGGCAGTCCGAACAGAGACGGAAATACGGCAGCTCTTGCAGCGAGGTTTCTGCAAGGGCACACCTATGAGACGCTGAATCTTACGGACTATCGGATCAATGTTTATGGACAGGAGCTGCCAGGCGATCAATTCTCTGAGGTGCTTGAAAAAGTGCGGGCGGCGGATTTTATCGTCATCGGTTCGCCGCTTTATTGGCACAATATCTGTGGCGCTGTGCGCAATCTGCTGGATCGATTCTACGGTCCTGTCGAGGCGGGGAGTCTTCACGGGCAGATTGCCTTCCTTTTCCAAGGTGCAGCACCTGAGAAGTGGATGCTGGAGGCGGGCGAATACACAATGCGCCGTTTTGCTGATCTCTACGGATTGACGTATCTCGGCATGGTGACATCGGTACGCGAGGCAGATGTGCTTGCGGCGAAGATCGGCTAAGAATATTTTAGAATCAAAAACCTCGGACTGAGAATAGGCAGTCCGAGGTTTTTGTGTATGAAAATTCTTTAATCAAGAATACGGGTGTGAAGTTCAAGTCTGTGGGTGCAATGGTCAATGTTGTACCCATTGATGTGCGAAATTACCTTATCGAAGTTCAAAGATTGTCCGATATCCAGATCCCGGTGACCAAGTTTTTAGATTTCCGTGTTCAGTTTTACTTACAGGGGGATGCAAAATTTCGACTGAGGGGGTGCAAGGGTGTGCATCGTTAATCGGGTATAGGGGGTGCATCGTTAGATTGTATCAAAATTGGTGGTAAGACGGAACTCCTTATCACGATTATGTCGAGCCTAGCGCAGGAGGAGAGCCGCAGCATCTCGGAAAACACCACATGGGGCAAGCGCAAGCAGTTCGCCGAGGGCAAGACCAGTGTGGGATACAGCGCATTCCTCGGCTATGACAAGGACTTCAAAATCAACGAGGAACAGGCGAAAATCGTAAGGCTCATCTACAAACTCTTCCTTGGCGGGCGATCCTTTTATGCCATTACGAAGGAACTGGAGAAGCGCGGCATCAAATCCCCGTCGGGAAAGGACAAGTGGTACATTTCAACGGTGCGCTCCATCCTTACAAACGAGAAGTATCGTGGCGATGCACTGATTCAGAAAGAGTATACGGCGGACTTTCTCGATAAGACGCGGCGGAAGAACACGGGCGAGATTCCGCAATACTATGTGGAAGAACACCACGAGCCCATTATCCCACCGTATTTGTTCGACTTTGTGCAATCGGAGATAAAGCGTAGAGAGCAGAACGGCAAACACAGCGGCGTGAGCATCTTTGCGAACAAAATCAAATGCGGCTGCTGTGGCGGTTGGTACGGGGCGAAGGTATGGCACTCCACGGATAAGTACCGTAGGGTAATATACCGCTGCAACAAGAAATATACCCACAAGGGCAAGCCGTGCAGTACGAGGCATCTGACGGAAGAGGAAATCAAATGGATTTTCGTCAAGGCACTGAACTCCTTGGTGGAAGTCAAGGAGTGTGTGATTGGGGAACTTCGGTCACTGATTGACAGCGTTTGCCAAACGAGGGAGCTGATGGAGGAACACAATAGGGCAGAGCAGGAACTTCGTGTTTTGACAGAACGGCTTGAAAACCTGATTCGCGAGAATTCACGGGTGGCACAGGATCAGACGGAATATCTGAAACAGGAGAATGAGATTCGTAGACTCTATGTGGAAAAGCAGGGGCATCTGGCGAGGTTGGACGAGCAAATTGCCGAGAGGGAGAGCAAGAGAAAGACCTTGGAGGGCATGATTCAAGCGGTATGCGGTATTAGTGGGGAGCAGGTTGAGTTTGACGAGGAGCTATGGGGAGGTCTGCTCGATCACATTGTGGTGAAGGAGGATGGAGTGATAGTTGTTATTTTCAAGGGCGGGATTGAAGTTAATGTAGTATAAAATAACTGGAAACATGGCTGACAGATAGATTTTTATAGAGAAAATCTAGATTTTATGTTATACTAATATATATAAAATAGTAATAATAAAGCTCAACTATATCCAAATGAAAAATGTATCAGATAGGGAGAATTATGATGGGAAAATACCAATTTGTGAATATGTATAAGAAACTTTTCGTGTTTATGATGTTTTTTCTCGTTCTTGGAACACATGGGATAGTGCGAGCTGATTATCCGAATTATCTGTGGGGAAACAAAAACTTTATCCTATGTGGTGCTCATATGGGGTACGCATCTTATATTGATAAAACATCGTTAGTCGTGGAAGAATACAATCCTCCAATATATAAACTTGCCATTAGGGAAATTCATGTTCCAGAGGCTGATCGAGGGAATATAGAACCTTCTGGGTCAGGAACAGCTCATTTCATGTATAATTGGGAATCAAGACGAATGTATTGGTGGGATTTTAGGGATAATGAATGGCGATATATTCCACCGGTAGGAACTATGGCTGAAACAGGGCATTATTTTGATGGTGAAATGGCATTTTATCTTGCATATAACATGAAGTTTTATGGTGGGCAACAGTGGTACTCCGCACGAGAAGGAAGATATATGGATCCAAACTTTTCGGACAATATTTATACACTGATTGATGGCTCACGTTAATGTGGAGGAATTAAACAATGTTTGAAAGATACTATTTCAAGAAGATATGCCTTGTGTTCTTTTTTTGTTTATTTGTTAGTCCTATATGTACGGCTCAACGTCCGGTGGAATACACAAGAAATCTTGGCGCTATGCCGATAAGTTGTTCTATATACGAGAAGCAGACGGCAATCAATGGTATCTGTGTAGGGGATTCTATGAAAAAACTGCTTTCTATTTTTGGAAAGCCGTATAATGCGTCACAATCAGGCTATAGAATTGAACTTTCCTATATGGGAGCAAGTATTCTGTTGACAGCATGGAATGCGGATGATAATTATATCGTAACTACAATTACCGTAGATGGGAGAGGCGACTTTAAAACCGCAGATGGAGTAAGTATTGGGATGCCAGAAAATGTATTATCCCAGATATATGGCACAGCAGATAGTGTCTCAACTGAAAGGCATAGTGCACCGAAACTTTCTGAAAAAGATAATGAAGAGTATCGGAAACGTCTAGACAAAACTATATATGCATATAATGTAAATGGGTCTGTGACAATGTGGTTTACGGTAAAGAGCGGTATTATAACTTCGATTAAAGTTCATGCCAGCGAATAGTGATATAGAGATGCAGTTTAGGGGGCAATAATTATGAAACGCATTCTTTATCCAATTCCTATTGCATTTATGTGTGCGTTTTACATTCTGACATATAGTATGGCAGTCCATGCAAGCGGTTGGAACGATGACAATCCCTTAGTGAATAATCTATATTACACAGATTTTCTGGGTAAGATCAATGACATATTGGGGTTAGGTGTTTTGCATACAACATTGGAATCACCTCGTTATGATGCTGATGAGTCGGAGGAGGAAACTCTAGCATATGCAGCTGAAACGTCCAACGGTGCACATATTATCTTTTATGTAAAAAATGGTGTGACGTATGAAGTAGCCGCGCTCTTTCGGCAGGGGAATCAGATGGCACAACAAGGTGCGGCTGAAGTTATTATGTCTGCTTGCCTTGCTGCTGGTATGACCGTAGATGAATTCAATAGCCTGTTTAAACTAAAACCTTGGAAAGAAAATACTATGGTGGGTGAGGCTTTCTGCAAAAAGTCTGGAAAACTTATTCGAGTTGTTACACTTCGACATAAGAATGGATATATAGGTGTTGCTCTTTTTGCGTCGAGATCCTAGGACTATAAATATGCGAAAGGAGTGGATTTTCGAACTTAAATTGTGCTGAATATTTTTGATGTATTTACAAAAAGGTGGAGAGAAAATGAAAAGAATGTTATCTGTATTTTTGAGTGTCTTCATAGGTATTCAGCTGATTTCAATGGCAGTTGTTTCTGCTGACAAATTTAAAGGAGCCTATGTATGTACAGATGATCAAGGGTATGATTACTATATCGAAAGAACAGTTTCTTTCAGTCATGATTTAGCTGTTGTTATTGTTGCAGAAAATGAACCAAACTTATTGTTTTTTACATATATTCAACAATATGATAAGAAAAAAATGATTGGTAGGGATGTATATACTTATAAAAAAGAAAAAGGGCAGTACTATTGGCAGTATCATACTTCCTCGGATAAGCGTTGGCGTTATGTTCAAAGCGATAGTGTACAGGACAAAATATTGTATTACGCTTTAGGATATATCGGACGGCTGCATTACTATAAAGACTAAAAGCAGACAACAATTCTCCCGTTGTAGAAAGATACAACAGGAGGGCTGCTTATCTATATTTCCTTAATAGGAAAAGGATCCTCAACATACTAGAGTTGGACTAGTCATCTGTTGCCGTTAGACGTGTAACGGCAACACAGATTCGTTTTTACATATTGTAATTTTTACATTTTATGTGACGTCCTCAATGCTTTTTCTTATCATCTTTTCCGCAGTATTCTCACAACGTTCCTTTCTCGTGCAGAGCGATCCAATGCTTATGTTTTAGTTAGGAATCAGTATATCTGTCTATGAGCTGATCGTGTCATGGATGTGGATATGGATCTGCATAGACAGCCATGAAAAGATCACGTCCATGTTTCGTAGTTACAAGGTAAACATCTGTTCCTGTTCTTATACAGTGAGCTTTACCGCAGAGCGCATTCTCGAACGGTTTTAGGTTCAAGACCTGTCGCACTTCGTCAGGCGTCATGCCCATGGCGAGACCGACGGCAGCCATGACATCGACTGCCTCGCGGGCTCTCTGTTTGTCCTGCTGATTGAATTGGGCACCGACGCTACATACTAAGCCGTCCTGTATATAGAAAGCAACCAACATATCGCTGTTTGTTCTCGTCGTGTATACGTCCTCTTTCGCGGTTGACATATTTTTGTCATAACGGATAGGGGACAGAGTTGTGTGAAAAATTTCGAGTGTAAGCATCTCATTGACACGGTCTACAAAATCTGTATATCTAACCTTTGCCAAAGGTCTGTCTTGCATCTCTGCCGCGGCAGAGGAGGCTGTGATCATGCAGGAAAGCGTGATGATTAGCACAATAATTTGTGATGGAAGTAGTTTCATAAGTGTTTCTCCTTGCTTTTATGAAGAAGAGTAAGACATATTGGCGACTTGCCCCAAAAAGCTGATTTTGTATATTCCATTCTACATTTTCTTTTGGAATCCTGCTTGTTTTTAGATGTTTGTAATTTTTTATTGAAGGACTAATAAATTCAACCACATTATCTTAGCGGGGGGCGTACTGTCCATTTCGACAAATCCTCGGCATAGTCCTTACTATGCATATGGCTTGTCTTCTTGACAGAGGAAAAGCTGCCTCGATCTGACTCATCAGCAAGTTCTTAAGAATTTCTTTTTGGAAAAATAAAAGCTGAGAAGGGATTCCCCCTTCTTTATATAGAAACACATAGAATGTAAAATAATTTTGTGTATGGAGGAAGAATGATGCAGCGTACTATATGTTTTATCTGTTTTTTGCTTATGTGTCTATCGTTTACTTCGGTCTGTTCGGCAGAGCATTGGACACTTGTGTCACGTGCTCCCGGTAATGCACGGATTTATCTCGACTTTGACAGTGCGTATTATGATCGCGATGGGAAAACAGGGCATGTACGTGCTAGAATTTATATGCCTCATCAATCGACGTATACCATCGGAACATTCCACTATAAATTTGAGGAACCACCGCTTTGTAAAAGGACAATGCAGCGGCTCTACGATGAGAATGATGTACTCCTTGCCACATCAGACGGTGATGAAACTTACTTTGAAGTTCCCCCAAGGAGCGCGATTTATGCCATTATGGAGAATTTTTTGATCTATGTTGGTGAGCGAAGTTAAATTTTAGTGGAGGATAGGGGACATGAGAAAATTTTTGTGTAGCTTTACCATTCTGCTTCTTGGACTGATGGTCGTTCTTGTCACATCTGCTCATGCGAATTCGATGAAAAGACCATATGTTTGTACCGATGATCAAGGATATTCATATCATAAGGGAAAAAGATGATCGGACAGGATCACTATAAATTTTGTAGAGGCATAAAAGATCACTATTGGAAGTATCAAACGAAACGCAATGAGGAGTGGCGTTACATCCAGGATGACAGTGTGCAGGACAAGATATTGGATTTTTCACTCAGCTATCTGGGGCATTCTTACGATAAAGAGTGATCTGTATATTACGCACTGTAAGATATAAAAACACGGTGGGCTCACATCATGTATTCGCATAACCGGGAGAGATGAAAATGATGAAGAAAATGTGTCTGTTGATGACGATGTTTATTATGCTGTTTGGAACGGTATGTTCGGCAGCGGATTGGCAGATTATAAGTTCAAATGATAAAGGGGTGCTTTATCTCGATCGGGACAGTGTGGCTTTTGATTTCACAACTTCACACGGTAAGGTAAAGACGAAATTTGTCAATCGTAAGGAAGGCTATATCCTTATCAGCACCGAGTATGACTATAACGAGCCGTATCGCTATAAGACCTTATATTTAGAGTTTTACAATGATGCGGGAGAGCTCATTGGGACTAAGGATGGGGATGTGAGCTTTCATAGGATTCGCGACGACTTTGATCCTCAGATTATGTTGGAACTCCTCAATGTTGTTCATGAACACTTGGGAGGTAAATGATAACGGACAGATGTGCCTCATGTAGAACTAGCTCGTTCTTTCTGATGTGGGCATCGAGGATGCAAATTATGACAGCTATGGCTATGAAGCTCTTTCTGGGAATTGATCAAACATCCAAACTCGAAACACGTCTGCACTGATAATATCCACTACATTCTATAGGCATTTAGAGATTCCATTCATCCTAATCGACGTTTGGAATCTCTTTTCTTTTGCAAAGAATCATTAGCCATCTTCCCCTATCCTGTGTTATAATTTTCTTATATTTGAAACGTAGGAGGGAAGGCCGTTGTTTGCAAAGACCTATGGTGCGACGACCCTCGGGATAGACGGACGAATTATCGACGTTGAGGTGGATGTGTCGCCCGGGCTGCCGAGCTTTGAGCTGGTCGGGCTTCCCGATACGTCGGTAAAGGAGTCTAAGGAGCGGGTACGGACGGCAATCCGCAACTCCGGCATTCAGCTGCGGCAGGAACGGGTGACGGTGAATCTTGCACCCGCCGATGTGCGAAAGGACAGCTCGGGGCTTGATCTGCCGATTGCGGTTGGTCTGCTTGCATCCTACGGTATGGTTCCCGAGGCGGCAGTGCAGAGTGCGCTTTTCTCGGCAGAGCTTTCCCTTGATGGGAACTGCCGTCCGATCAGCGGGATTCTCCCAATGGCGATTACGGCGCGGGAACATGGGCTGACGGAGTTTTACGTTGCACCCTCCAATGCAGACGAGGCACTCCTCATTGATGGGCTGAAGGTCTATGCGGTCGAGAATCTGGCGCAACTTGTGCGTCATCTGACTGGCACAGAGGTGCTGACTCCTGCTGTGCCACACTTGACAGAGCAGAAAACGGATGCAGCCTTTACCGATGACTTTGCAGACGTACAGGGGCAGTATCAGGCGAAGCGTGCGCTTGAAATTGCAGCGGCGGGAGGGCATAACGTCCTCATGGTCGGTGTACCCGGCTCGGGCAAGACAATGCTGGCACGTCGGATGTCTTCGATTCTGCCAGAGCTGACGAAGGAAGAAGCCATCGAGATCACAAAGATTTACAGCATCTCGGGGCTGCTCGGCAAGGATACGGGGCTTGTGACCACGCGCCCCTTCCGCAGTCCGCACCATACATCCTCGACGGTGGCGATGATCGGCGGAGGCAGTATCCCGCGTCCGGGCGAGGTGACACTCGCGCATCACGGCGTACTCTTTCTCGACGAGCTGCCGGAGTTCAGCAAGAAGACGCTTGAGGTGCTGCGTGAACCGATTGAGGATCGCCAGATTACAGTGTCGCGTGCAAACGCAACACTGACGTTTCCCTCTAGTATCATTTTGGTAGCGGCAATGAATCCGTGCCCCTGCGGATTTTTCGGAGACAAAGATCATACGTGTGAATGTTCTGCGGGGGAGATCAAACGTTATACACGAAAGCTGTCGGGACCGTTATTAGACCGTATTGATCTTCATATTCGTGTATCACGTGTGAATTATGCGGATTTGCACGCGACGCAGCGGGCTGAGTCATCTGCATCAATTCGCGCCCGCGTGGTGCGGGCACGTACGATTGAGCGGGAGCGCCTAGGGCGTTACGGCCTCTTTTGTAATGCACAGATGAATCACAGCATGATCAAGAAGTACTGTACGATGGAAGAGAATGCAGAGCATCTGCTGGAAGCGGCATTTCACCGCATTCAGCTGTCGGCACGTTCGCATGACCGCATCATTAAAGTGGCAAGGACGATTGCCGATCTTGATGGAAAAACGATCATCGGAGCGTCTCATATTGCTGAGGCGATACAGCTGCGCTGTGATGTCGGACTGAGCATCGAGTGACTCCTTAATATGAGGAGATAATAGGAGTTTGCATCCATGAAGTATGTAAAGATGGAAATATTTATTCCGCGAACCCATCTTTCTGCACTCCAAAAGGCACTGCAGGAAGTGGATGCCGGGCATATCGGGAACTATGATTCCTGCCTTGCCTATAGTCCTGTAATGGGGACATGGCGGACGCTTGCAGGAGCAGATCCTTATGAGGGAGAAGCGGGCAAGATTACAGAGGCAGAGGAGCTAAAGGTTGAAGTGCGCGTTGGGGAACGGCGTATTGATGAAACGATGCGTGCGATTCGGGAGATCCATCCGTATGAGGCGCCGGTCGTCTTTGTTCTGCCGCTGCTTGACGGCACGGCATTTGACGAATAATATGGATACAACTTCTTTGCGGACTGTGTTATAATGAGTCCAATATGTGCCTTTTATTGGCACTGCAGAATGGGGAGGGCATTGTTTGGCTGAAAAGATTCGATCAGAGCTCCTCTCTTTTCTTGTACCCGATGCTGCTCCGCTGCGGGTTCTTGTCGTTGAGAGTCTGGAATATCTGCCGCAGCTGCAGCAAATGTTTCCTAAGGCAGAACTTTATGCAGTAGGTGCTGAATGCGACGCGCTGGACATTCCCACTGGCATTCATTGGCAGAAACTGGATTACATCACGACACCCCTGCCGTATGAGAAGAATTATTTCGACTATATTCTTTCCGATTTGACATTGGAAAATGCAGACAATCCGCAGGATATTGCTGCAGGATTTTCGATGTTTTTGAAAGATACAGGTGCCTTCCTAACGAGTTTCCGTAATATACGCCATTGGTCTGTCCTGCAAGATCTTATGGATGGGCACTATTATTCCATTGTTTCGCGTCTTTATGCACGTAAAGAATTTGAGAAGCTGCTATACGCCTCCTTTTATAAGAGCGTGCGTGTCCGAGCACAGCAAAGGAAAGCACCGCCAGGAATCATCGATCGGCTTGTGGCAGCGGGGTTCGAGAATCACGGCGATGATCTGGAGGCAGAGTTCTATCTTGTTCGTGCAGATCGGTCAATGCCGGAACTTTCTCTGATCAAATCAATGTATACATCTGGACAACGTAAGAGCATTGTACGACTGCTTCATCGCATCGAGTATGACGTTATACGTGTGGAGTCAGTTCATCAGCTTTGGATGCTGATCGGACAGCTGGACATTTTTCCTGCCTATCTCGCTGCGTTGATTCGTGAAACAGTGGTGCACACTGAGACGTTCTATCGTGCACTCTGTTCCTATTCACATGAGCACTTGGCGTATATTCATGAGGTTCTTGAGGAGAGTGCCGCAGAGAGCGTTGACCCTGTTCGGCAGGAGTTGTATCTGAGTTTGCAGAGAGAATGCATAAATGACGAGAAAGCAGACGACAGCGTTCGTGGATGAGAATAAGGTTGCCTTTATCACTTGCGTAAATGATGAAGATATGTACCGTGAGTGTCTTCTCTATCTCAAGACACTCTCTGTTCCCGCAGGGATGACGGTCGAGTATATCCCCGTGCGCGGCGCACGATCTATGTGCGCAGGGTACAATGAAGGGGCGCGTGCGACCAATGCGCGCTACATGGTGTATCTGCATCAGGATGTCCTTGTTGTCAATAAGAATTTGATTGCCGATCTGCTCTCTATTTTCCGTGATGAGGCGATCGGTATTATTGGCGTGATTGGCTGTCGGAGTCTGCCGCACTCCGGCGTCTGGTGGGACGGTCTGCGTACTTATGGGCGTGTACTTCATCACTGTGAGACGGAGAGTGTCATTGATTCCCGGTGTATGGAGCCCGATGGACCATACATAGATGTTGAGTCGGTGGACGGTCTCTTTATGGCGATACAGTATGGTATCCGTTGGCGGGAGGACCTATTTGCGGGCTGGCACTTCTATGATACATCGATGTGCATGGAGATGCGGCGCCACGAGTTCAGAGTCGTTGTTCCGAATCAGGAGGAAGACTTTTGGTGCATTCACTGTCCGCAGGAAAAGCCGCTTGCACTGGAATATAAACACGATCAGAAGATCTTTTTGCAGGAGTATGGCAGAGAATTGCAGCCGGAGGTCTAAGAAAAGATAAACTGGAGAGGGGGGATGAATATGCAGGATCGTGTGCCGCATGAGGAGCATGCTGCGGAGGAGAAGCTGAATTGGCTGCGCCTCGCAACACAGTTTTCGTCGGATGGTGATCTGAAGGGGATGCGTGCATGTGCGCAGGAGGTCGAGCGTCTTAAGGCGGGCGATGTTGATGCAATGGCAGTCAATGCAGAAGCTGCGCTGTATAGTGGCCGTATTGATGAAGCAGAGAAGCTTGCTGAGCAAGTTCTCGATATTCAGCCGCGCCATCCACGAGCCCGCATAGTAAAGGCTGGGCTTGCGGCACTTGATTTCCGGCTGGATGAGGAAATCCCCCTTCTGGCGGATTTGGTCGAAGAGCTGTCCTATAAAGAGAAGGTTCTTGGTGAAGAAGATCTTTCTTATATCATCTACCATCAGATCTTGAAACGTGCGCGCGGCTGGCTTGCTGACGCTCTATATTTGGCGGGTGAGGCAAAGGGGGCAGCACACGAACTGCTCATGTCGAGTCGTCTTGCTGATGACCATGATGAGGCAGCAGAGCTTTACAGCAAGTATCTCTTTATGCGTAATTATCGATCTCTCGGGGCACAGGAGGGGCGGAAAAAGGCAGAGCACTATGATGAACTGCTGAATATTACCCCATATACACATGAAGATGTGACGCGTTCCACACAGCGGAAGCTTCGTATTGGGTATATCTCCCCGGATTTTCGTGAACATGCCGTATCTTATTTTCTCCCTCCGCTGCTTCGGCATTTTGATGGGGAGCACTTTATGGTGTTCTGCTATGCGCTTGGCAGGAGTGATTCCGTTACGGAACGTTTTCGTACGCGTCGTGTGACTTGGCGTGATCTGCGCGGACGTCCGCCGCGGACGGCAGCACGCCTCATTGCCGAGGATAAGATAGATATACTTGTGGATCTTTCAGGGCACTCGCAGGACAATGCTTTGCCCATCATGGCGTATCGGCCTGCTCCGGTTCAAATGTCCGGCATTGGATATACAAATACCACTGGATTACATACGATTGACTATTTTCTCTCGGATGAGGTTTGTATTCCCAAGGGGGATACGATGGCAGAGAGCGGATTTACCGAGCAGATTCTCCGTCTGCCGCACTCCCATCTCTGCTATATGCCGGAGGAAGTACGAGCAATGCCGGAATCGGGCTATGAGGCGCCCGTCTATAAAAATGGGTATGTGACGTTTGGCAGTTTTAACAACTTTGCCAAAGTGACAGATGAGATGCTCCTCCTATGGCGTGGTATCCTGGATGCAGTGCGGGACTCAAAACTGGTGATTAAGGGAAAGATTGCGAGCATTGATGCCGGACTGCACTATGCCAAACAGCGTCTTTCTATGGTGAATTTTGATCTTGACCGTGTCGAGTTTCGCCCGTTCAGTCCAGACTATTTGGAGCAGTATCGCGATATTGATATAGCTCTTGATACGGCGCCATATAATGGCGGGGTGACGACGTGTGAGGCACTCTACATGGGGGTCCCTGTGATTTCTATGCGCGGACGCACACATGGCTCGCGCTTTGGTGCCTCCATTTTAACCAATACCGGTGTACGCGAATTGATCGTCGAGAATGATATTAGCTACGTTCGACGTGCTGTTCAGCTCGCTGAATCCCCCAAACTGATTGCTGGTTATCACGCCGGGCTGCGCACCAATATGAAACGCTCGCCGCTGATGGATGCTGGTGGATATATGAAAGAACTGGAGTCGGCATATCGGGAAATCTGGCATCGATTTTTGCATCGTCGTGCACGTGAGGAATTCGAGAACTTTTCTACCTAGAATGAGGGGAGGTGAATCCATCAATGGCCTTTGCGCATCTGCATGTACATACAGAGTACAGCTTGCTGGATGGTGCAAGCCGCATTAAAGAGCTTGTATGTCGGACGAAGGAACTCGGCATGGATGCGGTCGCCATGACCGATCACGGTGTTATGTATGGAGCTGTTGCATTTTATAAGGAGGCCAAGGCGCAGGGCATTCATCCCATCATCGGTTGTGAGGTCTACCTTGCCCCGCGTCAGCGGCAGGAGCGTGCCGAGGTAAACGGCACGCGATACTATCATTTGATTCTGCTTGCAGAAAATGAATGCGGCTATCGCAATCTGGTTCAGCTCATATCCCTCGCCAACATCGAGGGATATTATTATAAGCCGCGCATCGATAAGGAGCTTCTTCGGCGCTTCCATAAAGGGCTGATTGCCCTGTCTGCCTGTGTGGCAGGAGAGATACCGCAGGCGGTTCTGCGTGGGGACATGGAGCTTGCCGATGCGCTGGTGCGTGAGTACAGCGGCATCTTTGGCAGAGATAATTTCTTCTTGGAGATTCAGGATCATGGACTTCCTGAAGAGAAGAAGGTCAATCGCACGCTTCGTCGTCTAGCGGAAAAACATAACATCGGACTCGTTGCTACGAATGATGTACACTATGTCAATACGGAAGACAGCGAGTTTCATGACATCCTCCTCTGTGTGCAGACAGGACGTACGCTCAATGACCCGGATCGGATGCGCTTTTCCGGACCTGACTACTATCTGAAATCTGAGGAAGAGATGACGGCTCTCTTTGCCGACTATCCAGGTGCAATAGAGAATACGGCGAAAATTGCAGAGCGATGTCAAGTGGATTTTACCTTCGGTGAACTGCAGCTGCCGTTCTATCCGCTTCCTGGCGGATATACAACAGACGACGACTATCTCCGTGCACTTTGTACGGAGCGTATTCCTGCGCGTTATCCTGCGGCGGGGAATGAGGTGCATCAGCGTCTGGATTACGAGCTCGGCGTCATTCATAAGATGGGATATGCCAGCTACTTTCTCATTGTGTGGGACTTCATTAATTATGCACGCGGACATGGCGTCGCTGTCGGTCCGGGGCGCGGCTCTGCTGCAGGCAGCATTGTTGCCTTTCTGCTCGGCATCACGAACATTGATCCTCTCCGTTATGCTCTTCTCTTTGAGCGGTTTCTTAACCCAGAGCGTGTGTCGATGCCGGATATTGATATCGACTTTGACGACATCAACCGCGGGCGGGTTATTTCGTATGTCAAAGAACGTTATGGCGAGGATCATGTCGCTCAGATTGCCACCTTTGGAACGATGGGGGCCAAGGGAGCGATTCGTGATGTTGCACGCGTTCTCGAGATGCCGTTTGGTGAAGTGTCGACCATTACCAAACTCGTCCCTGCCGAGCTGAATATTACACTTGATCGTGCGCTTAAGGAGTCCGCCGACTTTCGCAGGCGGTATGAGGAGGATGAGGAGGCCCATCGTGTCATTGATCTTGCGCGTAAGATCGAAGGACTGCCGCGCAACACCTCTATCCATGCCGCCGGCGTTGTGATCGCAAAGTCGCCGCTGACCAGTCAGGTTCCTGTGTGGGTTTCTGAGGGAACGCTTGTTACGGAGTATGACAAGGACGATGTCGAGGCTCTCGGCCTGCTCAAAATGGATTTTTTGGGCTTGCGTACGCTCAGCATCATTGCCGATGCCGTAGAAAATATACGTCAGTCACATGGCGTGGACATCAACATGGATCGGATTCCTCTTATTGATGAAAAAACATCACAAATGCTGTGCAATGGCGATACAGGTGCAGTGTTTCAGATGGAATCTGCAGGCATGACAAATCTTGTTAAGGAGCTTCAGCCGAAGGGCTTTGTCGATTTGATTCCGACGGTTGCCCTCTATCGACCCGGACCCTTGGGGAGCGGCATGGTGACGGACTTCATTGATGGGCTGCATGGGAAAAAGGATGTTGTTTACATGCATCCTCTGCTTGAACCAATTCTAAAGGAGACGTTCGGCGTTGTCCTTTATCAGGAACAGGTCATGCAGATCGTTCAAGTTCTTGCCGGATTTACGCTTGGCCAGGCTGATCTCCTGCGGCGTGCCATGGGCAAGAAAAAACATGAGCTCCTGATGGCACAGAAAGAAATTTTTCTCCAGGGCTGTGAGAAGAACGGCATTGCTGCGGAACTGGCGAACCACATTTTTGATCTATTGACCCATTTTGCCGACTATGGATTCAACAAATCCCACAGTGCGGCGTATGGCCTCTTGGCATGGCAGACGGCGTATCTGAAGGCGCATTATCCCGTAGAGTTTATGGCGGGGGTATTGACCAGCATCATGGACAAGACGGACAAGATTCCGGTCTACATTCAGCTTTGCCATCAGATGAAAATTAATATTCTTCCCCCCGACATCAATGCAAGCACAGCAAGCTTCAGCATCGAGGACGGTGCTATACGCTTTGGGCTCGCGGCTGTTCGCAATGTGGGCGAGGCGGCGATCGGGAGCATGGTGCAGGTGCGCGCAGAGGGCGGGAAATTCCACTCTCTGGTAAACTTTTGTGCACGTGTTGACATGCGTACGATGAATAAACGTGCCATTGAGAGCCTGATCAAATGCGGAGCTTTCGACTGTCTGGGGAGAGAGCGGAATCAGCTCTTATATTCGCTTGATTTTGCTATGCAGGATGCTGCGCGCAGCCAGCGTGACCGCATGAGTGGACAGATTGGGCTGTTTAGTTCGGATACGATGGAGAGCGTCCAACAGATTCAGGACTTTCCCGATGTCCCGCCGACTACTGCAGAGGAGCGTTTGATGTGGGAGAAGGAAGCCACCGGGTTCTATATTACCGGGCATCCGCTGGACGACTACCGCGATACGCTTTCCTCCCTTTTGCCGATCAATGATATTCGTGGGGAACTGCGAAAAGATCGTCAACTCGTTCGTATTGGCGGTATACTGACCAATACGAAACGTTATACCACAAAAAAAGGTGATACGATGCTTTTCGCTGAGATGGAGGATTTCAGCGGACGCATCGAAGTTACAGTGTTTCCGCGTGTGTTCTATGCGCATGTGTCCGATCTGGAGCCGGAGAGTGTTCTTGTCGTGCAGGGGCGTGTCGATGCGGCAGGAGAGGAACCAAAGCTTCTTGCTGATGAGATTTGGCCGATCAGCGAATACCGAGTTTCGTTCTATCTCATGCCGCCGCGAGATGCAGATCGTCAAGCACTGTGGACGAAGATGAAGGAGTTGTTTGCAAAGCATACAGGCGATCATCCGGTCTACGTAAAGAGTGATGGTCATTGGCGTAAATTGGACTCTTCCTATTGGATTGATGGGTCGCCGGAAGTCCGGGAGGATCTCACGGAGCTGATGGGAGAACTGTCGGTGAAGGTGCGGTAGGAGACACGATGGAAGAACGATTGCAGAAAATCATCAGCAATGCAGGGGCAGCATCCAGGCGTGCTGCAGAGGCGCTCATTCGTGCTGGGCGTGTGACAGTCGATGGACTGCCCGTCACGGCGCTCGGCGGCAAGTACGATGCAGCACGGCATGAGATTGCTGTGGACGGCACACCGATTCGCCGCAATGAGAGACGTTTTTATATTTTGCTCCATAAACCGCGAGGCTGTCTCTCGACGGCATATGATGATCGGGGGCGCAGAACAGTACTGGATCTTCTGCCGCATTTTCCCGCGCGCCTCTATCCTGTTGGTCGGCTGGATGCCGATACGGAGGGGCTTCTGATCATTACCAACGATGGTGCCATGACACAGGGACTGCTCCATCCGCGTTTTGAGATTGACAAGGTATATCGTGCAGAGGTCACGGGAAACGTCACTGAGGATGGACTTACTGCACTTCGGAATGGGATTCTTCTGGACGACGGAAGAACGGCTCCTGCACGGCTGCGCGTTCTGCACAGAGAGGGAGAACGTACTGTCGTCGAGACGATCATCCACGAGGGACGCAAGCGACAAGTGCGGCGTATGTTTGCTGCCATTGGCTGCCGTGTGCAGAGACTTTGTCGTGTCCGCTTTGCCATGCTGACGCTGGATGGGGTCTCCTGTGGTTCTTTCCGCCATCTGACCTCAGATGAGATCCATGAACTGAAAAAAATAGCTGGGGTGATGCACAGTGGGGAAGATTCTCGTCGTAGGCGCGGGTCCTGCGGGAATGATGGCGGCCGCTGCGGCAGCGGAACACGGGGGCAGTGTGACCCTGCTCGAAAAGATGCCGCGCGTCGGGCGCAAGATGATGATCACGGGAAAGGGGCGCTGTAATGTCACAAGCGCGGATGAGATCCCTGACATCATCAAGAATGTTGTAGGAAATGGCAGATTCCTCAACAGCAGCCTGCGTGCCTTTGACAATGCAGACGTGATGGCGTTCTTCGAGAGGCTGGGGGTTCCGCTCAAGATTGAGCGCGGCAACCGTGTTTTTCCGCAAAGTGACCGTGCTGTCCAAGTGGTGGACGCCATGCTGAAATATCTGCGTGATCTAAGGGTGGAAGTTCGTATCAACACAACGGTGCATGCACTCGTTATCGAGGATGGCGTATTGCTTGGCGTATGCCTGGCAGACGGTGCAAAGCTCGAAGCGGATGCCGTCATTCTTGCGACGGGCGGTGCATCTTATCCTGCGACGGGTTCAACGGGGGACGGCTACGCATTTGCACACGCGGCAGGGCATACGGTCACGCCGATCTTTCCAGCGCTTATCCCCCTTGTGACGCGGGAAAGCTGGGTGAAGGACGTGCAGGGGCTGTCGCTTCGGAACGTGCGCGCGATACTGTATCATGCGGGGAAGAAAGAACAGGACTTTTTCGGAGAGATGCTCTTTACGCATTTCGGTGTCACGGGACCGATTATTCTCCGACTGAGCCGTCGTGCATCGGAGCTCCTGATGGAGGGGAAAAAGGACATCGAACTGCGGCTGAATCTCAAACCTGCGTTGACGCATGAGAAGCTGCGAGAGCGTGTGGATCGGGATTTTGCGGCATACGAGCAGAAGCAGCTTCACAACGGTATGATCGATCTTCTGCCAAGGCGTCTGATTGACATTGTGCTGAATGCGGCGGGACTTGACACCAAGCGCGTCGTCGGACAGATTTCGTCAAAGGAACGTGAACGTCTTGTGCGTGCCTTACAGTCGCTCCCTCTGACAATCACGGGGACACGCCCCATCGCGGAAGCAATTGTAACGGCGGGCGGTGTCGCGACGCATGAGATCGACCCACGCTCGATGGAGTCCAAGATCATAAGGCATCTCTATTTCGTCGGCGAACTGGTCGACGTGGACGCCAATACGGGTGGTTACAACCTGCAGGCGGCATTCTCGATGGGGTACGCGGCAGGCTGCTATAGTGTTTGGAACTTGGAAGGGTAGTAAATGACTGAGATGAAAACGATTGAACCTGCGCGCCATGGCTGGCAGGGCATGATCGATATACCGGGGGATAAATCCATCTCGCACCGCAGCGTCATGTTTGCGGGGCTTGGCAACACGCCTGTGCATATCAACAATTTCCTTCATGCGGCAGACTGCCTTTCAACGGTCGGCGTGATGCGCTCGCTTGGCACAGCGATCGAATTTTTGAACGAGAACGAACTGATTGTTACGGGAAAAGGACTGCATGGGCTATCCGAGCCGATGAACGTACTTGATGCGGGAAACTCGGGGACGACACTGCGCCTTATGATGGGGGTGCTTGCGCCGCAGTCGTTCCTCTCCGCGTTCAGCGGCGATGCCTCACTGACGCGCCGTCCGATGAGGCGCGTGCTTCTGCCGCTCTCTGAGATGGGGGCGCGTATCTACGGGCGAAATGCGAACAATAACCTTCCGCTTGTTGTTGTACCGACAGGGGGGAAGCTGCGCGGCATTCACTACAAAAGTCCTGTCGCCAGTGCGCAGGTCAAGTCTGCAATTCTGCTCGCGGGTCTCTATGCAGATGCACCGACGACAGTCACAGAGCCATACGTTTCTCGCGATCACACGGAGCAGATGCTTGCGGGTTTCGGCGTTCGCATCGAGCGCAGCGGGACGAGTGTTACTGTTTTCCCTGTGGAGGACGGCGGCTATCGTGCGCCCGATGAGATTACGGTGCCGGGGGATATCAGTTCGGCCGCGTACTTCCTCGTCGCGGGCAGCATTATTAAGGACAGCCGCCTGCGCCTGAATAACGTCGGCATAAACCCAACGCGTACGGGGATACTGGATGTGCTGAGAGAGATGGGGGCACATATCTCCGTGCAGAATGAGCGTGAGAGCGGTGGGGAATGCGTTGCCGATCTCTTCGTTGAGTCGGCGTCTCTGCATGGTGTTTCTTTCGGTGCAGAGATCATGCCGCGCCTCATCGACGAGATTCCGATTCTTGCCGTCGCTGCACTCTTTGCCGAGGGAGATACGGTCATCACGGGAGCGGGAGAGCTTCGCGTCAAGGAGACCGACCGACTCCACGCCGTTGCAACGGAGTTCCAAAAACTTGCGCCCGGCAGCATCGATGAACGTGAGGATGGGCTTGTCATTCACGGGAAATCTGAGATACAGCGGGCGCGGGTTAAGAGTTATGACGATCATCGCATGGCAATGTCTCTTGCTGTACTCGGTGCGGCAGGGAAGGGTGTTCTCATTGAGAACCCTGAAAGCGTGAACATTTCCTATCCAACATTTTTTTCTGAGATCGAGCGGCTGTGAATGAGGAGGATTTCATATGAAGCGTGTCATTGCAATTGATGGGCCGGCAGGAGCCGGAAAGAGTACCGTCGCTAAAATTGTGGCAGAAAAGCTCGGCTATACTTATATCGACACAGGAGCGATGTACCGCGGCGTGGCATGGAAAACCCTCAAGCAGTCGCAGGAGGTGACCGACGAGGATATTCTCCGCGCCGTTCATGACATCGATGTGCACCTTGCCTGTACGGAAAGCGGCACGCGTGTCACAGTCGACGGCACGGATGTGACGGAAGAGATCCGTACGCCGGAAGTTACGCATATCGTTTCGCGCGTCGCTGCCCTTGGCCCGGTACGGGAAAAGATGGTAGAACTCCAGCGTGCGATGGCAGCAGATGGTGCCGTCGTGATGGATGGGCGTGACATCGGGACGAACGTGCTCCCCAACGCTGATGTGAAGGTGTTCCTCACGGCTTCTGTTGAAGAGCGGGCACGCCGCCGCTATAACGAGATGAAGGAAAAGGGGTATGCGGTGAATTTTGACGAACTGAAACAGGAGATCGCTGCACGTGACAAACAGGACAGTGAGCGCACAATCTCTCCGCTGCGGCAAGCAGATGATGCTATCCTGCTCGATTCGACCAGACTCTCTATCAACGAAGTTGCTGCGCGGATTATGGAACTCTCAGAATAGGCAGGCGCACATATGTTTTATGGATTTTTACAGCACTTCTTTCGTCTGATTTTCCACGTTATCTTTCGTACGCGCGTCTATGGATGCGAGAACATCCCTGCGGAGGGAGCCGTGATCCTTGCCGCCAATCATGCGAGCAATATCGATCCGCCGCTGATGGCGAGTCTTATCGATCGTCCTGTCAGCTACATGGCAAAGATCGAACTCTTTGAGAATCCTATCTTCGGTGCTGCGATCCGCCGCTGCCACGCCTTTCCCGTGAAACGCGGCGCATCCGACCGCGGCGCGATCAAGGCGGCAGTCACTGTCCTCAAGGAAGGGCGCATTCTTGGGCTCTTTCCCGAGGGGACACGCAGCAAGACCGGAGAACTCCAAAAGGCAGAAGCGGGCGTCGCCCTCATCGCCGCCATGACGGGGGCTCCAATCGTGCCCGTTGCCATCCTCAATACCCATCGTATTTTTTCCAACGGCGGTCTGCTTCCGCAGCTGCGGATCATGTACGGCGCACCGATCATGTTTCATGGTGACCGCAAGAACAAGGAGGCGCTGGATGCGTTCTCCGAGGAGATCATGGCACATATTGCGCGAATGAAGGACGAGCTTGCAGAGATGTAAAACAGCCAGGCGAAATGACGATCGTCGTATCTGCAGCTCTCGTTGTATGGATTACAGGAATATGGTATAATCGCCTCGTTTTTCCGTGCAGCATCATCTGTTTTAGAGGAAAGGAGGGGACTGTGGCGAAGACGTATCCGGGGGTGATTCTTCGCGTGCCGGAGGGAAGCCTTGCCGATGAGCTGGGGCTTGCGGCGGGGGATAAGATTCTTACGATCAACGATATGCCGCTGCGCGATATTATTGATGTCAGCTTTGCGATGGCGGACGAGGAGATTGAGCTTCTCGTTGAACATATCGATGGGACGCAGGAGTGCATTGCGTTCGACAAGGACTATGACGAGGAGCTTGGCGCGGAGTTTGAGAGCGCCGTATTCGACGGGATTCGTGCATGTGCGAATCACTGCTATTTCTGCTTTGTCGATATGATTGCCCCGCACATGCGCCGCAGTCTTTCCGTGAAGGACGACGATTATCGTCTGTCCTTTCTCTATGGGAATTTTGTAACGCTGACCAACATGGGGGAGGCGGACTATGCGCGTATTGCACGGCTGCATCTCTCACCGCTCTACGTATCGGTGCAGTGCACGAATCCCGTCCTGCGTGCGGAGATACTGCGATGTTCGTGGGCAGGGGATATTCTTGGGCAGCTCGCGCGGCTTGAAGAAGCGGGCGTGGAGTACCATACGCAGGTGGTGCTCTGTGCCGGGCTGAACGATGGAGAAGAGCTGGAGCGGACGATCCGCGACATTACGGCGCGGCGTCCCCATGCGCTCTCACTCGCCATCGTACCTGTCGGGCTGACAAAACATCGAACGGATCCGTTCCCGCTCGTTCAGTTCGATCGGGACGGTGCAGCGCGCGTGATCGACCAGGTCGAGCCGTGGCAGGAAAAAATGCGCGCGGAAGAAGGGCGCACCTTCATCTACCTAGCCGATGAATTTTACTTTCTGGCAGGGCGCGAGGTTCCGCCTGCCGCGATGTACGATGGCTTTCCGCAGCTCGACAATGGGATTGGGCTGACGCGCAGCTTCATCGGGGAGTGGGATGCGGCAAAGGAGAGCGGAGCTGCATGCGGAGCTCGCCTCGCTGTTGTGAGCGGAACGGCGGTTGCTCCCGTTCTGGCGGCAAAGGCGCGGGAAGTTGATCCTCTGGAGCAGAATATTTTTGTCCTGCCTGTTGAAAATCGTCATTTCGGTGCGATGGTTAATGTGTCGGGCCTCCTTATCGGTGCAGATATTGCAGCAGCACTGCGGGAGATGTCCCAGGCGGTCGACGGCGTACTCATTCCCGCATCGGCACTGCGTGAGGGGGAGGATGTCTTTCTGGATGATATGCCCCTTGATGCCCTGCGGGCGGAATTTCCGGCCCTGCGCATCGAGCCGGTGGCGACGGGTGCGGACTACTATGCAGCGCTTTCGGACTGGGCACATTATCATCGCACGCGTGCGAGCGGCGGCTATACGTGGCAGAGCAATGCGGGCTATACAAAGCCTGTGGCAGGAAATCGCTGAGGATGCAGGGAGAGGAGTGAAGCATCATGAGCAAGCCCATTGTGGCAGTGGTCGGGCGTCCCAATGTCGGGAAGTCGACGCTGTTCAATCAGATCGGCAAGAAGCGTGTTTCCATTGTCGATGATATGCCGGGCGTGACGCGCGACCGCATCTATCTGGATGCGGAGTGGCTGACCCATGAGTTTACGATCATTGATACAGGCGGCATCGAGTTCGATGAGAGCGACCATATTCTGCGTTCGATGCGTTCTCAGGCAGAGCTGGCAATGGAGGAGGCAGATGTCATCCTCTTTCTCGTCGATGGCCGGTCAGGGCTGACGACCTCAGATGAGGAGGTCGCGCGCCTCCTGCGGCGGACGAAAAAGCCTGTGATTCTGGCGGTCAACAAGATCGACAGCTTTGAGCGTGAGGCGCTGATCTACGATTTCTATTCGCTCGGGCTCGGTGATCCGATTCCCATCTCTGCTTCCAATGCGATGAATCTTGGCGATCTGCTGGATGCCGTCGTCGCGGCGTTCCCGACGGAGCCGGCGGAAGTACAGGAGACGGATGAGATCGCTATTGCTGTCGTCGGCCGTCCCAATGTCGGCAAATCCTCGCTCGTAAACCGTCTCCTCGGTGAGGAGCGCGTGATCGTCAGCGATGTGCCGGGGACGACACGCGATGCAATTGACACGCATTTTACCAAAGACGGTGCAAAGTATCTCCTCATTGATACGGCAGGGATGCGTCGCAAGGGCAAGATCACACTGCCTGTGGAGCGGTACAGCGTGATGCGTTCCCTGCGTGCGATCGACCGCGCGGGAGTCGTCCTCATGGTCATCAACGCCGCCGAGGGGATTCTGGAACAGGACACGAAGATCGCGGGCTATGTGCACGAGTCGGGCAAAGGCGTCATCATTGTCGTGAATAAATGGGATATTTTCCCGGAAAAAAACGACAAGTCAACACTGCGCTTTACGGATGATCTGCGCGAAAAGCTCGGTTTCCTCCAGTATGCACCCGTTCTCTATACATCGGCATTGACAGGACAGCGCGTGGAGCGCGTGACGGAACTCGTGAAATATGTGGCGGAGCAGCAGTCGATGCGCATCAAGACAAGTGTGCTCAATGAGCTGATCCGCGATGCGGTATCGGTCAATCCGCCGCCGACGAAGAAGGGGAAGCAGCTCAAGATCTTATTTGTTACGCAGGTGAGCATCGTCCCGCCGACGTTCATTATTTTTGTTAATGACCCCGAACTCATGCACTTCTCCTATCTGCGCTTTATCGAAAATCGCCTGCGCGAGAGCTTCGGCTTCGAGGGAACGCCAATCCGCCTCGTAGTGCGTGCTCGCAAGGAGGAAGAATGATGATGTATCTCGCTGCAGCCATCGCCGCCTATCTCATCGGATCGATTCCGAGCGGGCTGATTCTTGGAAAACTGATCTGGCATAAGGACCTGCGCGACTATGGCAGTCACAACATCGGCGCCACGAATGCGTGGCGCACGCTCGGAAAGACGGCGGGCATTGCCGTGTTCATTGCGGACAGCCTGAAAGGGCAGGCGGGCGTTATGCTTGGACTGCTCCTTGTCGGTACACCGCTCGCTGCCGTCGTCGGTGGATTGTGCACCATTCTCGGGCACAGCTTTTCGCTCTTTCTTCGTTTTCACGGCGGCAAGGGGGTTGCGACTTCACTCGGCGTTCTGACGATGCTGATGGGGCAGGTGACGTTTATTATCTTCGTCATCTGGCTGACGATCGTCTATGTGTCACGCTATGTCTCCCTCGGCTCTGTTGTCGCGGCATTTCTTACGCCGTTCCTTGCGGCACTTTACGGGTATCCGACAGAGTACGTTCTCTTTACGGCCGTGGCGGCGATCCTCGTTATTCTTCGTCACCGTGAGAACATTGAACGGCTGATGCACGGAACAGAAAATAAAATCTGACGCACTGTTTTGTGATACTGGGCGTGTATGGTATGATATACTTGGACTGAAATAGTGCATCGGCAGCAGTGGTCAGGGAGGATGGGATTCTGTGAATACAGTCAAGATAGCTCTTTTGGGTGCGGGGACGGTCGGCTCCGGCGTTGTCCGCACTCTGTCTATGAACGGAGAGACGATTGCAGGGCGCTGCGGCGCACGTATCGAGATCAAGAAGATCCTCGTCCGCGATGCGAAGAAATATCGTCCGGAGGCAGAGGGGATTGCCCTCACGGACAACTTTGATGAGATTCTGAACGACCCGGAGATCTCGATCGTCGTTGAGGTGATGGGCGGGCTCATGCCGGCAAAGGACTACATGCTGCGTGCCATGCGTGCGGGCAAACATGTCGTCACCGCCAACAAGGATGTCATTGCCGAACATTTGCGGGAGCTCTATGGTATAGCGGATAAGCATCACGTCGATTTCCTCTATGAGGGCAGTGTCGGCGGCGGCATCCCGATCATCAAGCCGTTGAAGGAATGTCTGACGGCGAACGAAATCTCCGAGGTCATGGGCGTCATCAACGGAACGACGAACTATATGCTGACGAAGATGACGGAGAAGCATATCAGCTACGATGCTGTACTGCGACGTGCACAGGAAAAGGGCTATGCTGAGGCAAATCCGTCGGCGGATGTAGACGGCTTGGATGCCGCGCGTAAGGCGGCGATTCTGGCGTCACTTGCCTTTGATACCATCGTCGAGTTCGAGGATGTCTCCGTCGAGGGAATCTCACATATTACGGAAGATGACATTGAGTACGGGCTGAACCTTGGCTACGTCATCAAACTCCTCGCAGTGGGACGCAATACGGAGGAGGGAATCGATGTGCGTGTGCATCCCGTGTTCCTCCCAAAGACGCATCCGCTCGCCTCAATCAACGGCGTATTCAATGCGGTCTTTGTGCGCGGCAATGTGATCGGTGAGGCGATGTTCTACGGCCGCGGTGCAGGCTCGCTTCCTACGGCATCTGCTGTGGTCGCGGATGTCATTGAGGTTGCGCGCGATATCGTTGCAGGGACGACGGGGCGCATGAAGTATCGGATTGGTGCAAAGAAAAAACTCTGCCCTGTGGAGAAGACGCGCTCCTCTTATTATCTGCGCCTTGTCGTCGCCGATGAGCCGGGCGTACTCGGTGAGATCGCCACGACATTTGGACGCGCGGGGGTCAGTCTGCGGTCGGTCATTCAGGCAAGGTCGACGGTGAGCGGAGATGCGGAGATCGTTGCTGTGACACACGTTGTGACACATGCGGCTGCCTCTGCCGCTGCTGCATCACTGCAGGCACTTCCTGTCGTACGCGAGGTGCGCAGCCTGATCCGTGTGGCGGACGGGCAGGAGGATACACTATGACAGAGCGCAGTGTACGCGTACGTGTCCCTGCGACGAGCGCGAATCTCGGCCCCGGCTTTGATGCGCTCGGCCTTGCCTGCACGCTGTATAACGAAATGACCCTGACGCTTACGCGTGAGCCGGGGCTTTTGATCGCGGCACGCGGTGAGGGCGCCGCCTACATTCCGGGCGACGAGCGCAATATCGTCTGGAAGTCCATCCGCTATCTCTTGGATAAAGCGGGGCGTGCGGAGGAATTTCGCGGTGCACAGATCCGCATGAGCAACCGTATTCCGCTCTCGCGTGGGCTTGGCAGCAGTGCGACAGCGATTGTCGCAGGACTGACAGCAGCAAATGCGCTCATTGGCAGTCCGTTTGACCGTCATGCGCTGCTGCAGTTTGCGACGGACATTGAGGGGCACCCGGACAATGTGGCACCAGCGATCTATGGCGGCTTCACGGTAAATACCGTGACGGATGGAACGGTGGAATGCTTTTCCTTCCTGCCGCGTATCTTTCTGCGGTTCGTCGTCATGGTGCCGGACTTTTACCTCTCGACGAAGTCGGCGCGTGAGGTGCTCCCTGCCGAGGTGCCGATGAAGGATGCTGTCTTTAACATCAGCCATGCGGCCATGCTTGTGGCGGCTCTGTCGCGCGGATCTGAGAAGCATCTGTGCAACGCCTTTGCGGATGCACTGCATCAAAACTACCGTGCGCCGCTCATCCCGGGGATGTTCGATGTCTTTGCCGCTGCAAAGAAGGCGGGGGCATGCGGCGCGGCGCTCAGCGGAGCGGGCCCCTGTCTCATCGCCTTTGTTCCGGAGAAACGGAACTGCACCGAGGATGTTGCCCATGCGATGCGCGAGGCATTCCGTTCGCACGAGATCGAAGCACGCCCCCTGCAGCTTCGTCTCGATACGAAGGGAGCGCGTGTCCTCCATCGCAGGAATGCGAATGTAAAATCATAGGAATCACTGATAAAATGAGGTCTGCCGGATTGGCGTAGATTTTTTCGTCCGAACGAGGTGGAAAACCGGACGCAGAGTGGTGCTCTGTGGAGGATTTTCCGCCGAAGTGCGGGCAAAAGAGATGCGTCAAGATGATTGTGCCGAATTTATCAGTGATTCCCGTAGTATATGCCCCCACTCCATGCAATAGAGGAAGTGGGGGCATAATATTTAAAAAAATACTTGCAAGAATATGCATAAAGGATGTATAATCATAAACATCTTTTTAGGGAGATGGAGGAACAGTCATGAAGGTCAGTATCATCGGTGCATCTGGCTATGCAGGGGAAGAACTCATCCGACTTCTTCATGGCCACCCGCATGCCGAGATTGTACATCTGACATCGGAGCGCCATACGGGCGAGAAAATATCGAAACTTTATCCACATTTAACGCATATTTATGACAATATGCTGGATTCGATGGAGGATGTCCACCGTATGGCAGAGGACAGCGATGTTCTCTTTATCGCACTTCCGCATGGACATGCAATGAAATTGGTCAAGGCGATTGCTGGTCTGCCGGTGCATATCATTGATCTCGGGGCAGACTATCGCTTTGCCGACACATCGGTCTATGAGGCATGGTATCATGTCCCGCACACGGATCCGGAGGCAGAGCGGGTCTATGGACTTGCCGAGCTGTACCGCGATGCAATCCGTGGGGCGCATCTCATCGGCAATGCAGGCTGCTATACGACGGCAGGTATTCTCGCACTGACCCCGCTCGTGCAGGAGCATCTCGTACAGATGGATTCGATTCTCGTCGATGCGGTTTCCGGTGTCTCCGGTGCAGGGCGTACACCGAAGGAGAGCACGCATTTCCCGGAGTTCTACGACAGCTTCACGGCGTATGGCGCAGTCAGTCATCGACACACCCCGGAGATCGAGCAAGCGCTCTCAGAGCAGGCGGGTGAGCCGGTTACGATCAACTTTACGCCGCACCTTGCCCCCATTGCGCGCGGTATTCTTGCCACGTGCTATGCGCGCCTCGCAGACGGCGTAACGGGAGAGGATGTGGACGCGGCATTTACTGCCCGGTATGCAGATGAATTTTTCATCCGCCTGCTTGGGCGCGGAGCGTATGCATCGACGAAATATGTGCGCGGAACGAATTACTGCGATATTTCATGGCATATTGATCCACGCACGCATCGTGTCATTGTTTTTTCTGCGATTGACAATCTCGTCAAAGGCGCGGCAGGGCAGGCGATTCAGAACATGAACATCGCGCTTGATTTGGATGAGCGCACAGGACTCGACCTTGTGCCGATGTATCCGTAAATGGGAATGGAGGATATTGATATGTTCAGCGAGCAGAATGCAAAAGCCGGGGTTACCTTCCCGCAGGGATTCAAGGCAGCAGGGGTCAAGGCAGGCATCAAGAAGAGCGGCAATCTCGATGTTGCCGTGATCTATACGGAGCGGGAGGCAGCTGCGGCAGGCGTCTTTACACAGAATGCAGTTGCCGCTGCACCGGTCTTCGCCTCGAAGAAGGTCATTGCCACGGGGACAGCACATGCGATTGCAGCAAATGCAGGCTGTGCGAATGCCTGCACCGGTGCACAAGGGGAAAAGGATGCGCGCGCAATGCAGGAGATCACGGCGGCGGCACTCGGCTGCACGCCGGAGGACGTTCTCGTCGCCTCAACCGGCGTGATTGGCGTAAATCTTCCGATGGACAAGATGGAGGCGGGGCTGAAAGCCGCAGTTGCCGCACTCTCGACAGACGGCAGCGTCAGCGCAGGCAACGCCATTATCACGACGGATACCTACTCCAAGTCGTGTGCCACGGAGGTGATGCTCGGCGGCAAGCAGGTACGGTTTGGTGCGATCGCAAAGGGCTCGGGAATGATTCAGCCGAATATGGCGACGATGCTCGCCTTTATCACAACCGATGCAGCGATTGACGGCAAGCTTCTCCAAAAGGCACTCTCCGAGGTCGTTGAAATTTCGTTCAACATGATTTCGATTGACGGTGATATGAGCACGAACGATATGGCTGTTGTGCTTGCCAATGGTGCGGCAGGAAATGCGAAGATCACGTCAGAGGGCGCGGACTACGAGACGTTCAAGGCAACGCTCGCAGAGATCTGTACAGGGCTTTCGCAGCGCATCGCCTCCGACGGTGAAGGTGCAACGAAGTTCCTGACGGTTCACGTGATGGGAACGAAGAGCTTTGCCGACGCCAAGACGATTGCGATGAGCGTGGCAAAGAGCCCGCTCGTCAAGACAGCATTCTTCGGGGAGGATCCGAACTGGGGACGCGTGATCTGTGCAGTCGGCTATGCAGGTGTTCCGATGAATCCCGAGACAACTGTTGTGAAGTTCGGAGGCATCCCCGTCTACGTGCACGGTGTCGGCGCGGACTATGATGAGACGGCACTCAAGCAGGTCATGGGGGAGCATGATATCGTGGTTGACATCGACATGGGTATAGGCACACAGGAAGCAACCGTCTGGACCTGCGATTTCTCCTATGAGTACGTCAAGATCAATGGTGAGTATCATACCTGAGGTGAGGGCTATGTACAGCGATAAGGATAAGGCGGAGATCTTGGTTGATGCCCTCCCGTACATCCAGGAGTTCTCGGGCACGACAGTCGTCATAAAGTACGGCGGCAACGCGATGGTAAGCGATGTGCTGAAGGAAAACGTCATGCGCGACGTGGCGCTGATGAAGTATGTCGGCATCCGTCCCGTCATCGTTCATGGTGGAGGACCGGAGATCACGGGCTTTTTGAAAAAGGTCGGCAAGGAGTCCTCCTTCGTCGCAGGGCTCCGTGTGACGGATGAGGAGACCGTTGAGATCGCCGAGATGGTGCTCGACGGAAAGATCAACTCGGAGATTGTCAATCTCCTGAACCAGCGCGGCGTTCGTGCCGTTGGTCTCTCAGGCAAGGATGCGGGGCTGATCCGTGCGCGCAAGAAGATGGCAACCGTATACGAGAACGATACGGCGCATGAGGTGGACATTGGCTTCGTGGGCGCAGTGGAAACAATCGACGTCTCTGTAATTGAAGATCTGCTGGATCACGGCTATGTGCCGGTTATTGCGCCAATCGGCGTAGGGATGGACGGCGAGAGTTACAACATCAACGCCGACTACGTTGCGGCGGAGATCGCAGGGGCCCTTGCGGCGGAGAAGCTGCTTCTCCTGACGGACATCGAGGGCATCTATAAAGATTTTAACGACAAGAGTTCGTTTCTCTCGACCATCCATCTGCAGGAGGCACGCGACTACATCCGCGACGGCATCATCTCGGGCGGGATGATTCCCAAGGTAGAGGCGTGTCTGACGGCACTGGAGCGCGGCGCGGCAAAGACGCACATTATCGATGGACGTTTGCCGCACGCCATTATCCTCGAGATTTTTACGTCGACTGGTGTTGGTACACAGGTTGTACGATAGGGAGTATATATGAGCGAAGCAGAGAAGAAAATTTTTGACACCGATGAGAAAGACTATCTCCCCGTATTCAATCGCTATAAAATCGTGCTCGATCATGGTGAGGGCGTTTATGTTTGGGATGTTGCGGGCAGAAAGTATCTTGACTTTCTCGGCGGCATCGCTGTCAATGTCCTCGGGCATCATTATCCGCCGCTTGTCGAGGCAATTGCATCGCAGGCGGCAAAGATCATCCATGCCTCGAACCTTTACTACACGAAGCCGCAGGCGGACGCAGCGGCAAAACTCACGGCACTCAGCGGGCTCGGCAAAGTATTCTTCTGCAACTCGGGAGCAGAGGCAAATGAGGGGGCAATAAAGATTGCACGTAAGTACGCCTGCCAAATCCATCCCGGGAAATCGCAGATTCTCACGGCGTGGGACAGTTTTCATGGTCGTACGCTTGCGACACTGACCGCGACGGGTCAGCCGAAGTATCACGAGGGCCTTGGCCCGCTGCCGGCAGGCTTTGACTATATCCGCTACAATGATATAGCAGATCTCGAGGCGAAGATCAGCGATAAGACGGCAGCGGTCATGCTCGAGACGATCCAAGGGGAGGGCGGCGTCTATCCGCCGGAGGACAATTATTTGAAAAATGTTCGTGCCCTCTGCGACCAGCATGGTGCGCTCCTTATCCTCGATGAGATTCAGGCAGGAATCGGGCGTGCAGGGACGTTCTTTGCCTACGAGAAATACGGCGTAAAACCCGATATTGTAACGCTTGCGAAAGGTCTTGCCGGCGGTGTGCCGATCGGTGCCTTTGCTGTCACGAACGAAGTCGCAGCTGCGTTCCATGCAGGTGATCACGGCACGACTTTTGGCGGCAACCCCCTTGCCTGTGCGGCTGCGAACATCGTCCTCGATACGATTCCGAAAAAGGAGTTCCTGGCACGTGTTGAGGTGCTCGGCGCATATTTCAAGCAGAAACTCATGGAGCTGCAGAAGAAGTATCCCGCATTCATCGTTGACGTGCGCGGTACGGGGCTGATACTCGGCGCGGAGCTCGCGTCGGATGCACATGGGCGTGATATTGTGAATGTGTGTCTTGAAAAGGGCATTATCATCAATTGTACCGTGGGCAAGGTGCTGCGTTTTCTGCCGCCGCTCATCATCACCGAGCCGCAGATCGACGAGGTGGTCAGCGTTCTTGATGATGTGATCTCACACGATGCGTGATGTGCTGTTTTCTTTACGGCGATGATGCAATAGGATATAATGCACAAATGGGAGGGGTTATATGCTGAAAGGGAAGGACTTATTGTCCATTCATGAACTCAGTCGTGATGAGGTCGAGGAGATTCTGTCCCTCGCGCAGGAGCTCAAGGCAAAGCAGAAGGCGGGGATTCCACACCGCATTCTGGAGGGCAAGTCGCTCGGTATGATCTTTGAGAAGTCCTCAACGCGGACGCGCGTCTCCTTCGAGGTGGGGATGTATCAGCTTGGCGGGCAGGCGCTGTTCCTCAGCAGCAGCGATCTGCAGCTCGGGCGCGGTGAACCGATCAAGGATACGGCACGCGTGCTCTCACGCTACCTTGACGGTATTATGATCCGCACGTATGGACATGAGCGCATCGAGGAGCTTGCGGAGTGGGCGGATGTGCCCGTGATCAACGCGCTCAGTGATCTCCTGCATCCGTGCCAGGCGCTCACCGATCTCCTCACGATCCGTGAGTATAAGGGCAAGAATCTCACGGGGCTGAAGATGGCATACGTCGGCGACGGCAATAATATGACGCACTCGCTCATGTATGCGGCGGCAAAGGTCGGCATGAACTTCGCGGCAGCGACCCCCGAGGGATATGAACCGAATGCCGAAGTTGTAGCAAATGCCAAGGCTGATGCGGCAGCGACGGGCGCGACCGTCACGATCACGCACAATCCGATGGAAGCAGCTGCGGACGCAGATGTCATCGTCACGGACACGTGGGCGAGCATGGGACAGGAGGCGGAGCACGACGCACGCACGGCGGTCTTCCGTCCCTATCAGGTGAATTGGGAGCTCGTTGCCGAGTCAGGCAATGCGCGCTGCATCGTCATGCACTGCCTGCCCGCCTACCGGGGAGAGGAGATCGCGGAGGATGTCTTTGAGGAATTTGCCGATGTGATCTTTGACGAGGCGGAAAACCGTCTCCATGTTCAGAAGGCAATCATGGCACTCACCATGGGAAATTAAGGAGTTGTTTTATTATGGCTAAACAGATCAAAAAAGTCGTTCTTGCCTATTCCGGCGGACTGGATACGTCGGTGATCATTCCTTGGCTGAAAGAGCACTACGATGGCTGTGAGGTTATCGCTGCCTGTGCCGATGTTGGACAGGGCGATGAGCTGAGTGTTGTTCACGACAAAGCACTCGCCTCTGGTGCATCGAAGGTGTTCATCGTCGATCTTACGAAGGAGTTCCTTGAGGAGTATGTCTGGCCGACACTGAAGGCAGGTGCGGTCTACGAGGGCAAATATCTGCTCGGCACTTCGTTTGCCCGCCCTGTGATTGCCAAGGCGCTCGTTGACATCGCGAAGCGCGAGGGGGCGGATGCCATTGCTCATGGCGCAACAGGAAAGGGGAACGATCAGGTGCGTTTTGAGCTGACGGTCAAGGCGCTTGCGCCCAATCTCCAGATCATCGCACCGTGGCGTGAATGGGATCTTGACTCGCGCACGGCAGAGATCGCCTATGCGAAGAAGCACGGAATCCCCGTTGCGACGGAGAATAAGACATACAGCATGGACCGCAACATTTGGCATCTCTCACATGAGGGCTCAGACCTCGAGGATCCCGCGAACGAGCCGAAGAATTCCATGTTCCTCATCTCCTGTGCACCTGAGGATGCACCGGATGCGCCGGAGTATGTCTCCATTTCCTTTGAGAAGGGAATCCCCGTCGCTGTCAACGGTGAGAAGATGGGCGCAGTCGAATTGCTGACGAAACTCAATGAGGTCGGTGCACGCAATGGTGTCGGCATCGTCGATATCTGCGAGAACCGTCTCGTCGGCATGAAGTCGCGCGGTGTCTATGAGAACCCGGGTGGATCGATTCTCTACTATGCGCATCGTGAGCTGGAATACCTCTGCCTCGACCGCTCTACCTTCCACTACAAGGAGGGACTTGCCATCCGTTACGGTGAGCTGGTCTATGACGGCATGTGGTTCTGTCAGCTGCGCGAGGCACTCGCTGCCTTCGTGAACAGCACGCAGGAGACCGTGACGGGTGAGGTACGCCTGAAGCTCTACAAGGGCAACATCATCTCTGCCGGTGCGAAGTCCCCCTATTCCCTCTACAGTCAGGAGTTCGTCACCTTCGAACATGACGATGTTTACGATCAGGCGGATGCAACGGGCTTTATCAACCTCTTCGGCCTGCCGCTCAAGGTGCGTGCACTCATGCAGGAGGGGCAGAAATAATGAGCGAAAAGCTCTGGGGCGGCCGCTTCTCCAAGACGACCGATGAGATGATCAATGAGTTTCAGGCATCCATCGGATTTGACCGCCGTATGTACCGCGAGGATATCGCGGGATCACTTGCCCATGCCGCCATGCTCGCCAAGGTCGGCATCCTCTCGGAGAAGGATCATGCGGCAATCGAGAAGGGGCTGAAGGACATCCTTGCCCAGATCGAGCACGAAGACTTTGATTTCAGTGTGGCACTTGAAGATATTCACATGAATATCGAAAAGTGTCTCACGGACGCAATCGGCGATGCGGGCAGCCGCCTGCACACGGCACGCAGCCGCAACGATCAGGTGGCTCTCGATACGCATCTCTTTGTACGCCATGCCGTCGTGGACGTGATGGCACACATTCGCGCGCTGCAGCAGGCCCTCACAGAGTCCGCTGCACAGCATCGGGATGTGATTATGCCGGGCTATACGCATCTCCAGCGTGCGCAGCCCATCCTCTTTTCCCACCATCTCATGGCGTATTTTGGAATGCTCGCGCGCGACTTTGAGCGGTTTCAGGGTGTATATGCGCGTACGGATATCATGCCGCTCGGTGCCGGAGCACTTGCGGGGACGACACTGCCGATAGATCGGCAGTTCGTGGCACAGCGGCTGCACTTCGAGCGCATCTACACGAATAGTCTGGATGCCGTCAGCGATCGTGACTATATCCTCGAGTTCCTCTCTGCCGCATCAATTCTCATGGTGCACCTTTCCCGCCTCTCAGAGGAGATCATTCTCTGGTGCTCACGTGAGTTCTCGTTTGTCGAATTGGACGACGCGCACTGTACGGGCTCGTCGATGATGCCGCAGAAGAAAAATCCTGATGTCTCCGAGCTCGTGCGCGGGAAGACTGGACGTGTTGTTGGGCATCTCATGGCGATGCTCATGGCGGTCAAGGGGCTTCCCCTTGCCTACAACAAAGACTTGCAGGAGGATAAGGAAGGGCTGTTTGACGCCATCGACACGGTGAAATTCAGCCTTGCGGTATATGCACAGCTGATACGGGGCATGAAACTGCGTGAGGACGTCATGCGTCATGCCGTCGAAGCGGATTACTCGAATGCCACGGATCTCGCGGACTATCTCGTGCGCAAGGGACTGCCGTTCCGCAAGGCACATGCCGCTGCGGGGCAGGCAGTGGCACAGTGCATCGCACGCGGAATCTATCTCGCGGATCTGCCGATCGCAGACTATCAGCAGCTCTCGCCGCTCTTTGCGGAGGACATCTACGATGCGATCCGTCCCGAGACTTGCGTTGCCTGCCGCAACTCCTACGGCGGCACATCGTACGAGCAGGCAGAAATGCAGCTTGAGGCTGCGAAAAACCTCATGATGGAGGAGAAGCACATTATCTCCGTACTGACGGAAAAACAGAATATCTTGTCGTAATTTTAAGGAAGCACTGATAAATTCTGCACTGCCATCTTAGCGCATCTTTTTTGCCCGCTTTTTGTCGGCAAATCCTCCACATAGCCTTGCTATGCGTCCGGTTTGCCTCCTCAATCGGACAAAAAATCTACGCCAATCTGACGGACTTCATTTTATCAGAGATTCCTTAACGCTAAGGACTTGCTGATTGGCTTTTTATCAGCAAGTCCTTAAATTTTATTTGCATTGTCACGGTACAGATGGTACAATGGCACTAAGTGACTGGATCGGATTATTTTTTCGCGATTTTCGTATTTGCTGTGCGGACGTATTTTCATGGCAATGACATCGAAAATGGCTCTTTTCCGTATAGCGACAGGCGTATAGGACGTGTGGTCGCTGTGTTTTCGTGCGGATGAATTCTGATTTCATGATCGAAAGACTGAGAAAATATAGGAAGGGAATTTTCCCGAAGGATTTATGGAGGTGTGTTTTTTGTCGTTCAATCGTAATGGCAATCATGGAAAAGGCGGACAGAAGGTACAAGTCATCCCGCTGGGCGGCTTGGGTGAGATCGGAAAGAATATGACGGTCATCCGCGTGGATGATGAAATCCTCGTGGTAGACTCTGGGCTGATGTTCCCGGAGGAGGATATGCTGGGGATTGATCTTGTTATCCCGGATATTACCTATCTCATCGAGAACCGTGATATGGTCAAAGCAATCGTGCTGACGCACGGACATGAGGATCATATCGGTGCTCTCCCGTATGTGATGAAGCAGATTCCGTGTCCTGTGTACGGTACGCGTCTGACGCTAGGCATACTGGAGGGACGTCTGAAGGAGAACGGGGTGGACTCGACGAATCTGCACTCCGTTATGGCTGGTGACATCATCAATATCGGGTGCTTCAGCGTCGGGTTTATTCGAGTGAATCACTCCATCCCTGATGCGGTAGGACTTTCGATCAAGACCCCTGTAGGAATGATCGTCCATACGGGCGACTTCAAGCTCGACTATACGCCGGTAGATGGGCAGATGACGGATTTCCGTCGCTTTTCCGATCTTGGCAACAAGGGAGTTCTGCTCCTGCTCGCTGACAGTACGAACGCCGAGCGTGAGGGACATACGGCGAGCGAACGGACAGTAGGTGCGGCATTTGACAAGGCATTTCACAATGTGCGTGGGCGCATTATTGTCGCCACGTTCTCTTCGAATGTGCACCGCATTCAGCAGGTCATTGATACGGCGGTCAAGTACAAGCGGCGCGTTGCCGTTCTTGGCCGCAGCATGGAGAATGTTGTCGGCATCTCGCTTGAACTCGGCTATCTGACTGCGCCTGAGGGGACGATCATCGGCATCGATGAGATCAATAACTATCGTGCGGAGCAGATCGTCATCGTGACAACGGGCAGCCAGGGCGAGCCGATGTCCGCACTCTCACGCATGGCTGCATCCGATCATCGTAAAATCACGATTGTACCGGGCGATACGGTCATCATTTCGGCGACGCCGATCCCGGGGAACGAGAAGCTGGTATCCAAGACGGTGGATAATCTGATGAAGCTCGGTGCCAATGTCATTTACGGGCGCGATAAGGGGATCCACGTTTCGGGACATGGAAGCCGCGAGGAACTGAAGCTGATGCACAATCTTGTGCGTCCGAAATTTTTCATGCCCGTACATGGCGAATATCATCACCTCGTTCAGCACGCGGGGCTTGCCCGTGAGCTCGGGATGCCGAAGGAAAATATCTTTATCAGTGAGAACGGACAGGTGCTTGAGTTCACGAAGGAAAAGGGACAGGTCGTTGGACGCGTGCAGTCGGGCATGGTCATGGTGGATGGGCTCGGTGTTGGTGATGTTGGCAATATCGTTCTGCGTGATCGTCGTCAGCTTTCACAGGACGGAATCCTCATCATTGTTGTCGCGATGAGCCGCCAGAGCAACCGCGTTGTCTCAGGACCTGATATCGTCTCACGCGGCTTTGTCTACGTACGTGAATCGGAGGCACTGATGGATGAGGCGCGTGCCCGCGTTCAGCAGGCACTCGACCGCTGTGAGGACGAGAATGTGCGTGAGTGGTCGGCGATCAAGTCGAATGTGCGCGATGCGCTCAGCCGCTATCTGTTCGACAAGACACGTCGCCGCCCAATGATCCTTCCAATCATTATGGAAGTTTGATCTATGTACGCCGCTCCAAATCGGAGCGGTGTTTTCGTTGGAAAATATTGATGATATTGCTGCACAGATAACTTGAAGTCGCGCAGAAAAAGAGATAGAATAAGCATGTTTTGTGATAGTTTTTGAAGTGGATGAGGAGGAGTTTTATGACAGCGGCTGAACAGAAAGAGCTGCAGCTCTTTGCAGTAAAGGTGCGCGAAGGGATTCTGCGCGGCACGCATGCGGCGAAAAGCGGGCATCCGGGCGGATCACTCTCGTCAGCGGACTATTTCACCTATCTCTACAATAAGGAAATTCGTGTCAATCCGAAAAATCCGCGTGATCCGAACCGCGACCGCTTTGTTCTTTCCAAGGGGCACGTTGCACCGGGACTCTATGCGACACTGGCGAACTGCGGATTTTTTCCCGTGGAGGAGCTGCTGACCCTCCGTCATATTGGATCGCGTCTGCAGGGGCATCCGAATATGAACCTCACGCCCGGCATCGATATGTCTACAGGCTCGCTTGGTCAGGGGCTTTCGACGGCTGCGGGCATGGCAAAGGGCGCGAAGTATCTTGGAAAGGACATCAACGTCTACACACTGCTCGGTGACGGCGAGCTTGCCGAAGGACAGATCTGGGAGGCGACGATGTTCGCCGCGCACTATGGTCTCGACAATCTCTGCATTGCGGTGGATGTCAACGGGCTTCAGATCGACGGCAAAACAGCAGATGTCATGAACAGTGCTCCTGTGGATAAGAAATTCGAGGCGTTCGGCTGTGCCGTTCAGTGGATTGACGGGCATGATTTCACTGCTCTTGCGTCGGCATTCCACACGTTCCATGCGAATAAGGGCAGCAAGAAACCAACGGTGATTCTGATGAAGACGGTCAAGGGCAAGGATGTCTCCTTTATGGAGAATCAGGTCGGCTGGCATGGCAAAGCTCCTAATGATGCCGAGCTTGCCCAGGGGTTGGAGGACTTGGCTGCGGTTCGAAAGAGCATCGAGGAGGCATGAGCATGGCAGAGGTAAAGAAAATCGCAACCCGTGAGAGCTACGGCAACGGATTGGTGGAATTAGGAAAAGAACACGATAACGTCGTCGTGCTGGATGCGGATCTTGCCGGTGCAACCAAGACGGCAATCTTTAAGAAGGCATTCCCCGATCGTCACTTCAATTGCGGCATTGCAGAGTGCAATCTGGTGGATGTCGGCGCAGGTCTGTCGACGATGGGGCTCGTGCCGTTCGTCTCGACGTTTGCCATGTTTGCGGCGGGGCGTGCCTATGAGCAGGTGCGCAATACGATCGGATATCCTCATCTGAACGTCAAGATCTGTGCGACGCACGGCGGCATCTCCGTCGGGGAGGATGGTGCGTCGCATCAGTGCTGTGAGGATTTTGCTCTCATGCGTACGATTCCTGGCATGACGGTCATGTGTCCCTCGGATGATGTGGAAGCGCGCAAGATGGTGCGTGCCGCCTATGAGATGGAGGGGCCTGTCTACATCCGCTTCGGACGTGCGGCGACACCGGTCTACCATGCGGAGGGGTTCTCTTTTGCCGTCGGCAAGGGGGAAGTCCTGCAGGATGGCACGGACGTCGCGGTCATTGCCACGGGGATTCTTGTGCCGGAGGCAATCGAGGCAGGCAAGCGTCTTGCTGCCGAGGGCATCAGCGCGCGTGTGATCAATATGGCGACGATCAAACCGCTTGATACGGAGACGGTGATCCGAGCGGCGCGTGACTGCGGCAGGATTGTTACAGTGGAGGAGCATAACATCATCGGCGGACTTGGCGAGGCCGTCTGCTCCGCACTCGCCGAGGAATGCCCTGTTCCTGTTCACCGCATTGGTGTTAATGATGTGTTTGGCCACTCCGGTCCTGCAGCGGCTTTGCTGAAGGAGTTCGGCCTGACCGCTGATTACATTACAGAGGCGGCGCGGATGCTGACAGGAAAATGATCAGATCAGAAGATGCCTTCGATGGACGAGGGCATCTTTTTGTATTGCTGGGAGAAGGATGGATAAAATTGCTTGTAGATTCGGGGTGAATTGTTTATAATAGAAAGGGTTTATGTTTTCTATCCGAGAGGTTTTTTTCATGAAGCGGGTTCCGTTCTTTGTTTTGATGACGGGCATTTTGCTTCTGCTTGCTGCAGCAGGGCTTACATATCTGTCCTCCAAACCGCAGGGAACAGCAATGGCGCGCCGTCCGCTCCAGGAGGTTACGGCATATACATCACTGCCGACGGAGGCTGCGGCGGCACTATCTGAAGCATATGAAAAAGAGTATAATATTCGAGTGAACTTTGTCGCGCTCTCTGCCGGGCAAGTATTGTCTCGTCTTGAAGAACAGTCGAAAGGGGGAAAGGATCCGGCGGCACTTGTCTTGGCAGATCGCGAGACTCTTGATCGTGCCGCTGCTGTAGGATATCTTGTTCCCTATCAGTCTGAGAAAAGTGATCAGGTAGCGGATGGCTTTCGTCATCCAAACGGTTATTGGACGGGAGTGTGGTATGATCCTGTCGTATTTGCTGTCAATCAGGATTATCTGCGTACACATCTTGACCTGCCAAACTCATGGAAGATGCTTGCAGAGCAAAAAGATATTCGTATCGGAACGACGGATTTTATGGCAGCAGATGCCGCATCAAATCTTCTCTACAGTATGATCGCTGAGTATGGAGAGCCACATGCTTTTGACATCTGGCGTAAGATTCAGCCACAAATTATGCAATATTCCAGATATCTGCATACTCCTGTACGTCAGGCAGGGATGGGGGAGGTAGATCTTTCTGTCGCCGTGCTCAGTGAAACTCTCCGCTATATCCATGACGACTATCCGATTCGCGTGCTTTATCCAACGGATGGGTCGGCAGCGGTGGTCTATGGTACAGGGATTGCCTTTCGTGCCGGAGAGCATGATGTGCAGACGGCAGAGGACTTTGCTGATTGGTTGCTGACGGATGAGGCGCAGCTTGCGCTTGCACGGCAACATATCTATCTTTTGACAACAAACCCCGTGACGCTCTCATATCAGATGTTTGCGGGAAAGAATATCAATCTTTTTAAGAGCAAGCCGTATTTCAGCTCGGAAGAAAAGAAAGCCATGCTGGATCGGTGGATCAAAGAGGTACGATTTTACGAAGAGTAATAGCGGAGGAATGTGATCAGTGAAAGCAGGTTTTATCAGCCTTGGCTGTGCAAAGAATCTGGTCGATACTGAGGTTATGCTCGGCATCATGCGTGAACATGGCATCGATATCACCAATGAGCCATCGGAGGCGGATATCCTGATCGTCAACACGTGTGCATTCATTCAGTCGGCAAAAGAGGAATCGATCACGACGGTGCTTGGGATGGCAGACTACAAGGAGACGGGGCGCTGCCGCAGTCTTATTGTGGCGGGGTGTCTCGGACAGCGATACGGGCAGCAGCTTCTCGACGAGATCCCTGAGGCGGATGCTATTATCGGGACGGGGGCGTGGAGCCGTATCATGGAAGTGATCGAGGAGACGCTTAAGGGGCGCCGTCTTCTTATCGCAGGGAAGGACGACACAATCTACGATGCTAAGACACCGCGCTTGCGGACAACCCCGCACTATACCGCATATGTCAAGATTGCGGAAGGCTGTGACCATCGCTGCGCTTTCTGTGCGATTCCGCTTATCCGCGGCGGTTTCCGTAGCCGGCCGATGGAGGACATCGTGGCAGAGGGGCAGGAGCTTGCTGAAAATGGTGTACGCGAGCTTGTTCTTATCGCGCAGGACAGTGCGAACTATGGGCTTGACCGCTATCATGAACCGATGCTTCCGATGCTTCTCCGCGCACTTGCGAAGATCGATGGGATTGCGTGGATTCGTGTCCTTTATAGTTATCCGAAGTATTTTACGGATGAGTTGATTGAGGTTTTTGCAACGGAACCGAAGGTGGTAAAATACGTTGATCTCCCTCTGCAGCATGCTCATGATGCCGTACTGCGTTCGATGAATCGTCCTGATACACGTGCGGATATAGAGAAGCTGATCGGTAAACTCCGTACACGCATCCCCGGGGTAGCGATTCGTTCGACATTTATCGTCGGCTTCCCGGGCGAGACCGATGCCCAGTATCAAACGCTGCGCCGCTTTGTGGAGAAGCAGCGATTCGATAAGGTTGGGATCTTCACCTACTCCGAGGAAGAGGATACGCCTGCCGCCGCGATGGGAAAGAAGGTCTCTGAAGAGGTGATGCAGGAACGTTATCACGATCTCATGAGTCTGCAGAGCAAGATATCCGAGGAAATCAATATCGGACTTGAGCGTCAGGAGTTGGATGTTCTCATCGAAGGACACGATGCAGAGCAGTCGGGGATTGCGGTGGGGCGTTCGTATCGTGAGGCTCCTGAGGTCGATGGGCAGATCTACATTGAGGGTGATGCAGAGAGTGCGCCGGGCGAGATTGTCCGCGTCCGCCTCCTTCAAGGCTTTACCTATGATATTGTTGGGGAGAGGGTGCAGTGATGTCGCTTGTGAGGGAACGTCTGCCGGATGATGTCGGGCAGCTGCTTTCTGCAAAAGGGTATACAATTTCCTGTGCGGAGTCCTGTACGGGCGGTTTGCTGACGAGTACGCTCACAGATGTGCCTGGAAGTTCGCACTATGTTATGGGCAGCGTTGTATCCTATTCCAATGCTGTTAAGTCCCGTATCCTGCACGTTCCGGAGGAGATCCTTTCAGCGTATGGTGCTGTTTCACCCGAGACGGCCCTGGCGATGGCGAAGGGGATACGTTCCCTTATCCGAACAGATATCGGTGTTGGCATAACGGGGATCGCGGGGCCCGGTGGAGGCTCTGCAAAAAAACCGGTTGGCCTGGTCTATATTGCCGTAACGGTGGACGGAAAGAATGCCGTTCAAAAGAACCTTTTTACAGGCGTACGTACTGAAATCAAGTGCGCCGCAGTCAGTAAGGCTCTTATCATGGTGCAGGAGATGCTCAGGGAGATGGATGAATGAATCACTATAAGAAACTCGCCGCAGCTTTGTCAATTTCGGTGTTCCTTTACAGCGGCTCCTATGCCGCCGCGGCTGAAGCACCTGCGGATGCAGCGGCTCCTGCACAGGCAGCAGCTGAAACGATCGCGCCGGATGCACTGACTTATGCCTATGAGAGTGCAAAGTACGGCTACCGTATCATGTGTCCGCAAAAGCCGGTTGGTGTGATCCCGGCATCGGCGCTCTATGAGAACCGCGAGGGTGAGATTCTCGTATTCGACAATGAAGAGTACAATATTAAGTATGCATGGGTTGTTCTCGTCAATGCATTTTCAGATGAAACGGTACCGAACCTCAATACCATCAAGCCAGAGGAAGCGGTGAACCTGCTGGAGCGCATTCAGAACAGCAATGGCTATGAAGGGATCATGTTGATTAACCTTTCGGATACAAATAAAGCCATCTTTGCTATGACGGCGAAGGAGGTCGATATCGATGAGGACGGGGACGGTGTCGTCGACGCAACGGCGAAGGCAGACAACCAGATGGCAGTACTTTTCTTCCGTGGCACGAATGGACAGCGCTATGGGCTGGAGCTCATTGATAATCCGATGCTTCGCGCGAAGTCCGTTGCCACCCTTATGGCGGGCGCACGCAGTATGAAGTAGCGCTGTAATTATGGGAGAGAATGAAAGAAGGAGAATGAATCATGAAGATCTCATCTAAAAAGACTATGCTTACCGCGGCCGTGCTGGTTACCATTTCTTCCGGCAGCGCATTTGCGGCAACACCGGGGACGGTAGACTCACAGGATCTCTTTCGTGCGAACCGTCTGGTGACGGATCATGTGAAAGCACCTGCGGTGGAGGAGAAAGCTGGCGCAGACCACTATGAAGCGTCCATCTCATCACAGCACAAAGATGCCTCTGTCCGTCCTGTCGGCACGGCTCCGGCCAAAAGTACCCCGCAGGTGACCCGCCTTCGTTGGGAGACGGTTGATGAGGGAATTGCAGCACGCAATAATGCACAGCCTTCGTTTACACTTGCTGCTCAGAAGGCGAAGCCTGTCATTATTACGGCAGCAGATGTCAAACGTGAGCAGAAGCTCGCGGCGAAGGAAGGTCGTCCACCACAGGAGCTCGTCGGAGATGTGAATCTGAAGCGCGGACCGATGCCCGTGGTTCCGGCGCGTCCAGCACAGCCGCCGATGCAGCAGCAACCAATGCAGACACCTCCACAACAGGAGCGCGTTGTCCCGATGCCGCCGCCCGCCGCTCCTGCCGCTGTGCAGGCACAGCTTCCGCCGCAGCCTGCAGATGCTGAAGGCCGGCCGGAACGACAGCGGTATCAGCAGTTGCCGCGCGAGTTTACATTGAATGCCCCTGCAACGTCTCCTGCTGTTCCGCAGCAGCCGCAGCAATTCTCCCCCATGAATGAGTCTTCCCATCTTGCGCCGCCCATTACGCGGGATGTATCTCCGGTTCCTGAGCATACGGTTCGTCCGGAAGGGGTTCCTGCATACTCTGCACGTGAAGTAATACCGGCAGAGAGCCTTGAAGGAATCTCGGAGGAGGTACGTCGTCACATTCTTGCAGGTCAGCTTGCGATGCAGGTGCAGCTCAGGCGTGATCCGAGTGTCACAGGCGTGCAGGCTCTGACGCGAGTGCTGCGTGAGAGCACGAAGCTCACACGTCTGCAGAAAATCGATTTCCTTATTGGTTTCGGTCGCGCGCTGCACCAGAGTGGTTTGCCGCGTCAGCAGGAGTCGCTGCTGATCAAGACGATAGCAGAGGCCTTCTGATCGGTTGGGATTTACAGGATGAGTGATGAGCATGAAACAGTTTAATATCGCAGTGATTGCAGGGGATGGAATTGGTCCTGAGGTCATTGCCGAGGGGAAAAAGGTTTTTTCCGGTATTGCACAGATGGATGGCAGCTTTTCCGTCTCATTTGAGGATTTTCCATGGGGCTGTGAATACTATCTGAAGTCCGGTGAGATGATGCCGAAGAAAGGTCTTGACCTCCTGCGCAGCTACGATGCGATCTATCTGGGAGCCGTCGGTTATCCCGGTGTTCCGGATTATGTATCGCTCGGGGATCTCCTGCTCCGTATTCGCCGCGGCTTTGATGAGTACATCAATCTGCGTCCGGTACGACTTCTCCACGGTGCGCCGTGCCCACTGGCGGACGCTTCTCCAAGCGATATCGATATGATCGTGGTGCGCGAAAACAGTGAGGGAGAATACGCGAATGTTGGTACGCGTCTCTACCCTGGAACGTCGCGCGAGACGGCACTTCAGACGGGAGTGTTCTCACGTTATGGCTGTGAGCGCGTCATACGTTATGCCTATGAGCTGGCGCGCAGAGAGAAGCGTTCGCTCACCTCAATCTCTAAGGGAAATGCACTGCGTTACTCGATGGTATTTTGGGATGAGATCTTTGCTGAAGTCGGAAAAGAGTACCCTAATGTCGAGACACACACCCTTCTTGTTGATGCGGCGAGTATGTTTTTTGTCAAAAATCCAAAGCGGTTCGGTGTTGTTGTGACCAGCAATCTCTTCGGCGATATTCTCACCGATCTCGGTGCTGCCATTGCGGGGGGTATGGGTCTTGCTGCGGGGGCAAACCTCAATCCGGAGCGACGCTTCCCATCGATGTTCGAGCCAATTCATGGAAGTGCGCCCGATATTGCGGGGCAGGGAATTGCGAACCCATTGGCATCGATTTGGTCGGTTGCTCAGATGTTGGAGTTCCTCGGTGAAAAGGAATGGGCGGAGCGCGTCCTCCGTGCCATTGAAACGCTGCTCGTGGAGAAGAAGACGCTGACACCGGATCTCGGCGGAACGGCATGTACATCAGACATTGGCAGTGCGGTGCTTGAGGTTCTGGCACGCTGAGTGATGTGAAATATGCGGGGGGTTCGATCACCCCCCGCTCTATTTATATGGATGGAGTGTGTAGCAGATGGCACAGCAGATACGAAAAGCGGTTATTCCGGCAGCAGGGTATGGAACACGTTTTCTTCCTGCGACGAAGGCAACGCCGAAGGAGATGCTGCCCATTGTCGATAAGCCGACCATCCAGTATATTGTGGAGGAAGCCCTGGCAAGCGGGATTGAGGACATTTTGATCATCAGCGGACACGGAAAACGCGCCATCGAAGATCATTTTGACTCTGCACCGACACTGGAGCATGAACTCATGCGCAAGGGGCGACAGGATCTTTTGGATGTCCTGCGTGAGACGACAGATGTCAATGTCCACTATGTCCGCCAGAAGTACATGCGTGGTCTGGGGGATGCAATTCTGTGTGCGCGTTCCTTTATTGGCAATGAGCCGTTTGCCGTCCTCCTTGGTGATGATGTCGTCTATCATCCGCAGCGTTCTGCGCTGCGTCAGCTGATCGATATCTATGAGGAGACGGGGCGTTCTGTCCTTGGGTGTCAGATCGTCGCGGATGCACAGGTTTCCTCCTATGGTATTGTGGCAGGAACGATGGAGAATGCCCGCCTGATGCGTGTTTCCGATATGATCGAGAAGCCGGCACTTGCGGAGGCACCGAGCCGTATGGCAGTACTTGGTCGGTACATCATCCGCCCTGAGATTTTCTCCATCTTGCAGAATACGGAGCCCGGCAAGGGAGGGGAAATTCAGTTGACTGATGCACTTAAGGTGCTTGCGCAGCAGGACACAGTCTATGCCTATAATTTTGAGGGACGCCGCTATGATCTGGGAGATAAGCTCGGGTTCTTGGAGGCGACGGTGGAGTTCGCTCTGCGCCGCAGTGATCTTGGTATCCCATTCCGCGCTTATCTCAAACGGTTAGCGGAAACACTGTGAGGCGATTGGATTGCAGAAGGAACATCAGGCAAATCTGGCCCTCGCACTTAGTGCCCTCGGTGCTGTTGGGACGGCAGGACAGGGGAGCAGTCTCCTCCTATCGACACTGCATCATGGCTTTATCGCGGCGACGATCGGCGGACTGGCAGACTGGTTCGCCATCAAGGCAATCTTCGGCCGACCTCTTGGTATCTCGCACCGAACAGATATTCTGCGTCGGAATCGCGGGCGGATTATGGAGTCGATCGTTGCGTTCTCCTCGGAGGATCTCCTCAGCAAGAAGAATATTATGGCGGTCATTGAGCGCGAGAATATGGGGGCAATGCTCGCAGACTATTTGCTGCATCGCGGCGGGGAGGAACGTCTGACAGACACGGCCATCGATGTGCTCCGCTATGCGGCAGCAGATCTTGACAGTATGCGCATTGCGCATGAGCTGACGCCGTACGTGAAACAGGCACTCTATCAGCTGCCGCTTGAAGATCATGCAGGAGATCTGATGGCGCTCTTTACAGAGCAGCACCACACGGAGCGGATTTTTCAGGTGCTCGTCCGTGTCGGGATCCAGTTGGTGCAGACCCAACTCTTTCAAGAGATCCTTCATGACAATATAGCTTCTATTCGTGAGAAATATGAGGGCGATGGGATGATCCGTGCTCTCGTGCTCTCATTCGTAGACGATATGATGATTGCATCGTGGATCACGGAACGGCTGCAGGAAATTCTGACAGCGGCATTAGAGACGGAGAATCCTCGTCACCACGAAGGAGTCCAGGCACTCTCTGCGTTCTTTGCTTCGCTCGGCGATCATGGTGATTTTCGTGTGACGATGCGTCGGGCGAAGGAGCACCTGATTGAGGATATTGACATGGAGTCCATTTTGGCGGATTTCATCGAGAGCCGCATGAAAGGGAATCATCCGTTCTGGATTCCCTACGTGCGAGAGTTTCTGCATAAGAAAATTGAAGCGTTCGCCCATTCTGCCCCATGGCAGAGTCGTGTCGACCGATGGATGAAATCGCTCGCGGAGGGAGAGGTCGAGAAACATCACGGGATGATTGCCCGCTTTGTGCGCGACTACCTGAACCAGAAGTCGGACGATGAGCTCGTTTTATTCGTAGAAGGGAAGGTACGCACCGATCTTCAGATGATTCGCATCAATGGGGCTGTGGTCGGCGCAGCAGTCGGTATGGCACTTTCCCTCATCGTCTGCATGACGGAAAGGATGTGGGGGCTTTGATGCGTACGTGGAATAAAGCGGATGCTGCCCTGCTGCTCTCGGCAGTGCTCTTTCTGTGTGCTCTTTTTCTCCATATCAGGTTTATGGATTCCTTCTGGGCGTGTGCACTGCTTGCAGTGAGCGAAGCGGCACTGGTCGGCGGGGTTGCGGACTGGTTTGCAGTGACGGCGATCTTTCGGAAGCCGCTCGGCTTTCCTTACCATACAGCACTTTTGCCGCGCCGCCGCGACAGCTTTGTCCAATCTATTGTAACGATGGTTCAGAAGGAATTCTTCTCCAAGCGCAAGATCTTCCATCACATGGAACAGATGCATCTCTTTCCGATGATGCAGAACTATCTGCGTCAACCGGAGACAGAGGCGCGGATGACGGGTATGGTGCTCCATTTTATCCATGTTTCTTTGCTGCGTCGTAAAAACGCACCGGTTGTCTCCTATCTTTCGTCCCGTTTGAAAGGTTTTTTTCTGCAGGAAGATCCTGCCATGCTGGTGCGGCGCCTCGACGAGCTTCTGCGCGAGAAGGGATGGGATAAAAAAGCCCTGACAAGTATCTCACGGATGCTTGTCAGGGAGGCGGCGTCAGAGGAGACGTATGTCTCCATAAGGAGTGTACTGGAGCAGCTGGAGCGGGAAAAGATCGGCGACGGTTTTCTGTCGCATATTCTCACTTTGACAAATACAATCAATCTAGATGAGGGGGCAGAACTGATTCAGCAGCACACATGTCATGTTCTCGACGAGCTGGGACGGGATGATTCGCCGCTGCAGAATCATGCGGCAGAGCTGATCCATAATGCGCTCTCTGATTTCGGGCGGGATGAGGAACTCGCCGCACTCGTGCGCGAGCTGCAAAAGAGATTGGCAGAGACACTTCCCATCGATGCGTCAATTGAGCGTATTCTGAGCGGCCTGCGGACACATGTGCAGGCTGATCTCCAGCGTGACGTGGATCCGATGGAGGAGCACATGCCAGCCTTTTATCAGCAGCTGCGCAGCATACTCCATGAGGAGTATCAGCGGATGCTGATGCTCCTCATGGAGCACAGTGATCTGCAGCAGATCATGACACGCCTGATGTATGATCTCATCGCACGGTCAGCTCTCCACGCACAGGCATTGGTCGGTATCGTTGTGTCCGACGCGCTTATGTGCCTCACAGATGAGGAGCTGAATCGTCTTGTCTATGACAAGGTGGAGCAGGACTTTCTCTGGATCCGTGTCAATGGCTCTCTCGTCGGCGGCTGCATCGGTTTGCTTATTTTCCTCGGAGCGCAGGTATTTAGATGAAATACATCAGTGTCTCGCTGTTCTCCTCGCGTTTCCACGCAGTAAGGAGATCCTCAAGTGTTACGGCGTTGAGTGTATTGTGAATGTTTTGATCGAGTACGTCGAAGAGGTCACGGGAAAGAATGAAGTTCAGCTTCTCCATCTTTTCGGAGGCACTTCCCGTTCTTTCGATCAGAGCAATTTCAATGGCAGACAGGATCTCGTAGGCAGTGATGGCATGTGGCGGCCTCGCCAACTGATAGCCGCCCTGTGATCCCTTGATGGAGTTGACAAGCTTGCTGCGTTTGAGAAGAGAAAACACCTGCTCGAGATAGATTTTTGAAATGCCAAGATGTTCCGAGATGCTGATGATAGTGACAGGGGAGGAGGTGCCGTAGCTGCGCGCCAAAAAGACCATAGAGGCGATTCCATAGCGGCCCTTCGCTGAGATTTTCATATCGATGCTTCCTTCTAAAACATATTTTTTATAGCTATATAATATGTTAATATACGGTGAATGTCAAATAAAAATCCCCTCTTCCGTTTGGATGAGGGGATTTCGTATACGTACCTTAGCGCTTCGAGAACTGGGAAGCCTTACGTGCCTTTTTGAGACCGTACTTGCGGCGCTCCTTCTCACGCGGGTCACGCGTGACGAAGCCTGCTTTCTTGAGCGCGGGGCGCAGCTCTGCGTCCATCTCAATCAGTGCGCGTGTGATGCCGTGACGGATCGCACCCGCCTGACCGGATGCACCGCCGCCAGCGACATTGGCGATGACATCATATTTATCGACGGTTTCCGTCAGATTCAGCGGCTGGCGAACAATCAGCTCAAGCGTCTTAAGCCCGAAGTACTCTGCCATCTCACGGCCGTTGATGGTAACCTTGCCGTCTCCAGGAACGAGACGTACACGAGCGACCGAGGTCTTGCGGCGACCCGTTCCATAATAAGTGACTTGTGCCATTGAACAGATTCCTCCTTATACAAAACTCAGCGAATATCAAACTTCAGCGGTTCGGGCTTTTGTGCTGCATGGGGATGCTCCGGGCCGGCGTAAACGTTGAGCTTGCGGAAAATCTGTGCGCCGAGACTGTTCTTCGGAAGCATGCCCTTGACCGCGTGTTCAATGACACGGACAGGAAAGCGATCGAGCATCTGGCCGGCCGTTGTGAAGGTCGTGCCGCCCTGATAGCCGGAGTGGCGGAAGTAAGTCTTGTCCGTCAGCTTCTTTCCCGTGAACTTTACCTTCTCAGCATTGATGACGATGACATAGTCGCCGGTATCAACATGAGGTGTGTAGATGGGTTTATTCTTGCCGCGCAGAACCTTTGCGATCTCCGCTGCAAGACGTCCGACCGTCTGGTTCTCTGCATCTACGACATACCATTTGCGCTCAATATCGGCAGCTTTTGCCATAACCGTGGTTTTCACGTTATTCCCCCCTAGAGAGTAAGAGTTTTCAATGTTGGTTGATGCGATATGCACTCACGCTTCCGGGGCTAATGGATACATGAAAAAATATCACACGTCGCTATTCTAAGAAATTTTTACACGAATGTCAAGAAATTTTCTCCATAGCGCGCTTTACTTTTTCTGCCACACCATGCATTTTTATTTTCGGTACGGAACATGCCGCAATACGCACGCCCATTTTCAGCGGAACGGCGAAGATGAGATCCTCGTGGAGGGCATCGCAGACGGCCTGTGGATCACTCGAAGGAATGGCGAGGAAGAAGCCGCCCTTATAGGGGAGGGCGGGCAGACCGCACGCCGCAGCCTCCTGCATGAAGATGTCGCCGCGCTCCTGTACAAGGCGGTATAGTGCGTCGCGCTCACTTTCATAGGCGGCATACGCTGCGCTGTCCTGCTGAATGCGCGTCAGAAGCGTCATCGCACCGCGGTTGATGTTCGACCACGTTGCGCGTGCAGTATACTTGCTGATCTCGCTGAACTCATCGATGACCGTCTTGCTTGCAGAGAGGGCAATGAGTGCGCCGCAGCGCTGTCCGTAGAATGTATACGCCTTGGACATGGAGAACGCAAAGAGTGTCAGGATGTTTTCGGGGAGTCCTGCAAACTTCTGCATGAAGGCACGCGTCGCATACTTTTCGCCTGCAAAGTCGATGTAGGCGATATCGACGAGGATCTGGATCTTCTTTCCGGTCTTTGCCTGTGCTTTGACCGTGTCCAGAACGTGATCCCAGTCCTCCGCAGAAAGGCTGTATCCCGTCGGGTTGTGCGCAGGTGTGTTGAGGATGATGAGCAGGCTGTCCTGTCTTTTGCAAAGGGCATCGACTGCCGCAGAGAACGCTGCATGATTGAAGTTGTTGGCTTCGTCGAACAGTGTAAAAGTCGTGACAGAGGAGCCAAGTTCCTGACAAATGACATTGTACGTTCCCCAGAACCAGTCCGAGGTGAGCACCTGATCGCCGCGCTCGACGTAGTCGTCGACGGCGGTGCGCAGAGCTCCCGTTCCGCCTGCCGTTGCGACGGCGGCGAGATAGCCCGCAGGACGCTTGCCGGCAAATGTAATGTCGATGGCAGCCTCGAGATACTCCGGGAGCCCTGAGATCGGCGCATAGGCGATATAATCCTCAATGGGGAGGGAGCGGAAGACGCGTTCAACTGTCGGCAGATGCGCCAATTTTCCGTTGTCGTCCATGACGGCGCCGATTGTCGCGTTGATCACGCGCTCTTCGCCATGCTCTGCGATTGCGGCGCGGCACGCCGCATTGGCTCCGAAGATCGCGTCCTTCAGGCGGCGCGACGCCGCGTGTGATGCTGCCATTTGAATTGCCATGTTATATGCTCTCCTTTTCGATGGAAAGCACGGATCATCGTGTCCTCCACTGGGGGAGGGCATCGTTGATCCGTGCCGTCGTAGCGTAATATGATGATAGCGCGCGGCTCTCCTTATGTCCACAAGCCACGCAGGTGTATACACGTATTCTTATGCCTCATTCGGAAAGAACTCGTCGTGGATGCGGTTGACGGCGTCCTTGACACTGCCGCCTTTGATGAGGCAGGAGATACTGATCTCGGAAGTGCTGATGATCTCAAGGTTGATGCCTGCATTGGAGAGTGCACCGAACATGCGGGAGGCGATACCGGGGTTGCCGAGCATTCCAGCTCCGACAATAGAGATCTTCGCGACATCATTGTCAATGGACACACCGGATGCGTGGATGTCTGCTGAAATCCCTTCAACAACGCGGCGCGCTTCCTCGGCGTCAATGGATGCCACCGTGAATACCATGTCGGTCACATTGGAGTCGGCACTGCGGATGCTCTGCACAATCATGTCCACATCGATGTTTGCATCGGCGAGAGCTGAGAAAATCTTGTATGCAACACCTGGGACGTTGGAGACGCCAAGTACCGTAATCTTTGAGACATGCTCGTCATGTGCGACACCGCGAATGATAAAGGACTTTTCTTCCACTGTATATTCCTCCCTAATGATGGTTCCGGGTTCTGCAGTAAAGGTCGAACGAACGTGGATGGGGATGCCGTAGAGCTGTCCCATCTCCACCGAGCGCGGCTGCATGACGCCCGCGCCGAGACGCGCCATCTCGAGCATCTCGTTGTAGGTGATTTCCTTCATACGGCGTGCGCCCTTGACGATGCGCGGGTCAGCGGAGTAGATGCCGTCAACGTCCGTGTAGATCTCACAGGCATCCGCACCGATTGCACCCGCGATTGCCACGGCAGAGGTATCCGACCCGCCGCGTCCAAGTGTCACAGGGTTGCCGTCGGCATCTGTGCCCTGAAATCCGGCGATAACGACGATGTTGCCCTTTTTAAGCTCCTCGTGAACGCGTTTTGGCTCAATTCCGAGAATACGCCCCTTGGTATGCGCATGATCTGTACGCATTCCTGCCATGCCGCCGGTGAGGGAGATGGCGGGCTGTCCCAAGGCACGGAACGCCATCGCGAGCAGCGCAATCGAGACCTGCTCGCCCGTCGTCATGAGCATATCCATCTCGCGGGTGTATTGATAGGGGGTTTTCACCACCTCGCCGGCCAGCGCGATGAGATCATCTGTCGTATCGCCCATGGCAGATACCACCATGACAATGCGGTCATCGGGGGCTTTCTCACGCAATATACGTTTTGCTACGTTCTTGATCTTTTCCGGGGTAGCCACCGAACTTCCGCCAAACTTCTTTACAATTAATGACATACAATATCCCCCTATGGATTGGTATAATTCCCATCATGGTGAATTCTCAACGCATTATACGCCAAAATGCGCCGTATTTCAATAACCCTTTGATTTACAAGGAATGTGCAGGACTTTCTTTAAGAAAAGGGGGCTGGAAAAAATTTTCTGTTTCCTTAGCGATTGATGCATAGCACATAATACAAATGTATGGCGTTTTTTGCCATTGCTTTTTTTGTCATGACCTCGTATAATAAGGAAAAGTAAGTGAGTGCCTAGCACGTTGCTTCTCTATATATTGCCTTTTAAGAGGTCCTGTGAGGCCTTAAGGGAGTTTTCAATGAAATATTCGACGCGGTCATTCGAGTTTATTTTGGATGCAAAGCTTTCTTATGCCTTTCTTTCGGCGTGAGAAGGCTTTTTTGTTGAAAGGGGATGCACATGGGACAGGAGTTATCGCTCAAAGGACGGGATGTGCTTGGTCTGGGGGATTTTTCCGCCGAGGAGATCCGTCTGGTTCTCAGTACGGCACGAGAAATGAAGAATATCGTCGGACGCGACATCAAGAAGGTGCCTGCGCTGCGCGGCAAGGCGATAGTGACGCTTTTTTACGAGCCGAGCACGCGGACGCGGACGTCATTTGAACTGGCAGGAAAGTATCTGGGCGCCGATGTGGTGAACATCACGGCGAGCGCATCGAGCATCGTGAAGGGGGAGAGCCTGCGCGACACGCTTTATACGATCGAGGCGATGGGCGTGGATGCCATTGTCATGCGGCATAAAGCTGAGGGCGCGGCTGCCTACGCTGCCAAGGCGGTCTCTCCTGTCATCATCAATGCGGGGGACGGCGCGCATGCGCATCCCTCACAGGGGCTGCTTAACCTCTATACGATTGAGGAAAACAAGGGGAAACTCGCGGGGCTGAAGGTTGCCATTCTCGGTGACGTTCTGCACAGCCGCGTGGCGCGTTCTGACATTCAGGGCATGCGAAAGATGGGGATGGATGTCCATATCGCGGGACCGCGCACACTTCTCCCGCGCTTTCTGTGTGAGGAGGAGGGCGTCACGATCCATGACCGCGTGGAGGATGCTCTTGAGGGGGCTGACGTAGTAGAGGTGCTCCGCATACAGCTCGAGCGCATGAAGGGCGGGCTATTCCCGTCGACGCGTGAATACGCGCGCATCTACGGGCTCAGTGAGGAGCGGCTCGCACTGGCGAAGGCGGATGCTCTCGTGCTGCATCCCGGTCCGATGAATAAGGGATGGGAAATCTCCGAGTCCGTCGCCTACGGTGTGCAGTCGCGGATCCAGGAGGAGGTTAAAAACGGGGTCGCCGTGCGGATGGCGCTCTTTACACTGGTACTGATGGGAGGGAAGGCCTGAATGCGTGCGTTGCTGCTGAAAGGGGGACGGGTGATTGATCCCGCCTCCAAACGAAATGAAGTTGCCGATGTCCTCGTCGAGGACGGTGTGATCCGCGCCGTTGGCGCAAATCTTGCCGCCGACGGCGCAGAGATTTACGATGCTGCGGGAAAGGTAGTTGTGCCCGGTCTGATCGATATGCACACGCATTTCCGCGAGCCCGGTCAGGAGGCAAAGGAGGATTTTGCCTCCGGTTCGCGCGCCGCAGCGGCAGGAGGATATACGACGATTGCGACGATGCCGAACACGCGTCCTGTCGTCGATACGGCGGCACTGGTGAAGAGCCTGCAGAAGCGCGCCGAAGAGACGGCGGTCATGCACATCCGCATCATCGGTGCCGTGACGAAGAACCAGGAGGGCAAGGAGCTGGCAGAGCTCGGCGATATGGTTGAGGCGGGAGCGGTCGCCTTCTCAGACGATGGTCATTTCGATCCGTCGGCAAAGGTTCTCCTCAGTGCATACGACTATCTTGCGCCGTTTGATAAGGCAATCATCAATCATGAGGAAGATACCTCTCTCGTAGAGGAGGGAGCAATGAATGAGGGGCATCGCAGTGCGATGCTCGGCATCAAGGGGCGCCCGATTGTCGCCGAGGATATTGCCGTTGCGCGCGACATCATGCTCGCCGAGTACGCGGGGGCGCATGTTCACGTCGCCCACATCAGTTCGGCACGTGCCGTCCAGCTGGTACGTGAGGCGAAGGCGCGCGGTGTGCACGTGACGACGGAGGTTACGCCGCATCATCTCACGATGACGGAGGACTGCGTCGATCCAACGGACAGCTCGACAAAGGTCAATCCGCCGCTGCGGACGAAAAAAGACACAGCGGCCATGCTGGCGGGTCTGCTCGATGGGACGATTGATATGGTCGTAACAGATCATTCACCGCACGCACGTGAGGAGAAGGATCGCGAGTACATCTATGCGCCGAGCGGCTTCCCGGGGCTTGAGACGGCACTCGGCGTGCTCATGACGGAGCTGGTCCACACGGGGAAGCTCCCGCTTGAGACGCTGATCGAGCGTATGACCTATGCGCCTGCGCGCATCTTTCATCTCGATGCGGGGACGCTGCGCGAGGGGGCACCGGCGGATGTGACGGTCATTGATCCGAACTGCGTCTGGACGGTGGACGAGAAAAAGTTTTACACGCGGGGAAGCCACTCGCCGTTTGTCGGACGGGAACTTCGAGGAAAGGCTGTGCTGACGGTCGTGGACGGGAATATTGTGATGAAGGACGGAGTCATAACAATATGAGAGGAAAACTGATTTTGGAGGACGGTTCGTCCTATACGGGAGAGCTGCTGGACGGCAGCGCAAAGACGGTGGGGGAGGTTGTCTTTACGACGACCATGACGGGGTATCAGGAAAGTCTGACCGACCCGTCGTTCTGTGGACAGATTCTCACGATGACCTACCCGCTGATTGGGAACTATGGTACGGCAGAGAAATTTATGCAGTCCCGCCGCCCCTTTGTGCGCGGCTTTGTCATCGGTGAGCTCTGCGATGCACCGAATAATTGGCAGTCTGAGAAGAGCTTGATTGACTTTCTCACGCAGAGCAAGGTTCCATGCCTTTATAACGTAGACACGCGAGCGGTGACACGCCATATTCGCGCTGCGGGCTCGATGAAGGGAGTGATCGTCCCCGACGGCACGGAGCCGGATGAGATCGCTGCACTGCAGGCGGAGGAGCTGCCGCGCGATCTCGTGGCGATGGTCACAACGCCCGAAGTCTATATTATGGAGACGGATCAGGAGGACGCGCCGCATATTGCCGCGCTGGACTTCGGTGTCAAGCGCAGCATTTTGGAAAATATCAACCGCCTTGGTGCGAAGATCACGGTACTGCCTGCGTATACGAGTGCCGAGGAGGTGCTTGCGCTGAATCCCGACGGCATCTTTCTGTCCAACGGACCGGGAGACCCGCAGGATGTGCCTGAGATCGTTGCGGAGATTCAGAAGATGGCGGGAAAGAAGCCGATCTTCGGCATCTGCCTCGGGCATCAGCTGCTCGCGCTCGCCTTTGGCGCAAAGACTTATAAGATGAAGTTTGGCCATCGCGGCGGCAATCAGCCTGTCAAGAATCTGCGGATGAACCGCGTGCATATCTCGGCGCAGAATCACGGCTATGCGGTTGACCCCGCCTCGCTTGAGGGGACACCGCTCGTCATTACGCATACGAACGTCAACGATGATACCGTCGAGGGACTGCGGCACACGTCGCTGCCAATCTTCTCGGTGCAGTATCATCCCGAGGCCGCGCCGGGACCCGACGATAACATGTATCTCTTTGATGAGTTCTGGGCACTGATGAAGGGGGAGTGAGAGGATGCCGCGTAAGGAAAATCTCAATAAAGTCATGGTGATCGGCTCCGGCCCCATCATTATCGGGCAAGCCGCAGAGTTTGACTATGCCGGCTCACAGGCCTGCCGTGCATTGAAGGAAGACGGGCTGGAGGTCGTCCTCGTCAACAGCAATCCCGCCACCATCATGACGGACACCAATATCGCCGACCGTGTTTACATCGAGCCGCTGACGGTGGAGTTCCTGACGGAGATTATTGCCAAGGAGAAGCCAGATGGTCTTCTCGCCACGCTCGGCGGACAGGCGGGGCTAAACCTTGCCGTTCAGCTTGCAGAGAAGGGGATCCTGGCGGAGTACGGTGTGGAGCTCCTCGGTACGTCTCTTGATGCCATCGAGAAGGCGGAGGATCGCGAGCGCTTTAAGGAGACGATGGAGAAACTCGGGGAGCCGATCCCCGAGAGCCTGATTGTCGAGGATGTCCACGCAGCTGTGGATTTTGCCAACACGATCGGCTACCCTGTCATCGTTCGCCCTGCCTATACCATGGGAGGTACGGGCGGCGGCATTGCTGAGAATGAGGAAGAACTCATCGCCATCGTCATCAAGGGGCTGAACTACTCCATGATCGGGCAGGTGCTCATCGAGCGCAGTGTCGCGGGATGGAAGGAGATCGAGTTCGAAGTCATCCGTGACGGGAACGACAACTGCATTACCGTCTGCAGTATGGAGAATTTTGACCCTGTCGGTGTCCATACGGGAGACAGTATCGTTGTTGCGCCCGCGCAGACCCTGACCGACCACGAGTATCAGATGCTGCGCAGTGCCAGTCTACGGATCATCCGCGAACTCGGCATTGAAGGCGGCTGCAACGCACAGTACGCGCTCGATACGAAGAGCGATCAGTACTACGTCATCGAGGTGAACCCGCGCGTCAGCCGTTCTTCGGCACTCGCGTCGAAGGCAACGGGCTACCCGATTGCGAAGGTATCGTCGAAGATCGCCATAGGCTATACGCTGGATGAAATCGTCAACTCGGTAACGAAGAAGACGAAGGCGTGCTTTGAGCCTGCCATTGACTACTGCGTGGTGAAGTTCCCGCGCTGGCCGTTCGACAAGTTCGTCTATGCGGATCATACCCTTGGCACGCAGATGAAGGCGACGGGCGAGGTCATGTCCATTGACCGCAGTTTTGAGGGGGCTATTCTCAAGGCGGCTCGTTCCCTCGAGATCGGCGTGAACCGTCTCTATCTGGAACGTTTTGCCGACTGGGATGATGAACGTCTGGAAAAACAGCTTGCCCTCATCAACGATGAGCGCATCTTTGTCATGGCGGAGGTGCTGCGCCGCGGCAAGCTGTCCGTGGACGACATCTCGCGCATCACAAAGGTGGACAAGTGGTTCATCCATAAGCTGAAGCATATCGCGGATGTTGAGCGTCAGCTCGCGGAGGAGCCGCTCACGCCAGATCTTCTCGCTGCTGCAAAGTGGGTCGGTCTTGCCGATGTTTCCATTGCCGAGATCACCCATAAGACGCGCGATGAAATCCGCACGATGCGCCGCAGCAACAATATTCTGCCGTGCTATAAGATGGTGGATACCTGTGCTGCTGAGTTCGAGGCGATGACGCCGTACTACTACTCCACCTTCCGCGGGACGGAGGACGAGGTCGCCGTATCGAACAAGAGAAAGGTGATTGTGCTCGGCTCGGGGCCGATCCGCATCGGTCAGGGCGTGGAGTTTGATTATTGCTCGGTGCATTCTGTATGGGCGCTGCGCGAGATGGGTATCGAAGCCATCATCATCAACAACAATCCGGAGACGGTCAGCACGGACTTTGACATCTCCGACCGTCTCTATTTTGAGCCGCTGACGGTGGAGGATGTGCTGAACATTGCCGACAAGGAGAAACCGGACGGCATCATTGTCCAGTTCGGCGGACAGACGGCCATCAACCTCGCGGCTGAACTTGAACGCGCCGGCCTGCATGTCTATGGCACGTCCGTTGACGATATTGACCGCTCCGAGGATCGTGAGCGGTTCGAAGAGGTGCTGACAGAGACGGAGATTTCACGTCCTGAAGGCATCAGCGTGACAAATCTCGACGATGCTGTCACAGGTGCTGCGCGCATCGGCTATCCCGTCATGGTTCGCCCCTCCTATGTCCTCGGCGGCCGTGCGATGGAGATCGTCTACAATGAGGATGAGCTGCGCGACTATATGGGCCGTGCCGTCAAGGTGACGCCGGATCATCCCGTGCTCGTGGATCGCTATATGCAGGGCACCGAGGTCGAGGTTGATGCCATTTCCGATGGTGTGGATGTTGTGATTCCGGGCATCATGGAGCACATCGAGCGCGCCGGCGTCCACTCGGGCGACAGTATCGCGGTCTATCCGCCGCAGACGCTGTCTGCACGCGTGATCTACACGATCATCGACTATACGAAGCGTCTTGCCGTTGCCCTGCATGTCAAAGGGCTGCTCAACATTCAATTCGTCGTGGCGCATGACGAGGTGTTCATCATCGAAGTGAATCCGCGTTCGAGCCGTACCGTTCCATTCCTTTCGAAGATCACGAACGTCAATATGGTTCACGTTGCGACGCAGGTTGCGATGGGGCATACGCTGAAGGAACTCGGCTTCCACTCGGGGCTCGTTCCGCCGCGTCCCTATGTCGCTGTCAAAGCCCCCGTATTCTCCTTTGCCAAGATGACGGATGTCGATATCTCGCTTGGCCCTGAGATGAAGTCCACGGGTGAGGTCATGGGCATTGACTATCACTATGCCCGTGCGCTCTACAAGGCGATTATCGGGTCGGGGCTCAATGTGCCGACCAAGGGGTGCCTGCTCTTTACGGTGGCGGATAAGGATAAGGACGAGCTCAAGCAGCTTGCAAAGGCGTTCTCTGAGTTCGATTTTGAGATCGCGGCGACAGAGGGGACGGCGAAGGTCATCGCGTCGCTCGGCATCGACGTTGAGATCGTCGGCAAGGTGCATGAGCGCAGCACGGACATCATCGAGATGATCAAGAGCGGGCGCATCAGCATGGTCATCAACACGTTGACGCAGGGAAAGCACTCGGCACGCGACGGCTTTAAGATTCGCCGCGCCACGGTTGAACACGGGATTGCGTGTCTCACTTCTCTCGATACGGCTTGGGAGGTACTCCGCGTCCTCGAGTTTATGCAGAAGCGGCGTCTTGTCTATGCACTCGCACTGCAGGACTATGTCGGCGGAGGGGATGATCTTGCCTAAGATATGTGAGGATGCCCGCGTCCTGCATCAGCGGAGCCCGATGGCGGGGATCTATGATCTGACGCTGTCTGCCCCGACGATTGCCCGCAGTGCACGGCCGGGACAGTTCGTTGAAGTCACCGTCCCGCATGGCGGAGCACTACTGCGGCGTCCGCTCGGCATCGCAGAGACCTCTGCAGAGGAGGGGGCGATCCGCATCATCTATCGCGTTGTCGGGCGTGGGACAGAGCTCCTCGCTGCGGCGGGTGCGGGGGAGATGATCTCCGTGCTCGGCCCTCTGGGGCATGGCTTTAACGTCACGTATCGACATCCACTGCTTGTTGGAGGAGGGATGGGGCTGGCGCCCCTTCTCTTTTTTGCGGCGGCGCATGGCAGTTCCTCCATACTGATGGGGGGGCGCACGAAGGCGGAACTCTTCTGGGAGGCTCTGTTTCGTCCCCATGTCCGCGCTGTTCACGCGACAACAGATGATGGTTCGTACGGTATAGAAGGCTTTGTGACAGCGCTTCTGCCGAAGCTCCTGCAGGAGGGGGATTATGATGCGGTCGCCGTCTGCGGCCCGCCGATCATGATGGAGCGCGTCGCCCAGATGACGGCGTCCTTCAGTCTGCCCTGTGAGGTGTCGTTGGAGCGCCGTATGGCGTGCGGACTCGGGGCGTGCCTTTCCTGTGCCGTAGATACGCGCAGCGGGCGGCGCAAGGTCTGCAAGGATGGCCCCGTGTTCTCTGCTGAGGAGGTGTACAGCAATGTCTTATAGCATGGACACTTCTTATGATGCACTGCTTCGCACCAATATTGCGGGCATTGAGATGAGGACCCCCGTGCTCACGGCATCAGGTACGTTCGGTTTCGGCGAGGAGTATGCGGACTTCGTTGATCTCTCACGCCTTGGCGGCGTGATGGTTAAAGGGACAACGCTCCGACCACGGCGCGGCAATGACGGTGTGCGGATTGCAGAGACTCCACAGGGAATGCTTAACTGCATCGGTCTCGAGAATCCAGGGGTAGAGGTCTTCCTCCACGAGACTCTGCCGCGTATTCAAGACTATGGAATGAACGTTATTGTCAATATCTCCGGAAGTTCTGTTGAGGAGTATGCGGAGGTTGCTGATCGTCTGAACGTTCCTGGTGTGGCGGCGCTTGAAGTCAATATTTCCTGTCCGAATGTCAGGGAAGGAGGGATTGTCTTTGGCACGGACCCGCGTGCGGCGGCAGAGGTCGTGCGTGCAGTACGTGCAAAGAGCAATCATCCCGTCATGGCTAAGCTGTCTCCGAATGTAACCAGTATTACGGAGATGGCTCTTGCCGTGGAGGATGCAGGCGCAGACGCCGTATCGCTCATTAATACGCTTGTAGGAATGCAGATTGACATACATCGCTGGCAGCCTGTACTCGGGAACAGAACGGGAGGGCTTTCAGGCCCCGCTGTGAAACCCATTGCTGTGCGTATGGTGTGGGAGGTGGCGCACGTCGTTCACATTCCAGTGATCGGCATGGGCGGGATTGCCTCGTGGCAGGATGCAGTGGAATTCTTCCTTGCCGGAGCATCTGCTGTTGCTGTCGGCACGGCAAATTTCGCTGATCCCAAGATTACAATGAAAATCTGTGATGGACTTGGACAGTATCTTCACGGTAAAAAACTGTTGGCTATACAGGATCTTGTCGGAAAAGCGTGGAAGGATTCAATTTAATTGATGTGTTTTCCAAAAAATTTAAAAAAAATTGAGTAAAAATAGATATTCTGTTCCTATAGAGTCGCTTTATGGCATGTACTACATGGCACAGGACTGTTTTTGACACCTACATACCATATATGGTATAATCTTTACCGTTGGTACGAGAGGCCGAGACAATCGCGTCTGTCATGCGGCAGATGAGGAAAGTCCGAGCTCCACAGGGCAGTGTGCTGGATAACGTCCAGCGAGGGTAACCTTAGGGACAGTGCCATAGAAATTTAGACCGCCGATTCTGTCGGTAAGGGTGGAAAGGTGCGGTAAGAGCGCACCAGCAGTCGGGTGATCGGCTGGCTTTGGTAAACCCCACATGGAGCAAGACCAAATAGGGAAGGATCTCCGGCGGCCCGTCGGCCTTCCGGGTAGTGTCGCTTGAGACGCTTGGCAACAGGCGCCCCAGATAAATGATTGTCACCGCCTCCTTTTGGCGGAACAGAACTCGGCTTATTGGTTTCTCGTAGCCAATGTTATTGTGCACTTATGGAAGGAAGTGTTTGCTTGCGAAAGAAAATCAAGATTCTTGCATTATCCGCAATGCTTCTCTGCTTCGCCTCCATTGCGAGCGCAGAGTCATTCCAGATTGGTGATCAAGGAACGGATGTTGCCGAGATTCAAGGACAGCTTTCTAATTATGGTTATGATGTTGCCGCTGATGGTGATTTCGGCCCAGCGACGGCGGAGGCTGTCAAGGAATTCCAAGCAGCACACGGACTGGATGCGGATGGACTTGTTGGGCCGGCAACATATGAGGCACTCCTTGGCAAGTCAATGCCGCAGGTCAGCCGCGGGTCAAACTACTTTGTCCGCCGCATTGTTTCAGACTCCATGCAGTATATTGGCGTGCCGTACTCGTTCGGTGGAACGACACCGGCGGGGTTTGACTGCTCCGGTTTCGTCCGCTACGTTTTTGCGAACGCGGGGATTTACCTGCCGCGCACAGCGGATGCTCAGTATGAGGTCGGCTATCCAGTTTCGTCGGCAGAGATGGTTCCTGGCGATCTCGTATTTTTCTCCACATATGATTACGGACCGTCACACGTCGGCATCTACCTTGGTGATGGCAACTTTATTAATGCCTCGTCGAGCCGTGGTGTCGCAATTGACAATCTGTACGGCGGTTATTGGGGCGCATGCTATATCGGTGCACGTCGCGTGATGTGATGATGCAGAATCTGGGAGGGGCTCAGCCCCTCTTTTTTTATAGGAGCTGTCTTGATGGCTGATATTTTTTTACTCCTTCTCATCTTTTTGATGGTTTATTATGCTTTTGGAGATAAGTTGTTTCCCAGATAATAATATAGAACAAAACAGCGGCAGCTAGTTGCATTCTTTCCTGAATTTAGGTAAGATGGGGAGCGTGTATAGAATGGGTGATCGGTGGTATCTGGCGGCACTTCTGCGCTGTCCGCAGGTGGGCAGTGTTCGTATGCGGAAGCTGCTGGCAGTGTATTCTTCGGCGAAGGAGATCTGGTCCATGTCTGCCCATGCGCTGCGTGCGGCGGGGGTACTCACGGATGTTGTTGCTGATGTACTGGCACAGCACATTCAATCGGATCCGCATCTTCCGGAACGACTTGAAGAAAGCTGTCGGCGCCTTGATGTTGCTGTGGTAACGATGGAGGATAAACGCTATCCGATCGTTCTGCGTGAGATCTTTGATCCGCCGCTTGTACTATACTGCCGCGGCACATTGCTGCCTGATGTACGACGCATCAGTATTGTCGGTGCACGTAAGTTTTCGGGATATGGGGAGGCCGCCGCGCTGGAGTTCGCGGAGCATCTTGCCGCCGCAGGTGTCACCGTGGTCAGCGGGGCGGCACGCGGGATTGATACCCGTGCACATCGCGGTGCGCTGCGCAGCGGTCGGACGGTCGCGGTGCTCGGCTGCGGGGTGGATGTTGCCTATCCGTCGGAGAATCGACGCTTGTTGGCGGAGATTTGCACTTCCGGCGGGGCAGTCCTCTCAGAGTATGCCCCCGGGACGCAGCCGCTGCCCATGTTCTTTCCTGCGCGCAATCGCATCATCAGCGGACTCGCGGAGGGAGTGCTTGTCGTTGAGGCGGCACGACGCAGCGGCTCCTTGATCACCGCTGAGATGGCACTCAGCGAGGGTCGCGAGGTCTATGCGATTCCCGGCAGCATCTATTCGCCGCAGAGCGGCGGCTGCCATAACCTCATCCGTGCAGGGGCACGCCTTGTGGAATCTCCGCGTGAAATTCTCGAAGAGATGCACCTCGTTGAATCGCCGCGCCGCTCTGTCCGTACCCAGTTGACGCCGGAAGAGGCCCATATCTATCAGGTGCTCTCCTTCGACCACGCGCTGACCATGGATGAAATTATCGACAGTCTGCCTGTGAGCACGACAACGAGTCTCCCGCTCCTTCTCCTGCAGATGCAGCTAAAGGGAGTTATCATAGAAAATGACATGCACGCCTATCGGCGTGCCGAAAGGAACTGACGGATTGGCGACGCAAGCATCTGCCCGAAAGGCAAAAGCCGGCACAGCGAAAAAAACGAAGACAGTGAAAACGGCGGAAAAAAAGTCACAGAAAAAAATTCTGGTGATCGTGGAGTCTCCTGCAAAGGCAAAGACCATCGAGAGGCACCTCGGCAAACAGTATACTGTTCGTGCATCGATGGGACATTTGCGCGATTTGCCCAAAAGTCAATTTGGCATTGATGTGGAACATAACTTTGAGCCGAAATACATTAATGTGCGTGGGAAAGGCGATCTGATCCGTACACTCAAAAAAGAGGCAAAGGATGCCGATAAAATCTATCTGGCGAGCGATCCTGACCGTGAGGGGGAGGCAATTGCATGGCATCTTGCGCATATCCTTGGCGTTGATCCTGCGACGGACTGCCGCATCGTCTTTCACGAAATCACAAAACCTGCGATTGAGGAGGCGGTGCATCACCCGCGGCCAATTCACATGGCCCAGGTGGATGCTCAGCAGGCACGCCGTATGCTGGACCGCATCGTTGGCTATCAGCTGTCGCCCCTCCTCTGGCGCAAGGTACGTAAGGGGCTGTCCGCAGGGCGCGTCCAGTCGGTTACCGTGCGTCTGATCTGCGACCGTGAGCGCGAGATTGAGGCGTTTCAATCCGAAGAGTACTGGACGGTCGAGGCAAAGCTGAAAAAGGGGAAGCATGCATTTACCGCCGAGGTGACCCATGCATACGGGAAAAAACTTTCCCTCCATAACGAAGCGGAAACAAAGACTTTGACGGACGATCTGGCACAGCGTAGCTTTTCCGTACAAGAGGTCAAGCGCAGTGAGCGCAGGAAGAAAGCCGCGCCGCCTTTTACGACCAGTTCTCTGCAGCAGGATGCGGCACGCAAGCTCGGGTTTACGTCGGGGCGCACGATGATGATCGCTCAGCAGCTCTACGAGGGCGTTGTTCTTGGTCGTCACGGTGCGACCGGCCTCATCACGTATATGCGTACCGACTCGACGCGCATTTCGAATCTTGCCGTGGACGAGGCGCGCAGTTTCCTCAGTGAAGAGTACGGAAAAGAGTATGTTCCGCCCCGTCCGAATGTCTACGCGATGGGGAAGAAGGCGCAGGATGCACACGAAGCAATAAGACCGACGAGTATCCTGCGTACGCCCGCAGAGGTGGAGAGCTATCTGAACCGAGATCAGCTCCGTCTCTATACGCTCATCTGGCAGCGATTCTCCGCCAGTCAGATGTCCGCCGCCCTCTACGACACCATCGCGGCGCAGATTGCGGCGGGGGACTATCGTCTTCGCGCGCATGGCTCGAAGCTGAAGTTCAAGGGCTTCACTGCTGTCTATGTTGGAGCGGAAACGGCAAAGAAGGAGAAGGACACGCTCCTGCCCGACCTCGTGGACGGTGATCCCCTGACGCTGGGAGCATTGAATCCTGAGCAGCACTTTACCGAGCCGCCGCCGCGCTACAATGATGCGTCGATTGTCAAGGCCCTTGAGGAATTAGGGATCGGTCGTCCGAGTACGTACGCGCCCATCATCGAGACCATCCAGAAGCGTGGCTACGTAGAGCGGCGGGAAAAGCAGTTCCGTCCGACGGAGTTGGGCTTTATCGTCACAGATATGCTTGAGGAGCATTTCAAGAACATCGTCGATGTCAAGTTCACGGCAAATCTGGAGGGAGAACTTGATGGCGTCGCTGACGGATCACTTGACAAGAATGAGTTGCTCGGCAGCTTTTATACACCATTCGAACAGACGCTGAAAAAAGCGGAGGATGCCATCGGCACGGTGGAGCTCCCCGAGGAGGTCACCGATATTCCTTGCGATAAGTGCGGCCGCATGATGGTGGTCAAGCAGGGACGTTTTGGCAAATTTCTTGCCTGTCCCGGTTTCCCTGAGTGCCGTAATGCAAAACCTCTTCTGCGTGACACGGGGGTTCTGTGTCCTAAGTGCGGCGGGCGGATCGTCGAGCGAAAGAGCCGCCGCGGGCGCGCATTCTTCGGCTGCGACCGCTATCCTGAATGTGACTATACGACGTGGGATGAGCCCCAGAAGGAGACCTGCAAAACCTGCGGCGCATTTATGCAGAAGCATCGCTACCGTACGGGGCGTGCTATCCTGTACTGCAGCAACGAGGCGTGCCCTTCGCGCATCGGCAGCCCCATCGAAAAGGAGCTGGCACGCCAGAAAAAGCGTGCACAGGAAGCCCTTGAAAAGACGAAGGAGACGGACGCTGCGGCGAAGAAGCCGACAACGAAACGAAAGAAAGGTGCGCGCAAGGGGACGCACTCGTGAGTGGCGTACGCATCATCGGTGCCGGGCTTGCCGGTGCCGAGGCAGCATGGCAGGCGGCTGAAGCAGGAATTGCTGTGGAGCTTTTTGAGATGCGTCCGCTGCGCCATTCGCCGGCACACAAGACGGATGCCTTTGCCGAACTCGTCTGCAGCAACTCACTGCGGGCGGCAGGGCTGATGAATGCCGTCGGCGTACTCAAAGAGGAGATGCGCCGCATGAACTCCATCATCATGCAGGCGGCAGACCATACGGCTGTCCCTGCCGGCGGTGCACTGGCGGTGGATCGTGAGGCGTTCAGTTCCTATGTGACGGAGCGCATTACGCAGCATCCGCTCATTCATGTGCATCACGAAGAGATCACGGAGCTGCCGTCCACGGATGACAGTGTCCTCATCGTCGCCTCCGGACCACTAACGGATGGGCGGCTTGTGGATGCGATCCGCCGCCTGCTCGGTGATGATGGACTGTATTTCTACGATGCGGCGGCGCCGCTCATCAGCTTCTCCAGCATTGATATGAATGTGGCGTACCGGGCCTCGCGTTATGGGAAGGGCGAGCCTGCCTATATCAACTGCCCCTTGAACGAAGCGGAGTATGACGCATTCTGGCAGGCATTGACGACGGCAGAGGCGGCGGAGACGCATGATTTTGAGAAAGCGATTTTCTTCGAGGGCTGCATGCCGGTCGAGGTCATGGCTTCGCGCGGGCGAGATACGCTTCTCTATGGTCCGTTGAAGCCTGTCGGGCTTGAGCATCCCATAACAGGGGAGCGTCCATATGCTGTGGTACAGCTGCGGCAGGACAACGCAGCGGGGTCGATCTACAACATCGTCGGATTTCAGACCCATCTCAAGTGGCCGGAGCAGCGGCGTGTTTTTCGAATGATTCCGGGACTGGCAGCGGCGGAGTTTCTGCGCTACGGCGTGATGCACCGCAACAGCTTTATCAGTGCACCGCGTCATTTGCGTCCGACATTCCAGTATGCAGGGAATGACCGTCTGTTGTTCGCGGGACAGATGACCGGTGTGGAGGGGTATGTCGAGTCCGCTGCATCGGGGCTTGTCGCGGGGAAAAATGCCGCGCGGCTGGCACGGGGGGAATCGCCTGTCCTATTTCCCACCAGTACCTGCCACGGAGCACTTGCACACTATATCACGACCTGTGAGCCAGAACATTTTCAGCCCATGAACATTAACTTCGGGCTGCTGCCGCCGCTCGCGGACTTGCCGCGCCGCACGCGAAAGCCGGAGAAAAAAAAGATGCTGGCAGAGCGTGCATTGGAGAATTTGAAGCATTTTCTGGAAGGAGAGACACTGTGACATTTCACGCAACGACCATTGTGGCGGTCAAAAAGGATGGAAAGGTTGCTGTCGCGGGTGACGGGCAGGTGACCTTCGGCGAGCGTGCGATCATGAAGGCGAACGCACGCAAGGTGCGGCGGCTCTATCATGGGAAAATCCTTGCAGGATTCGCAGGCTCGGTTGCGGACGCATTTACCCTTTTTGAAAAATTCGAGGTCAAGCTGGAGTCGTACAGCGGCAACCTCCAACGCGCTGCCGTGGAGTTGGCAAAAGACTGGCGTACGGACAAAGTACTGCGCAAATTGGAGGCACTTCTCCTCGTTGCGGACCAGGACAGTATCCTCATGATCTCCGGCAACGGCGAGGTCATCGAGCCTGATGGCGACTGCACGGCGATCGGTTCGGGCGGATTCTTTGCCCTTGCAGCGGCACGCGCTCTCGTGGCACATTCGGCACTGGATGCGCCCGCGATTGCCAAAGAGTCCCTCTCGATTGCTGCGGACATCTGCGTCTATACGAATCATCACATCACGGTGGAGGTACTGGAATCATGAGTCAGATCGGAGTCAACGAACAGACGCCGCGCGAGATTGTCGCCGAGCTCGACAAGTATATTGTCGGTCAGCACGAGGCAAAGCGCTCGGTTGCGATCGCTCTTCGCAACCGCTGGCGAAGCCGTCAGCTCGATGCGGATATGCGCGAGGACATCATTCCGAAAAACATCCTCATGATCGGCTCGACCGGCGTCGGCAAGACGGAGATTGCCCGCCGTCTGGCGCGCCTTGTGCGCGCACCCTTTCTGAAGGTGGAGGCGACCAAGTTTACCGAGGTCGGCTACGTCGGACGCGACGTGGAGTCTATTGTGCGCGATCTCGTCGAGACTTCCGTGCGGATGGTGCGCCAGCAGAAGATTGAGGAAGTGGAGGACAAGGCAAAGGAGAACGCAGAGGAGCGTCTCATCGATGTCTTTGTTCCGCCGCCGAAGAAGTCAACGAATCCGCTCGGCAGCCTGTTCTCCTCGCAGGCAGATGAGCCGGAGGGAAAAAAGGAAGAGCCGCCGAAGTATCAGGCAGGGCGTGAGTGGATGCGCAAACGACTGCGCTCCGGTGAGCTAGAGAATGATGTCATCGAAGTCGAGGTGGAGGAATCCGCGCGGCCGATGGGTAATATGTTTGCCGGCTCTTCCTTAGAGGGGATGAGCGACAATCTTCAGTCCATGATCGGGAAACTCGTGCCGAAAAACCGCCGCAAGCGCAAGGTGACAGTCGCACAGGCACGCAAGATCTTCGCGGCAGAAGAGGCGGACAAACTTGTCGATATGGATGTCGTCGCCGAGGAGGCGGTGCGCGCTGCCGAATACAGCGGCATCGTCTTCCTCGATGAGATTGATAAGGTCGCCGTGAGTAATGGACGCAGTGCGGGTGCCGACATCTCGCGTGAGGGCGTTCAGCGTGACATCCTGCCGATTGTGGAGGGCTCTACGGTCGTTACGAAGTATGGCCCTGTCAAGACCGATCATGTGCTCTTCATCGCGGCGGGGGCATTTCATACGGCAAAACCGTCGGACCTTATCCCCGAGCTGCAGGGGCGTTTTCCGATTCGCGTCGAGCTGAAGTCGCTTGTCAAGGAGGACTTCGAGCGCATCCTCATCGAGCCGCGCAACGCGCTCATCAAGCAGTACAGTGCGCTGCTCGGCGCGGAGGGCGTCTCTCTGCGCTTTGCAGATGATGCCGTCAGCCGCCTTGCGCAGCTGGCGGAGACCGTCAACGAGCAGACGGAGGACATCGGCGCACGACGTCTCTATACTCTGCTCGAAAAACTTTTGGAGGAACTTTCCTTTGACGCGCCCGATCTCACGGAGAAGGAGGTCGTCATCGATGCGGCGTATGTTGACCGCTGTCTTGCAGACATTGCCGGCGACCACGATGTATCGCGCTTTATTCTCTGACGATAGAATATAAGGATGAAGAACGGTTTGGATGAGTTCGAGCCGTTTTTCTATTGCCTAAGTGTGAATTTTATGAGATAATTCAGAGTGAAAAACTCTGTACAGGAGGTATGGCTATGGACGAACAGGGCAGGCTCTTTGCGCGTGCTGCGTATCAGCCGCTCGCGGAGCGCGTTCGTCCACGCACGCTTGACGACTTCGTCGGGCAGGAGCATCTCCTTGGGCAGGGGAAGATACTGCGCCGTCTCATTGAGAGTGACCGCATCACATCGATGATCTTTTGGGGACCGCCGGGCGTCGGCAAGACGACACTGGCGCAGATCATCGCCGCTCGTACGAAGGCCGAGTTCATCACGTTCTCCGCCGTGACAAGCGGGATTAAGGAAATCCGCACGGTGATGCAGGAGGCGGATCGCCGCCGTATGTACGGAGAGCGCATCGTCGTCTTTGTCGATGAGATTCATCGCTTTAATAAGGCGCAGCAGGATGCGTTTCTGCCGTTTGTGGAGAAGGGAAGCATTGTTCTCATCGGAGCAACGACGGAAAATCCCTCCTTTGAGATCAACAACGCTCTGCTCTCGCGCTGCCGCGTCTTTGTCCTGCAGGGGCTGACTGAGGCCGACATCGAACGCCTCCTCCGCCATGCGATTGCAACGGACAGAGAGCTGTCGCAGATGCACATCCATCTGTCCAATGATGGGATCACTGCCGTCGCTGCCTTTGCCAACGGTGACGCACGCAGTGCACTCTCGACGCTCGAGATGCTCCTCCTCAATGCGGATGAGCGGGATGGCGAGCTGTACGTCACGGAGGAAAATCTCGCGCAGTGCATCACGCGGAAAACTCTGCTCTATGACAAGAACGGCGAGGAACACTATAATCTCATTTCAGCACTTCATAAATCCATGCGTAACTCGGACCCCGATGCAGCAGTCTACTGGCTTGCGCGGATGCTTGAGTCGGGAGAGGATCCGCTCTATGTGGCACGCCGTGTGGTTCGTTTTGCCGCTGAGGATGTCGGACTTGCCGACCCTCGCGCGCTGGAACTTGCCGTCGCTGTCTACCAGGCGTGTCACTACATCGGGTATCCCGAGTGCAATGTGCATCTGGCGGAGGCTGTTATCTATCTCTCGCTCGCACCAAAGTCCAATGCCATGGAGACAGCATATCTTACGGCAGCTGCGGATGCGCGCACGATGCTTGCCGAGCCCGTGCCGCTGGTGATACGGAATGCACCGACGCGGCTGATGAAGGATCTGGATTACGGCAAGGGCTATCAGTATGCGCATGATGCCGAGGAGCATATCACCAATATGCAGTGCCTTCCTGATTCACTAGTGGGACGTACGTACTATCGTCCAAGTGAGCAGGGGATGGAGAGCCGTTTTCGGGAACGTCTGGAGTGGATCAAGGTGTGGAAGGCGGAGCATACCCCTAAGAAGAACGAGAAGTAAGATCATATATAGATATCGAATGTGTGGTCATGTGAAGAGAGGAAGGAGCTCCTGCGTTGGATGGGAAGCTGAAACTGTACGGATTTAACAATTTGACAAAGGCGCTGAGTTTCAATATTTATGATATTTGTTATGCAAAGTCGGCGCGTGAGCAGCGGGACTATATCAAGTACATTGATGAACAGTACAACTCCGACCGTCTCACGAAGATCCTCTCGCAGGTGACCGATATGATTGGTGCGCGGATTCTGAATATCGCCAAACAGGACTATGATCCGCAGGGAGCGAGTGTGACGATGCTTATTGCAGAGGAGGCGGCGGTCATATCGGGCAGGAAGAAACCCCTCAATGGGACGCCTCTCACGGGGGAGATGATGCTCGCCCATCTGGACAAGAGTCATGTCACCGTTCATACTTATCCTGAGTTTCATCCTGATACAAGTATTGCGACCTTCCGTGTAGATATCGACGTTGCGACCTGTGGAGAGATCACGCCGCTGCAGACGCTGGACTACCTCATCAGTCAGTTTGATTCGGATATTATTACGATGGATTACCGTGTGCGTGGTTTTACGCGCGATCTACAGGGACGCAAGCTGTTCATGGATACTAAGATGACCTCCATCCAGGAGTTTATCAAGCAGGAGACATTGGACGAGTATGATGCCGTGGACATCAATCTCTATCAGGCAAGTCTTTTCCATACCCGGATGCTGATCAAGGAACCACAGCTCCAAAACTACCTCTTCAATACAGACGTTGATGAAATTCCACCAAAAACGCGCTTGCTCATCAGTACGAGTCTGCGCCGTGAGATGATCGAGATCTTCAGCGGGAGGAACGTGTACTAGGAGATGATCTGATGCCGCTCTATAAAAAATCACTTTTGATTCTCCTGGTGCTGCTTGGTGCTGTACTGATTGGTGCGTCTTATGGCTACTATACAGAGCAGAATGCCATCGCGCTTGACACAGCAACGACCGAGCATGTCGAGCCCCTGCGCAAAGTCACGGTCTATGTCTCGGGTGAGGTAAAGAAGCCCGGACTCGTCACGCTGGATGAGGACAAACGTGTCGCCGATGCGGTGAACGCTGCCGGCGGTGTGATCGAGACAGCGGACGTTGACCACATCAATATGGCAGCACATCTTGAGGATGGGATGCAGATTCGTGTGCCCGTGCGTCTGCATGATGCGGAAGAAAAGGGGGCGGCGACATCCTCCGGCAGGCAGGCGGACGGAAAGATCAATCTCAATACAGCGACCGAGAAGGAACTGCAGGAGCTGCCCGGCATCGGTCCCGCCATGTCTGCGCGTATCGTGGAGTACCGAGAGAGCAACGGTGCATTTCAGACCATCGACGATATCAAGAAGGTGCGCGGGATTGGCGCGGCTAAATTTGAGAAACTGAAAGACCGTGTGACGCTATGAAAACGGGACAGCACCCGCTGCGCTTCCTCATGGGGCTGTTGGCGGCGTTTTGTCTCGGCATTATCTGTGGTGCCTGCGGTGGTATTTCTCTTTCCGTGCATCTCATCTATCTTATCTCTGCCGTACTGATTCTTTTTTCAGCCTCCGTTATCCTTGTTCTGAAACAGCACGAACGGACATGGATAACGTTTGTGGGGCTTTTTTTCGTTGCGGGAATGTTTCGCTTTGCAGGGGCGTATGAGCTGCCGGTGCAGGACATATCCCATGCGGCAGGAGAGGAGACTCATGTCTCGGGCATCATCACCGAGATGCCGCGTGTCACGGAGCGTACAGACGGAACGCGGCAGATTCGCTATACGGTTGTGGTGCATACTCTGGGGCGAGGCAGTACAGAGCGTGCGGCAAGCGGACAGCTGCTCCTCTACGAACGTGTGGATGCGGACATGCCGCAGGATGTGGGGCGCATTGGAGACAGGATCACGGCAGAGGGGAAGATTCGCCGTCCGCATGGGTATCAAAATCCGGGACAGATTGACACTGCACTCCTCCTGCGCACGCAGGGGATCACGGCATCTCTGTCGGCACGTCGGGGCAGTGTATCCATCGAGTCCCGTGATGATATTTCTCTGTGGGAGCAGTGGATGCGCCGCGCGGCAGAGATTCGTACGCATTATCTTGAGCGTATGCGAGCGGTCATGCCGCGTACAGATGCGGCGGCAATCTTTGCGATGCTGTTCGGAGGCTATGAGGGAATCGACCCGGCCCTGCTGGAAGCATATACGACAACGGGGATCGTTCATATTTTATCGGTGTCGGGTTCCCATATCAGTCTGATTGCCGCCGTGATTGCGTGGATTGCTGTTATCCTGCGCCTGCCCCGATGGTTCGGTGCCGCCGTTGTGATTTCTGCGATTTTCTTCTATGTTCTGCTGGCGGGCATGGTGCCGCCTGCTGTACGCTCCGGTATGATGGGCGGGGCCGCCTTTCTCGGGCTGGTGCTCGGGCGCGAACGCGACGCGAAGTACCTGCTCCTTCTGACGGGCCTGTTCATGCTTATGGTGTCGCCGCTGCTCCTCTTTCACATCAGCTTTCAGCTGTCTTTTTTGGCGACAGCAGGGCTTCTCTTCCTCGCCCCTGTACTCGCCGCGAAGATGCATCGTCTGCCGCGCCTCGTTTCTATGGCATTTTCCATTACAATTGCCGCGCAGCTCATGGTGCTTCCCGTATTGGCATGGTATTTCAATCAGGTGTCGATCTCCGCGCTTCTCGCCAATCTCGTCGTCGTGCCCATCGTTGAACTCATCATCATCATGGGGCTCTTTGCCGGCATTGTTGCCTATCTCCTGCCGCTCTTCGGCGGAATTCTCTTTGCCGCTGACAGCGTCCTGCTCGGCATATCGTTTGAGCTGACACGTGCCTTAGCAGCTTTTCCCCTGTCTAAGGTATGGCTGCCGTCGATAGGGATTGTTCCGTCTGTTTGCTACTATGCGGTGATCCTAATGCTCTGTGCGCCGACCGAGATGCGCAGGAAGATCCTATCGCGCTTCTTGGCATATCGCCGCATTGCGGCAGTACTGTGCCTTGCCCTCCTTGTCGGTGTGTGTGCGTGGCGTATGGTCATGCCGCGCGAGATGGCTGTACACTTCATCGATGTGGGGCAGGGGGACTGTGCCCTCGTTGTGACACCGCACGGCCATGCGATGCTATTTGATACAGGCGGAACGAGGGACAGTGCATTTGATATTGGCGCGCGTGTCGATGTACCATATCTCCTCCACTACGGAGTGCGCGAGGTGGACTACATCTTTCTCTCGCATGCTCACGAAGACCATGCGGCGGGCGCGGGGGCGATTCTCTCCCGCCTTCCCGTAAAACACGTCTATACGGCGGATGAGGGACGTCATGCCTACGCCATGAGCATGCGCCTCGGTGATGCAAATCCGCTGCTGTCGAAGCTTAGTCGGGCGGCGGCGGGGGATACCTTTGTTCTGGACGGGGTTACCGTGGAGGTGCTCTATGCGCCGGCACTTGATCCATTGGACAATGCGACAGGCAACGAGGTATCGAATGTTTACCGTATCCGCTATGGTGATGCGTCCTTCCTCTTTACGGGCGATCTCATTCGGGAACATGAGCAGAGGATGCTCGCAGCGGGCACGGACGCCTCTGCAACCGTTCTAAAAATCCCGCATCACGGCTCGCATACATCCAGTTCGGAGGAGTTTATCCGTGCCGTTCATCCCATGTATGCTGTCTACTGTGTCGGTGCGGGGAACAGCTTCGGGCATCCGCATGCTGACGTAGTGGAACGGTATAAGCAGATGCAGGTAAAAACCCTCCGTACGGATGAGGACGGCGCGATTGTCTTTCGTACCGACGGACACCATCTCTTTGTGGAGACATTTGCAGATGGGAAGATATTACATAATTAAGGAAAAATGACAGATTGCATATAGCAGACCTTTCCTTTATAATAATGTAAGTGGGTATTATATGCACATGAAACGAGGGGATTATGAGCATACGAGGAGTAGTATTCGACGTTGACGATACGCTGTACGATATGGCACAGCCTTTTTATAATGCGCTCCGAAGACTTTATGGGGAGCGTTCGGCATTTGATCTGCCCGCACTTTTCCTGTCATTTCGCCGTTACAGTGACGAGCGATTTGAGGAGTCACAGACAGGAAAGATCAGCATGGATGAGTTTTACATCTACCGCATTCGCAAGACGCTCGAGGAGGCAGATGTTCAGACAACAGATGCACAGGCATTGGCATTCCAACGTGTCTACATGGGGCTCCAGTATCAGATTCAGTTGTCACCTACCATAGTGCGGATGCTGAATGATCTCCGCACACGTGCGAAGATCGGTATCATCACAAACGGCGAATCAACTCATCAGCGCAAAAAAATCGCATCCCTCGGCATGTCCAAGTGGATGCCGGAAGAAGCGATCATCGTCTCGGGAGATCTCAAGTTCCGTAAGCCAGATCAGCGCATTTTTCAGCTGATGGAAGAGCGGCTGGAACTGAATGGGGCACAGCTCCTCTATGTTGGTGATTCCTTTGATCTGGATGTTGCAGGCTCTACAGAAGCGGGGTGGAGTGCCGTTTGGTTCAATCGCCGCAAGAGGAGTGTACCGTCAAGCGGTGCAGGCCTGTCATTTACCGAAGTTCCCTCAGAGGATATGCTCCTCTCTGTGGTGCTGAAAGCCGTACGCGGGTAAACAATACTTCCTTTTTTTGAGAGTCAGTGCATGCATCAGCGATCCCTCTATACAAAAATAATGCTTGCATTTTCCCACGAAACTTGCTAGAATACATATCGTTGTCGGGATGTGGCGCAGTTTGGTAGCGCGCATCGTTCGGGACGATGAGGCCGCAGGTTCGAACCCTGTCATCCCGACCATTTTTTGCTTAGTGAAGACCAGCCGGTGGGCGGGTCTTTTTCTGTTTATGGAGCGGAGGGCTTTCTCGTGACCTACGAAGAGACGAAATGTGCCGAGGAATTGATTGACTTTATTGATACGGCGACATCGCCGTATCATGTGGCAGGCAGGACGTGCAACGCACTGCTCGGGGCGCATCTGTCTCCTGAGGAAGGGATTTCTGCGGGGCACAGTTATTATTTTCCTTTGTTTGATACGGGCGGCGTTGTTGTTTCGGTTGGCGAAGATGTGCACGGACCGCTTCGCATTGTCTGTGCCCATACGGATTTTCCATGTCTGCGCGTCAAGCCGCATGCTGTGATGCATGAGCACGGATATGGCAAGCTCAATGTGGAGGTATACGGCGGAATGATCCGCAGTACGTGGATGGATCGTCCTCTCTCACTCGCAGGGGCTGTGGCCGTGCGCAGCGCAGATTCTCTTGCCCCGCAGATGCACTGTGTCGATTTCCGCCGCCCGCTGATGATCGTTCCGAATCTCGCGATTCATATGAACCGCAAGGTGAATGAGGGGGTGGAGCTGAAGCCGCAGAAAGATCTCCTGCCGCTGCTCTTCCTCGACGGTCATGAAGAAGACGCTGACGAGGATAGACTGACCTCACTTCTCGCTGAGGAGCTGAACGCGCCCCCAGAGGAGATCCTGTCCTATGATCTGAATGCCTATCCCTGTGAGTGCGGCTGTCTGCTGGGGGCGGACAATGCGGTTCTGTCGGCACCGCGCCTCGATAATTTATCTTCGGTCAAGGCATGTCTCGATGCAGTGAATGGCTGGGATGGCATGGCGGGCATCCGTGTTGCAGCGCTCTTTGACAATGAGGAGGTCGGCAGCCGCACGAAGCAGGGCGCGGGTTCAGCTGTGCTTGGGATGATCTTGGAGCAGGTCTATACGGCGCTCGGATGCTCGCGTGAGGAGTATCTTGAGACGATTCTGCAAGGATTCTGTCTCTCGGTGGATGTTGCTCACGCGCTCCATCCCAATGTGCCGGAGAAGGCAGATCCGACCAATCGGCCCGTGCTGAACGGAGGTGTCGTGCTGAAGGTGGCGGCAAATCAATCCTATGCCGGGGATGCGCTCGGGCGTGCTGTCATAAGGGCACTGTGTGAGGACGAGGGGATTCCCTATCAGGTGTTTACGAATCACTCGGATGCGCCGGGCGGGGCGACACTAGGCTCGATTCTCTCGGCGCAGTTGCCGATGCGGACAGTGGACATCGGCGTCCCTGTTCTCGGGATGCACTCTGCACGCGAGACCATGGGAGCGGAGGATCAGGCGGCACTTACGCAGCTTCTTTCGGCTTTTTTCTCCGCATAAGAAAGACATCTGCGGCAAGGCGTGTTATAATAGAGCACATTATGTAGAGAAAATACGGAGAATACAACGGGGTGATATGTTGCGAGCAGTGGTCACGCGTGTCAAGGAGGCATCCGTCCATATTGATGGGGTCCTGCATGGACAGATCGGGACGGGCTATCTCATTCTGCTTGGTATTGCACCGGAGGATACGGATGCCGCTGCAGCGCATCTGGCGGAAAAGATCGTTCATCTGCGCGTGTTCTCCGATGATGCGGGAAAGATGAACCGTGCGCTCTCTGAGGTGAACGGTGCGGTATTGGTGATCTCACAGTTTACGCTCTTTGCAGATCTCAAAAAGCGCCGCCCGGGCTTTTCCAAGGCGGCAAAGCCGGATGTGGCGATTCCTATGTATGAAGCGTTTATGACGCATCTGAGGGAACACGGCGTCTCTGTCGCACATGGAGAATTCGGTGCGGATATGCAGGTGGCATCAGTCAACGACGGTCCAGTGACACTCCTCTTTGATACAGATGAGGTGTAGAATGAATACGAATTTGCTTCGTAAATATGCCGCTCTTGTGGTACGTGTCGGTGTGAATCTTCAGGAAGACCAACCGCTCGTTATTCATGCGCCGATTGCCTGTGCAGATTTTGTCCATGCGCTCGCGGAGGAGGGCTACTGTGCAGGTGCGCATGATGTCACTGTGAACTGGAGTGATGAGGAGTTCTCACATATCCGCTTTCGTCAGGCGCCTGCTGCACGATTCCGTGAGTTCCCTGCGTGGCGGAAGGCATTCTACGATGAAAGTGCGGCGCAGGGAGCGGCGTTTATCTCCATTGCGGCGGAACACCCGGATCTTTTCTCCGATGTCGACCCGAAACGTCTGACGGAGGCAGGGCAGACAGCAGGCAAGGCACTGCAGGGCTATCGTGCACGACTGATGAGCAATCAGAATACGTGGTGCGTTGTCTCTGTCCCCACGGCTGCGTGGGCGTGCAAGGTGTTCCCACACGAGACAGAAGAGACAGCGGCAGCGCGGCTCTGGACGGAGATTCTGCGTGCCGTGCGCGTGTCGGAGGAGTCTGACCCCGTTGCGGCGTGGAAGGAGCACGTGTCCGCTCTGCAGAAGACGGCAGATTTTCTGAATGCACATGATTTTTCGGAACTTCACTATCGGAACGGTCTGGGCACGGATCTCCATGTGGAGCTGCCCAAGGGGCATATCTGGATGGGCGGTGCGGAACGGGCGGCATCGGGGACGATGTTTGTCGCGAATATTCCCACGGAGGAAGTCTACACACTGCCGAAGCGAGACGGTGTGAACGGTGTTGTTGTTGCGTCGAAGCCCCTGCACTATAACGGAAATCTGATCTCAGGTTTTTCGCTGACATTCCGTGCAGGGAAGGTGACGGACTACCACGCGGAGAACGGGGAGGAGTATCTGCGCGAGCTCCTGCAGACGGATGAGGGGGCATCCTTCCTTGGCGAGGCGGCTCTCGTGCCGCACGCGTCGCCCATCTCAGCGAGCGGTATCCTCTTCTACAATACGCTCTTTGACGAGAATGCATCCTGCCACTTGGCACTTGGTAAGGCATATCCGACGTGCATCAGGGGAGGAGATGGCATGACGGAGGAGGAGCTTCTCCGTCATGGAGTCAATCATTCTCTTGTTCACGAGGACTTTATGATCGGGACGGCAGATCTGTCCGTCGTCGGCAGGACGCGGACGGGGCAGGAGATCACGATCATGGAGCATGGCAGCTTTTCCTTTTGAGAACGCCCCTATCTGATTGCTTCCGATGGTTGAGGTGAAGAATATGCGGAACGATATGCAGTGTACCCTCTTTTTTCTTTCCTGTATGCTGGCATTCTGTGTTCTCTTTGCAAGAGGAGAAGCGGCGGGGCAGATACAAGACGCAGACTTTTCCTATCGCGGCATTGCCCTCGGGGATGCAGAGCAGACACTTAAACAGGCATGGGGCGAGGAGGATACAGAGGGGACGCAGATGGTCCATGGAATTCATCTCCGCACGTTCACTTACGGTGATGTTGTTGTCTCGACTACTGCCGGGGGAAAGAAAGTGGTGGACATCAGCCTCATGGGGGGGGCGTACCGTCTGCGGCAGGATGTACGCTATGGTGCGACGAGCAGCTATATCTTTCGTGTGTTTGGAAAAGCACAGCGGCAGTTCATGGACGATCATACCTGCTATGTTTATGACGAGCCGATGAATGCGCACCGCCGTCTCGTATTGAATTTGGATGCCGAGCACGGAGCGCTGCTTTCCGTGCGAATGACCATGCTGCCGCTGACGGAGGAGGAGACAGAGGAACTTGCACGTTCTCCATACAGCCCCTTTTGTGTGCAGGATTTTGCGCGTGATTTCATTGAACAGAAGGAGATAGATGTGACTGCCTTGCCGTCTGCTGCTCCTGTTCGTCTGGGAGGATACGGAACATGACGCATCATCTGCACATGCGTATACTGGGGCATCGCGTCATGCGCTATGCCGGCATTGCGCTGGGATGTCTCATCGCGAGCAGTGCGATCAATCTCTTCCTCGTTCCGGCTCATCTGCTCACGGGCGGTGCAACCGGAATTGCGATGATTGTCTACTATCTGTTTGGACTGCCGATCGGTCTGCAGACGTTCGTCTATAACATTCCGCTGCTCTTCATGGCATGGAAGCTGATGGGGCGTGCGTATACGGTTGATATTATCATCGGTACGGCGATTTTTTCCTTTCTGCTTGATCTCACACGCCCGTTCAATGCCTATGCGCCGGTGAACGATATGATGCTGACGACGGTGTACGGCGGTGTATTCGCAGGACTAGGCTACGGCATTGTATTCCGCATGAACGGCAGCACGGGCGGATTCGACATTCTTGCGGCGATCGTGCGAAAGTACTATGATCTGCACATGGGCGGCGTGCTTTTCTCGCTCAACTGTCTCATCATGCTGATTGCCGCATTCCTGTTTGGCATGGCGCCGGCGATGTTCACGCTGATCTATATGTTCATCAATGCGACGATGGTGGATAAGATCGTCGCTGGATTCAATCAGCGCAAGGCCGTGCTGATCGTCTCCGATCGTCATCGGGAAATCGCGGAGAGTATCATCGACAACATGCACCGCGGTGTCACATTTCTGCATGGACAGGGAGCATATACGCGCCGTGAGCGCAACGTTGTCTTCGTTTGCGTCGGGACAACGCAGGTCGGAAAACTGAAATTTATCGTCCATAATGTCGATCCTCATGCCTTCGTCATCATTATGTCGGCCAATGAGGTTATGGGGCGCGGATTCGGGCGAATCAATCAAAACGATGCCGCAGCATCCGATGAAAATACCGAAGATGAAAACGAAAGGAGATGAGTGTTCGTGGAAGCGACCTATTTGCTGAACAGCGGATTTCTCATCCGTGTGGGAGAGATTCTGCTCGTGTTTGATGCGTTTGATGATCCTGCCGGCGTGCTGCCGAAGCAAATTGGGGCGCATGGGGATGCGCCGTTGTATTTTTTTGCGTCACATGCACATTTTGACCACTTTAACCCGATGATTGCCGATTTTTCGGCACACACCACACGCTATATTCTCAGTGAGGACATTCGTGAAAATGCAGGAGCAGCACGGATTCCGCAGGATAAGACCACGTGGATCGGCTGCTACGATGCATGGCAGGATGAGTGCATATCCGTGACATCGTTCTCCTCTACGGACGAGGGAACATCGTTCCTCGTCGAGGCGGACGGAAAGCGTATCTTCCATGCCGGCGATTTTAACTGGTGGGATTGGACAGGGGACACCGAGGTGAACCGTAAGTTTGCCGAGAACGGCTTTCGGAAACAGATGAAACGGCTGGCGGGGCTTTCGTGTGACGTCGCATTTTTCCCTGTGGACGGGCGTCTTGGTCCATCCATGGAACGCGGAGCTAAGGTGTTCTGCGCCGAGACGAACCCGCGCGCACTCGTTGCGATGCATTCCGTTGGCTATCCCGCATGGCAGCCCTCCGCAGATTTCTTTGCCAAGGGGCGTGAAATTCCTGTGTGGTCCCCCTGCACGGCGGGAGAGCGGCATAAATTTTCCAATTTTGGTTGAAATATAGGAGAGCATTCGGTAGAATGGGAAAGAAATTTTCTGTCCTTGCGCTCGTTTTTTTCGTTGTGGCTGCCGTGCTTTGTATCGTGCACAGCGGGAACGCAGGGATGTCACTCAATATGCCGTCACAGAATCAAAAAGGAGAACAACACACCGTGGCAAATCACATCGCAGTTTTTACAACGAATAAGGGAACATTTGAGGTCGAGCTGTTTGAGGACAAGGCGCCGATCACGACGAAAAATTTCACTGATCTCGTGGAGAAGGGGTTCTATGACGGGCTGATTTTCCACCGCGTCATTGACGGATTCATGATTCAGGGCGGAGATCCGAACGGGAATGGCACGGGGGGACCGGGCTACAGTATTCCCGATGAGTTCGACCCGTCACTCCGTCATGATGATGAGGGCATCCTCTCTATGGCAAATGCGGGGCCCAATACGGGCGGAAGTCAGTTCTTCATCACGCTTGCCGCGACGCCGTGGCTGGACGATCATCATGCCGTTTTCGGAAAGGTGATCAAGGGGATGGATGTCGTACGCGACATTGGACACACGCAGACCGGTTATGCAGACCGCCCCGTGCATGATGTCGTGATCGAGAAGATCACGATCAAGTCTGCGGACGAATGAACTACACCTACCTCCTGCGGTGCGCGGACGGGAGCCTTTACGCGGGCTGGCAACGACCTTGAGCGGCGTCTTCGTGCGCATAACGACGGCAGCGGGGCAAAGTACACGCGTGCGCACCGCCCCGTTTTCCTCGCCTATGTCGAGTCCTTTTCGACGAAGGAGGAGGCGCAGCGGAGGGAATGTCAGATCAAAAAACTCCGGCATGCACAAAGAGAAGCATTAGTCCTGTCAGGCGGTGAGGAACTCACCGCACTGCTGGATGAAATCAATAAAAAAGTACACATAGAGTGAAGGAGATCATTTCATGGCAGAGAAAAAGGTCATGCTGACCGAAGATGGGTACAACAAGCTCGTTGAGAAACTCAACTATCTCAAAAGCGTTCGACGCATCGAGATCGCAGAGCGTTTAAAGGCCGCCATTGCTCTCGGTGACCTCTCCGAGAACTCTGAGTACGATGACGCGAAGAATGAGCAGGCATTTCTCGAGGGCGAGATTCAGGAGCTCGAGAACAAGATTCGCAACTCCGACATCATCAAGGCGGGCGACGGCAAGACTGTGACGATGGGCAGCCGTGTGACGGTTAAGGATTTGGAGTTTGACGAGGAGGAGACGTTCCTCATCGTCGGTTCGACGGAGGCGGATCCCGATGAGGGAAAGATCTCGAATGAGTCCCCGCTCGGCGAGGCGCTCCTCGGACAGAAAATCGGGCGCACCATCAATGTGAATGCCCCCGCGGGTGTCATCCAGTACAAGATTATCGATATCAAGAAGTGAAAGGAACATTGATGGCTGAAGAACATGCATCCGTTGCTCAGGAACAGGATCTGAATGAAATGATGCGCGTCCGTCGGGAAAAGATGGATGCATTCCGTTCCATGGGTATCGCGCCGTTCGGACATCGCTATGAGGTCACGGACTATGCGGAAAATCTGAAAAAGGAATACGTGCATCTCGCCGAGGATGAGGAGGGAAAGGAAGTTCACATCGCAGGGCGTCTGATGGCGATTCGCGGACATGGCAAGGCGTCCTTCTCCACGCTGAATGACCGCACGGGGAACATTCAAGTGTACTTTAAGCTTGACGTGCTCGGCGAGCAGAAGTACAAAGAGGAGTTCAAACGGCTCGATATCGGCGACATCATCGGCATTCGCGGTGTCGTCTTTAAGACGCGGCGCGGTGAGGTGACTGTGCGTGTCGAGGACTTTGACCTCCTCGCCAAGGCGCTTCGTCCTCTGCCTGAGAAGTTCCACGGACTGAAGGACGTGGATACACGCTATCGTCAGCGCTATCTTGATCTCATGGTCAATCAGGAGGTGCGTGAGACATTCCGTAAGCGCACGGCAATCCTCCAATCGATTCGCCGCTATCTCGATGCGCGCGACTTCCTAGAGGTTGAGACGCCCGTGCTTTCCACACTCGCGGGTGGGGCAGCGGCGCGTCCCTTTGTCACACATCACAACGCGCTCGACATCGACCTCTATCTGCGTATTGCGACCGAGCTCAGTCTAAAGCGTCTGATCGTCGGCGGACTGGATCGCGTCTACGAGATGGGGCGCGTCTTCCGCAACGAGGGGATGGACGTACGGCATAACCCTGAGTTTACCTCCATTGAGATCTATCAGGCATTTGCTGATCATTACGATCTCATGGCGATCACGGAGGGTATTGTCCGTCAGGCGGCAGAGGATGTACTGGGGACGACGAAGATCACGTATCAGGGGGTTGAGATCGACCTTGGACAGGTGCGTACCATCAGTATGAATGATGCTGTCCGTGAGGCGACGGGGAAGGACTTCCTCTCCTGCCGTACAGTGGACGAGGCACGCGCCATGGCGCGCGAGATTCACGTCCCGTTCGAGGAGCGTCATGGCATCGGCGGAATTCTCAATGCGGCATTTGAGGAGAAGGTCGAGGAGTCTCTGATGCAGCCGACCTTCATTACGGGACATCCGACGGAGATCTCGCCGCTCGCCAAGCGCAACGCGGACGACCCGCGCATCACAGATCGCTTTGAGTTCTTCATCTATGGGCGTGAGCTCGCCAATGGCTTTACGGAGCTGAACGATCCCATCGATCAGGAACAGCGCTTCCTGGATCAGCTCGCACAGCGCGAGGCAGGGGATGCCGAGGCACATGTCATGGATCATGACTATGTGACGGCACTTGAGTACGGACTTCCGCCGACAGGCGGACTTGGCATCGGCATCGACCGCCTCGTCATGCTCCTGACGGACAGCCCGTCCATCCGCGATGTGCTGCTGTTCCCGACGATGAAACCGCTTGCTGAATAACGGGAAAAACTCCTTGACAAAGGAGCGCCTTATCGCATATACTTGTCAAAGTTTTTGGGTAGGTGGCCGAGTGGTTAAAGGCAACAGACTGTAAATCTGTCATCTTCGGATTACGATGGTTCGAATCCATCCCTGCCCACCATCGGCGGCATAGCTCAGTTGGCTAGAGCATGCGGTTCATACCCGCAGTGTCCGGAGTTCAAATCTCTGTGCCGCCACCAAATGAACAATATATCCTCTCATCTGATGATTTTCGGACGAGGGGATTTTTTAATGTCATGTCTATACATGAAAGGGTATAAAATTTTTTGATTAGAATAAATAGTTAAAGGAATTAATAAAATAAAATAGAATTATGACCTTAGGAGTGAGATGAAGATGAAACAGTATCTTGCACATATTCGGCGCGATGGCTCGAAAGAACAGTCGATGGAGGATCATCTTCTTCGTGTGGGCAATTTAATGAAAGAAGATGCGGCGAGGCTCGGACTCTCGTCGCTTGCTTATCTGATCGGCGTGCTGCATGATCTCGGCAAGTGTACGGCGGAGTTTGCAGAGTATCTTGACTGGTGCCGTAAGCATCCGGGAGATTACAGCCGCAGGGGTGAGGTCGACCACGCGACGGCGGGCGGACAGTTGCTGTTGGTACAGTATGGAAGAAAGAATGCAGATTATAGGTTTGTTGCAGAAATCGCATCGCTTGTGATTTTTTCACATCATACTGGCTTACTGAATTATTATGGACAAGATGGAAAAGATGAATCTTCTGATTTTCTTCGCCGTAACGATAAGGCGGATATACTCTCTCGGGTCGATCTCAAATATTTTTTCAGTGAAGTGATTGCGGAGGAAGAACTTAATAGAATATTTGAACAGTCGATTTATGAGATTGTCGATTTGGATGCGAAAATTGCGTGTGCCGTACATTGTTCGGATGACGAGATGAGTGAAGCATATTGTTTTTACTGGGGCATGGTACACAAACTCCTGCTTAGTATGCTGATTGACGCAGATCGCCTGGACAGCGCGGAATTTGAGTTGGATAGACCACTGACGGATGAATGGGAAACTGCTGAGATATGGGCGAGTTTCTCTGATAAATTGGAGTGTAAACTTGCGGGGTTTTCTCTGCCGAAGGAACCAAAAGCAAAGAAGATTGCACAGCTGCGCAAAAAAATCAGCGATGATTGTTTGAAAGCTGCGGAGGAGGAACCGGGAATTTTCAGGCTTTGTGTTCCCACGGGCGGAGGGAAAACGCTGGCAAGCATGCGTTTTGCCCTACAGCATGCACAGAGATATCAAAAGAAACGAATCATTGTCGTCATACCCTACACCTCGATCATCGACCAGAACGTCAAAGAAATTCGCGATATTTTCCGCGTGGATGAAGCAATTCTGGAGCATCATTCCAATGTCATTACCGAGGCGGACGGAGAAGACACAGAGAGTATGGACTGGCGTCGTATCCTGACAGAACGATGGGATGTGCCCATCATCTTTACAACACAGGTGCAGTTTCTCAACACACTTTTTGCTGGCGGGAACAGTTCCATTCGCAGGATGAATTCTCTGCAGGACAGCATTGTAATCTTTGACGAGATACAGACTCTTCCTGTACGATGTACTTTTCTTTTCAATGCAGCTATGAATTTTCTTAAAGATTTCTGCCGCATTACAGCGGTTCTGTGTACGGCAACCCAGCCACCTTTGGAGAAGCTAGATGTTTCAATCAATCTCAGTGACAACGCAGCCATGACCTCGGATATTGAAAAGACATTTGAAGGATTCGAAAGGGTAGATGTTGAAAATTGTTATCGTGATGGTGGGTGGTCTGCGGAGGAGATTGCCTCAGAAATCTGCAAAAGCGTGGAAGAAATCGGGGATGTACTCTGTATTGTGAATCTCACGAAAAAAGCGAAGGAAATCTATCAGGCTGTTTCGGAAAAGATACAGCTTTCAGATAAAGAGATACAAATTGTGCACCTTAGCACGAAGATGTGCTCGGCACATCGTAAAGCAACCTTAAAAGAACTTCGAAGGGCGCTTGCTGAGCGTAAAAATCATCCGGAGAAAAGACTTGTTTGCATCAGTACACAGCTGATTGAAGCGGGGGTTGATGTGTCTTTTCCCGTGGTTTATCGTGCATTGGCAGGATTCTCCTCCATCGCGCAGGCTGCAGGGCGGTGTAATCGGCACGGGGAAATGGAGAAGGGGATAGTTCGGGTTTTTGAATGTGCCGATGAAAATCTTGATCACTTGAAAGACATTCGTCACGGGAAAAATATTGCCCGCGTTATGCTTTATGATCGAGCGGCAAATACAATTTTAAGCCCCTCAATCATGCAGGAGTACTTTCGCAGGTTTTATGCTGGACGTACTGGGAAAGAAATGAGATATCCTCTGAGCACTCAAAATACAATATTTGACTTATTAAGCGGCAATAGCGCAGGTGTGCAGGCTCGTATGGGGCGCGGGGATAGGATCTCTTCTTATTTTAGGCAGGCATTTCGGGATGCGGGGCGTTCCTTTACTGTCATTGATTCACATAGCGAAGCCGTACTTGTTCCCTATGCGGGCGGGAAGGATATGATTGTCGCGTTTGATGACAGGATTTTCGACAGGAAATCAATCGGAAAGCAGATGAAATCAGCGCAGCAATATATGGTTAACCTCTTTTCGTATGAGATAAAAGAACTCGCAGGACTTGGTGCAGTCTGGCGGACGGAGAGCGGGGTGATGGCACTGCGCGAGGAATACTACAATGAGGCATTCGGTGTGCAGACAGAAGAGCAGGGGAATGCTTACTGCATGATTTAAGGAGGTGAACATATGAGAAATACGATTGAGTTTCAGGTCTATGGGAGGATGGCACTTTTTACCGATCCGATTACGAAGATTGGTGGCGAGCGGTCCTCCTATTCTGTGCCGACGTATCAGGTACTGAAGGGGATTACCGAAAGCATCTACTGGAAACCCACAATATATTGGGTGGTTGACGAGGTGCGTGTCATGAATCGAATCACAACGCAGTCGCGTGGTGTGAAGCCGATGAAGTATAGCGGTGGTCGCAACGAACTCTCCATCTATACATATCTGAGTGATGTGTGCTATCAGGTGCGTGCGCATTTCGAGTTCAATCTGCATCGAAAGGAGCTGGCAGCGGACAGGGATGAGCATAAGCATCACAATATCGCAAAGAGGATGGTGGAACGCGGCGGACGGCGCGACATCTTCCTCGGCACGCGCGAGTGTCAGGGCTATGTCGAGCCTGTGAACTACGGAGAGGGCGTCGGATACTACGATAAAGCAGGTGAGATGCCGCTCGGCACGATGTTCCACGGATTCAACTACGTTGATGAAACGGGTGGAAATATGCTACAGGTGCGCCTTTGGCAGCCGGTAATGGAAGACGGTGTGATTCGTTTCCCGCGCCCGGAGGAATGCCGTCTTGTGCGCGACATTCGCAAGGTGAAGAGCAAGCTCTTCGATAAGAACAGCGTTACCTTTGCTGCAGATGAATGGGAGGAATTGGAAGGGGGGAGATTATGAGCTGGATGGAACAGCTGGTGCAGACCTATGATGAGAACGAGCGCTTTGCCGGCAGGGATGATGTTGAGGGTATGAAGGTTGCTTTATCTCCGATAGGGTATAGCATACATGATGCATGGCTCGAAGTAGTATTGAGAGAAAACGGAGAATTTATTGATGCATTTGAACTTCCTAAGGAAGAACGGGCGACCCCTATGCCTTGTACGCCATACCCAAGAACATCAAAAGCAGTGCCGCATCCGTTATTTGATAAAATAGCATATGTATCTAAAGATTACCATAAATTTATTGAAAACCCAAAAAAGAAAGATATGGAGTCTTATAGGGCATATAAAAAGCTTCTCACAAAGTGGGTGCAGCAAGAAGATTCTCCATTGATTGTGCGAGCAGTTTATGCATATATCAGTCAGCATGACCTAATTCATGATTTGCTTGAAAGGAAGATTGCGACAAAAGGAAAAATAACATCAAAGTTATCATCGGTCGTTCGTTTTAGGATAGAGGGGCGTATTGATCCTTGGCGAGACAAAGAGGTACAAGACTCCTATAAAAAAATATATAGTAGTTTATTCTATGAGAATGCATCCAAGTCTCTTTGTTATGGATCAGGCAAGATGATGGTAACTATTGAGAAACCTGATACCAGAGGAATTCGAACGCATGGAGATGGGACAAGGCTTATTTCTTCCAATGATGAAGATAATTTTACTTTTCGTGGACGGTTTGTTTTAGGAAAGGAATGTCTTTCAATTGGAGAAGAAACCGTTCAAAAGTCTATGAATGCATTGCGATGGCTTGTTGAGAATCAAGGAAAAAACGTTGATGGGCGTGTGTTCCTTGTATGGGGTAGAAACTCCGTGTCGATTCCTTCGGTCTTTGATGATACGGAGGGATTGATACACAAGCGCAGACCTATGGAGGCGGCGCAGCCGGATACTCTGAAAATGTGGGCTCAGAATCTGCATAAAGCGTTGGATGGCTATCGGCATGATTTTCGGCGTGCAAAGACGAGTCAGGTTAATGTCATAATCCTAGACGCAGTGACTGATAAGGGGCGGCTTTCTATCTGCTATTACGGCGAGATGGCGGGCGAGGACTTTATCGAACGAATCGAAAAATGGCATACAGCTGGTCAGTGGTATCAGCGAAATCAAGATACAAGGGACAAGAAAAATCCAGGTTGGTATCCACCTTACTTTGGAGTTCCTAGTCCACGAAAGCTGGTTTATGCATATCGTGGTGATAACATCAGTGATAAGCAGATGAAGATGGAACTTCATAGAATATTCTTCTCTATTGTCCAAGGCGTTCCATTGCCTGCAGATATGGAGCGAATGGCGTTTAGCCGAGTGGTAAAAAGGGCAATATGTGATCCATTGGAAAAATGGGAGCATCTGATTTTAGAACCTGCTTGCTCTATTATCTGCAATCGGTTGAATCGTAAAAAGGAGGTATATACTGTGGCATTGAATGAGAGAAAGACGAATCGATCATATCTGTTTGGCAGGCTGTTGGCTGTTGCCGATCAGATGGAGCGTGAAACATTCACTGCAGAGGAAAAGGGGAGTCGTATCACCAACGCAATGCGTTATATGAATATCTTTTCCTCGCGGCCGGTTTCGACATGGGAAACCATACAAAAAAAGCTTCTTCCTTATCAGGCAAAACGGGAAAAGTATGGAGGAAAAGAAATAGCGCTTATCGATGAAATTATCTCTATGTTTGATGATGGGGACTTTTGCTCGAATGCACCGTTAGAGGTTGAATTCCTTTTGGGATTATCCTGCCAACGTCATGCGTTGAGAAAAGAGCGAGAAGAGAATAAGAAGGATGCAATGAGAGAGGAGAATAAATGATGGCTACTTTGGAAAAGAAAATTGATTTTATTGGATTTATCATTGTGGATCACTCGAATCCGAATGGAGATCCGTTGAATGGGAATCAGCCTCGTACAGACTACGATGGCTATGGGGAAATGTCCGATGTATGCATTAAGCGTAAAATACGGAATCGCCTGCAGGATGCAGGAGAGAGAATTCTTATCCAGGCAGATGAACGTTCTGACGATGGCTGTGATAGTATTCGTTCTCGTGTAGAAAAACATCCAAAAGTTGGATTGATATTGGCGCAGATGAATAAGGGCAAAGGAAAAGGTCAAGGTGTGGAAAACAAAAGAGAAATGCGGCTGGAATTTGAAAGAGAAGTATGCAGAGCATGGATAGATGTTCGAACTTTTGGTCAGGTTTTTGCGTTAAAAAAGCAGGATAAGAGAAAAAACAAAGAAGAGGAATCTGAATCAACAGATACTGATGGCGTATCCGTCGGCGTGCGGGGCCCCGTAACTCTCCATACGGCAGTCAGCCTCGATCCTGTAACCATCACGGGTATACAGATCACGAAGAGTGTCAACAATGAGCCAGGCGATAAGAAAGGCTCGGATACGATGGGCATGAAGTATCGCGTAGACTTTGGCGTGTATAAATTCCAGGGCAGTATTAACGTCCAGCTGGCGGAAAAGACGGGGTTCAGCGAGGGGGATGCCGAAAAGATCAAGGAGGCTCTCTATACAATTTTCGAGAATGATGCATCGTCCGCCCGCCCTGAGGGAAGCATGGAGATGAGCCGTTTCTATTGGATTGAGCATGCCAATAAAACCGGCTGCGCACCGAGTGCGAAGATCCACCGCAGCGTTTCGGCACAGAAAAAGGATGGAGTAGAGACACCATCACATTTGGATGACTACATCATTGACGATAGTGCGCTCTACGCTATTGACGGCATTCACATTGAGAAATATGTTGAGGGAAGCTTGGTCGATTGATATGGGGTATGCTGAGGAAGAGTATCTCATGCTCTCGGAGATTCAGCACTATGTCTTTTGTCCTCGTCAATGGGGGCTGATTCATCTCGAGCAGCATTGGCAGGAAAATATTCTGACCGTCGAGGGGAATGCCCTGCACGAAAGGGCGCACGATGAGAACATCAAGGAGAAGCGCGGCAATAAGATCATTGTACGTGGAATGCGCGTAGCATCCCCTCGGATTGGAATTTCCGGGGCCTGCGATGTTGTCGAATTCCAGGCGGATCCTACAGGAGTAAGTATTCCCTCCTATCAGGGCAGTTATCGCGTCGTCCCAATAGAGTATAAGAGAGGAAGGCCCAAGGAGGGGGCGGAGGATGTACTCCAACTGACCCTGCAGGCACTCTGCCTCGAGGATATGCTCATGACAGATATTCCCTTCGGCTATTTGTATTATGGGGAGATTCGCCGTCGGGTTAAGTTCATATTTTCGGACGAACTGAAAGCGCGGATCCCGGTTCTGGTGCAGGAAATGCGGCAGTATATCCGGAGTGGACATACCCCGCGCGTGAAGCGCCGAAAAGGCTGCAAGAACTGCTCTCTCAACAATATCTGTATGCCGAAATTGAATCGGCTCGGATCTGCCAAACATTATCTTGAGAGGAGGCTGGCAGAGGGATGAAGCCTCTTTTGAACACACTTTTTGTCAATAAGGATGAGGCGTACTTGGCGTTGGACGGCGGCAATGTCGTGGTCGTTCGGGAGGAGAAGGAACTAGCTCGTTTTCCGCTTCATAACTTTGAGCAGATTACAACCTTTGGCTACACGGGAGCGAGCCCCGCTCTCATGCGGAAATGCGCTGAGGAGAATATTGCACTGACCTTTATGAGTCCGGAGGGAAGATTTCAGGCGCGCGTTATCGGTAAGATGAACGGCAATGTCCTCCTGCGCAGGGAGCAGTATCGTCGTGCAGATGATGAGACTGCCAGTCTTGCACTTGCGAAGAACTTCATCCTTGGCAAGATCTATAATGCGCGCTGGATAATCGAGCGGACGCGCAGAGACTATGCCATGCGAATTGATGAGGAGGAATTTCAGAGTGTCAGTGACTTCCTCCAGACATCCTGTCATGAGGCAACGTGTGCATCTGATTTGGAGGAACTCCGCGGCGTCGAGGGTAAGGCTGCCGTCAGCTATTTCTCTGTGTTTGATGATATGATACTCAAACAAAAAGGAGAGTTCTTTTTTACTGAGCGTAATCGCAGACCACCGCTCGACAATATGAACTGTCTCTTATCTTTCCTCTATGCCCTCCTCATGAATGATGTAGGGGCGGCACTTGAAGGGGTGGGATTGGACTCCTATGTCGGTTTTCTGCATCGTGATCGCCCGGGCAGACAGTCACTCGCACTTGATCTCATGGAGGAACTGCGCCCAATGGCGGATCGTACGGCATTTTCCATGGTTAATACCAAGAAGATCAGCGGCAAGGATTTTCGCCTAGAAGAGGGCGGCGCCGTATATCTGACCGATGATGGGCGTAAAAAGATTCTGGAGGCATGGCATGCACACAAAGAGGGGATGATGACACATCCTTTTTTGGAGGAAAAAATCAAATGGGGGCTTGTTCCTCATGTGCAGGCAATGTTGCTTGCACGCCATCTGCGTGGGGATCTTGATGCCTACCCGCCATTTTTGTGGAAGTAGGTACTTGCTATGTATGTTTTGATCACCTATGATATCAGTACAGTTGACGCTGATGGGCGCAGGAGGCTGCGCCAGGTCGCACGAAAATGCAGAGCCTATGGTCAGCGCGTGCAGAACTCTGTCTTTGAGTGTAAGGTGAATCCAACCCAATGCAAGCAATTGGAACTTGCGCTGCTGGATATCATTGACTTGCAGGAAGACAGCCTGCGATTTTACTACCTTGGAAAGGATAAAGGCCCGAAAGTAACACATTATGGTGTTAAAGAGTCCTATGACTTGGAGGCGGTCATCATCATCTGAGCATTTATTACTGAGTGCGAAGGTGAAGTGAACAGAAAATAGAATGTAAAAATATAGGTGCGAGAATCATGCCGCAGGAGGGGCGTGGGGCTTAGGTGCCGAGAAAATCGTATTTGTGGAGGGGAATACCCATAAATACGTGGCAGAGGAGGGAAGTCGTGACCTCTTTTGCCGTCGCGCCCCACACGGGGCGCGTGGATTGAAACAAGCCCCATCTCAGCACGCTCCTTTCATGCGCCAGTCGCGCCCCACACGGGGCGCGTGGATTGAAACTGCCATCTGCGTTATCCATTTCAAATCCATCTCGTCGCGCCCCACACGGGGCGCGTGGATTGAAACCGCTCGATCAGCTGCGCCCCGGGAATGACAGCACGTCGCGCCCCACACGGGGCGCGTGGATTGAAACGTCATTTCGGCGGTGGTCTGATAGCCCTGCGCTGGTCGCGCCCCACACGGGGCGCGTGGATTGAAACCCAACACATAGACGTTATTTCCATCAATGTTGAGGTCGCGCCCCACACGGGGCGCGTGGATTGAAACATTTTGCCGCTTCGCATGGCGCAGGAGGCGAAGTCGCGCCCCACACGGGGCGCGTGGATTGAAACTCCTAGTGCATCCGCAGAGTGCGGGGCACGGGCGTCGCGCCCCACACGGGGCGCGTGGATTGAAACCCGTCAAGTGCACGGTGGAGTAAGGAGGGGGCAGTCGCGCCCCACACGGGGCGCGTGGATTGAAACATACCAAATGTCGAGGTAGTCGGCAAAACTGATGGTCGCGCCCCACACGGGGCGCGTGGATTGAAACAGAACAAAGAGGGGGTTGGCACTCCTGCGGCGCAGGTCGCGCCCCACACGGGGCGCGTGGATTGAAACACACAAGGCGGGATTGTCGTTAAAGACGGGAATGTCGCGCCCCACACGGGGCGCGTGGATTGAAACTACCTCTACGTGTTGATTCGGTCACGCAGGAAGTGTCGCGCCCCACACGGGGCGCGTGGATTGAAACGCCTGCACAACGTCGCCCTCATGGAAATCGAGTGGTCGCGCCCCACACGGGGCGCGTGGATTGAAACCTTCCAGCAGGATTTGAGCGTCGAATAGTTCGCCGTCGCGCCCCACACGGGGCGCGTGGATTGAAACTGGTCGGCATTCGGGTATCTCCGCGCCGATGTGTGTCGCGCCCCACACGGGGCGCGTGGATTGAAACCCCGTGTTGTCCACGAACCCCGCAAGGAGCGTAGTCGCGCCCCACACGGGGCGCGTGGATTGAAACGTGTCCCCATAGAGTGAATAGTCTGGATAGATGTGTCGCGCCCCACACGGGGCGCGTGGATTGAAACATACCATGCCCGAAAGTTTCCTGTGACGACGAAGTCGCGCCCCACACGGGGCGCGTGGATTGAAACGTTTGTCTTAGCTGTAGTAACGCCTGTCGGCTTCGTCGCGCCCCACACGGGGCGCGTGGATTGAAACATGATTTTTCGTGACACGTCACCACGCCTTATGTGTCGCGCCTCACACGGGGCGCGTGGATTGAAACGTCTGCACCGGGACGCAGATCGTAGCTGTACACGGTCGCGCCCCACACGGGGCGCGTGGATTGAAACTGGATGTTGCCGAGACCGCATCCGATCCCAACGTGTCGCGCCCCACACGGGGCGCGTGGATTGAAACGGTTTTTCTTTGGACGCAGGCTTTACGGGAGAAGTCGCGCCCCACACGGGGCGCGTGGATTGAAACGCAAGCGTGCTCTACGGCAGCGTTGGCAGCCTTGGTCGCGCCCCACACGGGGCGCGTGGATTGAAACAACATCATGGGCTATGCGGGCTCGGATGCGACGATGTCGCGCCCCACACGGGGCGCGTGGATTGAAACGACGGGGCGGATGTTTTGAAGCATTACAACGTCGTCGCGCCCCACACGGGGCGCGTGGATTGAAACACGAAAAGGGCTGGAAAGGAGAGCTGTCTATAGGTCGCGCCCCACACGGGGCGCGTGGATTGAAACATGACGTAAACCGCTCGTTGGCATACTTATTCGGAGTCGCGCCCCACACGGGGCGCGTGGATTGAAACATCTCCTCCCATACAGTTGCGCCAAGACCAACGAGTCGCGCCCCACACGGGGCGCGTGGATTGAAACATCTGTATAAGAGTCTCTTCCAAGACCAATCAGAGTCGCGCCCCACACGGGGCGCGTGGATTGAAACGATCAACAAGAGACTGCATTGGAGATTCTGAATGGTCGCGCCCCACACGGGGCGCGTGGATTGAAACTCAATGCACAGATCAACATACTCTTGGACGTACTGTCGCGCCCCACACGGGGCGCGTGGATTGAAACTTGTCAAATATCACCGCACGCATAACATTCGTGAGTCGCGCCCCACACGGGGCGCGTGGATTGAAACGATCAACAAGAGACTGCATTGGAGATTCTGAATGGTCGCGCCCCACACGGGGCGCGTGGATTGAAACGTCGAAGCCGACCGCAACCACGTCTATCCGTGGGAGTCGCGCCCCACACGGGGCGCGTGGATTGAAACCTGTGACGACGAAGCGATAGAGAGCAGCCTTGGGTCGCGCCCCACACGGGGCGCGTGGATTGAAACCGCCGTCAAGAGCCGCGCGTCCAATCCCTGTGTAGTCGCGCCCCACACGGGGCGCGTGGATTGAAACATTGTCGCTGTGAAATGGACGCGAAGGCGTGGGAGTCGCGCCCCACACGGGGCGCGTGGATTGAAACATGAGGACGAGGTTCGGGAATTTCGTCCCGTCCACGTCGCGCCCCACACGGGGCGCGTGGATTGAAACGATTACGACCTTATCCGTGCGATCTATCTCGATGTGTCGCGCCCCACACGGGGCGCGTGGATTGAAACGCCTCGCTCGCATACAACCATCAGCACGCCTCCGTCGCGCCCCACACGGGGCGCGTGGATTGAAACATTCCGGCAGCGACGATGCGGAGCGTGACCGTGAGTCGCGCCCCACACGGGGCGCGTGGATTGAAACCTTCCATGGTGCCCGCAAGATAACGTACTTCCTCGTCGCGCCCCACACGGGGCGCGTGGATTGAAACCCTTCCTGAACCACTCCATGAAGTAACGCTGCAAGTCGCGCCCCACACGGGGCGCGTGGATTGAAACCGCACCGCGATGCGTACTTGATGATGTTGCCACGGTCGCGCCCCACACGGGGCGCGTGGATTGAAACGCCTAGAATTGCCTATATGACCTGTGATATAGTATGTCGCGCCCCACACGGGGCGCGTGGATTGAAACATCTGTCTGAGAACGCAATCCCAACACCAGAAATGTCGCGCCCCACACGGGGCGCGTGGATTGAAACGCCAAACTGCGGATAGATAAAGGCATTGGCGTACAGTCGCGCCCCACACGGGGCGCGTGGATTGAAACAGATAAAGTGCTCGCCATCTGCCGCCAGCACATGTCGCGCCCCACACGGGGCGCGTGGATTGAAACAGCCCGTCTTGGTTGTTCGTGTCTGATGCAAGCGGGTCGCGCCCCACACGGGGCGCGTGGATTGAAACACAAATAAGGAAGGTGATTGACATGACCGCACAGGGTCGCGCCCCGTATGGGGCGCGTGGATTGAAACGGCAATCGTAATCGGAAGAAGCTCGCGGATTTTGTCGCGCCCCGCATGGGGCGCGTGGATTGAAACTTACGCTGTCATTGCCTGTCTTGCAAGATAGGCGCCTCGCAGGGAGTGGAAGGGTAAACAGTGCGATTCGTGCTTTTTTGTGAATGATTTGTAATTTAACTTGGGTTCCCTACTCATGAATTGAATCTTGCTGCGTGGTACATGCATAGCTACAGTGGATGTGTCGAAGAGGTTGGGGCAAAGAACGATATCGCCATCATGCCACAGATACACTAAACCGCGTCTTTTCTCTGAACTTTGGTGGATTGCAAGAATAATTTTCTCAGAACTTCATTTTATCAGTGATTCCTTGAAATGCGAATGTGAATTGTGGTAGAATAGGAAGGTCTAAATGGCAGGGTGGGAGGAATGTGATGCGGATCATTACGGGTAGTGCGCGCGGCACACGTCTGAAGTCTCCTCTGGGAGACAGGACGCGTCCGACTGCTGACCGTACTCGTGAGGCACTCTTCAGTATGCTCGGAAACCGCGTGATCGATGCGTGCGTACTTGATCTTTTTGCGGGTACGGGAGCTCTTGCCCTTGAGGCACTTTCACGTGGGGCGGCATCTGCTGTGCTCGTTGACTGTATGACACAAACGATTATCATGGAGAATGCAGTGCGCACAAAACTCGCAGCGCAGGCAGAAATCCGTTGTAGTGATGTCTATGCTACAGCGGCAGCACTTTCGCACGAAGGACAGCGCTTTGACCTCATCTTTGCCGATCCCCCCTATGCACATGGCGATAACGCTCGTGTGCTGACGGCGGTGGATCGTGGTGCCCTGCTTGCCGAGAATGGTATCTTCGTGCTTGAACAGGGGGCGGGGGAGGAGGTCCTTCTGCAGGTTGGAGCGCTTCATTTACAACGTGAACGACGCTATGGTGCAGCGCGTGTATGCCTTTATACACAGGAGGAGCAGGGATGAGACGGGCGATTTTTGCCGGGAGTTTCGATCCCGTAACGACGGGACACATTGACATCGTAGAGCGCGCAGCGTCCATGTTTGATGAACTCATTGTCTGCATTTTCCACAATGTATGCAAAGAAGGGTGCTTCCCACTGCAGCAGCGCATTGACTTCCTTCGTGAGGCGACGGCGCATGTGCCGAATGTGCGAGTAGATGTTTTCTCTGGTCTGCTCACGGACTATATGAAGCAGAAGAAGGCTAACGTTGTTGTGCGTGGCCTGCGCTCGGTGAAGGATTTCGAATATGAGGAGAATCATGCGGCAATGGTGCGTCACCTCATGCCTGAGAGCGACACGATTTTTTTGCTCACGCGCCCGGATCTGACGTTTATCAGTTCCTCGGGTGTGCGCGAACTGATCCGTTTTCGCGGGCCGGTGAAGGGGATTGTTCCGTTGCCTGTAGAGCAGGCAATTTTGAAACTGTATGAAAAACCCCATCGGGGATAATATGTTATATGGTGCGCAGAAAAAGGAGTTAGATTTATGGCGGTAACGGATACACTGAAGAAATTGGAAGACCTCGTTGCGGATGCCTCGCATCTTCCTTTTAGCGATAAGGCACTGGTGAATGATGATGAGATTGTGCACCTCGTGGAGGAGCTGCGCATGGATCTCCCCAAGGAGCTTGGTCGTGCGGCAGAGATCGTGAAGGAGCAGGATAGCATCATCACGCGTGCTAACGAACAGGCGAAAAATATTGTCGATGCTGCAGAGCTGCGTGCCAATCAGTTGCTTGAGGAGAGCGAGATTGTCATTCAGGCAAAAGAGCGTGCACGGACGATTATGCAGCAGGCGCAGGAACAATCTCGTGAATTGATGGAGCAGTCCCAGGCAAATGCAGCGCGCCTTCAAGGGGATGCAGATGCTTATGCGAATCAGGTGTTCGAGCAGTTGATTGCTCATGTCGGCAGTACGTTCAAGGGGGTTCAACAGGCAGAGGCGGGGCTAAATCAAGCATTGAACGTCCTGCGTACAGCAAAGGCACAGATGAATGCGCCTCAGGGGGAGGAGCAGGAACTCTAAGCCCCCGAGTGAAAACCATCCTTGACAATGTTGTAAACCGCCGTTATAATGTGAAAGGTCATGCGTCATGATGATGATTGATGTCGCTTCGGCGGATTTATTGCCTGGAGAGGCTCGGAAGTTTTCATTCACAGTCACAGCGGACAGCTTGGATTTGGGGGAAGATATTTCCTCTTATCGTGGAAAAGTTCGGGTTGAAGGTGCTGTTGTGGATACGGGAGCCGTTTACCGTGTTATCGGTACAATATGGGCAGTTCGCAATTTCATCTGTGACCGTTGTCTTGCTGAAGGCAAACGGGAGAGTACGTGTGATTTTTCTGAGGACTATGCGAAGACCCCGGGGGAAGCAGATGGGACGGGAAGTTGTGATGGTGAAACCATCGTTCTTGACGATCTTGTGCGCGATACCCTCCTTATGGCTGAGCCGCTGCGTGAGCTTTGTAAGTCTGACTGTAAGGGTTTATGCCCAGTCTGTGGGTATAACCTGAATGAAGGGACATGCGGTTGCGATACGTTCGTTCCGGATCCCCGACTGGCGGCTTTAGAGAGCCTGCGTAAGAATGATTAAGGAGGTGTAACCAAAGTGGCAGTACCAAAGAGAAAAACCTCGAAAGCACGCCGCGATCGTCGTCGCGCGAACTGGAAGCTCGAAGCGCCGCACTATGTATCGTGCCCGCAGTGTCATGAGCCGAAGCTTCCGCACCATGTATGCATGGAATGCGGCTACTATGACGGAAAACCTGTAGCCGAGGCAGCTGAATGAGAATTATCTGAGTCGTTGCAAGAAATCTTTTGATCTTTTGCAACGGCTCTTTTTTCTGTTTTCTCTTGCTTTTTTTTTAGCACCTAGTATAATACTCCCATACTGATAGCAGTAGGTGCTAAAAAGGTTATCGGCGTGATTCGCGTGACAGCCGTGTGAGAGGAGGGAACGGCACGATGACGGAAAAGAAGCGACGGCGTCAAGAGACACTTGTTCTTGCTGTACGTAAGGAACCGTTCCTCACTGATGAAGCGCTGGCGCGAAAACTTGCTGTGAGTGTGCAGACGGTGCGGCTTGATCGGACGGAGTTGGGGATTCCGGAGCTGCGTGCACGTGTGCGGACACTTGCTGAGAATGCGCGTGAGAAAGTGCGCGCTATTCCCCATGCAGAGGTAGTCGGTGATCTGCTCTCACTCGAGCTTGGCATACGTGGTACGTCAGCACTGAAGGTGATGGACGATCACCTCTTTGCTGATTCGGATATCGCGCGCGGGACGGCACTCTTTTCACAGGCGAACTCACTCGCTCTTGCAATTGTCGATGCACCGCTGGCGATTACTGGGGTCGCCAACGTCAAATATAAAACACCAATCTACAAGGGGGATACAGTTATTGCACAGGCGGAGATCGTGAAGGTACGCGGCAATAAAATTTTTGTCTGGGTCAAGACCTACCGTGATGGGCAGGAGGTTTTCCGTGCCAAATTCATCGTAGTTTCTCTCGGGAAATGAGAATTGTGACGACAGGGGAGAAGGGAGTGCAGGATGCGTATAGCGATTGATGCGATGGGTGGAGATTTCGCGCCGAAAGAGATTGTCCGCGGGGCAATTGATGCAGCGAAGAAATACGACTGTGAGATTGTACTGGTCGGTGATGAGAGGAAAATTCGTGCGGAGCTGGGCGGTGCGGATATGGACACATTGCATATCTCCATCGTCCACGCGGCGGATGTCATCGGCATGAACGAGGCTCCGGCGGAGGCAGTACGCTCCAAAAAGGAGGCATCGATCGTCGTTGCTACGCGAATGGTGAAGGAAGGAACCTGTGACGCGGTTTTCTCTGCTGGATCGACGGGCGCTGCAGTCGCAGCGGCACAGCTCATCCTTCATCGCATTCGTGGAGTCAGTCGACCCACGATCGCGACACCGATGCCGACACCAGATGGTGTGACTCTGATGCTGGACTCTGGCGCCAATGTAGACTCTAAGCCTGAGCATCTGGTACAGAGTGCGGTGATGGGCTCGCTCTACGCCCAGTATGTCTTCGGTATCGAGCGTCCACGCGTCGGCCTGCTCAATATCGGCGAGGAGGAGACAAAGGGAAATGAACAGGCAAAGGAAACTTATCCTCTTTTGAAGACGGATCCAAATATATATTTTTGTGGTAATGCCGAGGGGCGCGATGTTCCGAAGGGGAATTTTGATGTGGTTGTCTGCGACGGCTTCGTTGGAAATGTCGTTTTGAAGTTCGCCGAGGGGCTTGCCAAGACAATACTGGGGCTGATCCGCGAGGAGATTCGCGGTGCAGGCCTGATGGCAAAACTCGGCGCGCTGCTCCTCATGCCGACGCTGCGCCATCTGGGGAAGCGGCTTGATGTCCGGGAGTACGGCGGTGCACCGCTCCTCGGCGTGAACGGCTGCTGCGTGATCGGGCATGGTTCTTCGGACGCAAAATCCATTGCGAGTGCGATCGGCGTGACTGTCAGCTATGTCAACGGCAAGGTGCTCGATCAGATTCGTGATGCTCTTGCAAAGGAGGAGGAGGAAACAGGTCGTGTCTAAGCTTAGTGCAGGCATCCTCGGAACAGGGTACTATGTCCCCGAGAGGGTGCTGACGAACTTTGATCTGGAGAAGATGGTGCAGACGAATGATGCCTGGATCGTCGAACGAACGGGAATTCACGAGAGGCGCATCGCTGCTGCGGATGAACCGGTTTCAGTTCTCGCACAGCGCGCTGCAGAGATGGCACTCGCCGATGCCGGTGTTGCGGCAGAGGACCTCGATCTCATCATCATGGCGACGCTCACCTCCGACCGCATCATTCCATCGACGGCGTGCGTCCTGCAGGATCGCCTCGGTGCGAAGCATGCGGCGGCATTTGATCTATCGGCGGCGTGCTCCGGATTCGTCTATGCTGCGTCGATAGCAGCGCAGTTCATCGAGAGCAGTGTCTATCGTCACGTCCTCGTGATCGGCGGTGAGACACTCTCGAAGGTTATTGACTGGACGGACCGCAACACCTGTATTCTCTTTGGCGACGGGGCGGGGGCGGCAGTGTTCGGTGCGGTTGAGGATGGCTACGGCATGTGCGCGTTCGACCTTGGCAGCGACGGTTCAGGTGCGGATGCACTCGATATCCCGTCGAGCGGCAGCCTTTGCCCTGTCACCCCGGAGACGATTGCGCAGCGACTCAACTTCGTTCACATGGACGGCAAGGCGGTGTTCCGCTTTGCCGCCAAGGTTATGGGAAAGACCGTCGAGACATCGCTGCATCGTGCAGGGATGGAGCGGGAGGCGCTGGACTATCTCGTTCCGCATCAGGCGAATATCCGTATTATCCAGGCGGCAGCCAAGCGACTGGCGATGCCGATGGAAAAAGTTATTATAAATATTCATCATTACGGCAATATGTCTGCCGCGTCCATCCCTGTCGCCCTCGCGGAGGCGGCGCACGCACATCAATTTAAAAAGGGAGACAATATTGCCCTCGCGGGGTTCGGTGCGGGACTCACATGGGCATCGTGTATTATGAAGTGGGCGAAGGAGGAGAACGGTTAATGTTTGAACATAATCCGATCTGTCAGATGCTTGGCATCAAGTATCCTATTTTTCAGGGCGGCATGGCGTGGATCGGCACAGCGGAGCTTGCCTCTGCCGTCTCCAATGCCGGCGGGCTTGGGCTCATCGGCGCAGGTCACATGCCGCCCGACGCACTCCGCGCCGAGATCCATAAGGTCAAGGGATGGACGGATAAGCCCTTTGGTGTCAATGTGATGCTTATGAGTCCGTTTGTGAAAGAGGTCATGCAGGTCGTCCTTGAGGAGCGCGTGCCGGTCATCACGACGGGCGCAGGCAATCCCGGTGAATACGTCCCTGCACTCAAGGAAATCGGCTCGAAGGTCATCCCCGTCGTCGCTTCCGTGGCACTCGCACGCCGCCTGGAGCGCACGGGCGTTGATGCCGTGATCGCTGAGGGAACGGAGTCCGGCGGTCACATCGGCGAAATTACGACCATGGCACTTCTGCCGCAGGTGGTAGATGCACTCCACGTTCCCGTCATTGGGGCAGGCGGCATCGGCGATGCACGCGGTATGGCGGCAGCATTTGCCCTTGGGGCACAGGCGATCCAGATGGGGTCGCGCTTCGTCCTGAGCACGGAGTGTATTGCTCATCCCAACTACAAGAATGCCGTTCTCAAGGCAAAGGACCGCTCGACGGTCGTCACGGGTCGCTCGCTTGGGCATCCCGCGCGCGTCCTCCACAACAAGCTCTCGCGCAAGTACGAGGAGATGGAGGCTGCGGGTGCGTCGCATGAGGAGCTCGAACAGCTTGGTGTCGGCAGTCTGCACCGCGCCACACATGAAGGCGATGTTGAGAACGGTTCTGTCATGATCGGTGAGATTTCGGGCATGCTCTCGGATATCAAGTCGGTCAAGGAGATCATCGAGGACATTGTGCGGGATCTGCCGGGTGCGATGGATGCTGCACGTAAGATCTGCGACTAAGGAGTACCACAATGGGAAAACTTGCATTTTTGTTCCCGGGACAGGGCGCACAAATTGTCGGCATGGGCAGAGATTTCTATGATGCCTATGACCTTGCGAAGGATCGTTTTGCCGAGGCAGATGATGCACTCGGCTACTCCATCAGCAAACTCTGCTTTGAGGGACCTGCAGATCAGCTTCAGCTGACGGAGAATACTCAGCCTGCTATCCTTACTGTCTCTGTGATTGCGGCACAGTTGCTGCAGGCACGCGGTGTTGCCCCTGCAATCGCCGGCGGACACAGCCTCGGCGAGTATGCGGCGCTCGTTCTTGCGGGGGCACTTTCCTTCCGTGACGCCGTCGTGCTCGTGCATAAGCGCGGTGCCTATATGCAGGAGGCTGTGCCCGTGGGCGAGGGAGCGATGGCGGCAATCATTGGTCTGGATGATGCGACAATCATTGATGCCTGTGCTGCGGCAAGTGCACAGGGGGCGGTACAGGCGGTCAACTTTAACTGCCCGGGACAGACGGTCATCGCAGGGGCAGAGAAGGGCGTTTCCACAGCGGTGGAACTGCTCAAAGAAAAGGGGGCAAAGAAGGCGGTCATTCTCCCCGTCTCTGCACCGTTCCACTCGACGCTCATGGCTCCAGCAGCCAAGAAACTCGCTGCAGAGCTCGACAAGGTAGCTCTCCATGACGCGGCGTTCCCCGTCGTCTCGAATTATACGGGCGGACTGCAGCAGACGGCGGCGGAGATCAAGGCGAATCTTGTCGCACAGGCGGATCATCCCGTACGTTGGATTGCGTGTGTTTCTGCGATGCGTGACTTTGGTGCAGACATATACATCGAGTGTGGCCCAGGTAAGACGCTTGCGGGGTTTAACAAGCGCATTGACAAGACTCTGACGAGCCTGAATGTCGAGGATGATGCATCTCTGCAAAAAACACTTGACACACTTAACAAGTAATGATTAAATAAATTCGTTATGAAGGAGGGCTTTCATGCTTCTTGATGGGAAAATTGCTCTTGTCACGGGCGGATCCCGCGGGATCGGACGTGCCATCGCACTTCGTCTAGCCGAAGAGGGAGCGAAAGTCGCCGTCAACTATGCAGGCAATCAGACTGCTGCCGAGGAGGTCAAGGCGATCATCGAGCAGCACGGCGGCACAGCGATGATCGTCCAAACCGATGTCTCCGACAGTGCGGCTGCAACCGAGATGGTTGCACATGTGCATGAGGAACTCGGCGGCTTGGACATCCTCGTCAACAATGCGGGCATTACGCGTGATACACTTCTCCTTCGTATGAAGGACGAGGACTTTGATGCGGTCATCAACACGAACCTTAAAGGCATATACGCCTGCACCAAGGCTGCTGCAAAGTTCATGACAAAGCAACGTAGCGGGCGTATCGTGAATCTTTCCTCCGTTGTCGGTGAGATCGGAAACGTCGGTCAAACGAACTACGCTGCTGCTAAGGCAGGCGTTATCGGTTTTTCGAAGGCGGCGGCGAAGGAGTTTGCTTCACGGAATGTGACGGTCAACGTTGTTGCACCGGGCTTCATCGATACTGATATGACGGCTGTCCTGAAGGACAGCATACGTGAGAAGCTCATTGAGGAAGTTCCTCTCGGTGCGCTTGGCAAACCAGAGCATGTTGCCGATGCCGTTCTCTTTCTTGTAAGCGATGCGGCATCGTATATTACCGGCCAGGTACTCAACGTAGATGGCGGCATGGTGATGTAGCATATAAAATATTCTATTTAAAGGAGGTGAAAACACATGGCAACGTTTGACAAGGTTCGCGACATTGTCGTAGAGCAGCTTGGCTCGGAGGCTGATGAGGTCACCTTGGAGTCGACGTTTATTGACGATCTTGGTGCTGATTCACTCGACATCGTTGAGCTCATCATGGCTTTTGAGGAAGAATTTAACGTAGAGATCCCTGACGAGGCTGCTGAAAAGATCAAGACAGTTCAGGATGTCGTCAATTACATCGACCAGAACAAGTAATGGACAGCGGCCGTATTGCGGTTCTGTACCATATCGGTCTTTTTGGGAAATCCCGTGACAGCTGAGGCGCACGGGATTTTTCTCAAAAGGCTCAATTCACTTTGCATAAAACCAGGGCTTCTGTGTTCCCTGCATGAATAGATCCGACTTCCATCCGGCGGAACAGTGAAGAACAATGGGTGGAGGGGGGAGCCAAAACTTCTACGGAGAGACCTGCCGGAGGCAGTGCACTTTCCCGATTGGAGGGCTTATATGAGACTACCCGAGGTGAGGATCGGCAAGAAAGTGGCTACGATCCCCATCATTCAGGGCGGCATGGCGATTCGTATTACGACGGCGCGTCTCGCTGCTGCCGCTGCAAACGAGGGAGGGATCGGGCTTATCGCAGCATCCGGCATGAAGCCGAAGGAGCTTCGCTATGAGATCCGGCTTGCACGCTCACTTTCTCCCCATGGTATTATCGGCATCAACGAAATGGTCGCGGCGAATGACTTTGCCGATGCCGTTAAAATTGCCATCGACGAGGGCATCGATCTCGTCGTTGCTGGTGCGGGATTCTCCCGCGATATGTTCCAGTACGGCAAGGAATCGGGGACCCCGATCGTTCCGATCGTCTCCTCGGCAAAACTGGCGAAGATTTCCGAAAAACTCGGTGCAGCTGCCGTCGTGGTCGAGGGCAAGGAGGCTGGCGGACATCTCGGTACAGACCAGTCGGTGCGCAGCATTATCTCTGATGTGCGTGCGGCGGTAAAAATTCCTGTGTTTGCTGCTGGCGGCGTTCTGACGGGACAAGATATCGCCGATTTGCATAAAATGGGCGCGGATGGCGTACAGCTCGGCTCGCGCTTTGCCGCAAGCGTCGAATCCAATGCGGCACCATCGCTGAAAGAATACTATTTGAAGACGAAGAAGGAAGATGTAGTTATCATCCATAGTCCCGTGGGACTTCCTGGGCGTGCTGTGCGAACCCCGTTCTCCGCACGGATTATGGCGGGACCCGTACCGCCAAAGGTCTGCGACCACTGCCTCAAGCAGTGCGATCACCACTTCTGCATCATCCGTGCACTCTCACGCGCACAGCAGGGGGATGTGGAGACGGGGCTTGTCTTTACCGGTGAGTTTATGCCGCGTATCGATCGGATTATGAGTGTTCATGAGATATTTGAGGAGCTGAAACAGCAGCTCGCAGCAGCGGACTAGCGGAAAGGAGTCGGTTGGTTTGAAACAGAGGATTGTCGTTACGGGGGTCGGCCCGATCACACCGATCGGCATTGGCAAAAAAGCGTTCTGGGATGCGCTTCTCGCAGGAAAAAACGGCATCGGTCATATTACCCGCTTCGACGCGACACGCTATGCCGCGCAGATTGCCGGCGAGGTCAAGGACTTTTCCATTGATGGTTATATCGACAAGAAGGAAGCCAAGCGCATGGATCGCTATGCGCAGTTTGCCGTCGTTTCAGCAGGCATGGCACTCAAGGATGCGGGGCTCGATCTCGACAAGGAGAACCGCGACCGTATCGGGGCCTATGTCGGCGCGGGTATCGGCGGCATTGAGACGATGCACAGCACCTATGAACGTCTCTTTGAAAAAGGACCGGAGCGCGTCAGTCCCTTTTTCATTCCCATGATGATTGCCAATATGGCAGCGGGGCAGGTCGCGATCAGCTACGGCCTCCATGGTCCTGTGTCCTGTATTGTTACGGCGTGCGCTACGGGTGCGAATTGTGTCGGTGACGCATATCGCGTTATGCAGCGCGGAGAGGCGGACATCATGGTCGCGGGCGGCACAGAGGCAAGCATCTCCGAGGCGGCGAGCGCGGGATTTGCGGCGATGAAAGCCCTCTGTACGGATCATAACGATGATCCTGCGCACGCTTCGCGCCCCTTTGACAAGAACCGTTCGGGCTTCGTTATGGGTGAGGGGGCAGGACTGGTTGTGCTCGAGACGCTTGAACACGCCGAGAAACGTGGCGCGCATATCTATGCGGAGCTCGTCGGCTACGGCTCGAACTCGGACGGCTATCATATTACGAGTCCGGCACCACATGGTGAATATCAGGCAAAGTGCATGAAGCTGGCGCTCGATGATGCAGGATTGCGCCCGGAGGAGGTCGACTACATCAACGCACATGGTACGTCAACCCATATGAACGACCTCTGCGAGACTGAGGCAATCAAGACAGTCTGGGGTGAGGCGGCAAAGAATGTCGCTGTTTCCTCAATCAAGTCTATGACAGGGCATCTCCTTGGTGCGGCGGGCAGCGTAGAGCTGATTGCAAGTGCCCTTTCTGTGGAGAACGATATGCTCCCCCCGACGATTAACTATGAGACGCCGGATGAGGGGCTTGATTTGGACTATGTGCCAAACAAGGCACGTGCTAAGACCGTGCGTGCGGCGATCTCCAACTCGTTTGGCTTCGGCGGACACAATGCCTGCCTCGTCGTCAAGAAATATGCGAAGGAATTATGAGTCATCACATGACGGAAACAAGGCGCGCGGAACTCGTGCGTCTTTCGGCCTTTCTTGACGTGGACTTTGCCGATCTCTCCCTCCTCGAAGAGGCATTGACACATCCCTCCTATGTTAATGAGGCGCGAGAACGTGCGACACATAACGAGCGTTTGGAGTTCTTGGGTGATGCCGTCCTCGAGCTTGCCATCAGTACATATCTCTACGTTGCCTATCCACATTGCTCGGAGGGAGAGCTGACGAAGATGCGCGCGAGCCTCGTGCAGAGTGAGACACTCGCACGGCTGGCGCGCCGGCTGCACCTCGGAGCACATCTGCGCATGGGGCGCGGCGAGATGCTCGGCGGCGGAGCAGAGCGGCAGAACAACCTCGAGAATGTCTTTGAGGCTGTGATCGGAGCGGTTTATCTCGATCGAGGATGGGATGCGGCGTATAGCTATGTGCAGCGGCAGTTCACCGAAGAAGTGACGCGCCTGAGACAGGAACACGCTGTACAGGACTACAAGACGATGTTACAGGAATACGTACAAGGTCACAGGCATGAATGTATTGCCTACGAGCAGGTCGCTGAGAGTGGTCCCGACCATGATAAGCGGTTTACCATGCGCGTTCGCATTGGGATGGAGGTCCTGGGCGAAGGAATAGGACGCAGCAAAAAAGAGGCGGAGCAGCACGCTGCTGCAGCGGCACTTGCACGTTTGGGGACGAGGTAAAAATGCGGCGAAGCCATGTATCATTTCTTGACTTTTGCCATGCATTTCGATAAGATAAACATACTATGGCAGGGATTCCGACTATATGGATACCTGCCCTTCTTCTATGGGAGCATTTTGACAATTATCTCCTGTTACGGAAAATGGGAAGAGGAGGTTATTGATTTGTTTGAGACGAGGAAAGGACTTGGCGCACTTGCTGCCGCTGCATTGGCACTCAGCGTGGTATTCACAGGCTGCGGCGGGGAAAAGCAGGGTGGCGCACGTCCCACTGCCGTCAAGGCGATGAATGTTCTGCGGCAGGATGCGCCGCTGACACACGTCTACGCCGGACAGATCATGGGTACAGATGAGGTAAAGATACAGTCGCGTGTCTCCGGCAATATCGTCGAGAAATACGTGACGGGCGGGCAGCCTGTGCATGCGGGACAGGCACTCTATCGCATCGACTCGCGCCAGTATGAGAGTGCACTTCTGCAGGCAAAGGCGAACCTCGCGCAGGCGGAGGCTACCCTTGCCAATGCGCGTATGGATCTCGACCGTTACCAACAGCTCTATGCGAACGCGGCGATCTCAGAGCAGACCGTGAGCAACCAGCAGGCGCAGGTGAATGCCTACGAGGCTGCAGTTGCGGCGCACCAGGCAATGGTGCAGCAGGCGCAGGAGAACCTCGACGATACGACGATCTACGCACCGATGTCGGGGCAGCTCTCCGTCGATGATGTTGCCGTCGGCACCTTTGTGTCGGCAGGTTCGACAACGCTGGTCTCCATGGGCACGTCGAACCCCATCTATGCGAAGTTTAGTCTCTCAGAGAACGAGTACCTGAATTTTGTTGAGCAGGCGGTACAGCAGGGCGGTATCGGCTCTGTCGTAGTGACGCTGACTCTCTCGAACGGCTCGAAGTATCCGATCACAGGGCATATCGTTACGTCTGACCGCGCACTGACGGCACAGACGGGCACGCTGACGGTCAAGGCACTCTTTGACAATCCGGACGGACTCCTCCTGCCGGGTATGTTCGCGCGCGTCACGCTGATCGGCGATACGATTCCGAATGCACTCCTCGTTCCAGAGCGTGCCGTGCAGCAGCTCCTCGGCAAATCCTTTGTGATGGTCGTCGGCGCAAACAACAAGGCAGAAGCTCGCACGATCACCCTCGGGGACAAGATCGGCAGCTACTATGTCGTGAAGGACGGTCTGGATGCCTCGGACACGGTCGTCGTCGAAGGGCTCACGACGCTCCAGGAGGGCGGCGATCTCGCGGTGACGATGGTGACGTCGGACGATATGGGATTCACGCTTGAGGGAGATTCCTCTGACTTTAATGCGAGCGCACCGACGCCCGCGCAGTAAGGAGGAAATCCGTTGGCAAAATTTTTCATTCACCGACCGATCTTTGCGATTGTTATCGCACTGATCATTGTTATCGTCGGAACGCTGGCCGGGTTTTCGCTGCCAATTGCGCAGTATCCGCAGATTTCTCCGCCAACGGTTTCGGTGTCGGCATCCTATACGGGCGCGAGTGCTGCCGTTGTCAATGAGACGGTTGCACAGGTCATCGAGGAACAGATCAACGGTACGCAGGGAATGGACTACATGAGCTCCACCTCCGATGATACCGGACGCTACAGTCTCTCTGTCACCTTTGATGTCGGTACGGACGGCGATATGGACGCAGTCAAGGTGCAGAACAATGCCGCCGGAGCCAACGCAAGCCTGCCCTCCTCAGTGCAGTCTGCGGGGGTCACAACGCGTAAGTCATCGGGGCAGATGGCCTACTTTGTCTCGATGTACTCCGAGGACGGCACGTATGACCGCACCTTTATGAAGAACTATGCGACGCTCTACTTCCTCGATGCGATAAAGCGCATCAACGGTGTCGGCGACGTGCAGGTCTTTGGCTCAGACTATGCGATGCGCGTCTGGCTGAATCCCGACCGCCTTGCAGAGCTCGGTCTGACCGTCGCAGACATCACGGCGGCGATCAAGGAGCAGAACGTACAGGCTCCTGCCGGTACCGTGGGCGGCATGCCCACGGTCAACGGGCAGGAAAAACAGTTTACGGGCAAGGTGCAGGGACGTCTTACAACGCCTGAGGAGTTCGGCAATGTTATCATCGCCTCGGGCAAGGACGGCTCGTTTGTCCGCCTGAAGGATGTTGCACGCATCGAGACGGGAGCGCGCAACAATAACATCGTTGCGAAGTTCAACGGCTATCCTGCTGTCGGCTTCGGCATACAGCTCACCTCGGATGCGAATGCAATGATTACCCTCGCCGAGGTGCGCAAGGTGCTCGCGGAGGCAGAGAAGAGTTTCCCGCCCGGACTCAAGATGCAGTCTGTCTTTGACAGTACGGACTACATCAATGCCTCCATCAAAGAGGTGGTTCACACTTTCGTCGAAGCACTGCTGCTCGTTGTGCTCGTCATCTTCGTCTTTTTGCAGAGCTGGCGAGCAACGATTATCCCGCTGCTCGCCGTGCCGGTCTCGCTCATCGGTACATTCGGCACATTCGTCCTATTGGATTTTTCCATCAATACCCTGACGCTCTTTGCGATGGTGCTTGCCATCGGCCTCGTCGTCGATGATGCCATTGTCGTTATCGAGAACGTAGAGCATCACATGGAGAGTGGACTCTCGCCTGTGGACGCAACGGAGCGTGCCATGGCGGAGGTGCAGGGGCCGGTTGTGGCGATTGCCTTCGTCCTTGCGGCTGTCTTTGTCCCCGTCGCATTCCTGGGCGGCATGATGGGCGTGCTCTATAAGCAGTTCGCTCTAACCATTGCGATCGCGATGGCACTCTCTGCCTTCGTTGCCCTGACACTGACGCCCGCACTCTGTGCGATGATGCTGAAGCCAAAGAAGGAGAGCAATTCAGGGGGCGTACTCGACCGCTTCTTTGCTTGGTTTAACCGTGTCTTTGACCGTACGCGCAAGGGCTATGTAGGTATTGTCTCAAGATTCATCCGCAAGGCGCGTATTGCCGTCGTGTTCCTGCTCATCGTCTGCGGTCTGATTGCTATCATCTACCGCAACCTCCCGTCGACGTTTGTCCCTGATGAGGATCAGGGCTATCTGATGATCGCCATCCAGCTT
>NZ_GG694006.1:0-200278 GCF_000160695.1 Centipeda flueggei ATCC 43531 | reverse complement strand
CCGTCCGGGGCATCCACGAATCAGACACAAAAGGTCGTGGACAAGATCCAGCAGGCGGCACAGAAGGAGATCAAGGGGCAGGATGCCGTCATGGCCGTCAACGGCTTTGACATTCTCGCCGGCGGGGCAAACTCCAACGGTGCAGTTGTCATTGTCGGTATGAAGGATTGGTCACAGCGTTCCGGTCTGGCTGAGTCCGTCGCCGCCGCGGTCGGAACGATGTTCCGCGTGGGAGCGATGGAGGCACCGGAGGCGACTGTCGTCGCCATCAACCCGCCGGCACTGCCGGGTCTCGGCAACGTTGGCGGCTGGTCGCTTCAGCTGCAGGATATGAGCGGTCACTCGGATACCGAGCTGAACGACATTGTGAATGCTGTTCTCGCTGAGGCGCGGACGCGTCCTGAGCTGCAGGGTGTTCGTACCACGTTCAAGATCAATGCGCCGAGTTATCAGTACGAGATTGACCGCGAGAAAGTTAAAAATCTCGGTGTGCAGCTTTCGGACGTGTTTACGGCACTGCAGACCAACTTCGGCGGCTATGAGGTCAATGACTTCAATCAGTTCGGCCGCACCTACAAGGTTGTGCTCCAGTCTGCGACGCCGTATCGTACAGAGGCGGAGGCCGCGAAGTTCATCTTTGTCCGCAATTCGGCGGGGGAGATGGTACCGCTCGATACCCTCCTGAAGCCGAAACTCACAACTGGTCCGACACAGATCAGCCGCTTTAACGGCGCACGTTCGATCAACATACAGGGGAATGCGGCATCGGGATACAGTTCGGGCCAGGCGATGAACGCCATCACCGAGGTGGTGCAGCATCACATCAACTCCGGCTTCTCGATCGCATGGTCTGGGCAGAGCCGCGAGGAACAGAAGTCGGCGAACTCGACGATGCAGATTCTCGCGCTCGCACTGCTCTTTGTCTTCCTCTGTCTGGCAGCTCTCTATGAGAGCTGGAGCGTGCCGTTTGCCGTGCTCTTCACCGTGCCGACGGGCATCTTCGGTGCTCTCTTTGCCGAGTACATTCTTGCCGCGATCTTCGGGGCGATCGGCATTCCTGCACCGGGCTATCAGAACAGCGTCTACATGCAGATCGGTGTTATCATGGTCATCGGTCTTGCCGCGAAGAACGCCATCCTGATCGTCGAGTTCGCAAAGGTGCGAGTGGATCGCGGTATGGATCCGCTGAAGGCGGCCATCCAGGCGGCAGGACTGCGTCTGCGCCCGATCCTCATGACCTCGTTCGCGTTCATCATCGGCTGTCTGCCGCTCTGTATGGCGTCCGGTGCGGGCGCGGCGGCGCGCAACGGCATGGGCGTTGCCGTCGTCGGAGGAATGCTCTGTGCGACGGTGCTCGGCGTGTTCCTCATCCCTGTGTTCTACGTCATAGTCGACCGTATCTCGCGGATGCTCGGCATCAGCAAGAAAAATAAGACACGCACGGCGGACGATTATATGTAATCGCTGTGTGGTATGCAAAAAAGCTTCTGCACGAAGTTTTCACGCTTCGTGCAGAAGCTTTTTGCTGTCTTTATGCGGTAAATACAAACTGGACGAGGAACATATAGACCGCCGTTCCACCGCCGATGGGGAGAAGCATCTGACGGAATTTCAAATGCAGGAGTGCTGTGACGGCAATGGCAATCCCCTCAGGCATGCCGTGCGTTCCGCTGAGGAGAGATACATCCTTCAGGCAGTAAACGACGAGCATCCCGAAGACGGCGGCGGGGAGTACATTGCCGAGGTAGCGAACGAGCGGCGGCGTCGGTTTTTTCTCCGAGAGGAGGAGAAAGGGCAGTGCGCGCGTGAGCACGCTCGCGAGTGCACAGAGCCCGATTGTGATGCACTGCTCGGTAAAACTCATGCCGCTTCTCTCCTCTCGATGATGGGGCGCAGGATGAGGCAGCCGAGGAGAATCATGCCCATGGTCGGCAGCATGAACGCATCCCGGCCGAACATTATGAGCGCGAGTGCAGCAGCGCCGATGCCGAGGATGCCCGTCAAATGCTGCGGGTCGTTCTTCCACTGCTCAATGAAAATCACGACAAAGAGTGCGGTCATGGCAAACTCAATGCCGGATGTGTTGATGGGAAGTGCGCTCCCGATCAGCCCGCCGAGCGTGGCCCCTGCGACCCAGTAGAGCTGGTTCAGAAGGGTGACAAAGAACATGAACCAGCCTGCGTCGATGTGCGGCGGGATCTTTGCCGTGTAGTTGATGGAGAATGACTCGTCACACATTCCGTAGATCAGGTATGGCTTTTTCCATCCCGTTCCACGGTATTTCTCAAACATGGAGATGCCGTAGAAGATATGCCGTCCCTGCACCATGAGGGCGAGCAGAAACGTTTCGAGCGGGGCAAAGGGAGCGAGGAGGAGTGCCGTGGCAATGAACTCAAGCGAACCGCCGAAGATGATGGCGCTCATCGCCATTGGGTAGAGAAATGAAAAGCCTGAGACGTTGGTATAGATGCCGTAGGCGAGTCCGAGGAAGAGAAAGCCTGCGAGGATGGGGACGGTGTAGGGAAAGGCGGCGCGCAGGGCAGCGAGCGGAACACTGGCCGACGCTTTCATGGCAGCCTCCAGTCGCAGTCTTCTGCGTGTGCGGCAAGCACGCCGATTGCCTGCAGTGTCGAGTAGATCGATGTCGAGCCAATGAATTTCATCCCGCACCGCTTCAAATCCTTTGTGATGCGGTCGGAGAGGGGGGATGTGGTGCGGAGCTCCCAGCTCTCACGGATGGACTTCCCCTCGGTGAAGCCCCAGATATAGGCATCGAATGAGCCGTATTCACGAACGATGTCGAGAAAGACGCGGCTGTTCGTGATGCTCGCCTCGATCTTGCGGCGGTTGCGGACGATGCCCGCATCCTGCATGAGCGTATCTATCTTTGCTGCGTCGAATGCGGCGACGCGCTCCGGGTGAAATCCCTCGTAGGCACGGCGGAAATTCTCGCGCTTGTGCAGGATCGTCGCCCACGAGAGTCCCGCCTGAAATGTCTCCAAGAGGAAGAGCTCATAGAGTGCGTGATCGTCGTGGAGCGGGATGCCCCACTCCTCATCATGGTACTTTATATAGATGGGATCATTTTGGTTGACCCACCCGCATCGTCTGCATTTCTTTCCCATATACCCTCCCAATGGGAAGAGCCGCCATCCATGGGCCTTCGGCTCTGTTGCTGTTCTGTTTCATCGGCAAAAAGTCATGCCGAGGTATGCTGTATTCTAGTTGTCTTTTGTGGTGTTGTCAAGTCTTGGACTCCCCTCATAGCGTGCAGCATTATGCTCTTCTACATGTGCAGCAGCTGCATGAAGTCCAGTAAGTGCTGCAAAGGGAGCAAACTGCCCGGCACGGTCATGACGTGACATTGGTGGATGTTTTTTTGATATAGGACGCGTACGGTGTAAAATGTCGTCGTAGATATGAGCACTTTTCTGCATATGATTCTCCTATGCTTTATGTCCGCCGATCTGCTTGTTGCGCTGTTGTGCTGTTGCACCACTGATGAAGTTCGCACCGCGCAGGATGGCATTTTTCCCATGTGTTTTTTTGATGAAAAGCAGCGCTTCCTGCAGAGATTTTTCTTTTTCTGCAGAAATTGTCCTCTGCTGAAGTGTCACGTATTTCTCTGTGTCTGAGGATGAGAAGAGAGATATCTGCTTAGCCGCGGCAACGTGCTGTTCGTTCGTGATAAGATGATGTGCAGAAAGAGTGATGCGCCGGATAAGGAGGTGCGGATCGACAATTTTATCAAATAAGTCAAGCAGTTCGCTCATTAAGATACAGGATGATGCGCCGCGTTCAATGCCCACATATCCATGTGTCGGCCATGGTACATTACGTCCGTAATGATCTGTATGAATACGCCCTTTGTATTGGTCACGAATCTCAGGGCGGATCAGGCATTCGACGTCATAGCCAATGGTCAGCTCGATGCGATCAGTGGTGATACATCGATCGACAAGCAGAAGGGAAAGTGCATCTGCCATCTCCCAGACGGTAAGCCGTGCTTTTTCGGCGGGATATGGGCTCTGTAGAACTTGTCCCATATATTTGCTGCGCATCTTTGGGCGATAACTTTTGATGTCCTCCATGTGCGTCGGTTCGATCCCCCATGCATGGTCGATAAGTAGTTCAGCCTGTACTCCAAAAAGGCGATAGAGCAGGTCTTCGTTCCAATGGTCATGTGTCGTACCGAGGGAGCAGCGCGCGATATCGCCCATCGTGAAGAGGCCGTTTGCTTCGAGTTTTGCAGCGTAACCTTTGCCAATCCGCCAGAAGTCTGTCAGCGGACGATGTGTCCATAGGGTGCGGCGATAGATCATTTCATCGAGTTGTGCAATACGTACGCCGTCTGCATCCGGCGTCATACGTTTGGCGACGATATCCATGGCGATCTTTGCAAGGTAGAGATTCGTCCCAATTCCTGCCGTCGCTGTGATGCCTGTCTCCCGCAGGATATCACGAATGAGAAGCATAGCAAAATCATGTGCCGAGATATGTTGTGTGTCCAGGTAGCTCGTCACATCAATAAATACTTCGTCAATAGAATAGATATGTATATCTGCCGGTGCAATGCGGCGCAGGTAGATTTCATAGATACGTGCGCTGTACTCCATGTAGAGCGCCATGCGCGGCGGAGCAATATGATAGGCAATGCCAAGGGCGGGGTTATTGAAAAGTGCCTCTGCATCTGTTGTCTTTCCAGTGAGCGTATGATTTGGGGCACAGTATTTGCGTCGTGCATTTGCCTGTGTAACGGCATGAATCACTTCGAAGAGACGCGGACGAGCGCCAATCCCGTGTGCCTTAAGAGCCGGAGAGACGGCGAGGCATATAGTCTTGCTGGTGCGGCTCTCATCTGCAACAACAAGATAAGCCGTAAGGGGATTCAGGCCACGCTCGATACACTCGATAGAAGCGTAGAATGATTTCAGATCTATGGCAATATAAGTACGATCATTCAACCGTATCCCTCCTTTAGGATATTATAGCACATATGTTTCTCAAGTGTAAACCATTTCTCATTCGTAATGAGAGAAAAGGAAAAATGAGCAATGTGTCGAATCATCTTTTTATAAGACAGTGTGCAAAGGAGCAGAAACAATGAAGATAATGGTTACCGGCGGCGCAGGTTTTATTGGCGCAAACTTTATCTACTATGAGCTGCGCGAGCATCCGGAGGATCGAATTATCTGCTATGATGCGCTGACCTATGCGGGGAATATTGCGACGCTTAATTCCGCACGGGAGTATTCTCAGTTCTCCTTTGTGCGTGATGATATCGCAGATCGCACTGCTGTTTATTCCTTTTTTGAACAGGAGCATCCGGATGTTGTCGTCAATTTTGCAGCAGAGTCACATGTGGATCGCTCTATCGAGACACCGGAGATCTTCCTTCAAACGAACATTATTGGGACGAGTATATTGCTTGATGCATGCCGCAAATATGGAATTAAACGCTATCATCAGGTATCGACGGATGAGGTTTATGGTGACCTACCACTGGATCGTCCGGATCTTCTCTTTACAGAGGAGACGCCGCTGCATACCTCTAGTCCGTATTCTTCCTCCAAGGCATCTGCCGATCTCCTTGTGCAGGCATATGCACGTACCTATGGAGTGCCTGTGACCATCTCGCGCTGCTCCAATAACTATGGCGCGTTTCAGTTCCCCGAAAAGCTCATTCCATTGATGGTGATCCGCGCGATGAGGGGAGAGAAGCTGCCAGTCTATGGTGATGGGAAAAACGTTCGCGATTGGCTGCATGTGGACGATCACTGTGCGGCAATCGATGTCATCCTCCGTTGTGGGGCAGATGGTGAAATATATAACGTCGGTGGGCATAACGAGCGGTCGAATATTGACGTTGTACGAACTATCCTTGCCTCGCTTGGCAAGGGAGAGGAACAAATCTCCTATATCGCCGATCGTAAGGGACATGATCGCCGTTATGCCATCGATCCGACGAAGATCGGGCGTGAACTGGGCTGGCATCCGGCAACGATATTCGATGAGGGGATTCAGCACACCATTACATGGTATCGTGAGCATGAATCATGGTGGGCTGATATTTTGAGCGGTGTGTACGAGAAGCGGAATGCGATGGAGTGAATTCTTCCACAAACGATCTCGCCGAACTGGAAGTGGAAATTCTGTCTTGACAACGTGTCCGCTTTTCGTTATACTTGCCATTGTCAGCGCGAAGAGCACGGGGGCATAGCTCAGCTGGGAGAGCGCTTGCATGGCATGCAAGAGGTCAGGGGTTCGATCCCCCTTGTCTCCACCATTTTGATCTACTGCGGATGTAAGAGAGGATCTTGCATCCTTTTTTGTGCAATAAAAAACGCATCGATAAGCGATGCGTATGCCTCTGATGGTGCGCCTGGGGGGATTCGAACCCTCGACCCACGGCTTAGAAGGCCGTTGCTCTATCCAACTGAGCTACAGGTGCAATGGTCGGGATGACAGGATTTGAACCTGCGACATCTTGCTCCCAAAGCAAGCGCGCTACCAAACTGCGCTACATCCCGATATCGCACTATTATAATGAGCAATCAGGAAAAAGTCAAGAAATCGCTGATAAAATGAAGTCTGCGGCAGCTTGCTGTAGATTTTAGATACACTGACACATACATAATAAGGTCTATGTGGAGAATTCTAGGGCATAGACAGAGCGAAAAAGATGTGCCAAGATAGCGCAGCTGAATTTATCAGCATTTCCTCAATATTGCTGGGCGGCAGCGGCAAAATATCTACCGAGCGGCATGGTGTGTGGCCTCTGCGCATGAAAATGCTCGAGGATCCAATCTGTACGCGGAGATTCTATATGAGCGGCGGGATTCCCGAGCGGGTCAAAGATCTCAAAGGGAACAGCTCCGTCAAGGCGAAACTCATGGATCGATTTTTTCGTATAGCGCAGCTTTGACTTTTCATTCTCTGCAGCATAGTTAATTGCAGGCAGCGGCAGATGGATCAAAGAGCGTGCGGTAACCTCATAGAGCCCTGACTTTTTGTTTTCCAGCAGAAGGTTCAAATCGCCAAGGTCACTGTAGTACATGAGATATTCGGCAACATATTTCGGATAGCCATCGACTGGGATTCCGTTGAGGGATTTGATGACATCGCCCGGCGTAACTGCCGCGAGTTCTGGATGCCGCTTCGTATCAACGGTGTCAATGATCCATTTTTGCTTCTCGGCGTGACCTTTTAGTGTAAATCCGTAATATTTTGTTGGATAGAGATCTGCATAGACTGTCTGTGTGATATATCCAATTGTGTCGAGCGGATGAATGCTGCTCGACAGGGGCTCCCAATAGTCCCAATTCACCCATGTTCCTGCAGGTTCTTCACGGAATGTCACATAATGCACCTCTGCCATGGACCATGATGGATGCAGGGCAAATGAGGGGAGATTTCCCACATCGGAGAAGACGTATTTATTTGACGTTTTGGCTCGTCCGCTGTCATAGTGCGCGTTGGAACGATAGGCGATGGCATCGCGCAGCTCTTTTGCCGGCATCCCTGGATAGAAGATGCTGTACTTTGGTCCGTATGCATTACATTCCTCGATGGAAAGCGCGAGCCAGCGCGGAATACGTTTTACGAGAGGAGAGATCTCGTCACGGCTTGCCTTGCCGTTGGGGGAATAATAGAAGTAAGCGTTTACCTTCCCTTTCTTTGCTGATTCCTCGAGCGCAATCCAACGGGAGAGATCGCCGGCGCGATACCAATAATCGGTATAGTCCTTGGATGGGATGGTTTTGATCTCCGCTGCAGGGACCGGAGTCAGTTCAAATGCGGTGTCCTCTTTCGTTCCGATGGTGAGGCGCGGGATGGTTCCATCGCTGCCGTATTCACCCTGCACGTGGAAAAGATACTCGATTTTGCCATTCTTATGGATTTCATGCAGTTCATAAGCACTGTATAAATAGGGGATGGAACGCAGGAATTTCGTTTGGACATCGCCTTGTTTTACAACACCCCATGTCTCCATAGTTGGGGGACGTTGGACTTCAATGCGGCGTGTCTGGGGTTCTTTCCAGTCCACATGATAGGGATCAGGCTGCGAATCCTCCGCATATGCCGTTGCTGAAACTGTAACGGAAAAGAGGAGAACGGCGGCAGTGAGACGGAAAAAGAGAGGCACCATGTCAACCCAACCTTTCCTTTACTTCACAATATGCTTTCCGCCGAGGAATCGCGGCTGCCAATAGTCGTTGGAGAGTGCGTCAATGCGCACTCCCTTGCTCGTAGAGGCGTGAATAAACTCGCCCTTGCCAAGGTAGATGCCGCAGTGAGATGCGCCCTTTTCATAGGTCTCAAAAAAGACGAGATCACCAGGGACGAGTTCCTTCGTGCTCTTGGTGCGCAGGCCAAGCTTGTACTGCTCATCGGCAGTGCGCGGAATGGTGATGCCCTGTTTTTGAAAGACGTATTGGAGGTAGCCTGAGCAGTCAAATCCTTTTGGTGTCGTTCCGCCGAAGGTATAGGGGGTACCCATATACGCCTTTGCCGTCTTGATGAGAGCGGGGACTTTGCCTGACGGCAGGATCTGTGTTCCATTTGGTGCGAGTGGAATTTTTTTCGGCGCGGGACGCGGCACGTCAATGCCCCAAGGCCGCTTGGCAGGAGCGTTGCGCAAGGCGCGCCATGTTGCATTGTTGACGACACCCGTAATCTTTATTTTGTTGTCACGCTGAAACATGGCGACAGCATGTCCTGTCTCTTTGTTAAAGATGCCGTCGATGTTTTTGACTGGGTAACCGGCATTTTGCAGAGCACGCTGCAGAACGAGTACGTCGTGCCCGTGCGAACCCTCGCACAGGGTGGGGGAGGCATATGCCGTTCCTCCAACGAGGAGCAAGGCAATGCCTGTACAGATGACAAAGCGGTGCAGGGGATTCATCGCGATCTTCCTTTCCATATTATGCGTGCTGTACGTGCTCAATTCCTTGACCGAGTAGTTTCATCACATGGTCGTCGTCGATCGAGTAGAGGACTTCCTTGCCGTCGCGCCGGAACTTGACAAGCCGTGCTGCGCGCAGTACACGCAGTTGATGAGATATTGCCGACTGCCCCATTACCAGACTGTCGGCGATGTCGCAGACGCGCATTTCCTCCGTTTTTGTAAGCAGGGAGAGAATTTTGATGCGGGTTGGGTCGCCCAGTGTTTTGAAGAGATCGGCGAGACTTTGTGCTGTATCTGGATCGATCGATTTTACAGGGACAGAGGTCATGCGTTTTAATATCCTTTCATGACGGGTCAGTAGATTTTATTGATCTCAAAGCCGTTTTCTTCCAACGCATGGACAATGCGGTCAACATGATCCTGTCCGTGTGCTTCGACGGTGACGGTAAGCTGCACCTTTTGGAAACTGTCGGTCACCATGGTCTGATCGTGGTCGAGGCGGATGACGTTGGCATCCTGTTCAGTGAGAATCTGAGCGACATTGAGCAGCTGTCCCGGTTTATCAGGAAGCTGTACGGCGAAGCGGAATACGCGTCCGCGTGAGATGAGTGCTTTGGAGATCAGCGCAGAGATGGTGGATATGTCGATATTGCCGCCGCTGATGAGCACGGCGATTTTTTTATCCTTCGTGTGGAGTTTCTGCAGGGCAGCAAGGGAGAGTACTCCTGCCCCCTCGGCGATCAGTTTGTGTTTTTCGATGAGGGAGAGGAGGGCGCTCATGATCTCCATCTCGGAGACGGTGATGATCTCGTCGAGATAACGGCGGCAGAACTCCCGCGTAAGTGTTCCCGCCGTACGCACAGCACACCCGTCGGCGACGGTGTCGGCAGAGGGGAGCGTGATCGCGTGGCCGCAAGAAAGAGCCGCTTTCATACAGGCGGCGTTTTCCGGCTCAACACCGATGACTTTTACCTGTGGGTTGACCGTCTTTACGCCGAGTGCAATACCGGAGGCAAGCCCGCCGCCGCCGATGGGGACGAGGATGGCATCCACGTCCTTGAGCGCATCGATTACCTCGAGAGCGATCGTGCCCTGCCCGACGATGACGTTGCGGTCGTTGAACGGGTGGATGTAGACATAGCCGTGCTCTTTCTGCAGTTCGAGGCTGTGAGCATAGGCGTCGTCGAACCCGTTGCCGTGGAGTACGACGGTCGCGCCGAAGGCCCTCGTCGCCTCCACCTTTAGGATCGGTGTCGTTGCCGGCATGCAGATGACAGCCTTTACGCCAAGTTTCTGAGCTGAGTAGGCGACGCCCTGCGCGTGGTTTCCGGCCGATGCAGTGATGACGCCGCGTGCACGCTCCTCCTCGGTGAGCATGCTGATGCGGTTATATGCACCGCGCAGCTTAAATGCTCCTGTTGTCTGGAGGTTTTCGAGCTTTAGATAGGTTGCATTGCCGGAGAGGTCGGAGAAGTAGTCGCTGTATACCAACGGTGACTTACGGACGATTCCTTCGAGTCGCTTGGCAGCAGCATAAATATCGGAAATTCCTGTAGATTTTACAATTTCCTCATCGGTCAGGACTTTTTGCTCTTCTCCCATCATTTTACCTCCATAATTATTATAGAAGCTAGTCTATCATGTTCAATGGTGTGCGTCAAATTCTTTCTTTTCGTATGCATAAAAGTTGTCGGAATAAAGAAGGAGTTCGACAGAATTTCGCGAATAAACTTAAAGAGAGCATAAGTACAGTATGCTTGTACTTGCTTTCCATACTGAACAGAACGGAGGTGCGTCATGGCATATTCCCGGAATTGGCGTATTCTGGTTCCCGTAGATGGAACAAAGGAGGCACTGAGTGCTGTTCATTTGGCAGGAGAACTTGCGCTTGTGATGGAGTCCCCCCTTGATCTTCTCTATGTATCTCCATTTGACGAGAGTACGGATGAGGGAGATGTACCATGGCTTCCTGCAAGTATTGTGCGTCCAGCTGCAGAGGAGGCACAGGAGATCTTTGCCGTGGCGGAGCCACTGCTTCCTGCACATGTCGCTCATGTGTGTCACCATCGTACTGGTATGCCGACCGATGAGATTCTGCATTTTATCGATGAGATGGGTATTAGATTGGTCGTTATTGGTGGGCGCAAGCATTCGCGCGTGACGGGGCTTCTTCTCGGTAGTGTTACACAGGCTGTCTTGGAATATGCGCATTCCAACGTCCTTGTGGCTGGGAGTGCATGAGGTTGGGTATGAGAGAAGTGAGGAGGTACTTCCATGATTAAGAATATTTTGGTGCCGGTGGATGGATCTGAGGGTGCAGACCGTGCGATTGAAAAGGCGGCAACGCTTGCCAAAATCTGCGGGGCAAAGTTGAATTTCCTATACGTGGCAAACATCAATCAGCTTGCCATCAATGCTGTCCTGTCGGATGCGATTCTTGACTCAGTGACGAAGGCAGGCAATGTCATCTTGGACCGCGCTATGGAGATGGTACCGGAGGGGGTTGAGAAAGAGTCATTCTCAGATACGGGCTCACCTGCGGTCGTTGTGCTCGATTTTGCAGAGACGAATGATATCGATCTCATCGTCATGGGCAGCCGCGGCCTTGGGGTCGTCAAGGGAGTTCTGCTGGGCAGCGTCAGCCAGTATGTAGTCGAGCAGTCCAAGTGTCCTGTTCTCGTGGTAAAGTAATGCCCGTTGGTTGATTCTTTTAAGCTGCCGCACAGATGCGGCAGCTTTTTCGATGCAGGCTGGGGAGGAAATGATGGAGGATCAGCGCTTTGCGCGGACGGAGATGTTGCTCGGCGATGCGGGACTCACGCGCCTTGCGGCGAGCTCGGTGGCGGTGTTTGGCGTTGGCGGGGTCGGCTCATTTACGGCAGAAGCGCTGGCGCGTGCTGGTGTGGGCAGGCTGACGCTCATCGACCACGATACGATCGACGTGACGAATATCAACCGCCAGATTCATGCACTCACCGAGACGGTGGGAAAAGCCAAGACCACGGTCATGGCAGAGCGCATCCGGGCGATCAATCCCCATTGTCAGGTACGCGAAATCCGTGCGTTTTATCTGCCCGAGGAGGCGGATTCCTTTTTTGAGACGCATTATGACTATGCCGTGGATGCAGTGGATACGGTGACGGCGAAGGTGGATCTTGCCGTGCAGTGTCAGGCACGGAATATACCGCTCATTGCGAGTATGGGGGCAGCCAACAAGCTCGACCCGACGCTCTTTGCGGTGATGGACATCTATCGCACCAAGGGTGATCCATTGGCGCGCATTCTGCGAAAAAAGCTGAAGGACCGCGGCGTGCGGCGTCTCACGGTTGTCTGCTCGCGCGAGCGTCCGAAGCGTCCCGCTGCGGGCATCTGTGCGCCGGCACCGGGACGGCATCTGGCACCAGGCAGTGTGTCCTTTGTGCCGCCTGTGGCGGGGATGATTATGGCGGGGGTTGTCGTACGTGCGTTGACGGGTGCAGCGGTGGAGGTATCGTCATGAGAGTTACAGTTCTCGGATGTGGGCGTTGGGGCTCATTTCACGCGTGGTATGCCCACCGTATTGGTCATGCAGTGACGCTGTGGGGGCGCAGAGGATCAGAGCATCTCGCAGCATTGGAGAAGACACGGACGAATGAGTTCCTGCCCATCCCGCCTGAAGTTCATCTGACGGATGATCTTGCGGCGGCCCTGCAGACGGCAGAGATCGTCATCATCTCCATTCATGCACAGGCACTGCGTGCCTTCCTGCGTGATGTATATGCACGCGGTCTGGCGGAAGAGCTCTGCACCAAGCAAATGATTCTCTGCATGAAAGGCCTTGAGATTGGCACGGGAAAGCGTCTGACCACCGTAGTCAAGGAAGAACTCGGCGCAGCCATACAGCCTGTCGTCTGGGTTGGGCCCGGGCATGTGCAGGACTTTGTGCGCGGCATTCCGAACTGCATGGTGCTCGCGGGGGAGGAACGGGCGGTGCTGCACGATCTGGTGGAGGTGCTCGGCAGTCCGCTCATCCGCTTCTATTATGGGGAGGATCTCCTCGGCACAGAGGTCGGCGCGGCAGCGAAGAATGTGATAGGACTCGCGGCGGGAATGCTCGACGGCTTTTCCTACGCCAGCCTGAAGGGGGCACTCATGGCCCGCGGTGCCCGTGAGCTTTCACGTTTGGTGCATGCGATGGGGGGTGACGGAGACACCATCTATGGACTGTCGCATCTTGGTGACTATGAGGCCACGCTCTTTTCTCCGCACAGCAACAACCGCCGTTATGGGGAGGCCGTCGTGCGCGGTACGGCAGGCGACTTTCATAAGATCGCCGAGGGCGTCTACACCGTTGAGGCATTGATGGCTCTTGCCGCGGAGTATCATGTTGAACTGCCCATCTGCACGACGGTGTATGAGATCGTCGCGCATGAGTGCGATCCGCGTGAGCAGCTGATGCAGCTGTTTCTGCGGCGCAACAAGAGCGAGAAGGAGTAGGGAATGGACGGGCAAAAGCACATCGACGTCGTCGCAGGCGCGATCCTGCGCAGCGGGAAGGTTTTCGGCGCATGCCGCTCCTACGGAGCGTACGCAGGGATATGGGAATTCGCGGGTGGAAAGGTCGAGCCAGGGGAGACGGATGCGGCGGCGCTTATGCGTGAGATGCAGGAGGAGCTCGGCGTTGTGGTTGCTGTGGAGGAACTGCTCGGCACGGTTGACCACGACTATCCGGAGTATCACATGAACATGCGCCTCTATCTCTGCCGGCTTGTGGAGGGAGAGCCGCAGCTGCGTGTCCACTCCGAGGGGCGGTGGCTCGGGCGCGCCGATCTCTACAGTGTCCCGTGGTTTGCGGCAGACATGGATCTCATTCGGAGAATTGAGCCGCGTCTGCGCTGATGTTTGACAAGAGGACGTGCGAAATGCTATAATACGTTTCGTATTTCCCCAAGCCGAAGTGGCGGAATTGGCAGACGCAGCAGACTCAAAATCTGCCGCTGTGTGAGCAGCGTGCCGGTTCGACCCCGGCCTTCGGCACCATTTGAAGATCAGTCGTTATGGCTTTCGAAAACTCCCTAAGAGAATGTGAAACTCTTAGGGAGTTTTTATCCATACGCATGTGTTTCTCATACTGATTTATTGGTTGACACAGCGCGTGGAAGCGCGTATATTTAACAGAAAAATTTAGAGAAGCACTGATAAATGGGTGAAGTTTCTCGGTACTTCCTTCGAAAAGTGGAAAGGATGGGTTCCCTTGGCGCATTATTACACTGAACCGTCGCATACGTTCGGAGAGTATCTGCTCATACCTGGCTACTCCTCGGCGGAATGCTTCCCAGCGAATGTTTCCCTGCGTACGCCGCTCGTCAAGTTTCGCCGTGATGAAAAGCCGGCGCTTACGATGAATATCCCGCTGACTTCGGCGATCATGCAGGCGGTCTCCAACGATACCATGGCGATTGCCCTCGCCAAGCAGGGCGGCATATCGTTCATCTATGGCTCGCAGTCCATCGAGGCAGAGGCGGCTATGGTCGCGCGAGTAAAGAACTATAAATCGGGCTTTGTCAGTAGTGATTCGAACATCAGTCCTGACACAACACTTGGCGGGGTGCTTGATCTTCTCGCCAAGACGGGACACTCGACCATGGCAGTCACGGAGGACGGTTCCGCGAACGGCAAACTCGTCGGCATTGTGACGAGCCGTGACTATCGTGTTTCCCGTATGTCGCTCGATACGAAGGTGCATACGTTCATGACGCCGTTCGAGAAGCTCGTCTGGGCGGATGCGGATGCGACCTCGCTGACGCTCGCCAACGATCTCATCTGGGAGCACAAGCTCAACATGCTGCCGCTCATTGACAAGAATCAGCGTCTGCGCTACATGGTATTTCGCAAGGACTACACGGACAACAAGGAAAATGAATTGGAGCTGACCGACGACAACAAGAGCTACATCGTCGGTGCGGGTATCAATACGCGCGACTATACAGAGCGCGTTCCTGCGCTCATCGACGCGGGAGTCGATGTCCTCTGCATCGACTCCTCGGAGGGGTTCTCTGAGTGGCAGCGCATGACGATCCAACACATCCGTGAGGAGTTCGGTGATACGGTCAAGGTAGGTGCAGGCAACGTTGTGGACGGTGAGGGCTTCCGTTTCCTCGCGAATGCGGGGGCGGACTTCATCAAGGTCGGCATTGGCGGTGGCTCCATTTGCATTACGCGCGAGACGAAGGGCATCGGACGCGGACAGGCAACAGCACTCATCGATGTGTGTGCCGAGCGTGACAAATACTACAAGGAGACGGGCGTCTACATCCCCATCTGCTCTGACGGAGGTATCGTCTACGACTATCACATGACACTTGCACTTGCCATGGGCGCGGATTTCCTCATGCTTGGGCGTTACTTCTCGCGCTTCGATGAGAGCCCGACGGACCGTGTCATGGTGAACGGCACCTACTACAAGGAATATTGGGGCGAGGGCTCGAACCGCGCGCGCAACTGGCAGCGTTATGATCTCGGTGGGAGCAAGAAACTCTCCTTTGAGGAGGGCGTAGATTCTTATGTCCCATATGCGGGCCCACTGAAAGAAAACGTGCAGACGACGCTCTCCAAGATCCGCTCCACAATGTGCAACTGCGGTGCGCTCAGCCTGCCGGAGTTCCGCGACAAGGCAAAGCTCACCCTCGTTTCCTCGACCAGTATCGTCGAAGGCGGTGCACACGATGTAATCCTGCGCGACAAACTCGGACGAGATTGACAAAGATCGGAAAAGACGCACAGCGGGTGCGCCTTTTCTTTTTTCACATTTTGTGGTAATATCAACCATAGAATTTTGGGGAAGTACAAATGAAATGGCATTTGGCTGATCCTGCACGAATTCATTTCTGCGGTATGGCGGAGGAGAAATGCAGCAAGGCGCAATCTTTGATATGGATGGGCTGCTCTTTGATACGGAGAAGGTGTATCAGCGCGGTTGGTTGGTCATCGCCGATGAATTTGGTGTACCGCGCAGTCCTGAGTTGGGCAAGGAATGCTGCGGCACGAGCGGTGAGACAATGGCGGCAGTTGTGCATTCGTTCTATCCGACAGTGGATGCCTACGCCTATTCACGCCGCGTGGACGAGTACGTCCGTGATACGGCGGCGAAGAACCTGCCAGTCATGCCGGGGGCATGTGATCTGCTCCATTATTTTCGTGTGCACGGCGTGCGTATAGCAACGGCAAGCAGTTCGACGGTGGAGCAGATCGAGAGAAATCTCGCGCAGAGCGGGCTGAGAAAGTACTTTGATGCCATTGTAGGCGGTGATATGGTCGAGCGGGGGAAACCCGCCCCCGATATTTTCCTGCGCGCAGCTGCTGCAATCCAGACTGCACCAGCAGACTGCTATGTCTTTGAGGATGGCTACAATGGGCTGCGCGGCGCATCGGCAGCGGGCTGTATGTCGGTAATGATTCCCGATACACTGCCGCCGACGGAGGAGATGCGGAAGATCTGCACGGGGATTTATCCATCGCTGCATGCGGCGCTGGATGCGATCAAGCAAGGGAAGCTGTGACATATTTCCATAGTGAGGTAAGGTAATGGACGAACAGAAAACCATGATGTTCTCCTTCGGGGAGGATAAGCCGAAGGCAGATGTCGTCATACGCGATGTGAGTGCAGCAATGCGGGAGAAGGGGTACAACCCGATCAATCAGCTGGTCGGTTATCTGCTGTCCGGCGATCCTGCGTATGTGACAAGTCACCGTGAGGCGCGGAGCAAGATACGTAGCCTCGAGCGGGACGATCTGCTCGATGAGCTCGTGCGCTTCTATCTGGAACACGAGAAATGAAACGCTATATGTCACTCGACCTCGGCGATGCGACGATCGGGATTGCGGTCAGTGACCTTCTCGGGCTGACGGCGCAGGGTGTTGAGACGGTGCGGCGCACGAATATCGAGGCGGATCTTGCTCATCTTGGACAGCTCATGCAGGAGTATGAGGTCGATGCGCTTGTGGCTGGTCTGCCAAAGCACATGAACGGCGATGAGGGAGAGCGCTGCAGTATCGTGCGTGCTTTTATGGCAGAGGTGGAGGAGCACTTTCCGGGAACAGAGGTACATTACTGGGATGAGCGCCTCTCGACAGTCGCCGCCTCGCGCGCTCTCATTGCCGGCGATGTCTCACGAAAAAAACGCCGCAAGGTAATCGATAAGATGGCGGCGGTCTATATTTTACAGGGCTTTTTGGATCGACAAAATATGGGAAATCACGGATAGAATATGCGCCAGGAGATGTGCACTAGATTTATCCGTGATTTCCTTGATTGAAGGAGCAGAGAAGATGGATGAACAGGAAGAACTTCACGATGAGGATGTCATTGTCGTTATCTCGGATGAGGAGGGAGCAGAACACTACTACCGCGAGGAGATGATCGTACCGCTTGGAACGGAGCGGTTTGCCGTGCTCGTGGCACTTCACATGGATGCAGAGGGAGCACTTGAAGACAGCGACGATGAGGACGAGGCGACGATTGCCAAGATCATCGTGGATGAGAGCGGCGAAGACATCTACACAGATCCGACGGACGAGGAGTTCGAGGCGGTCTGCCGCGCCTATGAGCGTCTTGCAGAGCAGGAGGAAGAATAAGGGGATAGTAGGCTTTATCAGCAGATCAATGCTGTTCTGTGGAGCAGGAGACTGCGCGGGCTTACGACACTGAGGCAAGAGAGGATGGATTTTGTTGCGGGAGTCATTGCGGGAGTTGTGGCAGAAGACACGCGACTTTCTGGAGCACGCTGAATGGCGGGAGGCTCTGCGGGCGGTTTACCGCGGAAAGGGAACCCCAAAACAAAAGAAAATGATATTTGGTGGGGCAGCTGTGGTCGCCCTCCTCTTTCTTGTTTTTTCGTTTTTGATCGCGTCGCCGTCCGCCTCGCCCACCACCGAGGGGACACCTGTGTACTTTACCGTACGCCCCGGGATGGGGGTCAGCAGCATCGGCAAGGAGCTGCGTGAACGCGGTGTGATCGACAGTGAGATGAAGTTCTGGTGGACGGCGAAGCTGAACGGACTTGAAAATAAGGTCAAGACCGGCACGTTCGCCATGCAGACCGGGATGACGCCGCGTGATGCACTGGAAAAACTTGTCTATGGCAATACCGTCACGATCCGATTTGTGATTCCCGAAGGGTTCGGCGTGAAGGAGATCGCCGAGCGACTGGAAAAGGAAGGGCTCGTGCGTGCGGATGACTTTATGGAGCGTGCCAAGACCTTCCGTCCCTATCCCTATATGGAGCAGCATGAAGATGTACGTTATGCGGCGGAGGGGTTCCTTTTCCCCGACACCTATGAGCTGAGCGATTCGTTCGATGCCGACTCGATCATGACGATGATGGCGGAGAATTTCGATCATCGCCTGACGAAGGAGATGCGCGACCGCGCCAAGGAGATGCACCTCTCGATCTATGAGCTCGTGACGCTCGCGTCCCTCGTGGAAAAGGAGGCGTATCATGATGAAGATCGCCCGATCATCGCGCAGATCTTTCTGAAGCGCCTGCGTCTCGGGATGCCGCTGCAGGCCGATCCGACCGTGCAGTATCTGCTTGATGAGCCGAAGGAAGATCTTCTCTATAGCGACACGGAGGTCGCGTCACCCTATAATACCTATCAGAATGTCGGTCTGCCGCCAGGACCGATTGCAAGCCCCGGTACAGCGTCGCTGATGGCCGTGCTGCATCCAGCACATACGAACTATCTGTATTTCGTGGCGGATCGGAATGGAAAAAATTACTATGCAACGAATTATTCGGAGCACCTCGCCCTTGTCGATCAGGTGCGCTGATGCAGTGAGGGGGCTCCGATGATGTGCAGACCTGAGCTCCTTGCTCCTGCGGGGACGATGGAGAAGCTGGAGGCAGCGCTCCGCTATGGCGCGGATGCAGCGTATCTTGGCGGCCGACAGTTCAGTTTGCGTGCATTTGGCGGAAACTTTGCGCAGGACGAGATTGCGGCGGCCATTCGCCTTGCTCATGGGATGGAAAAGAAAATCTATGTGACGGTCAATGTGTTCCCGCACAATGAGGATCTGGTATCACTGCCGGACTATCTGCGCTTTCTCAAAGAGGCAGGAGCAGATGCCGTCCTCGTCGCCGACCTCGGTGTCTTTATGTGTGCACGCGAGACGGCACCTGGTCTTCCCATCCATGTCAGCACACAGGCGAACAATGTCAACTGGCGCACGGTGCGCGCGTGGCAGGAGCTTGGCGCGGCGCGCGTCGTGCTCGCACGCGAGCTTTCGGCTGCGGAGATACAGGAGATTCGGAGAGCGACGGACGTGGAGCTGGAGCTGTTCGTGCACGGTGCGATGTGTATCTCCTATTCCGGCCGATGTCTGCTCAGCAGTTACTTTACGGGGCGCGATGCGAACCGCGGAAGCTGTGCCCAGTCCTGCCGCTGGAAGTATGCACTGGTCGAGGAATCCCGTCCCGGAGAGTACTATCCCATTGCCGAGGATGAGCGCGGCACCTATATCATGAACTCGAAGGATCTGTGCCTGCTCCCGTATCTGGATGAGGTCGTCGGATGCGGCGTGGACAGCCTGAAAATTGAGGGGCGCATGAAGAGCGTTCACTATGTGGCGAGCGTTGTGAAGGCATATCGCATGGCGCTGGATACCTGCCTGTCGGAGCACCCATACCATGTCGAAACATCGTGGCTGGAGGAACTGAACAAGGTGTCCCACCGTGCGTACACCACGGGCTTTTTCTTTGGAAAGACAACGGCGGAGGATCAAATCTATGGGTCTTCGTCCTATGAGCAGACCTCGGAGTTCGTCGGCCTGGTGCGTGCCTTTGATGCCGCGACGGGACTGGCAGAGGTGGAGCAGCGTAATCACATGCGCGTTGGACAGGAGATTGAGATTTTTCAGCCGACAAGAGCATCCTTTCGCCAAATTCTCGATGCCATGTGGGATGCGGAGGGGACGCCGATCGACGCCGCACCGCACCCGCAGCAGATCGTGTGGATACGGCTGGTGCACCCAGCAGAGCCATACAGCATCCTGCGCCGCGATGTACCAATGAAAAAGGGGGATGGGTCATGAGCACGGTGATTCGCCGCTATGCGTGTGCCGAAGGGCGCGTACAGGGCGTGGGCTTTCGCATGTTTGTCCGCCAGCAGGCGGTGATGCGTGACATCACGGGCTGGGTCAAGAATATGTCTGACGGCACGGTGACAATGGAACTGCAGGGCGCGGCGGATGCCGTCGAGGCAGCGTTTGACGCCATGCGTGCAGGAAATATGTTTATTCGCGTGGATCATCTCACGATCGAGGAACGCGCTCTGCTTGACGGGGAGCGCAGCTTTGATGTGCGCTATTAGAGGAGTATGATGAGAAAAGTATTGGTGCTGAACGGGCCGAACCTCAATATGCTCGGGACACGTGAGCCGGAGATTTACGGCGCGCTGACACTTGCCGACATCAACGAACGCCTGCGCCGCCGTGCGGAGCGTGCAGGCCTTGCAATCACATTTCTTCAGTCGAATCACGAGGGCGTCTTGGTGGATGCCATTCAGGCAGCACGCGGGAACACAGACTACATTATCCTGAATGCCGCTGCCTTTACGCATTACAGCATCGCCATCCGCGACGCTATTTCTGCCGCCGAAGTTCCCGTCATTGAGGTACATCTCTCGAATATCCATCAGCGTGAGGAGTTCCGGCATCATTCGGTGATTGCACCGGTCGTTTGGGGGCAGGTCGCAGGGCTGGGGGCAGAGAGCTATATGGCGGCACTTGAGGCAATCATCTGCCGTATGGAGGGATACGATGGAGATTGAGGGGCGAGTCGCGCGTCTGCGCGCGCTCATGGCAGAGAAGGTTCTGGACGGGGTGCTCGTCACCAAGGAGGAGAGTGTCCATTATTTCAGCGGTTTTCGCGGCGACTCCACGGCACTCCTCATAACCCCCGAGCGGCTTCTTCTCATGACAGACAATCGCTATACGGAGCAGGCGCAGCTACAGGCACCAAGCTATGATGTCGTCGAACAGCATGATGGCCTGAGCAAAAAGATTGCAGAGGCGGCACAGGATCTTGGGATTCTCGCGCTTGGCTTTGAGGGCGGCGCACTGACCTGTGATCGGTATGAACAGATGAAGCCTATGCTGGGAGAGATCTCCTTTGACACGTCGCTCTCCCTCGATGCACTGCGCATGATCAAGGATGCGGATGAGATTGCCGCCATTCGCCGTGCCTGTGCGATTGCCGATGCGGCATTCGCGCACATCATCACCATCATTCGCCCAGGCATGACGGAGTGCGAGGTGGCCGCTGAGATGGAGTACTTCATGCGGCGCAAGGGCTCGGAGCGCCCTGCCTTTACGACGATTGTCGCCTCGGGGGTGCGGGGCAGTCTGCCGCACGGCGTGGCAAGTACGAAGGAGATCGCGCGCGGCGAGCTCGTGACGATGGACTTCGGCGCGGTCTATGAGGGCTACTGCTCGGACATCACGCGGACCATCTGTGTCGGACGGGCAGACGCGCATCAGCGTGAGCGCTATGATGCCGTGCTCATGGCGCAGGAGCGTGCACTCGCGGCACTGCATCCCGGGGTCACAGGGATCGAGGCAGACCGCGTGGCACGCGATGCTCTCGCTGAGAAGAATCTTGCACAGTATTTCGGACATGGGCTTGGGCATAGCCTTGGGCTTGAGATCCACGAGGAGCCACGCCTCTCGAAGTCCTGTCCCGTCGCACTGCAGGAGAATATGCTGATTACTGATGAGCCGGGGATCTATATTCCGGGCTGGGGCGGAATCCGTATCGAGGACACGGTACTCATTACGCATGACGGAGCGGAGCCGCTGACGCACGCGCCAAAAGAATTTATTGAAATATGTATATAAACCCGCTATAATGTGTAAAGGTATAACAGATATGGAGGAACGAACAATATGATTAACAGCACCGATTTCCGTACAGGCTTGACCATTGAGTACGATGGGGGCGTCTGGCAGATCGTTGATTTTCAGCATGTGAAACCGGGAAAGGGTGCCGCGTTCGTCCGTACGAAGATCAAGAATGTCGAGACCGGTGCCGTGGTGGAGCGCACGTTCAACCCGAACGAGAAGATGCCTGCGGCGCATCTCGAGACGCATACCATGCAGTACCTCTACGAGGCGGACGGGGTCTATACGTTCATGAATACGGAGACCTATGAGCAGACGGAGCTGACGCGCGAGCAGTTGGGCGATGCGTTGAACTACCTCATGGAGAACATGGAAGTGGCGGTGCAGCAGTTCAAGGGACGCATCATCGGCATCCAGCTGCCGAACTCCGTCAATCTGAAGGTCGTCGAGTGTGAGCCAAGTGTCAAGGGGAACACTGCGACGGGTGCGACGAAGATGGCCAAGGTCGAGACCGGTTATGAGGTGCGCGTACCGCTCTTCATCAACGAGGGAGATGTCCTGCGCATTGATACTCGCACAGGCAGCTACATCGAGCGCGCCTGAGTATAATCACATTGGATTTGGAGGGTATGAACATGGACAATGAGAAGGATGTTGTAAAGAAGGAAACAGGCCTTGGGACGATTCGCGTCGCTGATGAGGTTGTCAGCATTATCGCAGGGCTTGCCACGACGGAGGTCGATGGAATTGCGGGCATGAGCGGCGGTATCGCCGGCGGCATCGCCGAGATCCTGGGGCGCAAGAATTTCTCTAAGGGGGTCAAGGTTGAAGTCGGTGAGAAAGAGGCTGCGGTCGATCTCTACATTATCGTCAAGTATGGCATCCGCATTCCTGAGGTTGCCCTTGCGGCACAGGAGAATGTCAAGCGTGCCATCGAGACCATGACAGGGCTGTCTGTGGTCGAGGTAAACGTGCATGTGCAGGGCGTCGGATTCCCTGAAGAGGAGCCGAAGGTCGAGGAGTCGCGTGTACACTAAGTGCAAGTCGGGGGGCTGTGAACCATGGGGATTCTTAACCGTCTGCTCCTCCTGCCGTATGCGATTCTCGGTATGGCATTCGCCGTTGCCGCCGCTGCGGCGGCACTGCGTATCCTGCCTGAGAGTATCTGGCTGAATGAACTGCGCTATGCACTGTCCCGTCAGGAGCTTCTTGCAGGCTGTGCGGTGTATTTTCTGTTCAGTCTAAAGTTCTTCTTCGCGGTGTTTTCGCATTTCTCATCTTCTACACGTACGGACGGGGAGTTTATGGTGGTCGAGACACCGGCCGGTTCCGTTCAGGTAGCACTTCCTGCCGTGCAGGGGATCGTAGAGCGTACTGCGCTGGCCATGCAGGAAGTGCGTGAGGCAGCGGCAGTTATCGTGGTGCATGAACATCGGAAAGACAGCGCAGACGCGCCCATGCATATCGAGCTGAAGATCAGCGTTGCGGATCACGCAGCACTGGGACAGGTGACGGAGCAGCTGACGCAGAGCGTTCAGCAGCACATTCATGAAGTCCTAGGTGTAGCCGAGGTGCTGGTCAAGATCAGTGTGACGGAGATCGGCACGTCCGGCGCGGCAAAACGCTCCGTGGCGTAGTGGGAGGTGCGCATGAAAGAATATCTGCTGCAGCTCCTGCAGGAACAGTGGATGTACCACCGTGGACGGACAGGCGGACTGGTGCTTGGAACGCTGTTCGGCATCTGTGTCCTGCTGTTCGGGTTTTGGAATATTGTCTTTGTGATTCTCTGCGCCGGCCTCGGCATGTATATTGGGCTGCAGTCGGAGCATCGACGCTGGTCAGAGATCATTGATCTGTCGGGACTGAGGAATCTCTTTCGGAGGATGTCATGAGCCGCAGACACGCGCGTGAGGCGGCGCTTTTGACACTCTTTCAGCGGGAGTTCGATCATGACCGGCCGCCGATTGTCGCGGCAGGGGATCTTGCCAGCGATGCTGTGGACGGATTGACGGAGAAGGATCTTGCCTATGCGAATAGGCTCGTGCAGGGAACGTGCTCCGTTCAACCAGAGATTGATGCGGCGATTGAGTGCATGGCAAAGGAGTGGAAGCTCCATCGCATGGCGCCCGTGGATCGCAACCTCATCCGCATGGCGTACTATGAGATGTGCTATCAGGAGGAACGCATTGACCCTCCGATTGCCATTAACGAAGCAGTGGAGCTGGCAAAAAAATATGGGTCGGACGATGCGGGCCGCTATGTAAACGGTATCCTTGCTGCGCTGCAGAAATCAATGGGATAACAGATGAAAAAGAATCCGTTGCACAGTCGGTGCAATGGTTCTTTTTTTATCGCTATGGGGGAGAGGTGATTATGACCGTTCACAGTGTCAGTGATGTAACGCGCTATATCAAGGGAATGTTTGAACATGAGCCGATTCTGTCGGATCTCCTGATTCGCGGCGAGGTGTCCAACTACAAACGCTATCCATCGGGACATGCCTACTTTACCCTAAAAGATGCAGGCGCAAGCATGAAGTGCGTCATGTTCAACGGATATGCGCGAAATCTGCGCTTTGCACCCGAGAACGGGATGCAGGTGATCGCAGGCGGCAATATCTCCGTCTATGAGCGTGACGGAGCATATCAGCTCTATGTCAGCTCCTTGACCCCCGAGGGCGCGGGGGCACTTGCCCTCGCCTTTGAGCAGATGCGCGACCGCCTTGCCGCCGAGGGGCTTTTTGATGAAGGACATAAACAGCCGCTGCCTCGCTTTCCTCGACGCATCGGGATTGTCACGTCGTCGGCGGGAGCGGTGTTGCGCGATATCCACAATGTCTCCAAGCGACGCTGGCCGGGCGTGCAGCTCATCCTTCATCCCGTTTTGGTACAAGGCGCTGGTGCGGCGGAGCAGATTGCGGATGCCGTGGCATTTTTCAATGAGAAATACCCGGTGGATGTCCTGATCGTCGGCCGCGGCGGCGGGAGTGCAGAGGATCTCTGGGCGTTTAATGAGGAGGTCGTCGTCCGCGCCGTCTATCGGTCGCGTATTCCCGTGATTTCGGCCGTGGGGCATGAGACGGATACGACGCTTGTGGATTTCGTCAGCGATCGGCGTGCGGCAACCCCATCGCAGGCGGCGGAGTTTGCCGTTCCTGATGTGGTGGAGATAGAGCGGTTCCTCATGGGACTCCGCGCACGTCTCGACGCGGGACGAAAGCGACAGATCGATCACGCCGGCACGCGTCTGAGCACGCTCGTTCAGCGGCCTTGGTGCGCCAATCCGCGTATGTTGCTCGCCCCGCTGATGCAGCGCAGTGACCGCGCCGCGGCGGAACTGCATCATGCGGCAAAGGAGCAGAGCGTCGCAGCGCGACATCGCCTTGAACTCGTGCTGAAACGGCTGGAGCTGCTCAACCCCGTACGGGTCCTCTGCCGTGGGTTCAGCATTGTGGAGAAGGACGGGCGTGCCGTGAGCCGCGTGAAGGACGTCACGGCGGGCGACCGCGTGAACATTACATTTGCGGACGGCAAGATATCTGCCGTCGTGGAACAGGCAAAGGAGCAGCAGAATGGCACGTAAAAAAGAGATGGCATTTGAGGAAGCACTGGGGGCGTTGGAGCAGATTGTTGCTGAGATCGAGGCGGGTGATTTGGCACTCGCCGATCTCATGGCAAAGTACTCCGAAGGGATCAAGCTCTCGGAGTTCTGTGCCACGTCGCTGCGGCGCGCGGAGGAGACGATGGATCTCCTCGTGCGGGAGACGGCGGACGGCGTCGCACAAGAACCGCTGAAGATCGGAGGCTGAGATGAAGGAACGTTGGCGGGAGCGGCAGGAGCTGGTGGAGCGTGCGCTGCAGGCGGAGCTGGATCGAACGGATGTACTCGATGATACGCTGCGGCAGGCGATGGCATACAGTCTAATGGCAGGCGGGAAACGTCTGCGTCCTGTGCTCCTCATGGCGGCAGCGGATGCGGTAGGAGCGGATGGCGCCAAGTTCCTGTCCGTGGCGTGTGCACTTGAGATGATCCACACGTATTCCCTCATCCACGACGATCTCCCGGCGATGGACAACGACGACTATCGGCGCGGCAAATTGACCAATCACAAGGTCTTTGGCGACGGCATTGCCATCCTTGCAGGAGACGGACTCCTGACGCTCGCGTTTACGGTCATCCTGCGCCAGCAGAATGTATCCGCCGATACACTTCTGCGCGTGGTGGATGAGATCAGTCGTGCTGCCGGTGCTGAGGGCATGGTGGGGGGACAGGTGCTCGACCTGCGCGCAGAGGAGCATCGCATCTCGATGGAGGAGATGCGCCGTGTCCACATGGGCAAAACGGGGGCACTCTTTCGCGCAGCTCTGCGCAGCGGTGCAATCCTCGGCGGTGCGTCCGAGGCACAGCTTGCGGCACTTACGACGTACGCGGAGCAGTTCGGCCTTGCTTTTCAGATCACGGACGACATTCTCGATGTCATCGGGACGGCAGAGAACATCGGCAAGCCCGTCGGAAGTGATGAGAAAAACCACAAGTCGACCTATGTCTCCCTGACCTCGCTCGATGAGGCGCAGGAACTTGCGGCACAGACAGTGAAGGATGCGTGCACGGCGCTCCGTGATTTCGGCGTGGAGGCAGATTTTCTGCGTGAACTGGTGTCCTATCTCGTGTATCGGAAGCAGTAGGGGGCACCGTTGAAGAAAGAGCGTTTGGATGTGCTGCTCACCGTACAGGGGCTTGCACCGAGTCGTGAGCGCGCGAAGCGCCTCATTATGGCAGGACAGGTGCTCGTCAACGAGCAGCGTGTGGATAAAGCGGGCGCAACCGTTCCCGCCGATGCAGCACTGCGCGTCGCGGGAGAGGATCTTCCATATGTCAGCCGCGGCGGACTGAAGCTCGCAAAGGGGATCACTGCGTTCGGCATTCGTCTTGCGGGGCGGACGGCGGCAGACATCGGTGCGTCCACGGGCGGCTTTACAGACTGTATGCTGCAGAATGGCGCGGTCAAGGTCTATGCGATCGATGTGGGATATGGACAGCTCGACTGGAAACTGCGCACGGATGCACGCGTTGTCAACATGGAGCGTACGAACATCCGCAAGGTAACGCCGGACATGCTGGATCATGCACCGGACTTTGCCTCGATCGATGTGGCATTCATCTCGCTGGATAAGGTGCTCCCCATTGTGCGGACGCTCCTCTCACCGGAAGGCGAGGTACTCGCCCTCATCAAGCCGCAGTTCGAGGCGGGAAAGGATCGCGTCGGAAAGAACGGTGTTGTGCGAGACCCTGCGGTGCACGATGATGTGATTGCACGCGTCCTTGCCGCTGCAGAAGAGCTCGGCTTTGTTCCGCGCGGACTGACCTTTTCTCCTGTCAAGGGACCAAAGGGGAATATCGAGTATCTTCTCTATCTGGGGATGCAGGGCGGGCGTACGGCTATCGCGGATGAGGAGATCGCCGCTGTGGTGACAGAGGCACATCGTACACTGGATGGATGAGATGCGGAGCGGATTATGTTGACGGTTGCAGTTTTTCCCTATGTCGAGCGTCCTGAGATGCGGGATATTGTCCTGCGCATCCGCAGCTTTCTTACGGCACGAGGTGCGCGCATCATCCTGCCGCGTGCGCGTGCGGCGGAGTTTGCCATGGAGGAGTGCGGTGCAGACGATATCGAGCGTCTGCCCGCCGACTTTGCCCTGAGTCTCGGCGGAGACGGTACACTGCTCGGCATCTGCCGACGCTATGCGGAAAACCCCGTGCCGGTCTGCGGCATCAATTTGGGGACACTCGGCTTTATGGCGGATATTGAGCTCAATGAGCTGGAACGGCGTCTGGGACAGCTCTGTGCGGGGGATTACCGCGTGGAGCAGCGGCCGCTGCTCGCGGGCTATGTGACGCATCCATGCGGCGAAGAGCATTTTCTCGGCTATGCGATCAATGACATTGTGGTGACCAAGGGCGATGTGGCGCGCGTTATTACACTGGGGCTGACGGTGAACAGTACACCGCTGGTTGCATGCAAGGCAGACGGATTTATCGTCGCCTCGCCGACGGGCTCGACGGCGTACTCCCTTTCGGCGGGCGGGCCGATCATGAACCCGATGGTGCGCGGCATCCTGCTCACGCCTATCTGCGCACATACGCTGAACATCCGCCCGCTTGTCATACGCGAGGAGGATGTGGTGCACATCCATCTGCTTGATACGCGCCAGAGCATCATCGTCACCATCGATGGGCAGGAGACCACGCCGATCCGTCCTGATGATACCGTGACGGTGCGCTGTTCTGACGTGCGGGCGGGAATCATCAAATTTGAGGACAAAGACTACTATCAGACGCTGCGGACAAAACTCTGGAGAAACTGTTAGGAGAGAGCGGAATGAAACGTCGTCGTCACGACCTCATCAAACAGATCATCCGTGAAGAAATCATCGAGACACAGGAGGCACTTGCGGCAGCACTCTGTGCGCGCCATGTGCACGTCACGCAGGCAACGATCTCGCGGGACATCAAGGAGCTCCTTCTCATCAAGGTACCAGCAGGGGGCGGACGCTATCGCTATGCTGTCGCACCGCAGGAGGGACAGCGTTTTTCCGAGACGCGCATGCGCCGTGTCTTCAAGGACAATGTGCAGAGCTGTGATTTCAGTGAGAACATCGTCGTCGTGCGCACTGCGCCGGGGGCAGCAGGAACGGTGGCATCTGCGCTTGACGCGTCGGCATGGTCGGAGGTCATTGGAACGATTGCAGGCGACGACCATATTTTCGTGCTCATCCGCCCGAAGGAGGCAGCGGCGGATATCGTTGCACGCATTCAAAAACTCATGCACTAAAAGGAGGGATGTGTGGTGCTGCACAGCCTACGAATTCAGAATTTTGCCCTTTTGGAAGAGGTGACAGTCGAATTCGGCACAGGACTGAACATCCTCACGGGTGAAACCGGTGCGGGCAAGTCCATTCTGATTGGTGCACTGGGGGCAATCCTCGGACAGCGTGTCCCTGCCGACGTCATACGCAGCGGCTGTGATTTTCTGCGCGTGGAGGCTGTTTTTTCCATCGAGGAAAACTCTGCCGTGTCCGCATTGCTCGCCGCGCAGGAGATCGAATGCGATGATGAGCTGATCATCGTACGCAAAGTATCGCGTGCGGGGAAAAGCTCCATTCTTGTCAACGGTGCCCATGTGACGCTGACCTTTCTCAAAAAACTTGCACCGCATCTCGTGGACATCCATGGACAAAACGAAAACCTGGCACTTCTGCGCGAAGAGGCGCAGCGCAGCCTCCTTGAAGGCGGTGATGCCGATCTCGCGGAGCGTCTGGGTGCCTATCAGGATATCTATCGGGACTGGAAGGCTCGGACGAAAGAGCGTGAGACGCGTACGGAGGAAAATGCAAAGATCGCCGAGCGTCTGGATATGCTCCGCTGGCAGGAGCAGGAGATCGCAGAGGCGGAACTCACAGAGGGAGAGGATGAGGAACTCGAGACGGAGATTCGCCGTCTCTCCCATGCGGAACGCTTGATGGAGCACGCCGCCGAGGCGAGCAATCTCCTCAGTGAGGATACGGAGGAGGGGGCTGCTGTTCTGACGGCACTATCGCGCGTCACGTACGCACTGGAGGAGATCGCGCGCTACGATGAAAGCCTTGCGGGGGCGCAGGCGATGATCGAGGAGGCGTATATCTCCCTGCAGGAGGCATCCTATGAGGTGCGGGACTACCTAGAGGGCATCGACGCAGATCCCGCCTCGCTGGACAAGATTCAGCTGCGTATGGATGTGATCGAGCGCCTCAAGAAGAAATATGGCGGCAGCATCTCTGCTGTTCTAGCGCGCCTCGAATCGCTGCGCACAGAGATCTCCTCCGCCGAACGCTATGATATGGACATAGAGGAACTGGATGCGGTGATTGCAAGGCTCCGTCAGCGCATGGAACAATGCGCTGCAGAGCTGACAAAACAACGGCAGAAGGTCGGTGCGGCACTCTCCGTAAAGATTGAACAGGAACTGCAGTGGCTCGGCATGAAGCAGGCACGTTTTCATATTGTCGTCACACCGGAAGAGCAGTATACGAGCCGCGGTGCAGATCGCCTCACGATGCTGTTTTCCGCAAATATCGGCGAGGCGGAAAAGCCACTGGAGAAAATTGCCTCGGGCGGCGAACTCTCGCGCATCGCGCTCGCCATCAAGTCCATCGTCGCGGCACGGGATACCGATGGGACAAGCATGGTGTTTGATGAAATCGACACTGGGATCGGAGGGCGCACTGCGCAGATGGTCGCAGAACGGATTGCGTTCGTCGCGCAGTATAAGCAAGTGCTCTGCATCACGCACTTGCCGCAGATCGCCTGTATGGCGGATGTACATCTCTATATTGCGAAATCCGTCGTCGATGGAGCGACGGTGACACGCGTCGAGTCGCTCAGTGAAAAGGAGCGCGTCCGCGAGATCGCACGCATGGCATCAGGGGACGATGTCACATGGGCGGCACTTGCGAATGCCCGTACCATGCTTGCGGGCGCAGCGTCAAAGAAAAGAGAACTGAAGCAGTTATAATACGCAGTGATCCTTTGGTAATAGGAATGAGGTCTTGATGAAGTACAATGATGTAAAACGTCTGATAATGGTTGGGCTGGTTGCTTCGTGTGCGGCGTTTGCCACAGCGGCAGAGGCGATGCCGACGGCCGTCGGTGCGGAACCGATGGCCGGAATGCCGTCGCCGCTCGTGGAGTATCCAAGCGTCCGCGACGCATGGGCAGTGGCCGGACTGCCGGTCTACACACCGACCCTCCTTCCTGTGGGCTATGCGCAGAAGAATGTTATCGTAATCGACAAAAGCCTTGCCGAAATCTTTTATCGCAACAGCGCCGGCAAGGAGATCCTCTTCCGCATGGCGGCGGGGAATGCAGATATCAGCGGTGATAGCACGACGTACGAAGTGAACCAGGTCGTTCAGGCCGGACGGCAGTACATCCGCGTCAAGGGGACGGGGCAGCTGGTGCATCTTGCTCTCTGGTCGCGCGGCGGGTATACTTTCTCCCTCTCCTTCGAGGATCCGGTTTCCGTTGAGGCAGTGGAGGCAATCGTCACCACGATCACGTGGAACTAGGGAATCGCTGATAGAATAAGCTATGCCGGATTAGCGTAGATTTGTTCTCCGATTGAGGCAGCAAACCGGACGCATAGCAAGGGCTATGTAGAGGATTCGCTAACGAAAAGCGGGCGAAAAAGATGTGTCAAGATGGTCGTGCCGTATTTATCAGTGTTTCCCTAAACAGTGCGTCAAAGTTTTTGCGCGAATTGAAAAAATTTATTTGCACGCCTGCGATAGCCGTGTTATACTGTTAAACAGATTGTGTGAGTGGGATAAGGATTGCCGTGTATTTCGGTATGTGTTGGAGAGATCTATGGAGGTTATTTTAGCGGAACATCTCGGCTTCTGTTATGGCGTCAAACGCGCCATTGAGATCGCCAGAGAGAACGCTTCCCCCGATGGGACATCCAGTACACTCGGCCCGATCATACATAATCCGCAGATGGTGGAACGCCTGAAAGAGGAGGGCGTCGGCACGGTCAGTACCTTGGACGAGATGCAGAAGGGAACCGTCATCATCCGTTCGCATGGTGTTGGTCCGTCGGTGTATGCACAGGCGGAGCAGCGCGGGCTGGATCTTGTGGATGCAACCTGTCCACACGTCAAGAAGGCGCAGCTTTCGGCAAAGCAGCTCTCGGAGGAGGGCTATACCGTTGTCATCATTGGCGAAAAAAACCACCCAGAGGTCAAGAGTATCTTCGAGTGGACGGCACAGCGGGCACACATTATCGAGAGCGAAGAAGAGGCAGCGGCGCTGCCAACTTTTGGGAAACTCGGCGTTGTTTGTCAGACGACGTTTTCGAGCAATCGCTTTCGGCACATCGCGTCTGTCCTTCTGGATAAGTCGCGCGACATCAAGATCCTGCGTACGATCTGCACGGCGACCGATATGCGTCAGTCAGCGGCGATCGAACTGGCAGGACGCGTAGATGCAATGATTGTCGTCGGGGGGAAGAACAGCGCAAACACGACACGGCTTGCACAGCTGTGCAGTGAAAAATGTCAAACCTATCACATCGAGACAGCAGATGAACTGCAGTCCGATTGGTTGAATCATGTTAATAAAATTGGTATTACAGCCGGTGCTTCTACGCCGGACTGGATTATCAAGGAGGTTTTTAAACAGTGTCAGAGCAGAGCATGAAGGAACTTTTGGAACAGGAAGATATGCCCGATATCCAAGAGCGCACCGTGGTCAAAGGGGTCGTTGTCCAGGTATCCCGCGATGAGGCGTATGTGGATATTGGCTACAAGCAGGAGATTCCTGTCTCCAAGAGGGATCTTGCCGTTCCTGCACCGGACGATGCACGCGATGTTGTGAAGGTTGGCGATGAGATTGATGTCTACATCAAGTCTCTTGGCGGCGATAACGGCGGCAGCCTCTCGAAGGTTGAAGCCGACAAGATGGCAGCGTGGAAAGACATCGAGGTCATCAAGGAGAAGGGCGAAACCGTTGAGGCAAAGGTTGCCAAAGAAGTCAAGGGCGGTCTCGTTGCTTACGTCATGGGACTGCGCGGCTTTATTCCTGCATCCCAGATGGAGCTTCACTTCGTCAAAGATCTCTCCGTCTATGTTGATCAAACAGTTGAGGCAGAGATTATTGAGATCGACGTGCAGAAGCGCCGTCTCGTCCTTTCGCGCCGCAAGTTGCTCGAGCGTGACCGCGCAGAAAAGGAAGAGGCTGTGTTCTCTGCGATTGAACCGGAGCAGATTGTACGTGGCACAGTCAAGCGTCTCGTAGATTACGGTGCATTCATCGACATCGGCGGCGTGGACGGACTCGCGCATATTTCTGATCTGGCATGGCATCGTGTTAAGCATCCTTCGGAGGTGCTTGAGGTGGGGCAGGAGCTTGATGTCTACGTCAAGAGCGTGGATCGCGACACTAAGCGCATCTCGCTCTCGGTCAAGGATACGCTCCCGGATCCGTGGATCGAAAAGGCGGAGAAATACGCCGAGGGCGACTTCATCGAAGGCAAGATCATCAAGCTGACAGACTTTGGTGCATTCATGGAGATTGAGCCTGGCTTTGACGGGCTAATCCCGATGGGAGAGCTTGCCGAGAAACGCATAGAACGTGCAGATGAGGCAGTGCACACAGGCGACATCGTTATCGTCAAGGTGCTCCGCATCGACACGAAACGTAAGCGTATCTCTCTCTCCATCACTAAGGCAAAGCGTGATGCGGACAGCGCCGACATCAAGAAGTATGAAGGTGCATCTGAGGAGGAGAGCGAGCACACAAGCGAGTGAGTCAAGAAATATCTTGATCTACTTCAGTGCTCGAGTTGTACATAACTTTGTAAAAGTATAGCGTGCATTATCTTTGTGGTGACTCAAAAGTGAAAGCAAAAAGCGCAGGAGAGAGATTTCCTGCGCTTTTTGTATAAAAGAAAACCATGCGATAGCCGCGTGGTTTTATACAACGAAGATAGCCCTGCGTATACGCTCGGCTATCTTCCCCTTTGAATCGTAGCCTGAAGCATGCCGAGTATTGCATCTTCGCGGGCACTGTACGCAATCAAAGTTCCCTTGACTGATTTTATATTTTCGTGTTCGGTTTTGTTGACTAGTATATGATGTACTATAAAAAATGGGAGTATCATTATTTTATCCCATCCATAACCTTTTGTATATATAAATGCAGGATATTTACAGAATGCGGGAATATTATTGAATCTGAAGCGAGGGAGATATGTTGCGCGTAACGGTATTAGCGAGTGGGAGCAAGGGAAATGCAATATATGTTGAACTGGATGGAATAAGGATGCTTGTAGATGCCGGTATTAGTGCAGCACGTATTACAAAAAGGCTACAAGCACATGGAATTGACCCCAAAAGCTTAGACGCTTTGCTTATCACACACGAACATATTGATCATGTACGTGGACTAAAAACATTTACAAGGCAATATCATGTGCCAATTTTTGCAACGTCAGGGACACTTTCTCACATCCCTGGAGGAGGAATGTTCTCTAAATATATGCAAAGCATAACCGAATCGATTCCAATTGGTAATGTTATGGTGCATCCATTCCCTATATTGCATGACGCAGTGGATCCATGTGGCTTTCGTATTACAGGCTCCTATTCCTGTACAATTGCAACGGATCTCGGGGTTGTGACCGATACGGTACAGAATGCAATAGAAGATTCAGATGTGCTTATTTTGGAAGCTAACCATGATATGGATATGCTACGGAAAGGGCGATATCCATGGTCTCTAAAACGGCGAATTCTATCAAATCGCGGGCATCTTGCCAATTCTGAGGCAGGATGGGCTTTAACACGAATGAACCACCCTCCTCATAAGGTGCTTTTGGCACATCTTTCCGAAGAAAACAACAGCCCTGATCTTGCTGAAAAAACAATCAAAGACATTCTTGCATCGCGCGGTATGATGCTGGATATTGAGACTTGTCAGCCGGAAGGCGGTGCAGAAATTATTCTGTAAAAAGGAGATGTAATTATGAATTCACAATCAAAATTTTATCAGCGTAAAGGCCCTATCTTGACTGCAGCAGCCGTTTTAGTATTGCTTATTATTTTGGGTGGATGTTCGATGGGAACTGCTGCTGATAGTCGGTCGACAGTAACAAATCCGGCACAGACCGTTAACATCTCAAATGTTTCTGATGCACGAAACACCCCGGTCGTGCGCGCGGCAAAAGCTGTTGGTCCTGCTGTTGTAGGTATTACCAACAAGGCTGTTGCGCGTGATTGGTTCAATAACCCTGTTCAGACTGAGGGCGTTGGCTCTGGTGTTATCTTTCGCAGCGACGGATATATCGTTACGAACAATCACGTCATTAGTGGCGCAAAGGAGATCATTGTTTCCCTTTCGGACGGACGAACCCTAAAAGGGAAACTAGTCGGTCAAGATGAATTTACCGATCTTGCTGTGGTGAAGGTGGACGAGGATAATCTGCCAACAGCACGCTTTGGTGACTCAGATGGTGTGGTCGTTGGTGAACCTGCCATTGCAATCGGGAATCCAATGGGCCTGGAGTTTCAAGGAAGCGTCACGGCAGGTGTCATCAGTGCGCTGAATCGTACGCTCGATGTCAGCGATCGTCGTGTCAAACTTTTTCAGACGGATGCAGCGATCAGTCCTGGAAACTCCGGTGGTGCACTGGTGAATGCTGATGGAGAAGTCATCGGTATCAATAGTGCCAAAGTTGCCGCAAGCGGTGTAGAAGGTATGGGATTTTCCATTCCCATCAACACTGTTCAGGCAATTGTAAATGAACTGATTGAGAAAGGCTACGTGGCACGTCCATATCTCGGCGTTTCTGTATTCGATCCGACTACTGCGGCACGTTATGGTTATCAGCTAAACATTGACAAGGGGGTTTATATCTTCCGCCTTTCACTCGATGGTCCTTGTGGAAAAGCCGGCTTCCAGCGCGGGGATATTATCCTTGAAATCAATGGAGAAGAAGTAAATAGTGTTTCCGATCTGCGCAATAAGATTGCTTCCTATAAGGTTGGTGATAAGGTAACGGTAACATATGACCGCAACGATACAAAACATAAAGTAGAGGTTGTACTTGAAGAGATGCCGCAGGAGGATCGTTGAAGATCACCGTTGTCTGTGCTGGAAAACTGAAGGAAAAATATCTGCGTGATGGAGTCGCAGAGTATGAAAAACGTCTCCGCCCTTATGCCGATCTGCGTACGATCGAGATCATCGAAGAACGCATGAAGGACCGACCTTCTCTTGCAGAAAAGGAGGAAGTTCTTCGCCGCGAGGGCGAACGGCTGTCTTCGCAAATCCCACAGAGGGCTTACCTGATCGTTTTGGATGTGGGCGGCGAGGAGATGTCTTCCGAGAAGTTTTCCGCACGGATTGATCGGCTGATACTCATGGGAGAAAGCCATATTGCATTTCTGATCGGCGGTCCCTTCGGACTGTCTGATGAATTGCGCCAACGTGCAGATCTGCGACTGTCCTTCTCACAATTTACCCTGCCGCATCAACTGATACGGCTGTTCTTAATGGAACAGATCTATCGCTCGTTCAAGATCAGCCGTCATGAACCATACCATCTATAAATTGGGAAGAGTGTTCCTTTCTCCTCATTGAACGGGAGTAGGGGAACACTCTCTGTATTTGTAAATGCATATTGTATTCATGACCACAACCGCTATACAAAACTTCACCCTCTATGCTATACTCATTCTCGTTCACTGGATAATCTCCAGGAAGGATAAGAGGGAGGAATTATTATGTCGAACATGAAACAGTACGTGGATGATATTTTGGATCTAGTATCGAAGCGCGATCCCGATCAAAGCCATTTTAAAAATACCGTCAGTGAGGTGCTGACCTCGGTTGTCCCTCTCTTGGAAAAGCATCCTGAGTATAAGGAGCACAAGATTCTGGAGCGCATGATCGAACCGGACCGCATCATCTCCTTCCGTGTACCTTGGGTAGACGACAAAGGTGAGATTCAGGTCAACCGCGGATTCCGCGTCCAGATGTCCAGCACCTTGGGACCCTACAAGGGAGGTCTCCGCTTCCATCCAAGTGTTACGCTTGACATCCTGAAATTCCTTGCTTTCGAGCAGGTCTTCAAGAATGCTCTGACCGGCCTTCCCATCGGCGGCGGCAAAGGGGGGTCAGATTTTGACCCGCACGGTCGCTCAGATAACGAAGTGATGAAATTCTGCCAGAGCTTTATGACGGAGCTCTATCGTCATATCGGCCCGAATGTGGATGTGCCGGCAGGCGATATTGGCGTCGGCGGGCGTGAGATCGGCTATCTCTTTGGGCAGTACAAGCGCATTCGTGACTCCTACGATGCGGGTGTCCTGACGGGCAAACGTACGGACTATTGGGGAAGTCTTGCGCGTACTGAAGCGACGGGCTATGGCCTTCTCTACTTCGTGCAGGATATGCTTGCGGCAAAAGGAATCGACCTCGCTGGCAAAACAATCGTTGTCTCCGGCGCTGGAAATGTCGCTACTTATGCCATTGAGAAGGCGCAGGAATTTGGTGCGAAGGTTGTAACGTGCTCCGATTCGAACGGCTACATCTATGATCCGGACGGCATTGACCTTGCTGCACTCAAGGAGATCAAGGAAGTGCGTCGTGCACGAATTAAGGAATATGCAGATACGCACCCGAATGCAGAGTATCACGAAGGATGCAGCGGCGTCTGGTCGGTGAAGTGCGATATTGCACTTCCGTGCGCGACACAGAGTGAAATCAATCTGGATTCTGCCAAGCTGCTGGTCGCTAATGGAGTCCAAGCTGTCGGCGAAGGTGCAAATATGCCGTCTACGCTCGATGCCATTGCGTATTTCCAGAGCCACAAAGTGCTTTTTGCCCCGGCAAAGGCAGCCAATGCGGGCGGTGTGGCCGTATCCGCCCTTGAGATGTCGCAGAACTCTGAGCGCCGCCAGTGGACTTTTGAGAAGGTGGATAAGCGCCTTCGCAAGATCATGAGCCATATCTATCGTGATGCGAAGAAAAATGCAGAGCTTTATGCTGACCCCGATGATCTCGTTGCGGGCGCAAATATCACTGCATTCTCCAAGGTGGCAGACGTCATGCTGGCACATGGTTTGGTCTAAAAGAAAACGTTTGAACGAGGGCTGCTTCGGCAGCCTTTTTTCTATGCGTATCGTGCATAAGCCAGGTAAGTATGCTATAATAGGCGGGATTTTAGTGGTACCACACAGGCGCACGCATATATAGTATGTTTCTGTTGGTATAGTCGAAGGAGGATTTATATACCGTGGAAATAACATTGGCGGAGATGCTGAAGGCCGTTATTCTGGGAATTGTTGAGGGACTCACCGAGTGGCTTCCTGTGTCCAGCACAGGGCACATGATCCTCGTTGACGAATTTATTCGACTGAATGTATCAACTGCCTTTATGGATATGTTTTTGGTTGTCATCCAGCTCGGCGCTATTCTTGCTGTTGTGGTACTGAATGCAAAAAAGCTAAATCCGTTTCTTGGAAGTAAGTCTAGATCAGAGCGACGTGATACATTGGATCTCTGGGGGAAAGTCATCGTTGCCTGTCTGCCTGCTGCAGTGATCGGGCTCGCGTTCAACAAATACATGGAAGAACATTTCATGAATGCGCCTGTTGTTGCTTCCATGCTGATACTATACGGTATTCTTTTCATTGTTGTAGAGCGCTGGAATAAACGCCGGACGCCGCGTGTCGAGAGCCTTGCTGCACTGGACTATCGTACGGCATTCATCATTGGCGTCTTTCAGGTGCTTTCGCTCGTTCCGGGGACGAGCCGCTCCGGGGCAACAATCCTTGGCGGCATTATCTTTGGGGCTAGCCGCTATGTCGCAACGGAATTCACCTTCTTTCTTGCCATTCCTGTCATGTTTGGCGCATCCTTTCTGAAACTTGTCAAATTTGGCTGGCACTACACGGGGGCAGAACTGCTTATTCTCGCTGTTGGCATGGTAACAGCATTTGCCGTGTCGATTCTCTCGATTCAGTTTCTCTTGCGATACATAAAGCGCAACGACTTTACCGCATTCGGCTGGTATCGTATTGCTCTTGGCATACTAGTACTTGCCTATCTCTTTATGATTGGTGATCCGACGAAGGAGTAGTGAATGAAACTTATTGCGGGGCTTGGGAATCCTGGAGCAGAGTATGCCAACACCAAGCACAACGTTGGCTTCATGCTGATCGATGCTCTGGCAGAGCATCTGAACGTCTCTGCATGGAAAGAGGATTTCTCTTCATCTGTTGCAGAGGCGCGCATTGGCGGAGAAAAGATTTTCCTTGTCAAACCATTGACTTATATGAATAACAGCGGGGAAGCGATCGGCCCCATGCTTTCCTACTACAAACTGAGCAGTGAAGATTTGATCGTTGTTCACGATGATATGGATATTCCTGTCGGGACAGTACGTATTCGGAAGAAAGGAAGTTCAGGCGGGCATAATGGGATTAAATCTATCCTTTCCCATGTCGGCAGCGAGGCGTTTGCTCGTGTTCGTATTGGCATTGGGCGTCCGCCAGCCGGATGGACCGTCATCAACCACGTTCTTGCTCCATTTGCACCAGAGGATACGCCAAAGATTCGCGAGACGATAGCATATCTTTTGCCCGCAGTGACGTGTATCGTAACGGATGGGACAGATTTCGCAATGAACCGCTATAATCCACATCGGAAGAAGAAAAAACATCAAGAGGGCGATCATGAAACGAACGAGAACGGCGACACTTCTGCATGAGAAGAAGGATAGGATTACGGCAGTCTATGCCGACCATCACGGCAACATCTGTGAGGCAGTGGATCTGCAGGGGTTAGGTCGGGTTGGCACATCAAATGTTTTACTTCATCCCGATGAACTCATTCCGCTTCCTGACAGTGCTGATCTTATGTTTATGCCTTCGCATAAGGCAGTGGGTCTGCGTGTGGATGGATGTGAGGAAGAGATCAATGGCACTGCCGTAGCGGCCATTCTTCCACAGGGCTACACGCGAACCCATCTTCCTGCTTTTCATCGCAAAGATGATGCATCTCTACTCCCATTATATGGCTATACTGCCGTATTGTCCTATCGTGGACAGCTGTGGGTGACTGCCGTATATACGGACGAAAATGACAAATGGGATCCATCCAACTATAATAGCACTGGACTCAAGAAGCTGGTGCGCCGCACGATGAAAGAGCTCCCCCATAACCGCATTGTAGAGCAGGTGGGGAACTGCTCGCTGAACTATCATTGTCTCACGGCACAGAACCTGTTCTACCGGCGCTGGGAATGCGGTGTGCCGACATCACCCGTCTGTAATGCCAACTGTCTCGGCTGCATATCCCTACAGAGCTCAGAATGCTGTCCGTCTCCGCAAGAGCGAATAACCTTCGCACCGACAGCAGATGAAATCGCTGAGGTTGGCATCTATCATCTCTCGCTCGCCCCGGATGGAATCATCAGCTTTGGACAGGGCTGTGAAGGTGAACCGTCGCTTGCCGCAGATCGGATTTCTGCTGGAATTCGTAAAATACGCAGCGTAACCACGCGCGGTCAAATCAACATGAACTCCAATGCCGGATATCCGGAAGGCATGAGAAAAATTGTCGATGCAGGGCTTGATTCTTTGCGTGTATCCATGATTAGCGCACGGCCTGAAAGCTACAATGCATATTATCGCGCAAGCTATCAGCTGGACTCTGTTAAGGAGTCCATCCATTATGCATTGAAACACCAAGTATATGTTTCCATCAACTTGCTGCATTTTCCGGGATTTACCGATCGCCCCGAGGAACTCCATGCTTGGCAGCAATTTTTCCGTGAGCTTCCAGTCCAGATGATTCAGATGAGAAATCTCAATATCGATCCGACGCAATTTCTGCAAGTCATGCCGGGGGGGGAGGGGATGCCCGTTGGGACGAAAAATTTTATGCATCTTCTTCATGAAGAATTTCCGCAGCTCGTCATCGGGAGTTTCAGTCACTATGTCGCCAAAATGCCATGAATTAACAGCATCTTTTCTGCTCGCAGATGTGAACGATTGACTTATTGTGCTATATCGGATAGAATGTCCCCATGCATCATCTGATGCATGGGGGATTTCATTTATAAAAAAGAATTAATTATTCTTAGCGCTGGCTCTGGGGAGATGTTTTCTCAGAGGACGAGGAGAAGGTTGTCGAGCCGTCAGCGGATGCCTTCCGGCATACTCTGCCGATAGGCTGTGGTCAAATCATGCGGGTGACTGCGTGGACAAAGCTGCAGTCAGAGTGAAATCCCTGAGCGATATTTTACTCGATCAGGAGGTATTTTTATGTGTGGAATTGTTGGTTATGTCGGTGATCGTCAGGCAGCAGAGTTTCTGCTGGATGGTCTGTCCAAACTGGAGTATCGCGGTTATGACTCAGCCGGAATCGCTGTTTACGACAACGGAAGTGTTCGTGTTGAGAAAAGTGTTGGACGCCTGTCTGCGCTTCGTGACAAGATCAAGGGAAATGTCCCCGTTGGCAACATCGGTATCGGTCATACGCGTTGGGCGACGCACGGTCGTCCGTCGGATGTGAATGCACATCCTCATGTGGATTGTCACAACGATTTTGCCATTGTCCATAACGGCATTATCGAAAATTATCTTTCACTGAAGGAAGAGCTCATCGAAAAAGGTCATGTATTTAAGTCCGAAACGGATACAGAAGTAGTTGTTCATCTTCTGGAGGACGTATATCAAGGCGATTTCGTTGCAGCTGTTCGCGAGGTTCTGCGTCGTATCGAAGGGTCTTATGCTCTGGCATTTATGAGCCGCAAACACCCGGATATGCTTGTCTGCACAAAGCAGGACAACCCGCTGATCATTGGCCTCGGCGAAGGGGAGAACTATATCGCCTCGGATATCCCCGCGATTATCTCCCGTACACGCCGCACCTACATCATGGGGGACGGCGAACTTGCCATTGTACGCAAGGACAGTGTCGAGATCACTGACCGCAAGGGCGAGCCCGTTGCCAAGAAGGTATTTGAAGTTACGTGGAATGCTGAGGCCGCGGAAAAAGGAGGCTATGAGCATTTCATGCTCAAGGAAATTCATGAACAGCCGAAAGCCGTTCGTGACACGATGAGCCAGCGCATTACGAGTGACAAGAAGAGTATTTCTTTTGAAGAACTCTCTTGGACCCCCGAGTATCTCAATTCATTCAACAAGATCTATATTGTCGCCTGTGGTACGGCATATCATGCAGGACTCGTTGGGAAATACTATATTGAGAAAATGGCTCGCGTCATGGTCGAAGTGGATGTCGCATCAGAGTTCCGTTATCGTGACCCAATTGTCGATGACAAGACGCTGCTGATCGTTGTATCGCAGTCCGGCGAGACCAGTGACACCCTTGCGGCACTCAAGGAGTCCAAGCGTCGTGGAGCAAAGACACTTGCGATTACGAACGTCGTTGGGTCCTCCATTGCGCGCGAGGCAGATCAGGTCGTTTACACATGGGCAGGACCTGAGATTGCCGTTGCATCGACGAAAGCATACACAACACAGCTCGTCCTCTTCTTCATGCTTGCACTGTATATGACGGAGATCAAGGGGATGATTGCGCCAAAGCGCACGGCGGAACTAGTGGAACATCTGCAGGAGATTCCCTCGCAGATTTCAGAGATCTTGTCTGACGTTGATCCCATCAAGACATTTGCCAAGCAGTACGGGTTTAATGAGGATGTTTTCTACATTGGCCGCGGTCTTGACTATTCCGTATCCCTCGAGGGAGCACTCAAGCTCAAGGAGATTTCGTACATCCACGCAGAAGCCTATGCTGCGGGTGAGCTGAAGCATGGTACACTTGCTCTGATCGTAGAAGGTGTTCCGGTCATCGCACTGGCAACCCAGCGGAACGTTTACGAGAAAACCCTTTCCAACATCAAGGAGGTCAAGGCACGTGATGCCGTTGTTATCGGTATTGCTGCCGAAGGGGATACTGAATTGAAAAAGTACGTGGATCATGTGATGCACGTACCGGCATCCGATGAGTTCATTATGCCGATTCTCTCGGTTATCCCGCTTCAGCTGCTTGCGTACTATGCTGCAATTACGCGCGGCTGCGATGTGGATAAGCCGCGGAATCTCGCAAAGTCTGTTACCGTAGAATAATATCATACATGGAGTGTGCAGCAGGACTGTGAAAACGGTTCTGCTGTTTTTCTTTGAAAAAGCGTGACATGGCAGTAAAGTCATGTTATAACTATGTTCATTATGATAAACGAAACAGCACGAATTAACATCAACAAGATTCTGGAACGTGCCATCGACATTGGGCAGCGCATGCTCGTAACTGGTGCGGAGGTAAGCCGCGTAGAGCGAACGATCAACTTTATATGTCGCGCCTACGGAGTTCGCCATGTGGATGTCATGGTCATTACCTCCAGCATTGTTGTGACGATACGTGGGGAGGACATCGGCGTCATTACACAGATGCGTCGTGTTCCGGGCCAGAACTTTGATTTTCAGCGATTGATCGCATTAAATCAACTTTCACGAGAAATTTGTGCACGTCCCATCACTTCGGATGAAATAAAGGCGCGTATACGCGACATTGATACGATGGATGAGATTTCTCTCAAAGCGTCTGTATTTTATTGGGCCATTATCGCGGGCAGTTTTTCTGCTTTTTTCGGCGGGCGTTTAGAAGATGCCGTATGTGCCGGGATCGTTGGTGTTTTTCTTCGGCTCATTCAATATTTGCTTGGCAGAACAAAACTGAATCCATACTGTGCCCTTGTTTTGCTTAGTTTTATCGGTGGTGTTTTTGCCAACTCATTCATGTGGATGGGGATGGATATTCATCCGGCTGCGATAAATATGGGCAACATTATGCCGGTGATCCCAGGGCTTGCCCTCATGAACTCGATTCGCGATATGTTCAGTCAGGAAACGATTTCCGGGTTGCTCAAGAGTGCAGAGGCATTTATTCTGAGCCTGCTGATCGCTACCGGCTTTGCGTTTAGTTCATCAGGAACCATCATCGCTTTTCAAACAACGTGGTGGGTCTATCTCCTCACGTCTCTCATCGGTGGATTCTTTTTTCATCTGCTTTGGCATGGGCATATCAAAGATGCCTGTGTAGGAGCTGTAGTCTGTATGATTGCCTGGGGATTCACCATCCTGTTCATAGCACTCGATTGGAATGAGTATGCCGGTTACTTTGCTGGAGCTGTATTTGCGACACTTGCCGCAGAAATTCTGGCACGTTTTTATAAATGCCCCGCAACAATTTTTTTGATCATCGGTGTTATCGCCATGGTTCCCGGTGGTTCGCTCTACCGAACAATGTTCTATGCAGTTGCTGCTGACTGGGATAAATTTGGTACGCAGGGGATAAAGACCTTCCTCTATGCGGCATCCATCGCAGCGGGAATCGTCATTGCAACTGCAATATGGGAAACGATAAAGGCATGGCTGATGAGCCGCGGAAAGAAATCAACTGCTGCAAACGCTGCTTGAAAAAATTGGTACATACAGCAAACGAGAATCAGGGAGAAATACAATGGACATGAATGCGCGTACGCGGCTTTGGCTGACCATATTCCTTGGTGTTATGACGGCAATTGCACCGGTCTCAACGGATATGTATCTCCCGGCACTGCCTGAGGTGCAGGAAGCCTTTTCTGTCCCAACGTCATTAGTACAGATGACGCTTACTATGACAACGCTGGGCATGGCACTTGGACAGATTCTTGCCGGTCCATGGAGTGATCTCTGGGGACGCCGCAGGCCTCTTCTGATCGGAATGCTTGTCTTTGTCGGTGCAACGCTCGGCTGCGTACTCGCGCAGAATATATATCTTTTCCTCTTCTTTCGCTTCTTTGCCGGTTTCGCTGGGGCGAGCGGAATTGTTATCTCACGTGCAATCGCACGTGATGTTTGCGAAGGCTCAGAGCTCACACGGTTCTTTTCTGTACTCATGATGGTCAACGGATTTGCCCCCATTATTGCGCCTGTGATCGGCGGACAGATTCTTCTTTTTGCAAAGTGGCGCGCCACTTTCATTTTATTGACACTCATCGGCGTAGTGCTGGCTGGTGCAACTCTCGCTTATCAAGAGACGCTCCCCAAAGAACAACGCAGCAAGAACGTGATGGATTCTCTGAAGAAATTCCCCATCCTTTTACATGATCGTTATTTTCTCGGACATTGTCTGTTGCAGTGCTTCGTATTTGGTGCCTTCTTTTCCTACCTCTCTGGCTCTTCATTCGTCTTTCAGAATATCTATGGTGTCTCTCCACAGGGATTTAGTATGATTTTTGCCGTGATTGGAGCGGGGCTTCTCCTTGCCGGAATTTTACCGGCCCGTTTTGCTGGACGTGTGCCGGATATCGTTATGTTGAAATATGCCGTACTTGTTCCACTGATCGGGAGCAGCTTGCTTCTGATTGGATTTTTTGTTTCCGCACCGCTTCCTGTTATCTTTATTCTACTCTTTATTACCATCATACCACTCTCGGTGATGGGTGCGGCGAGCTTTTCTCTCGCGCTTTCACGACAGGGGAAAAATGCGGGCAGTGCTTCTGCATTGATTGGATGTTTCTCGATGCTGCTGGGAGCCTGCATGATGCCTGTGGTAGGCATCGCAGGTGATTATACAGCCATTCCGATGGGAGTCATTATGCTGACTTGCTACGGGCTTGGGATATTTGTCTTTTATCGCATGATTGCATCAGTGCACATAGCGATGCGTTAGCTCCTTTTTCAGCTATCTTTCACCCCCCTTATCTATAATTCTATTCGATATAGCAGGGAGATGGTATTATGCGTGTGCTTTTGGCAGAAGATGATCTGCGCCTTGGCAAGCTCATCCAATATATGCTTGAACAAAACGACATCAGTGTTGAGTGGGTGACAGACGGCAGTGATATTTATGCGTATGCAACCTACACAGAGTACGATATTCTGATCTTGGACTGGATGATGCCGGGCGAGTCAGGAGTCGATGCCTGTGCACGCCTGCGCCGAAACGGCTATGATCGTGCCATTCTCATGCTGACAGCACGGGACTCTGTGGAGGATCGAGTGAAGGGACTCGATGCTGGTGCGGATGATTATCTCGTAAAGCCATTCGAGTTTTCTGAGCTTTTGGCGCGCCTGCGTGCACTTGGCAGACGGTCAACGCAGCGTATACAACACGAAGTCGATGAAATCGGCGGCTTTAAGCTGAATCGTACGGCAAATATTCTCGAAAAGAATGGTAAAATAATTCAACTTTCTCCGAGAGAGTTCCAGCTCTTTGACTTACTGGCACAAAATATTGGTATCGTTGTTCCGCGTGATATTATTCTTGATCGTATTTGGGGACTGGAGGCAGACGTCAGCTCAAATAATATCGACTCCTATATGAAGATGTTGCGAAAAAAACTAGATGCAGCAGGAGAGGAGGCATCCATCAAGACAATACGTGGTGTCGGCTATAAATTGGAGGCATCGAATTGAGCGAACGCAATCTATTCGGACGCAGCCGCTTATTTTTGATGCTGCGTTATGCACTGGTTATGGGAGGGCTGGTTATCGTCCTCCTTTTTGCTATGCATAAAACGATGCAGTGGGCGATTACATCCGAACAGGCGCGAGAGCTCTTGGATACGGCAGACAGTGTCGTGGAATCACAAGTATATCATGAATTGCATTCCGGTATAGATGCTGATGAGGCACAATTATACCGGAGTACCAATGACCGTCTTTTTTATTATGTATTTGATGACCATGGACGTTTAATCAATTTTTCACGTGCGTCATCCCGCATTGAGTCCTTTGTTTTGGATATTGTCAGCGCGTGGGCTCCGTCGGATCGTGAGGTACGTGTTTTTACTAAGATGAATGAGCGCGGTGTACAGACGAAAGTAATGATGACATCGCAGACTGTCTCCAGCCCCCCGATGCCAATGCAGACTGTGTACGTTGGCAAAGATGTTACTGCCATGTATAATGGACTAGAAAAGGCAACATCAGCGCTGGCAGCGTTGGGGGTGATCGCTATCATCTTTGCTGCCGCTATTGGTTATGTTCTTTCCGGTGGAGCTATGCAGCCAATTCGCGAGGCATACGAACGCCAGCGTCAATTTGCCGCAGATGCTTCACATGAACTCCGCACACCTCTCGCTGTTGTCCTCGCCTCTGCAGATCTTCTGCGCAGTGATCCGACAATCACATCGCCTTTTCTAAAGCAAGTGATTGAGGATGTGCGCGATGAGGTAAAGAAGATGACGAAACTCGTGAGTGACCTGCTCACAGTTGCGCGAACAGATGGGAAAGCCTTACAGCTCAAACCAGTGCGTATGGACATTGCTGCTGTCGCTAGACAGACGGTTCGCATGATGCGGGCGTTTGCCGAGAAAAAGGATATTGCTATTAAAGAGATGCTTCCCAGCCATATGGAGATATATGCTGATGAGCAAAAGATACGGCAACTTATACTGATATTGATCGATAATGCAGTGAAGTATACATTGGATCATGGGCATATAATGGTTTCCATTGTGTTGTCAGAAAATGGACGTATCCATCTATCTGTCGCAGATAGTGGCATTGGTATTGCAGCAGAAGATCAAGGGCGAATCTTTGATCGGTTTTATCGCGTCGATAAAGCGCGTTCACGCCGCATGGGGGGGAATGGTCTTGGGCTCGCGATCGCACGTGAGATTGTTGAAGCACATCACGGAACAATTACCCTTGAGAGTGAAGTCGGTAAAGGAACAATATTCCATGTTTACCTAAAGACTCGAACAAAAAACACACAGGATGATAGGAAATGATGCAATCAAAGCCGTTTTTTTCACTTGATCGAGTGTCACATATCTATCAAAGTGGAGATGATGAAGAACATGAAGCACTTAGCAGAATCACTCTTTCCATTCCATCAGGGGAATTTGTTGCTGTCCTTGGTGCTAATGGTTCTGGAAAATCTACACTTGCACGTCATCTGAATGCACTTCTTCTTCCGACATCAGGGCAGTGCCTTGTTGATGGGATGGACACACGGAATGAATCCTTGCACTGGCAGATTCGACAAAAAGTAAGTATGGTATTTCAAAATCCGGATAACCAGTTGATTGCAGCTATTGTTGAGGATGATGTTGCCTTTGGACCTGAAAATCTTGGTGTTCCTTCGGAGGAAATACGAAAACGTGTGCGAGATGCTCTTAATCTTGTCGGAATGAGTACACACGCCGGTGATGCGCCTCATCTTCTCTCCGGCGGGCAGAAACAACGTATAGCTATTGCTGGGGCTATTGCGATGCGCACTGAGTGTATTGTTCTTGATGAGCCAACGGCAATGCTTGACCCACGTGGTCGTGCTGAGGTTCTTTCGGCAGTGAAGAAACTGCATGAGGAACAAAGGACAACGATTGTATACATCACCCACTTTATGGGAGAAGCCATTGCCGCTGATCGAATCATTTTGATGGATAAAGGAAAAGTTGTCATGGACGGTACGCCCCGGAACGTGTTTAGCAAGCCGGAATATGTGCGAAGTTTAGGGATGGATCTTCCTCTTGCAGCTGATCTTGCGCAGCGGCTGCGTATCGGTGGAGAAGATCTGCCGCAAGATATTTTAACAGACGAGGAGTTGGTCCATTGTCTATCGAGATAAATTCTGTCTCCCATATCTATATGGAGGATACACCGCTTTCCCACACAGCACTTCGCGATGTTTCGCTAACGATTACAGAAGAATCATTTACTGCGATTGCCGGAGAAACAGGTGCTGGAAAATCTACACTGATGCAAATGATCGGCGGCCTTATCCGGCCGACATCCGGAAATATCACTGTTGATGGAGTATCGCTCTGGACAAAGCAAAAAAACATCGATATAACTGAACGCTCCTTTCGTTTTCGCGTCGGTATGGTATTTCAGTATCCGGAGTACCAGCTCTTTGAAGAAACCGTTTATGAAGATATTGCTTTTGGCCCGCGCAACCAAAGACTATCTGAGATAGATGTTGAAAAACGCGTACAGGAAGCAATGGATCTGCTGCATCTTCCGCAAGGGTATCGGGATCGTTCTCCATTTGCTCTGTCTGGAGGAGAGCGCAGACGTGCGGCAATCGCCGGAGTGCTGGCTCTTGCACCGCGTTACCTTGTATTGGATGAACCGACTGCTGGTCTAGATCCACGTGGTCGTGAAGAACTTCTAGCAATGCTTTCTGTGTTGAATCGTGAACAAAAGATGTGCATCATACTTGTTTCACACAGTATGGAAGATATTCTTTGTGTGGCGCAACATTTAGTTTTACTTGCAGATGGGCAGGTAATAGGTGAGGGGGCTCCTTGGAAGATTTTCCGAGATACAGATCTCTTAGATCGTGCCTCTCTTGTTGCACCGCATCTTCTAAGGCTCGGAAAAGATCTTGAAGAGATCGGTTACCCTGTTGGAAATTGTAATACAATATCCGAAATGTCAGATGTGCTCCTTGCGAAAAGGATATAAAAAAACAGTACGAACGAACCCCTTCAGGAGATTTGTGGAATGCTCCCATGATTGTCCGTGCGTACTGTTCTTTTTGTACAGATCAACTAACTGGTCAAGTAATATTCACACATGGTGCGGTGGATAATCCTGAGGATTTTATTCCTGCATCCTTATCTTTTTTGCGTTCTTCTTCAAGATAGGAAGACGGATCGACACCTAGTTCATGGATAAAGTGATACAGTTCATTTCCTGTTGGCACAAGTTGTATAGATTTTGCACCATCTTTTATGTCTGAAAGATCAATAACGGTTCTTTCATGTAATAGTTTTCCATTGGTATCGGCAAAAAGAATAATAATTGGAGTTGTTGTACGACCAAACTTACTCTCTTTGACAACGGCGAACCCCAAAGTCGTTTTTAACACGGCTCCTTCTGGATAGAGTGCTACATTATTAAAGAACGTATTTAGCAGGTCTCTATCAAATTGACCTTTATTGATGTTGTACATGATATTATAGGCAATATTTGGCATATACGCCTTCTTATATGGGCGTTCACTAGTCAGGGCATCATAGACATCTGCAATCGCTGTTATCTTAGCATAACGATGCATTTCATTCCCTGTAATTCCGTTTGGATACCCCGTTCCATCAATGTGCTCATGGTGTTGACTGGCAATAGCAGCCAGGATACTCGTTTTTGGAAGATCGTTCATTTTCAGAATACGACGAGCACCATCTTCTGGGTGCTTTTTCATGATCTTGAACTCATTGTCGTTTAGTCCCCGTCTTTTGGTAAGGATGTCTGTGTTTACATCTACTTTCCCTAGATCATGTAAGAGTCCTCCAAGAGTAATGAGTGATAACTCATCTTTGGGAAGATGACATAGCATCCCCATCATAGCCGAAAGAACGGCTACATTGACGCTGTGAGCAAACGTATATGCGTCATGGGCACGAATATCCGTCAGCTGAACGAGGTTTTCATGATTCTCAAAAAGATCAAAGACAATGGAATCTGTCACTTTTTGTAATGCATCTACATCAAGTGTTCCATTTTCTTCAATAGATTGGAATGTATTGTAGACTGTGCCGATTGCATTGATCCGTGTTTTTTCTTCAATCACATCTGGAGGCGGCGGCAGCTTGTATGCAGGATCCATGGAAGTAACAGTTACGGACTGAATACCGATCTGATGTAGCTTTCGTATATAGTCAATGGTGACAGGCTGCCCCTTGACCAAATAACTTCCACCAGCAGTGTTGAATAGGCTCTGCCCAAGGATCATGCCATCTTTTAATTTTGATACAGGAAGTCTAAGCATAATTTTCCCCCTGCAATATTGTGCCATATTCCCCGTATCTGGATTATTCCTTTATCTGTTTATGTGTATAAATCCAGATGTTTAAATTATGGATACCAGTTTACATGAAATGTAATGCTTTGTAAAGCCAAATTGACCAGTTACAAAGCCTTTCGTTTGTAGGTATCGTTTGCGCAGAATGCCTGTTTTTGCTATACTAAATCCGATCGATATAAGCGGAGAGGGAGATTTACGACTCGATGGCACAAGAACCTGAAATAACCCCATCGGATGAGGCAACAACAGATCGTATGTTTGCTAAGTATGCAGGAATTATATTTACGCTTTCATTTGTACTGGTGTGTGTGATTTATTATGCAGGAGGATATATTTTTTCCAGTTCATTAAGGGCGGCCAACGGGTGTACCGGTGTTTACGGCGATCTCGGGTACGTGCTGCTCATGGGCATAGATCGCAGAGATAACGATATCGGACGAAGCGATACGCTGATGCTTGCCGCCGTCGATGAAAAAAAAGATCAGATAGCACTGCTCTCCATCCCTCGCGACACGCGCGTTGAAATCGAAAACTATGGATATGATAAAATCAACCATGCTTATGCATTTGGCGGCCATGATCTGACAATTTCATCTGTTCGCAAGCTGCTCGGTGTGCCTGTATCACACTATATTTTGATTGACATATCAGCGTTTGAGCGGATTGTCGACGCTGTCGGCGGTGTTGATATCGACGTAGAGAAACGCATGCATTATGAAGATCCCTGGGACGACAATGGCGGTCTTATCATTGACCTTCAGCCCGGCATGCAGCACATGGATGGTGCTCATGCCATTCAGTATGTGCGTTATCGGGATGGGGAAGGGGATATCGGGCGCATTTCACGCCAGCAGCGCTTCATTCGGGCTTTTTTTACCCGCCTCATATCCCCGGAGATTCTGCCCCGCATCTCTGCAATATTAGGGGAAGTAAAGAATGTAGTTCAGACCGATCTTTCTCTGCGACAGTTGATTGCGCTGACAAAACGGTTTAAACATATTGAAGCAGATGGACTTTCGATGGCAATGGTTGCAGGAACTCCTGCATACCTAGGAGATGTGAGTTATTGGATTCCGGACATTGTCGCATCAAGATCACTGCTCATGGAAGGCGTCGGAAGAGAACTGTCAGAACCAATGCGTGAAGAAGCTGAACGGGATGCCGATCAATACCTCGCCAATATGCCGGAACGGCTGCGCAGAATGATGGAGAACAGTACGAAAGTCAATTTTCCTTCTTCTGATGAACTGTTGGCGGAGGGAGATCGTGTGATCAGTGCACATCGTACAGCCGAACAAAAAGAATCAAAAGAAGCAGGCACAGAAAAGCGACAGGATTCAACGGACTGTATTTCAGTCCTCATCGTCAATTCCAGCGGAATTAATGGGGCAGGGGCAGAAGTAGCAGATATTCTGCAGGCAAAAGGATTTCGAATTTCAAGTGTCGAGACGGGACGATCGTCAGATCGTCCAAAAACTGCAGTCATGACGGCGGATTCGCATGTCAATCTTTTTTATGGCATGCCGTTCCCATGCGTTATTATGCCGGTGGACGGAGCCGGAGAACAGCAGGCAATCATATATATCGGACGTGACTATCAGTCAGCGCGAAAGCACAAAGATGGAGAAGCGTAATATGGGGAGTTTTAAGGCGGTTGGGCTGGAAAAATCGTATGGGATACATACACTTTTTTCTCATGTGAACCTTGAAATTATGCGCGGTAATAAAATAGGTCTTGTGGGCGCTAACGGAAGCGGTAAAACAACACTGATGCGTGTTCTCCTTGGACGAGAGGAGGCGGATGATGGTACGGTGTCTGTCGATCCGACCGATACCATCGGTTACGTTGAGCAGCAGGCAGTATTTTCTTCGGAAACACTGTATGATGAATTATACAGCGCTTTCTCTGATATTATTTCACTTCGTGAAGAAAAAGAACGGATGGAACGTCGTATCTCTTCCGGACAGAGCAGCGAAGAAGATCTCAAAGCCTATGGAAATCTTGTGAATCAATTCGAATCCATGAATGGGTACGATTTTGAACGACATATTCGGCGCGTTGCATTTGGCCTTGGTTTTTCCGAATCGGATTTGACTAAGGATGTTCATCATTTTTCCGGTGGTCAGACAACACGTATATGTCTTGCCAAAGCACTTTTGCGTAAACCGGATTTTCTTTTTTTAGACGAGCCGACCAACCATCTGGATATCGGCATGATCGAATGGCTGGAGGAATTTATCCGCTCCTACAGAGGCGGTGTGCTTTTAATTTCTCATGATCGTTATTTTCTTGATCGTGTCGCCTCGCATATTCTCGAGCTCGAACATCAGACCATTACGTCGTATACAGGAAATTATACACATTACATACGCATAAAAAATGAGCGCCGCACAGCACTTCAGCATGCTTACGAAAAACAACAGGACCATATCCGTAAGACAGAAGAATACATTCGCAAGTATAAAGCAGGGATAAAAGCAAAACAGGCACGCGGCAGACAGAGTCAGCTTAATCGGTTGGAACGCATCGTACTTCCGCCTGAAGCAGCGCAGTTTCAATTCTTTTCCTTTGCTCCGCCGGAAGAGTGCGCACAGCGTGTTGCGGAACTTGAGGATGTCTCATTCTCCTATCAGGATGGGCATCGTATTCTTGATCATATCTCCCTTTTGATACGAAAAGGAGACGGTGTGGCACTGATCGGAGAAAATGGTGCAGGGAAGACGACACTCCTTCAAATTCTGGTGGGAGAACGTGAAGCAGAAGGACGTGTGAAGATCGGCAGTCGTGTCAAGATTGGATATTTTTCCCAGCAGCACGAAGGCCTTAACCCCAATAATACGATCTTAGATGAAATTAGCTATACCTACGGATTAAGCGAGGAGACAGCGCGCAGCTATCTCGGTACATTTCTCTTTCACGGAGATGATGTGCTCCGTCGTATTGGGGAATTGTCCGGCGGTGAACAGGCGCGCGTCGCATTTCTGAAACTGATGCTGACAGGAGCAAATTTTCTCGTTCTGGATGAGCCGACGAACCATCTTGATATCCCGGCACGTGAGGCAGTAGAGGAGGCTCTTATGGCCTTCCCTGGAACATTCATTGCCGTATCTCACGATCGCTATTTTCTGGATAAGACAGCAAACTGCACATTGGTGTTGAACAAAGGAACGATCACGGAGTATCTCGGTGGGTACAGTTACTATCTGATGAAAAAAGAAGAGGCGTCTTCACAGCCACAAGAGCAGGGACATGTCTCCCAAAAGAAGAAAACAGAACAACCTCCTGCGCAAAAAAACAATTCCCATAGTCAGTCGTCAGCAAGCACGCTGCCTACGGACCGCCGTCAGGAAATGATCGAACGTGCTGAAGCAGAGATCGCTATGGCTGAGGCAGAGCTGAAATGGTTGGAATACGAGATGAATTTACCGGAAACACAAAGTGACCCCGAACGCAGCCGCACTGTTGCTGCATCGTATGCAGAGAAAGAGCAGGAAATTATACAGCGCTATACCAATTGGGAGCAGCTGACGGAGGTCGATGATGCAGCTTCAGAAAGATCTTGATTTCAATAACAAGGAAGAACGACTAACCGGTATTGTAGATCATATCATTTTTTCGGCTGCAAATGATGAATTTTCTGTTTTTCGCCTGCGGCTGCAAGGTCAGTCAAAATGTACGGCAACGGTGAACCTTCCCGCACCGCTTCTCGGACAGGAAGTGCATTTAAGCGGAACATGGGTTGTGCATCCTCGTTTTGGGCGACAGTTTCGAGCGATGCAAATGCGCGTTAGTGCACCGACGACGGCACATGGCATTGAACGGTTTTTGTCTTCCGGTGTGATCGAAGGAATCGGCCCGGCAACAGCACGTCGTATCGTTGAACGTTTTGGTACAGACACGCTAAAGGTCATAGAGAGCACCCCACGTCGTCTAACGGAAGTTACCGGAATTGGACCTAAAACGGCAGAGAAAATCACAGCATCCTATCATAGGCAAAACGAACTGCGTGATATTATGCTTTGGCTGGAAGAGCACGGTGTGACCGGGGGATATGCCGCCCGTATCTTCAAGCAATATGGCTTGCTCTCTCTAAAGGTGATGGAGACAAATCCATATCAGCTGGCACAAGAAGTGGATGGTATTGGTTTTGTCACGGCGGATACGATTGCTGCAGCATGTGGGTGGGAAAAAAACTCAATGGAACGGATTGCAGCAGGCATCCTTTTTGAACTGGCACAAATTGCGTCCAATGGGCATTGCTGCATTCCAGAGGCGCTGCTGATTGAGCATACTGCCAAGCGTCTAGGTGTCGAGCATGCTGACATTATGGATGTACTCCGACGCGAGGTGAAAATGCATCGCGTCTATGCCGTGGACGAGATGGGAGAGCGTCTGATTTACTCGCCCCAATTGTATCATGCAGAGGTGGAAACCGCAGATCTCCTCCGCATGCTGAAGCAAAAGGCAGAACCAATTCACGTACACAACCCAGCAGCACTTGTCAGCACATGGGAGAAAGAACATGACGTAACACTCGCACAGCAGCAGCGAGATGCCGTGATTGCATCTCTGCTTCATGGCGTTGTCATACTTACCGGCGGCCCTGGCACAGGAAAGACAACAGTGATTCGAAGCATGATTGATATTATGGGAGAGCAAGGGCTGGAGATCCTTCTCGCCGCGCCAACAGGCCGTGCTGCAAAACGTCTTTCGGAGGCGACAGGGGCTCCCGCAGCCACTGTACATCGCATGCTCGAAGCACAAGGACGCGAAGACGGTGAGATGCATTTTGCACGCGATGCAGAATGTATGCTCGAGGCAGATGTTATCATCATCGATGAGGTATCCATGATGGATATTGTGCTTATGCAGCACCTGCTTTCCGCTGTCCTTCCGGGCACACATATTATCTTCGTTGGAGATGCAGATCAACTTCCGGCAATTGGGCCAGGATCGGTACTAAAAGATCTTCTTCGTTCGGGCGTTTTTCCGTGCGTGCGTCTGACACAGATTTTTCGTCAGAATAACAGAGGAACAATCGTGCTCAATGCACATGCAATCAACACTGGATGTATGCCGACATTTACGGAAGATGATTTCTCCTTTGTTCCGGCAGTATCCGCCGAGGAAGCTGCGAAACAAATCCTATCAATTTGTCAATCATTGATTGCTACGGGACACTCTGTGATGGACATGCAGGTGCTTTCGCCCATGCGTCGTGAAGCATGTGGCGTAGATGCATTCAACCGTACGCTGCAGGAAGCCCTTAACCCACAAACGGAAGACAATAAGTTGATCGCAGGATTTCGCAGCGGCGATAAGGTCATGCAGATACGAAATGACTATACCAAAAATGTTTTCAATGGCGATGTTGGCCGTATTGTATGGATTGATACAGAGAAACTTATCGTGCAATATACGGATGATGTGGATGTCACGTATACACGGGATGAGTTTGTATCACTTACACTCGCCTATGTCATGAGTGTACACAAGAGTCAAGGCAGCGAATACAGCACTGTAATTTTGCCGCTTGTACGTGCGCATCATATTATGCTGCAGCGTAACCTCCTATATACTGCTGTCACACGCGCAAAAAAACGTGTGATCCTTGTAGGAGATCGCACTGCACTCTTTACCGCTGTAAGCAATGATCGAACGAGACGCCGCTATACACTCCTCGCAGAGCGGCTTGCCGAAAGGATTTGAGTACGGTCAAATTTTGGCTTGCTGTCAATCTGAAATAATGATATTATTGGGATGTGATTTTTCTGTATGTACCTCCAAGTAAATGTATTCCTGGGGAGGATCTGGATTTATGTTTAATTTCAAACAGAAGGATGATGAGTTCTTTGATCTATTCCTTGAAAGTGCAAAATTCTTTCATGCAGGAGCTTTGATTCTGGACGAGGTCATCCGGGATTACAAAACAACGGCGGTTAAGGTAGAAGAAATCAACAAAATTGAACACGAAGCGGATGCCATCAATGACCGTATTATTGACAAGCTGAATCTCACTTTCATTACACCGATCGATCGTGAAGACATATACGCATTGGCAAACAATCTCGATGACGGTGTGGATCTCCTCCAAGGGATACTACAGCGATATGATATGTATCATATGGGGGAACCAATGCCGGGAGCAATAAACCTGACCAAATTATTGCTCTCTGCAACGGAGGAAATTGTTCGTGCGGTATCTTTTTTGGGGAATATCCGCAAAAATCAAGTAGGCATATTGGACGCATCGCACAAGATTGAACGCTTTGAAAGTGAAGGCGATCTCTTCTATCGTCGCGAAGTTGCCTATCTGTTTGAACACGAGAAAGATCCTATCGAACTCATTCGCTGGAAAGATGTTCTGGAACAGCTGGAAGATACGCTGGATCATTGCGAACATATTGCTGATATGCTGCGAGGAGTGGTAATGAAATATGCCTAATTTGCAGCTCTTGATCTTTCTAGTGATCCTGTTGGCATTGATATTCGACTTTATCAACGGCTTTCATGATACAGCGAATGCGATTGCAACTTCTGTTTCCACGAGAGCGATTCATCCGCAGCACGCCATTATTATGGCCGCAGTCCTTAATTTTTTCGGTGCAATGTACAGCACCGGTGTGGCGAAGACCATCGGTTCAGATATCGTAAAATCAGCATCTCATGTAGACGAACACGTTCTTATTGCTGCACTGTTCGGCTCTATTGTATGGAATGTGATCACGTGGAAGTTTTCGATGCCTTCCAGCAGTTCACACGCACTTGTCGGGGGAGTGATCGGCGCTGTTTTGATGACGTCCTCTGGCGTCGACGGATTGAACTTCACGGGAATCGAAAAAATTGTCCTCTCGTTGATTTTATCTCCATTGGTCGGTATGGTATCTGGATGCATAATTATGTTGCTGTTGTTCCGTGTGTTTGGGCATTCACGTCCGACATCCATCAACGGGAAATTCAAGAAGATGCAGATCCTATCGGCTGCTACTATGGCATTTTCTCATGGTTCCAACGATGCACAGAAGTCTATGGGCATCATTACACTCGCCTTATTGGCTGGTGGATATATTGATGCGTTCGAAGTCCCCACCTATGTCAAGATCCTTGCCGCAACTGCAATGGCTTGTGGAACAGCAGTCGGAGGATGGCGCATCATCAAGACCATCGGAGGTAAGATATTTAAATTACAGCCGATTTCAGGCTTTTCGGCGGATTTGAACTCATCCATTATCATATTTGGTGCAACTTTGCTGCATTTGCCTGTGAGCACAACACATGTCGTCTCCGGCTCCATTATGGGCGTAGGAGCGGCAAAACGCATTAACGCAGTCCGATGGGGTGTCGCACAGCAAATGGTAATAGCGTGGGTGCTGACAATCCCGTGTACGGCTGTCATGGGTGCAATTACCTATAAAATTGTTACATTCTTTATTTGATGAAAACCTGCTCATTGTGAGCAGGTTTTTCTGTAAAGAGAGAAGGGGGATTCTGATGCAAGAAACATTGATACAGCTTGCACAAGAGGAAGCGCAGAACTACTCTAGTCCAATTGTTGCTGCTAAAATCAACGGCGAAGTACGAGATATACAGTCAGAATATAATCATGATGATGAGATTTCATTTATTGAGTTGAATACTGCCCTTGGATGGAGAATCTACCAACGTTCCGTACTCTTTCTCTTTATCGTTGCGCTGTCCAATATGAACAAAGAGGCAGAAGTCGTCGCCAAGTTTACGGTCAATAAAGGCCTATATTGTGAAGTTAAAATCCCAGGACAATCCATCAATCTTCGATTCATCCAAGACATCGAACAAGAGATGCGGGGGATGATTGCAAACAACGTGCCTATTCTTAAACACGGTATTCCGCGCCAAGAAGCAATTGAACTCTTTCAGACGCGCGGTAATAGGGGAAAAGCTGCACTGATTGCCTCACTTCCCCACCCCATGATCAGTATATATACGTGCTGTAACTATCCAGATTACCTGTATGGAGCGATGCTCCCAGAGACAAAACTTCTCGGACAGTTTGCATTAGATATGGAACAATCCGGTGTCTTGATACGTACACCAGATGAAATGACAGACGGGAAAATCAGAACACGTGTAGAGCAACCGAAATTTGGACACATTCTTTCTGAAGCGAAGGAATGGGCGAGGATCTTGGAGTGCCCATACATCTCGGATCTAAATCAGATCAATACAGAACATCGTATGGGAGAACTTATACGCGTATCTGAAGCATTGCAGGAGAAACGTATCGGGCAAATTGCGGATCACATCGCTTCACATCGAAACAATATACGACTCATTCTGATTGCTGGACCATCATCTTCCGGGAAGACATCCTTTGCTCAGAGACTGCGGATACAGCTTCGAGTCAACGGGCTGCATCCCATTATGATCTCATTGGATGATTATTTTTTAAATCGTGAGGATACGCCTCGAAATGAAAAAGGACAGTATGACTATGAGTCGATCGACGCCATCGATACAGCTCTCTTCAATCGAAATATGCTGGAACTCTTAAATGGACATAGGGTACAAATCCCTTACTACAATTTCATTACAGGAAAGAGGGAATGGCATGACGATAATTTCTTGTTGATGAAAGAAGATCAACCAATTATTATTGAAGGAATTCATGGCCTGAATGAACGGCTTACGGCCGATATAGCACGAAAAAATAAATACAAAATATATATTAGTGCATTAACACAACTGAATATTGATGCGCATAATCGTATTCCGACTACAGATGTGCGGTTTCTTCGCAGATTGGTTCGAGATCATCAATTTCGTGGTGCGAAGGCCATTAAGACGATTAAGCAGTGGCCGGATGTCAGGGCTGGGGAGGAAAAATATATTTTCCCATTTCAGGAAGAAGCCGATGTTTTGTTTAATTCCGCGCTGATCTATGAAATTGGTGTGTTAAAAAAATATGCAGTACCTCTTTTAGAGGCGATAGGCAGAGGGGAAGAGGGATATACAGAAGCGCGATTGATTCTGCGTTTTCTTCAATATGTCGATGAAATTCATGACATCGATGATATCCCCAATAATTCCATCTTTCGAGAATTTATTGGAAAATCGGTATTCTTCAAGGAAAAATAAAAGAAGGCGGAACGCGACGAATCACGTTCCACCTTCTTTTTTATGTCTGAGCTTATTCTTTTACGTATGCTGTAATCGGCTTGTAGTGTGCCTTGAAGAACTCCTCTGCAACCTGTGGGAAAAGGGCATAGGAGAGAACATCCTCATCGGTCGGATTGAGATATCCCTTTCCTTTCAGTTCTTCCTTAAACTCGGCGAATGTCTTTGCCTTTGCATCTTCGATCGAGCAGTCTTCGATGATATCTTCCGGAGCAATCCCAAGTGTATCGGTCAGGAACTTACGATCGACCTCAACGGGGGTTCTGCCGAATTTTCCGCGAGCAAGATCCTTGAACTCATTCGGCACCATCTTGTAACGCTGGCCGCTCATAACGTTAAACGTTGCCATGGTTCCAACGATCTGCGAAGAGGGTGTAACGAGCGGCGGATAGCCGACATCTTTGCGTACGCGCGGCATCTCGTCGAGAAGATCCTGGTACTTGTCTTCCATGCCGGCTTCTTTGAGCTGGTTCGCAAGATTGGAAAGCATACCGCCAGGAATCTGGAAATCCAACACATTCGGATTGACGTCAAAGTATCCCTTAAGGTTGAACGTCTTAATGAGATCCTGCTTTACCTTGAGGAAGTACTTGGAGATCGGCGTCATTGCCTGACGGTCAAGTCCGGTATCACGCTCTTCTCCCTCCAGCATCGCAACCATCGTTTCAGTACACGGCTGAGATGTGTCGCTGGAGAAGGGAGCCAGTGCTGTATCGATGATATCAACACCCGCCTCGATGGCTTTCAGATACGTTGCATGACCAAATCCAGAGGTGCAATGTGTATGGAGATCGATGGGGATCTTCACCGCTGCTTTGAGCTTCTTGACCAGATCCTCAGCAACATATGGCTTCAGCAGGCCTGACATGTCCTTGATGCAGACGGAATGACATCCCATCTTCTCGAGCTCGACAGCCAATTCAACAAAGCTTTCGTTTGTGTGAACCGGGCTGATCGTATATACAAGGCAGCCTTGGACATGCGGTTTCTCCGGGCATTTCAGAGCCGAATCAATAGCAACCCTCAGGTTGCGGATATCGTTCAATGCATCAAAGATGCGGAAGACACCGACGCCGTGTGCAGATGCTTTCTGGACAAATTTCTCAACAACATCGTTGGAATAATGATTGTATCCAAGCAGGTTCTGGCCACGAAGGAGCATCTGAATTGGCGTTTTAAGATTCTTCTTCAGAATATCCAAGCGCTCCCACGGATCTTCATCGAGGAAGCGAAGGCATGTGTCAAATGTAGCACCGCCCCATGCCTCAAGAGCATTGTAGCCGATGGCATCAAGCGCCGCAAGCTGCGGAAGCATGTCCGAAATGCGCATGCGCGTTGCTACCAACGACTGATGTCCGTCGCGGAGGACAGTCTCGGTAATTTTGACCGGATTCTTTGCCATAAAAGAACACTCTCCTTGATTAAAACTATAATCTATAGTTATATAACCCAATATCTAAATTATAGTTTCAAATTGCGTTATTGTCAATGACAAGTTATAAGATTCACATATCTTTTGCTCCAGTTTTTCTTTATTTCACCAGCTATCCATAATTACCATTATGGATAGCTGGTGAAAAACAGAGGGATCACATATTTGGACGTATGCCTGTCTTGCCGGCAAATTTATGATATTTTCCTCCGCTGTTTCTCCGCTTCAATTCTTCCAGCAGATCTTCCGGCGTCATGTTGTGATACGCCAACAAGACGAGACAATGATACCACAAATCTCCCATCTCATAGAGGACATCTTCGCGAATGTTATTCTTGGAGGCAATGATCGTCTCTGCCGTTTCTTCGCCGAGTTTCTTCAGGATCTTATCCTGTCCTTTATCAAATAGATAGTTGGTATAGGATCCTTCGACCGGATGCAGGCGCCGGTTCTGGATGACCTGATAAAGGGACGCCAAAACTTCAGTCAATGGATGCTCTTCTTTTTCTATTAGAGGGATAATACTCTTACTGTCTGCGTCATAGAGTTTACGACCACTAAAACATGAGTAGGTGCCTGTATGACACGCTACGCCTGACTGCTTGACACGCAGCAATATGGTGTCACCGTCACAATCGTAAGAGATTTCTTTTATGCGTTGGACATTACCCGATGTTTCGCCTTTTTTCCATAACTTTTGGCGGCTGCGGCTGTAATACCATGCAAATCCAGTCTCTATTGTTTTTTCAAGCGATTCCCGATTCATATATGCCAGCATCAGGACTTGATTGTTTTCTTCCTGTACGATTGCCGGCACCAGCCCTCGGTCGTCAAATTGAATCATTGACATATCTACATTCATCATAATCGAACCCCCAGTCCATGTGACCTAAGATATGTTTTTACCTCTTCTATCGTGAACTCACCATAATGGAACAGCGACGCAGCAAGAACGGCATCCGCTTTTCCTTTTGTGAGAACATCGTAAAAATGCTGCAGTGTTCCTGCTCCTCCGGAAGCAATCACAGGAACGTTGACGCTTTCTGATACGGCACGTGTAAGTTCTATATCATAGCCGTTTTTTGTCCCATCTGCATCCATGCTTGTCAGCAGAATTTCACCGGCTCCAAGACGTACTGCATCCTTTGCCCACGCTACACAGTCAAGTCCCGTTGGCGTACGTCCGCCATTGATATACACTTCCCATGTATCTCTTCCGGTACGACGTGCATCGATTGCAGCGACAATACACTGACGGCCAAATCGTAAAGCTCCCTCTCGGATCAATTCCGGATTTTTTACGCCGGCGGTATTGACTGCAGTCTTATCGGCTCCCGCCTTGAGTATATGCTGCATATCATCCAAGGTGCTTATCCCGCCGCCAACTGTGAGCGGAATGAATACCTCGGACGCACAGCTTGAGACGACGTGATCCATCGTCTTCCGTTTTTCATGAGATGCTGTGATATCCAGAAATACAATTTCATCAGCACCTTCTTCGTCGTATCGTTTTGCTAATTCGACAGGATCTCCTGCGTCCCTTAGTCCAACAAAATTTGTTCCTTTGACCACGCGTCCATTTTTGACATCCAGACATGGGATGACACGTTTTGCAAAGGTTGTTTGCATGATGAAATCAATCCTTTCGAAAGATACACGTACATGTCAACGCGATGCTGAGATTGCTTCGATGAGAGATAGTGTTCCTTCATAAATGGATTTTCCGACAATCACCCCGATGATGCCATCACATTCCCTTTTCTTGAGTTCCTCAATATCGCTGATGGATTTCACTCCGCCCGAGGCAATCACCTTGATCCCGGAGGCGCGAGCCAAATGTGCCGTTTCTGTGACGTTCACACCGGAAAGTGTCCCATCACGTGATATATCAGTATAGATGATCGTCTCCAGGCCAAATGCGCCGAGTTTTTTCGCAAGCTCTACTGCCGATATGCCGCCGGATTTTTCCCATCCATCCGTTGCGACAATTCCCTTCTTCGCATCAATGCCAACGACGATACGATTTCCGTATGTGCTGCATGCCTCCTGTACCAGTTCCTCTTTGTGCACGGCAACAGAGCCCAAGATAACACGCGAAACACCGATGGAAAGGAGACGATCAATCGATTCCATTGACCGTATGCCGCCTCCGACCTCAATGGGTATTGTCACCGCCTGAAGAATACGTTTTATCGCGTCCATATTCTGCGGCTCTCCAGCAAGAGCTCCATCCAAGTCAACCACGTGAAGAAATTCTGCATCTTCTCCTTCCCAGCGAAGAGCAATTTCTTCGGGATGTTCACTGTAGATAGTTTCTTGTTTGAAATCTCCTTTAATAAGGCGGACACAGTTCCCGCCGCGTAAATCAATAGCAGGGAGAATCAGCATAAAAATCCTTCCTATCAACAGTTTGCAAAATTTCTTATCATCGCCAGCCCGATTTTCCCGGATTTTTCCGGATGAAACTGCGTTGCCATGATGTGCTTGGAAGCAATCGATGCGGTGATCTCCTCTCCATAGCAACATGTCGATGAAATCATCGAAGGATCGGAAGGAACCGCATGGTAGCTGTGTACAAAATAAACATAAGAGGCATCCGGGATGTTCTTGAGCAGTCCACTTCCCTTATAATTCTCTGCAATATGCACGGCATTCCAACCCATGTGCGGTATTTTCTTGTTTTTTGCAGAGATTTTTTTCACATGTCCGCGCAGAAGTCCCAGCCCCTGCACATCCGGTGATTCCTCACTGCCCTCAAATAGGATCTGAAGCCCAACACATATTCCAAGGAGCGGTACCCCTTCGGCAATACGCTCTTTTAGCAAAGGGACCAGCCCCGACGCATTGAGTCTGGTCATGCAGTCTCCAAATGCACCCACGCCTGGCAGGACAATTTTATCTGCAGATGTAAGATCCACTGATCTTTCGCTTACACATACCTCTGCTCCGATTGCCGAAAATGCTTTTTCGACACTAAATAAATTACCTGCCCCATAATCTATTACGGTAATCATGTGCTCTCCTTACAGAAGCCCCTTGGTGGATGGAATCGCGTCACCTGCTCGTGCGTCCTTCTCTATGGCAATACGCAGTGCATGTGCAAATGCTTTGAACACGGCTTCTATACGATGATGTGAATTTTTTCCGTATAAAATTTTCACATGAAGCGTGATTCCTGCATGGGTGGAAAAAGCACGCAAAAACTCCTCGGTGAGTTCTGTGTCATAGGTTCCGATCATCGGTGTCATTGGCTCAGTTCCCGGGTCATAACACAAAAACGGACGTCCGCTGATGTCCAAGGAGACCATTGCCAACGTTTCATCCATTGGCAGGAAGAAGGTACCATATCTGGAAATACCACGCTTGTCTCCAATGGCTGTCCGAAATGCATCGCCTATGCTGATGCCAATATCCTCCACCGTATGATGTCCATCGACCTCGATATCCCCATGACACGTAACGCTCAAATCGACACGAGCATGTGCGGCAAACAGCGTGAGCATGTGATCAAAAAATCCAATCCCCGTATCAATATGAGACGTTCCGCTTCCGTCGAGCTCCATGGATACAAGGACATCGGTCTCCGCTGTTGTCCGGTGAATCTCTGCGTGTCGTGTACTCATGTACGTGCCTCCACATAATCTTTTATTGCGCGAAACACGGCGTCATTTTCATTGGGTCTTCCCATGGAAATGCGCAGCGTATCCTCCAGCCGAGGTGCATTGTGAAAACTACGCACACCAATTCCCTGGTGGATCAATTCATCATTTAGCGCGCATGCTCCTGCATAATGAATCAGGATAAAATTGGTATATGACGGATATGCCGTTACACCGCGCAAATGTTTGTATTTTTCCTGCATACGATCACGTTCTCCGCAGATCATCTGGATCTGCGGTTCAAATTCAGCGCACATTTGAAAGACGGTGTCTGCCGTGGTCAAGGATAACGTATTGATATGATACGGCATATATGTTTTCGCAGCCATGTCAATGATATCACGATGTGCCAACATATAGCCGACACGACACGAAGCCAAGGAGTAGGCCTTGGAGAAGGTACGTGCAATCATCAAGTGATCATATTTTTTTAGAAGCGAAACGGCACTCTGATCACAGAATTCTGTGTATGCTTCATCAATGAGAAAAGCGCAGCGAATTCGCCCGGCAATATAATCTATGGTTTCAATCGACAGGACATTGCCGGTGGGGTTGTTTGGATTACAAAGAACGGCAAGAGATGCATTGTTTTGATTTACGGCCTGAATGAATGCATCTGCATCAAGAGAATAATCCTCTTGCAGCGGGACAACAACATCCTGCGCCCCAGATGCAGCTGCATAGATTTTATACATAGAAAAGGAAGGAGCAGGGTAAACGATCTTATGCGTGGCATCACCACCAAAGACATAGAATATCTTTTCGATGATCTCACTGGATCCATTTCCTAGGATAACGTTTTCTTTCCCCCATCCGTAGGCACATCCAATCTGTTCACATAACATATCATATTCCAGATTCGGATAGCGTTGGAATGCAACGCGTGATAATCGGGACAGCACACGTTCCTCGACCAATGGAGGAAGTCCAAGGTTCGATTCATTGGCATTTACTTTGATCTTCCAATCCTGTTCTGTCGTGTCATAGGATGGCATACGATCCAATCCGTTTCGGTAGTTCAACATATATTGTCTCTCCTTGTCCGAATGGCTCTTGCATGGGCTTCCAGCCCCTCTGTTTCTGCCAGGCGGATGATGTCATCACTCACTTCATCAAGCGCTTTTCTCGTATAAGATATGATGCTGGTTCGCTTCATAAAGGTTTCTACATTGAGGACGGAATAAAACCGTGCTGTTCCTCCTGTCGGAAGAACATGATTCGGTCCTGCGAAATAATCCCCCAATGGCTCCGGAGAATATGAGCCCACAAAGACAGCGCCTGCACATCGGATCTCTGGAAGTAAGTGAAAGGCATCCTTCACGAGAAGTTCAATATGTTCAGGTCCAGAATAGTTTGCAAGATGAACGGATTGCTGAATATTTTCCGTCACGATGATGCGTCCGTTACGTTCCAGTGAGGCAGAAGCGGTCTCCATGCGCGGCAGACTCTGCAGCTGATCTTGTATTTCACAGCGAACGTTCGATGCCAAGTCCGCACTATCGGTGATTAAGATGCTGGATGCCAGAGGGTCATGTTCGGCCTGGCTGAGCATATCTGCCGCAATATATTTTGGAGAAGCCTCCTCATCCGCTAGAATCAGAATTTCACTGGGACCCGCAAGCATATCGATATCTACATACCCATATACTTCTTTCTTCGCCAAGGTGACAAAAAGATTCCCAGGCCCTGTGATTTTATCGACACGAGGGATACTTTCTGTTCCGTATGCCATAGCGGCAATGGCTTGTGCTCCGCCGACCCTGAATATTTTCTTGATGCCAAGCATGTGTGCGGCGGCCAATACATATGGATTGAGGACACCGCCTTTGGTTGGAACTGACATGATAATGTCGTCAACGCCAGCGACAATGGCAGGTATGGCGTTCATGAGCACAGATGACGGATACGCCGCCGTCCCTCCTGGAACATAAATACCAACGCGCGAGAGTGGAATCACTTCCTGCCCCAGGATCGAACCATGGGCGCGATAGGTCATCCATGATTTCGGCTTTTGTTCTTCGTGAAAGGCGAAGATATTCTTTGCTGCCCGCTCCAGTGAAGCAAGAACGGCTGCATCGGCCTGATCCGCTGCCGCCTGTAACTCGGATTCAGACACCATAATGTCCGTGCTGCTTAGGTCGAGACCATCCAGTAATTTAGTATAACGAAGAAGTGCTTGATCTCCCCCGCTACGTACATCTCGAACAATGTGATGAACCAATTCGCTTGCCGTCAGGTCTTCGCCGAAAATCTCTTGATTCTTCGCCCGCATGGACGCCCCCAGCTCAATTTCGTCAAAGGCTTTTTTCATGAGCTGTAATTCAGCCTCTTTTATGCCGACATCAGCAACAGAAATGATCTTCATAGGATTTCCCCACTCTCTATAATCGGTCTCAGGTTATTGACAATCTCATTGATTCGATGAAATTTCAGTTTGAAGCTCACGCGGTTGACAATCAGGCGTGCACTCACATCCAAGATGTGTGCGATCTCTTCCAAATCGTTTTCTGCCAGCGTCGTTCCCGTTTCAACAATATCTACAATGCTCTCGGACAGTCCAACAATGGGACCGAGTTCAATGGAGCCGTTTAACTTGATGTACTCCATCTGCATCCCCTGCCTTGCAAAAAAACTTTCTGCAATATGAGGATATTTGGTTGCGACTCTTGTATAGGAGTAATCGAGCAAGCGTCGACGCTTTTCCTTTTGGGGAACAGCCATCATCAAATGACATTTTCCAAAGCCAAGATCCAAAATTTCATACACATCTTTTTGGGATTCCAGCAAAACATCCTTCCCTATGATTCCGATATCCGCAGCACCATATTCGACATAGGTAGGAACATCCGATGTTTTTGCAATGATGAATCGTACCTTTAGGTCTTTGTTTTCAATGACAAGTTTACGAGATTTTTCACTCAGGTGATCCGCTGAAAGTCCAACACGATGAAGAAGGTTCTTAGAGATGGTAAACAATTTCCCTTTTGGCAAAGCTATCGTCAAATAATCATTCATGTAATTTTCCATAGAAAACAGCTCCAATCCTTTAGTCCGTTAAAGAACTAATATGAGCACATACTAGCACGTAAATGCACGATGGTCAATGCTTAAAAAAGGATTTTTCCGGGGAATCTAGAATAATCCCTATGCAAAGGATTCATTTTATGAGAAGGAGATGCAGATGACGCTTCAGATATTATCATTTATCCAATTAAGTGATTCGCAAAAGGATCTCATCCGTAAAAGCGGCGACTGCCATATTAACTGTCTGCGCCCCAAAGAAGCTGCTGTTCATTATGGACAAATCGATGTCCTCTTGGGATATGATGCGCAGATGGATATGGATGCATTTCTTCCACAAATGCCCAATTTAAAGTGGATCCATACGTACAGTGCTGGTGTAGAGCGTCTTCTTGCCAACGAGAACTTCCGACGTTCCGATATTTTATTGACCAACTCACGCGGGATTCACGGTATTCCCATGGCTGAACACATCCTCGGGACGATGCTCTCGTTCAGTCGCTGTCTCATCGAAGCGTGGGAGAATCAAAAAGCACACCAGTGGAAGAGGCTCACAGCCCCTGATGAGCTCTATGGGAAGACTGCTGCTGTCGTTGGCTTGGGAAGCATTGGTCGAGAGGTGTCAAAGCATCTAAAGAACGTTGGAATGCGTGTCGTTGCCGTCAAGCGAAAGAAAACGACCGAGCCGTTTGTAGATGAACTGTTCGACACGGAGCATCTGGGAGAGGCGTTGTCCAAGGCAGATTATGTGATCGTTGCACTTCCTCTGACCCCACAGACACATCAGCTCTTTGACAGCAGAGCATTCAACATGATGAAGGAGACTGCATTCTTTATCAACGTATCCAGAGGTGACGTGGTCAATGAAGACGACCTTGTTGATGCCCTGTCCTCAAAGCGGATTCGTGGGGCTTCCTTAGACGTATTTGCAGAGGAACCACTGCCGGAGGATTCACCGCTATGGGATGTGGAAAATCTTTATATCACTCCACACCACTCATCAATCTCCCCTATGTATCTGGATCGCTCTCTCAAAATTTTCCGCAACAATTTGCAAATCTTTCCACAGCGGATTGGAATGCTCAATGTCGTAGATAAGATGCGCGGATATTAATGGCACGATTCTCCACGGCGCACCTCCCTGCGTCCCGTTTTTTACCTTGTTATGACCAAACGAACTGATAGCATACTCTCAGTTCTCTCCATCAGCTTCCTTCAGAATAGCCAGCACCAGTGAATCCTCCGGTGCTGGTTTTTTTTGATGCTGTACGATGATTTCTGCTTCTTTTATCGCTCCTATTTTCCGCAATTTATTTGCCCCAAGGATGGGATGGTATTGGCAGATATGCAACGCTATACCAATTCTTCCACGATGTCCGCTCGTTTCCCGGATAAAATACTCAACAAGATGCGGAAGAAAACGATACACAAGGACGGACAGTACCTTCCCCCATACATCAGCCATCCCCTTTTCGCGCCCGATATCATGCAATAGAGCACATCGCGTCAACAGGATATACGCATCGGAATGGACGACGTCATATTGCAGATATTTTTTTTGCGCACTTCGTGCGACACGCCATGCATGGAATTGATCCGCTTCGTGCATGGCATAAAACAGCTTCTGCTCTTCTTTGGATAAGTAGCAGCGAACGAATGTGTTTGCCTCTGCATCCAAACGTCCGAATACAGCATACAGAAACTGCCGTATACGCTGTATCATGCGAAATACTCAAAAGCTATGTATCCCTTTTGTTTTCCTGAGGATGCCGCTTCATTCTTTGTCTGCGGAGCGACAGCAAGCTCTACGACATTGCCATCATTTCGAAGGGCTTTTGCACGTGTGATCGCCGGCTGGATCTGTCCTTCCCCATATCCGATATATACGTCCTTCTGCGCCATTTGTGCATTGACGTTCTGTCGCTTTCGTGCCAGTACAACACGTTCCATCCCAAGGGCGAATCCGGTCGCAGGCATTGGAGTTCCATATTTACCCAACAGATCATCATAGCGGCCTCCCCCGCACAAAGGAAAGCCAAGTCCCGGGGAATATCCTTCAAAGACCATGCCCGTATAATAGTGAAAATCGCGAATCACGCCAAAATCAAAATACACGTAGTCTGCCAAGTGATAGTCTTTCAGGATCGAGTATATTTCCACCAAATTATTCGTTGCGTGTTGACTTTCTTGGTTCAATGGAAGATTGTAAATATGCTCAATGACATCCTCCTTCCCATTCAAAAGAGGAATACTCTTTAGGAGCTCTTTAGAGGCAGAAGAGATAGAGAGTGTATCAATGATTTGATTCGTTTGCACAATGTCGTGAGATTCCATCGCATTCTTTAATGCTTCACGATGCGCATCATCGATCCCAAAGGCCGTCATCATCCCTTTGAGGAAGTTCACCTGCCCAATATGAATCTGGAACTCCTTTATCCCACATGCCAGGACAGCCTCGATGGCAAGCGCAATGATCTCTGCATCTGCCGCCGCAGTATGGCATCCCATCAGCTCTACACCTGCTTGATGAAATTCGCATTGACGACCTTCCTGCGTCTGCTCAATGCGAAATACGTTGCCGATATACGATAATTTAAGCGGTGCAGGAAGATCTTTTAACCGACTGCTGACCAAACGCGCAATCGGCGTCGTCATTTCATTGCGCAAGGCAAGAAGTCTGTTTTTATTTCCAGAAAGAATAAAGAGGTCATTCTCTTCCTGAATGCGAGAAACAAGAGTTTCCAAATGCTCGATTGTCGGCGTAGCAATCTCGTCATATCCCCATGAGGAAAAGATCTGCGATAGGATTTGATCGAGGTAACGCATTTCAATGACATCAGCAGGAAGCAGATCTCTTGTCCCATATGGGGTTTCTAGGATAGCGTTTTTAGCATTCATCTGTATCTCCTCCGTCCGCATTCACCGAAAGACATCCATTCTTCAGAACGAGTGTGTATCCATCTGCACCGTAATTTAGGCAGCGCTTCACACGACTGATTGTTGCCGTGCTTGCACCTGTATGGGCAACAACCTCATCATAGGTATTTCCCCCGTATAACATACGCGCAACATCAAGTCTTTGTGCCATGGCACGAAGTTCGCCAATGGTGCAAAGATCTTCAAAAAATTGATAGCATTCATCAACGGTCTGCAGAGAGAGAACCGCACGAAACAACTGATCAGTGGAAGGAACCTTTCGTCTTTGATCTATCATTTGTCATTTCCTTTCATAATATGTTCAGCAACAGTATAGCATAGATTCATGTGCGCGAGAAGAATGGACAAAACATACATTCTCTACAAATAAAAATATAATTCGATTTGATCCGTCTGATGAAGATCAGACCATTCCGTGTTCGGCATCGAGACGGAAATTAAGGCTGGGGCATCTTCCTCTCCTGAATCATCTGCAGAGGTGATATCTTCTACCGTACCTTCCCTTTTTATCCCATCTAGTGAATAGGTAACAATTTGCCCGAGATAGATTTGTTTGGCCGTATCGGAGGAAACTTCTGCTTCGATTCGTATGTGATCCGTGCATTCAATTTCCATAATGTTGCTTTCTGGTTCGAGGACATCTCCATTCTGAACATATAATTGAGAAACGACTCCATTCCATTTTGTATAGATATCGGTAGAATAAGATGGTTCTTTTGCCTTTTTTAACAATGCTTCTGCCTGGTTTAATTGATCTTCCGCTCCTTTTAGGGCAGCAGAGTTGAACGCTATCGATGAAGTTCCCCTATTTTCTTGCACAGAAGACTGCATTTCCTCATACTCCCGAACAGCTTCCTCTTTTTTTGCTGCACTGACCGCCCCCATCTCATATAACGCAGACATACGTTCCACTTTACTGCGTGCAGCATCAACAGCTTCGTTGGAAATCAGTGAAATCTCTGGCTGATCAGAAACAGCTGCACCAGCGCGAAGCTGGTTAACATTGTTTTGAGCGAGTGTCACGCTCTGCTGTAAGCGTTGGATGTCCTCGTCAGAAAAAGTCTTTTGTACTGTTACCAGGAGATCTCCTTGTTTTACATGATCTCCAGTGCTGACATGGAGTTCCTGTACCATCATGCGATCCGAAGACTGCAGGTATTTTTTCTCACAGGAAATATACGCTTGAGAAACATGAAAGCCGCTGCTCGTACTTTTTGCATAAATCAATATGCCAGAGACCAAAAGAATCATGCAGATAAATACAATAAGATAACGAATACTTTTGCCCTTGATTTTTTGTGTTATATCCTGTTCCATGTCTCTGCCTTCTAAAAAAGGGCTGTCAGCACGTGACAGCCCAATCATCATGGTTGTATTATTTTCCTGCCTGCTGACGTATGACAAGAACTGCATCGTCAAAGGCCTGTGGCAAGTTCTGCGGCATTTTTCCACCAGCCTGTGCCATGTCGGGGCGTCCACCACCGCCTCCACCAACGGCTTTAGCAGCCGCCTTAATGATGTTGCCGGCATGGGCACCATAGGCTACAGCATCTTGGTCTGCCTTAACGACGAGATTCACCTTATCGTTAGCCGCCATACCAAGAACGACAATGCCCGCACTGAGCTTTTCGCAGGTAAGATCTGCAATATTGCGAAGTTCCTCCATGGAATCCACATTTACTTTTCCAACAATGACGTGGAATTTTCCAATTTCCTGGACATCTGACAGCAGTTTTTGTGCGTCTGCTTGATCGCGAGAGTCTGCGAAAACACGTAACTGCTCCTGCATATTCTTCTTCTCGTCGATCAGTTTATCGACTTGCGTGAGCAGGTCTCCCGCCTTTACTTTCAGCCGCTGAGAAAGTGTACGGATCAGCGCATCCGTTTCTGACACATACTGATATGCCGCACGGCCGGTAATTGCTTCGATACGGCGTACGCCTGCAGCAACACCAGATTCGCCAATGATCTTAAAAAGACCGATCTGTCCTGTGTTGGATACATGAGAACCGCCACACAGCTCGATGCTGAAATTCGGAACCTCAACCACACGGACAATATCGCCGTACTTCTCTCCAAAGAGAGCCATTGCACCGCGTTCTTTCGCCACTGCAATTGGCATCGTTGAAATGTCGAGATCGATTGAGCTAAGAACTTCTTCGTTGACCAAATCCTCGATATCCTGCACCTGCTGCTGTGTCAAAGGTTCAAAATTCGTAAAATCGAAGCGAAGTCGTTCAGGCGTCACCAAAGACCCTGCCTGATGCACATGATCTCCGACAATTCTCTGGAGTGCCGCCTGAAGAAGATGTGTTGCTGTATGATTACGTGCGGATGATAGCTTATGCACCTCATCCAGCTGAATTTGAACTGTCTCTCCTCGCTGAATCTGACCTTCCTCAACATACGCCAGATGATAAACTGTCCCATCAGGAAGTCTTTTCGTATTACGGATAACAATTCGTCCGACATCACTGAGGAGAAGCCCAGCATCTCCTACCTGTCCGCCGCCCTCCGCGTGGAACGGCGTGGTGCTCAGGATGATTCCGGCGCTTTCTCCATCATGCAGCATGTCGACCAGAGCCCCATCACGCCAAATGGCGACAACCTCAGCCTTGCGCGCCTCTGCGTTTTCGGTCAGGGCTGATGTATCCAATCCGGAAAGATCCGGAACAGCCACAGCCTGGTTCTCAGCCCGTGCACTTCTTGCCCGGTTGCGCTGTTTTTCCATTTCCTGCGCAAATCCAGCATCGTCCAACTTGAGGCCATTCTCATGAAGAATTTCCTCAGTAAGTTCACGGGGAAATCCATAGGTATCATAGAGTTTGAATCCGACTTCTCCGGGAAGTATCTGCTGTGCATTCGCTTTCAGCGAGTCAATCTCTTCATTCAGGAGATCAATGCCCTGGACGAGCGTCGCAGCAAACCGTTCTTCTTCAATGCGTATGACACGCTTAATGTATTCCTCTTTCGATACGAGTTCGCTAAAGTCTTTTACATCACCAAAGATTTCGATGACAGCATCAACCGCTCCGTCCAGGAATGGCTTTGTGATGCCCAACATCCGTCCATGACGGATCGCACGCCGTATCGTACGGCGCAATACATATCCTCTTCCCTCATTGGATGGCAGAATTCCGTCCATGATCATAATGACAACAGAACGCGCATGATCGGCGATGACCTTGAGGGATATATCTTTTTGTGGATCAGCGCCATACTCCGTCTGAGATACATTGACAGCATATTCGATAACAGGATAGAGCAAATCGGTTTCGAAATTTGTCTTCTTATTTTGTACGACAGAAGCAAGACGCTCAAGTCCGCAGCCCGTATCGATGTTTTTATGGGCAAGGAGGTTATACTCACCATCCTCGGTGCGATCATATTGTGTAAAGACGAGATTCCAGATTTCGAGGAATCGATCACAATCGCATCCTACACTGCAGGTCGGACTGCCACAGCCACGTTCCGCTCCGAGATCAATATATATCTCAGAATCAGGACCGCATGGCCCCGGGCCAATCTCCCAGAAATTATCTTCCAACGGGACAATATGATCCAGGGAAAGCCCCGGCTGCTCCAACCAAATCTGTCGTGCTTCGTCATCGTTCGGATAGATGGTTACCCAAAGCTTCTCTTTGGGCAGTTCAATGACTTCAGTCAGAAACTCCCATGCCCAAGGAATCGCTTCCTTCTTGAAATAGTCTCCAAAGGAGAAGTTTCCGAGCATCTCAAAAAATGTCTGATGCCGAGCAGTACGCCCGACGTTTTCTATATCTCCTGTACGCACACAGCGCTGACAAGTAACGATGCGATGGCGCGGCGGCTTTACCTTACCGGTAAAAAATGGCTTGAGGGGTGCCATGCCGGCACCGATCAAAAGCAACGTCGGGTCATTCTCCGGGACAAGAGAATAGCTGGGCAAACGAAGATGTCCCTTCTTCTCTGCAAAAAAATTAAGATATGCTTCCCGCAGTTCTTTTCCCGTCATATATTTCAATTCAATCGCCCTCCCAGCATCGATTCGTTTGTAAGTATAACACATTTCATTGGAAAAATATATTACATCAGACTTTTAACCAATTCCATGGCCTGTTCCTGTGCCATGAGGATTTCTCTCGGTTTATTCCCTCCCCCGCTCGGGCCAATGATATGCAGTTCCTCCATAGTATCCACCAGCCGTGCCGCTCTGGAGTATCCAACACGAAATCTCCTCTGTATACTGGACGATGATGCCTGCCCTGTGGACATGACTAGCTCTACGGCATCCGGTAGAAGTTTGTCCTGCTTGACGAGAGATTCGTCCTCTTCGGAAGAATCATCTTCTTTAGAATCATTCTCAATAAAGTCAATGAGCTCTTCATTTTCACTGACCTCTTGTCCTTGTGAGCGGATGTAGTCAAGAAGCATTTCAACTTCTTCGTCACTGATAAATGCTCCCTGCACGCGGATCGGTTTTGGGGCTCCCTGCGGGGAAAAGAGCATATCCCCCTTACCAAGCAAGGTTTCTGCACCGCCGCGATCCAAAATCGTACGGGAATCGACCTGTGAGGAGACCGCAAACGAGATGCGGGAAGGAAGATTTGCCTTGATGATGCCCGTAATGACATTGACGGACGGCCGCTGTGTCGCTAGGATCATGTGAATCCCGGCGGCACGCGCTTTCTGTAGGATTCTGCAAATGGAATCTTCCACATCGCGTGGGGATACCATCATAAGATCCGCCAGCTCATCAATCACAATGACGATGAACGGCATCTTTTCTTCGGCATAACGACGATTGAACGACTTGATGTCACGCACACTGTGTGATGCAAAGACAGCGTATCGTTTCTCCATCTCTTGCACAGCCCAGTTCAGTACGGACGACGCCTTCTTAGGATCCGTCACGACGGGAACCATGAGGTGTGGGATTCCATTGTAATTAGAAAGCTCGACCATCTTCGGGTCGATGAGGATGAACTTTACTTCATCCGGAGCAGCTTTGAACAGAATACTGGAAATCAACGTATTGATGCAGACCGACTTACCCGAACCAGTAGCCCCGGCAACCAATAAATGCGGCATTTTCCCAATATCTGCAAAGATCGCCTGCCCGCTGATATCCATACCAAGACCAACAGTAAGCTTTGACTGCGCCTCTTGGAAGGCAGGATTCTCCAAAACGTCACGCAGCTGAACACTTTCCAGGATACGGTTAGGAATCTCAATACCAATGGCGGCTTTTCCCGGCACCGGTTCAATACGAACCGATGTGGTGGCAAGCTGTAAAGCGATATCTTCAGCTAAATTCGTGATTTTGCTAACCTTCACGCCGGGAGCAGGTTCCAAATCATAACGCGTTACAGCAGGACCGTGACATGCACTAACCACCTTTGCATTCACATGAAAGCTCTCCAGTGTCTGTTGGAGGGTATGTGCATTTTCTTCGATTTCTTGGTCAAGCGACTCATTCTCTTTCTTCACATGCTTAGAAAGTATATGTGTGACTTTAGGAAGTATATAAGCTGTTTGCCCTGCTGTCTCAGCGTCCGGGGAGCTAATCTGCTCAGAACTCAGTGCCGTAGCTGTCTCAGTATCGTCCTGTCGCTCCTCTTCGTCTGACGCTTCCTGTTCCTCTGCGTCGGATATCGTATCGTCTGTTTCCTCGATTTCATCTGACGCAATTCTTAGCACCTCAATGAGCTGCTCGTACGGCACAGATGGAATTTCCTCTGGTAAATTCTCTTCGCTTTTTTGTATGGAGAATTGAGTGGGTGTATTCTCGTGTTCTTGTTTCAGCGTTGTCAAATAGGCGCCAGAACTGGTCTCCTGCTCTACCACCATGCTTTCCACAGAAGGGGCGGCAGAAATAGGTTCTTCCTCTGCGATAGGCGTATGTATTTCAGGTTCCGCTGACATGCTGTTCTGCATCTTTTCTTCAGTATCATCTGGTTGATTTTTTGTATCGTCCGTCTGGCTGTGCTGCCCCACAAACAGGTGGTCTTGTTCCTGATTGTACGGCATCGTGTCGGTCATCTGATTGACCATCTGCGTCGTCCGCTGCTCAAATTTTTCTGCGACTGTTCCAATTGTCTCACGTGTTGTATGAAGGGCAGCCCCCGCCGCCTGAGCACTTTTCTTTGCCTGTTCACGCGTTTTTATGTAGCCGGATGCCAACGACCATGTAGTCGATAGGAGAATTGAACCGACGACGAATGTGCCCAATAGAATGACCGCACCGTCTACTCCGAAGAGAGCGCGCAGTACAAATAAAACACCGCCGCCAAGAAGTCCACCGCCTTCCGAAAGGCTTTGCGGAAGGATTTCTTCGCCCACAGGAACGACAAAATGATGCCATATTGCCAAAAGGGAGATGAATAAACCAATCACACCGAAGAACTTTTTGGTGTATTGTACGCCGCGATGATGCGTGATATATTGTATGCTGATCAGCAGAACGATAAGGATGGCAAAGAATGCCCCCCAGCCAAATAGATAACGAAATATATCCGCAAAAAAGAATCCAACGAACCCCACATTGAGACCGAGCAGCCCTATGCCGGAGATCAGTGCGAAGGAGAGCAGGATAAGGCCGATGAGTTCGTATTTCCGTCCTGATCCATTGGTCGTCGTATTTCCGTATTTTGCAGAAACAGATTTAGACGGTCGCCGACCAGAACTTTTCTTTTTCAAAAAGAATCCCCCCATATCATATTATGCCTCCGTTCTTGACAGAACGGAGGCATAATACATACCCCATTGATCTGGGAAACAGTATACTATTTTGTCAGTCGATCTGCAACCCTTTGCGCCTCATAGAGGATACGCTCTTCATCGAGTGTTGTCAGAGCGCCATTTTCCATCAGGAGTGAGCCATTGACCATCACTGTGTCAATCGACGAGGACTTCGCCGCATAGGCAAGAAGCGAAGCAGGATGATAACATGGCGTCCACTCTACACCGTGCATCGAGAAAAGCACGATATCTGCCTTATCCCCCTTCTGAAGCTTTCCAATATGAGGAAGGGACAGCGCTTGAGCACCATATTCCGTCCCCATTTTTATGGCGGTCAATGCCGGGACAGCCAACGGGTCTAATGTATTTACCTTATGAAGGAGTGCCGTCAGCTGGATCTCATCAAGCATATCCAGATTATTATTGCTGGACGCACCATCTGTGCCGAGTGCAACGCAGACCCCCTCTGCCAGAAGCCGTGGAACAGGTGCCGTTCCGCTTGCCAACTTCATATTGCTGCCCGGATTGTGTACCACACGAATGTGATACTTTTTGATGATATCAATGTCCTCATCATCCAAATGCACACAATGTGCTGCAAGCGTTCCATTTTCAAAGAGGCCAGTAGAAGCAACATGGGCAAACGGGCGTTTCCCGTATTTCTTCATGCAATCTTCAACTTCTCCGATGGTCTCTGACATGTGGATGTGAACCTCAGCACCGAGAGCCTGTGCTTTTTCAGCAACTTTTTTTAGATAGTCCGGCGGACATGTATAAAGTGCATGAGGACCAAACATGACCGTGATGCGACCATCTGCTGTGCCGTGGAAATTCTCGTAGAGGTATACGTTTTCATCAATTTTTTTCTCAGCATCGGGAGCAAGCCCGATAAGCCCTCTGGATAGTACGCCACGCAAGCCGGAAATCTCAACAACTTCGGCAACACGCTCCATATCCGGACCATACATATCGGCAAACGTCGTTGTTCCGCTGCGAATCATCTCGGCAGCAGCAAGCATCGCCCCCCAATAAATATCGTCTGAGCAAAGCTTTGCCTCTATTGGCCAGATCATCTGCTGCAGCCAGTCCATCAGCTTCATGTCATCTGCGTAACTGCGCAGCAGTGTCATCGAAGCATGTGTATGGGCATTGACAAATCCCGGAACAGCAAAATGTTTCGTCCCATCGATCACTTTCTGTGCGATGAAGTCATCAGGAACATCACCGACAGAAAAAATTTCATCGTTGGTGATGGCAATATTGACAACATCCGTTGTTCCATCCGGGAGAAGTGCCGTTACATTCTGAATCAGCGTATTCAACGTATATCTCCTTATGCCAGGCCAAGATAGCTCTTCTGGTCTGCACTGAGTGCATCGATTGCGATACCAAGCGATTTCAGTTTGATATTTGCAATCTCCACGTTGATTTCCTCCGGCATGAGATGAACGCCTTTTTCCATTTCCCGTCCATGACGAATTAAATGGAGGGCTGAGAAAAACTGTACGCCAAAGGAAAGATCCATGATCTCTGCTGGGTGTCCATCCCCTGCTGCAAGGTTGACCAGCCGCCCTTCTGCCAAGAGATAGAGGCGTCGACCATCCTTCTGAACAAATTCGCGGATATTTTCACGCACAACGGCATTCGATACAGAGGCTTCGGTCAGTTCAGGGATGTTGATTTCAACATCGAAATGGCCTGAATTAGCCATCATCGCGCCATCCTTCATCACATCAAAGTGATGCCTTCTAAGAATGTCTTTATTGCCTGTAAGTGTTAAGAAGATATCGCCAATCTTTGCCGCCTCATCCATCGGCATGACCCTAAACCCATCGAAAACGGCTTCAATTGCTTTGATCGGATCGACTTCCGTAATGATAACGTCTGCACCCAGTCCGCGTGCACGCATTGCACCGCCTTTGCCGCACCATCCGTAGCCTGCGATGACCACGGTCTTTCCAGCAATGACCAAGTTTGTCGTACGCATGATGCCGTCCCAAGTGGACTGCCCCGTTCCATATCGATTATCAAACAAATATTTGCAGTATGCATCATTGGCAGCAATCATCGGGAACTCAAGTTTTCCCTGCCGCGCCAATGCATGAAGACGATGAACGCCCGTCGTGGTTTCCTCTGATCCGCCAATCAGCGACGGAAGCAGTTCGCGCCGCGTAGTATGAAGCATATCGACCAAATCACCGCCGTCGTCAATGACAATATCCGGGTGTATATCGAGTGCCTTGTTCAGGAATTCGGCATACTCCTCATCGGTACAGCCATGCCAAGCAAATACGTGGATGCCTTCCTCCACCAGCGCCGCAGCAACGTCATCCTGCGTGGACAGAGGGTTGCTCCCCGTCACGGCAACATCTGCACCGGCATGCTTAAAGATTGTGGCCATATATGCCGTCTTTGCCTCTAAGTGCAGCGTGATGACCATCTTAATCCCTGCAAACGGTTTCGTCACTGAATACTCTTTATCTGCAGCCGCCATGACAGGCATAAAGCGCTTTACCCAGTCAATTTTTGCATGACCGGACGGTGCCAATTTAATATCACGAATCATGGATGTCATTACATTCATCTCCTCTAGTTTTCAATTCCCTTACGCGCGTCAACGCCATGTCGGTAGTAGTGACGCACCTCTTCCATATTGGTGATCAGATCTGCCCGATCCTGAAGCCATGAGGGAGCATTTCTCCCCGTGCAGACGACCTCTGTCTCCACAGGAACAAAATTCAACAGCTCTTCCATTTGCTCTCGCTGAATCAGGCCAAACGAGAGTGCCACATTGATCTCATCCAGAATGACGAGATCAAAGACTTGTTCGCGCAGGAGTCCGGTGACATGCCCTATGCCGGCAGACATCAGAGCAAGATAATCATGTGGTGGTTTTCCGTGTGGAAAAACGACGAGATCATCCCCAAAAGCCAGCCTAGTCTCTTCGTTCACCATCCCTTCCTCAGCAATAAAGAAAGGCTTTCCCGTTGTCTCCAGCGTCATATTCGCTAAGTCCTTTAGAATATGCTGCTCCGCGTATGCAAGACTTTTCATAAACTGCATCATGTATACACGATGCCCAGCCCCCAAAGAGCGAATTGCCAATCCAATCGCAGCGGTTGTCTTCCCCTTACCGTTTCCGGTGTAAACTTGAAGCATTAGAGCAACACCTTGTGACTGACGTTGATACGCCCTTTTTCATCGATTTCGACGACCTTGACTTCAAGTTGATCGCCGATATGAACAACGTCCTCAATGTTTTCAACACGGTGCTTGGCAATCTGAGAAATATGGCAAAGTCCTTCCTTCCCAGGGAGGAGTTCGACAAATGCCCCAAACTTCAAGAAGCGCGTCACGCGTCCGGTGTAAACCTCTCCTACCTGTACTTCACGGACGATATCCTCAATCATCTTGCGTGCGAGATTCATGGCCTCTGTATTGGGAGATGTAATAAAGATATTCCCATCTTCATGGATGTCGATATCCACCCCGGTCTCATCGATGATTTTGCGCACGACCTTGCCGCCGGTACCGATGACATCGCGTATTTTCTCAATGTCGATGCTAATTGTTTCTACACGCGGTGCATAAGGCGAGAGCTCTTCTGCCGGCTTATCGATACACTCAAGCATTCTGGAGAGGATAAAGGCTCTTCCCTGCTTTGCCTGCTCAAGGGCTGAGGCAAGAATATCTCGCGTGATCCCGGCAATCTTAATATCCATCTGAATGGCTGTAATCCCCTTCGATGTGCCTGCCACCTTAAAGTCCATATCTCCAAGAGCATCTTCCATCCCCTGTATGTCCGTCAGGATGGAATAGTCATCACCATCGCGCACCAAGCCCATCGCCACGCCGGAGACCGGACGCTTAATGGGGACACCGGCACACATAAGGGAGAGTGTGCTTCCACACACGCTGCCCATAGAACTGGAGCCATTGGATTCCAATATTTCCGAGACCAGCCGTATGGTATAGGGGAAATCCTCAATCGATGGAATCATCGGAAAAAGCGCGCGCTCCGCCAACGCCCCATGACCAATCTCACGGCGTCCGGGACTTCGCATGGGTCGTGCTTCTCCGACACTGTAGCCAGGGAAATTATAATGATGCAGGTAGTGTTTGGTTGTCTCAGGGCCAAGTCCGTCGATGATCTGCTCATCCCCAATGGAACCCAATGTCGTTACCGTGAGCACTTGCGTCTGCCCCCTGGTGAAAAGGCCTGAGCCATGGACACGCGGCAGAATGCCCACTTCGCAGCTGACCGGGCGAACTTCATCTAGGGCACGCCCATCCGGACGTATCTTCTCGTGCGTAATCATATGGCGCACGATTCCCTTCTCAATACGGTATAGGATCTGGGCAATTTCCTTCACTGCGTCCGGATATTCCTCAGTGAAGTGTACTATGGTCTCTTCCTTGATGGCAGAAATGTCTGCGTCACGAGCAAATTTGTCGCTGTTTCGCGTTGCTGCGTCAAGACGGGCTTCTGCATACGAGCGCACTTTTTCTTCCAGTTCTTCGGATACTTTGAATACCGCAGGAATCTGCTTCTCTTTTCCACAGGTCCGCTGTATGTTCTGTTGGAACTCGACTAGTCGCCGAATCTCTGCATGTCCAAAAAGGATAGCATCCAAAACAATTTCTTCCGGCAACTCGTTTGCTCCGGCTTCCACCATCATGACCGCATCGTATGAACCTGCGACGGTTAAGTTCAAATCAGAGTCAGCGCGCTGCTCCTCTGTCGGATTGATGACAAATGAGCCATTGATATAACCAACGCGTACCCCTGCAATTGGCCCCATAAAGGGGATGTCAGATATCGTCAGGGCACAAGACGCTCCGAGCATCGCTGCGATCTCAGCTGGATTATCCTGTTCCACGGAAAGAACCGTAGCCACAATCTGTACGTCATTACGAAATCCATCCGGAAACAGCGGGCGGATGGGACGGTCAATCAAACGTGCACAAAGGACAGCGTCACTGCTGGGACGTCCTTCCCGCTTGATAAAGCCCCCTGGAATCTTTCCTGCAGCATACATTTTTTCTTCGTAGTCTACGGTTAACGGGAAGAAATCAACACCTTCCCTGGGGGCTTTTGATGCTGTGGCCGTTACTAATACAACAGTATCACCATATCGAACTAAAACAGCGCCGTTTGCCTGTTTCGCCATTTTTCCATATTCGACCGTCAGTTTACGTCCGCCTAGGTCGATCTCGAAACTCTGCATAGTACCCTCCTCGGATTTTCACATACGCGTACAGTTAATGCATTCGACAAAACATTGCAGAATCCTTGTTTTCGCAGTAAAAAAGGACGGGAATCCCCGTCCTGTGCCTTTGCTCCGCTAAGCAATTACTTGCGAAGATTAAGTTTTGTAATAATAGAGCGATACCGCTCAATATCCGTCTGATAAAGATATCCGAGAAGACGGCGGCGGTGTCCGACCATCTTCAGCAGGCCACGGCGCGAATGATGGTCCTTCTTATGCTCTTTCAGATGCTCAGTGAGATACTGAATGCGGGCAGTTAAAACAGCAATCTGTACTTCAGGAGAGCCCGTATCTCCCTCGTGTACTGCATATTGCTTGATAATGTCCTGCTTCTGTTCCTGCGTGATCATAAAAAATCCTCCTCATAAAATAAATAGCCAATGACCAAGAAAACGTCGGACTACTCGCTATCTGAGTCATGGACACAACTTCGTTGTTCATATTACCATAGAAATTTTTTCTTGTAAATGAAAAGTTTCCTGCAGCGCACGTTCTGCGCATTCTTTATCGGATTTAATTTGTGAAATGAGTTCATCAACGGAATCAAATCGCCTCTCACTCCGTATCCTTTTATGAAATGATACAAGAATCTTCTTTCCGTAAAGATCTCCGTCAAAGTCCATAATGTGAACTTCCATGCGCCGATCACATGACCCAAACGTTGGATTATTTCCTATATTGGCAACGGCTGAATAGATATGATTATGGTATAGGACCGTTACCGCGTATACGCCGTTCGGCAGAATCTCATAGAATTCGAAGAGCGCAATATTGGCCGTGGGGAAGCCGAGCAGCCGTCCACGCGCCTGCCCGTGTATTACCGTCCCAATCATTGTAAAAGGGTATCCAAGAAGCTCATTTACGTGCGTTATATCCCCTTGTTCGATATAGGTACGAATGCGTGTACTGCTGATTGGCACATTATCGTACAAAACGGATGCGCACACAATGGTTTCTATGGTATATCTTCTCCCTATACCGCGCAGGAGCTGTGGTGTTCCCACGCCTTTCCTCCCAAATGTATAATTTTCACCGACAACAACGTACTGCGGTGAAAAATAACGGTAAAGCAGATGAATAAATTCTTCGGGTGAGGTGTCGGCAAAAGCAGGAGTGAAAGGAATTTCCACCAAGACATCGACGCCCAAATTCCGTAAAATTCGCCGACTTACCTGTTCACTGCTGATACGGCGTGGGGCCCCCAAGGAATCAACAATTGCCCGTGGATGATTCGTAAAGGAAAAAACAAACGTAGTCCCATGAATCCTGTTTGCCTGTTCAGCTGCTGTGCGGATGATCTTTTGGTGTCCGATATGCAGTCCGTCAAACATGCCAAGTGCAACGACGATATTTTTGTATTTTGACGCAAAATCAACCAGCTGATGGTATGTTTTCATGGGGGAAAACATTCTCCTTATGGTTCTCCAATGATGCGAAGCTCCGGAAACAGTCTTACGTGATGCTTAGCATATACACGATTCTGTACAGAGTGTATGAGCTGCTGTACATCACGCGCTGTCGCACCGCCTATATTGATAATAAAGCCGGCATGTTTCTGTGAGACCTGTGCCCCCCCGTATGTAAGCCCCTTAAGGCCTGTCTGGTCAATCAGCGTGCCGGCAAAATATCCGGGCGGTCGTTTAAACGTACTGCCGGCGCTGGGATAGGAAAGCGGCTGTTTACTTTCACGACGCTGATTGAGGTCGGACATTCTCTCCAAGATAGACGATGGATCATCCGTACGAAGACACAGGTGGGCTTCGCAAATCGCCTCGTTATTTGTGTGAAAAACACTGTGACGATAGCCGAAGTCCAGCTCATCCGCAGAATACAGCCGTACCTCTCCATCTGGTGAAATGGTCTTGACTGCCATGACGACAGATTTCACTTCACCGTCGTAGGCGCCTGCATTCATAAAGACAGCACCACCGATGCTTCCTGGTATCCCGCAAGCAAACTCCAAGCCAGAGAGGCCCTTCTTTTGTGCAAATGATGCAATATCTTTCAGAAGAGCTCCAGAGCAGACAATAAGCGTTGTCCCCTCCTGCGTGATACCTGACATCTGACGACTGAAACGAATCACCAGGCCTCGTATACCGCCGTCGCGGATTAGCAGATTGGACCCATTGCCAAGTATGGTGACCGGAATATCATAGTGTTTCGCTTTCTGTATAATCGCACGCACTTCTTCTGTGTTATGCGGATAAAATAGAAGATCCGCAGGTCCGCCGATGCGAAACGTTGTATGGAAGCGCATGGGAGCGTTTTCAAAGAGTCTTGTCCGTTCAAACTCCTGATAACAGGAATGAATGAATGCTTCATTCATATCTGTGTGCTCCTTCCGTGGCAGCCGTTTCCGTATATACGTAAGTCAGCAAATCGATGCTGCCGCAGAGCTTCAAACGCCACGACGGCAACAGCATTGGATAAATTTAACGAGCGTGCTTCTTCCCGCATCGGAATGCGGATAGTATTGGCTTCGTAATCTGTCAATAAAGACTCCGGCAGTCCCGCACTTTCCTTCCCAAAAACGAGAAAATCGTCTGTTTTGTAGGATATGTCACAGTAGCTGTGGTGCGCTTTTGTACTGCAGAAGTAAAATGTATGCTCATAATATTGTTGGTGGAGCGCCGCAAAGGAATCGTGATAGTGAACGCGGACAAGATGCCAATAATCGAGCCCGGCGCGCTTTAAGTGCTTATCATCGGTTGAAAATCCGAGTGGCCGTACCAGATGCAGCTCCATTCCTGTCCCCGCGCACAGCCGTGCAATATTTCCGGTATTTCCAGGGATCTCGGGCTCGACGAGAACAATATGCATATTGTTCGCTTCTCCATTCTTTTCCTGAACAACGCAACGACATTATATCGAATTAGCATCATAAAAACAACCCATAGGAGGAGAATCTCCCATGGGTCGAATCAAAATCACTGCAGAATTGCGCCGGTGTTGGCCGATGTTGTTAACTTAGCATAACGCGCAAGGTATCCCGTTTTGATTTTTTGTTCTGGTTTTACCCAATTCTTACGCCGTTTTTCAAGTTCTTCATCACTGACTTCGAGTTCAAGTCTGCGATTCGGAATGTCGATGGTAATCATATCCCCATCTTCGATCAGTGCGATAGGACCGCCTGACATAGCTTCGGGAGACACATGCCCTACACAGGCACCCTGACTTGCACCACTGAAACGTCCGTCAGTGATGAGCCCAACCTTGAGCCCCATGCCTGTAATCACAGCAGTTGGATTCAGCATTTCCTGCATTCCGGGTCCGCCTTTTGGGCCCTCGTAGCGTATGACAACGACATCACCATCATGGATCTTCCCCTCCATGATGGCATTTACTCCCTCTTCTTCGGAGTTAAAGCATTTCGCCGATCCGCGATAGGTAAGCATATCATCTGACACGGCAGATGCTTTCACGACAGCATAGTCCGGTGCAAGATTACCGCTCAGTATGGCAAGACCGCCCTCAGTGCGATAGGGATGATCAACGCTGTGGATGACCGTGGGATCCAGGACTTCTGCGTGTGCAATCCGCTCGCGTACAGTCCCCGTCACTGTCAATGCGTCCAGATGAAGCAAATTCTTCTTGGACAGTTCCTTCATCACCGCAGAGATGCCTCCCGCCTCGTTCAGATCCTGCATGTGATGTGTACCGGCAGGGCTCAACTTCGTAATGTACGGAGTGCGTCGACTGATCTCATCAAAGAGAGGCGTAGCAAGCTCAATACCTGCTTCGTGTGCGATTGCCGTAAGGTGGAGGACGGTGTTGGACGATCCGCCAATCCCCATATCAACGGTGATGGCATTCTCGAATGCATCACGTGTCATTATATCGCGCGGGCAAATATTCTTTCGGACGAGATCGAGAATAATGGTGCCTGCCATCTTGGCGAGCAGACGACGTTCTCCGGTATACGGTGCAGGTATTGTCCCGTTCCCGGGAAGCCCCATGCCGAGCACCTCGGTCAAAGAGTTCATGGTGTTTGCGGTAAAAAGCCCAGAACAAGAACCACAGCTGGGGCAGGCATGTTCCTCGATCGCCGTCATTTCCTCTGCGTCCATCTTTCCGGCGGCAAACATGCCGGCGGCCTCGAATGCCTGACTAACACTGATGTTGCGCCCGTGATGGCGGCCTGCCAGCATCGGTCCTCCGCTGACCAAAATGGCAGGAATGTTCAGACGTGCTGCCGCCATCAACATTCCCGGAACAACCTTGTCGCAGTTTGGAATCAGAACAAGTCCATCAAAGCCAGACGCCATGGTAACGGCCTCAATCGAATCGGCGATCAGCTCACGGCTGGCAAGGGAGTATTTCATCCCTGTATGCCCCATTGCAATTCCATCACACACACCGATGGACGGAAATTCAATCGGTGTGCCGCCGGCAGCAGCCACGCCGAGTTTTACGGCTTCCGCAATCGTATTGAGATGAAAATGACCGGGAATAATCTCGTTGAATGAATTGCAGACACCAATCAGCGGCTTTGCAAGATCTTCCTTCCCATATCCATTGGCATGAAAAAGTGAACGATGCGCACAGCGTGTCGCACCTTTTTTTACAACATCGCTTCTCATAAGGATTCTCCCCCACTTCCACTTCGCTTATGCAGAAATAAATTTTCAGCATAAGCGGAGATAACAAATACATGACAGAGATTTTAGCGCATTCCTCCATTTTTTTCAACCGAATGTTGATTCTGCATGTATATCTTTCATAGCACGCTGTTGTCAAATATGCTATAATCGGATTAGAATTCGATGCCTTCCTGCGCTTTGATTCCCTGTTGATAAGGATGTTTGACCAGCTTCATCTCTGTGACAAGATCCGCTCGCTCAATGAGTTCCTGTGCGGCATTCCTGCCCGTAAAAATAAGGTGCATACAGGAAGGTCGTGCGGCAAGCAGATCATCCAATTCATTTCGTTTGATAAATCCAAAAGAATATGCATAATTGAATTCGTCGAGGATGACCATATCCCACATTCCCTGTTGGATTTCATTCTTCGCCCTATGGAGAAGCTCCTGCGCTGCCTGACGATGTTGTTCCTCCCTATTGTCTCCGCGCTGTGAAAAACCAAGGCCCCCTTGTCGAATCTCAATCCGCTCCTGCAGCGAATGAAGTGCCTTGATCGCCTCCAATTCACCGTAGGTTCGGCTTCCTTTAATGAATTGGAGAATCAGTACGCGCATTCCATTTCCCCACGCACGCATCGCCATACCAAGGGCTGCCGTTGTTTTTCCCTTACCGTCACCGGTGTGAACGATAATTAGACCTTTTTTTCCCATATTGACCCCTGCCTTTCTAAGGAGTTTTCTATCATATCATCTTTGTGTGAATCTATGAAGCAATATTTGTTTTTTACAAGTCTCATCTTTTTTATCGTTATCGGATGCATTTTTTTTCTTGAGAAAACTGATTTCCTGCATTTGCGTGAGCTCGACATTTCTGCCAAGGTATACGAGGAAGACGGCACCGTCACGCTGCGTTGGGAACGCCCTGCATATCCATGCTACTATCGTGTGGATACCTATATCAAGACAACGGGAACGGGCACAGACAAAGCTGGATTTGAGCTTGTCAAGACGGACTTTACGACAACGCCTTCCTATCGGATCTCCTCGGCGCCGATTCCCTTTTATTATCGGATCACTGCATACGGTATGTTTGGTGCTCTGACATCGCCATCGACGGAGATTGCTTCCCCCTATTTCGCTGCACAGGCACCTATTCCAATCTATCATTATACAAAAGAACATCCAGCAAGTCTTATGCCCTTTCTCGTTTGGCACAGCATCCCTAACGCGGTTCTCTACGAAGTGGAGCTGCTCTCTGCTCCACCGGAGCAGGAAGGCGGCATTTCGCTTTCCACGAAATACCATTTGACCAGCACCCGCGATGTATTCACGAATGGTTGGCAGGCAGACCTGCGAAAGTTTTCCTCCCATAAGATAATCTATTGGAGAGTCCGTGCCTTGGGATTAAAGCAGGAACCCATCGGAGAATTTTCTTCCGCTGAGCCGCTTGTCATTGATCAAAATGCTACGATTCCCGATCATCCTTTGCCGAACATTTTTGACCAGGTCATGAATTTTCACCAGCCAATCTACCCAGTCTACCAATGGATTCCGATGAACGGTGTCCACACGTACGAGGTTGAACTTCTGACAGAAAAACCAGATCACGACCACGGAACAAAACCAGATCCACATCGTGCCTGGGCACAAACCATCTCCGATGCCAATGCCATTTACGATGAATACGCACGCCCCTATGCCGGCACTTACTACTGGCGTGTACGCGGGTTGGATGCCAAAGGTCATACCGTCGGAACATGGTCGAATGTGGCATCATTTACAGTGAATCCCGCGCCATCAGGACATGTTTACGCTGCGGCACTCGGAGACAGCATCACCCATGGAGGTGGTGCGATATCGAATTCTCCCGCATTCCTGGAGTACAGCTATACGACATATCTGTCCTTTGACTGTCTCAACCTTGGCCGCAGCGGGGATACGTCGCACACGACACTGGAGCGCTTTGACCAAGACGTACTACCACTGCGTCCGGCCAATCTTTTGATTCTTACGGGATCCAACAGTCTGCGCGCGGATACGCCAGCAGAGGAAATCATAAAGGATCTGGATGACATCCAAAAAAAGTGTTCTCTGCATGGCATTCGTCCTATTTTCTTAACGCTGCTTCCGCTAAATCCAGAACGTATCCAGCTGGCGTTCCATATAGAAACAGATCCCACGTGGAAAATAAAACTGAATCTCATCAATGCGTGGATTCGATCGCAGGTGTATTACATTGACATAGAGCCATATTTCTATGATGCAAAGTGGAGTGTCCTAAATCCGCTGCTGTCAACTGATGGGCTGCATCCGGATGTCAACGGAAAGAGAATGATGGCAGATCTGATCAATCAGCACCGTGACCTCCTGAGTGAGATTCCGGAAAAGTAAAGGACAGTCATACGAAGAGCAACACCTTCGTATGACCGTCCTTTCTTTATGCTCGTGATTGAATCAACATGGCATCGCCGAACGAAAAGAATCGGTAGTTCTCCTCGACGGCTGTTCGGTATGCCTGCAGGGTAAATTCTCGTCCGGCAAATGCACTGACCAACATAATCAGAGTAGATTTTGGCAGATGAAAGTTTGTAATCACAGCATCAACGATTTTGAATTGATACCCCGGATAGATGAAAATATTCGTCTGCCCCCGCTTTTCTTCGATCATTCCGTGATCGACCGCCGCGGACTCCAGTGTACGGATGGAAGTCGTCCCCACCGCAACAACCCGTCGTCCTTCCTGCTTTGCCATGCGGATCAGGTCTGCTGTCTCTGTCGGGATGGAATAAAATTCGCTGTGCATTACATGATCTTCGATCTCATCGACTTGAACCGGGCGAAATGTGCCGAGACCAACATGCAGTGTGACGAAGCCGAGGTGCACCCCCTTTTTCCGCAGCCGGTCCATAAGAGACTCCGTAAAATGAAGCCCTGCCGTCGGCGCTGCTGCAGAACCTTTCTCTCGGCTGTAAATCGTTTGGTAACGCTCCGGATCCTCCAGTGTCTCATGAATGTAAGGAGGAAGAGGCATCGTTCCCAAACGATCCAGAATCTCTTCAAAGATTCCCTCATAGGAGAATTTTACAATTCGTCCGCCGAAATCCGTATATGCAAGCACCTCGCAGGACAGCTCATGACCAAACGTAATCACAGAGCCGACGCGCATTTTTTTGCCGGGCTTCACAAGAACTTCCCATCGATCTCGTTCCAGTTGGCGCAGTAAAAAAACCTCAGCCTTTCCCCCAGTCGGCTGTCTTACACCAATGAGACGCGCTGGAATCACACGGGTATCGTTGAATATCAGTACATCTCCATCCGTTAGGTATTCATCCAGCTGATAAAAGTGTCGATGTTCGATGCTCTGTGTTTTGGGAGACAACACCATCATGCGTGAAGAATCTCGCGGGTCTGCCGGAACTTGCGCGATTTGCTCCTCTGGAAGAAAGTAATCGAAATCAGAAATATTCATAGATCTCACCTTATATGACTACGGACTGCATAACACAACGTATTGCTCGGTATATCCGTAGTTCATTTAGTATATTTTCTCGATGGTTATATCCGTATAGTAGTGCGATAGGATCTCTCGGTCGGTCTTCCCCTGGTCGGCAAATGCCTTGGCCCCCCACTGCGAGAGGCCGAGGCCATGCCCTCCGCCATAGCCGCGAAAGACAATATCGGACGATTCACGCTGAATCTCAAACAGGGTACTTGGCAGTGCAAATATCCTGCGTAAGTCATTTCCTGAAACAATACAATTTCCTTTGTCACCGAGAACCTCAATAAACTGGACGCGGCCGCTCGGGCTCCGATCTTTGCTCCCCTTGCCGATGCTGAGAGGAGAAAAATGAATCGACTTCAGATGCCCGACTCTTTTGCTGCTCTCCTCCAATTTTTTCACAAACAGTGTCGTCGAAACGCGCTGTGTCCACGGCTTGGTTTTCGTCTGCAGTTCGGATACGGAACGCAGATAAGGAACATAGCGCCCCCACACCTGTTCGGCGGACTCAGTCATACCACCGGAATCCGTATGGAAGACAGCATCAATGATGGCACCATGATAAAACATCACTTCTCCGCGTGTACGATCAACAGCTTCCGTAGTTTCCTTCGTTTCTGCCGAACTTCCTTCATAAACTTGACAATGCGCAGTATTACACAGATCAAATCCTTGCTCGTTGTGACGATTCCTGTTCTTCAGGGCAAACGTTCGTGCGGCAATACTCTGGGCCCGCAAAGCACCCATCGGCCACGTCGAAGGCATTTCTTTGGGCACAACGCCGTACAAATAATCCTCCGTCAAAACATGGTTGATAACAGTCATGCCATTTTGTTTCAGTAATGTAACATAACCACGATACGGCATATCGTTGATATAAATGGATTCATCTTCGCCTGCCTGAATGTATAACTGCTTGGCTTCATATGTTTTTCCATTGAGTTCAAATGTATTATGAAGGAATCGAACCCGCAGTTTTTCCTGTTGCGGAATCGTCAAAACGGGGCTCTTTTGCTGCTCATCTGTGTATACATAAAGCGGTGCATTCCTGCCGAAAAATTCTGCTTTCGCAACACCTTGACAGATTCCTACCGTAATTTCCGGCTGCCACGATGCGGACACAATGCTTGGAACAACGAACAAAAGTGTACTGATGACAAGAATACTGCACCGCAAACACAATTTCATTGCTGCCCCCCTTTCACACGGAAAGCATGTGGCGTTGTCGTTTCTTCTCCCGATTTTCCTTCCGACGAATTTTTTGCAGTTCCTTGCTGTATCGTTCTTCTTCACTAAAAATACATCCGCAGTAGGATTGACGGTAGAGCTCCATATCCTTGCTCATATCAATCCCTTCCTGCCATCCGATACGAAAGTCTTCGTAGTAGAACGTGATGCCGTACTGATCTGCAAAACATTCTGCAACAGAGCGCATGAGATCGTGCTGTTGGTAGATACTGTAGAACAAGGTTGACGTAAAGGCATTGAATCCATGCTGTGCTGCGTAGTCGGCAGTTTCCTGCAGACGCCACGTATAGCACATACGGCACCGTCCACCGCGCGTATCCTCTGCAGGAAGAGCTTTTTTCAGGAATGAACGCATCTGATATTCCCGATCGATGACAATCGGCATCTGCACCGTTTCTGCAAACTGTGCTGCCCCCTGCATCCGTGCTTTCCACTCCTGATATGGATGAATGTTCGGGTTAAAGAAATAACCGGTCGGCTCTATGCCGTCGCTGCGCAATTTTTTTACCGGATAACAGGAACATGGACCGCAGCACATATGCAAAAGTATTTTCATGTTAGAGCAACTCTCCCTGTCTGTCATCGCCGCGTGGATACGGTGCCCCAATGTGCTCATAGCCGCCCTGCGTCACAACACGTCCACGCGCGGTACGGGCAATAAAGCCAAGCTGGATCAAATATGGCTCGTAGACATCCTCTATGGTCTCTGTCATCTCACTCAGTGCTGCCGCAAGGGTCTTGAGGCCGACGGGACCACCGGAGAATTTCTGAATCATAACCTCAAGCATATAACGGTCTTTGCTCTCTAGGCCACATTCGTCGACTTCCAATGTATCCAGTGCGTCGATGGTAACGGAACGCGAAATAATTTCCTCGCCTGCCACTTGTGCAATATCACGTACGCGCTTTAGAATACGGTTGGCAACGCGCGGCGTTCCACGCGAGCGACGTGCAATCTCAAGTGCACCGTCGCGTTCGATATGAACGGAAAGAATCTCAGCGGTACGTTCGATGATGAGCAGTAGAGCGTCGGTCGTATAGTACTCCAACCGCGCCTGTATCCCAAATCGGTCGCGCAGCGGTGCCGATAGAGATCCCGTCTTCGTCGTTGCCCCAACCAGCGTAAACGGCGCGAGATCTAAACGGATGGATCGCGCACTTGGCCCCTTTCCTATGATAATATCAATGGCATGATCTTCCATTGCAGAATAGAGTATTTCCTCAACATGATGGGAAAGACGATGGATCTCATCGATGAACAGGACATCGTGTTCCTGTAAATTGGTCAACAAGGAGGCAAGATCTCCCTGCCGTTCAATGGCAGGCGCCGATGTCTGGCGAAAATTAGCCCCCATCTCATTAGCAATAATGGCCGCGAGCGTCGTCTTTCCAAGTCCCGGCGGACCATAAAGGAGGACATGGTCGAGCGCTTCTCCCCGCGACAGCGCCGCTTGTATAAATTTAGATAAATTGGACTTTACTCTATCCTGTCCAATGTATTCACTGAGCCTCCGCGGACGCAGACTATACTGCCAGCCATCGGTGGACTGCTCTTCATAGGAAATGATTTCTTCATCTTCCCCCATCTCAGGCATCGTGTTCCCTCCTCTCCTGGATCAGAGTCGCTGTAGTTCTGACAATGCATAGCGGATCAGCTCCTCCGTATTTTGGCAGGAATGCTTTTGGCGGAATACACGCTGAATCTCACTGTCTTGAAAACCGAGCGTGAGAAGCGCTTCTGTTGCTTCAGCGACCATACCATTTTCGATCTCTGCTCCGACGTTGTTGTCACCTTCCGGCAGATCTTCAACCGAGACATCTGATAATTTGTCTTTCAGTTCCAATAGGATACGCTCAGCTGTTTTCTTGCCAATACCTGGAAGTTTTGTGATACCTTTTACGTCCTTTTGCTGCACCATACAGTAGAAATCATTTACTGTTGCCGAAGAGAGGATTCCCTGAGCGACTTTTGGACCAATGCCTGAAATGCCGATCAAAAGGAGGAACAGGTCATATTCTTCCCGCGAAAAGAATCCATAGAGAAGAATGGCGTCCTCTCGTACATTTGTATGAATGTAAAGCATAACTTCTGCATTTGGACTGATATGTGCACGCGTCTGATCGGAAATGAATACGCGATAACCTACATCGTGCACATCAAGAAGGCAATAGTCGGATGTGATATGCGTCGCTTTTCCTTTTAGAAATCCGATCATAAATCTACTCTGCTCCTGTCAAAACAAACCCTCGCGAATTTACAGCCTTCATTTCATCTCGGTCAACATGAGCCTACAATCGATTACGCCAGGCAATTGTGTCCATGCAGTGTGCAGCGCTGATCGCGACAGCGAGTGCATCCGCCGTATCATCAGGATGAGGAGCCTCAGGCAGATGGAGGAGTTTCGTCACCATGTAGATGACCTGTTCCTTTGTTGCCTTTCCGTATCCCGTAACGGATTGTTTCACCTGAAGCGGCGTTCTCTCAATCAGCACAAGATTATTTTGCGCCGCAGCGAGAAGTACGACCCCACGTGCCTGTCCAACCGGTATGGCGGTCGTAACATTGCGATTGAAGAAGAGTTGTTCTACCCCCATTGCCTCAGGGTGATATTTCTGAATCAATTCATCCAATGCTGTATAAATTTTCAAAAGACGTTTTTCCACCGGCATTTTTGACGATGTTGTAATTGCCCCGTAGGCATGTGGAAGGAGGCGTGAGCCATTCTGTTCAACGAGTCCATAGCCGCAAATGGCTGTCCCTGGATCAATCCCAAGTACCAACATGACCAGTCCTTAAAAAAGTGCAGACATGCTGTCTGCACTCAAAGAAATCCTCCGTTTACTCATCCATCTCATAGTTACTGTAGACATTCTGAACGTCGTCGTTGTCTTCCAGCGCATCGATCAACGTCTGCATTTTCTCCGCATCTTTGTCAACGAGGTGAACCGTTGTATCAGGAACCATCGTCACCTCTGCCGATGCCGTTTCAATCCCCTTTTCGCCCAATACCGTCTCAATGGCGTCGTAGGCATCCGGCTCAGCAATGATCTCAAAAACATCATCCTCGGAGCGCATGTCCTCAGCACCTGCCTCCAAAACGAGTTCCAGAAGTGCATCCTCGTCGTCAAAGGTATCTCGTTCGACCACGAAGACTGCTTTCTTCTTAAACATCCACGAGACACAGCCATCCTGTCCCAAATTTCCGCCGTATTTAGAGAAAAGGTGGCGAACATCCGCCGCTGTTCGGTTACGGTTATCCGTCAAGATATCAAGCATCACAGCCGTTCCACCAGGGCCATAGCCCTCGTAGATCACCTCTTCATAATTGCTTCCCTCAGTTGCCCCGAGTCCTTTTTGAATGGCACGATTGATATTGTCCTTCGGAATATTATTGGCCTTTGCCTTGGAAAGCGCCAATTTCAAACGCATATTTCCCGTTGGATCCGCACCACCCATACGGACAGCAATTGTGATTTCGCGCCCGATCTTAGTCGTGATTTTTCCGCGAATTGCATCATTCGCACCTTTTTTACGCTTGATATTTGCCCATTTTGAATGCCCGGACATTATTTATCTCCTTCCTATCGTCAACGTAGTATTCAGCAAACTAATTGATAGTGCTTCTTTTTTCCTTTTTTCAGCAATGCTTTCCCCTCTGAGAAGTCATCTTCCTGCAAGACATAATGTTCATCAGAGATGCGCGTCTCATTGAGCGTGACACCGCCCTGCTGAATCAAGCGGCGCGCCTCTCCTTTGGAAGAAAAGACCCCCTCGCGCGTCAGTGCATCAATCAGCTTCTCTCCACATGTCACATGGAGCTGTGGAACCTGTTCAGAGACACCGCCGCCGAACAGAGCCCGCGCCATCTCCTGTGCCTTATGCGCTTCCTGCTCCCCATGAACAATCTTCGTCACCTCGTAGGCAAGCACTTCCTTCGAGTGATTCATCTCTTTCCCTTCGACAGCCGTCAGACGATGCACTTCCTCCATGGGGAGGAAGGTGAGCAGAGAGAGACAGGTCGAAACATCCGTATCATCGACGTTTCGCCAATACTGGTAGAAATCATAGGGAGAGGTCTTCTTCGGGTCAAGCCAAAGCGCTCCGCCCGCCGTTTTGCCCATTTTCTTTCCATCGCTTTTGGTCAACAGTTTATTTGTCAGGCCAAATACGGTAATGTTCTTCTTGCGGCGGCAGAGTTCGACACCGGCGATAATATTCGACCACTGGTCGTCGCCGCCCATTTCAAGGCGACAGCCATAGCGTCGATTGAGCTCTAGAAAATCATACGCCTGCATAATCATGTAGTTGAACTCAAGGAAGGTAAGCCCTTTCTCCCACCGCTGTTTATAGCTTTCTGCGGCAAGCATACGATTTACCGTAAAGTGTGCTCCAACATCGCGGAGCAGATCAATATAATTGAGCTTGCGCAGCCAATCGCCGTTATCGACCATGATGGCACGCCCATCCGTAAAATCGATAAAGTGTGAGATCTGTGCCCGAAAACAATCGCAATTATGTGCAATTGTTTCATCGGTCATGACCTTGCGCATATCTGTTCGTCCTGAAGGATCGCCTACTGTCCCCGTACCACCCCCGACAAGACAAATGGGGCGATGTCCTGCACGCTGCATGTGGGACATGGCCATAAGCGCAATCAAATGTCCTGCGTGGAGGCTGTCTGCCGTCGGATCGAATCCTGTGTAGAATGTCACCTGTTCATGATCGAGCAGGTTGCGCAGAGCAGCTTCGTCTGTGCACTGTGCAAGAAACCCGCGCTCCTTTAGAATATCAACAGCATTCAATGAATGATCCTCTCTTCTCTAATTTTGACCCTTTTCTATCCCCATTCCAGGTTCCGGTGGTACTCCTGCGGATTCCGATGGAGAGGAGCGTGCTGGCTCAGCAGACGGAGTACTTGATCCTCCCTTAGCGGAAGAATTGCCAGAGGTCTTTCCTTTCTCCTTCTTCTTGTCTCCTGTCTTTTTTTTATCTCCATGTTCTTTATCAAGATCTTCTCCAAGATCTTCCTTCGCAGATACTGCATCATAGGCAGGACTTCCTGCAAAACTTCGTACTGGCAGGCCAGCATGTGCTTTCTGCATAAATGCCTGCCAGATGACCGCAGGCGTCAATCCACCAGACATGCCATGCAGATCACTAACACTGTCATTCCCGATCCATACACCGGCGACAAGATCCGGTGTATACCCGACAAACCATGCGTCATGATAGTCGCTTGTGGTGCCTGTCTTCCCAGCAGCAGGTCGTCCGATGTTGGCACGCGTACCCGTCCCACGCCGAATGACATCCTCAAGCATCGCCGTCAGTGCCGCTGCATTGTCTGCTGACATAACGCTCTTCTCTTTGCGCTCTGCTTCTTCGAGCACCTTTCCGGTCCGCGATACGACGCGCAGAATAGCAACAGGTTTGACGTGGATGCCACGGTTGGCAAATGTACCGTAGGCACTGGTCAATTCCAGCGGGGTTACACCGCGTGTCATTCCGCCAAGAGCCGTTGCTAGATTACGATCATTGGTTGCGCCATCCAAGACGAATGTAGATATGCCCATTTCCTGCGCATAGTAAATTGCCTTATCAATACCGATATCCTGTGCAATTCGAACGGTCGGAACATTAAGCGACCAGCGAACGACATCACGCAGGCGAACCTTGCCGGAGAAATTGCGGCTATAGTTCTGTGGTTCCCATGTTCCCACTTTCAGTGGTTTATCTTCAATAATAGATTCAGGCGTATATTTATTTTCGAGAGCCGCCGCAAAAACAAATGGCTTAAATGCCGATCCAGGCTGACGAACCGCCTGCGTTGCACGATTAAACTGGTCTGTTCCACGTCCGCCGACCATCGCTTTAATGTACCCTGTATGAGGATCAATAGCAACCAATGCTCCCTGCGGCTGAACGATGCCATTGGCATCCGTGAAGTACGTCGGCAAGTTCTTCATTGCCGCTTCAGCCGCCGCCTGCATATCCATATCGATGGTTGTATATATTTTCAGACCATCCTTGTAGATCGCATCGTCTCCATATTTCTCTGCAAGTAGTTGAAGTACGTAATCAACAAAGTAGGATGCATTTTTTCCACCATCATTTGTGCTTTTCGCAATGTGCAAAGGTTCTTTTTTAGTTGAAGCAGCTTCACTGTCACTAATATAGCCATACTTTACCATCTGGTCGAGCACGACAGCTTTACGCTCCATTGCCGCATCCATATTGTTGATGGGAGAGTAATAATTCGGACTTTTGGGGATTCCAGCCAACATTGCACACTCATTAAGCGTCAAATCCTTGGCATCCTTACCAAAATACGTCTGCGCTGCAGCCTGAACGCCATATGCTCCCTGTCCAAAGTAAATTTGATTCATATAGAGCTCGAGGATCTCCTGCTTCGTATACTGACGTTCTAACTGAAGGGCAAGGAATACCTCCTGAACCTTGCGTTTGAGCGTCCGATCCTGTGTCAAGTAAGCATTTTTAGCAAGTTGCTGCGTAATGGTAGAACCGCCCTCAGTAACAGTCCGTCCGCGAATATTGGCCCAAACAGCACGTATAATGCCACGTGGATCGATGCCAACATGATCGTAAAATCGATTGTCCTCAACAGCAATAAAAGCATTCTGCAGATTTTTGGGAATTTCATTGATTCCGATCGGGCGGCGATTTTCAGCAGCATGAATGTTTGCAATCTCATTTCCATGTATATCGTAGATCTGCGACGATGCCGGAGGGACAATATCCTCTGCAAGGTTTGATCGTGTGTTCAAACTTGCCGTTAGAAAGCCACAGCCTACACCGACAATCATAACAAAGAGAATCATCCCTATGATGAGAATTACTTTTCCCAACATAGAGCCTGTTGTTGTTTTTGTCGCTTTTTTTTCACTCTTTTGCATGGATACCTTCCTAACCAAGATATTGCCATTGGAGTCTCTCTGTGCACTTAATTCTTTTATTGTAACACAAAGTTTGATTTTTGTAAGGAAATTTTATTACGGAGCAAGTGGTACAACATTAGCTTTACTTTAATTTTACAATAGTTGCTCCCATCCCACCTTCGGAAATATCTGCGAATGAGAAGGAACATACAGAGCAATGACGCTTGAAGTAGTCCCATAGGCCAAGACGAAGGGTGCCGGTGCCCTTTCCGTGAATCACCAGAACGGTGGAAAGTCCAGAAAAAACAGCATCGTCGATGAATTTCTCAAGGACAGATTCTGCTTCATAAACAGTCATACCGCGTACATCGATTTGTGGACGAATCTCTGCCGCTTTTTTTGTCATCGCGCCGCTGGCGTGAACTTTGTTGACATGGTTTTTTCGTTCACGATGTCCAATAAACGAGCATGCACTCATTTTGACAATGGTACGAAGACCGCCGACCTGCACAGTGAGTTCCTCCCCCTGAAGAGAGAGTACGGTGCCTTCCTGTGCAAGTGTCCGAATATACACCGTGTCACCGATCTGAACATCACCAGGGTGTATGTCTTTTCCTATTGATGGGTTCTTTTGCGGCATATCGTGTATATACGTTTCATTTAAGCGGCTTCGTGCCTCATGAATCGCTTTTTGTCGCTCTTTTATTCCATGGTCATCGAATTGTTCTTTGAGAGACTTAATTGTCTCTTCGGCTATGCGTCTTGCTTCGCGTACAATATTGTTTGCCTCTTCGCGTGCCTTATGGAAAAGTTCCTTCTTCGACTGCTCAAATGCTGCACGTTCTGCTCGAAGACGTTCCTCAGCTCTGCCGATATCCGTTTCTTTTTTATAGAGGAGCTGATTTTTTTCCTCATAAATCGTCTTGGCACATTCCAAATCATGAACAACGGTTTCAAAGTGGGCATGGTCTTCGCTGACATATTCTTCCGCCCGTGCAACGATCTCTTCTGACAGACCGAGTTGGCGGCTGATAGAAAAGGCATTGCTTGCTCCTGGTATACCGATGAGCAGGCGATAGGTCGGACGGAGCGTTTTGAGGTCAAATTCAACCGAGGCATTTTCAACGCCTTGCTGTGTATACGCATACGTTTTGAGATCTGCATAATGCGTTGTCGCGACAGTAGCGATACGATTCATAAGGAAATGCTCGATAATACTCCGCGCAAGCGCAGCGCCCTCATCAGGATCAGTTCCCGCGCCGACCTCATCTAGGAGCACCAAGTCGCCGGATGTCGCTCGATCGATGATGCGTACAATGTTGCGCGTGTGCGCGGAAAACGTGGATAAACTCTGCTCGATGCTCTGCTCATCCCCAATGTCCGCATAAATATTTTGATAGACCGGTATCTCCGAGCCTGACTCAGCCGGAAGAAAACAGCCTGACTGAGACATCAGTGCAAGAATACCGAGTGTCTTCATACTGACCGTCTTACCGCCGGTATTCGGCCCCGTGATCAGCAGTGTGGAAAAAGTTTTCCCCAGCGCTATATCAATCGGAACGACCTTGTCCAGAGGAAGCAGCGGGTGCCGCGCCCTTCGCAGGTACACATAGCCGTCTCTGTTCAAAATCGGCGGATAGGCTCTCATCTCCCGTGCCAAGGAAGCACGAGCAAAAATGAGATCCAGATCGGACAAAATCGTGCAGTTGGCAGACAAAATATCAGCAGAACGGGCAATTTCACCGGTCAACCGCTGCATAATACGCAGGATTTCCTGCTCGCGTGCAATCCCCATCTGACGCACAGTGTTATTCAGCTCGACAATGGCGAGTGGTTCAATAAACAGTGTCGCGCCGCTTGCGGATTGATCGTGAATGACACCTGGAAATTGGCTGCGATATTCCTGCTTGACCGGGATGACATAGCGTTCATCGCGCACTGTTACAATAGCTTCCTGAAACATTTTTTGATAGGCTGCATCGTGAAGAACGGAAGAAAGCCGATCCTTTACCCGCGACTGCGCCGTACGCAGCTCATTCGTGATGCGATGAAGGACAGGGCTGGCATCATCGCGAAAATTTCCGTATTCGTCAATTGCTGCCTTAAGATTCCGTTCCAACATGCCCAAGATTTCGATGCGCCGCGCCAACTCTTTCAACAGCTCTGCATCAGCAGACAGATCGCGAAAAAAATACTTCACGTCTCTCATGCCGCCAATGGTGCTCTTAACCAAGCGCAGCTCATCCAGCTCCAGCAGAATACCTCGCCCTGCCTTTTTAAGAATCTCCCGCAGATGATGAATACCATCAAATGGAGGCGGCTGAATCTGTGCAACCCGTACTGCCTCTTCGGTCTCCATGTGAAGCTGTGCAATGTGGTCATAGTCGGAAGATGGCATGATATTGCTGCATCGTTCTTTCCCATAGGCTGTGGCGGCATACGATGCAAGTCTTGCTTTTATTTTTTCGTATTCTAAAACCTTAAATGACTCCGTGTCCATAAGTACCTCTTTTTATAAAGAATGCGTCAAAACAATGAGACAGAATTGATCTGTGCTTCTACAAGATTCCACGAAAGTAATGACCGCGCGTAATGTCACTTCCTTCCTGCATTTGCAGGCGCTTTTCTTCTTCCTCGGTTAAGGGCAGAGATAATTTCATCGCATCCCTGTAGGCAGAAACCGTACGCCGCAGCTCATCCAGTGCCGTGCCGCGTCCTTCGATGCGCAGGGTTGTAATCCCCGTACGGAAAATCTTCGGAACATATGGGAGAAGTGACAGCTTCTTGCTGTTCAATATATGCATACGACAGAATTGGTCCGTCGCGATGGGAAAATCGACGCCCTTGCGGTCATGCAAAAAATATGTTCCTTTTCGGCATGGCATCGTACACTGTCCCTTATCTAAATTTCCGAGAAAACTTCCGAGCACACAGTACTCCGATACCATCAACGGAAGACGGCCGCTGACCATCATGCTGAGCGGGATGGCAGAATCATGTGCGAGGCGTGCTGCCTGTTTTTCGTTTAGTTCCGGCGAAATCGTTGCTTCCTTGAAGCCATAAGACTGCAAAAAATCAAGGGTTGACTTATTATAGCTGATCATTGATGCATCTGCATGAAGAGCAGCAGAACAACGCTCCTGCGCGAGATGGGCAGTTCCGATATTATGGACATGAAGAGCAGCAGGTAATTTGTTTTCAAAATGTGCCAGAAGATCCGCCAATGCAGAACATTCACCTTCATGGACGATACGCGGCGTATTATAGTCAATGCGTACGTGATGCGCCTGTGCATAGTCCCAGACAGCATCATAATCGCACGGCTGCAAATGGCGCCCCTCATAGGACTCACCGCCGTAGAGGATCCCATCTGCACCGCCGGAAATTGCCGCTTCGGCGGCCGCAAGGGAATCCACTGAGACCATCAATTTTGCAGGAGGTGCAGTCGGCACATTCTCTCGTATCGGAACCGTGACGTGACATATCTTTTTTTTCACCTGAAAGTGGCTAATGCGTACCTCTTCTAGTGCGGCAATAGCTGCTCTGCGAAGTTTATTCAGTTCGCTGACGGGAACCATTACTTCCGGATCGATCTCACAGGTGAGTTCTTTCATGACAAACGCCGTTGTTCCCAGGCGTTCCATCTGTGCTTTTGCCATTTCAACGGTGAGAGGACGCTTTGTCGCGCGCACCGGCAGGTACTCACTTTTTTCATCGACACAGTTTCCTGCATCATCTTCAACATGGAGGGTCAGCGGAGCTTGTACTTTGGCATGAAGGTGCATGGCAACAGGGATCTTAGCAAGAGCATCCGCTGCATACGAACGGCGCGCTGTCTCCATCAGTTTTGCATCATAGACCTTGAAGGCTCGGTCATGCATACGTACGCGCCCACGGATCCGAAAGGAGACAATATCCCCCGCAGATGCTGCCGGACACTCGCGCCCCTCTTCATTATAGAGATATTCGATCTCCGCAGAAACGCGTCCTCCAACTTTGACCCAGAAATCCAACTGATCGCCAACAGCAAGATCACGGGTAAGTTTCAGCGACACCATTTCCGTACGGGCATCATAATCGACGACGCGGCCGACCAAGAGCCCCCGATTGTTCGGACGGCGGTCGCTCATCATCTGCTTCCCTTGGTGTCTTTCCATGTATGCTGTTGTGAAGTCCCGATTAAACACCTGCGCCAGATGATCGCGATCATCATCGTCGATCGGCGGATTTTTTGCAGCAAGATAGTGATCGATCGCCTTTCGGTACGTGCGGACAATGGTCGCAACATACTCAGGACGTTTCATCCGCCCCTCGATCTTCAGCGAATATATCCCTGCGTCGAGCAGCTGTGGAATCAGATCAACGGCATTCAGATCGCGCGGAGAGAGCAGAAAATTTCCGGCAGAATCGCCGAGCACATCTCGTCCTGCTGCATCGATCAGTGTATACGGAAGGCGGCAGGGCTGCGCACAGCGGCCACGATTCCCGCTGCGCCCGCCGATCATGCTGCTCATCAGACATTGTCCTGAGTAACAGACACAGAGTGCGCCATGCACAAAGCATTCGATCTCAATACTGCTCTCACGGCATATCTTCTGTATCTCAGGAATGGACAATTCCCGTGCGAGAACGACGCGGGAAAATCCAAGCGCTGCAAGAGCCTTTACCCCTGCACTGTTGTGGATGGTCATCTGCGTACTCGCATGCAGCGGAAGAGACGGTGCGATTTGCTGTGCCAGACGTGCCGCGCCGAGATCCTGTACCAATACAGCATCTGCTCCAACCAAGGAAAGAAAAGATAGATATTCCTTTAACTTAGGGAGTTCCTCATTGTCGATGATCGTATTGACAGCGACATGTACCTGAACGTTCTTCAGATGCGCATAGTGGATGACATCGCTCAGTTCCTGCTCGTCAAAATTGGCCGCATAGGCGCGCGCACCAAACATTTTTCCCGCGAGATAGACGGCATTCGCTCCATTTTCAACAGCAGCATAAAAAGCCTCTTTCGTTCCCGCCGGTGCGAGCAGTTCTACCAATGATTCCACCCCTTTATTCGCACAAGCTGAATTATTCTTCTTCCGCAGAATCCGATGTCTCCTGCATCTCTTCAAATAGACGCAGCTGATCATCATCCAGCGTCTTTTTTATATCGTCGATGTTCGGTAAGGCAGGAAGATCCTCTATCCGCTCCAGGCCAAAGGAGCGCAAAAATAAATCCGTCGTTCCATACAGAATAGGACGCCCGACAACGGGTTTACGTCCCATTTCACAGATAAGTTCCAGCTCCATCAGCCGTCCAATGGAGCGTTCAGCACGCACCCCGCGGATGTGTTCTACCTCCTGCTTGGTGATGGGCTGCCGATAGGCAATAATAGAAAGTGTTTCCATTGCAGACGAGGACAGTGTCGGCTGTATTTTTTCAGCGAGCTTCTGCACCCACGGAAAGGCGCTGGGGTGCGTCACGAGCTGATAGCCGCCTGCCGATCTGCGCAAAAATATTCCGCGCTCCTGCGCAGCAATATCACGTTCGAGGACGGTTAGGGCCTCCTGCACCTCCCACTCCGGAACCTCGATAATCTCTGCCAGTTTTGAGAGGGGAAGCGGTGCACCTGCGGCAAACAGAACGGCTTCAAGAATACTCGAGCAACTAAGAGACTGCACTGCTGCCCTCCTTTGTTGAAATCATAATCACATGATACAGACGTTCCTGCGTAACGAGTACCGTCTGCATCTTGACGAGCTCCAGCAGTGCCAAAAAAGCAGAGAGCAGCTCTTCCCGCGTTCCGCTGGGAAACGCGTCGCTCAGTTTCATGCAGCCATGATGTGTATGGAGAAGAGACAGAATATCCGCCATCTTATCCTGCACACGATACTCCTCTGCCGAAATGACAACCGCTGGTATGCGCGGCTTCTCCTGCGCACGCAGGACATCCGAAAAAGCCCGCAGCAGCGCATCAGGAGAAAGACCGAGCAGCGGCATACGATGCGCAGGGAGCGGCATGGGAGAGCGTTCCACATAGGGACTTTGTGCATCGTTCATCGTTGCGAGAAGCGACGCGATTTCTTTGAATCGACGATACTCCAACAGACGTTCAACAAGCTCCCTGCGCGGATCTTCTTCCTGCTCCTCATCCGTTTCGGCCGGAGGAAGCAGCATACGGGCTTTAATCCGCAGCAGCGTTGCCGCCATGACCAAGAACTCGCTGGCATATTCAATATTGAACTGGTAGAGTCTGTCAATATGATCTAGATACTGGCGGGTCAAATCGGCAATCGGTATATCGTAGAGATCGATCTTATTCTTTTCAATAAGATGCATGAGCAGATCCATGGGGCCCTCAAACGCATCTAATTTGACCAGATAATCGTCCTTCATGACACAACCTAAAATAGGAGTGCTGATCCAAGCACTTTATAGAATCCGTAGACCAAGCGAAAGAGCGGCATCAGTACAACGCTCAGAATCGGTGTCGCAATAAATACGATCATAATGAGAATGCTGTATCGCTCAATCGACTGATAACGATAAGCAAGATCCGGCGGCAGCAGGTTGCGAAGAATATGTGAGCCATCGAGCGGCGGGATAGGCAGCATATTGAAAATGGCGAAGTTCACGTTGTAGACAAAGATCATCTGTATGATCGTATAGGTGATCTGCGAGACATCAAGTCGGTGTGCATTGATCAGCAGCATAACGTAAAATGCTGCAAAGCCGAGGAATAAATTCATCATTGGTCCCGCGAGTGATACGAGAATATCGTCACGCTTTGGCTGACGAAAATTGCTTGGATTAATCATGACCGGCTTTGCCCATCCGAATCGTACTAAGAAGAGCATCAGGAGACCAATGGGGTCAATATGGGCCGTCGGGTTCAGCGTCAGCCGCCCCATGAGACGCGGGGTAAAGTCCCCCAGAGAGACGGCAGCACGCGCATGTGCATACTCGTGAAAGGTCATCGCAATGACAAGCCCGGGAATGCCGAGCAGCATTTCCTGTAAATCAAATCCGAACATCAATATCTCCTATGACTCGATGGGACAATGCGGCGCTGCCATCATCAGAGAGATGATGGTTTTGGCATCGATTATTTCTCCTGTGTTGACCAGATGCAGCGCTTCCTTTAGCGGCATTTGCACCACATTGACAAACTCATCTTCATCCGTATGCTGCCGCCCGGAGGAAAGCTGACATGCGAGGTACAGATGAATGTACTCATTCGAAAAGCCGACGGTGGTTGCAATCGTCGTCAGTTTATCGTACTGCTCCGCGGTGTAGCCCGTCTCCTCCGACAGCTCCCGCCGTGCACAGTGCAGCGGATCTTCCCCCTCGGCATCAAGCTTTCCGGCGGGGACTTCCAAGGTAACCTTTCCGATCGGGTGGCGATACTGCCGCACGAGAATAACATTTCCATCGGGGAGGAGCGGAAGTACGGCCGCAGCCCCCGGATGGCGAATCCACTCGCGCACCCCCTCTTTTCCATTCGGCAGACGCACGGTATCGCGGCGCACATGCAGCAGCGTGCCGTCAAATATATCCTCGCTGCGAACGGTATGCTCGATCAGATCTTCATACATCGACGATCCCTTCTTTCGTTACAGATACCTGTCTCTATTATGCTTCTGCATCTTCGCGTTTGGCAAACAGTGCGTTGACGAAATCCTCCGCATGGAAGGGACGTAAGTCGTCAATGCCCTCGCCTACGCCAATCCACTTGATGGGAATGTTGAGCTGCGCGGTGATGCCGATCGTGACGCCGCCCTTTGCCGTGCCGTCCAGCTTGGTGAGTACGACGCCGGTAACGGGAGCCGCCTGCGAAAACAATTCCGCCTGGCTGATCGCGTTCTGCCCCGTCCCTGCATCGAGAACAAGCAGTGTTTCATGTGGAGCCCCCGGCACCTCGCGTCCGATCACACGGTAGATCTTCTCCAGTTCCTGCATGAGATTGGACTTTGTCTGAAGACGCCCCGCCGTATCCACAATGACAAGCTCCGTTCTGCGTGCCCTTGCCGCCTGAAGCGCATCAAAAACAACGGCGGCGGGATCCGATCCTTCGCCGTGTTTAATGACCTGGACATCTGCTCGCTTGCCCCAAACCTCAAGCTGCTCGATGGCGGCTGCGCGAAACGTATCCGCCGCTGCCAGCAAAACACTTTTGCCCTGGTGACGGTAGTAGGCACTCAGTTTCCCAATGGTTGTCGTCTTGCCGACGCCATTTGTCCCAACCACCAAGATCACCGTTGGAGGGCAATCCGCCATGGGCGTATCACTCTCTCCGCGATCCAAGATGCGGACAATTTCTTTTTCCAGAAAAGGGATCAAGTCATCCGGCGTCTGAATTTCCTTGTTTCTGATTCCCTTTCGTACAGACGCGATCAGCATCTCCGTCGTCTTGACGCCTACATCGGCCATCAAAAGAGCTTCTTCCAGCTCATCGATGAGATCGTCATCAATATCAGCATAGCCAATAATCAAGCGTTCAATGCTATGGGTAAAATTCTCCCGCGTCTTCGTTAAGCCTTTTTTCAGGCGATCAAAGAATCCCACGACAACTCCTTTCTCTGAGGAAGCACTAATTAGGCGCTCTGTTCTGCCTCATAATCCTTCAGGCGGATTGACAGCACCTTGGAGACACCGGCATCCTCCACGGTAACGCCGTACATCGTATCCGCAGCCCGCATGGTTCCCTTTCGATGCGTGACCACAATAAACTGCGTGTGTTTTGCAAACTCCTGCAGGAAGTCACCGAAGCGCGACACATTTGCCTCATCCAGCGGCGCATCAATCTCGTCGAGAATGGAAAATGGAGACGGCCGATAGCGAAGAAAGGAAAACAACAAGGCGATCACCGTGAGTGCACGCTCACCGCCGGATAGAGCAGACAGATTCTGCCGTTTCTTATCCGGCAGAGTAACGAGAATCTCAACGCCGCTGTTCAGAATATCTTCCTTGTCCGTCAGCCGCAATTCTGCGATTCCTCCGCCAAAGAGCCGCACAAATATCTCGTTGAAATACTCCTGAATCTGACGGAACGCTTTGCGGAATGTCCGGGTCATATCCTGGTCTATCTTTTGAATGATCTGCTCGATATCCTGTTTGGCCGATTTCAGATCCTCTACTTGGCGTTCTTCTTCCTCGTATCGTGCCTTCTTTTCTTCGTACTCCTCTATGGCATTCGGATTGACTGTGCCAAGTGATTGGATGGCAGATTCGAGTTCGCGCAGATGTGCGCTGACTACCTGCGGCTCTGCATGCTTTGCCTGGACAGATGCAGATTCAGGAGTGAGTCCGAAGTCGCTCAGTAAACACTCACAGCAGTCCCCCATACGCAGATGAATCCGTTCCACGAGCTTATCGGACTCGTGACGTTTGGAGCGGATCTCTTCCAAATTTAAGAGACATTTCTTCAGTGCCTCATCCAAAACACGCACGTCTGCTTCGTGGGCAAGACGTGCATCCCGGAGATCACTGCTGTTTTTCCTGCTCTCACGAAGGAGTTTCTCCTGTGCAGAGATCTCCTCTGAGAGCGATGCAATCCGCGCTATCCCCGCCGTCAGTTCCTCAGACAGCTGTTTCTCCTGGGCAGCAATATCTCTTTGTGTCTTACGGGCATCCTGCTCTTCCAATACGCGGGACTTACGATGCATTTCCTCCGTATCAATGGAGGTTCGAAGTGCGGCAAGCTCCACTTCCAATGCATGGATGGCGTCCGCTGTCTTTTTTAATGCAGCACCGTACTCCCTGCCGACCTGATTCAGCTTCTCCTGTTTATGAATAAAGCGAGACTCATGTGCCTCACACTGCGCGATATGGCGCTCCAGCTGCACACGTTTCTTGGCGAGCTGTGCGGAGTATATGGCACGTTCCTGCTCAGCATGCTCCATCTTCTGAACGGCCTCCGCATGATCCATTGCGCGCGCCTGCAGCAGTTCACGATTTCCATTGTTTTTTAAGAGTTCACCCGACAGTTGCTCGATTTGCTTCGTACAACGCTGAACGTCACGATTTTTTATTTGCCATGCACTCTGATGCTCTTTCCGTGCAGCACGACATTCGCCGCATAATTTGCTTTTCGCTGCAAGATTCGCCTCAGTTGCTTCGATCTCGGCATGGCGATTGAGCAGCATTGTCTGCTGTTTCCTTCGCCCTCCGCCCGAAAGTGACCCGCCAGGATTCAGCAACTCTCCGGTAAGTGTTGCGATGCGAAGACGATAGCCTTCCTTCTTCGCTGTTACAAGAGCATCGTCGAGGGTTTCCATCACCAGTGTCTGGCCAAGGAGATGATCCACGACACGCTGAAATTGTCCATCCGCTTGAACGAGTGTATTCGCCCAGCCGATGATGCCTTTATACTGCTTGGCATCTATAGCCCGTGGAGAGCGCACAGCAATCGTCGTCAGCGGAAGAAAGGTGACGCGTCCGCCATGATTCCGTTTCAGATAGCCGATCGCTTCCTTTGCCGTCTGTGCATCTTCGGTGACAATATTGCGCACACTCCCGCCGAGCGCTGCTTCCATTGCCGCAAGGAAGCGCTGCGGAATACGAATGAGATCGGCGACGGTTCCCGCCACGTGGCTGCGCCACGGCTCCTGTGCACGGAGGACGATCTGTACGTCCTTGCCAAATCCCTCATAGCTCTCCTGCATACGCCGAAGAAACTCCAAACTCTGCTGTGCACGGAGCATCTCGCCCTCAGTCTGTCTGATCTGCTGTTCATCATTTTCCTGTGCGCGGCGCAGTTCTTCCATCTCTTTTTGGATGCGGCTGCATTTTTCTTTCACCCCGCACAACTCTTCTTCAATATGGCGGGCTTCATCCTCTGCTGCTGTAAGCTCAGACTGTGTCTCTGTCAAAAGCGTCTTTCTTCGGGCAAGCTCCTCTTGTGCCGATGCCGCATGGTCGCTGTCTTGATGCACCCCCGATACAGCAACAAGTTTTTCACGCAGGCGTGCCAACACACGCTGTACGGCGTGCCGTGCATGCGCATTACGCTCCTGTTCCTTTTCCTCTGTATGCACGAGAGCCTGCACGCGTTCAAGTTCAGCACATGCCTCATGCAGCGCATGTTCTTTTCCGGTACATTCCTCTCTTTTCCGCACGAGCAGAGCATCAATCTGAGCAATTTCCTGCAGGGTCGTCTGAATCTTAACTTCGGCAGACTGGCGCTGCTGCTCAATATATGCTTTTCGTTTCTCCCCTTCATCCCGGCGCCCTTCCAAAAGAGCAGCTTCTCTAGTTAAATGATCCAGCTCAGATTGAAGCTCTGTACTCTTTTGTTCCTGTTCCCCCATACGGAGATCAATGGCAGCCATTTTCTCTTCGAGCGCAGTCTTCTGATCTTCTTTTTCTTTTCTCTCCTGCATCGCACGTATCTCTGCCTCTTCGTGCACATGCAGCTCTCGATCAGCGGATTCCTGTTCTTTTTGCAGGCTTTCGTGCTGCTGGACGAGAGCAGTCAGCTGATAGCTCCGCCGCTCTGAATCCAGTGCGCGGAACTGTTTGGTCTTTTCTGCCTGTTGGGACAGTGGCTGCAGTTCGGCTGCCTGCGTGTGCATAATGTCACTCAGGCGCACGAGGTCGGCATCGTTGTCGCGCAGCTTGCGAAGTGCCTCCTGTTTGCGCGTACGGTATTTGGTGATCCCCGCAGTTTCCTCGAAAAAAACGCGCCGATCTTCCGGACGGCTGTCAAGAATGTCGTTCAGGCGATTCTGTCCGATGATGCTCATGCCATCGTGTCCGATCCCCGTGTCGGCAAACAACTGATATATGTCCTTGATACGGCAGCGAGAGTCATTCAGATATATTTCACTGTCCCCATTGCGATACAGTCGGCGCTTGACCACAACCTCCTCGTAGTCGATGGGCAGCGTCTTATCCGTATTGTCAAATACAAGAATTACCTCTGCCACACTCAGCGCGCGCCGTGCAGAAGAGCCGGCAAAGATGATGTCTTCGGCGCGCAGCCCGCGCAGCATACGGATATTTTGTTCCCCAAGAACCCAGCGCACCGCATCGGTAATGTTGCTTTTTCCACTGCCATTCGGTCCCACAACCGCTGTGATCCCCTGATCAAACTGGACGACAATTCGCTCGGCGAATGACTTGAACCCATAAGCCTCCAAGCGCTTTAACTGCACGCGATGCACCCGCCTTTACCGATTAGTGTTCCCATTATAGCAGAACCGATGGGAAATTTCAAAAAGCGGTATCTTCACCCCTAAATCTATGCTATAATCAATACATTCGATGATTAACTTTTAGTCTGTTTAGGGGGTAATCACATGCCACTCGTCGGAACAAAAGAAATGTTTAAGAAAGCCTACGACGGCGGATATGCTATCGGTGCTTTCAACGTCAACAACATGGAGATTGTCCAGGGCATTACGGATGCTGCTGGAGAGTTGAAGTCTCCGCTGATTCTGCAAGTCTCCGCAGGTGCACGCAAGTATGCCCGCCATGAGTACCTTGTCCATCTCGTCAAGGCCGCACTCGAAATCAACGATATCCCCATCGCACTTCACCTCGACCATGGTGCAGACTTCGACATCTGCAAGGCGTGCATCGATGGCGGTTTCACCTCCGTCATGATCGACGGCTCGCATCTCCCCTACACAGAAAACGTGGCACTCGCTAAGCGCGTTGCCGAGTATGCACATGCACACGGCGTTGTTGTCGAGGCGGAACTTGGTCAGCTGGCAGGTATTGAAGACGATGTCAACGTCTCGGCGGAAGATGCTTCCTACACGAAGCCTGAGGAAGTGCAGGACTTCGTTGAAAAGACAGGCGTTGACTCTCTCGCCATCGCGATCGGCACGTCGCACGGCGCATTTAAGTTCACACCGGAGCAGTGCACGCGCAATGCGGATGGCGTCCTTGTACCGCCCCCACTCCGCTTTGATATTCTCGAAGAGATCGAGAAGCGCATCCCGGGATTCCCCATCGTGCTTCATGGTGCGTCCTCTGTCATTCCGAAGTATGTCAAGATCATCAACGAGAACGGCGGTCACATGCCGGATGCGGTCGGCATTCCCGAGGATCAGCTCCGCCGTGCCGCAAAGTCGGCTGTCTGCAAGATCAATATTGACTCCGATCTGCGTCTTGCAATGACAGCAGGCATCCGCGAACACTTCAAGAAAGAGCCGTCGCATTTCGACCCGCGTCAATATCTGTCCGATGGCCGCAACTACATTAAGGAGCTCGTTGCTCACAAGATCAAGGAAGTCCTTGGTTCGGACGGAAAAGCTGCTGAAGTTCAGGCTCTCATCGACCAGAACAAGTAACCTTCCACAAGACACATAATGTGGACACACGTCAATTACAGTCTGTGTCCACATTTTATACAAAAATCTCGCCTGCACAGCAATGCACGCGAGATTTTTATTTTTTCCGCCGTTCTTGAAAAAAATTCCTGAGCAGAGCGGCACACTCCTCGGCCAGTACACCGGCACACACATCCGGCTGATGGTTCAATCCCGAACAGCCTGTGATATTGAACAGGGATTCACACGCCCCTGCTTTGCTGTCTGCACTCCCGTAAACGACACGGCTGATGCGGCTCATCACAATCGCACCAGCACACATGGGGCACGGCTCGATGGTGACATAGAGCGTCAGCCCCGTCAGTCGCCAACGTCCTAGTGCCTTACAGGCACGGCGGATCGCGATCAGCTCTGCATGTGCTGTGGCATCGTGCTCCGTCTCACGGAGATTGTATCCGCTCGAAATGACACTGCCTGCATCATCAAGGATGACAGCACCGATGGGAACCTCTCCGCATAGATAGGCACGCTTCGCCTCTTCCAAGGCGAGGCGCATGCCATGAAGATCATCCGGCATGAGGCAGTTTTCTCTTTGCATCGGAAATGTCAGCCTTTCCCTGATAAAACAGGGACTGCGTTGCACGCCCGATCTCCAGATGATATGCCGTCTCGGACCCCTCCTGCCTCATCTGTCTCTTTTTCTTCTTTTCTACCTCATCTTCAAAGATAGAGGAAAAGGATTCATCCTTCTCTCGCTCCTCAAACCCTTTTCTGCGCTCAAAGAGCTCATCGTTATTAAAGCGGACGCGCTTAATGCGCATGACACGCTCAACTCGTTCTACCATTGCTGACACCTCCTTATATTCTTATTTACGATCTCATCTTTAATATCGGCATTTCGAGGTAAACCTTAAACAGAAAGGGCATTACAGTTTCATTATTTATGAAACCATAATACCCTTTAATGGTAAAATACATACACTTCTCAGCCGGGCGGCCATGCAAATGCACGTCCGCCGAGAAGGTGAAAGTGCAGATGCCCGACAGTCTGTCCCCCGTCTTCCCCTGTATTAGTGACGAGACGGAATCCGTCACCATCCACGCCAAGGCTGCGGGCAAGCTGTGGAACAACCTCTGTAAGAATATGTGCCGCCAGAGCTCCATCTTCCGCGCCAAAGTCCAGAACGCTGCGGATATGCTTCTTCGGTATGATAAGTACATGCTCCGGTGCCTGCGGGTCTAGGTCGCGAAATGCAAGCACCGTATCGTCTTCATAGACTTTGGTCGACGGAATCTCTCCCTGTGCAATCTTGCAAAAAATACAATCTGCCATGTAATTCACTTCCTTTCAAGGAATCGCTGATATCAACAGGATTCGACGCGAGGAAGAATTTTCCTCCTATGCACTGGCCGCCTGACGCTCCATGCGTACTTCACGACCTGTATCCAGCAAAAACAGGTAGCATTCCTTCACTGGTCGCTCAAGGATCGTCTCTACAGCATCACAGTATAGGTCAATCTGGAACTGATAGCGTGTGCGTGCATCCTGCGGGGAAATATGACGATCCGTCTTATAGTCGAGAAGAATATAATCGCCGTTTTCTTCCTCAAAGAGGACGTCAATGATACCCTGCAGGAAAATGCGATCTGCCTCGTCCTGTGCCTCCTTATAGTATTTCTTCGCCGGCAGGAGCCGCCCGAACGGCAGCTCACGATATACACGCTTCGCCTCACGCAGACGGCGTCCGAGCGCCGAGGAAACGAACCGCCACACATTGCGGACATCGAGGCTCTGATATGCTTCTTCGGTCAGAATTCCCTGATCGAAAAGGGATCGTGCCTGACGCTCAATGGCCGCAATGTCAGGCACCTCCGCGAAATCAAGATGCTGCATGAGTGCATGCATGGCTGTGCCGCGCTCCATCGGACTCAATGCAGCACGCTTTGCCGTGCGCAGAAAACGCGGAACTTCCCATTCCTGCCCGCCTGCCCCCGCGCCAACAGCAGGCGCAAAGGACGGCAGAACCTCCTCATCGGGGAAGTTCTCACGCTTGAGTTCCGTTACGCTGGTCTTTGCGTGGATCTGTTCTGTTCCCCTGCTGTCATACGTCCAACTAAGAATAGAGTCGACATACGGTGCACGTACTCCCGGCGAAAGCGGCTCTCCGCTGCGAATGGCAGAAAGTTCGGCATCTGCCGCCCTCTCCTCCTCACTGCGTGACGTACGTACATCTGCTTTCTCAATCCGCACGGCGAATCGCGCTTTTTCATCGCTCCATTCCCGCAGCTCGATGCCCTCAACTCCCTCCATCAACGCCTGTCCATCGGGATGCCGCATCAGTGCCAGGGCAATCCAGTCCAGATAGCAGGATGCACCGAGAATGGCGGCATCCGGAAACGTCTCTCCCTCCTCCCTCGCGTATTGCTGGCAGAAATCCCGCAGCTGCGCCAAGCGGCTCAAGCCGCTCCGAGAGGTGCGCAGTGTCCCCGTCAGGATGAGTTTTTCCTGCGCGCGTGTCATCGCAACATAGAGGATACGCATTTCCTCCGCGATCGTCTCGCGGCGGATCACCTCTTTGACGCTTCGCCGACCCAGCGTATCATATTTCTGCCGCCCGATTTCTGTGTTCTCATATACGCGTACGCCGATCCCAGCATGCGCATGATAGAGCACGTCTCCTGATATATCCTGCGTATTAAACGCACCGGCTATATTCGCGAGAAAAACGACGGGAAACTCCAGTCCTTTACTGCGATGAATGGTCATGATCCGCACGACATCTTCGCTCTCACCCAATGTCCGCGCGGCAGAGAGATCGGTACTGCGCCGCTGCAGGGCATCCATATAGCGCAGGAAACGAAACAGACCTCGTTCATTCGTACGCTCAAAATCGCCCGCACGATCGATGAGCATGCGTAAATTTGCCTGCCTCAGTATGCCGTCGGGAAGTGCGCCGACATAGTCATAGTACCCAGATGTACGGTATAGATGCCAGAGCAGCTCAGGCACACTGTGCAGTAAGGCCTCGCGCCGCCAGCATCGGATCGTCTGCAGTGCCTCCTTTGCCTTATTTCGTACAGCAGGTGGAACCTCCTCTGCGTCTGCTCCCTTCAGAGCATCGTAGATCGAGCCGACAGGTGTGTGAATGCGCAGCAGGGCAAGTTCCTCCATCGACATCCCGATCATCGGCGATGTGAGGACGGCCGTCAGCGGAGTATCCTGCCGTGCATTGTCCAGGACAGCGAGAAGGGAAAGCATCATGCGTATTTCGCTTGCCTCAAAATACCCTGCCGTATCATCTGCATAGGACGGAATGCCCGCTTCTCGCAGGGCATCCATCAGGATGACTGCCCGTTCCTTTGCGCCGCGCAGCAGGACGACAATATCGCTCCAGCGCAGAGCTTTTCCGCTCTGGACAGTATATCCTGCATCGACCAGCTCTTTGATGCGACGCGCGATATAGTGTGACTCCACCGCAAAGGCAGCCAGCTCTTCGCCCTCATCATCCGCCTCTTCTGCGGAATAATCCGCATCCAGGAGATCGATCTCCAGCGGCGATGCCAAAGATTTCCCCGCAGGATCGTCGTCAAAGGTGCGTCCCGGATTCAGGCGTGCACTCTGATCGTAGGCGATCTCGACCGCCGACTCCGTCATGATCTGCGAGAATATCTCATTGATGGGCTGCAGCACCTCGGCTCGGCTGCGGAAGTTCTCTGACATGGTGATCAGTTCACCGGCAGAGCTGTCCTGACGATAAGCACGATAGGTATGTTGGAAAAGGCTCGGATCCGCCAGCCGAAAACGATAGATACTCTGCTTCACGTCGCCGACAATAAAGCGGTTGTCATCATGCGCGATCTGCCGTAGGATGCCCTCTTGAAGCCCATTCGTATCCTGATATTCATCCACCATGATCGCTGCATAGTATGCACGAAGCTCCTCTGCGATATCCGTCGGATCAACGGAATTCAGATCATCCTGCAGCTGCTCTGGATGCCGACACAGGAGTGCCAACGCACGATGCTCCAGATCACTGAAGTCCAAAAGAGAACGTTCCAATTTCTCATTTTGAAAGGCATGATGAAAATCCAATGCCAGACGGGCATATTGGCGAATGGCGGTATTCGCTCTATTCTCCGCGGCACAGAGCTCCTCTGCTGTGGCGGGCAGCTGATCGACAGCGGCGTCCCATGCCTTGTAAATGTTCGTTATCTTTTTTTTCAACGCACCGCCAAGCTCTGGATCATAGTTCTCGATGGACTTGTGCGGGATGCTTTTCCGCTGTTTCTTTGCAGCAGCTGCATCCACACGAAAGCGTTCCCATGCCTGATCTTCTGCGCCGCTTATGAGGAGCTGCAGCCCGCCCTGCAGTTCCTCATAGAGATCCAGATTATGATGGATGACTGCCATGTATTTCTCAGCTGCCGTGTGCAGTTCCGCATCCCCCTGCATCAGAACGTCCATTGTGCTGTGGTATCCGGCACATAGATCGAACAGTTTCTCGTGCAGCTCTCGCGCCAGCACATCAAACCCACGCCGCTTCCAGTACGGCACATCATCTTCTTCCTGTCCCTGCCGGCTGAGCCATACCGCAGGCGAAGGCTGACTGAGCGCGAAGTCATAGAGTGCGAGCACCTCTTCCTTGAGTTTCTCATCGTCCCCCTTGACACCTCCATAGGCATCGGCAAAGGCAAGAAATTCATCGCTGGCCTCCTCATATTTTCGCTCAAGGAGTTCATCCATGACATCGCGTTTGAGCAGACGTATTTCCTGCTCACTTGCCAGACGAAATGTCGGAGGTATGTCGGTCGCGTCGATATGCGCCTGCAGAAGTCGCTGGCAGAATGAATGAAACGTGGAAATGTCTGCGCCTGTCAGCAGAATGCGCTGACGCTCAAGGCGGTCAATTTCCTTGCTGATGCCGGCGTCCCCGGCAATGGCATCGATCTCCGCATTGAGTGCCGCCTCGATACGCTCGCGCATTTCAAGAGCGGCGGCCTTCGTAAAGGTAAGAACCAGAATACGATCCAGGGACAGCTCCTCATTCCGCACCTGTGAAATAATGCGTTCCACCAGTACGCGCGTCTTCCCGGATCCTGCCGCTGCTGCCACGAGAATATTGTGTCCTCTCGCATCAATCGCGCGCTGTTGGTCTGCTGTGAATGTCAGCCGATCCGCCATCGCGATCCACCTCCTCTACGATCCGTGCAATTTCTTCCATCGCCTCCTGCGCATTATCGGCGATATCATGATATACGTCCCCCGGCCGAAGTGTAGGATCGAAAGCGCAGATGGTATGATAGTCACAATACGTACACGCATTGCGATCCTGAAAGCGATAGGGGTAGACGCGGATATCTCCGTGCAGAATGTCCTCCGCCGTCGCGCGGATCAGCTGCGGCAAAAAGGAAAGCAGCTGCTGAAATTCCTCGCGCGAACGCATAAATTTCGCCGAGGATTTGGAGAGACTGTTATCTTTGTTGAACGAGATGCAAATATGATCCGCCGCCTGATCGAGCTGCTTCATGATATCCGCATCGTCGAGCAGCATCCCCGTGAGTGCCATGCCCTTCATCACCCGGCGTCGGAGAGCCGTCTCATCCAGGCGCACGTTACAAGGGACAATGGGGTTTTTCACCGGAGCATAGAGCATCCCTGCGGGAAACACCTCCCCCGTATCCAGGATGGAGCGCACGACGAAGAGATACAGGAGAAGCTGCATCTTCAGTCCGTGCCGAATCTCAGGCAGGAGGAGGGACGTCGCCCCCGTTTTATAGTCGAGAACCAGATAGTAGGCATGATGATCCATCACATCCAGACGGTCGATCTGCCCGCGCAGAGAAAGTGTCATGCCGTCCGCAAGCGGAAAATCCGCCAGGCGGACGCCGTCATTTCTGCGCCCGAAGCTGATCTCAAACCCATAGGGATGAAAGGAAGATGCCGCCGCCCATGACGTAAGATGCTGTATTGTCTGTTGTGCTGTGCAGCGGATCCTTTCGATGCGGTGCCGATAGCTGGCACGGCTCATCAGCACGGTGCTGTGCACCTGCGGGATCAGTTCCTGCAGCAGTTCCTCGATCTTCTCTGGAGCTTCTGCCAATGCCGCGCACCAATCGTTGCCGTATGCACTGCGCACCCACTCACCGTAACCGCGCAGGATGCCGTGCAGAAGTGTCCCGAAGTCATTGCTCTGAAATTCGTAGCGATCACGCTGCTGCAGCCGCAGCCCGTACATAGCAAAGTGGCGGAACGGGCACTGGCGAAACGTCTCCAGCCGTGTGGTACTTCCGCTGAGCCGACGGTCGCGCGTAAACAGCCGAGCTGCCACGGGAGCAGGGATGGACACTTCGCGCGGTGGGAGAAAAAGTCCATGGAGCATACGCCGCAGGAGCGGCTGCATCACAGCATCCTGCAGCATCCAGTTGTAGACATCCCCCCACATGGCAGGCATTTCCCCGCGCTCTTTCTTTTCACGCAGCGCAGCAGTCAGATGCGAGAATGCAGGATACGGTGCAGAGAGGAGCAGCGGATCATCTCGCCCAGCCAAGGCAAGCGGGATGGAGAAAAAGGAACTGCTGATTCGGCGCAGCCGTGCGATCAGCGGCGACGGAGCAAGGGTCGAACCATCCACCGAAGAAAGCGCATACGACACCCAGAGGTAGTCGCGTGCCTCCGTAAATCCACGGTAGAGCTGATACCGTTCCAAAAAGCTCTGTTGTGTGCGCCCCCCAAAGACGGTATGCCCGGAATCCGCTCCCGCCGTCTGAAGAGACTCACCGATGAAGAGGAGTTCTGTATCGGAAAATACGCCGCTCGTCGTTCCCGCGCGCGGCATGATGCCGGCATTCGCCCCAATGACAAAAACAGCACGCGCTCCCGCGATGCTGTTCTGATCAAAGGAGGCAACGGTGACATGATCCAGCCCCGGCGGAATCAGGGCAATGGACATGGCGTCAAGTCCATCGCTCAAGAGCTCCTCATAGTCCCGGCTCGATAGCGGGTCGTCTCCGCGCACCTCGACCAGCTGATCAAAAAGTGCCATACAGGAGCTCCAGATCTGGCGATGAGCGGCAGCATCCGCCAATCGACCTTCCCGATCTGCCGTTTCGCTCCACAGGCGGAGTGTCTGCGGAACACATAACTCATCAAGGAAGTCGTAGAGTGCCTTCGTACGCACACGCGCCGTGCTCTCATGCCGTCGCAAGTGCCCGGTCAGGAGGGAAAGCGGTTCTGCAATCCGACGGCGCAGATGATCCAGCCACTGCTCTTCCCTGAGGCGTTCTTCCTCCTCGTCCAAATGCAGCTCATGTTCTGTGACCCGCCGCTGGACAAAGTCCCACGGCTCTGTCGCCGTCCACTGTGATTCACTGCGAATCCCGTAGGCAAGGCAGTAGTTTTCCAGACGATCGACAGCCTCCTGCCAATCCGCACAGAGTGGAGGAGCATCTTCGTCCTCCTCCGTTCCGAGCAGCGGAAAGAAGCCTGTGCGCAGCGCACGGAAGACAGTCTCATACGCCCACCCACGCCACGTCATCTGTGCAACAGCACGCAGGAGCTCAGCAAGCGGATGATGCGCACTCGGGCGTTTGACATCCAGATAAAATGGAATGCCGCAATCCGCAAAAGCAAGTGAGAGCAGATCGCCGTAGAGATCGACATCACGCACAAGCACGGCGATCTCGCGGTAGCGATACCCATTGTCGCGTGCGAGGCGGAGGATGTCTGCCGCCGCCGTCTCCACCTCAAGACGCGGATTGGCTGCCTCGACGATACGTATGGAATCATCCTTCGCGGGCGTGATATGTCCGTGGCCGAACAGCTGTGCTTCCAGCAGACGAAGCCCCTCCGTCCGCGCCCGATGCTGCACTGGCATCAGTCGAATTCCAATCTCCGCCGATGGCTGCTCCTCCGTAAAGATCTGCTGCAGGAGGTGCATCGTCTGATAACTGCGCGCAAACAGCCCCGTATCATAGATATTTTCCGGCAAATTGGTAAATACATGCGTTCCATCATCACGTCCGTCCATCGTGAGGCTGACATGAACGGTATCAACAACGCGAAACAGCGCGCGAAAGACCGCAAGTTCCTGCGGATTGAAAAAATCGAATCCGTCCACCCACAGTTCGGCGCCGCGCAGAAATGGTGCATCAATGAGCTGTGCGGCGAGCCGCTCCATCCGATCGGTGTGATCGGTCAGTCGCCCCTCCATGCGGGCAGCGAGTTCATCCATGATCGTGGCAAGCTCTGTCAGCTTCGCTGACAGCCGTGCATGCTCTCCTGTACTGACATCTGCTGCCTGACGCAGATGATCGGAGCTGAGCCGATCACGCTTCAGTTCTGCGATCGTATGCCCAAGCACCTCCGTAAACCCACGCTTGTGCACGGAGCGCTGAAAGACGGAGAGTTCTCTGCTGTGCTGCAGCAGAATATCCTTGAGCAGGATACGCCTGCCGATATCGCTGATGCGCGGCAGATGTTCCCCGCCGGTCTCAAGCAACACCTGCCGACCAAGGCGACGAAACCCAAATACATACACTTGAAGGAATCCCGCTCCATGCGTCAGAGCCTCGGCCAGTGCCCGCTCCGCCGCATAGGTCATGTGCTCGGGAACGAGAAGGATGCGCTGACGCCCGAGCGGCTCCTCCCGCAGCACATCCTTCATCGCCGTGAGACAGTCATATGTTTTGCCCGTACCCGACCGCCCAATGATAAACTCCAGCCGTGCCGTCATAATGCCAATCCCCCGCTTTGCGTAAAGGATGCATAGCTGCCGTTCTGCCCGCGGCACACTTCCAGATGGACGGGAATCCGTGCACGCAGTTCCTCGATGTGAGAAATGATGCCAACCAGCCGACCGCCCTCACGCTGCACATCGAGAAGCGCGCGAATGGCAACGTCAAGCGTCTCACTGTCCAGAGATCCGAAGCCTTCGTCGATGAAAATCATATCGAGATGCATTCCGCCCGCATAATGCTGCACAACATCCGAAAGTCCAAGTGCCAGTGACAGGGAGGCGAGGAATGTCTCTCCGCCGGAGAGGGTGCGTGCGAGACGCGGGAAACCCGTATACTCATCAAAGACATCGATCTCAAGCCCCCACCACTTCTTCTTTTGTCCGCCCTCCCCGTGGATAAAGCGGTAACGTCCCCGGCTCATCATCATCAGCCGCTCGTTCGCGGCATCGATGACATCCGACAGAATCGAGCGAAGAACATAGGTCTGAAAATGGATCTGATAGGGTGGTTTTGCCGCAGCGACATTCGCGAGTTTCCCGATCACACGGTAACGCTTATCGCGAGCTGCTCCCGCCCGTTCCAGCGCATCCATTTCCTTGGTCATGCGCGTATAGAGAGCCCAGCGCTCCATGCGGACGCCCTGTGCTCGCGCGCTGTCCTGCACACGCTGATCGGCGATGCGCTCCGCTTCGGTCAGTGCCTCCATGTCCGGCGGACAAAGCCCCTCTGCTGCTGCCTTGGCCGCCTTCACCAGCTCCTCTGCCGCCTGAAACGCTGTATCATACGCGGTGATACGTTCACGTACTTTTTCCAGATAGTCGCTCTTTGCCCAGTCTCCCACAATCGCATGATGGTATTCTTCCTCGGTCAGAAAATCTGCTGCACAATATGCAGCCGTATACGCTTCCTGCGCCGCTTGCCGCACTTCTTCCGCTTCCTTTAGAACGCGCTGCGCCGCCGCCTTAGCACTCTCCGTACGAGCACATTTCTGCGCCGCCGCCTTCTCACGCTTCTCTGCTTCAGCGCGGGCGGTTTCCGCTGTTTTTACTTCCCGTTCCAGAAGTGCCGCCGCTTCCCGTACTGCCTCTGCATCACGATACTCCTCGGGCAGCTGACGCTCCAATGCATTCTTCTCCCCCTCATGAAGCCCTATGAGATTACGATTCTTTTGAAGCAGGGCTTCCTGCTCTTTCTGCTGCTCCTTCCGCGCAAAGAGCTGCTGCTGCTCTTCGGCATACGTTTTCTCAAGGGCTTTGCACGCATTCTGTGCACGGCGGAGCTGGTTTTCCCGTTCCGCGACACGCACACAGAACGCCTCCATGGTTTCATCCGCGAGAAGCTCTTTTATGCGTTTTTGCTCATGGAGAAGCTCCTGCTCAAGCCGAAGGCACGCTGCCTTTTCTTGCTCTGCCTGAGCAGTGCATTTCTGCAGCTCCTTTTCTGCTGTTTCCACATGCTGCATGCATACATCCATCTCTTGTGCGGACGGGATCTCCTCCGCATGGACGGCAGGACTTGGATGTGCGAGAGATCCGCAAACCGGACAAGGTGTGTCTGCCTGCAGTGTCTGCGCCAGACGTGCGGCACTGCCCATGTCGTAGAGGGTGCGCAGACGGCGCTGCGTCGTCCGCACGTCGGATAATGCCTCCTCTGCCGTCTGCAGTTTTTTCTGCGATTTTTTGACACGTGTGCGTGCTGATGTCAGTGCATCTTCTAGTTCACGTATCTGGTCTGACGCCTGTTGGCAGTGTTCAAGCTGTTTCTTCTCCTGCTGAACGATCTCACTCCCGACCAGGATCTGATGCAGTCTTGCACGTTCTTCTTCGTACTTCTTCTGTGCCTCGGTGAGACGTTCAATCTCCGCTGCGCCGCTTTCATATTTTTCTTCTCCCTCTGCGGCACGGACGCGAAGATCGCGCAGGGCAGAAGTACATTCCTGGTAACGGTTCGCCAGCGGAGCGTAATCTCTCATGCGGCGCAGCTGTTCCACATTTTGTGTATGCTCATCTGCATGGGCTTCCACCTTCTTTAGGCATTCTATGGATGCATCATGTTCCGTCTTCGCAGCAGCGCAGTCCTTTGCTGCGGATGCGTATGCCTCTCTGCGGGTGCGTTCCGTGTTCAACGCTTCGATGTAGCTGCGCTCCTTGTAGAGCACCGGTTGTGCACGCTGTGCACGTGACAGGCGTACACGAAAGTTGCGGACAGACTCTGCCTGTTCGCGCTTTTTTTCCAAATCACTTTGTGCCGCATCCCGTGCACTGAGTTTCTGCTGTGCAGCAGCCCCCTCTTCACGTGCCCGCCGTGCACTCTTCTGCACCTTTTCGTGCTCCCGCAAGATTTCGTCCTGACGGCGTATCTCCTCCGAAAGTTCAGAGAGACGCGTGCGGAGTTCGTCCGATGACGCCATTCCCTCTGCGCGCAGAATGCCTTCCGCGCGCTCACGCTCCGCCTGTGCCGTCCGCTCAAGCTGCTGTGCCTCTTTCGTCAGTACTTCTTCAATGCGCTGATACCGTTCCGTACGGAAAATACGCTGCATAATGGCGCTACGATCCTTGACTTCTGCCAACAAAAACCGCTGAAACTGTCCCTGTGGGAGGAGAACGACCTGACGAAACTGGTCAGCATCGAAGCCGATCAGCTGACTGATGCGTTCCGAGACATCCGTGATATTCGCGGCAAGCAGTTTTTCCTCGCCTGTCTTGCCAACATTGGGCAGTCGAAATAGTTGTCCCGTCGCTGCCCGCCGCGTCATCTTTCCGCGTGACATACGAAAATAGGCAGGAGAACGCAGCACGCGGTAACGACGTTGCCCGAGCGCGAATACATACTCCACCTCCGTCGTCCGATCCGGCGATGCTGTAGAGGAACGCAGCATTGCTCCCTCGCGTATATCCCCGCTGGACTCTCCGTAGAGGGCGAATACGATCGCGTCCAAAATAGTGGTCTTTCCGGAGCCCGTCACTCCATGGATCAAAAGGAATGGGGCATCAGCAAGGGCTGTCTCAAAATCCAAAATCTGCTCGTCCACATAGGAGCCGAACGCCTGGATGCGGAGTTTCAGCGGTCTCATTGCATTCTCTCCTCCCGTTCCAACGCATCGATGATATGCGTAAGTTCCTCGGTCTCCTCCTGCGTCATTTTCTCCGTGGTCATCTCCGCATAGAAATCCGCAAAGAGATGGAGATCTGACTTGCCGCGCTCATAGTTTCGCACTTCGTTGGAGGAATGTCCCATGTGAATGTTCGGGCGCGTGATGAGAAAAAGATTTGGGTAGACGCGACGCAGCTTTTCATGGGCGGCGAGTACGGCATCTGTGTCGGTAAGCTCCACGCAGATATAGTCCTCGTGTGAAAGAGGATCGAACTCATCGGACATGATCTCAGCCATTTTTCCTCTCACGATCCGCACATCATGCCGCGGTACCAGCGGATAGAATGTGTGGGAGACAGCCCCTGCCGCATCGATATCGACCAGTGTGACTCCCTTTTTCTGATGTGACTCATCAAAGGAATACTTGAGCAGAGATCCGGCATAGCGAATCTGCTCCGCCCCCGCGCGCTGGGGCGCGTGCAGGTGTCCAAGCGCCGTGTAATTGTATGGCCTGAATTTATCCGCGTGTACCTGATCACTGCCCCCCACGGAGAGGGTATGCTCGGATTCGGAGGTCTGACCGCCGATCACAAAGGCATGGGCAACGGCAACACTGCGTGCGCCCTGCGGTATCATCGCCCGTGAGGAGGCAATCTGAACATCCAATGCCGTATCGAAGGACGGCGTTTCGTCCAGTGAAAAAGACTCGCGGATATGCGGCGGATCGCCATAGGGAAGCAGCGAGAAGTACACGTCCCCGAATGCATCGGACAGCACCACGGGAGCTGCCTCCGCGTCGAGAGTGCCTGCAATATACACGCCAGAGGATTGCAGCAGCTGTGCACCGAATGCCAGACGAACTGCACTGTCATGATTTCCTGCAATACAGAGAACCTTGATCCCCTGCTCTGCCAGTCGTGTCAGCACTGTATTAAACAACGCTACGGCTTCGGGCGGCGGCACTGCCCGATCATAGACATCGCCCGCGAGAACGAGTGCATCCGGTCGGACGTCGCGGCACAGCGCCAGAAGTTCTTCCAGCACATACGCCTGGTCTTCCGTCATGTGCCGCTGTCCGAAAAGTTTGCCCAGATGCCAGTCTGCTGTATGGATAAATCGCATGATAGTCCCTCATACTACATGACAATGCATAATTCTATTCATACCGATCGTCGGAGGCTTTTCTCGCCCTTTACACGCCGTCCTTTTCTTCCGAAATCATGGCGCGGAGGGCTGCCTCATCCAAGATGGGAATGCTGAGATCCTCCGCCTTTTTCAGCTTCCTTCCTGCCGCTTCTCCCGCGACAAGATAATCGGTCTTCTTTGAAACAGAGCCCTTCACCAGGCCTCCGTGAGCCGTGATAAGGGCACTGCATTCCTCACGGGACAGAGTCGGCAGTGTCCCCGTGATAACAAAACTCTTTCCGGCGAGTGCCGCCCCCACACGCTCCGTTCGTGTTCCTGCAAAGTTCACTCCGGCTGCACGCAGACGATCCAGCAGTGCACAGGCGGATGCAGAGGAGAAGAACTCCGTCAGCTTCTGTGCCGTAATCTCACCCATATCCGGGACAGCGAGAATGCGTTCAGGGGACTCGCGCGCCGCCTCCTGCAGGGCATCAATGGATGAAAACTCCTGCATCAGCGCAGCAGCTGCCGCGCGTCCGATGCCTGCAATTCCCAATCCTGTCAAAAGACGCTCGGGAGGGTTTTGCTTGCTCGCTTCGATTGCTGCAAGACGCTGATCGACACTCTTTGCGCGTCCAATCAGACCGGAGGCAATAAGTTCCTCTCGATGCATATGCAAAGAAAAGATATCCGCGATATCGTGAATATATTCTGCGTGGACAAGAGCAATAACAGCAGCTGCTCCTAGCCCCTTGATATCCATCGCGCTGCGGCTGACGAAGTTCAGGAGATGGTTTTCGATCTGTGCTGGGCATACAGGATTTTGGCAGCGCATATCCGCCGTATCTGCTTCGCGTACGGCATGTGCGCCGCAGACGGGACAGACATCCGGAATCACGTAGGGGCGGCTGTTCTGCGGCCGTTTTTCCTTCAGCACCGCCTTGACGCGCGGGATGATTTCTCCCGACTTATAGACGAGAATAGTATCACCGATACGAATGTCCAGACTGTCAATATAGTCCTGATTGTGCAGGGTCGCCCGCTCGACGCGCGTTCCGCAGAGCCCCACGGGATCGAACACGGCAGTCGGTGTGATGCGGCCTGTCCGTCCGACGGAAAGCTCAATATCGCGAAGTACTGTCTCCTTCTCCTCCGGCGGATACTTATAGGCAATCGCCCAACGCGGTGCCTTTGCTGTCACTCCGAGTTCCTCGCGCATGGCAAAGGAGTTCACCTTAACCACGGCTCCATCGATGTCATAGGGCAGACTGCCGCGCCGCACACCGATCTCCTCGATGGCGTCCCAGACCTCCTCTGCCATACGGCAGACGCGGTAATTCGCAATCGTCTTGATCCCCTGTGCCTGCATGAAGGCATACGCCTCGGTGTGAGAGGAAAACATGCGGCCGTCACTGCGCTGCAAATTGAATACGAACATAGACAGTCTGCGCTCCTTTGTAATGCGCGAATCCAGCTGCCGCAGAGTTCCTGCAGCACAGTTGCGCGGATTGGCAAAGGGCTTCAGCCCGAGAAGTTCCTGTCGCTCGTTGACCTCGGCAAATGCGGCGCGCTTCATATAGACTTCGCCGCGCACCTCAAAATATGGCAGTGCATCATGCAGCTCCTGTACAACATCGTCGATCATGCGTGCATTCGCTGTTACGTCTTCTCCCTGCACAATGCCGTCGCCTCGTGTGATCGCACGTGCAAGCACACCGTTCTCGTAGCGAAGTGCCAGAGACAGGCCGTCAATCTTTTCCTCAACAATAAATTCCGCCGCAGGAAAATGTGCAAGAATATTATCGACAAACGCCCGAATCTCCTCCTCGGAAAATACATCCTGCAGGGAGAGCATCGGAACATCATGAGGAACAAGTACGCCGACTTCGCGCTGTGCTGAGCCTCCCACGGTGCGTGTCGGCGAGTTCTTCGTAATGAGCTCCGGGTACGCCGCCTCAAGTTTTTTCAGGCGCATCATCAGCATATCGAAGTCATAATCCGAAATCTCAGATTCATTATCGTCATAGTACTGCTTGGAATACTTCCGTATTTTACGCCGCAGCTCTGACAGCTCTGTCTTTACCTCATCAATCTTGCTCATGATCTCCTCATAACTTCAAAATCGGTGCATACTTTTGCACGAATTTCTTGATTCCTTCCCCCGGGAATGCAATGGACAGCTCGGCATCCTCACCTGATCCGCTGATGGCGACAATGCGCCCGTCTCCCCACTTGCTGTGGCGTACAGCATCCCCCGCCTTAAAGGCTGCCGACACGTCTGGACGGATCACACTGCCGTCCGCCGCCGTATGCTGCGGCGGCGCTATATAGCGTTTTCGCTGCGTGCGGGTACTGCGCTCACTCCATATATTGGACGGTGCACGCAGATCAGCCCCGCCAAAGAAGTCCGCCTCCTTATGCTCGACCAGCTCCTCTGGAATCTCTGCCAGAAAGCGTGAAGGACGCGACATCTCCGTACGCCCGTAGATCGTTCGCTGTCGTGCATAGGTGAGATAGAGCCGGCGCTCAGCTCGCGTGATGCCGACATAGCACGTACGCCGCTCCTCCTCGATCTCCGTATCATCAAGCAGCGTACGGGAATGCGGGAAGAGCCCCTCCTCCATCCCCGCCATAAAGACGGCGGGAAACTCCAGTCCCTTCGCCGCGTGAAACGTCATGAGTGTCACTGTCCCATCCGACTGCTCCGTCTGATCAACATCGGAAATCAGCGCAATCTGTGCGAGGAAATCCGCAAGCCCGTTCTCCCCCTCCTCTGCCCCATCATCAAAGTTCTTCGCCACACTGATGAACTCACGCAGGTTTTCGAGACGGTCACGATTGTCTTCCTTCTTCTCCTCCTCAAGTGCAGCGGCATAACCGGACGTCTCGATCACATCCTCGACAATCTCATGGATGGGGCGCGTTCCAAGCTGTCCCATAAAAGTAAAGACCATGGCGGCGAACTCCTCCAGCGCCACCTTTACCTTGGCGGAGAGTTTCGGAATCATGGAGAGCAGCTGAGCATCCGTAATCACCTCAAAGAGAGAGATGCGGTACTCCTCCGCCGTCTCCATCATGCGGGCGATGGAGGTAGGGCCAAGGCCACGGCGCGGAACATTGATGATGCGCAGAAGACTCAGTGTATCGCGAGGATTGTAGATCACACGCAGATAGGCGATAATGTCTTTAATCTCACGCCGATCATAGAAACGCACCGAACCAACCATCGCATACGGAACACCTGTCGCATAAAATGCCTCCTCAATATTGCGTGACTGCGCATTGGTGCGGTAGAGCACGGCAATATCGCCATACTTGACATGGAACATGGTGTGCAGACGCTCCACCTCCCGCACGATATAGGAGGCCTCATTCTTTTCCGTTGCTCCCTCATAGATCGTAATGCGGTCACCGGTCGGATTATCCGTCCAGAGCTCCTTCTTCTTGCGCGTCAAGTTATTCTCGATCACAGCATTCGCCGCTGCAAGAATATTCTTCGTCGAGCGATAGTTCTGCTCAAGCAGGATAACTGTCGCCTCCGGGTAGTCCTGCTCAAAGTTCATGATGTTCCGCATATCTGCGCCGCGCCAGCCGTAGATCGACTGGTCTGCATCGCCGACGACGCAGATATTGCGGTGTTCTGCGGCAAGCAGCTTAGTGATTGCATACTGTGCACCGTTCGTATCCTGATACTCATCCACAAGAATGTACTGGAACTTCTTTTGGTACTTCATCCGCAGTTCCTCATTCTTCGTGAGGAGTTCCACCGTCAGCATCAGCAGATCATCAAAATCCAGTGCATTATTCTCCTGCAGCTTGGACTGATAGAGTGCATAGATCTTGGCGACCTGCTCGGCAAAGAAATCCGTTGCCTGCGCTGTAAATGCTGCGACATCGAGCAGGCGGTTCTTCGCATCGGAAATATGCGCCTGCACCGCGCCGGGAGCGGTATGCTTCTCGTCGATATTGAGTTCTTTCAGGCACTCACGGATCAGCCCCTTGCTGTCCGCAGCATCGTAGATGACAAAATTCTTCGCATAGCGCCCGTAGTGCTCAAGCTCCATGCGTAGGAGGCGGGCACAGAACGAATGGAATGTGCTCAGCCAAACGTCCTGCGCCGCATCTCCGATCAGTGTATCCACGCGTTCACGCATCTCGCGGGCAGCCTTATTGGTAAATGTAATGGCAAGGATGCGGTAGGGCGGAACCCCATGTTCCAGTAAGTTGGCAATACGAAATGTCAGAACACGGGTCTTTCCGGAGCCCGCTCCGGCAACGATGAGGAGAGGGCCCTGCAGACACGCGACAGCGCGCTGCTGGGGTTCGTTCAGCCCTTGCATCAAATCCATAGAATCGTCCCTTTCACTCCAAATAAGAAAGGCGGGGCCGCCGCCACGGCAACTCCGCCCCTCCCATATAACACAGTATCCCTTATGTCTTGATTCGCTTGACCGCTTCCGAGAGCGGCGGAATGATCTGCTTCTTGCGCGACATGACACCCGGCAGATAGAGATGTGTTCCGCTCGTATCCTTGCGGAACGCCTCTCCGATCAGCGTACGCGGCGAGCCCGTAAAAAGCAGATAGGTTGCCTCCTCGAGAATATCCGTAATCATAACGAGACTGAGATCAAACCCCTCCGTGTCGCAGATCGACTTCATTGCAGCAAGGAGCTCATCCTCCTTCGCCATGATTTCCTTCGTGTCCATCACCGAAGTCTGACTGACAACGACACGATAGGCACCGATGGTGAACTCCTTAAGGTCATTGCGTACAATCTCCATCGGCGTCATATTGCCGACACTGGAGCCCGCCTTCAGCATCTCGAGGCCGTACGCGTTCATATCCACGTCTGCGATCTCAGCGAGACGTTCCGCCGCCTGTTTATCCTTTGGCGTGCAGGTCGGAGACTTGAACAGCACCGTATCGGAAATGATGGCGGAGAGCAGGAGACCTGCAATCGACGGAGGAATATCAATATCGTTCTGCCAGTGCATATTAGAGACAATCGTCGCCGTGCACCCGACCGGCTCGGCATGAGTGTAGATCGGTTCGCTCGTACTGATCCCACCGAAGCGATGATGATCGATGATCTCGACGATCTTCGCCTCCTCGATGCCCTCAACAGCCTGATTGCGCTCGTTGTGATCGACAAGAATCACCTGTGCCGGGTCGGAGACACCCAGTCGGTCACGGCTCACGAGACCAACGATGCGTCCATTCTCTAGTACAGGATAATTACGGTAGTTGGTCTCCTCCATAATTCCCTTAATATCAGACAGGAGATCGAGCGGCTTAAAGCAGACTGGATTCTCATGCATGATGCGCCGAATGGGCACACACTGATTGATGAGGCGCGCCACGGTATAGGTATCATACGGCGTCGAGAGGACGAAGATACCGCGCGCCTCAGCTTCCTCCAGAGCCTCTGCCGGAACGCGGCCGTCCCCGGTCACGACGAGACAGGAAATCCCCTGGCCAATACAGGTCAGAATCGTCTCTGGCTTTCGGTCGCCCACGAGCACGATATCGTTTCCTTTGATGATCTTCTGGATCGTTGCAAGACTTCCGGCAGCGATGCGGATCTGCCCTTTGATCGTCTCCGCCTCATCTCCGGGGACAAGCACCTGACTGTCGGTAGCATGAATGATGTCGCGATAACGCACGCGCATGTCTGCGAGATTCGTCATGCCAAGTTCCTGAAAATATCGCTTGGCAAGATCACTGACCGAAACGATGCCGACGAGAAGTCCCTGGCTGTCCGTCACGGGAATCGACCGCAGATCATTCTCGCGCAGAACCTCCCCCAGATTGCGCAGGGTATCGTGCTGACGCACGACAATCTTGCAGTCCATCGCAATATCCTTGACGCGCGGATAGAGATCGGGGATCAAGAGCGGTTTTTCGACATGGAAGTACTCCAATGCAAACCGCGTCTCCTTATTCACTTTGCCGGCACGTGCGGCTACGGCATTGACGCCCATGGCCTGCTTTAGATGGGCATACCCGATCGCGGAGCAGATCGAATCCGTGTCCGGATTACGATGTCCAATGACATAAATTGGCTTCGCAACATTCAAAATAGTACCTCCTATTACGGTTCTGTCCACCGCATATATCGTTGTCATTATAGCATATTCACTGATTCGATTCCATAAGCAAAAGAAAAGATGCAGGACATGAACAGCACCTGCATCCTTTGTTCCGCATCACACCTCAAAGGCACCCTTGAGATGATGGATCCTCCACTCGCTTCCCGCGGCATAGACCTCAACGATGTCAAAACGGCAGGGTGTTTGATCCATCTGTTTTTCGCACAGATACAACATCGCCGTCTGTATGATCCTGCGCTGCTTCCGGTAGTTTACCGCTTCTGCAGGAAGTCCGCAGCGGACGCTTCGTCGTGTCTTTACCTCGACAAAGACCAACGTATCATGATCCTTTGCGATCAGATCGATCTCCCCTGTTTTCGTGCGATACTTCTGCGCCAGAATTCGATATCCCTGCGCGCCGAGATAGCGAGCAGCACAGGCCTCCCCGCGATCTCCTAGCACCTTATTGCTCATGGCGATTTCCTGCTCCCCATGTGACGGTCGATCCGATAGACATGGGCGAGCACTTCGGCGATCGTACGATAGAGCTCGGGAGGGATCTCGCGGTCAATCTCAAGCGCCATCAGCATATTGACGAGCGATTTATTCTGATAGACCGGTATGCCGTTTTTGCGTGCCTCCGCCAAAATGCGGTCAGCAACGAGAGAACGGCCTTTTGCCGTCACGCGCGGCGCACGATCCGACTTTGCATCATACTTGACGGCAACAGCACGCGGTTCTTCTTCGCGCTGCTCCTCTTCCCTGTCCGCGTGATCCGGCATATCTCACCATCCTTGCCTTTCGTCTTTCGATCCCCCGAGAATATTATATGAAGCGATCCCGTGATCGTCAATAGGGTATGCGATGACCGTCATCATCAGTTGGTAAAGAAACGGCGCTCACCAATCGCGCCGATCTGTATCCCCTCAATCACCAAAGAAGTTCCATCGGCGGACTCACGTATGCTGTCGAGTTCGTTTCGAAACTCCCATGCGGCATCTGCATCAGAAAAATAGAGGCGCATATCGACATGATTCTCTTCGTAAATGCGGTTGATGAGTTCGACGGTGCCGATGTAGTCCGTGAGAACACAAATTCTGAGCCAAGTCTCTTTCTTGACCTGATCCGTCGCCTCATCCTTATGGGACTCATCATAGACATGAATGTAGGCAGGATACTCGGTCTCCCCCATGAAAAGCGGCATCACATAGCTCATGGAACGCTGTCCTGGCTGCGGCGCCGCATTCTCTCCCTCAAGTGAGTGACGCATAGTCAGAGCCAGTGCTGCGACATCCCGCCCCGCACGTCTGTACTGCTCTGCTGTCATCCTGCGCGTCTTGACCAGATCTGCCATCTGCATAAATGCCCATAGGCGCGGGAGATCCGGCATCTGCTGCTCAAAAGCCGCTTGGCGAACAGTTCCCGGAATATTCTGCTGCGTCAGCTGGATGAGTTGCTGAAGCTGTTTTGCATCGCCCTCGCTCAAGATCTGCGTACGTCCGCTGACGAAGTTCTGGAGCAGCAGTGTCTCACGCTGGCTGAGGTTTTCATTCTGCAGCAGCACTCGTGCCAAATCACGAAGCGTACTCATCATCTGCGGCACATTCTCCATTGGACGCGTGATGAACTTCGGAATGATTGTCGGCGTCTCGGCCGTCTTTGCGGCATCTGAGCCCTGCATCGAGGAAGCTGGCGGCTGTGTCGCCGCTGTCTCCGCCCGCCCCGTCTGCGAACGGGCGGCCTGCTCCGTGCTCTGGGGCGTTTGTTTTACGGCTTCTGTTGTTCCCGTCCTCACCCCTTCACTAATGATCTGACGGGCAGAACTTAGTGTCCCGTCTGTACCTTCCTGCCCGCGCTGTGCCTCTGCCGCAGGCAGAGAGGACGCGGCATTTCCTTTCGTGCCGGTACCGGCTGCGGCAGTATCCGCCTGACGAAGTGCAGGGGCTTCCGTTCCCTTTGCCGACGGTGTAGAGGAGGCCTCCCCCTGTTTTGCCCCCTGTGCAATATTGTCGGCGGGAAGTTCCTCTGTGACAGCCGCAGTATCTGATGCAGCTGTGGCAGCAGGTGCAGGATTTTGCATTGCGCCCGCAGAGGGTGCTGCCATGCGTGCGTTCTGTCCACTTGCCGGCATCTGCGCCGCGCCCTCTTCTGCGGGGAGTGCTGCGCTTCCCTGCTGTGGTGTCGCCTGTGCCTCTCCTGCCTGTACCGGTGACTGCGTCCCTCCCGGCTGCGGCATTGTCTGCTGCGTCGCCGCTTCCGCGTCACGCGGCATCAGCAACTGAACCAGCTGATTTAAAAACATCATAGAGGAGGTACCGCCGCCGCTTGTCGCGGTGGGTGCAGCACCTGCGCCTGCATTCAGCTGAGAGAGGACGGTCTGCAAATCCTTCGGGAGGAGTTCGGCGTTTCCTGTATCAATCAGCTGAAATGCGGCTTTCGTCAGCATAATCGGCTCAAACGTCCCGCCCGCATCCTTGGCAACGGCATTTTTCAATGCCGCAAGCAGCGTTGCCACATCATCGCTGACACGGGGAACTTCGTTTGTCTCCGCCATCGTCCCCATCTGATTCAGCATACGTGCCATCGTCGTCAGCTGATCCGTCGAGAAGCGCTGACTTGCCGCTGTACTGCCAAGTCCCTGTGCAAGTGTGGACTCAATCGAAAAAGACTGCCGAATAATATTCCGTATGACCTCTTTGAGCTCCTGCGGAATCTGCTCAACATTCATCTGCTGACGTCCGCTGATTTTGGACAGAACATCCGCCATATGGTCAATCGCAGTCTCAATGGACACGTTGGTTCGTTGACTGAATGCCGCTGAGGCATTCTCCTGATCGCCGCGGCCTTGCACTCCTTCGGTCGGGCGTTCCGATGAAATCCGCTGCGGTGCGGAGACGGCAGCCGCCGCTGCAGTTGCATTTGCTTCAATCGGCACAGTATTCACAGCCTTTTCTGTTAATTATCATCGAGCGAATGGGCTCGAACGTTTTACGATGCAGTGGACAGATCCCATATTTACGTATCGCCTCGATATGTTCCCGTGTTCCATAGCCCTTATGCTGCGCAAATCCGTATACTGGATACTCCTTGTCATACGTCAGCATCAAGCGATCCCGCGTCACTTTCGCCAGAATCGACGCCGCCGCGATCGATGCGGATTTGGCATCCCCTTTGACGATCGACTGCGATGCCATGCGCAGACGTGGAAGCGCCACAGCGTCAATCAGTACCTCCTGCGGTGTTGGCAAAAGCGCGGCAACAGCATCATACATCCCTCTACGCGTCGCCTCCAAGATATTCATGCGGTCAATCGTCTCAGCGTCAATGAGCTCGACATGATAGGAAACAGCATCTGACACGATCGTTTCATAAAGCTCTTCCCGCACTTTTTCAGACAGCTTCTTTGAGTCGTTCAGGCGCAGAAGCAGGTACTCCTGCGGCAGGATCACTGCAGCGACAGCGACAGGTCCCGCGAGAGGGCCGCGCCCGGCCTCATCTATACCGGCGACGATGCAGTTCCCGCGCTCGGCAGCACAGCGTTCATACGAATACATTGCATAGAGACGCATACGCTCCTGTTGGGTGCGTTCATAGCGGCGAAGAATGGATTGGACGGATTTACGTACGTCACATTTGCAGGCATTGAGAAAATCCTCCGTCACATCTCCGCGACGAAAAACATCTTCTATTTCTTTTATCGTCATTTTCTCTGATTCCTTCACCGCACTGCTTACACGGACGGGATATGCGGCACGGCATCCAAGGAAATACGTCCTAATCTGCCGCTCCGAAAATCCGTCAAAATTACCTGCTCCGCCTTTTCATAATCAATTTTCCCGCCGGCACGGAGGCATCCGCGCTTTCGGCCAATGGCATCAAGCAAATTAGCCCCCTCAGGCAGAGGTTCATCCAGCCGATACCGCGTACACAGTGACTGCGGACTATCCTCTCTCAAACGGTTCAGGAGCAGCAATACCACACTTCCTACATCGTAAACATTGTCATTAATTGCCCCTGTAAATGCAAGATGAAGTGCCGCCTGCTGATCCTCGAATTTCGGCCAGAGGATGCCGGGCATATCCAGCAGCTCAAGCTGTGCGCCAAGGCGGATCCACTGCTTTGCGCGGGTCACACCAGGACGGTTCTCCACCTTCGTCTTTGTTCCGCCCGACAGACGATTGATCAGCGATGATTTACCGACATTCGGGATGCCTAGAATCATACAGCGTGCGGCGCGCGGTTTCGCCCCATGCTGCACCAATTTATCCGTTTTTGGCTTTGCGCACCGTGCAATTGCCTGTACGAGTTCCTTCGTTCCCTTCCCCTTCACGGCATCCACGGGAACAGCAGAAAGCCCTTCTGCGGCATAATACTTGACCCACGCACGTGTCACATTTTCATCCGCAAGATCCGCCTTGTTCAACACAATGAGACGCGGCTTACCGCCCACCATCTCGCGCAGAACAGGATTCGCAGAGCTCATCGGAATACGCGCATCGAGAAGCTCCACCACCACATCCACCGACTTTAGATTCTCCTGAACCAGACGCTCCGCCTTCCGCATGTGCCCCGGGTACCACTGGAGGCTTGGGATGTCGATAATGTTGTTATTTTCCATTATGACCTTTCTACGTATCATATTCGCCCATGATGAGATTATTTAGTTCGTATATAACATCTGCTGCTATATCATTTATTTCGGACTGTGATACATCCTCTCTACCGGAATTTGCCAGCTTAAATGCTTCTAAAGCACAAATACATTCTTTTAGATTATCAAACTTTTGGTCATACTGAAAGGAGTTATATTCTACAGGAGCAGTGGGTTGAATAAGATCAATACGTTCGACCCGTTTTCCATCGGTAAAGAAGAGCACTAAGCTCATACGTGAACACAGTTTTTTATCCGGCTTTGCTCCCATCCAATACCCAGCAATCGCTCCAACCGTGCCAAAGGCAAGCCCCCCTGCTGCAGCTGTCAACAGACTTCCGTGTTGTCCCTTTAATATATGATGATCTAAGATAATATCGTAATCTACAAAATTCTCGCGGCGATGCAGATGCTGGTCATCTTGATCATCATAATCAATAAGCTCCTCAAACGAATCATTAGGTATATGGATAATCTCTTCGTCTGCATCCCATTCAATAAGAGCAGGCTCATATTCGTCGAATGGAACCTGATATCTTGGTCGAAATGTATCCATGATTTGTCCCTTTCATTTATTTTTGTTTTCTCAGCAGGCAAACGTTCTCAACGTGCGAAGTCTGTGGAAAGAGATCCACCGGCTGAACTTCCTGCGCAAGATAACCGAGTTCTTTCAGGATGGCGAGGTCGCGTGCTAGTGTTGCAGGGTTGCAGGAGACGTAGACGATGCGCTGCGGCTTCATATTTGCGAAGGTGCGAAGGACGGTTTCGGTGCAGCCGACACGCGGCGGGTCGACGACGACGACATCGGGGCGAATCCCCTGCTTGTAGAGTGCAGGCATGACGGCGGTCGCATCGCCAACGATGAACTCGGCATTCTTTACATTGTTGTCGCGTGCATTTTTTCGTGCATCGAGGATGGCGGGCTGTACGATTTCGATGCCGTAGACCTTTCGCGCTTTTTGAGCAAGAAACAGCGTAATTGTTCCTGTGCCGCAATAGGCGTCGATGACAGTCTCTGTCCCATGCAGGTCGGCATAGGTGAGTGCCTGCTCGTAAAGGCGTTCTGCCTGTCTTGTATTGACCTGAAAGAAGGAGCGCGGGGAGATGTGGAAGTTCAGCCGCCCCAAAGAATCGATAATCGTCGGTCGTCCCCAGAGCAGCTGTGTGTCGCGCCCCATGATGACGTTGTTGCGATAGGTCTGGATATTCTGATGGACACTGACGAGGTTTGGCAGACGCTCGCGCATCATGCGAACAAAGTCCTTTGCGCGTGGGAGCTGCTTTGTTGCAGTGACAATGATCGCCATGAGATCGTTGCTGCGTCCGACGCGCCCGACGATGTGCCGCAGGACACCTTTGTGCGTGTCCTCGTTATAGACCGGAATGTGAAGCTGCTCTGCAATCTCGCGTGCAGCATTTGCAAGGTCGTTGTTCTCCGCACGCTGGATGTGGCAGTTTTCCGTATTGATAATCCTGTGACTGCCCTGTGCAAAGCAGCCAATCACGATCTTTCCGCTATTTCGTCCAATTGGAAACTGCATCTTGTTCCGATAGTTCCACGGTTCTTCTGCACGCAGCGTTTCCATCACGGGAATTTGCGGAAGCTTACCGATATGGATCAGTGCGTCTGCGACCTGTGCACGTTTTGTACGCAGCTGAGCCTCATAGGAGAGGTGTTGGAGCTGACAGCCGCCGCATTCCTCGTAGAGTTCACAGAGGGGGGCAACGCGATCGACACTCTCATGCAGGATCTGCTTGATGCGTCCGCGTGCATAGCTGTTCTTTACTTCTTCTATGATGACGGAGACAGTCTCGCCTGGGAGCGCATTCGGGACAAAGACAGTAAAGTTGTCATAGCGTCCGACTCCCTCCCCGCTTGTCCCGAGGCGGTCAATTTGAAGTTCATAGGTTCGCCCTTTGCAGACGGGAATCGTCTGCGCGGCTTGCTTTATCGCTTTTCTATGTTTCATCGCTCTGCAAACATCACCTTTTCAAATAGTTCCATCGGGTGTGTCAAGAGAATATCTGCCCCATGTGCCACGAGTTCCTCCTCTGGTCGGAATCCCCAGAGAACGCCGACCGCAAATGCTCGTGCATTGCGTGCTGTGTCCATATCCACGTCTGTATCGCCAAAATATGCGGTCTGCTCTCCCGTAACCCCAAAATTTCTCATGATGTGAAGCACCTTTTGCGGGTCGGGCTTACGCGGCAGTCCTTCCTGATCGCCGATGATTTCCTGAAAAATACCGTGCGGGAAAAGCGTCTTCACAATCATCTCTGCCGCAGACTGATGTTTGTTCGTGCAGACTGCCATCGGAATACCGCGTCGTCGTAGTTCCTCAAGCATCTCCATAATGCCGTCGTATGGCTTCGTCTTTTGGAGCAGATTTCGCGCGTAGCAGTCCTTGTACTCAGACATAAATTGCTCCACAAAGATCGTATCCGAAGCGTTCTCCTGCGGGAGAATGCGTTCCATCAGCTTTCGTGTGCCGTCTCCGACAAAATAGCGATACGCCTCCACCTCATGCACGGGAAAGCTGTGTGCGCGAAGTGTGGCGTTGGCACTGTCCGCCAGATCGTCCAGTGAGTTGACAAGTGTTCCGTCCAAATCAAATACAGCGGCTTTATAGTTCATGGAAATGCCCCCTTTGACAAAAACAGCCTTTCCCTTTCGGAAAAGGCTGTTTGTCTCAGCCGAGTTTTTTTGCCAAGAGTTCGTTGACCATCTGTGGGTTCGCCTTACCCTTGGACTGCTTCATCACCTGTCCGACAAGTGCACCGATTGCCTTTTTGTTGCCGCCCTTATAGTCCTCAACGGCTTTTGTGTTCGCTGCGATGACCTGATCGACAATATCCTCGATCTCCTTTGTGTCGGTGATCTGGATGAGCCCCTTGTCCGCAACGATCTTTTCCGGTGCATCGGGCGATATCCACATCTCCTTGAATACGGTTTTGCCGATCTTCGAGGAAATCGTGCCCTTCGAGATGAGCAGGATCATCTCACCGAGACGCTTTGCATCAACGGGTGAATCCTCGATCGTCTTGCCCTCTGCATTGAGGTTCTTTGCGAGATCGCCCATCAGCCAGTTTGCCGCGAGTTTCGCGTCCGCGCCCGTCGCCGTAATGGCATCGTAGTATTCCGCCATCGCACGTGAGCTTGTAATGATGCCCGCATCGTAAGCGGAAAGCCCCGCTTCATCCATCAGACGAGCACGGCGAGCGTCTGGCAACTCGGGAAGCTCCTTGCGGATCGCCTCGATCTCCTCCGCGCTCGTCACAATCGGCGGCAGGTCAGGCTCCGGCATATAGCGGTAGTCATGTGCCTCCTCCTTGCTGCGCATGGAGAGGGTGATGCCGCGCTCTGGATCCCATGTGCGCGTTTCCTGAATGATATGACCGCCGTCCTCGAGCACCTCAGTCTGTCGCTCGATTTCGTAGTTGATGGCATCCTCAAGTGCCTTGAAGGAGTTGATGTTCTTCATCTCCGTGCGTGTGCCCAGTTTGTCCGAGCCGACGGGACGCAGAGAAACGTTGATGTCTGCGCGGAGATTCCCCTCCTCCATGCGGCAGTTGGAGACATCGATGTACTCCATGATCGTCTTGATCTTCTCCATGTAGGCACGCGCTTCTTCCGCCGAGGACATATCCGGCTCGGAGACGATTTCAAGCAGGGGCACGCCCGTACGGTTGTAATCCACGTTGGACGAGGAGGAATCCTTGATCGTCGTGCCGGAGTGCACGAGCTTCCCTGCATCCTCCTCCATGTGGATGCGGGTCAGACGGATGCGTTTCTTGCCCGCCTCCGTGTCAATATCCACCCAGCCGTGCTCAGCAATCGGGAGGTCGAACTGTGAGGTCTGGAAGTTCTTCGGAAGGTCGGGATAGTAATAGTTCTTGCGGTCGAACTTGCTGTACCCGTTGATTTCACAGTTGGTTGCAAGCCCTGCCTTGATGGCGTAGTTTACGACCTGACGATTGACGACGGGCAGGACACCGGGAAGCCCAAGGCAGACGGGACAGACATGCGTATTCTGATCTGCGCCGAAGCCCGTCGCACAGCCGCAGAAAATCTTGGTCTTTGTCTTAAGTTCACAGTGAATCTCAAGACCGATGACGGTTTCGTATTTCATGCCTTTCCTCCAATCGGTGCCATTTTTGTATGGAAATCATGTGCCTGCTCATAGGCATATGCCGCACGCAGGATCGTCTCCTCCGCGAGCGGACGTCCGATGATCTGCAGTCCGATGGGAAGTCCCGCTGCGGTAAAGCCACAGGGAACGGAGATACCGGGCAGCCCCGCAAGGTTGAGAGGCACGGTCGAGATATCCTGCAGGTACATCTGCAGGGGGCTTGTCATCTCACCAATCTTATAGGCGGGGGTCGGTGCGGTCGGCGTCATGATGACATCGACCTCCTCAAAGGCACGCATGAAGTCCTGCTGAATGAGCGTCCGCACCTTGAGTGCCTTGAGATAGTATGCATCGTAGTAGCCCGCAGAAAGAGCATAGTTGCCGATAAGGATGCGACGTTTGACCTCCGCACCGAATTTTTCCGTGCGCGTGCGCGTCATCATGTCGACGAGATCTTCCCCATCGACGCGCACGCCGTAGCTGACACCGTCATAACGCTCGAGGTTGGTCGCCGCCTCTGCAGGTGCAATCAGATAATAGGTGGAGACGGCATAGTCCGTATGCGGCAGGGAGATTTCACGAACCTCTGCCCCCATCGCCTCCATATCCGCAATCGCCTTGCGGACGGATGCCTCAACCTCCTGATCCATTCCGTCGATAAAATATTCCTTCGGGAGTCCGATCTTCAGCCCCTTGACATCTGCACGGAGTGCCTGTGTATAGTCGGGAACATTGGCGCGGCTGGCCGTCGAGTCCATCGGATCATGCCCTGCAATTACGTTTAGGAGATGGGCTGCATCCGTGACATCACGCGTAAGCGGTCCGATCTGATCGAGTGATGACGCATACGCCATCAGACCGTAGCGAGACACGCGCCCATAGGTCGGCTTCAGTCCGACAATACCGCAGAACGATGCGGGCTGACGAATCGACCCGCCTGTATCACTGCCGAGTGCCCAAATTGCCGTTCCCGATGCCACGGCAGCGGCACTGCCGCCCGACGACCCGCCGGGAACACGTGCCGTGTCCCAAGGGTTGTGCGTTGGCTGAAAAGCGGAGTTCTCCGTCGAGCCGCCCATGGCAAACTCATCGAGATTCGTCTTTCCGAGAATGACGGCGTCCTCTGCGTGCAGCTTCGTCATGACCGTCGCATCATAGGGCGGAACAAAGTTCTCCAAGATCTTGGACGCGGCTGTCGTGCGTACACCGATGGTGCAGATATTATCCTTAACAGCACCCGGAATCCCTGCGAGGAACGGAATCTTCTCTCCTGCGGCACGTTTTGCATCCACGGCATCCGCCTGAGCAAGCGCACCCTCGCGTGTTTCCAGAAGGTATGCGCCGACATCGCCCTCTACGGCATCCATGCGCGAAAGCACATCCTCGGTCAGTTCACGGGCGCTGATCTCGCTGCGCGCGAGCATATCGTGCAGGACATGCGCCGGTTTTTCATATAGACTCAAAACAGCCCCTCCTTACCCTTCGAGTACCTTCGGCACTTTGAAATACCCGTCCTCCTGCAGCGGTGCATTCGAAAGCGCCGCCTCGTTGGAAAGAGACGGGCGCACCTCGTCTGTGCGAAAGACATTCTCGATGGGCAGTGCATACGTCGTCGGCTGCACATCTTGCGTATCAACACGCGAGAGATTATCCACGTATGAGAGAAAGTCTCCCAGAGACGCCAGTGCCTCTTCCTTTTCCTCGGTCGGAATCGAAAGACGCGAGAGATGCGCGGTTACCCTGAGATCCTGTTCCGTTACCTTCATAGACTCCACCATCTTTCCATGCTTCGGGAAGCACTGATAAATGCGGTACGACCATCCGGCACACCTCGTTTTATCAGCGATTCCCTTAGTCGCAGTTTCCTTGCTATTATAACAAATCACTTCATCGGTATCAAACGGAAATCACTACACCTGCGGCGGACGGATAAAATCTGCCGAAAGTGCGAGCAGAATCTCCCGCAGGAGCTTGAGTGCCGTTGCCGTCGATGTACCGCTGGCGTCAAGCGGCGGCGAGAGCTCCATCATGTCGCATGCGACAACCCTGCATCCACGCACAACGGAGAGTGCCGCCTTCATCAGTTCGATAAACGTGACACCGCCTGCCTCCGGCGTTCCCGTACCGGGGAAGACGGAGGGATCGAGAACGTCGAGGTCAATCGTCAGATAGACAGGACGTCCGTGGAGGCCGGCAATCACATCTGAGAGGCCTGCAAAGGTAAATGGATGGAGATCCGTATGCCCTGCCCGTGCCCACTGCCATTCCGCACGTTCGCCGCTGCGTATCCCAAACTGATGGATGCGCCCATCGCCGAGCAGATCCCACGCACGGCGGATAACGGTCGCATGGGAGAGTTTGTTGCCGAGATATTCTTCGCGCAGATCAGTATGTGCATCGAAGTGAATGACGGAGAGATCGGGATATCGCTTCGCCGCAGCTCCGATTGCGGGGAGGCTGACCAGATGCTCCCCGCCGATCAGAAAGGGCAGCTTTCCGCTGTGCAGGATCGCCCCTGCGCGCTCCCTGATCATCGCCAGTGCTCGTTCGGTATCGCCAAAGGGCAGCTCCAAATCCCCCCCGTCAAAGACGCGTGCATCCTCGAGATCGAGTTCCTGATACGGGCTGTACGTCTCCAGTCCGTATGACTCCGCCCGCATTGTACGGGCAGCAAACCGCGTACCAGGACGATAGGAGGTCGTCGAGTCAAACGGCGCACCAACGAGGACGATATGGCTCTCCTCATAGGTGTTATCGCAGCCGAGAAATGTTTCAACGTTGCGGTTCCACATCTTCGAGTATCTCCTCCACATAGTTCGGCAGAGCAAATGCTGCTGCATGAAGCTGCGTATTGTAGTAGCGCGTCCGAATGCCGAGTGCCTTCCATCGTGCAAAATCGACGCCCTCCACGGGGCGGCGGTTCTTGGATGAGAAGCCAAACAGCCAATGCCCCGACGGATACGTCGGAATATGCACCTGATAGACGCGGCTGTATGGGAACGAATGAACAATGCGCTTGTGCATCCGCTGCATGGCATAGGCGTCCTGCTCGTAAAAGGGGCTTTCATGCTGGTTGATCATGATGCCGTCAGCTTTGAGCGCCTTGAAGCAGTTGCCATAAAACTCTTTGGTGAACAGACCCTCTCCTGGTCCGAACGGATCCGTCGAGTCCACGATAATGAGATCGTAGACATCGACCGGTCGGCGCACAAAGCGCAGCCCGTCTTCACAGTGGATGCTCACCCGCGGATCATCCAGTCCTGCCGCCGTCGACGGCAGATATTCACGGCAGACATCGATCACCATCGCATCGATCTCCACGAGATCGATATGCCGCACCGACGGGTAGCGCAGCAACTCCCGTACCGTCCCTCCGTCCCCGCCGCCGATCACGAGAATGTTCTCTGCCTCCGGATGCACACACATCGGTACATGGGTGATCATCTCATGATAGATGAACTCATCCTTCTCTGTGAGCATCATATAGCCGTCAAGCGTCAAAAATCGCCCGAACTCGGGCGACTCGAATACGTCAATGCGCTGGAACTCACTCTGCCCGCTGTAGAGCTGACGATCTACGCGGATGGAGAACCGCACATTCGGTGTATGTTCTTCCGTATACCAAAATTCCATAGCCTATCTCTCCGTCATTACATTGAGACGCTGTATACTCATATCCTCCGGCCCTGTGATCTGACAGCCTTTTTTCTTCGCATAGCGGATGTAAGTCAGAATCTCGTCTGTGATCTCCTCTCCCGGTGCAAGGATCGGGATGCCGGGAGGATAGCACATGACAAACTCTGCACAGATGCGTCCCTTCGTCTCTTGGATGGGCAGGGACTCCTTCTCCGCATAGAACGCATCCTGCGGACCGCAGACGACCACGGGATCGATATACTCCATCTTGAGCGTCTTGGAGGGATCCTTGCGATAGTTCCGACGGATCTCCGCCAGTGCCGCGACAAGCCGCTCAATATCCTTCGGACGGTCGCCGACAGAAACATAGGCAAGCAAGTTTGCGATATCCCCGAACTCGGTCTGTATGTCATAATCATCGCGCAGGATGTCATAGACCTCGATGCCGGCAAGCCCCGTTGCACGTGTAAAGATGGACAGCTTCGTCGTATCGAAGTCATACACGGCATCACCGTCGATCAGCTCACGCTCATAGGCATAGTAGTCTCCGATCGCGTTGATCTCATCACGGGCATAGGCGACAAGTCCAATAATGCGGTCGATCACTTCACGGCCGCGCAGTGCCAAATTGCGGCGGCTGATATCGAGACTTGCGAGGAGCAGATACGAGGCACTCGTCGTCTGTGTGATATTGATGATCTGATGGACATATCCGAGCGGCATCGTATTCGCACAGAGAAGAATGGAGCTCTGCGTCAGCGAGCCGCCGGACTTGTGCATGCTGATCGCGGCCATATCCGCGCCTGCATCCATCGCCGCCGTTGGAAGCCGATCACTGAAATAGAGGTGCGTACCGTGTGCCTCATCGACCAATACCTTCATCCCGCGGGCATGCGCTTTCTCCGTAATGGCACGCAGATCCGAGCAGATGCCGTAATAGGTCGGATTGTTGACAAATACCGCCTTGGCGTCCGGATGGCGCTCCATCGCGGCTGCGACATCGTCCGTGCGCATCCCGAGCGCAATCCCAAGCGTATCCTCGATGCCTGGATTGACATAGATCGGCACAGCGCCGCAGAGAATCAGTGCATTGATGGCACTGCGATGGACATTGCGCGGCATGATGATCTTGTCGCCGCGTCCTACCGTCGATAGGATCATTGCCTGCACTGAGCCCGTCGTCCCGCTGACCATGAAAAAAGCATGGGCGGCACGGAATGCTTCTGCCGCCAGACGCTCTGCATCACGAATCACTGAGACTGGATGGCAGAGATTGTCGAGCATCTTCATCGAGTTTACATCGACATCAAGACAGGCAGCCCCGAGGAACTCAGCCAGCTCCGGATTGCCGCGGCCACGTTTGTGCCCCGGCACATCGAACGGAACGAGGCGAGCCCGCTTCATCCGCACAAGCGCCTCCTCAATGGGCGCATTCGTCTGAGAGAGATAGGGCATTACTCCTCCTCCAACAGGAGATGGGAGACCAGATCATCATAGCTGTAGGCGGCCGCATTTCCCTTGCTCGTCACCCAGCGCACAGCCTCCGTCACATCTGGCTCTGCCGGACTTCCCGCATGACGGTAGGACGGCAGCACGAGAACATCCCGCGCCGCAGGCGGAAATCCGCTCCGCTCCACGACGAGATCCAGATACTCCGACTGCGGCGTATTGTTCAGATAGTCGACTGCTTTATTGTAGGCGCGGTACATCGCCCGAACGGATTTCTCCTTATCCTGAAGGGCGGACTTGGAAAAGACGATTACGCCCGGGTTGATGCCGAGATCACCCGAGCCGATCACATAGTGGCTGCCCGATGCCGCCGCGACGCTCGCCATCGGCTCCGGCAGAACTGCCGCTCCGAGATTTCCGCTGCGGAGCATCTCAAGGCGTACCGGGATCTGCGGGATAACGACCTTTGCGACATCCTCTTCACGCATTCCGTTGGCAGCGAGAATCTCGTCCGTCACATACTCGATGATCGTGTTCTTGGAGACGGCGATCTCCTTGCCGCGCAGATCGGCAGGAGATGCAATCCCCGCCCCATCGGATGCAACGAGATTGTAATTGCCGTCTGTATAGGAAACGGCGCGGACATCGAACCCGCCGGAACGGGCGAAAATCACAGCCAGAAGGTCAGACACAGCCCCATCGAGATTTCCGCTCTGCAGTGCTGCATCACGATCCATTGCACTCTTGAACGGCTGCAGCTCTACCTCGACGCCTTCCTCAGCAAAGTAGCCGCGTTCCGCTGCGATAATGAATGGTATTGAGTCCGTATCGGGCATCAGCCCGATGGTCAGCTTGGGGAGCGGCGCACTTTTCTCCTGCACAGAAGATCCACATCCGCCCGCAAGAAACAACGTCAGACAAAATAGGCAGGCAAGAATTTTGCTCATTCTGTATTCCCTTCTGTAGGCATTTCACTGCCGTGTTCCTTCGCCATGTGCTCACACAGATAGCGCAGTGTCCACAGCGTATTGTACGGCGTAATGGATGATTTGTAGGTGATATGCGGAACGCCGGCATCCTCCACGACACGAAGAACCTGTGTCAGGCGCTTCCCCTTCACCGCATCCAGCAGCATCACACGATGCGGAAACGAGAACGTGCCGCCCTCCTGCGCCGTTTGCTTCAAAAAACCTTTGCGCCCGAGGAGACAGCCGACCTTATCGTGCCACGCATTCGGTGAAAGGATCTGAACGTCCACCCCCATCGGACGCAGTACACCTATAATCAGCGCCGCCTGATCCGCGGGAAACTGATAGAGCAGAACACGCTCCTTGCTGTTCGCCATGACAAGTCCTCCATCATTTCACAGAGAGACCGCGCATGAGGAGATATGTCACGAGTTCATCCAGAGAGACCTCCTCTTCGAGCACCTTGCGGTCAAGAGATGCACGCAGGCTCTTGGGCAGGCGAACTGTAAGAAATCCATTTGTGATAGAATTGACGGCCTCGTTCTTCGACGTTGTTTGCTGTGCCGCGGGCGCTGCCTTCGCCTTGGCTGCCGTCTTCTTTGTCTCCTTAAGTGCAGGTGACTTCGGTGCAGCCGCCTCTGCCGCGTGTCCTGCCGCATCCTTCTTCTTCGCCGCAGCTGCCGCGCGCTTTTTCTGCTCGCGTGCCTTTCCTGCTGGTTCTGCATTCACTTTCGCATTATTCTTTGCTGTCTTTTCTTCTGCTGCTTTCTTCTTTGTCACGATCTCCTCCGTCTTCTTTTCCTTCTTTTCCCGTGCCGACTTCTGCTCCTTCTCGGTTGGCGGCGGATATACAAAGAACTCGTTGTATGCGTTGCGCAAGTCCTCACTTGCCTGCTTTGTTCCAATACCGATGATGTACGATGGATCCTCGGAATTCAGTGACTCAGCAATACGTACAAAGTCGGAATCCGTCGTAATGATAAAGTACTTGCGCACCCCCTCCTGATAGAGTATCTGTGCCGAGTCATAGAGCGCGGAATCCAGGGAATTTTTTCCCAAGAAGGTACGGCTGATCTGCCGAAAAGTAAAGTCCGGGGACTCCATGAGCCGATCCCAGCGCTTCTGATCCGGATGCGCCTCCCAATCCGAGACGACAATCATGCGGCATGGCTGGTAACGCTGTGCGATGTCAATGGTATACTGAAGCATTTCAATCGGCGCATTCTCTATGTCGTAGAGAATCGCCACGGTATCACTGCTCGAATCGAGCATCCTATCTCTCCTCACTCTTCCTCGTCTGAAAATAGACGCCGTGCGCGCTGTGCCAGGAATGTCGCCTCTCCCTCGAGCACATCCGCCTGCCGCAGATTCGTCTCGGCAGAGCGGATCGTCGCTGCGTTCTTATCCGTCATCCACGCTGCATATCCCTCCGCGTAGGCGATATGGAGATCACAAATCTTGAGGCGCAGCTGTTGGAGGCTCTGCATCGTACGGGGAACGGAAACTGCGCTCAGCTCTTCGCGCCGTCCTTGCCAGTCCGCGAGGACATCCTGCTCCATGATCTGACGTGCCATGTCCCGCGTCGTCTGATTCCCGAGTGCTCCTGCACCGAGCACACGATAGAGACGCATCTGTGCCGCACTGACGCTCTGATCATGCCGCCGAATGATGGCATCCGTCTCCTCGAGATACTGCTGGACCCGCAGGCGCCGTGCATTGCCCAAGAAGGCTGCATAATCATACAGATTCCGTATCGATACGACCTGCCAATCTCCATTATCCGAGGGGGCAAGGCAAACCTGGAACGTGAAATCCGCATCCGCTTCATCCTGATGCATGACAACATCGACCACCGCCGTCTGTGCCGCCTGATCCACTGTCAGATTCGCGGTCTCACGGAACGAGAGATCACGCAGGCCGATACGGGACAGGATATTCTCTGCGTCCGAACCGTCCTTTGCGGCATCTGCCGGCGGCCAATCGCCCTCCGTCAAATACGTGTGAACCGCATCATTCAACATTTTGATAAACGCCGGCTTGAGCATCTTTGAAAAATCCGCCAGAGCCGCAGATGTATCATGCACTCCGCCAAACTCCGTGTCCATCGTCCCGGCCATAAAGTCATCATAGCCCGTGTCAAGGACGTCATCCAGACGCACATAGCGCAGAAAGAGCGTCTCATCCTGCGTCTCAAAGGCGCGTTCAATCGCACGAAGAGCATACTCCGGCGTCTTCGTGTAGACGCGAAAATACCAAAAGAGCCCTGCAAGCACCAGCATCACACAAAGCAGTGCGGCACATGCGGCCTTGATTTTCATGGCATGGCTCATCATCGTTGTTCCCTCTCTCTATCACGGCGGCTCATGGTGTCACACGGTCGATGCTGCCGCCGCCCAACACGGCATCGCCCTCATAGAATACGATGGACTGCCCCGGCGTCACAGCACGCTGCGGCTCGGAAAAATGTACCGCCACAGTTCCATCGCCCTGCGGCTCCATCCACGCATCCGCCTCACGTTTTCCATAGCGTATTTTTGCCCGTACGCTGCGTGGCGCATGCGGTGGCTGCGGCAGTGTCCAGCTCAAATTGGATGCCGTCAGCGCACATGCAAAAACCTCATCGGACGCACCGACAATCACACGATTTTCAGCCGCATCCAATGCGATCACGTAGAGCGGATGCTCTGCCGAAATCCCGAGTCCTCTGCGCTGCCCAATGGTATAAAAGGCAATACCTTCATGCGTGCCGAGAATATGCCCCGCACGATCCGTGATCGCCCCCGGCCGCATCGTCTGCAGTGCGTGCATACGTAGGTAGGACTTATAGTCGTCATGGGGAACAAAGCAGATCTCCTGACTCTCCGCCTTGTGAGCAACAGGAAGTCCATAGTCCTCCGCCATATGCCGAATCTCATCCTTGCGATAATCTCCGAGCGGAAAGAGAACGTGATCCATCATCTTCTGTGTCAGATGATAGAGTACATAGGACTGATCCTTCGCCGTATCAATTCCCTTTCGCAGATGATAGATCCCATCGCCTGTACGTGTGATCCGCGCATAATGCCCCGTGGCAATATGCTGTGCCCCAAGCGCCCGTATTTTTCCCAGCAGCCCTTCAAATTTAATATAACGGTTGCACGCAATACACGGATTTGGCGTGCGCCCGCGCGCGTACTCCTGTGTAAAATAGTCAATCACCAACTGCTGAAACGGCTCGGTAAAGTCCATCACATAGTGCGGAATCCCCAAGATGTCAGCGACACGACGCGCATCGTCCACACTCGAGAGAGAACAACAGCTGCGCCCATCAGGATCTGCATCGCGCCCCTCCTCCGAGAGACGCATCGTCACACCAACGACTTCATATCCCTGCTCCTGAAGCAGCGCAGCTGTAACCGAGCTGTCCACACCTCCGCTCATCGCGACGACAACACGTTGTTTCTCCATCCTCTGTCCCACCATGAAGTTCAGGAAGCACTGATAAATTCAGCACCGCCATCTTAGCGCATCTTTTTTGCCCGCTTTTTGCCCGCGATCCTCCACATAGCTTTGGCTATGCGTCCGGTTTTCCTCCTCAATCGGACAAAAAAATCTACGCTAATCTGACGGACTTCATTTTATCAGCGATTCCTTCAATCAAATGTGAATTTAGTATAGCATTCGCATTACGAAAATACAAGATATTGTATTTGTGAACGGAGGACTACACAAACGTATTCTTTTTTGATAAAATTAAAAAGAAAAAAAAAGGGGGGGGAATATGGACGTCATCGGGGTAATCGCCGAATACAATCCATTTCATCACGGACACGCCTGGCAACTCGGTGAACTGCGCCGAAGATTCCCCTCCATGGATGGCATCGTCATCGTCATGAGCGGCAGCATAACGCAGCGCGGAACGCCCGCCGTTCTCGACAAGTGGGCACGGGCACGGCACGCCGTCGACGGAGGTGCAGACCTCGTACTCGAGCTCCCCTTCGTCTTTGCCTGCCGCAGTGCACAGGACTTTGCACGCGGCGGTGTCTCCCTCCTCATGCAGCTTGGCGTCGTCAGCCACCTTGCCTTCGGCACAGAGGCAGCGGCCATACCCCCGCTCGAAAGAGCTGCCCGGGAGATCGATACAGGCAAGACACAGCACATGATTGCGAAAAGTCTCTCCATGGGACTGTCCTATGCGGCGGCACTGTCCTCAGCCCTGGCGGAGCAGCTTGGCATCAAAGAAAGCATCCTGCGTGCGCCGAACAACATCCTTGGCGTGGAGTACCTGCGCGCACTCCACGCCAAGGGTGCAGACATCACGCCGCTTTCCTTGCCGCGCAAAACAGCGAAGCACGGAGAGCCATGGCTGCGCAGCGGCATCACCAGTGCGTCCTCCATTCGCGCAGCACTGGAGCAGGATATCCCCCCATGGGAGCACATCGCAGAGGGAGTCATGCCTTGCGTGCTTGACGATCTGCGCCGCGCCCATCCGAACGCCCTTCCCTGCCACAGAGAACTGCTGCGTCTCCTGCGCTATGAGATCCTCACCATGACGGACACAGAACTCCGCAGCATCTGCGGGGTCTCTGAGGGGATCGAAAACCGTCTGATGGGTGCACTGCGTATGGCAGAAACCTACGAAGATCTGCTGACGCATACCTCCGCCAAGCGCTATCCAAAGAGTCGCATCGGGCGTCTTATCATCCACCTCCTGCTGCGGCTGCAAAAAATACAGGCAGAGGACTTTGACCGCGCCGGCTGTCTCTACATCCGCCCCTTGGCATTTAATGGAAGAGGCAGAACGCTGCTGCGGCACATTAAAAAAAATTGTCCTCTCCCAATTATTGTACGTACCGCAGAAACGTTGACGAGTGATGCGCGTGCGCGCTCCCCAGCGAAGCTGTCTCTGCTGCAGCAAATGCTCGCCTTCGATACACGTGCCACAGAGCTGCGTACGTTGACACTGCCGCAGCCACATGGCGGCACATGCGGCACAGATTTTCTCTCCTCGCCGATCTTCAAGACAAAATCATGAATGAAATACAGAAAGGAATATGTTCTATGGAACCACAGGTCAATCTTTCCAGCTTGCTCACCCTGCATAATTTACGCATGGATCCTGTCCTCGCCGCACTGGAGGACACCATGATGTACGGAGAGGAGGGCGTAGAGGAGCGCAGTGAATGCTGCGCAGCACTGATCGCCGCTGCAGAGAATCTCGGTCTGCGCGGAAATCTGCTGCCGCGCTACCTCCTCCACATCATTACGCACACACCGAATATCGTCTCGGAAACAATGGAACGCACGGGGCTGCCGCCCGGAAACAGCCTGCGCCATATCTTCTATCAGGATATCGCCCTGCTGTATCCAATCTTCGCACTTCCTACTAGTGCATTTCTAAAGGCTGAGCTGCTGGACAACTACGAGCCCACGAAAAACATCTACGATAAGACAGAGGATTTTCTTCTCCCGCTGCTCGATGCGGCAAAGACGACGGAGGACTACGCCGAGGCACTATTAACGTTCTACGCACGATACGGCTATGGAGATATGGCATCCTATTCCGTATTCCGTTGGGACAGCGCAGCACACCAGATCTGCGGCATCGACCACTTTGAGTGCCCCCGTATGAAGGATATCATCGGCTATCAGCACCAGAAGGAGCAGCTTATCCGCAACACGCGCGCCTTCGTCCTCGGCAAGCCGTCCAACCACGTACTCCTCGTTGGGACACGCGGGACAGGAAAATCCTCCGCCGTCAAAGCTCTGGTCAGCGAATACGAAGAGAACGGTCTGCGTCTTGTACAGGTCACCAAGGAACAGCTGCGTGAACTTAGCACGATCATGAACGAACTGCGCCGTTATGCGGGGCGAAAATTTATCATTTTCCTGGATGATCTGTCCTTTGAGGACTCGGATGCCGAGTTCAAGGCGGTCAAGTCCGCAATCGAGGGCAGTGTATCATCCTGCCCCTCCAATGTACGCATCTATGCGACGTCCAATCGCCGTCACCTCATCCGTGAGACATGGCGTGAGCGCGAGCAGGATGAGGTCCATCGCGATGACAGTATCAACGAAGCGATTTCTCTCTCGGATCGCTTTGGTCTCATCATTCAGTACCATACACCGGATCAGGAAGAATATCTGGCAATCATCGACCATATGCTCACACAAAAAGGCATCCACCTGACACCTGAGGAGCTGCGCATTGCGGGGCTTCGTTGGGAGATGACGCACAGCGGGCGCAGTGGTCGCACGGCACAGCAATTCGTCGCCTATTATTTGGGAAACAACGAATAATATGAACAAACTCAGCAATACACGGAGAGTGCCAGCGGGACGGTCCTCACACACAGCGGAAGACGTGGTCCGCATTCTCCGTCCACATCACTAAAGAGCGGTACATCCGCTGTGAGCTCAAATGTCCGTGCACGTATGTGCAGGATATTGTCCCGCTCCGATACCGGTTTTCCGGCAAACAGGTCTGCCGCCACAGACATAAACTGCGGCAGACCTGTTTTCTTTACGGCAAGGAGGTCGAGCATCCCATCATCGATTGCAATATCGCTGCCGATCTGCTTCATCCCGGCCACCACAGGACTGTTGGCGATGACGAACAGGAAAATTTCTTCCTCATAGTGTTCACCATCTGCCGTAATGTGCACTGGAAATGAATGCAGTCGCGGAAGCTCCCCGATCCCCTTCAGGTAATACGCGATTCGGCCGAGTGAATTCTTATAGACCGACTTCACCTCATGGGCGATCCCCGTCAAGACACCGGCACTGAGGACGTTGACAAAATAGCGCCCCTGTCCTTCCAAAACGCCCAAATCAACGCGCCGCGACTCATCCGCTGCAATGCGTTCCACATAGGACTCCCAATCCCCGCCAATCCCAAGGTGCGTAGCAAAATCATTTGACGTGCCGCTTCCTAAGATACCGAGTGGTATGTCGATCTTGGCATCCTGCAGTGCATTCACTACTGCGTGCACTGTTCCATCACCACCCGCTGCCAGTATGCCGGCAGGGGCAATCTCACAGAGAAACTGGCTGAGCTGATCCTGCCCATTCCCACGCGTGCGGTAGGAGGAAAGTATGATATCATGACGCTGAAAAAGTTCGATCAGCGTGTCCAACTTCTCCTTAAAGAGGGCATGCCCCGACACGGGGTTGTAGATCAAGGCCATTTTCTTCATGACTTATACACCCCAATCCGTTGTAAAAATCGGATGCCGACCGTACCGACCATCGGCAGACGGTACAGATCCTCCTCGATCAGGCCGCGCAGCAGGATCATCGCCGCCACATAGACGAAGCAGCCAAAGAACACCGCACCAAAGGTAGAAATCGCTGCGATCCCCCACCATGCCAGTGTCCACACATAGAAAAAATGAACAGCACATGCCATAATCCCGGCAGAACATATCGTCTTGATGAGCTGGAGGAGCTCGATACGATAGCCGATAAAACGGTAGATGAAGTAGAGGTTAATGAGCGCGGCGACCCCCATATCTGCCGCTGTTGCCCATGCCGCCCCCATGATGCCGAGCCAGGGGATCGCCGTCAGATGCCAGTTCAGGAAAATCTTTGCCGCCGCTGCGAGCACCATATTCACCATGGGGATCGTCGGATGTCCCAGTCCCTGCAAAATCCCCGTTGAAACCTGATGCAGACCGAGCAGGATGATGCTCACCGCCGAGATCATGACCGCAGGCCCCGCCCCCGGCGCATTGTAGATCAGCGAAGAAATTGGCGTTGCCAAAACAAACACAATGACAAAGGCAGGAAAACAGACGAAATTCGAAATGCGCACAGACGCCGCCGTCTGATCATAGACGCGTGCCTGATCGCCGAGTACACGCGACTCTGAGATGGCGGGAACGATACTCATTGCCATGGATGCAGTCAGAATCGTCGCCAGATTGACGAGTGGGACAGCCATGCCGTTCAGATAACCGAAAAGCTCCGTCGCCTCACTGATGCTGTAGCCCGCCGCCTCGAGGCGCTGCGGAACGATCATCAGATCCAGATTCGAGACGACGGGCAGCATAATGCTTGCCGCCGAGACCGGAAGTGCCAGCTTAAAAATACGATGAATAATCGAAAGTCGTGTTTCGTAGGGAACATTCGGCAGCGGTCTCAGATCCGTCCCGTAATCACGCACAATGTCTCGCTCCAGTTTGATGTGGAAGTAGACGAGAACAATGAGTCCTGTCACCGCCCCTGCGAAAGCCCCGAGCGACGCGCCGGCGGCTGCGTAGTCCAGCCCCCATGGCATGAGAAGACTCGCGAGGACAATCATGGTCACCACGCGGAAAATCTGCTCTACAATCTGCGACACTGCCGTCGGCGTCATACGCTGCCATCCCTGCAGATACCCGCGGGAACTGGCGAGCAGGGTCACGAAAAAGACCGTCGGAGCAAGCACCACCACAGCCTTGTAGGCACGCGCATCACGAATCAGCTGCCACTCGATCAGCCAGTCTGCCGCCAAATAGGTCAAAATCGAAAAGAGCAGTCCTGTCAGCACCATGAGCAGCATAGAGATGCGAAATACACGCTTCGCTCCGTAGATATCCTTGAGTGCGACGCGCTCCGCCGTAATAATCGAAATCGCTACCGGAACACCGGCCTGCGAGACCGTCATGGCAAAAAAATAAATGGGGAACGCCATCTGGTAGAGACCAATACCTTCGCCGCCTAGAATGCGGGAGACGAAGATCCAGTTCAGCGACCCGATCACCTTGACCACAAAACCTGCGATGGTCAGAACAAAAGTACCCTTGAGAAAGGATTCTCCTTTGCTCTTCTTCCCTTCCGCAACATTCATCTCACTAATGAGAAACACCGCCTCAAATGCTAATTATGAGAATAATATCGATTGAATTATATCATGAACTGCTTCCACTATCAATGGACTTCACTCACACGGACAGATGTTTCAAATCACAAAAAGACCTCACACGATGCAGTCGCATGAGGTCTTTGATGAAAATTATTTTCGTGCTTTTTTGACTGCGGCAAACGCCTTCTCCGAAGCGGCAATTGTGCGTTCAATGTCTTTGTCCGTATGCGCTCCCGACATGAATACCGTCTCAAACTGGGACGGAGCCAGATACACGCCCTCATCGAGCATCGTCTCAAACCAGATGCGGAAGGCATCCTGATCAGCAGCAGCGGCATCCTCATAGTTATAGACATCACGATCAATAAAGAAGATGCCGAACATCGATCCCGCCTGATGTGCACATATCGGCACACCTGCCTCCTTCGCTGTGCGCTGCCAGCCAAGCAGGAGATTTTTCGTCTTGATGGTCAGCTCACGACTGTAATCCGCCTTCCCTTCTTCGGGGTCTGCCGTGATGAGCTTCAGCGTCTCAATGCCCGCCGTCATGGCAAGCGGATTGCCTGAGAGAGTGCCCGCCTGATAGACGGGACCCGAGGGGGAAATCTGCTCCATGATCTCACGGCGTCCGCCGTATGCAGCGACGGGAAGACCGCCGCCGATGATCTTGCCGAGGCAGGTGAGATCGGGACGGATGTCATAGGCAGCCTGTGCACCGCCCAAGGACGCACGGAAGCCGCACATCACCTCATCAAAGATGAGAAGCGTGCCGTGCTGCTCGGTCAGCTCGCGCAGCAGAGAGAGATAACCCTGACGCGGCAGCACCAGCCCCATATTTCCCGCGACCGGCTCAACGATGACGGCGGCGATATGATCGCCCTCGCGCTCCATCACATCGCGGACGGCATCCTCATCGTTGTACGGAACAGCAATCGTGTCCGCCGCTGTCCCCTTCGTCACACCGGGAGAACTCGGGACGCCGAATGTCGCCATGCCTGAGCCTGCGCTGACGAGGAGGCTGTCGTTATGCCCATGGTAGCATCCGATGAACTTGACGATTTTATCCCGTCCGGTATAGCCGCGTGCCAGACGCAGTGCACTCATCGTCGCCTCGGTTCCCGAGTTGACCATGCGAATGCATTCAATGGTCGGATAGGCCGACTGAACGAGCTTGGCCAGCTCCGTCTCCATGAGCGTCGGTGCACCATAGCTTGTCCCGCGTACCACAGCCTCCTGCAGAGCCTTCACTACCTGCGGATGCGCGTGTCCGACGATCATCGGTCCCCATGATCCCACGTAGTCGATGTAAGAGTTCCCGTCAATATCGTAGATATACGCCCCCTCCGCTCGTGCAATAAAGAGAGGGTTCCCCCCTACATTGGCGAACGAACGGACGGGACTGTTGACCCCGCCGGGCATATACCGTTTTGCCTCATCAAAGGCAGCCTTTGATTTTTCGGTATGGCGCATATAGCTCTCTCCTTATCCGTTCATCCAGTCAGCAGCATCCAAGGCATGATAGGTGATGATGATCTTTGCACCGGCGCGCTTCATGCCCGTCAGCGTCTCCAGAACAATTCGCTGCTCATCAATCCAGCCATTTGCTGCCGCCGCTTTGACCATGGCGTACTCGCCGCTGACATTGTAGACGGCAATGGGGCGATCTGTCACCTCATAGACACGGCGTACCACGTCGAGATAGGCAAGAGCCGGCTTAACCATGATGATGTCAGCGCCCTCTTCCACATCAAGTGCAGTCTCTTTCAGTGCCTCACGGACATTCGACGGGTCCATCTGATACTGCCTGCGGTCACCGAAGGCGGGCGTGCTGTCTGCCGCATCACGAAAAGGGCCATAGTATCCCGAGGCATACTTTACTGCGTAGCTCATGATGGAGGTGTTCTCAAATTTATTTTCGTCAAGTGCCTCGCGAATGGCGGCAATGCGTCCATCCATCATATCGGACGGCGCAACGATGTCTGCCCCCGCCTTTGCCTGACTTACGGCAACCTTCTGCAGGAGTGCGAGCGTCCTGTCATTATCGACATAGTGTCCCGTGAGATGTCCACAGTGTCCATGTGTCGTATACTGGCAAAGGCATACATCACCGACGACCAGCAGGTTAGGAACAGCGTCCTTGATCGCAGCGATCGCGCGCTGGACAGGACTCTCCATATCCCATGCAGAGCTGCCGTCCTCATCCTTATAAGCAGGAAGGCCGAACACCTCGACGGCGCGAATCCCACGCGCTGCGATCTCGTATGCGAGTGCTGCGACCTGATCCACAGAGTAGTGGAAACACCCCGGCATACTCGGGATCTCTTCTTTGAGCTTCTCTCCAGGAACGACAAAGATCGGATAGACAAAATCGCGCACCGACAGCTCTGTCTCACGCACAAGATCGCGCATCCCGGACGAGATGCGCAAACGGCGCGGACGCTGAATCATACTCATTCTATATTCTCCCTTATGCAATCTACCAATCCATCAATCGTATAAGTTCTGGCTGTCATGGCAGACATCAGCGCATAACTCTCTACGGTTTCTGCCGTTACCGGTCCAATGCAGGCAATCTTCGTATGCTGCAGCGGCGTAATATTGCCGAGCATGCGCACGAGATTCTTGACGGTGGAGGAACTGGTAAATGTAACGTAGTCAAACGCACCGTCCATCATCTGGGCGGCGAGCTCTTCCCCATGTTCTGTCTCGGGTACCGTCTCATAGGCTGCGGCAACGTCCACAGTCGCCCCATGTGCACTCAAGGACTCAGGAAGAACGTCGCGTGCCTCCTGTGCGCGCGGCAGGAGGATATGGGCACGCGGCGGCAGAATCGGACGGAGCGCATCCACGACTGCCTCAGCGCGGAACTCCTGCGGCACAAGATCTGCCTCGATCCCGTAGGTGCGGAGACGATCCCGTGTCGCCGTACCGATGGCAGCAATTTTAGCATAGCCGAGTGCTCGTGCATCCTTTCCTGCGTGATGAAGCCGTGCAAAGAAATGATCCACACCGTTGACACTCGTAAAGATCACCCAGTGATAGTCCTGCAGTTTTCCGATGGCAGAATCCAGTCCTGCGTACGAATCGGACGGCGGAACAATGCGAATCACCGGTGCCTCGACGCAGGATGCACCAAGTGCCGTCAGTTTCTCCGTCAATGCCGATGCCTGAGCACGCGCGCGTGTGACAAGAATGCGCTTCCCAAAAAGAGGGCGGAACTCTCTGCGGTCGAACCAGCGCAGACGATCTCGCAGGCGCACCACATCTCCCACAATAAAGATCGCAGGAGGACGCATCCCATCACGACGCACCATCTCAGCCGCCTCACCGACTGTCGTCACGTATGTCTCCTGATCGGCACGCGTCCCCCATCGGATAAGTGCTGCCGGGGTATCTGCGGGACGCCCATTCTCGATCAAATGCTTCGTGATCTCAGGCAGATTTGCCACGCCCATCAAAAAGATCAGTGTATCCACACCTGTCGCGAGATGCTGCCAGCGGACATGAGACTCGGGTTTCGTCGGATCCTCGTGTCCCGTGACCACGGCAAAGGAAACCGCCACACCTCGATGTGTCACAGGAATACCGGCATAGGCCGGCACGCTGATCGCAGAGGTGACACCGGGCAGAATCTCAAAAGGAACTCCACGTTCCAGCAAAACAAGAGCCTCTTCCCCACCGCGGCCAAAGACGAACGGATCTCCGCCCTTCAGACGAACGACCGTCTTTCCCTCCTCCGCCTTGTCTGCGAGCAGGACATTGATCTCCTCCTGCTGCATTGTATGATGGCAGGACTGCTTGCCGACATAGATCCGCTCTGCTGCCTCAGGCACATAGGAGAGAATACTCTCATCGGCAAGATGGTCATAGACAACGACATCCGCCCGTTTCAGGCACTGCATCGCCCCCACGGTCAAAAGGCGCGGATCTCCGGGACCCGCGCCAACAAGAAACACCATTCCGTTCTTCATGCTGTAATTCCAATCTCTTTCAAAATCTCACGTCCGCCGGCATCGAGGAGCTCCTCGGCAAGAGCAGTTCCAAGAGCCTCAGCCTGCTCGCCTGCTCCGTGTGCATCAGAACGGCAGATACGCTGTCCATCGACCGAAGCAATCATAGCATCAATGGAAATCTGACCATTAGCATCGACCTCAGCATAAACCCCGACAGGGATCTGACAGCCGCCCTCAACACGACGCAGGAACGCGCGCTCTGCCTGTGCCGCCGTCGTCATACCCGCATCACGCAGAAACTCAATGGCGGAAAGAATTGCGGCATCCCCAGCACGGCATTCAATGGCAAGAGCTCCCTGCCCAACCGCAGGAAGCATCACAGAGCGCGGCAAAATGGTGCGGATACGACGTTCAAAACCGAGTCGCTTTAGTCCTGCCGCCGCAAGCACAATCGCATCGAACTCCCCTGCGTCGAGCTTGGCAAGACGCGTATTGACATTTCCGCGCAGATCACAGATCGTTAAATCGGGACGCACGGCGAGAAGCTGTGCGCGGCGGCGCAGACTCGATGTACCCACGCGTGCCCCGACAGGAAGATCCTCCACTGCAGCGTAGTGTGCACTGACAAAGGCATCACCGGGGTCGAGCCGTGTTGTAATCGCACCGATGACCAGTCCGTCGGGAACCTCCGTCGGCATATCCTTCAGACTATGCACGGCAAGATCGACCGCATCATCCAGCATCGCCTGCTCAAGTTCCTTCGTAAAGAGCCCCTTGCCACCGATTTTAGCGAGCGGTGCATCCAGGATGCGATCTCCCTTCGTCGTCAGCTCATGCAGCTCCACGCAGCAGGACGGATGCTCCTTTTTAATGGCCTCCGCCACATAGTTCGCCTGCCACAGAGCCAACTTGCTCGCTCGTGTACCGATAGTGATTGTGCCGCTGTTCACTGGTTCCTGTCTCTCCCATCGCATCTAACTTAAAAAGAGAACGCATTGCTTCGATGTAAAATGCCTCATCCTTGGTTCCCGCAGATGACCGCAGCTTCATCATCGGGATGCGCAGTATCTTTCGTACAATCATGCGGCTCATGTGCTCAACCTGACGGCCTTCCTCTTCCGAGAGATCGGGCAGCTTCGCGCTCACACGCTTGATCTCACGCGCGCGAATGCGCTCACATCGTCCTGAGAGCAGTGCCATAAGCGGCTGAAAGGAAAGATACTTGAAGCGTTCCTGAAGGGCGGCAACTTCCTCCTCCACAATTTTCTGTGCCTTGACCGCCTCCGCCTGCCGTTCTCCCAGGTGCTCATCCACCACTGCCTCGAGTGCGTCAATATTATAGAGCTCAATTCCCTTGATCCCCGCAACATCGGGGTCAACATCACGCGGAACGGCAATATCGATAAAGAAGATTTTGCGTCCCTGACGACGCGTCATGAGGCGGCGCGCCTCCCACGCCTTGATTACATAATGCGGTGCCCCAGTCGATGTAACGACAACATCAACATTTGTCGCATAGTCCATGGCACGATCAAATGGAATGGCCTCTCCGCCGATCCGCTCGGCAAGCCCCCGCGCGCGCTCAATATGACGGTTGGCAACATAGATCGTCTCAATCCCATGCGCACGCAGATGTTCTGCCGTCAATTCCGCCATCTTCCCTGCACCGAAGATCAATGCTCCGCAGCCGCCAAGCCCTCCCAAAGACGCAGCAGCAAGCTCGACAGCAGCATAGCTTACTGACACAGAACGGTAAGCGATGCGCGTTTCCGTCCGTACGCGTTTTCCCGTAGCAATAGCACGGTGAAAGAGCAAATTGAGGATCGTCCCGGTCACGCCTGCCTCTCGTGCCAACGCATACGCCCCCTTCACCTGTGAGAGAATCTGCCCCTCACCGAGTACAAGCGAGTCGAGACTCGACGCCACGCGGAAGAGATGCTCAATCGCCGCATCGTCAGTGTACGTATAGAGATATGCATCCAGATCATCGCCGCCCTGCGCCAGATCGCACAGGAACTGCCGCACGGAGCGCTCCCCCTCCGCGAGATCCTCCACAGCAGCGTAAAGCTCCGTTCGGTTGCAGGTAGACAGAACCACAAGCCCGCTCACTCCGTCGTAATCGCCTAGGTTCTGGAGCCCCGTGCGCAGTTCCTCGCGCGAGAATGAAACCCGCTCACGTACATCAATCGGTGCAGTCCGATGATTGAGCCCCAAAGTCAAGAGCCGCATTCCGTAGTTCAACCTCTGCTTTCTCCATCGCACCATGACGAACCATGGTCAAAATATCAGGGCGCAGTGCCGTATGCCAAAAGCGCGTTCGTGCACTGCTCGATGAGACACTCTCCTGTAGTTCCACCCGCAGGGATGATACACGCTCCAGCCACACTCCGAAGGCGGGCGGATACATCTCCTCCAGTTCCATCCGTATCGCACGCGAGAGCGCCGGACTGCCGCCTGCGGTCGAGACGGACAGCATCAGCTCGCCGCGGCGTATCGAGGCAGGCACCTGAAAAGTAGATGCCGCAGGATCATCAATGACATTGACAGGAATCCCTCTGCGTTTTGCCTCCGACGCCACGGCCGCATTGACCTCGCGCAGATTCGTCGCCGCATAGGCGAGAAACGCACCTTCGAGCATTCCGTCCGCATAGCATGTCTGCTTCCAGCACAGCCTGCCTGCCGCGGCATGCTCCTGCAGCACAGAAGTGACTTTTGGTGCGATAACACAGATGGATGCCTCCGTCCCAGCAGAGAGAATGCTGCATGCTTTACGCTCTGCCACCCTGCCGCCGCCGACAAGGATAAGAGAACGTCCGCTCAGATCGACATTCAGCGGATACAGCACACAACTCACTCCTCTTTACCGCGCGGATTTTAGCTAAAGAAACATGAACCCCATTCATATTCAATATTATACCGCATACAAGAATGAAAAAAAAGAGGAGAAGGCCGAATCTCCTCTCTTTATAGTGATTATCAATGTGGTTATAGCGCATCACCCAGTTGGCGCAGCAGCGGATAGTCCGTCATATCCACGCCCAGTGGGGTCACCGCGATCAGCCCATGCTCCACCGCATAGATATCCGTTCCAATTCCCTTATCCGTATCAGACACCTCGCCTGCTACCTTGTAATGCACACGCCCCTCTTCCATCTCAATGCGCTCAAATGCATTCACGTAATCGCGTCCGCCCTGGCGGCAGAACACAAATCGTGGCTCATCCCCCGCAAGCTCCTTCGGGAAGTTGATGTTCAACAAAAATGGCTGATCTGCAGCAGCAAGAACTTGTTCCATGAATGGGACAAAATACTCTGCCGCATCGGCAAATGAAAGACTGCTGCCATCAAGAAGCGAGAGTGCAAACGATGAAATTCCGTGGAAATATCCCTCAAAAGCGGCACCAACCGTTCCCGAGTAGATCACATCCGTACCGAGATTTGACCCGTGATTGATCCCTGAAAGCACAACATCCGGACGTTCCTCTGCGATCGCATCCAGGTAGAGCTTCGCACAGTCCGTCGGTGTGCCGTCGATCGCCCACGCCGCGACATGACACTCTGCATCGAAATTCTCATCCTCACGCACCTCAATCGCACGCCCGATCGTCAGCGCGTGAGACGTACCACTCTGCTGATGCATAGGAGCTGCAACCGTCACATGATGTGCTCCAGACAGGCGGCGCGCAAGTACATGAATCCCCTCTGCAGCAATCCCGTCGTCATTTGATATCAGGATATTCAAAGGCATCTTCCTCTCATTTGCTTGATACACGAAAGGCAGGTTGGTATGCCAACCTGCCTAAAACCGCATATGCGGGCAACATTCATGGTGACCCACCACGGAATCGAACCGTGAACCTACTGATTAAGAGTCAGTTGCTCTGCCAGTTGAGCTAGTGAGTCGTCTGCACCTTGCAGTGCATAGCTATTATAGAGGAACAATACATGCCTGTCAATCCCTTCCGCGTGTTTTCCATAATAAATCACGCGTACAAAAAAGGATCTCCGAAGAGATCCTTTTTTATTCCTTCACGGAGAGAAGATTACTTCAGTGCATCAGCGAGCTGTGCATTGACAGCACGTGCAGCCTCGACACTCTCCTCGAACTTCGCCTTCTCCTCGCCCTCGAGCTTGACATCGACAACTTTCTCAAAGCCGCCCTTGCCGAGGACAATAGGAACACCGACGCAGAGTTCCTTCTCGCCATACTCGCCTTCGAGGTAGACGCAGCAAGGAATAACCTTCTTCGAATCGAGCGCAATCGCCTCAACCAGCGTTGCGGCAGATGCGCCCGGCGCATACCATGCAGACGTACCGAGAAGCCCCGTCAGCGTTGCGCCGCCGACCTTCGTCTTCTGGACAACATCAGCAAGGACATCCTTCGAGAGGAGCTGCGTGACAGGAATGCCGCGGAGCGTTGCAATGCTGACGAGCGGAACCATCGTCTTGTCATTGTGTCCGCCAATGACCATACCGTCCACATCGGTCGGGGTTGCAGGATGACCTGCCTTGTTGAGTGCCTCGGAAAGATAATAACGGAAACGGCTGCTGTCGAGCATGCCGCCCATGCCGATGATGCGGTTGCGCGGAAGTCCCGTGGATTTGAGTGCAAGATAGGTCATCGCATCCATCGGGTTGGAGATGATGATGAAGATCGCATTCGGGGAATGCTTCAGCGCCTGTTCCACAACACTCTTGACGATCTTTGCATTGACGCCGACAAGCTCCTCACGCGTCATGCCCGGCTTACGCGGAAGACCGGAGGTAACGACGATAACATCGGAATTTGCCGTCGCAGCGTAGTCATTCGTAACACCCTTGACCGTCGTGTCAAAGCCGAGCGCATGCGAGCACTGCATCATGTCCATTGCCTTGCCCTCGGAGACACCCTCTTTGATGTCGATAAGGACAACCTCACTCGCAAATTTCTTGAGCGCAACGACGTTTGCTACGGTAGCACCTACGTTACCTGCACCAACAACAGTTACCTTCATACGTATTTCCTCCTTAAGTAAAGCTCTTGTGCTGCTTGTTTCACAATAAACAACACAATTAAAACAAGGTATACCAATAGATCTGAACTATGAAATCATTATAACATCTCCATTCAGAAAAATCAATTACTTTTCGAATCTTGTTTCCTGCAACTTAGGGCCTTTTTTTCTCCGACGTTTCCATACCTGCTTGCATAGAGTTCCTCATCGAATGTATACCAGGAAACCTCCGTCCAAAAATCCTTACGGAGCAGACTGCCGAGGTCTTGTAGATCTCCTCTGTGTTGTTGATGAGTGAACCGCGGTTGTCAGCGATGATATAGGAGCGTGCAAGGGAACTTTCCGGGATGTTTTTCCCACACGTACGCGTGTTGTTCTGCAAAAAGCACTGAAACATTCCCTCCTCGATTTCTAGATCTCTGTTCGAACGCTTCCCATCATCAAGGAGATTCATCTTCAGAAACTTCCAATGCGTAATCGAAAGTTCCCGTTCTGAGTGAATGAGCGTCTCTGCGGCATTGACATTCGTGACCACCGTGTTCAGCTTGATGATAAGATCGGGGTTCTCTTTTTTCGCAGTGAAAAGCAACTGCATGAGACACTACTCCGTCAGGACGTTCGGCTGCCGCCGTCATGGCAGCCGAACGTACGCAGTGTCTCAGGTACGATGCTGTCCACAGAGATCCCGAGGTGTGTGATCTTGCAAAAGAAGTCCTGCGGCAGATTCTTACAGTCGAGCAGCAGCGAGCTATTGGAAATGACGGAGAGATCGAAGCCCATTCCGTAGGCACAGTTAACAATTTCTGCAAAATTCCTATGCAGTACCGCATTGTGAAATTTTCCCTGCGCCTTTTCGAATACGCCTCCGCCCTCAACAAAGAATGGATTGCGGAACGGAACGGTATCCAGTAAAATAAGGACAGAACAAAGGGCTGGAGGAAAAAGGGGGTTACCGCATGAAACATAACTTGGGGATCGTCGCTGTCTTCCTCGCACTTGCCCTCTTCCTTTTTCATTTGGTCTTCCACCTCACTCCCACCGGCACATGGCAGCCACTCTCCGCAGGAGCTTCGTCTGCCGCCGGGGCGCAGCGCCCCATCCTGCTCATCCCGCTCGACTCACGTCCGCCGTGCAGAGAGTTTGTGATAAACGGCGGAAGAATCATTGGACAGGAGATCATGACGCCGCCATCCGAACTCATGGACTACTATTCCACGGCTGGAAATACGTCGGAAATGCGGAACTGGTTAGCCGAACATATCAATGATGCAGATGCCGTCATTCTCTCGGTCGATCAACTGCTCTCGGGAGGGCTCCTCGCCGCACGCGAGACACATATCTCGGCAGAGGACATCGATGCGCTCGCCGCATATCTCCGCGGCCTGCACGCAGCATATCCTAGTGTTCCCCTGCACGCGTTCTATATTTTGCCGCGTGCGATTCCGCAGGACGGCATCAATGGCTGGCGCGAGCGGCGCGCGCTTCTCTCCTATGCTCGTCTCCTGGGACGCGCAGGCGCGGGGCTTCCGGTCGATGCAGAGGAAATGGCGCGTCTGCGCGCCGAGATCCCCGATACGGATCTGCAAAAGTATCTTGCGCATTTCGACGAGAGCACAGCTCTTGCCGCTATGCTCATTACGCTCACCGAGGAGGGCACGCTCACGCGTCTTGTACTCGGGCAGGACGACGGCGAAGAGTTCTCCGTCGGCAATCTGAAAAAGGCGGAACTGTCCGCCCTGCTGACACAAAAAAACATCGCCCCGGAGCGGGCGATGATCGTGCACGGAGCAGATGAGATTGGGCTCTCTATGCTCACGCGGATGGCAGTCGATGGCTTGCGTATGCGCGATGAGACGCCCCCACGCATTTCACTGCGCTATGCGCGTGACGATATGGCAGACGCCGTCTTTCCCTTTATGGCGGTCTCAAACGATGTGACAGCACGGGAGAAGATCGCCATGCTCGGCGGCATGCTTGCAGCAGATGACACGGACCACGACCTGACCCTCTTTATCACGGCGGGTGACGGCGATGCGGATACGCTTGGCTCACGCGCGCCCTCTGCCGCCGCAATCGATCAAATGCTGGCCGCAGGAAAATCCGTCGCACTCGTCGATCTCTCGCGCCATTTCCGTGCGGAGGAAACGCTGCTCCCCATTCTGACCGAAAAAAATGTCCCCGTGAACGCCCTGACAGCATACGCGGGGTGGAATACGGCAAGCAACGCCATCGGTACGGCACTTGCGGAGGCGCTTCTCTATCACTGTGCCATGAGAAACGCCGCGACGGCAGAGGAGCGGGAACGCGCCGCCGCTGCAAATCTCGCCTTTCTCACGGGGCGCATGGCAGAAGACGAATTCTACCTCAAGGAGACGATTGACCGCGTGAATGACGCACTTCGCCGTGCGGGCTATACGAACAGTGCCGATCTCGATCTCACGCGAAACTGGCATTGGGCAAACGACCTCCTGATGAATGACCTGAGCCGCCGCATGAGGAGCTGTGAGTCAACTGCTGCATTCCGCGCCCCTTTTGAACAAAACGGCATGACACTGCGTGTTGCGCATAACAATATCAATGCATACTGCCCATGGCCCCGCACATTCGAGATACGCCTTGAATCCGTGCCCGTAATTGAACGGAAAGCGCCATAATATCTGGATGCCCAGAACAAAAGCAAGAGGAGCCGTTGTATGACACGTCCTTCCTTCGTACAACGGTTCCTTTTTTCTATTCTGCAGCCAATCCGAAGCGCGTAATCCCTGCCTGGCGGAAACGGTCCAGCAGCTCCATGACGCCGCTGTAGTTCATATCCCCGTCCGCACGCACAACAACCGCAAAGCGCGGATTCTTCTGTGCCTCCGCGCGTGCCTGTCGCACAAGAGTATCCGCATCAATCGGCTGATCCTCGAGCCAGAGTGAGCCGTCCTTGCGCACCGTGATGAGATAGGTCACATTCAGCTGAGTCTGTGCCGACTGCGCCTTGGGGAGATTTACATCCACGGTCTTGACGTTGACCATGTATAGGGTACTCATGATGAAGAAGACGAGCAGGAAGAACATGATGTCGATCATCGGAATGATGACGACCTCAGGCTTTCCGAATGCCCTGCGGTCACGCAGTCTCATTGTGCCGCCCCCTCCGCTGGATTGTCTGCCGTGACGCCGGCAGCATCGGCGAGAGCAAGACGGCTGCTCTCAGCGGCAGAAAAACACATCTCCATATCCGTGACGATGTTCTCAATTCGCTGCGAAAAATACGCATGTACCATGAGTGCGATGAGTGCAACACAGAGTCCCATCGCCGTAGCGATCAGTGCCTCGCCGATGCCCCCCGTGATCGCCGTCGGCTCGCCCGCCTGGATGTTGAACACGCTGAACGTCGTAATCATTCCGCTGATCGTTCCCAAGAGCCCGAGGAGGGGGGCCATCGTTACGATCACGCTCAGATAATAGATGCGGCGACGCATCTTGGAGAGTGCGATGCCGGACTGGATCTCCATGTAGGAGCTCATCTGATCGGCACGGCTGCTGTTCTTGGTGATTGCACTGAACAAAATATCGGCAATCGCCCCGCGACGATCGCGCGCGAGGGCAAGTGCCTCCGCATAGCGCGCATTTGCAATATCGAGCATGAATGCGTGAGCAAAGGCACGGCCCGCATCAGCACGTGAAAAGTAAAACGCGCGCTCAATCCCAATAAAGACAACAAAAATGGACGCTATCGTCAAGAAATACATGACGATACCTCCCTGCTGAAAAAATGCAATGCCTTGCGCAATAGAATTCATGGCAGTCCCTTTCCATTTGGTAAATATAGGCTTAAATTCAGCTGTATTCTACTATATATAGAGGTCTGAGTCAATGACAGCGCTTATCTTTTCCCGGCCAACTCCCTTGCGGTTCTGATGAAAAAATACTATAATGAATATCGTTCGTTCAAAAAAGGAGGATACTGCGTGAAACTGCCCCTCATTCGTGGCTTTTGGCGGCTGTTCAAGGGATATTGGAGTTCCGCCGAGAAGTGGCGGGCGCGCGGACTGCTCACCTCTGTCATCGTGCTCAATCTCGTCATGGTGTACCTACTTGTCCGCATCAATGATTGGTATCGTGACTTCTACGATGCACTTCAGGCGTACGACTTGGCTTCCTTCTGGCCGCTCGTCGGTACGTTCACAGGACTCGCTCTTCTCTACATCATCATTGCCGTCTACGCCGTCTATCTGCGGCAGATGCTGACAATCAGCTGGCGTACATGGATGACGGAGGACTACCTCGCGCGCTGGATGCACGGACAAGTCTACTACCGTCTGCAAATGCTCCGCAGCGATACGGACAACCCCGATCAGCGTATCAGTGAGGATATTAATCAATTCGTTACGCTGACCCTGGCACTCCTTGTCGGCGCACTGAAACAAATCACAACACTCGGCGCATTCGCCGTCGTTCTGTGGAACCTCTCCGGAACGCTCACCGTTCCTATGGGAGGCGAGACATTCACTATCTACGGCTATATGTTCTGGCTGTCTCTCCTCTACGCAGGCGTTGGCAGTGTCCTTGTCCATTTTGTCGGACGAAAGCTTATCCGACTGAACTTCAATCAGCAGCGCTATGAGGCGGATTTCCGTTTCAGCATGATGCGCGTGCGCGAGAACAGCGAGAGCATCGCATTCTATCACGGTGAGCTGGCAGAGGCACAGGGGTTTAAGGAACGCTTTGCCTATGTCGTAAAAAACTACTGGGGACTGATGCGGCGAACAAAGCTGCTGAATTTCTACGTGAACGGCTACGGTCAGCTCGCCGTTATCTTCCCGCTCATCATGGCAGCACCGCGCTACTATGCAGGCGAGATCGCCCTCGGCGGTCTGATGCAGACTATCTCGGCATTTGGCCGCGTACAGGATGCGCTGTCCTTCTTCGTCGACTCCTACAGCTCCATCGCCGAGCTGTCCGCTGTCATCCAGCGACTATCAGGCTTTACGGCGCATATCGCAGAAGCATCTGCCATATCATCTGCGATTGCACATACGAACAATACGGAGGATGCACTTCAACTTACAGATCTTCACGTTGTGCTCCCGCACGGCGCAGAACTTTTCTCTGTCTCTGGATTAACCCTGCCGCACGGCAGCCGCACCCTCATCACGGGGACATCAGGTGTTGGAAAGAGCACACTTCTGCGTGCCATTGCGGGGATCTGGTTCACGGGCAGCGGCACGGTAGCAATGCCGCAGAAGTCCTCGCGGCTCTTTCTCCCTCAACATCCCTACCTGCCGCTCGGTACACTCCGCCGTGTGCTTTCCTATCCGCGTACGGCAGCAGCTTCTGATAAGAAGATGACACACGTGCTCGCGCAGGTTGGGCTGCCGCATCTTGCAGCGCGCCTATCCGACACAGATGATTGGAGCCGCATTCTGTCGCTCGGCGAACAGCAGCGCCTTGCCTTTGCACGCATTCTGCTCATTCGTCCCGACTGGGTCTTTCTCGATGAGGCGACATCCGCCCTCGACGAGCCGCGCGAACGCATACTGTATGAACTTCTCCGGCAGGAGCTTCCTATGGCTGGCATCATCAGTGTCGGACATCGCTCAACGCTCTATGCGTTCCATGAAACCGAAATTCGTATACACGACAACACAATCGTTTCCCAGGAGATTCCCACATGAATCGTAGAGATTTTTTGCGCCGCATGACGCTTGTCGGCATTGGTGCCGCCCTATTCCCCTTCTGTCCAGATGCGGCAGAGGCATCATGGTACGTTCCCCCCGTCCTGCCGGGCGTAACGATAAAACCAACGTATCTATCTTTTGGCCCGCTGGAAAACCGCTTTGTCACGGACTGTATTGTCGTCCACCACATTGGCAATACGAACGCAGATGTCTCTGCCGAAACCGTCCATGAATGGCATCTTCACAACGGCTGGTCAGGCATCGGCTATCACTTCCTCATCCGTAAGGACGGCACAATCGAGGAGGGTCGCCCCATGGGCACGGTCGGTGCACACGTCTACGGAGAGAACCGTCATACCATCGGCATCAACATTGTGGGAGACTTCGAGTCAGCCGTTCCTACCGAAGCGCAAAAGCATAGTGCAGCACATCTCATCGCTGCGTTGTGCATCGTCTATCAACTCAATCCCATCTGGGGCGTCACCGTAAAAGGTCACCGTGACTTTAACGCCACAGCATGTCCTGGCCGATATCTTTACGCAGAGATGCCGGATATCGTGGCGGAGTCATGCATCTACTACGGCTCAAAAGAACTGCAAGCGGAGCGTCTGCATATCATGCACCGGGAACGTGAGGAACAAGAACAACAGCAAGCCCTCCTGCGCGAGAGATTAGAGGCCGCACAGAAAAAGAATGGCCGACCTTCACACCCCACACCAAGCACGCCAAATCCTCCCGTACGTCCTACTCCGGAAAGGCCGTCATTGCGTCCGAATAAGCGTCCCGACATACCGAAGCCAGGGAATACGACACAACGGAGAATCGCCACGAAATAAGATTTGACACAGAAAAAACGGAGGTGAAAATCCATGAGTTTCCACTACCGGTGGTTTGACCGCGAGCAAGAAAAATTCAATGAGATGGGCATTCCATTGACGCGCGCAGAAATTGATGCATATGAACGAAAAAAAGAGACGGAATGCCTGTTTTCCCGTGGAGAACAGACCGGCATCGTTCTCACTGCACTGATCTTCGCCTATGGATGGACACAGGACGATCTCTCACTCATCTTTTTCTGTCTTTCCTTCCTGATTTTCGAGCTGCGCAAAATCGCAGCATATTTTTCTTCTGCCTATGGACGAGATATCGCAAACGTCATGCAGGGCTTCAGCCTTTCCCTGCTCCTCGGTGCCTTTGTACTTCTCTTTATGACTTAAAACTCCCAGGAGGAGGTATTTACGTGAAAAAACCACAGGGCATGGGCATCCTAAAAATAGGTGCGGCACTCGCTATTATCCTTCTCTTTGCCATCATTCATCTTATCGCACCGGATTTCCTCCCCTCACTGTTTTCGCTGCTTGCCAGCGGCGATATTCCGGCAACGGTAGACTACATTCACACCTTCGGTCAGGGAGCGGTCTTCTTCGCATTTTTGCTTACTCTCTTTACCAATGCACTCGGCTTTCCGCCCGCCGTTATCTTCTCAACGGCAAACGTCATTCTTTTCGGCATTGTCCCCGGCATTATTCTTTCCTGCGTTGCCGAGACCGTCGGTGTAACCATCGCCTTTCTGCTGATGCGTTTCTACTTCCGGGATGCGGCAGAACGTGCCATCGCCAAGAGCCCCTTCCTTGCAAAGATCGACCATTACAGCGGCAGCAAAGGATTCATCATTATGCTCATCGGCCGCATGGTCCCCTATCTTCCCTCCGCTGTCATGAATGCGGTCGGTGCACTCTCCTCTATCCGTCTGCGCGACTATGTGCTTGCCTCTCTCGTCGGCAAATTTCCCTCGACGGGCATCGAGGCAATCATCGGACATGACCTCATCATGCAGCAGGAGAACAATACTCGCCTTATCATTGTCGTTATCTGTGCTGCTATTCTCATCTATACTGCAATCCGTTTTGAAAAACGTATGATGCACACGGAAACCATACCTGAGAACACGGAGAAAAAATGATGACACGACGCCGTTTCTTACAGACTGCCATGCATTCCATCATTACGATGGGACTTGGCAGTCTCTTTTCATCCCACGCTGCCGCCGCTGTGGAAGACATCCGACACCTGCGCCAAATCATAACAGCACAGCCTGCATCGACACGTATGATCCAGTGGGATGCACCGATATTGCTGCGCGATGCTTATGTTGAACTCCGCAGCGGCAAGGATGGACATACCGTGTCGTTTACCCCTGAGTGCACACATTTCACAATGGATGACACAGAACAGTTTATCTTCCATGCAGAGATTCCATTGCCAAAGTTTGGCGGTACATATCGTATCGTACATTCCGGCGGGGAAACCGCTTGGATTCCGTTGTCCGTCCCCCGCGCATATGCCCCTGTGCGGGCCCTGCTCTTTTCAGACAGCCAGTGCGGAGAGAATTACAACATCTGGAATTCTGTCTATCAGGCAGCATTCCAGCGACATGGGGATATCGACTTCGCTGCACTCATCGGCGATCTCACAGATAACGGTGAATCAGCATGGCATTGGGATAACTTTTTCGCTGCAATGGAGGGCGAACCGTCCCCCCTCGCACGCGTCCCCCACGCCCCCGCACTCGGTAATCATGAATATTACAGCCTCGCGTGGGAAGACGTTCCCCCTATGCGCTATCTGCATACCTTCGTCCTGCCGGAAAATGGAAGTCCGGCATTTCGTGGTCACTATTATTCCTTTGACCTCAGTGTGCTGCACGTCATTGTCCTCGATACGCAGTTTCTCGAGTGCGGAGCATGTGGAACGGCGCTAAAGGAGGAGCAGCTTGACTGGCTGAAACGGGATGCAGCTGCATCCCACGCCCCATGGAAGATCGTCCTCATGCATAAGGATATCCTCGCATACGGTGAGTATCAGATCGATCAGCAGACACAGCACGGCATCAGCGATGTAGGGCACATCTTCATGGATGTATTTGATGCGCTTGACATAGATCTTGTTGTTACCGGACATGTCCATGCATATCGTCGGCGGCAAATCCGTGCACACCAAACGGATCCTCACGGGACATTGTATCTGCTTGGGGGTCCCGGCGGAAATGAATACTTTGATGTCCCTGCCGAGATCTATGACCTCGCCGCCTCCCCCAATCCCGCTCCGTCGAACTATCTCTATATGGAAGCCGATGTACATCGGCTTCATATATGCTGTGAATCCCTTGACGGAACAGTAATCGATACGATTGAACTGCGAAAATAGAAAAACAAAAGAACGTATCCCATGGAGTAATCGGACGACCCCCATAGGATACGTTCTTTTTGAGTTGTCTATCAACGCCAAGGACTGCCGCTTCGATAATCTCGTTCGATCTCGTTCACTGCCTCAGCATGCCGTTTTTGTTCGGCGCGCATCGCACGGTCATACTTTTCCTGATCACCGTCACAACGGAAATTGAACTCGATGGTTCGCACATTCTCCTCATGAATACGCTCTTCCCGTCTGATACGGAAATCATACTCATTCGAGGCTCCCTCCTCATAACTCAGCGTCAAGGCCTCTGACGCCTCTGCCGACGGAAGAAACAGAGTCATCATGCCGAACCCAAGTATGCCAGCAAGGACACATACGATATACTTTCTCTGGCAATGTATCATATATATCATCCCTCTATCCGAATCTTATCCCCGTAAAAAAACACCGCACCATAGCGGTGCGGCGCGATATTTACTCCGCCGTGAACGGAAGAAGCGCAATGTTGCGCGCACGCTTGATAGCGAGCGTGACTTGACGCTGATGCTTTGCGCAGTTGCCGGAAATCCGGCGCGGCAAAATCTTGCCGCGTTCCGTCGTAAAACGACGCAGCTTTGCAGCATCCTTATAGTCGATATGATCGACCTTGTCTACACAGAACGAGCAAACCTTACGACGTGGCTTGCGCCCCCGATCTCGTTTCATCATATTGGCTGTCCCTCCTTATTACAGGATATTCTGAGGTGTACTTCACTCAGAATGGAATGTCATCATCCGGAATTACGGGTCCCATCATATCCGGTGCGGCACTTCCACCCGCAGCGGGTGCTGCACTATGCGATGCTGGTGCATCATAGCTGCCCTGCGGTGCGCTGCCGGCATTTTTCGAATCGAGAAACTCCACATTGTCCGCAACAACATCTGTCGCATACTTCCGCTGTCCATCACTGCCGTCGTAGCTGCGTACCTGAATGCGTCCCTCGACTCCGATGCGGCGCCCCTTGGTAAGGTTATTGCCACAGATCTCAGCGAGTTTCTCCCAGCATGTCACGGGGATGAAGTCAGCCGTCTGCTGTCCTTCCTGCTGTGCCGCACGCGAGAAGCGGCGGTCAACTGCCACAGTAAAACGGCAAAATGCTTTGCCGCTCTGTGTGTAGCGAATCTCAGGGTCGCGCGCAAGGCGACCGATCAGTATGACTCTGTTCATGGGTCTCTCTCCTGCATGGATCCCGTCATGTCTTATTCTTCGATGCCGTCTGCACGGACGATCATGTGCTTGAGCAGATCGTCGGTGATCTTCATCACACGGTCACACTCAGCGACACAGGCAGGCTCTGCATTGACGTACAGCAGAACGTAGTATCCTTCGGTCATGTCCTTGATCTCATAGGCGAGACGCTTCTTGCCCCAGCGGTCTTCCTTCTCGATCTTACCGCCGTTTGCCTGAATGAGCTTTGTGAACTTCTCGATGACGGCGTTTGTCGCTTCTTCCTCCATCGGCTTCACAATAAATATGACTTCGTACAATCTCACGAAATCACCTCCTCTTTGGTCTTTGGCCGCCGTACCTGTCGGCGGCAGAGTTATTCTTCTGCGAACGCACACGAAAAGAACGCGGCGCTCACGCGACAGGTGACAGTATATCATGTTTTCCAGCAGTACGCAAGCATTTCATCCACAAAAATATAATCCGTGCCGTGTAGGCATAGGATGCACGCCGCATACGCTCTTTCCCTATTCTTCCTTCTGCCGCACACGGTCCTGAACAGAATGCAGGAAATCACGCGGTGATATGTGCATATACTTTTTGAACACACTGCAGAAATTCTTATAGTCACCAAAGCCATTGTTTTCAGCAATCTCATAAACACGATATTTTCCGGATGCGAGCTGACTCACCGCCTTTTGCAGGCGCTGACGCGTCAAAGCCTCAAGAAAGGTCTGCCCCAGCACTTCCTTGAACTTCCGACTGAGGTAGCTCGCACTCACACCAGATTCCTCTGCCAGCTGCTCAATACTGAGCTTGTCACGATAATCACAACGAATGCGCTCCATAGCATAGCGTACATAGGGGTTTAGTCCATCATCCGAGAAATATCGTGCCCAATCAAGCCCCTCTGACAGAGGCTCTGTCTTCGTTTTATCTTTCTTCTGCTCTGCAAGACGATACAGGAGTGCTGCAAGTTCCTCCTCATTGACCGGTTTCAGCAAATAGTCAGCGGCTTGGAGTTCAATCGCCTTTTTGGCATAATCAAACTCTGCATAACTCGTAAGAAAAATGAGCTGCGGCAGAATTCCCGCATCACGTGCATACTCTGCCATCGTGATCCCATCCATACGCGGCATACGGATATCTGTCAAAAGAATGTCGGGATGCGTCGTGCGCAGCAGCTCCAATCCTGCAATACCGTCGCCGGCGTCGCCAACCACGACGCAATTCATCGCTGCCCAGTCAATCGTGCATACCAGCCCCTTGCGGATGATCTCTTCATCCTCGACAATCAGCACGCGCTGCATTTTCTTCACCTCCGCTGCACCGAATCGGCAGCACCATCTCCACACGTGTCCCTCCCGACGGAGGGCACGTAATATGCACACCATATCCCGTGCCATAGAGCAAACGAATCCGACGGTCGATATTGTAGAGCCCCGTGTGCACGGAGCGATTCTCCCCCTCCGCCATCATCGTTCGCAGACGATGCAGCGTTTCTGCATCCATCCCCATCCCCCTGTCCGCAATGACGATGTGCAGATGCTCCGCCTCCATGGTAATCTGCGACCTAATCTCTATGTTCCCCTCTGCATCCGCACCATAGTGAATGGCATTTTCCACGACGGGCTGAAGGAGCAATTTCGGAACGAAGCAGGACTCCACCCCTTTTGCGGCCTCCTGTTGATAGGAAAAATGTGCCCCAAAGCGCAGCCGCTGAATCTCGATATAACGCTCCAGATGGCAGAGATCCTCGGCGAGAGTCACCTGCCGCACCCGATTATCGATGCTGTACCGTAGGAGTGCCGAAAGAGCAGAAATCATGCGCACGGCATCGTCGGGTGCGAGTTTCGTCATAAACTTGATGTTCTCGAGTGTGTTAAAGAGGAAATGCGGATTGAACTGTGACTCGAGCTGGCGAAGTTCTGAGATCACACTCGCTCGTGCCTCCTCTTCATTTTCGCGCATGAGCCGGACAAGACTCTCCGCCATACGATTGTATGCCGCACCGATCTCCTCAAACTCGTTGCCCGAGCGTATCGCGAGTCTGCGATCCAGATGTCCATGCCGCACGGCACGAAATGCATCCACGATCTCCCCCACCGCCCGCGTCTTATCGCGCGTCTCGCGGCGCACACTGATGACGATCAGCGGCAGCATAAGCAAAAAGACACCGAGAAGAATCACCCCCCCTGTCGCAAATTGAGCGATACGGCTGCCGAGCGGCAAAAGTGCATAGATAGTAAATCCTCCGTCCAATGGTTCAGATGCCGCATAATAGTGCTGCCCATCCACACTGACCAGCCCCGCTCTGCCATCCAATGCGGGCACGATTTTTTGAAAAGCAGGGTCCCGCAGAGCGGCCATTGTGACAAACGGTGCACGTCCCGCACGGTCAGCAATGGCGAAGTGTACCTTCTCCCCCATCTGCAAGTGCTGCCCCAGTTCCCGCACGGGCACGACAAAGACGGCATAGCCATCGACCGTCGATACGGCATCTCCAATGGCAGGAGCGCGGTGAACTGCCTGCCCGACCACATAGTCCCAATCCTGTGCTCCGTTCGGGACAAATTCCGCCACACCCCCCTCCTGCTGCTCCATACGCGAGAGTACGCCCCAGTGCATTGACGTGGGCACAAGATACGGGGGGACATCCCGCTCTGTGGAAAAGAGAACATGCCGCCCCGCGTCCAACAGGAAGAAATGCGGTTGTGCACCATAGCGGTTGAGCCGCGCGTAAACACGCTCCATCGCGGCACTTCGTCCATTTTCGTCCGTATGGAACCCATCGAGCCCGACCGCTGCAATCTCTGCCGCACGCTCCTCATAATCCTGTGTCAGCTCCGTAAAGATTGCGCCCGTCGCCCGTACCTCCTCCTCCGTGTGCGCGGCGACATTCCGATGCCAGTAAAATGCTGCCAGCAGCAGACAGATCACCGTGATGAGCAAAACAGGAACGATGGCATACAGGAGGAGTGCACTGCGCACCTCGTCTTGAAATTTCCGCACGCACTCCCTCCTTAACTATAGTTACGAAATAATCTTCATCCGGACTCTATTATACCAAATTTAGACAAAAACAAACAGAGACTGCTGTACAAAGGTTTTCACCTAATACAACAGTCCCTGCGTTTTGTGCCTCAACTACCACTAGCGATTCCCTCCCCCTCTTAGGGGAAGAGAGCATTAGTTTTCCCCATAAGCGGGGAAGCGGCCAGCGCATCGATCCGATGGGAAGAACTCTCCAACAGCCCTTTTCAGGAAATCATCCAACGATTACTGTACACTCGTGAAGATGTCCTTGAACTTATCCAGCCAAGACTTCTTGTTCTTCTCGACAACCTGCTCATCATCGTTGATGATCTTGATCTGATCCTTCGGCAGGAGTCCGACAGGCGGGTCCACATCGTCACGCACGGAGCGGCGATGGAGCTGCGAGGCGATGATGCTCTGTGCCTCTTTGCTCGTGATGAAGTCAATGAACTTCTTCGCATTCTCCATGTGCTTAGCATTCTTGATGATATAGATGCCGTCCGGCTTCGAGATAACGCCTTCCTTCATGTAGACGAGCTTGACGGGAGCACCGTCAGCAACGTACTTCGCGCCGCCCTCTTCAAAGGTCAGACCAACAGCGTACTCACCATCGGCGACCCCCTTGTAGACCGCAGACGAACCGGAGAGGAGCTTGCCGTCCAGATTACGGCAGAGTTTCTCCACATAGTCCCAGCCCTTGTCGGGGTCACCATTTCCCATCGCATAGAGCATATTGATGAGATGCTCATAGGAGGACGAGGACTTCGACGGATCGGCAAAGGCAATCTTCCCCTTGAGGGCGGGGTTCAGCAAATCCTCATAGCCCTCAACCTTCACATCGCCAATGAGATTCGTATTGATCATAATGACGCTCGGAATATCCGTAAAGCGCGTCATTGGTCCCTCTGTGTTCTTGAACGCTGCCTGAATGTGATCTTCGTTCACCGAAGTGTAGTTCTCAAAGAGTGCCGCCTTCGGCTTCATCGTATTGAGTGACCCGCCCCAGAAAATATCCCCGAGAGGGTTCGCCTTCTCGGACTCGACGCGTTTCAGGAGCTCGCCCGTTCCGGCAGCGATGACCTCAACCTTCACACCGCTCTGTTTCTCAAACTCCTCGACAAGAGGGTTGATGAAGGCAAGCGGATGCGGGCAGTAGATAACGAGGCTGTTGTCATCTGCCTGTGCCGTCTGCTTCTCACCGCCGCTCCCGCCACCGCATCCGCTGAGCGCGGTACCGAGGACGAGGGATGCCGCGACAGCAGCAATCACCTTTTTGAATCGCATGAGATAACCTCCTTTGACAAAACGACCAAACCTATAACATCATCGGGAACGTGCCCGAAAGAAACGCATTAGAGGGTAACGTCGCGGCTGCCCGACACGCGGAAGAAGATCAGCATCGCGGCGATCGTCGTGAGCGTCAAGATCGTCGAGAGTGCCGCCGCCGTACCATAGCTGGCACGAATGACCTCTGTGTAGATGGCGACCGACATGGTCTTGGTCGCACCCGTGAAGAGGATGACCGAGGAACTGAGCTCATTGATCGCCGTGATCCACGAGAGAATCGCGCCGCTCATGACGCCCGGGAGCATCATCACTGCCGTCACCTTAAAGAACGTTTTGAGGGGCGAGGCCCCGAGGCTGATGGATGCCTCCTCGATGCTCGGGCTGATCTGATAGAGAATCGCCGAACTTGAGCGCAGCGTATAGGGCAGACGCCTTATGACGAGCGAAATGATGATGATCAGTGCTGTCCCTGAGAGCAGCATCGGTTCCTCGTTGAACGCTAAGAGAAGCGTAATGCCGAGGACAGAACCAGGGATGATATATGGGAACATCGTCAATGTATCGATGATGTCTGTGAGTATACTCTTGCGCCGCGTCGTCAGATAGGCGACGGTCATACCGAGAAATACAATAGCAAGAATAGCCGCCGTACTGAAGAGATACGTATTCGAGATCGATGTTCCCAGACTGCTGAAGATCGTCGTATAGCTCTCGAGCGAGTAGCCGCCCGTAAATACCGCACCATTTGTCTCCAGGAACGACGTATAAATGACGACCAGCTGGGGGATGAGTGACAGCGCGACGAGCAGATATATCGCTGCATGCATTAGCACATTTCGCACACCATGCAGCTCTTTGACCGCAATCGGACGCAGAGAGCTCATCGTAAACGACTTGCGGCTCACCACGTACTTTTGCAGCAGGAAAATTGTCGAGGTAATGAGAACCATAATCGCCGCCATCGCCGCCGCAAAATTCGCCTGATCGCCAACTTCATTAATGAACTCCGAGTAGATCATGACAGGCATGACGTTGAAGCCCTCACCGATCAGCATCGGCGTACCAAAGTCTGCCATCGCATTCATGAACACCATGAGCGCACCGGCGAGAATGGTCGGTGTAATGAGCGGGACAATGACTGTCGCCACCTTGCGGATGCCGCTGCACCCAAGGCTCTCTGCTGCCTCAACCAGTGCCGCATCGATGCTCTTCATCGCACCAGCGGCATAGAGGTAGATAAACGGATAGAGCTTCAGCGTCAATACGAGCAGAATGCCCGTAAACCCGTAGATTGACGGGAATTCATAGTGGAATGTCGTCTGCAGCCATTGCGTCAGGATGCCGCTGCGTCCGCCGATGAGAATCCATGAGTACGCGCCAATGAAGGGCGGCGAGAGCAGCGAGATGATAATGCAGATTTCGAGTGCCGTCTTGCCGCGCACACGAAAGAGCGTCATGCAGTACGCGAGTGCCGTCCCGATCACGATGGCGAGAACCGTCACACAGGCGGTCACACTGAAACTGTTGATCATCGACTGATAGTAATATTTCCGCTCGAAGAAGTGCGTGAAGTGCTCAAGAGTGAACTCCCCCGTCATGGCATCCTGAAACGCAGAGATAAAGAGGGAAAAGAGCGGATAGATTAAGAAGAGCCCAAACACACCAATCGACAGAGCCGTGATGCCCGTCCAGAAGTCAAGGCGCACCCCATGCTTACTCATAGTGCACCACATCCTTCAAAATATTGCGCGAGCCATCTGCCGTAAAGACATTGATGCGCTTGGCGTTGGGGCGCAGACAGACCGTATCCCCCACCTCGAGCTGCTGCTCAGCATGGCCGAGATCCTGCGAGAACTCGATGGACGCCTGATTCGGCAGGATCATCTCATCGGCAAAGCCGAGACTGTAATTGATGTACTTGCCGAGGAAAACCTTTGTGAGTACCTCACATGAGAGTCCTTCGGACTGAATGGACAGTTCCTCTGGGCGCACAGAGACGACGACCTCCATCCCGTCCTCTGCCGTATCCTCGATGCCGTCCATGGGCATTTCCCAGCCATTGCGAAAAACAACGCTCGTCTGTCCCTCCCCCCGCTTCACCGTACCGTGAAACAGATTGGAGTGACCGATGAAGGTCGAGACAAAGATATTCCACGGACGCTCATAGATGGTCTGCGGACGTGCCGTCTGTTGAATCTCCCCCTTGTTCATGACAGCGATGCGGTCGGAGATCGAGAGCGCTTCCTCTTGATCATGCGTAACATAGACCGTCGTGATGCCGACCTGCTTCTGCACCTCGCGGATTGCGGAACGCATCTCCACACGCAGCTTTGCATCAAGATTTGAGAGCGGTTCATCCATGAGCAGCACGCTCGGGTGGATGACAATCGCACGGGCAAGTGCCACACGCTGCTGCTGTCCTCCGGAGAGACGCTCGGGTAAACGATCCTGATAGTCTGTGATCTGCACCACATCGAGGATTTTATCGACGCGCTCCTTCATCTCCGCCTTTGGCACCTTACGCAGCTTCAGCCCATACTCCACATTCTCCCGCACGGTGAGATGCGGGAAGATCGCATAACTTTGGAACACCATGCCTATGTTGCGCTGATGCGCGGGGATGTCATTGATCCGCTTCTCGTTAAAGCAGATGTCACCGCCTTCGATGCTGTTGAACCCTGCAATCATGCGCAGGAGCGTTGTTTTTCCGCAGCCCGAGGGACCAAGCAGGGTAAAAAACTCTCCATTTCGGATATGCTCCGTGATCCCCGGGATAATCGTGAGATCGCCGTATCTCTTGACGGCATTCTCAATCTCTATCGCTACGCTCATATTCACTCCTCCAATCGGAAATACGCACGATCATAGTATTATTTATTCAATTGTATGTATTATACAAATATTTGCGATAGAATAATATCCTTAAAACTGCAAAAATATCCGAAAAACTGAACATACAAAAAGCCCATCCCTTTGAATGAGCTGCAAAATCTCGATATATGTATGCGTCTATCTCCCTTAAATGAGGCACTTCCTCGACCTGTGAGCAATGACCGTACATATTCATCCCTCCCGACGGAATCTACTGCGGCAGGATGGCTTCCGCCGCCGCCATCACGCCGAGCGCGGCGTGCTCGAACGTCAGTCCGCCCTGCAGATAGATGCAGTACGGCGCGCGCATGGGACCGTCCGCGCTCAGCTCGATCGACGCGCCCTGCACGAACGTTCCTGCCGCCATGATGATCGGATCGGTATAGCCCGGCATATCCCACGGCTCAGGCGCGGCGAACGCATCCACGGGCGACATTGCCTGTATCGCGCGTGCGAACGCCTTCATGCGCTCCGCATCCCCGAGCACAATCGCCTGTATGATATCGCTACGCACATCCGTAAAGCGCGGGAATGTATGACATCCCAGCCTCTCGAAGATGCCTGCGGCGAACACCGCACCCTTGAGTGCCTGTGCGACTACATGCGGCGCGAGGAACAGCCCCTGAAAGAGCAGACGGTTCGAGACGAGGCTCGCGCCGAGCTCGTCCCCCATCCCCGGCGCCGTCAGGCGATAGGACGCCATCTCCACGAGGTCGCTGCGTCCCGCGATGTAGCCGCCTGTCGGTGCAAGTCCACCGCCCGGGTTCTTGATGAGCGAGCCCGCCATGATATCCACATCCGCGATTGCTGTCGGCTCCTCCGTCTCCACGAACTCGCCGTAACAGTTGTCCACGAAGACAATGCAGTTGGGATTTGCCGCCTTGATGCGCGCGCTGACAGCACGGATATCCGCGATGCTGAGCGGCTCGCGCTCACTGTAGCCGCGTGAACGCTGAACGAGTGCTATCTTCGTCTCGGGTGTCATGACATGTGCAATGCTGTCCAGATCCACGCGCCCTTCACGCAGGGGCAGTTCGTCGTAGGAGACGCCGAATTCCTTCAGCGATCCACAGCTTTCATGCGCCCAGCCGATCACCGTCTGCATCGTATCATAGGGCGTGCCTGTGATGGAGATGAGGCGGTCACCGGGACGGAGAAGGCCGAACAGCACTGCTGCGAGGGCGTGCGTCCCCGAGACAAACTGCGTCCGCACGAGGGCACGCTCCGCACCAAAGACACGTGCATAGACCTCATCCAGTTTCTCACGCCCGAGGTCACTGTATGCGTAACCCGCACTCACATTAAAATGCACATCGGAGACGCGGCATGCCCGCATGACATCGAGCACCTTCTTCGTGTTTTGCTCGGAAATCTCGTCCATATGTGCAAATGCGCTGCGCGCGCGTTCCAGTACATCTGCCCGCAGTGTACTCAGTTGATCTCTCTGCACAACTACCTCCCGCTTCCATCATCCACTCCCTGCTCTTTCGCCCACTGCGCTGCCACAAGGCGCAGATAGCGCACGAGATGAAGCTCCAGCCGCTGTTCCAGACCCTCTAGATCTTCTGCATCAAAGTCATAGCTTACATAAGGCATTCCTGCCACGTGATACTCACCGAAGAACTCATTGCGATAGCAATTGTAATAGATACCGACATCGTTCCCCTTGGCAAAATCTACATAGTCGATGATAAGAAATGACCCATTCGTCAGCTGTGCCGGTGCAGAGGGTTGGACAAAGAGAGAAAAGCCCTCCAACTCCTCTGCAAGGGCTGCTCCATACGACCACGTACGAATAGCATCGCACACGGGAGCAAGCTCCTGCGATGCCAGCGCGTCCGCATGCAGCTCCGCCGTCACACGCGGCAGATTCCTTGTGAGTTCCCGCCCGAACGTCTCCAAATCTCCACAGACAAAGGAGGACAGCGCAAAACTCACAACCCCGACTACAACGCGCACCTTGTAGGTCTTTGTGGCACTATCATAGAAGCCCACGATCGCACGGTGCTCTGCAGGTGCATCATAGAGAAAGAAATCATACTGTCCCTCGTGCTCCTGCCGCATTGGGGCAAGCATAAAACCATCCAGTTCTTTCGGCAATGTATCGAGCAGCACACATGCAGCAAGAGCCTCGTCAACTTCCTTCGTAAACTCCTTCGCCATCGTACATGCCCTTACTTGCCCGTACGGCCGCGCTTCGTCATGGGAATTCCCTTGGCGCAGAGAGGGCACTGTTCTGGTATATACGTCTCCACGCTCATCGTGAGGAGAGCAGTTGCGGGCACATCGCCAAATGCGGCCTTCCCGCCGCTGCGGTCAACGAGCATAGAGACGGCTACAGGAACAGCCCCCGCCGCCTTAACCACGTCGATCACCTCTTTGATCGATCCGCCCGTTGTCACGATGTCCTCGACAATCAGTACGCGCTCCCCCTCACATAGGGAGAAACCGCGGCGGAACGTCATCTTCCCGCCAACTCGCTCCGTGAAGATCGCACGCGTCCCGAGTGCCTTGCCCGTCTCATGCGCGAGCAGAATGCCGCCCGTCACGGGTCCAACCACTGTCTCAATTCGCGCATCCTTAAACTTCTCTGCCATCGCCTCACAAAGTCTCTGCGTATACTGCGGATGCTGCAGCACGTTAAACTTCTCCACATAGTGCGGGCTGTGAAGTCCCGACGTCAACAGAAAATGTCCGTCCATAATTGCACCAGTCTTAACCAACAGTGCGCGCACCTCGTCCTGCGTCATCATATTTCCTCTATCTCCTTCAAAACAGCTTCTGCCGCTGCGCGCGGATCCTCCGCTGTGCAGATGGCACGCCCCACCACGATCTGTGACGAACCGGCACGGAGTGCCGCCGCCGGCGTCATCACCCTGCGCTGATCGTCATGAGCCGCACCTGCGGGACGAATCCCCGGTGTAACAATCCAAAAATCACGGCCGCAGGCACGTCGAATCTCCGTTGCCTCCGCAGGGGATGCAACAACACCATCCAATCCCGCCTCCTGCGCCAGCTTTGCACGGCGCAGCACTGCATCCGCGACGGTTCCCGTATGACCGAGCCCCGTCCAGTCCTCCGCATCCATGCTCGTAAGCACCGTCACACCGATCAGCTTCGGACAGGGGATGCCCTCCTCCTCTGCCGCGCGGTGCAGTGCCTCTGACGCTGTCCGCATCATGCGCAGGCCGCCCGCCGTATGGACGTTCAGAATATCAGGACGCAGACGCAGCAGAGAGCACAGCCCACCAGCAACAGTGTTCGGTATATCGTGCAGCTTCAGATCGAGGAACACCTTATTGCCTTCTCTTTTCAGCCACGTGACCACGTCCCCGCCAAGCGCATAAAAGAGCTCCATACCGACCTTATAGTAAGAAATGCTGTCCCCCAGCCGTCCGACCAATTCCTCCAGCGCCTCGCGCGTATGGACATCCAGTGCTGCAATCAGCCGTTCATCTGCCACCATATCAAGCCTCCGCCACCCATATCTTCTCATTGCCGCTGCAGTCTTGCCCACGCATCAAGCGCACGCGCAGACCCATACGATAGCGCAGAACGGGCATTGCCTCTGCCGCAATCGTCGAGAGGACAAGCTCCCCGCATCCCCCATCTGCTGTGGAGCTATTGCCTGCTGCATCAATGATCTCAGCAAGGAACTGCCGCTCCTCGATATGAATGCCCGCACCATTGCCGCTGTGATACCCGATCAGTGCGCCCATCGGAGCACGCGTAAAGAGATGCATGTGACACGCCCCCAACCGTGCCGCCATCTGCCGTGTACTCTCTCGTGCACCTACCTGCGTCCCAATCGATATCAGACGGTAGAGTGCCATCTTTTGCAGCGTCCCTTCCAATACAGGAAGATCATGTTCCCATGCAATCAGCGTATCCGGCACAGCAACGTCCATGAGACGCAAGGCATCTGCCGCCGAAGCACAGGACAGAACCGTCGCACCAAGCCCATCGAGAGCATATTGGAGATCAAGGATCCTGCTGTCTGCAGCATTGCCGACGAGCAGCACCGTGCTCGCACGGTGAATGCCGCAGGCAGCAAGCATATCCGTTGTCACCTGCACCTGCCGTGCCACATCCCCCTGCGTATAGCAGTGAATGTGCCCACCACCCTCTGCCGCATCCCGCAGCATACTCATACGCATAAGCCCCGATAAGGGAAGGGTAAGCATAAAAAAGGGGGCATGCGCCCCCTCCTCTGCCACGGCGTCCCAAAACGGCAGCCGTGCCATATCCGCGAAATCTTTCACGTCGGCATGGGTCACACCGATGCGTGAAAACGCAGCGCGGTATGCCGCGGCCTTTTCCTCCGCCCATTTTACCTCACGCTGGAGCAGCGCGCACCGCTGTCCCCGCGTGAGTCGTACAGTTCCGCTCATGACTCGAGCGGACGCTGATAGAAGAACGGCTGAAAGCTCGTATATCCCATCTTGCGAAAGTTGAGAATCGACTCTGTCGCACCAACAAATAGGATGCCGCCCGGCTTGAGTGCCTCAAAGAAATGACGGTAGAGCTGATCCTTTGCCTCATCCGTGAAATAGATGACCACATTGCGGCAAAGAATGAGATCGAAGCCCGTCTCGAACTTATCCTGCAGGAGATTGTGACGCTTAAACTCGATCATACTTTTGATCTCCTGCTTGACGGCATAGTGGTCACTGTCCTCATCAAAGTACTTACGGCGGCGCTCTGGTGACATACACTTGATTTCATCCGCCGTATAAACGCCGCGCTTCGCCTTCGCCAGGATCTCGATATCGAGATCAGACGCAAGGATGCGGTGGCGCGTCCCCGGCGTCATCTCCTTCATAATGATGGCAAGCGAATAAGGCTCTGCCCCGATGGAACACCCTGCACTCCAGATATTGAGCTTCGACGAGCGCTTTAGGAGATCGGGAATAACATCCGTCTCAAGCTTGCTGAATTTCTCCGGCGTACGGAAAAACTCTGACACATTGATCGTCAGATATTCGATAAACGCTGCGAACTCATCCTTGTCCTTACACACATGATCAAAATATGCACAGCACTCCTTATACCCTGCACGCATGACCAGATTATTGATGCGGCGCTTCATCTGCGGTTCTTTGTAGAGATCCAGATCGATCTCCGTCCTTGCCTTGAGCTTCTGTTTAAAAAGTCCCCAATCACGATCCTCCGGCATAGATACCCTCTCCCGTTCTATATATCTCTATCCATGATGAAAAGAATTACTGTATGGTAAAGATACGGCGTGACTGTTTCTCGGCAAGCTTTGGCAGGATCACATGCAGAATTCCTGCCTCATAGGAAACAGACACCGAGGCATCATCTACATCATCGATGAAGAAGGAGCGTTCAAATGTACCCGTCCTGCGTTCATGACAGAGATAACGAACCTCCGAAACCTCGGACGCACTGCGTTCCGCCTTGATCTTCAGTCGACCATCTTCACTGTACGAAACCTCAATAGCATCCTTTGCGAATCCCGGCAGTTCGGCAAAAATCTCATACTGCGCCTCCGTATCGATCACATCAACACGAAATGGAAAGAGTACCCCGCCGACCTTATCAAAAGGGTTGAAAGAGTGCTCCATCACTGTATCAAGTGCCTTGCTCAGCATCTCCTGCCCCTTCTCAGCATTCTCTTTCAGATTGAATGGCAATGGACGAAACATAACAGCCACCTCCAATAAAATATACCTGTCAATGCCTTCATTATAGCAATAAGCAGCGTTATTTTCAATTATCTCTATGAAATGCTGTCCCTATCTGAATCGTAATATTTATCGATTCAGATGTTCCTGCTTCACCTTTCGCAAATCAGATTCCAGAACCTCTTTCCATTGCTGTATGACCTGATCCGGCAAGTGGATACGATGGTATTGTTCATCTTCACGATAGACTTCAAAAAAGACTTCAGATGCATACACCAATTCCCGAAGAGAATTGCGTACTCTGCCATAGACAACACCTTCACTGTTCATCATGTAGACTTTTTGAAAAGCAACAATCTTTTCCACGCCATCTTTTCTAAAAACCAGTCGCGGCGGATGTTTTTTAGAAAAGATCGGTGGATTGGAACGGTCGTTGTTAATATCCGTTATCTTGAACATCATGTATGATTCTGACGACAAGTATGTTGTAGACCGTTGCTTCTCGACGGTAATCAATAAATCCTTGTTCTGTTCATTGTCCAATATATAGTACATGGACACATAACTAATAAAATCATCCTGAATATTAAGTTTGAAAAAAGGATTCTTTTCCGCAGGAGGAAGCATCAGGGGAGATGACGACATCATCTCCCCTGACTGATTTTTCTCACTCGTTGGAGGAGGGGTATCCTGTTTTGTGTCTTCATTTGGGGCAACGCTTTTTACCTGCTGTTTTGGAGTTGGCTGCTCTATAGCCGCAGGAAACTCTGCTGTCCTTGGTTCAACCTGCTCTGCTGCATGATGGACACTACGTTTATTATGGACAATTGTTTCTGCATGAGCAATATTCGATATAGAAAGATACATGGCGAGCACTGAAGCAGCGATACCTACACATCCTCGTTTCATGGTCCGTCCTCCGTTCATCCACAATATGTTACAGCGCTGCCAGCATATCCTGCACGCCCTTCAGATAGGTATCCCGCGCAAAGTTCACGAGCGCACCGGATTTGCGGATCTTCACCTCAATTGTTCCGTTCTCAATGGTCTTAGGGCCGATCGCTATGCGCACAGGATAACCGATGAGATCACAGTCATTGAACTTCACGCCCGCACGCTCGCGACGATCATCGAGCAGTACATCGACACCCGCTGCACGCAGCTCCTCGTAAACCTCTTCGGCGTATGCGAGCTGTTCCTCCGCCTTGGCGTTTACTGCCACGACGACGACTTCATACGGCGCAATCGCGCGCGGCCAGATGATGCCATGCTCATCGTGATTCTGCTCGATTGCCGCCGCCATTGTGCGTCCAACACCGATGCCATAGCAGCCCATCTGCAAGGGCTGCGTCTTCCCTGCCTCATCGAGGAAGGTCGCCCCCATTGCCTTACTGTACTTCGTGCCGAGGGCAAAGATCTGTCCTGCCTCAATGCCGCGGCCGATATGGAGATGCCCATTTTCGCAGACGGGACACGCGTCTCCCTCTTCGACGAGGCGGATGTCTGCCACAGTCACCGCACCGAAGTCACGCTTCGGATTGACATTCGTATAGTGGAAATCCGCTTCGTTCGCACCGGAAACAGCGTTGTGCATCCGCATCGCCGTCTCATCGACGACGATATGCGTGCCCTTCTTGATGCCGATGGGACTCATAAAACCGGGGCAGCCGCCAACCGCACGGATCGCCTCCTCGTCCGCCATGCGCAGCTCCCGTGCGCCCGGCACGGCGTTCACGAGCTTGATCTCGTTGACCTCGTGGTCACCGCGCAGGAACGCGAGAATGAGGACATCGTCCTCCGTCTGATAGGCGACTGCTTTGATCGTCTTTTCGACGGGGATCTTGAGGTATTCCGCAAGCAGCGCAATCGTACTCGTATGCGGAGTCGCTACCTTCGCGAGCGGCAGCTCCGCCTCGTCCGGTGCATTGATCGGACGCAGTGCCGCCTTCTCGTCACTCGCCGCATAGCTGCATGCGTCGCAACAGGCAATACGCGACTCCCCTTCAGGGGCAAGAACAGTAAACTCCTCGGAATGCCCGCCGCCGATCGCGCCGCTGTCGGCCTCCACCGCACGGAAGTTCAGTCCGCAGCGCGTGAAAATATTTGTATAGGCCACGGACATCTTGCGATAGGACTCGTTCATCCCCGCGATGTCCTTGTCAAAGGAATAGAGATCCTTCATGATGAACTCACGGCTGCGCATCACCCCAAAACGTGGGCGGCGCTCATCACGGAACTTGTCCTGAATCTGATAGAGCATGAGCGGCAGCTGCTTGTACGAGCGCACCTCATCACGTACGAGTGCCGTAATCATCTCCTCATGCGTCGGCCCCATGCAGAACTCGCGGCCATGACGATCCTTCACGCGGATCATCTCTGCGCCGTATGCCCCCCAGCGGCCGCTCTCCTCCCAGAGTTCAGACGGCTGCAGGATTGGCATCATGATCTCCTGCCCGCCCGCGGCATCCATCTCCTCACGGATGATCTGCTCAATCTTTCGGATGGTGCGCCATGCGAGCGGCAGATAGGTGTACATCCCGCCGGCAGACTTGCGAATGAGACCGGCTCGGTACATGAGCTGATGGCTCGCAATCTCCGCCTCCGCAGGCGTATTTCTAAGGGTAGGCGCGTACAGATTCGTTGCTCTCATGACCGTTTCCGTTCCTCCAATATCGCATCAATCTCCCGAAAGAGTTCGGGCAGCAGTTCTTCTTCCTTTACCTTGCGAACGACCTCTCCCTTGCGGAAGATCAGCCCCTCACCATTCCCTCCGGCAATACCGACATCCGCACCGCGTGCCTCGCCGGGACCGTTGACAACACAGCCCATCACAGCCACCTCAATGGGATCCTCCATGCCGCGCAGGCGTTCCTCGACCTTCTCTGCAATGGATGCGAGATCGATGCTCGTACGCCCGCAGGTCGGACACGCGACAAGCGTCGGACCGTACTCCTTCAGCCCAAGCGCCTTCAGAATCTCATTTGCCGTACGGACTTCGACCACGGGATCACCCGTCAGCGAGATGCGTATCGTGTCACCGATGCCCTCAGCGAGGAGAGTTCCGACGCCGACGGCAGACTTGATGATCCCCGTCCCTGCCGTGCCCGCCTCTGTAATGCCAAGATGCAGAGGGTAATCTGTGCGCTCACTCATTAGACGATACGCCGCAAGTGTCAGCGGAACATCATGCGCCTTGAGCGAAATCTTCATATCATGAAAATCCAACTCCTCCAAAATACGCACATGTTCCATGGCAGATTCAACCAAGGCTTCTGCTGTAACACCGCCATACCGCTTGAGCATCTTATGGTCGAGTGAGCCGGCATTCACTCCGATGCGGATGGGGATTCCCCCCTCACGTGCCGCCGCGACAACCTTTTTCACGCGCTCCGTACCGCCGATGTTGCCGGGATTGATGCGCAGAGCTGCAATCCCCTGTGCCATCGCCTCAAGTGCAAGTTTGTAGTCAAAGTGGATGTCGGCGACGAGCGGCGTCTTCACCTGACGAATGATATTGCCGAGGTTCTTTGCCGCCGCCATATCGGGCACAGCGAGGCGTACGATATCACATCCTGCCGCGGCCAGTTCGCGGATCTGCCTTACCGTTGCCTCCGTATCCGTCGTCTTGGTATTGCACATGGACTGCACAGAGATCGGTGCATCGCCCCCGATGGGGATGTTTCCGATGTGAATCTGCCGCGTGCGACGGCGTTCGAATGTTGACATAGCGTGGGTCAGCCTCCTGCAAAGATACGAACGACATCATTCTTCATGGCGAGCAGCATCAGGAGAATAATCAATCCCACGCCCGCATTCTGAATGTAGTGCATGACCTTCGGACTCAGCGGCTTGCCGCGCACCGCCTCGACGCAGAGCGTTAGAAAGTGCCCTCCGTCCAGTGCTGGTACAGGAAGTAGATTGATGATCGCAAGATTGAGACTGAGAAGTGCGGCGAAATTGAGGAGCGGGACAATCCCCATCTCTGCGACCTCCCCCGCCATCTGCGCTACGCCAATCGGCCCCGCAAGTTCTGAGCCGGAGAGCTCAAGAATGATTCGATAGAGTGCATCGAGCATCATCACGATAATCATCATCGTCCGTTCGAATGCCATTGAGATGGACTGGAAGAGACCAGGATAGGTGCTGGTATAGGCATTCACAATACCGATATATCCACGCTGCTGTGATGCATCATAATGCGGAGTCACGCTTACCGTCAGTTCCTGCTCGCCGCGCTCCACCTGCATGGTCATCGGTACCGTTCCATGGTTCGTGCGGATCGCATCCACCAGCTCCTGCCATGTATCGATGGTACGCCCGTCAATCGCCAGGATACGATCATCCGTCATGAGCCCTGCTTGTGCGGCAGGATTATCTGCGAGCACCTTGCCAAGGACAGGCGCGGGATTCGGCGTCTGCACCCCGGCAAAGAAAAAGATGCCAAAAAAGAGGACAACGGGCAGGATAAAATTCATCGCCGATCCCGCAAGAATCACAATCATGCGGGAGAGAATCGGTTTGCGGCAATAGCCGCGATCACCGGCATCATTGTCATCCGCTGCCATACCGGCAATATCATTGAACCCGCCCAGCGGAACCAAACGGATCGAATAAACCGTCTCTCCGTAACGGAAATGCACAAGACGCGGTCCAAAGCCAATGGCAAATTCATCCACGCGCATCCCGGTCAATTTTGCCGTGATGAAATGTCCCAATTCATGCACAAAGACGAGCAGCCCAAAGACAAAGACTGTCGCAGCAATTTTCTCTAACATCCAAACTCCTTTTGCCCCGTTCAGCGCAGGACAATGTATACCGTATAGTAGTAGACCAGCGGTGCCGTAAAGAGGACACTGTCGAAGCGATCCCATACACCGCCGTGCCCTGGAATAATCGCACCTGAGTCCTTGATGCCTGTCTGCCGCTTCATCATGGACTCGACAAGATCACCAAGCGTACCGAGCACGGCAATCGCAGCACCCAGTCCCGCCATCTGCGGCAGCGGCATTGCGAGAAACCAGCCAATCCCTACGATGACAGCGATCGTGCCGATCAGCCCGCCGAAGAACCCCTCGATGGTCTTATTTGGACTGATGGCAGGTGCCAGTTTGTGGGAACCGAACGCACATCCTGCGAAATAGGCGAAGCTGTCACTTGCCCAGGTCCCGATAAACATCACCCAGACCATCGCCGCCCCGCAGGAAAACGTCTCAATTGGCGTCGCATAGACAGGCCCCATCATATTCCGCAGGAGAATAAGCAGGGCAAACGGCATACCGATGTAACAGATCCCCGCCACAGAAACAGTTGCATCGTGAACAGACACATCGCCGCGGAGGAGCACACAGGTCATGAGCGCAAGAACTGAGGACGCCATAAGAGCCAGCAGAATAATATTCTCATGTCCGACATATGCGCCGTACAGCATCCCGCCAATACCAAGCAGCCCTGAAAAAAGTGCAGGACTGCCACCACGTCGCGAAAAAGCACGCGTATACTCAAACCATGCAAGAGCGGCAAGCACTGCCGCTGCAATGGCAAACGTTGTTCCGCCCGACTGTATGACATAACCTGCAATACCGATGCCGATAATGCCGGAGATAATGCGTGTAATCAAAGACAGCCTCCCATCTATTCTTCCGCAGATAAGCCGCCAAACCGACGGCTCCGTCCCGCGAAATCCTCAATAGCATGCGCGAGTTCCTCCGGCGTAAAATCCGGCCAATGCGTCTCCGTAAAGTACAACTCTGCATAGGCAGACTGCCACAGAAGGAAGTTGCTCAGTCGCAGATCGCCGCTCGTACGGATGAAGAGATCGACGGGGGGATCCCCTGCCGTATCAAGTGTATGGGAAAAGAGTATTTCGTCAATTTCTTCTGCACGAAGCTCTCCTTTCTCCACACGGGCAGCCAGCGTCCGTACGGCACGCAGGATCTCATCCTGACTGCCATAGTTCGCTGCCAGATTAAAGTGCACACCAGTATTCTGTGCCGTGCGATGCTCCGCTTCCTCCATACGAGCAAGCAGATGATCCGAGAAGCGGTCACGCCGGCCGATAAAACGAATACGCACCTGTTCTGCATTCATCTCATCAATTTCCCGTGCCAGAAATGTATCAAAAAGCCGCAGCAAAAAGTCGATTTCCCGATGTGGACGCTTCCAGTTCTCCGTCGAAAAAGCATAGACGGTCAGCACTTCGATCCCCATCTCCGATGCGGCCCGCACAATGCGCTTGAGCGTGCGTGCTCCTGCTTCATGTCCCGTAGAACGAGATTTCCCCTTTGCCTTCGCCCATCGTCCATTCCCATCCATCACAATGGCAACATGGCGCGGCAGCATATCCTTAGAGCCTGTATGATCCATTGAAAGGGAGGCTTCCGAAGATGGTACTTCCCCCTCAGCGCTGCCAAAGAGTTTTCTCCACATGCTCGTTCGCTCCATTCCTATCCGCAAGACGATTCCATGACCAAAACACCCCTTCGGCAAATGCCGAAAGGGGTGCCGCGCGTTCAGCGGAGATATTCTTCATAGGCAGCAACCGCTGCACTCCGCAGAGGGAGAGCGGCAAGCGTCACCGCATATCCCTCCCCTTCCCTTCGAACACGAAGGACATAAGGATGCACCTTGTCTACAGGGAAAAACTGCCGCGAAGCACATGTCGTCGTTACAACATACGGAACACCTGCCGCATCAAGTTCTCGACGAACTTCGTCCCACGGGCGTGCCGAAAAGGAATCCTGCATCAGATCTCCATGACCTCTTTTTCCTTTGCCGTACGCATCTCATCCATCTGCTTGACAAACTTATCAACAAGCTTCTGCACGGAGTCCTGCCCGCGTTTAGACTCATCCTCGTTGATTTCCTTGTCCTTCTCGAGCTTCTTGATCGCCTCATTTGCATCACGGCGGATGTTGCGCAGCGCGACCTTCGCTTCCTCCGTCTTCTTTCCGACCGTCTTAATCAGCTCCTTGCGGCGCTCCTGCGTTGGCTGTGGAATTGCAAGACGAATGACATTTCCATCGGAATTCGGCGAAAGACCAAGATCGGATTTCGAAATTGCAATCTCAATCTCGTGCAGAATTGCTTTTTCCCACGGAGTGATAACGATCATATGCGGCTCAGGCACTGTCACCTTGGCAAGCTGATTGACCGAGGTCGGTGTGCCATAGTAAGGGACCATCACCTTATCCAGGAGATTCGGTGTCGCACGACCCGCACGCAGGGACGAGAACTCACGACGAAGCACATCGATCGCCTTATTCATATTTTCCTCATGCTTTGACAGAATATCCTTGATCATACAGCTTCGCCTCCTACCGTCGTTCCAATCGGCTCCCCAAACGATGCACGCGCAATATTCTCATGCACATCGATACTAAACACCACCATGGGGATCTTGTTTTCCATACAAAGACTGGTCGCCGTCGCATCCATGACCGCCAGCCCCTTGTTAAGAATATCAATATAGGTCAACGTCTCAAACCGTTTGGCATTCGGGTTCTTGTTCGGGTCAGAATCATAGATCCCGTCCGTCCCCTTCTTCGCCATCAGGATGACATCCGCCTCAATCTCGGCTGCGCGCAGCGCTGCCGTAGTATCCGTCGAAAAATACGGATTGCCCGTCCCTGCACCGAAGATCACAACACGCCCCTTTTCCATGTGGCGGATAGCGCGGCGACGAATATACGGCTCCGCAATCTGACGCATCTCAATTGCACTCTGGACGCGCGTATCGACATGCTGTTTTTCGAGCGCATCCTGCAGGGCAAGCGCATTCATCACCGTCGCCATCATCCCCATATAGTCCGCTGTTGTACGATCCATCCCCTTGGCACTGCCGGCAAGACCACGCCAGATATTCCCTCCGCCGACAACAATAGCAACATCGATGCCATGATCGCGCACCTTTTTTATCTGTGACGCAATTTCCTCAACCACCTGCGGGTTGATCCCAAATCTCTGATCTCCTGCCAATGCCTCTCCGCTCAGTTTCAATACGACGCGACGATATTTCGTTTCCAAGACGACTCCTCCTCACGCACATTCTCTGCGCCATTATAGCATACTTTTTCAAAAAAATCCGCAGACCATCTGCAAAAAAGAGCTGCCGACGGGCAGCTCTCCTCATGTCATTTTACTTCATCTGTGCAGCAACTTCCGCAGCAAAATCTTCCTGCTTCTTTTCGATGCCCTCCCCCAACTGGAAGCGTGTGAACGCCTTGATCTCTACCGGACCAAGCACATCAGCGATCTTTTTCTCCGGATCCTTGACGAATTTCTGTTCAAGCAGGCAGACTTCCTCATAGAACTTGTTGATACGTCCCTCAACCATCTTCTCGATGATCTTCTCGGGCTTTCCCTCCTCAAGTGCCTGTTTGCGGAGGACTTCCTTCTCATGCTCGATATGATCTGCTGTTACACCGGCACGATCAACAGCAAGCGGCGCCGCTGCTGCGATCTGCATCGCAATATCCTTGCCGAGCTGCTCATCTCCACCGGAGAGCTCGACGAGGACACCGATCTTGCCGCCCATATGGATGTATACCGCAATGCGCCCCGCGCTTTCATAGCGAACGAAGCGGCGCAGGGAGATCTTCTCCCCAATCGTTGCCGTTGCCTCGGTGATGAGGGAGGCAACCTCCTTGCCATCAAGTGTGCTCGCATTCAGCACATCGAGATCTGCCGGATTTGTCTCAGCAATGTGCTTTGCGACCTTTGCGCTGAGCTCACGGAACTGCTCATTCCCTGCAGCAAAATCTGTCTCGCAGTTGATCTCAACGATAGCACCGACCTTCGCATCGGGCGTAAGGTATGCCGTTACAGCACCCTCAGCGGCAACACGACCTGCCTTTTTTTCCGCCTTTGCAATTCCCTTCTCACGCAGATAGTCAATCGCCTGCTGCATATCGCCGTTTGTCTCTGCAAGAGCCTTCTTGCAGTCCATCATACCCGCGCCTGTACGCTCACGCAGTTCCTTTACCATTGCCGCACTAATTGCCATCATTGTTCCTCCTACGATCATTCCAAAAAAAATGGGTAAGGGGATAACACTCCCTTACCCCACTGCATTCTATTATTCTTCCGCTTCCTGCGCGCCTCCTTGGCTGCCCTCAAGCACAGCGTCTGCCATGCAGCCCGTGAGAAGCTTGACGGCACGAATCGCATCGTCATTGCCCGGAATCACATAGTCGATCTCGTCCGGATCACAGTTCGTATCGACAATCGCAACGATAGGAATATTCAGCTTGCGTGCCTCAGCAACCGCAATGCGCTCCTTGCGCGGATCAACGACGAAGAGTGCACCCGGCAGACGGTTCATCTCCTTAATACCGCCCAGATAGCGCTCAAGCTTCTCTTTCTCGTGACGCAGCCCCTGCACTTCCTTCTTCGTAAGAACCTCAAACGTGCCGTTCTCCTCCATCTCCTCGAGTGTCTTGAGGCGATGAATACGACGCTGAATCGTCTGGAAGTTCGTCATCATGCCGCCGAGCCAGCGCTCGTTGACATAGAACATATTTGCACGGAGCGCCTCCTCACGGATTGCCTCCTGCGCCTGCTTCTTCGTACCAATGAAGAGGACGGACTTGCCTTCCTGCGCAACACTGCGGAGGAAGTTGTACGCCTCGTCCACCTTGCGTACCGTCTTCTGCAGATCGATGATGTAGATTCCGTTGCGCTCCGTAAAGATATAACGCGCCATCTTCGGGTTCCAGCGGCGCGTCTGATGCCCAAAATGGACCCCCGCCTCCAGAAGCTGCTTCATAGAAATTACTGCCATGGAAATACCTCCTGTTGTTCTTCCGCGTCCCTCATCCGCCGTACCACCGCACAGAATGCAGCACAGAACGGCTATCGGAAACGCGTGCTTTTTCACACTAGGGCGTATTATAACATACCGTCACCAGTAAAACAACGCCCTCCAAAAAATTTTACACAAAAAATATGGAGGAATGCTATCCCTCCATGTTTGCGTCGTCATTCAGTTTGACTGCGTCATAGCAAGTGCCTCGGTCACATCAACCCCTTTGGGCGCATAGAGGATGATCGTGCTCGACACCACATGTGCTGTACCATGCATCACGTAGCAGGCACCATTTAGGAAGTCGCAAACGCGACGTCGCTCAGGATGATTCATGCAGTCAAAATTAACCGCAATTGCAATCCCCTGCTTCAGCTGCACAACAGCAGGAGCCGCATCATCATAGCGGCGCGGACGATGAATGCGCACCCGCAGCTCTGATACCTTTGTCGTATGTACGGTCAACGGGGTCGTTCCGCCCTCCCCCATTGCCGGCGTACGCGGCGTCTGGAAAGAAGAGGAAGGAGAAGGCGCGGAGAAAGGAACCGTACCGCCATTGGCTACACGGCGCGCGGAAGCAACGTTCTGTGCCGCCTGTGTCGCCTGAATGGCCGGTGACGCCTGCTGCTCCAGGATATCCTCCTCATCATCTTCTTCATCGGTCGGTAGAAATGAGTCCACCACGTGTGAAAACATATCTTTCACTCGTGAAAACAACGAATCTGCACCCATTTACCTCTTCCTTCCTCGATTTCTCTAAGCGCTGCCTAAAATTGGCGACAAAACCTCATCTTGCTAACGCAGACATACTATCATATTTCTTTCAGAAAAGCAAGCACATCTTTGACAAAATAATTCTATGATCGAAGGATTTTATTGGACAAGACTTACTTACGGGCATTCTTCGCCGCACGACCGCGTGCTGTACGATCGAGAATCGCCTTGCGCAGACGAATATTCTCCGGTGTCACTTCGACGAGCTCATCGTCATTGATATACTCCAACGCCTGCTCAAGGCTCAGAATACGGGGCGGTGTGAGACGGATTGCCTCATCCGAGGCAGACGTACGCATATTCGTGACATTCTTCTTCTTGCACGGATTGATATCCATATCGATATCGCGTGAATTCTCTCCGACGATCATGCCCTCATAGACCTGCTGCCCCGGCGAGATGAACATCGTACCGCGATCCTGCAGCGAGAAGATTCCGTAGCCTGTCGTCTCCCCCTGCTCAAACGCAACAAGTGACCCGTGCGAACGCCCCGTCATATCCCCCTTATACGGCACGTAGCCGTGGAAGACATGATTCATGATACCGTTGCCCTTCGTACTCGTCAGAAGTTCAGAACGGAAGCCGATCAGCCCGCGTGCAGGGATGAAGAACTCCATGCGGATATAACCCGAGAGCTCCGTCATATTCGACAGCTCTGCCTTACGTGTGCCGAGAGCCTCCATGACCGCGCCCATGTACTCCTGCGGCACCTCGACCGTCAGATTCTCCATCGGCTCGCACTTCTGGCCATTGATCATCTTATAGACAACCTCTGGCTTTCCGACCTGCAGCTCGTAGCCCTCACGACGCATCTGCTCGATCAGAATCGACAGATGAAGCTCACCGCGTCCCGATACCTTAAACACATCGGCAGAATCCGTCTCCTCAACGTGCATAGCAACATTGGTCTCAATCTCCTTGAACAGACGATCACGCAGATGGCGGGAGGTGACGAACTGCCCCTCGCGGCCCGCAAAGGGACTCGTATTGACACCAAAGGTCATCGAGAGAGTCGGCTCATCAATATTAATCGTCGGCAGCGCCTCCGGATTCTCTGCGTCCGCTACCGTGTACCCAATACTCACATCACCGAGGCCAGTCAGAGCAACAATCTCGCCCATACCTGCCTCATCCACCTCGACACGCTTGAGTCCTTGATAGACATAGACCTTGCCGACTTTCGCCTTCGTCTCATGGTCACCACTGATCACAACTACATTCTGATTGGGACGCACCGACCCCCGAATCACGCGGCCGATGGCAACACGCCCAACATAGTCATCCGCCTCAAGCGTCGTCACCATCATCTGCAGAGGGCCATCCGCATCGCCCTGCGGGGCCGGAATCTCCTTCACAATCGTCTGCATCAGCGGCTCAAGATTGTCGTTCATGTCCTCCATCTTGAATTTTGCGATACCGTCACGCGCCGCCGCATAGATCACAGGAAAATCGAGCTGATCGTCGTCTGCATCGAGCTCCATAAAGAGCTCTAGAACCTCATCATATACATCGTCCACACGCTGATCCGGACGGTCAATCTTATTAATGACCACGATCGGCTTCAACCCCTGTTCAAGTGCCTTGCGCAGCACGTACTTCGTCTGGGGCATCGGTCCCTCGAATGCGTCAACAAGCAAGAGTACGCCGTCCACCATGTTGAGAACGCGCTCCACCTCACCGCCGAAATCAGCATGTCCCGGTGTATCTACAATATTGATCTTGATTCCATCATAAAGGATCGCCGTATTCTTCGAAAGAATCGTAATGCCGCGTTCGCGCTCAATATCGCCCGAGTCCATCACGCGCTCATTCACCTGTTCATTCGAGCGAAACACATGACTTTGCTTCAGCATCGCATCGACAAGTGTTGTCTTACCATGATCAACATGTGCAATAATTGCGATATTGCGCAGTTTTTCATTCGTCACCATAAAAAGATGTGCCTCCCCTGCATCCGTCCAAAAGATAGTGTGTCTATCTTATTATAGTGCAGCATCTTTGTCAACCAAAATTATGAGCAGATGCTACAAAATTTCCTTATTCAACAAAAAAGCTCCCACAGAGTGGGAGCCGGATATATCTGATTATTTCCCCTTATTCTGCGCATCCACCGAACGCTGCCAGTTCTTATAGAACTGCTCGGAAAGACTGGAAAACGTTGCAACCGTATTGCCGTCCGTCGAATTCGCACGCACCTCATAGGTATAGAGAAGCTCATTCGAACCGGAGCGATAGACATCAAAGAAAAAGACCGTACGGCTATTGTTTGCTACCGTCAGAATCACATAGGCATCAGCAAAGGAGGCAACATTTTCCTTAAACGTCTTCGCAGCATCACGGCGCGGAAGTGTCTTCAGATCAACGCCCTTGCTCTCCTTGACCCCGTTCACCACCGTATCATAGCTGACTACGTTAGTACGCGTCACACGGGCAGCATCTGCAACAACCTGGGTCAGGATCTCAATGGAAGGAGCCGTATCCTCGACCTGTACATAAAGAGGTGCACCGATCGCCAAACGATTAACATTTGTAATCACTGCTCCCTCGGGAAGCGTCACTTTATCCGTATAGGGAGATGCGCTCACCTGTACGGCAAGCAGCATAAGGCACAAAGCAAGCGCCATTTGGACGAATTTCTTCATGGATAGATCTCCTCCTTAAATTCAAGGCAAAAAAATCATTTTGCTGTTCGCCATTCTACACCATAATGAAACGTTTGACAAGAAAAAGAACATAAAAGAACAAAAAAACCGTATCAAATCGATACGGCTGAACCTCAATGGCAGGGGCAGTAAGACTTGAACTCACAACCTACGGTTTTGGAGACCGTTGCTCTACCAGTTGAGCTATACCCCTATGGGGCGACTTATGGGGATCGAACCCATGCATGCTGGAGCCACAATCCAGTGTGTTAACCGCTTCACCAAAGCCGCCATGTTATTTATAAATAGAACTCGTGAACACGTCATTCACGAGTTCTATCCTTGCGGCAACTACCTAGTCTCCCACGTCGTCTCCAACGAAGTACCCTCGGCCTGTGGACGCTTAACTGCTGTGTTCGGAATGGGAACAGGTGGTACCGTCCAGGCATCATCACCGCATGCTTGAATGAGTCTTGCTCACTCAAAACTTCACAGAAGAAACTGTAAGCAAATTGTATTTGTAGGCTTGTACCTTTGAGTTACTGTCGACATTGACTGCGTCAACGTCGAGTACTCTAAGTCACAGTCGACATTTGCTTTACAAACATCGACTAAGCGACTCAATCGTCAGCGTCTGTCGCTTACGCTCCGACGCTTCCGTTTCGCTGCTTAA